>CAVRGY010000013.1:0-62129 GCA_963720825.1 uncultured Chloroflexia bacterium | reverse complement strand
CAAACCGCAGGTCCGCCTGGACGTTGTGGAGCAACGCTCGCCTGGTCGATGATGGCGCCGAGGGCTCGTCGGGACGGAGACGCCGGACGCATGCCCATGGCCCTGAAGAACGCCACGACCGAGGTATCGATGATCCCGGACGATGATCTCAGCATCGGCTTCCCGCGCATGTACAACGAGCCCGGTGAGCGGCGGGCGTTCCTGCCGCCGTTGATCGGCCTGCTGGCGGAGAAGGGCCTGGATGTGTTCGTCGAGACCGGCAGCGGGACCGGGATGGGATACACCGATGACGACTACCGCGCGGTGTCGCCGAACGTCAACATCGTCGACGATGCGACCGCGTACGCCCAGGACATCGTGGTCGTGCTGCGCGCCCCGGAGGGCCGGTACGACCTGCTCCAGCCAGGATCGCTGCTGATCTCCATGCTCCACTTCGTGACCCGGCCGGCACGGGTCGAGCTCCTCGGCGGCCTCGGCATCGAGGCGATCGCGCTCGACATGGTGACCGGCGACGACGGCCGGCGCCTCGTCCAGAACCTGCGCGACGTGGCCCGCAACGGCCTGGCCGCAGCGTTCGACACGCTCGAACGTCGATGGCCGGCGCTGCTGTCACCGATGCGGCTTCCGGTCCGGGTCACGATCATGGGCTCGGGCGGGGTCGGCAAGCTCGCCGTCGAATGGGCGGTCCGGTGTGGCGACGACGCGCGCAACGAGCGGTTCATGCGCGAGGGCCTGCCGGGGGTCGAGGTCGTGGTCGTCGACCAGAACCTGTCGGGGAACGAGGCCTATCTCCAGCATCGGCTGGCGGTCACCGACATCCTCGTCGATGCCACCGCGAGGCGCGACACGTCGCGACCGCTGTTCCCCAACGCGTGGCTCGGGTTCATGCCCGCCCATGCCGTGATCTGCGATCTCGCGGTCGACCCCTACCTGCTGGACAACGATCCGCCCGTGGTCCGAGGGATCGAGGGCATCCCCCAGGGCAACCTCGATCAGTGGGAGTTCGGGCCGGACGACCCGGCATGGGACCGGCTCCCCCCGGGGATCCCGACCGACCACCGGCGCACGGTCGTGTCCTGCTACTCGTGGCCCGGGGTGGCACCGGAGCCGTGCATGCAGCTCTACGGCCAGCAGCTGAGCCCGCTGCTCGAGACGCTGATCCGCTACGGCATCCCTGCCGGGATCAACCCCGATGGCTCCTTCCACGCCAGGGCGATGTGGCGCGCCAGCCTTGGCCGGTTCCTGACCGAGAAGGGCGGGGCCGACTCCGGTGGTGCCGCTGCACGAGAGGGCAACGGCGAGTAGCCCGACGACGTTCGCGCGGGTCGCCGGCACCGAACCCCGGCGCCCGCAGCGGCATCCAGCCATCCACGCGAGGGACATTCGGTGACCATCGATTACGTCAAGGCCGGACCCGTGGCCACGTTCACCATCCGCAACGGCAAGGTGAACCCGCTGACCCAGGTGATGCACCGGCAGATGCACGAGGCGCTCCTGGACTTCCAGGCAGATCCCGACCTCGTCGTCGGGATCCTGACCGGCGCGGGTGAGCGCGCCTTCTGCGCCGGGGACGACATCAGGTCCGAGGAACCGGGCTCGGGATCCGCGGTCAGCGATCTGCTGGCGGCCATGAGCTCCGGGCCTGCCGGGATGGGCGATCCCTCAACGCCCGGCTATGACTGGGCCGATCGGGTGCTCGGTCTGGAGCGGACCAAGCCGATCATCGGCGCCGTCCGCGGCTGGTGCCTCGGCCGGGGTCTCGCCTACCTGCTCAAGCTCACCGACATCCGGATCGCGACGCCCGACGCGCGGTTCGGGCTCCCCGAGATCGCCTATGGCATGGGCGGGCTTGCCGGCGCGATGCAGCTGTCCCGGCATGTCCCGGCGACAACCGCCTGGGAGATGGCCCTGACCGGCGAGCCGATCGATGCGGCCGAGGCATTGCGGGTCCACCTGGTCAACCGCGTCGTCGAGCCCGAGGAGCTGATGACCGAGGCGGAGCGGGTCGCCGGCCTGATCACGCGCCACCCGACGCTGGCGGTCCGGATCGAGTTCGAGTCAAGCCGCCGGGCCGAGGGACTCGCGCCGTCCGACGCATATGCCATGGGCACCCACCTGTACCGGCTCCAACGCCTGGCACTCGGCGAGTCCGACGTGCAGGACGCATTCCTGTACCGGAAGCCGGCCGCCGGCGATCCCGCGGACCGGGGATGACCGACTCCTGTCCCTGACCGCGACGCCCGCTATCCGGCGGGGCGGTACCCGATCACCCGAAGCGCGGCGTCGCGCAGGTCGTCGGACGGGATCTCGGACCATCGCCGGAGGTCGCCTGCGACCAGACCATCGAACAGCGCCAGGTACAACGTCACCAGGAGGTCCGGGTCCGCCGGCGCCACGGCGCCTTCGGAGCGCGCCTCGGCGAACACCTGTCGAAGGTGCGCCCTTCGGCGCTCGTCGATGGCGTCGCGATCGATCCCCAGCCTTCGCAGCAGCTCTCGGCCACCGTCGCCACCCAGGCTGCCGAGGATGGTCATCAGCGCAGCGTTCCGCCGGTAGTGGTCGATCGTGCGGGCAACCAGGATGTCGAGCTTGCGCCGCGCCGGACCATATTCGGCGGCCACGGCGGCAGCCATCCGCTCGAGCTCGGCGAGCCCGTCCACGAGGATCGTGCGCAGGATCGCCTCCTTCGAGTCGAACAGCCAGTACACGTTGCCCGGGCTCATGCCCGCATCGCGCGCGATATCCGCCACGCGGCAGGAGGAGAAGCCTCGCTTGGCGAACAGGATGCGAGCCGAGGCAAGCACCCTCGATGTGCTGGCTTCCCTGGCCTGCTCGCCTCGACCGCTTGCCCTGCGCTCCATCGGGTTCCTCCGGGACGGCACCGTGTCCCCGGACGGCATCGTCGCGCCACACCGCGACTGACTCGATATTCAGTCGTAACACTATCGCTGAATATGGATTCAGTCAATGAGGCCAGATTCGAGGCGATCCCCGTGCCTCGCGAACGCAGGACGGGCCCACACGCTGCCGAGATCCTCGGTATCGTCCGGGCGCGTGGTGGCCGTCGCCGGTTTCGGCCCGTGACGCGTTCGAGCCTGAGGAGGCGCATGGGTCGCAGGGTTCCCCTCGAGCTGCTCCCGTTCGGTGTTCAGCACGTGGATGGTGCCTCGCGGCTGCTCGCCGGCCGGCACCGCGTACAGCGGCGCATCGAGCCCGGGCTCGACCGGGCGTACGAGGACGCAACCGTGTGTCGCGCCGAGATCGCCCGCCTGCTCAGCAAGGACGGAGCGTCCGGCGCGGTCGCGTTCCGGCGCGGCGCCATGGTCGGATACCTGCTGGGCGCACCCCGCGGCGCCATGTGGGGACCGAACATGTGGGTCGAGGGCGCCGGTCACGCCGTGCCAGCCGACGATCCCGAGCTCGTTCGCGACCTCTACGCCTGGGTTGCGACGCGATGGGTCGAGTCCGGCATGGTGAGCCACTACGCCGTCGTCCCCGCGACGGATCCCACGCTCGTCGATGCGTGGTTCCGGGTGGGCTTCGGCCAGCAGCACGTCCACGCGATCCGGGACGTCCCGGGGCCAGGCGACACGTTCGAGGTTCCGGCCCACGTGCGGATCCGCAGGGCGGAGCGGCACGACATCCCGACGCTCGGGCGCCTGGACCTGGTCCTGCCGGAGCACCAGGCGCTGTCGCCGGTGTTCAGCGGACAGCAGCTGCCCGCGCTCGAGGAGGTGGTCAACGAGCTCGAGGACGAGTTCGACGACCCGCGGTTCACGACCTTCGTCGCCGAGCACGACGGCCTCGTCATCGGGTCCGCGGTGGGCTGCTCGATCGAGGAGTCGTCAGAGCATCACGGGATCGTGCGGCCGGATCGCGCCGGGTTCCTGGGTTTTGCGGCCGTCCTGCCCGAGGCGCGGGGCCTGGGTGCCGGACGTGCGCTGGGCGAGGCGGTGCTTGCCTGGTCGCGCGACGCTGGATATCGGACCGTCGTCACGGACTGGCGTGAGACGAACCTGTTGTCGAGCCGGACGTGGCCAAGGCTCGGCTTCCGGCCGACGTTCCGGAGGCTGTTCCGGCACATCCCGTGATCGGGAGGGGACCCGTCGCCGCGACGCGGTCGGCGACGCTGCTCCTCGCGCCGGTACCATCGGGCCGATGAGTCTCACCATCACCGACACCGCCGACCGTCAGCGCTACGAAGCACTGGAAGGCGACGAGCTCGCGGGGTTCCTCGAGTACGTGCTCAAGCGTGGGCGGCTTGCGCTCGTCCACACCGAGACCGTGGCCGGCCACGAGGGTCGCGGGGTTGCCGCTCAGCTGGTCCGCTTCGCGCTCGACGACGCGCGGCGGCGTGAGCTGCGCGTGATCCCGATCTGTCCCTACGTCAAGGCGTACCTGGAGCGTCACCCCGATCAGGCCGACATCGTGGTGGGTGCCTCGCGAGCCTGAGTCTCGCTCGGCGTCGCCGGCCTGGCGTCGCCGGTCCGGCTGTCGTCTCCCTACCGCCCGGGTCTCGACAGCGCGCGCAGGTGAAGGACGGCGGCGGTCGTGACGAGCGCGGACGACCAGAGCGGGATCGTGCGTGCCAGCGCGTCCGGCAGGAAGATGTCGGAGACGGAACCGCGACGGGCACCCAGCCGCTCGGCAAGGGGCGTCAGCGGGCAGACGCCTCGGCCGCCAACGAACACGGCGCCCTCGGCAGCCACCAGCCCGGCTGCGACCGCGACGGTCCGGTCCCGGCGACCGATGATCCCGGTCGCGACGAGCCACAGGATCGCCGAGAGCTCCACGACGAACACGCCGGAGTGGACGGCGCGAACGAGGAACAGCGCCGTGGACCGGGACGTCGCCGAGCGGCGGCCCCCGTTCTCGACCGTGGCGATCGACCCGGGGATCAGGCTTCACGCGGCAGCTTGCCGAACAGGCCCAGCATCCAGCGCATCATCCGATGCCCACCGTCGGACGATCTTCCGTACATGAGCGGGCAGCCGCCCGCGATCGATGCGATCCCGTTTGCGCGGCAGTACTCGTGGGCCTCCTGCGAGACGCTTCCGGCACCGAATGACCGGTGCATCCAGACGCGCGTGATCCCGAGCTCCTTGCACTCCCGGGCGACCGACTCGGCGGCTTCCGGCGCGGTCGCGATGACCACGGCGTCGACACCGCCCGGGATCGAGCGGAGATCCCGATAGCACGTGTCGCCATCGATGACGTCGGTGTGCGGGTTGACCGCGAACACCGTGTAGCCGCGATCGCGCAACCGCTGGTACACGACGTTGCCGCCGTGACCTGCGGCCTCACGCGACACGCCGGCGACGGCGATGCGTGGCTGGGCAAGGAAGTCGTCGATGGCGTGCTGCGCAGTGACCATGTTGCGGACCTCGAGGGCGATCCGACGGCAGCGACCCGCGGTCGGCTGTCGATCGGGCATGTGAGGCGCCGGGGCAGGCGCCGGATACGGGGCGCCAGCGCAGCATCAGCCGCGATCGGGCCAGGCGCGTAGGGCCATTCGTCCGGTCCGGGCACGACGTTGCGCCGTTCACGTCGTGCGCCGTTCACGTCGTGCGCCGTTCGCGTCGTGCGCCGTTCACGTCGGTGCGTCGTTGGGCGTGCTCAACGACGTGTTCTGCGTGTTCGACGACCTCGTGGAGCGGCACGGGCTGGAGAAGGTCAAGACCATCGGCGATGCCTACATGGTCGTCGGCGGCATGGCCTGACCGCCGCGACGCGGGTCCGACGCCTACCGGAGGGGTTGCCCGGCCCCGAAGCGCGCGATGAGGTCCGTGAAGGCCGGCAGCCCCCGCTCGTACCCGATCGCCCACAAGCCGGCCCCCGCGAGACCTCGCTCGTTGGCCAGCGTGAGCTTGGGGGCCAGGGTCGCCGGCGAGTCGATGTAGACGGCTTGCCAGGTTCGACGATCGGCGAGGCCCGGGCTGTCCTGTGCCGCTGGTGTCGGCGCGCCGATCGAGCCATCCGACCCGATGAGGTACACCTCGACGACCTCGATATCGTCCCGCAGCGGCACGATCGACGGATCGGCGAGCACGTCGAGGTGCTGGCGCGGGATCCATGGGGCGCCACGACCCGTCCTTGGCGCACCGACCTCCGGGACGAGGACCGGCCACGCCATGCCGTACAGGGGCAGACCGAGCAGCGTGCGGTCGACGGGAACGCCCAGGTCCGCATACAGGTCCAGCGACCACGCCAGATTCTTCGCGCTCCCGTCCCGCCGGGCGAGCGGCGCCGAGGCGCCCGGGCCCGATCCGGCCGAGTGGTAGTCGTAGCCCATGAGGAAGATGCGGTCGGCTCCGGCATCCGCGGCAGCGAGCGCCATCACGGCGCCGAGCGTGTTGGCCGCCGTCGCGACCGAGACCTGGCCGTCCGGGTTCGCGGCCTCGACGGCGTTCCGCAGCCTGCCGACGAACGCCCCATAGGCCGGCACCAGCGTGGGCGGCAGTGATTCGACATCGACATTGACGCCGTCCACCCCGAGGCGCGTGACCAGGCCGACCAGGCTCCGGATCGTGGCGTCCTGGAGGGCAGGGTCCTCGAACAGGAGCGCGTTGCGATCGGTCCCGAAGCTGGTGAACACGAGCTCGGTGCGGACGCCGCGCTGCCGCGCGTCCCGGATCAGCTGCGCCCCGACGGCCCCGGTGATCCTCTGATAGCCGTTCTGGCTGGTGTCGATCGAGCCGTCACGAGCGTTCGTGACCGAGAACAGGCCGAGCGTCGTGAGGAACGTCGTGGCCACGTGCGCGGCGATGGTGTCGTCCATCTCCCAGTACGGGACAAAGCCGTACACCTCGTGCCCCGGTACCGGGCGCACGGTCGGAAGCGGGGTGGCGGGCTGTGCCGGGCCGCCGCTCGTGGGGCCGGCCGTCACGCCGTTCGATCCGGTGTCGCAGCCCGCGACAGCCGTGCCCAGCGCGACCAGGAGCACCAGGGTGGCCAGCCGGTCTCGGTTCACGCGGGCAAGGGTGTGCCCGGTGCCGTCGACCGTCAAACGCGCGGCGACGGGCGTCGCACGCGGGGCGACGGGCGTCGCCTGTTTCGCAACGGGCGTCGGGCCGGGTGCACGGCCGTCGGTGGCTCGGCGACGCGCGTCGCGCCCCGATGCCCCGCACGTCGGTGGAGCCGTGACGACCCGAAGGGCCCGGGCCGACGGGGCTGGGAGTCCCGATCCCAGCGGACCCCGGCGGGACGGCAACGCGACCGATGGCCCGTCAGTTGGGCGCCGTGGCGAGCGAGAGTGGAGACTGCGGTCCCCATGACGCAGGGATCCGGCGCGCGCAGAACGACAATCGAGGGCTGGGGTGGCGAGCAACGGAACGGGAGCCGGGGTGGGCAAGCTGGGGGTGATGCTTGCGATCTTCGACTTTCCGATGCTCGTCGAGGGGTTCCGCTCGGTCATCGACGACGAGCTCGACATGCGCGTGGTGGGCGTGGTCACCGACCGCGACAGCCTCGACGGAAGCCTGGAGCAGGACGCGCCCGACATCGTCGTCGCGGAATGCCTGCCGTTCAGCCCGGGGAGCGGCGGAACCACGTTCGAGACGATCGAGCAGATCCGGGCGGCGAAGCCGGGCGCGAAGGTGCTCGCGCTCGAGTGCCGCAGCGGCAGCGAGCAGTTCAGCCTGGCCCTGAAGGCCGGTGCAGACGGGTTCCTGACGCGGGAAGCCGAGCCGGCGGACATCATTGCCGCCGTGCGCTCCGTCAGCCGTGGCCAGACATACGTGAGCCCGGCGATCGTGACCCGGATGGTCAACACGTACGTCCTGCGCAGCCCCGAGGGCTCGCTCGAGGATGCCTACGGAAACCTGTCCGACCGCGAGAAGGAGGTCCTGCTGCTGGCAGCGGTCGGGCACACGAACCGCGAGATCGCGAAGGTGTTCCACCTGTCCGAGCAGACCGTCCACAACTACCGGGCGAACATCATGGAGAAGCTCGGCTTCCACGACCGGGTTGAGCTGCTCAAGTACGCGATCCGGCGGGGCATCATCAGCGTCGCCGACCTGTAGACGCGGCAGTGCGCGGCGACGCGGCAAGCCCGGGTCCAGCGACGGCAGAGCACGGGGACGCGCCGCCGGCGCAGGCGACGGCGGGGCGGGTCAGCCGGGTCCGTCGATCGACGCCAGGATTGCCGTCACGTCAAGCGTGCCGGTGAAACGGGCCACCTCGATGCCTCCGCGCCGGACGACCACCGCCGGCGCGATCGAAAGGCCCGCGGCTTCTCCCGCCGCCGTGTCCGCCGCGATGGCCGAGGCAACGGCAGGATCGTCGAGACATCCGCTGAGCGCGCTGATGTCGAGCCCGATTCGAGAGCCGAAGCGCAGGATGTTCCGCGTGGTGTAGATGCCTGCACCCTGGCCCTGCGCCGCGGCAGCAAGGACGTCATGCGTGAACCAGGTCGGGCCGTCCTGGCGGGCAATGCAGCGGACCGCGGCTGCCGCGAGGACGGATTCGTCACCCAGCGTCGCCAGGTCGTGCTGCTCCACCCGGACGCTCCCGGCGAGGATCCTGGTGCGCAGGAGCGGCTCGAGGTCGGTGGCGATCACGGCAGAGCCCGGCGCCTCGTAGTCCATCCACAGCTCAACCGCGACGGGAGCGGCGAGATCACCGGCCGCTCGCCCGTCCGTCGCGACGCCGCTCCACGGGTCGGGCGACAGCGCCGGGGTGGGCATCGGTGCAGGCGACGCGCCGGCCACGGCCGCGTCGATCGTCGCCATCAGCGTCGCGATGTCGTCCACGCCGGGGAACCGGGTGCCGTTGACATCGATCGTCGGCGTGGACACGATCCCGGCCCGGACCCCGGCCGCAGTGTCGTCGAGGACCTCGACCAGCACCGATCGATCGTCCATGCACGTTCCGAAGGCAGCGGGGTCGAGTCCGACGCCCGCCGCGATCTGGGCCAGCCTGGTGCGCGCGAAGGCACCCTGGTTCTCGCCCTGCTGCGCGGCGTAGACCGCGTCGTGCATGGCCCAGTACTCGCCCTCGCGGCCGGCGCACCGGACGGCGATCGCCGCGTCGACCGACTCGTCGCCCAGGAAGGCATAGTCGCGATGGACGAGGGCCACGGTCCCGTCGGCGATCCGGGAGGTCAGCGCCGGCACGACGGTCTGGGCGAATCGCGCACAGAAGGGGCACTGGTAGTCGGCCCAGTAGTCGATGACGACGGTCGCGTCGGCGCGCCCCAGCCTCGGACCATCCGACGGCAGGCCCGGCGTCGCCGTCGGTGTGCTCGACGACGTACCGGGAGCTGACGATCCGACCGGCACCAGCCCGCTCGTCGCGACCGGGGCCGAGGCACGGCCGATGGCCAGCCCTGCGGCGAAGGCGAGGGCCACGATCAGCGTGATCAGCCCTACGCCGGCCCACCGATTCTGGTCGCGAACGGTGCGCTCGCGGGCCGCATCGTCGGGCAGCGGCAGGCGCAGGGCCACGTCCTCGGGGTCGGAGCCTGGTTCCGGACGGGCAACGGGACGGGGATCGGGATCCGGATCGGCGCGGGTGTCGGTCACGTGCGCATCGTGCCCGATCCGACAACGGTTGCGTCAAGTGCCGATCGCCGTCAATGGGACGTTCGTCCCGATCCCGTCCCGCGCGTGGTGCGCAGGTGCACGTTCGCGCCACGCGGCAGGACCACTGGTTGGGTGATTCGAGCGGTGGTTCGGGGTTTCATGCCTCCATGAGGCGGCCGAGGATCCCGGGCAACATTCCCGCCGGGGAGCCGCTGTCACCGGCCACCGGCGCCCGGCGGCTGCTGCTGCCCGCGTATACGGCAGCCACGATCCTCATCGGCGCGGCCGCGGTCCTTGTGGTGACGCTGCTGATCCCGGTGTCGCCCGACATTGCGATCGCGGGTTTCGGCGGTGCGCTGGCCCTGCCGGCCGGCGTCGCGCTGTGGACCCTGTTCGGCCTGGCCGGCGCGGCGCGCGTCATCCGCGAGCCGTCGGGTCACGGGGTGTTCACGTTCCACATGCCCTTCGTGGTCGCCGCGATGACGCTCGGCGGCCCGGTCGCGGGAGGCTGGGTCGCGATGCTCGCGTCGTTCGACCGCCACGAGCTCGAGGAGACCCCCTGGTACGGGATCCTTGCGAACCACGCCTCGCTGTCGCTGGGGGCGATCGCCGGCGGCCTCGTCATCCTCGGGCTCGATGACGCGAGCAGCACGCTCGGCCTGGCCACCGGGTCCGGGTTCACGCTGGTTGCGGTCATCGCCGGCACGATGGCGTTCATGGTGGTGTCGATCGCCCTCGCCGCCGGCACGATCGTGCTCCGCGACGGGATCACCGTGCGCGAGACGCTGTCCTCGTTCGACGTCTCGTTCCGGACGACGGCGACCGCCGAGACCCTGCTCGGCTGGCTGCTCACCGTTGCCTACATCGCGGTCGGCTGGTGGGGGCCACTGGTGTGCACGGTGATGGTCCTCGCGTTGTGGGGGTCGTCGAGTGCCTCCGAGCGGACCCGGCTTGACGACCTGACCGGCGTGCTGAGCATGGCTGCGTTCACGGAGCGCGCCGTCGAGGCGGTCGATCGGGCACGACGCGGGATCGAGGGCGCCGCATACGTGTTCATCGACCTCGACGACTTCAAGGCCGTGAACGACGGGGCACGCGATCACCACGTCGGCGACCAGGTCCTGACCCAGGTCGGGCTGCGCCTCCGGGGCGCGATCCGGGCAAACGACGCGGCCGGCCGCCGGAGCGGCGACGAGTTCGTGGTCCTGCTGGCCGGCGTTCCCGACCGGGGCACGGCCGAGCGCCTCGCGAAGCGCCTGCACCGCACGATCGTGGCGCCGTACGCGACCGACGCCGGCGAGATGCGGGTCGGGGCATCGGTCGGCGTCGCCCTGATCGAGCGCAAGGCAGGCGCAACCGAGCTCGAGGTGCGACGGCGCGCCGATGCCGCGATGTACGCGGTCAAGGAGCGAGGCGGGGGCGTCCGGATGTGGCGCGAATCGACCGGCGCGTGAGCCCGGCCCGACCGCGGCCACCGATCCGGTCCCACAGGCGCCACCGCGCCGCAACGTTCCGCCACCTGCCCGCTCCGGTAGACTGGTCCCGTCCACCCAAACTGTGTCCAGATGGACGGTGATGCCCCATGAAAGTCGGCGTCGCCAGGGAAAGCGCGGCCGGCGAACGGCGCGTCGCCCTGGTGCCCGAAGGGCTCGGCAAGCTCACGGCGGCCGGGCTCGAGATCCTTGTCGAGGCAGGCGCAGGCGCCGGTGCCACGATCCCCGACCAGGCGTACGTGGACGCCGGGGCGACGATCGCGAAGACCGACGAGCTGTACAAGGCCTGCGACGTCATCCTCCGCGTCCAGAAGCCCGATAAAGGCGAGGCAAAGCGGCTGCGTAACGGGCAGGCCGTCATCGGCCTCCTCCAGCCACTGCTCGACCCGGGCCTGATGCAGGCGCTGGCCAAGGCCGGCGTGACGGCGATCAGCCTGGATGCCATTCCGCGCATGCTGTCACGGGCCCAGACGATGGATGCCCTGTCATCGCAGGCGAACGTCGGCGGCTACAAGGCGGTGCTCGTCGCTGCGACCACCTATGGGCGCTACTTCCCGTTGCTCACGACCGCAGCCGGGACGGCCAAGCCCGCCAACGTGCTGATCCTCGGGATCGGCGTGGCTGGCCTCCAGGCCATCGGCACGGCGCGCCGGCTGGGCGCGGTGGTGTCCGCCTACGACGTGCGGCCCGAGACGGCCGAGCAGGCCGAGTCGCTGGGCGCAAAGTTCGTCCGGCTCAAGACCTCGATCGACGCGACGGGTGCGGGCGGCTACGCCCGCGAGCTGACCGCGGACGAGCGTGCCGCGCAGCAGGCGGAGCTGAACGAGATCATCGCGGGCCAGGATGTCGTGATCACCACGGCCCAGATCCCCGGACGCAAGCCGCCGGTCCTGGTGACGGCGGACGCGGTCCGGGCGATGCGCTCGGGCTCCGTCATCGTGGACATGGCGGCATCGGCGCTGGGCGGCAACTGTGAGCTGTCGAAGGCCGGCGAGACGGTCGTCACCGAGAATGGCGTCACGATCGTCGCGCCCGACAACCTGCCGGCTTCGATGCCGACCGGGGCGTCGCAGTTCTACGCCCGGAACATCTCGTCGCTCCTGCTCAACATGGTCAAGGACGGGACCCTCAATCTCGACTTCGAGGAGGAGGTGACCCGGGCGACCGTGATCACCCACGGCGGCGAGGTGCTGTCGGAGGCGGTGCAGAAGCTCCTGGTCGCCGCGGGAGGCAAGGCATGAGCCCCGAGGTCGCACAGCTCATCCAGAACTTCACGGTGTTCGTGCTCGCCATCCTGTGCGGGTTCGCCGTGATCTCGAAGGTTCCGGCGACGCTCCACACGCCGCTGATGTCGGGGGCGAACTCGATCCACGGCATCGTCCTGGTCGGCTCGATGTTCATCGCCCTGGGGGCGGACGACCCGCTGTCCTACCTGCTCGCCTTCGTCGCGGTCACGTTCGCGACGCTCAACGTGGTCGGCGGCTACGTGGTCACGGACCGGATGCTCCAGATGTTCCGCCGCAAGCCTGTCGCGCCCAAGGCCGAGAAGGCGGAGGGCTGACCCGATGAGCCTCGACATCCTCGAACCCCTCGTCCGACTTGCCTGGCTGGTGGGCGCCGTCGCGTTCGTCATCGGGCTGATCCGGATGAACTCGCCGGCCACCGCCCGCAACGGCAACCTGATGTCCGCCGGCGGTATGGCCGTCGCGATCGTCGCCACCGCGCTGTACCTGGCCGTACGGCCCAGCGACAGCGGCGTCAACGTGATCGGCTGGGTGATCGTGTTCGCCGGGATCGCGCTCGGCGGCGGCTATGGCCTGTACACCGCGCGGACCGTGAAGATGACGGCGATGCCCCAGCTGGTGTCGCTGTTCAACGCCGTCGGCGGCGGGGCGGCCGCCCTGATCGCGATCGACGACTACCTCGGGCTCAAGGCGGCGCCGGGCCTCCAGATCAACGTCGCGACGGTGCTGGACATCGTGATCGGATCGATCACGTTCACCGGCTCCCTGATCGCCTCGGGCAAGCTGATGGGCCTCAGGATCACGCCGTCCCGCCCGATCATGATCCCGGGCGGCCAGCTGGTGACCGCGGCCCTCGCCCTGATCGTCGTCGCCGGTGCGATCTTCCTGTGGATCCCCAACCTGAGCGTCGCGGTGATGCTCGTCATCCTCGCCGCCGCGCTGGTGTTCGGCGTGACCATGACGCTGCCCATAGGCGGCGCGGACATGCCGGTCGTCATCAGCCTCCTGAACTCGTTCACCGGCACGGCCGTGGCGATGGCCGGGTTCGTGCTCAACAACCCGGTCCTGATCATCGCCGGAGCGCTCGTCGGGGCCTCGGGCGCGATCCTGACCAAGCTGATGGCCGACGCGATGAACCGCTCGGTGCTCAACATCATGATCGGCGGCTTCGGCGGCGGCGAAGGCACCGTCGGGTCTGCGGGCGGAGCCGGTGCCAGCGTCCGGGAGCTGGGCGTCGATGACGCCGCGATCCAGCTGGCGTACGCGTCCTCGGTGATCGTGGTGCCCGGCTACGGACTTGCCGTGGCGCAGGCACAGCACGCGTGCCGCGAGCTGGGCGAGCTGCTCGAGACCCGGGGCGTGGACGTGAAGTACGCGATCCACCCGGTCGCCGGCCGGATGCCGGGTCACATGAACGTCCTGCTCGCAGAGGCGAACGTCCCGTATCCCCAGCTCAAGGAGATGGAGGACATCAACCCGGAGTTCGACCGGTGCGATGTCGCGCTCGTCATCGGCGCCAACGACGTGACGAACCCGGCCGCGCGCCGGCCCGGATCGCCCGTCTCCGGGATGCCGATCCTGGACGTGGACCATGCCAAGAACATCATCGTGATCAAGCGCTCGATGGGTCGCGGCTACGCGGGCATCGACAACGAGCTGTACGGCAACCCCAAGACCGGGATGCTGTTCGCCGACGCCAAGGCCGGCCTCAATGACCTGATCGCGGCGGTCAAGGCCCTGTAGGCGATCCGCGGCGATCCGGCACCCAGATCATCGGCCCCGGCGGCAGCGTCGGGGCCGATCCATCCGTGCGGGCCGGCGATCTGCGGCCTCATTGCAACTCTCAGACAGCCTGAACCCTGCGCGGCCTATGTTCGGTGCGTGCTACCAACACGAGTAGCCGTCCGTTGCGGGAGGCCGAAACGCCTCGAACGGATGGCAAGCATGCGGTCATCGTGCCGCAGGCGGGCTGTGACCGACACGCAGGAGCTGATCCGACCCCGCCGCGCGATGCCGCGAGATCGGAGCTGCCGATGCGAAACAGGATCCTCCCGACACGAGGTGGCCCCACGACTGCCACCGCGCCCGCGACCCGACACCACGAAGGGAGCGCTCGCCCGCCCAGACGGCTGATCGGTGCGCTCGCGGCGACAGTGCTGATCGCTGCGGCCTGCGGGTCGAGCTCGGGCTCGCCCACGGCATCCACTTCCGCCCCCGCGCCGACAACGGGCTCCACACCGACCGGCCTCGTCGCGACGCCCGGCGCGACGTCGTCGCCAGGTTCCGTGTCGGGCGTGCCCGGCGATGGCAACGGGCTTGCCCAGCTGCAGCAGGACTACGAGTCGGTCGTCCAGCGGGTCTCGCCCTCCGTCGTGGTCATCCAGACGCAGGCCGGGCTTGGATCGGGGATCGTGCTCGACGCCAACGGTGACATCGTGACCAACGCACACGTCGTCGACGGATCCAGCACGTTCGATGTCACCCTCGCCGACGGCCGCCAGTTCACGGGGACACTGGTCGGCACCTTCGCGGCCAACGACATCGCGGTGCTCGCGATCCACGCGACCGGCCTCCAGCCGGCAACCTTCGCCGATTCATCGACGCTCCAGGTCGGCGAGATCGTGATGGCGGTCGGCAATCCGCTTGGCCTCCAGACGAGCGTCACGCAGGGAATCATCAGTGCGCTCGGCCGCACCGTGACCGAACCTGGCGGGATGACCCTGCCCGGCACGATCCAGACCAGCGCCGCGATCAACCCCGGCAACAGCGGAGGTGCCCTGGTCGACATCCACGGCGACGTCGTCGGGATCCCCACGCTCGCCGCCGTTGACCAGCAGCTCGGCGGTTCGGCGCCCGGAATTGGCTTTGCGATCCCGAGCAACGACGCCAAGGACTTTGCCGGCCAGCTGATCGCCTCTGGCAAGGTCACGAATTCGCATCGTGCCTATCTCGGGATCCGCGCCGCAAACGTGACCGGGACGCAGGGCGTCCTCGTGTACGGGATCGATCCCGGCGGGCCGGCCGCCAAGGCCGGGATCCAGCGAGGTGAGCTGATCATGAGCATCGACGGCAAGGCGACGTCGGATAGCAACGCGCTGTCGGTGGTGCTCGCGAGCCTCGAGCCGGGGAAGACGGTGCCCGTGGTGGTGGTGACGTCGGACGGCAGCCAGACCACGGTCCAGGTCACGCTCGGCCAGATCCCGGGCTGAGGCTCCGGCACCATCGGTCCGGGGTCCGGAGCCGGCGTCGCATCGGCCAGCCGGCCCGGACCCGGGGCTCGGGTCGTTCGGGCCGGCACCCGGCGTTGCGTCGCCATACCCTGTGATGCATGCCGCGCCGACGAACCTCCCCATGGCCGCGCCCGGCCAAGATCGCGTTTATCGGCTCGCACGGGATCCGCAAGACGTCCGCGTTGCTGGCCTTCGCAGCCGAGGTCCAGCGGGCCGGGCGCTCGGTCGAGCTGGGCCGCGAGGTCGTGCGCGACAACCCGCTGGGGATCAACGAGGGCGCAACGGGCGAGGCGCAGCTGTGGGTCCTCGTCTCGCAGATCCGCCAGGAGCTGGAGCTGGCGCGCAAGGCCGACGTCCTGGCCACGGACCGCGGCGTGATGGACAACTACGCGTACTACCTCCGCGCCTGCGGGGGCGCGGACGAGTTCCACGTCGAGCCGCTGGTCCGGCGCTGGTCGGAGACCTATGACCTGGTCGTCCGCCTGCTGCCCGACGTCGCGCTCCAGGCCGACGGCGTGCGGTCCACCAGCGACGCGTTCCGGGACGAGGTGGAGGCGATCCTCGACCGCGTCCTGCCGACGCTCGTCCCGCCCGCCCACCTGGTGACGCTCCGGGCGTCCGAGGTCACCAGCCGGTTCGACTGGTTCGCGGTGCTCCAGCGGCTGGCCGGCGCCATCGGCGCCGAGGTGCGCGCGCCGGATCTCTGGACGTAGGGACCGGCGTTTCGCGCGATCACGCCGAGCTACCACGCCTCGGGCAACGGCTCGCGGGCATGAACGAGCAGCGACACGGCCGACAGCGCGGCCGTATCGGGCTCGAGGACCACCTTCAATTCGGCACGTCCGCGCTCGCCGTGGACCTCGAACGTACTGGTCGTGCGGCCGTCACCGTCGATCGGGTCGCCCAGGCGCAGCGCGCCCAGCCGCGGGCCGGCAGCACGCACCGCTCGCTCCAGGGCCTCGCGATCCTGCCCCTCGGCAAGGGGAAGGTCGGCCGGCCAGGCAGCGTCCGGACCGCCCGCCAGGGCGACGATCCGTTCAGCCACCGATCGGAGCTCGGCCGACGGATCGCCGACCGGGCGCAATGCGAGTCGCTGCAGGCGCGGGGTGGGCTCCGGGGTCACGAGGATCGACACCCGCAGCCAGCCGTTGGCCCCGCGCAGCCACCACGCCACGTCGGCCGGTGACAGCGAGACCGCCGGTCGCGTGTCGTCGGGGCGGAACGGACCGAGCTGGTCGCGGAGCTTCGCGATGCCCGCCTGCCGCGTCTCGCGGGGCTCGTCGAGGTCCATGTTGTCGGCGAACGCCGCGTCCGCCAGCCCATCGTCCCAGGCGCCGATGAGCTGCTCCGCGACCGGGCGCAGCCGGTCAATGGCGGGCAGGGCGGTGACGCGGCGGCGGGGCGCCAGCTCCGCTCGAACCAGCCCCGCGAGGACCTCCTGGACCACCGGTCTGACCGGCGCATAGCGCAGGTTGCCGAGCCCGATGACGCCCAGCCCGGTCGCCGGATGCCAGGCCATGTTGGATCCGTACCCCGGGTAGCCGCCCGCGTGACTGACCGTCGTACCCAGCACGGGGTCCTGGGCGACGAACAGCCCGAACCCGTAGCCGGCGGCGGTGACCGATGGCTCGGCGTCCGGCGCATGCGCGACGACCATCGGACCGATGGCGCGGTGCACCTGCTGCATCTCCCGGCGCGACGATCGTCGAAGGGGGTGGCTGCCCTCCGGGTCGTCGCGGGCCGGAAACGCGTCAAGGAACCCGAGCACCCAGCGGGACAGGTCGCGCACCGTCGAGAACACGCCGCCCATCGAGGCCAGCGCACCGTACCCGTCCATGCCCTCCCGGACGTACGCCTCGTCTCGCCGGACGTAGCCGTGGGCGAGATCGGCCTCCGCGACGTCCGCGTCGAGGTACGCGGTCGAGGTCATCCCCAGCGGGGCGAGGAGCCGGTCGCGGACCACCTCCCGATACTCGCGGCCGGCGACGTTGGTGATGACGCGCCCCAGGATCCCGTAGCCAAGGTTGCTGTACTCGAACGTCGTTCCCGGCGGCCAAGCGAACGACGGCCCGGCGGCGAGCAGCTCGGCGAACCGGTCGAGGTCGAGTCCCTGCTGCCGGTCACCCCACGGATCGTCGGTCGGCAGGCCGCTCGACATCGTCATCAGCTGCCGAACCGTAACCGGCGGGCTGTCGGCGGTCGGCGGGCGCCAGCCCGCCAGCTCCGGGACGTAGGTAGCAACGGGCGCGTCGAGGGCGAATCGCCCCTCGTCCCGCAGCAGGATCAGCGTCGACGCGGTGAAGCTCTTGGTCATCGATGCGATCCGGAACACGGAATCCGCATCGGGACGTCGGTCCTCGCCATCGCGGATCGTTCCCGCTCCACCGGTGTGGATCAGCTCGCCGCCGGCGACGACCCCCCAGGCCACGCCGGGGATGTGCGCCTCGTCGCGGAGGCGGCGGAACCGGTAATCGAGCGCGGCAAGGGCAGGGGCGAGGTCTGGCATCCGACGATGATGCCGGGATTGAACACGAATTGCCCGCCGGTCAACCCACGGCGTGGCGCCGGAGCCGGCGGTTATGCTGGACCTCGATCCGGATGGAATTCGATGTCGCGCCCCAGCCGCTCCGCCAGCGTGGCTGGCGCCGGGCTGTGGTCGTAGCGGCCGGGTCGGTCGCCATCGTTGCGTTCGCCCTGGTGATGGCGGACACCCCCGCGACGCCGCCCGACGGCTCACCCTCAGCGCTCGCGGTCGATACCGCGCGACAGGCCGGATCGCTGCCGACCCAGATTGTGCATGCGACCAGCACACCGGTCATCGCGCCCGGCATGCCCGCGGAGGACGCCATCCGGTGCTCGGGCGTGGATCAGGTGACCTGCTCCCAGGTTGCCCGGGCGTCGATCGCCACGCTCACGGTCGCCAATGGACCCGTGACGCTGGTCTCGGTCTCGGGCAGCATGCTGTGCGATGACGACGTCGCCTGCCCAGCCTCGGTGCTCGCCGCAAGCCAGCGGCTCGGCAGCGCAGTCATCGAGCTGGGTTCCGGCGCCCAGGCGTGGGTCAACGTCGTCGGGCCTGCCCCCACCGCGGGCCGCGTCTGGGAGCCGGCCCGGACGACCGCGTGGATCGTCCGGTGGCTGCCCTGACGACGGGTGCGCTATGCGTCCGGCCTGACACTGCCGACGCGAATCACCTGGAGCGCGATCAGCTCCACGATGGTCCAGCCCACGAGGGCCACCACGGCGGCGATGTCGAGGACGGCGCCGCTCGCGGACATCGCGTCCGTCTGAAGGATGCCTTCGAACGGAGCCACGAACACGCCGCTGATGGTCAGGATCGTGGTCACGATGTCGTTCCCCTGGCGCGCGTCGAATGCGAGCAGCACGATGCGCAGCGCGATCACGAGCTGGACGAGGCCGAACAGCAGGGTCACGAGCCGGGCGGCAACCGTGATCCCGGCCGGTCGCGTGGTGACAATCTCCTCGGTATCGATCCGGCGCAGCGATTCGCGGGTCGTTGACCCGGCTGCACGATCTTCCGTGAGCGATGAGCGTCCGATCTGATAGCTCATGTCATCTCCTTGAGAACGGTCGCGCCCGGGATCCCGAACGGCGGCGATGTACCGGACATGTCGGAATCCGTGCGCAGGGCCAGGCGCACAGGCGCGCCTGGCACGTGAATCAGGGTTGATCTCGTTTCGGGCAGGCGTCGTCGCGACGCCGCGCCCAGGTTCTTCGTCCGACGGACCCCGCGGCAACGCGAGCTGGTGACAGCCCAGAGCGGCTGGGGTCAGCCCCGAGCGCGGCGTCGCGTGCGAACGCTCGCAGGGGGGACGCGCGTTCCGGGGCCGAAGAGGTCCGCGTCGACTGCGCCCGAGCTCATGGGCGGGCCGTCGTGGATGCGCGGCCGTGACGGGTTGCAGTGGTGATGGCCATGCTGCACCTCCTTCGTCTACCCATCCTGGAGGGCGGCTCTCCCGGCGTCCATGCCGCGGGTGGCGACGGCCTTGCAAACCGCTTGCAGCGGTGCCAGAAGCGCTTGCAGCGGTGCCAGGTGGCCATCCACCGAGCTGCCGGCTCAGCCTGAAAGCACGCGAACCGCCGCCATGGCGCTCGCCCTCAGCCCTCCGGCGTGGCCGTCACGAACGCCGCCAGGTCCGCCGACTGCCGGATCCGCGACGGTTCGTGGACGTACATCATGTGGCCCGCTTCGTAGTACTCGAACGAGACGTTGGCGCGCAGCTCCTCCGGAATCGGCAGGTGGGCGAACACCGCCTGGGCGGCGAAGTATGGCGTTGCGCCGTCGTAGTAGCCGCAGGCCACCTGGATCCTGAGGTGCGGGTTGGCGCGCATCGTCTCACCCAGCCGGTCGACCACCGAGACGCTCCGGCCCTCGAACTCCTTGTAGCTCCACGCCTCGTTGGTCGCCGTCGACAGGATCTCGTACGGGAGGTCGTTCTCGTAGCCCAGCTCCCCGCGGACGTACTGGTTGACGGCGGCCGTGTAGGCGCCCGCGATCGCCGTGTGCGAGGGATCAGCGGTGAAGCGCTCGCGACCGCCGTCTGGCTCCCAGCCCAGGAACCGCCCGTCGAGCCGGCCGACCGCCCGGCGCCGGTCGCGGAGCAGCTCGGTGAAGAACCGGACGTGCTCGATCCTGAGGTTGACGCGGTCGACGTAGTCGGGACTCAGCCCGGTAAGCCGGGCGAGCGTGGCCACCGCGCCGTCCCGCTCGGCCTGGGTCATTCGGCTGCCGAGTGCGAGAAGTCGCGGATACTCGCCGGCGGCGTACGACTCGGCCTCGGCGAGGACCTCCCTCAGCGGCCGGTCGCCATGCAGGCCGTGGTAGTGCGCGATCGCCGCGTACGTGGGGAGGTACATCGCATGCGGGACATCGTTCTGCTCGGTGAAGAAGATGCTCGAGAGGTCCAGCACGCTCGAGATCAGCATCAGCCCATTGAGGTACAGCCCGTGTCGCTGCTGGAGGTGGGCGGCGAGACCGGCCGCGCGCAGCGTCCCGTACGACTCGCCGGCCAGGTACTTGGGGGACAGCCATCGCCCGTTGCGCGAGGTCCACAGCCGGATCACCTCGCCCACCGACTCGATGTCGGCGGTGAAGCCGTGGTAGTCGGCCGGCTTGACGCCGTCGACGGCGCGCGAGTAGCCGGTGGAGATCGGGTCGATGAACACGATGTCGGAGTGGACAAGCAGGCTGTCCGGGTTGTCGACCAGCTCGTACGGCGGCGAGACCGGCGTCCCGGCATCCCCGGAAACAACGCGCCGCGGCCCCAGCAGCCCGAGGTGGAGCCAGACGCTGGACGAGCCGGGCCCGCCGTTGAAGGCGAACGTGACCGGCCGCTGCCGGTGATCCGCACGGTCCAGCGTGTACGCCGTCAGGAACACGCTTGCCCGCGGCTTGTAGCCCTGGACCTTGCCGTCCTCGACGACCTCCTCTCGCACGACCATCCGTCCCGAGGTCGAGGTGTACTTCAGCCGCCGCCGCCCGACGGCAAGGACGTGCTGGCGGGTGACCAGGTCGTCCGCCGGCTCCGGGGGTGGCGTTGACGCTCCGGCGTCCGTCCTGCCGGGCTCGGATCCGGCGCCGGTCGCCGGCTCAGGCGACGAGGCGGGCGTGTCGGCGGTGGGCATTGCTGGTCGTCTCCCTCGATGGCGCGGTACCGGGGCGGTCGGGTGTCGACCTGAGGGTACCGGGCTGGCGCGTGAGACGATGCCTGGCAGACGACGCTCGAGGCCCCGCGCCCATGGTGGATCGCCCGGGATCAGGCGTGAGCGCCGGGTCCGGAGCTCGTTGTGCGGGCTACGCACGGCCGGCGCATCACGATGGCCGCCAGACGAGCGTTTCGGGCCTGCGGGACGTCCATCGAACCAATATCCGCCAGGCTGGTGCTGCTGTTGATGCACCCGGCGAGTCACGCAAGGCCGGGACCTACGCGTCAGTGAGCACAACGCGGATCCGCTTGTTGATCCGCCCGACGCGTTGGTCGTCCGGCCGCGGGAGCCTACGAGCCAGGCGATGGCGATGGCGCGGGCTGGAAGGTGCACGCCTGGTCGTGCGGGTAATCCGCGTTGAGCGCGACGTCGTCGAGCGGCCGGAGGGTGACCTGCGTGGAGCACCCGTCGCGCGGGGTGCCCGTCACGCCATCGTCGGCCGATCCCAACCACGCGGTGACCGAGTACCCACCGGCTGGCAGGACGAGCGGGCCTGAGCCGTATCCACCGCCGTAGGTGGTGGAGTCGGGTTCGCCCCGCGAGCCGCCGAGCACCCGGCCCTCGTACACCACCGTGCCGTCGGCGGACACGACCCGGTAGAAGGCAGCCAGGTTGCCCGCGCAGCAATCGACACCATGGACGGTGGCCATCTGCCACAACCGCGCTGGCTGGTAGCCCACGTCCAGCTGCAGCAGGTGGCTGTCGATGATCCTCCCGGTGGCGTCGTCAACGAGCCAGACCATCTCAGGTCGCGTCCGTTCGACTCCCGAACCGGCGGCCTGCGCGAGCGATCGCACAAACCACACGACGTCGTCACGGGCGAAGTTCCAGCGCGGGTCAACGGTGGCGATGTCGCCGGCCCGGAACGGCGCCCCGGTTAACAGGTCGTCGCCAAGCCCGATCGCGGCCGTGACCTGCACCAGCGTCATCCTGGACGTGATCACCGCACCGGATTGTTGGTCGCCGGTCTGCGGCGCCGCCACTGGGACGTCGTGACCGTCCGCCCACGCGATCCGGTCGACGACGAAGGCGGTCGCGCATTCGGCCTGGGTCCCAGCGGTGCATTGCCATTGCCGGGCGTCGCCCGCATGGCCGATGAGCACGAGGGCGACCGGCTCGGTCCCGCTCAGCCCTGGAACGTTTCCGCTCGTCTCGCTCATCAAGAACGGCGCCAGGTAGGTTCCCGTCGGTAGGCTGCAGCTGCCGCCATTGGTGCCGAGTGGCTGGCACAGCCGAGCGCCGGCCAGTGTGTCCGTGAAGGCAACGAACCGGCACCAGCTCTCAAATGGGCCGATGTACCGCCCTGGATACGGGCACGGCGGGACGACCTGGTCGAAGTAGCCGGCGACGGCGATGGCCCGGCCGTCCAGCTCGCCCGACCCCAACAGCTCGTCAGCATCAGCCACACTGATCACCGGCAGACCCGCGACCTCCGATGGGAACGTCGCGTCCGGCGGTTGGCCGGTCGGTGGGATCGAGCCGCTCGCCGGCGGAGTTGAGTCGCTGGCGGGCGGGGCGGACGGGCCCCCTGGTCCGATCGGTGCCTGCAGGCTCAGGAAGCCGCCAACCCCCACGACCGCCGCCACGAGCCCGACGACCACCAGCCGCCCCCATGCTCCGGCCGACCAGGTCACCCACCGCCGCCGAGGCGCCGATGCCGCGGTCGGCCAGCGAAGATCGTCGGGTACCGAAACGTCGGCACGCCCGCGCAGGTAGGCGCGGATGCGCTCGTCGTCGCTCACGGCTCGTCCTGCGCGACCAGGGCCGCCCGCAGCCGCTCCACGCCGGCGTGGATCCGCGACTTGACCGTGCCATCCGGCACCGACAGGACGGCCGCGACCTGCGGCACGGACAGGTCGAGCGCGTAATGGAGGGCCAGCGCGATGCGCTGGTCGGCAGGCAGCGATTCGAACGCCCCATCCAGCCGGTCACGCTCGGCGAGGGCGGTCGATCGGTCATCAACGGCGCCTTCCGGCCATGTGGTGACGGAGATGAAGCGCGGCCGGCTCCGGCGCGCACGCAGGTGCTTGCGGCTGCGATTGGCGACGATGGCATGGAGCCATGGCCGGACGCGGTCTGGATCGCGGAGCCGGGCGAAGCCGCGCCATGCGTCGAGCAGCGCCTCCTGGGTCACATCCCGGGCGTCTGCCTCACCGACAATGGCCGCTGCGGCTCGGTACATCTCGTCCACCCACGGACCGACGAGTCCCTCGAAGGTCGCCCCCACGGCAGGGGCGTCAGCGTCGCGAGGCGCCATCGTCGTATCCACTCATCTCCAAAGATCCGCCGCGGACTTGTTTCGTTCGAATCCGGTCGTGATCGACTGATCAGGCAGGGTATGCCTGGCAAGTGGACCGTGCGGATGGATCACCAGAGCAAGCGGATCGCGGAGCGTCCGGAAACGCAAGGTCGGGCGTCGTCCAGGAATCGCGTCAACCGTCATCGCTGAAGGCGACCCAATCAGGTCATCCGCGAGGTTGACGATTACGCGTCGACCACCGCGATCCGGATCCGCTTGTTGATCCGCCCCTTCGACTCGTAGCCCGTGACCTGATCCCGCCCACCTCGCGGGTGTTGGCGACGTGGGTGCCGCCGTCCGCCTGCAGGTCAAGCCCGACGATCTCGATCGTCCGGATCTGCTCGATCCCCGGCGGCAGGAGGTTGACCTTGGTGCGGATCAGGTCGGGGATCGCGAACGCCTGGTCGCGCGGCAGCACGTTGACGCGGACATCGTGGGCAGCCAGCAGCTCCGCGTTGACCTTGGCCTCGATCTCCTCGACGAGGTGACCGGACATCCGCTCGAACTCGAAGTCCATCCGGCCCGCGCCCGGTTCCATGTTGCCGCCGGTCACCAGCGCCCCGTAGTCGCGCCACACGACACCACACAGCGCATGCAGTGCCGTGTGCGTCCGCATCAGGAGGTACCGGCGCGCCCACTCGACGTCGACGGTCACCCGGTCGCCCGCTCGAGGCAGCTCGCCGTCCTCGGACGGCTCCAGCTCGTGGACGATCTCACCACCCACGCGCCTGGCCGCGCGGACGACCCAGCTCCAGCCGTCGGCGGCGCGGAGGATCGTCCCCCGGTCGGACGGCTGGCCGCCACCGCCCGGGTAGAAGGCGGTCGATTCGAGGACGATCAGGGGCGGGCCGTCAGCTCCGCCAACCTCGAGCACGCGCGACTCGAGCGTGCGGGCATACGCGTCCCGGTAGCAGACCTCGTCGACCCGCGGCGTCACGCCGGGGACCTCAGCCGCCCACCGTGAGCGTGCCGGTCATGTTGGGATGGATCGTGCACACGAACTGGTAGGTGCCAGCCGCCAGGGCGGGCACGTTGTAGTCGGTCGCGGCGGGCCCGGTGACGACGTCGCCCTTGAACACCTGCGTACCGCTGGCGTCCTTGATCGCGATGTCGTGCGGCACGCTGGCGTCCTTGTTGTCGAAGTGGATCACGAATGGCGCGTCCGCCGGTGCGCTGACGTCGCTCTGCTCGAACGCGATGTTGAGCGCCGAGATCTGGACGGTTGCGCCGCCCGTACCCCCGGACGCCGCGTCCGTTGGCGCGGCGGAGGCCGCCGCTGACGGCGCCTCCGAAGGCACGGCCGATGCGTCGCTCGAGGCAGCCGGCTGCGACGCCGGCGCCTCGGTCGGCGCGGCATAGGTCCAGCCCGGGCTTTCCGTCGCACAGGCGGCGGCGGACAGGGCGATGAGCGTCAGTGACAGCGCGATCAGCGGGCGGCGCATCGAGACCTCGAGTGATGACGATGTTTGGGACCCTCGGATGCTAGCGCCGCTGCGCATCCGGCGCGCTGACCGGCGTCCTGTGGGGGCACTTTACCCGGACTATTTTGCAAATTAGTCTTGGCAAAGGTTCCTTTGCGGTGTAGGATCTCGCCATGGACGAACGACGCACCTCCCAACCCGTCCCGCGCGAGCCAGGCCCGGGCGGGGCGTTCGACCCTCGGCGAGACGATGTCGTCTCGCCCGACGCGCGATCCCTGCGGGGGCTGGCGCATCCGCTCCGGCTCCAGCTGCTCGGCCTGCTTCGGGTCGACGGTCCGGCGACCGCGACGCAGCTCGCGACGCGCACCGGCCAGTCGAGCGGCGCGACCAGCTATCACCTTCGACAGCTGGCGGCCTACGGGTTCGTGGTCGAGGATGCGGAGCGGACGACCGGGAAGCGTGACCGCTACTGGCGGGCGGCCCATCGGACCACGATGTTCGACCAGCTGCCGGACACGGACGAGGAGAGCCGGGCCCTCGGCGAGGAGTACCTGCGGATCGTCGCCGATGCCAGCGCCAGGCGCGTGCAGGCGGCGATTGCGGGATTGGCGACCATCGACGATGACCTCGCGCCGGGCTGGCTTGACGGGTTCACGATGAGCGACCTGGTCCTGCGCCTGACGCTGCCCGAGGCGCAGGCCCTGATCGCCGACCTCGAATTGGTCGCCGCACGCCGGCGGCAGGACGATCCCGACGACCGGGCCGCGGCACCGGCCGGGGCGCAGCGAGTCATCATCCAGTTCCAGGTCCTGCCCGCGGCATCGACGGCCGCCCCGGAAGCGCCCGCGGAGGCACGTGGGGAGGACGGCGTCGATGGCTGACACCCCCGCCCGGCCGGCATCCCGATCGCGCCGGGGCCTGGTCGGACTCCTCGCAGCCAACTTCGTGTCGATCCTCGGCACCCGGATGTCGATGCTCGCGCTTCCCTGGTTCGTGCTGGTCACGACCGGCAGCGCGGCCGAGACGGGGCTGGTCGTGTTCGCCGAGATGGCACCGTACGTGCTTGTCCAGGGCTTCGGCGGGCCGGTGGTCGACCGGTACGGGACGTGGCGGATCTCAATTGTCAGCGACACGATCGCGGCATGCATGCTCGGGCTGGTGCCACTCGTGTACGTCACGGGCGGGCTGTCGCTGGGCGTGATCATGGGCCTGGTGGCCGTTGCGGGTGCCGTCCGCGGCGCGGGCGACACCGCCCGGCACGTGCTCGTGCCCGGCCTCGCCGACGCTGCCGTCACACCCCTGGAGCGCGCGAGCGGCTGGTACGACGCGGTCAGCCGCGGCGCGGGCATGATCGGCGCTCCCCTCGCGGGGGTGCTCATCGCCGTGATGTCAGCACCGGCGGTGCTCGCCATCGATGCCGCCACCTTCGTCGTGTCCGCCGTCGTCGTTGCCGTGATGGTCCCCCGGTCGGCCCAGCCGGGTTCCGAGGCGCCGGCCCACGATCCGGGTGCGGTCCCGTCGCCCGGGGTCTCCTACCTCGCATCGCTGCGCGAGGGGTTCGCCCACCTGGGCGCCGACAGGCTCCTGCTCGGGATCGCCGGCATGATCCTGGTGACGAACCTGCTCGACCAGGCGTTCAGCGCCGTGCTCGCACCAGTGTGGGCGAACGAGGTGACCGGCAGCCCGGTGGTCCTGGGGATGATGGGTGCGGTCATGGGCGTCGGGGCGCTGATCGGCAACGGTTCGGTGGCGTGGCTCGGACCCCGCCTGCCGCGCCGGTGGACGTTCGCCGGCGGATTCCTGCTGGCCGGAGCGCCGCGCTACTTCATCCTCGCCGGCGTCGCGTCGGTCTCGCCCGTGCTCGCGATCAGCTTCCTGGCCGGCCTCGGCGCGGGCGGCATCAACCCGATCCTCGGCGCGGTCGAGTTCGAGCGGATCCCGCGCCACCTCCAGACCCGGGTGCTCGGGGCACTCGGCGCCACGGCGTGGGCCGGGATCCCGTTCGGGGCGCTGGTCGGCGGAGCCCTGGTGGAGCAGATCGGGTTGCAGGGGGCGCTGGCCGCCACCGGGGCCGCGTACCTCGTGACGACGCTGGCGCCGTTCGTGTTCCCCGTCTGGCGCGAGATGGACCGGCCCGCCGCGACGCGCTCCGCGTCGCCGGCCAGCACGCCCGAGGCTGACCGAACCGCGGCGTGACCCTCGGGGGGCCACGCTCCACGGCCGGCCGGCAACGCTCAGCGGCCGGGGGCCGCGGCGCCACCCTCCTCGAGCCCCAGCCGGATCGCGACCGCCGCGGCCTCGACACGTCCGGACACGCCGAGCTTGGACAGGATGTTGCCGACGTGCACGCCGACGGTCTTCTGGCTGATGAACAGCCGGTCGCCGATCTCCCGGTTGGTGCGGCCCTTCGCGATCCACGCGAGCACCTCGAGCTCGCGCCTGGACAGCCCGAACGTGTCCCCGCCCGCCGGGGTTCGAGCACTGCCGGGGGCCGGGACCGGCGGCGGTCCCGACGCCTGGACGACGGGGCCGGGCGCAACCGAGGTTCGCGGCTGGACGGGCGCCGGCGCCGGTGCCTCGAGCATCGCGTCGACCTCGGGCGGCAACGTGATCAGGGCGCGGCCACCCAGGTCGCGGAGGGCCCGCAGCAGCGGCCGGGCGTGGAGGGCCATGGCGAGCTCGACCGCACGGACCAGGGGCTCCCGTGCCTCGGCGCGCGCGAGCCGGGCGTCGGTCCTGACCCTGGTGCCTGCCGCGCTGCCGGCGATGGCCAGGTTGAGGCTCGCCTCCGCCTGGCGCCACAGGGCGCGCGCCTCGCGGTACGGATCACCGAGCTCCTGCCACCTCGCCGCCAGGCTTGCCCACCGCGCCGGGTCGTCCCGGCCCTGGAGCCGCTCGTGGAACGCGCGCGCGGTGGCGAGGCTGGTGCCAGGCTCGCGACCGGCGCTCGCCGGTGCCTCCAGGCCGGCGCGGGCCACGGCGGCCTCCGCCTCGGCCAGCATCCGGCCCGCGCGCTCCCGCGCGGCGGCCACGTCCGCGATCCGGCGCTTCTCGAGGGCGGTGGCCACGATCGCCGACTCGACCTCGAGCGCGGTCGCGGCCATCCGCGCGACGAGGACCCAGTCCTCGGTCCCGCGCAGGCGTGCCCAGCCGCGCTCGATCGCCCGGCGGGCATCCGAGAGATCACCGCTCCACATCGCATACGAGGCCGTCGCCTGGTACGCGGGGACGGCGAACTGGAGATCGCCGCCCGTCTCGAGCTCGACCAGGATCCGCCCCAGCAGCCGGCCCGCCTCCTCGCCGGCCTCCGACTCGATCTCGACGAGCACGAGGTTGATCAGGGCGTTGACGAACGGCACGCCGGCCGGGCTCCAGTCCAGCGCCCGGAGACTCAGCTCTCGCGCCTCCGACCATCGCCCCACGTCGACCAGCAGCCCGGCCACGTTGCCGCCCAGCAGGTTGCCGTAGATCGCATCGAGGTCGTTGGCGCGCGCCTCCTCCATGTCCCGGAAGGCGACGTCGATCGCCTCCTGCTGTCGCCCGAGCAGCTCCAGGACGACGGCCATGTTCGCCCCGGCCCGCCACCACTCCTCGACCAGGCCAAGGGCTCGGGAACGCTCGACCGCCTGCTCGAGGATCGGCAGCGCAGACTCCGGATCGTCGCCCCAGCCCTTGACCACCGCGAGCGTCGTCATGGCATGGATCGCCTCGGGCTCGGCCGACGGGCCCAGGCCCCCCGTGATCGCGAGAGCCTCGGTTGCCGCGCGCTCGGCGTCGCGGAACGCGCCCGCGATCATCCGCTCCTGGGCAAGCAGCGCGAGGATCCGGGCGCGCTCGATCGACGGCGCGTTCGGAACGACGTCCGCGGCTCGCCGGAGTGCAGTCGTCGCCCCGGCGGTATCTCCCGCCGCCAGCCGGTAGCGTCCGAGCCGGGCTTCGAGGACCCCGTGCCGGACCCGATCGCTCCGCTCGCGCAACGCCCCGATCGCCGCTTCCGCGTAGGCAACCGCGCGGGTCGGGCGGACCGCGGCCAGCGCTGCCTCCGCCGCCTCGTCCTGGAGGCCGCCGTTCATCTCATCGGCGAGCCCGCCATCCTCGGGCGGCGGGAGCTCGAGCGCGATCTCGAACGCGGCCAGCGCGTCCTCGGGCGCATCGACGGTCATCGCCAGGCGACCCGCGCGGATCGCGGCGTCGCGCGCCTCCGGCAGCCGGTGCGCCGCGCGCCAGTGCATGGCCGCCACGATGGGCACGTCCTCGAACGCCCGGGCCACTGCGGCGCGGTACCGTGGCAGCTGCGTCGGAAGCAGGTCGCCGACCACCGCGCGAGCGACCATCTCGTGACGGATCCGCATCCGGCCCTCGGCGCCGGCGCGCACGAAGCCGTGCTCCACCGCCTCGTCGAGACCGGCCGAAAGGTCGGCGTCCATCAGCGGCCCCGAACGCCTGGGCAGGGACGTCGAGCGCGGGGGGAGGCGGGTCTGGGGCCCGGCCTCGAACGTCGCGGCGGTGAGGGCCAGCTGGGTGCGATCCATCGCGCGCTCGGCCGGTGCCATCAGCCGCAGCACCCGGCGGCACTCGGGAGATCGCCGCTGGAGCCGGGCCGCGACGAGGTCCGACAGCGTCCCCGTGAGCGTGGCGTTGTGAACCTCGCGGCGCGCGGCGACCAGCTCCTCGACCACCATCGGCGAGCCGCCCGAGCGCTCCGCGACGAGGACGACGATCGAGGCCGACGGTCGCTCACCCTCGATGCCCTCGATCATCCGCGCGATCTCCCGGCGGGCCATGGCCTGGAGCTCGATGTTGACCGGCGGGCGGAGCCCGCCCTCGATGATCGCGAGGTTCTCGCGCAGCGGGTGCTCGCGGGTCATACGGTCCGGCTGGTAGGTGACGATGAGGGTCAGTCGCTCGTCCCGCGAGATCCGGGCGACGAACGTGGCGAATGCCCGGGTGGCGGCGTCGGCGACGTGGAGGTCCTCGAGCACGATCACGAGGGGCTGCTCGAGGGCGAGCCGCCCCAGCCAGCGCAGGAGCGCCGCGAGGGCTCTGGGCTGGCGGCGCTCGGGATCCGCGAGCGCGCTGACCGGCGGCGCCGAAAGCTCCGCCGCGAGCTCGGCCATCCCCGGCAGGCCGAGCAGCAGCGAGCGCGAATCCCGACGGAGCAGCCCCAGCCGCTCATCTCGGGGACGGGACGACAGCACCGGTCCCAGCGCTTCGAGCACGGCGGCCCACGGCGTATCGACCGGCCCTTCGGCGCGTCCGCGCATGACGAGCGGCGGCGTGGCTGTCGATGCGGCGCGCGCAAGGGCCTCATCGATGAACCGCGAGGCGCCCATGCCCGCGCTCGAGGCGACGACCACCGTTGTCGCGCCCCCGGTCGCACCCGACGCGATGGCCGCCCCGACCTGCGCGAGCTCCGGCTCGCGCCCGATGTACTGGCGACTCACGACTCTGCCCGGCATCAGGGCATTGTAGGGACGCCACACGCGCCCCAGATGGCCGGCCGCCCGTGGCCGGCCACGCCGATGGCGGCGGCCGGTACGCTTCCCGGGTGCAGGATCGCAGGCCGCCCCACCCCGCAAACGAGCTCAACGAGCTGTCGGGCGAGGAATGGCTCTACTTCACCAAGTCGGTCTGGACCACCGCGTACCCGTCCGAGCTCGGGCACAGCCGGCGCAGGGCGCACGGCGCCAACAAGCCGCCCCGCCTGATGGCCCGCCTGATCGAGTTCTTCACGCGCAGCGGCGAGCTCGTGCTCGACCCGTTCGCGGGCGTCGGTGGCACGCTGCTGGGTGCGTCGATCGCCCGCGGACCGCGACGGGCGCTGGGCATCGAGCTCGATCCACGCTGGGCAGCGGTCTATGCGGAGACGGTCGCGGCCCTCGCCGCCGAGCGTGATGGTCTCGGGCCCGAGCTCGCGGACCTGGGTGCGAGCGACCCGGGTGGCATTCGCTCGTTCGACCCCTCGGGGCTCGAGCTGCGCGTCGGCGACGCGCGGGCGATCCTGCCGGCGCTGGACGCCGGCTCCATCGACTTCGTGGTCACCGACCCGCCGTACAACGTCCAGCTGCCGATGACGATGGCGGGCGGCAGGCTGGCCGAGGCGCACGCCAACCGGCGCACCGACTACGCGATGGTGTCCTCGCTCGACGCGGATCTCGCGAACCTGCCCGACTACCCGGCCTTCCTCGACGCGATGGGCGACGTGCTGGGCGAGGTTCACCGGGTCCTCCGGCCGGGTCGCTACGCCGTGCTGATCGTGCGCGACGCGTATCAGGGCGGCAGGTACCTGTTCACCGCCTCGGACCTCGCGGGCCGTGCGGACTCGGTGGGGCTGGTCCCCAAGGGCGACATCGCGTGGTACCAGGCGGGGACGCGGCTGCGACCGTACGGCTATCCGCGATCGTTCGTGCCCAACATCGCGCACCAGCACATCCTGGTGCTGCGCAAGGCGCCGGCGACGCGGCCGTCAGCCAGGGCGGCGGGCGCGTCCGGTCGCTGAGGTCAGGCGTCCCCGAACTGGCGCCGGTGCTCGTCGTAGGCGCGCAGGACATCCTCGAAGCCGCCGCCGCCTGCGGCGTCCTCGTCGCCCGACGTCCAGCTCCCCGAGCCGGAGACCGAGCTGTCGATCACGACGTCGCCGAGCGTCATCTTGTGGAGCCAGCCTTCGCGGCCGTCGGGGCACAGCACGCGCCAGTAGGTGCCGCGCTTCTCGAGGAGCACGACCTCGTCGCCTTCGTCGAGCACGTCGATCTCGACCCCGCGGACCTCGTCCGGCATGTCCAGCAGGCTGACCAGCCGATACCGGATGAGCCGTCGTTCCAGCCCGCTGACGGCGTCGCCGGCCTCGCCGTCGAAGGTGAGCCGGACCGTGGTCGAGACACTCCGCAGCGGATCGTTCTTGCGGGCCTCCATCAGGGAGGGCCGGCGCCAGCGCGGCAGGTGCTGGTCCGTCTCGACCACCGGTGCGGACACGATCACGGCCCTGAGCGCAGCTGATGCGCCGGCAGCCTGGGGCACCAGCCCCGAGTGCCCGCCCATGCCGTACCCGCGACGCGCGGCCTCGGAGAGCTCGTCCTCGGAGCCGTTGGGCTCGCCGTCGCGGCGGCGCTTCCCGAACATCATGAAGGCCATGAGCATGGTCACGCCACCCGTCGTCACCACGACCGTGGGCAGGGTCCGGAGCACGGCCGCCGAAAGGCTCGAGGAGGCGCCGAACCCGCTCGGGAGGCTCCCGCCGTCGCCACCGGCGCCGGGACCGTCCGCGCCCGAACCTCCGGTGCCGCCGGAACCGGAACCGCCAGTGCCGGTACCGCCAGGGATGCCCGCGGTGACCGGATCTGGACTGGGCGATGGTGACGTGTCAGGCGCCGGTGAAGGTGTCGCGCGGGCGTCGGGGTAGACCGGGCCAGTCCCCCGCTCGCCGCGACGTCGGCCCCATGCGGGGTCGGCCGGGGAAGCGGCGCGACGGGCGGCGTCGCCGGCGCGGGTGAAGTCGTCGCGACGGGCGCCGAGGTCGGAGCGGGTGATGCGGGCCGCGGCGTCGGCGCGGGGGTCGGCCTGGGCGTCGGTGCGGGGGTCGGCCTGGGCGTCGGTGCGGGGGTCGGCCTGGGCGTCGGCGCGGGGGTCGGCTTGGGCGTCGGTGCGGGGGTGATCGTCACCGTGTCGCCGGCGACGCTCGAGTCGAAGGTCCCCGACCTGGCCTCGAACCGGACGGACCAGGTGCCTGCCGGCAACAGGGTCGCCGTGGTGTACCTGACGCCGTGCTTCCAGGTTTCCGTCCCGGCCGTTCGCTCGAGCTGGTAGACCTTCGAGCCGACGACGACCCGCACGTACTCCGGAGCGGCGTCCTTCGAGCTGTGATAGGTGACCGCAAACGTGATTGTCGTTGCCGTCGTGCCGGATGTCTGGGAGACCGATGGTGCCGTGAGCCCGGACGGGCCCTGCCCGGCCGCGGCCGGAAGGACGGCAACGGCGACCAGCAGGGCGGCCGCGATCAGCGCCCGGGCCGGCGACCGGCCGAGGCCGCTGGCGACCGTGCGGAGGGCTCGTGATGGTGAGGTGGACCAATGTGGCTCCCAGGCTCCCTTGTCCCCCGGCGGATTTGGGGCTTGCCTGCAGGATCGGAGTCACGCGGAGGGCGCGCTATGGTACGTGGGTCCCGGCATCGGGAGCGCCGCGGGGGTACCGACGGCGCGGCCTCGCCAGCGTCGCGTGCCGTCGCGGCGGCCGTCGCTGCGGGCCGGGTCGCAAACCGCGGTGCGGGCGCGCACCGTCGCCATGCCCTCCGGGGCAGTCCGGTGCGGTCGCGAGGACCCTGGCCCGTCCCGTTGTAGCCCGATCGAGGCATACACACCGGCGCCCAGGATCGCGAGGATACGGGCATGCAAGTGATCGCTGCCGCGACGCCGGCCTCCCGCGCGGGCCGCGTCCCCATCGTCCGCGCGGCCGTGTCCGCGATCCTGATGGTCCTGGTGGGCGGGCTGCTCGCCTGGATCTTCGTCGCAACGCCGATGATCAGCGCGTTCACACCGACCGGCCGCGCGACCTCGGTGCAGATGGCGGCCGGGATCTTCGCCTGGGGCTTCGCCGTCGTCGTCCCGGCGGGCTTCCTCATCCTCGGGATCGCACGCTTGTTCACCGTCGTCGAGCACGCAGCGGCCCGGCCGAGAACGCTCGCGCCGCAACTGGCCGGCGAGCTCGGCGACGACCACATCGCCGTGACCGATCTTCCACTCCCCGGTGGTCGCCGGATACGCGAGCTCATCCTCGGCCCGTTCGGCGTGGTGGTCCTGGGCGATGTCCCGCCGCCGAGCGTGAGTCGGATCGTCGGTGGCCGCTGGGAGCTGCGCGGCGCGCAGGGACGCTGGATCCCGATCGAGCCACCGCTCGACGGCACGGCTCGCGACGCGGAGCGGATCCGGGGATGGCTCTCGTCCGACGACCGCGACTTCCTGGTCAAGGTCCATGCGGTCGTCGTGACCGATGACCTGCGCCTCGAGCGCACGGCCGCCTGCGCGGTCGTTCGACCCGACGCGCTGGCGGGCTGGCTGGCGGCCCTTCCGGCACAGCGCGGACTGACACCGGACCGCCGGGAGCGCCTGGTGGAGATGCTGCGCACTGAGGCGGCCGGCGGCCGGAGCCGCCGCACGCGACGCTGATCAAGGCGGCACGCGACGCCGTCGCGGGGTGTGGTAGGGGAGCCAGGACTCGAACCTGGAACCGGCGGGATATAAGCCCGCTGCTCTAACCGATTGAGCTACTCCCCCACGATGGGACCTGCGACGCGACGCGTCTCAGTCGGTCGTGCCGCCCTCATTGTCGCGGAACAGACCCGTGATCGCCCGCAGCCGGAACGGCCGCGCGCGGAGGTGTGTCGATTTGCCGTTGCCGGCGCGCACCGGCTCCGAACCGCCCGCGACATGCTCGTACCCACGCGCAGCGATCCGACGTGCGATCTCTCGCTCCTCGTCCGTCCGCACCGCCTCCAGCGGCAGGGCATCGGGATCGAGCGGTCGCTCGGCCTCCTGCACGGGAATCGCAGGCGGGCGCGCGTAGGCAGGAGCCCCGTAGAGCTTTGGCAGGGCGACGTGTACGTGGTCTTCGTTGGCCACTCGGATCCTCACTCGGCTCGGTCGAGTCGTACGCCGACCGCGACCGATGATAGCGGGCCGCCGCAACGCCTGACCGGGCGAGTTGTCGCGATCGCCCGGAGTCATACAAGCAATGGCTTCACCAGCTCGTGGAGGACGACCAGGACAAGGTATGCGATCGGCACTGCGGCGAACAGGCCCAGCGCGGCGCTCCACGGCGTGCGGGTCGCCCGGCGCGTGCCGCTCCCGGTGGGCAGTGGCACGACGAGCCAGGTCACCACGGCACCCGCCACCAGCACCAGCGCCACGTACAGGGTGAGGACGAGCAGGCGGAGATCGCCACCGGGGAGCACCGCGCCGCGATCCAGCGCGATGTCGTAGGCGAGAAAGGCGATCCCCGTCACCACCGCGACCGAGAGGCTGCTGGCCACCGCGCGGACCACGGGTCGCGGGGCACGCCGGAACTGGCGCCAGCGGATCGCGAACCAGCCGCGCTGGCGTGCCGGGGCCGCCGGCATCCCGTCAGGAGATGGGTCGGTCATCACTGCCCAGGATGGTCAGGGTGCGGCGCGGTGGGATCGTGTCCGGACCGTGACGCGCGAGCAGGTCCACGGTCTCCGCGAAGCGGGCGAGCTCTGCCTCGGTATTCCAGAACCCGACCGACGCCCTGATTGCGTCGATGGCCGGCACGTGACGGATGATCGCGAACGCCCGGGAGCCCAGCTCGTCGACCGCCTCGGCTGCGGCCCAGCCCCGGATCCGGAAGGACACCAGCGTGCTCATGTGCGCGCGCGGCGTGACCAGCTCCACGCCCGGGATCGAGCCCAGGCTGGCCGCCGTTGCCGCCGCCAGGCGCCCGGCCCGCTCGATCGCCCACGGCAGCCCGATCGACATCGACAGCCAGCCGCATGCCCGCGCGAAGCCGACCAGCGACGGGCGATGGAACGTCGTCGCCTCGAGGCGGCGGGCGCCGGGATGGAAGGGACCGCCGGTGCCCGGGTCGAACGACGCGAACGACAACGCCCCGGCGACGGGGGGCACGATGCCGTCGGCGAGCCCGCGGCGGACCCACAGCGCACCCATCCCGTCTGGCCCAAGGAGCCATTTCTGGGCCGGCACGGCGTACGCATCCGCGCCGAGCTCGTTGAGCACGACCCGCATCGCGCCGGCCGCCTGCGCCCCGTCGACGATGCTGACCGCCCCGGCCGCGCGCGCCATCGCCACCAGCCGCGCCGCCGGGAGCACCGCGCCGGTGGTCCACAGGACATGGCTGAACACGATCGCGCGCGCCGGGCGCTCGAGCGCTGCGGCAACGGACGCAAGGGTCTGTTCGTCGTCGCCGCCGTCGCCGATGTCGACCTGGTCCACCTCGACCCCCACCCGGTCGCGCAGGGCGAGCAGCGGGCCCAGACCGCCCGGATGCTCGTGGCGGGTGGTGACGACGCGGTCGCCCGGGGACCAGTCGATCGCGTTCACGGACAGGTTCATGCCGTCGGTCGTCGAGTGCGTCAGCGCGATGTCGTCCGGATCTGCCACGAGCACGGCCGCCACCGAGGCTCGCGCCTCGGCCATCCGCTCGAGCGTTTCCGGCCACGCGTCGGGATGGGCTCGGCCGATCGCAAGGTCGCGTGCCGCCTGGTCATCCATTGCGCGCTGGGCCTCGGCCGACATCGGGCCGGCGGTCCCCGCGTTGAGGTAGATCCCGGCACGGGTCGCTGGCAGCAGGTCGCGAATGGCCGCGACCTTCTCGGCCTCCGGCATGAACGGGGAAACCACGACCGTATGATATCGATGCCGGTCGCCGGCACCCGCATCCACAACCCGTCACGTTGTTCGGAGGCCGCCTTGGCCGGATACGCCCGTCCCGAGCTCCTCGCGACCCCAGACTGGCTGGCCGAGAACCTCGCGAAGCCGGATCTGCACGTGCTCGACGTCCGGTGGCGGCCGGATGGCACCGGGGCAGCGCTTCATGCGGCAGGACATGTTCCCGGGGCCGTGTACCTGGACTGGAAGTCGGCGCTTGCGGATGTCGGCGAGGGCGGCGAGGCCCTGCTCCTGACATCCCCGGATCGCGTTGCCACGGCGATGTCGAACGCCGGGGTTGGCAACGGGACATCGGTCGTCCTGTACGACGACACGCTGTCGTTCTACGCGGCCCGGGTGTGGTGGAGCCTCCGCGCATACGGGTTCGAATCCGCGCGCGTCCTCGAGGGTGGGTTTCCCGCCTGGCGCGATGCAGGCCACACGATCACGGCGAGCAGCTCGGTCGTCCGGACCGCGCCGTTCACGCCGCGGGCGCAGGCCCGGCTACGCCTGACCACGGCTGACGTGCGGTCGCTGCTGGGCACCCCCGACGTCCTGCTGATCGATGCGCGGGGTCCGGCCGAGTACCGCGGCTTCGAGGGCAACGTGCGCCGCCTCGGGCACATCCCCGGCGCCGTCAACCTGCCGGTGGCCGCCCTCCACCAGCCGGGCACCCAGCAGCTGCGCGACGCGACCGAGATCCGGTCGCTGCTGCTCAAGGCGAACATCACGCGTGGGCGGCGCCTCGTGTGCTACGACGGCTCGGGCGTCTCGGCGGCCAAGCTCGCGTACGTGCTGACCCTGCTCGGCCACGACGACGTCGCCGTCTATGACGGGGGCTGGGCCGAGTGGGGCGATCGGCTCGACCTGCCGGTGGACCGCTAGGGAACAGACCGACGGGGACGACCTACCAGCCGCCACCGGGCGGGTCGGGGGGCTGGGACGGGAGCCCAGGTCCCGGTGCGGCAGCGCTCCCCTTGTCCAGCCCGGCCCACGGATCGACTTCCTGGTGGGGCGCCAGGATCTGCGCCCGCCGATGGTTCACGGCGACGACCACCGCGGACTGGCGACCCTCGCCCAGGTGCTCGGACCAGAACGTTGCCTCGGTCACGGGCAGGAACCGCCCGGTCAGCTCGGTCAGTGCCGCTCGGAGGTCGCCGCCCGTCGGCAGCAGGTGGATCATGCCGGTGACGGTGAACGGTGGCACCGAGACGATCGCCGGCTCGGCCATCTTCGGCGTCCGCAGCTCCGGCGACGGCTCGACGGACGTGTTCGCCACTGCGAACAGCACCGCCTCGAGGTTGACCTGCGCGAAGGCGGACCGGATGGGCTGGCCACGCGAGCCGAACTCCTCGACGGTGACTTCCTCGAGGATCAGGAACGAGTCGTCGGCCATGTTGAGGATGTCCGTGACCCGGTGCTGGCGGGTGCGGACGGTTCCCCGCGCGATCAGCGCATCGGTGTACAGCGTCAGGTCATAACCCTGGAGCTCGTTGAATGCCGCATACATCGGCGCGGTTCCTCCGTGCGAGCGCCCCCCGGGCGCGCAGGCGCGACCAGAGCAGCATACGTGGACGTGGCCGGCCGTCGATCCCCTATTCGGCAATTTCCATGGGTCATCGCCTTCCTCGCAGCGTCACCAGGTGCTCGGCGCCGAGCTGCAGGGTCTCGTACAGGCGGGTGACCGTCGCGAGCGTGTCGATCTCGGCCGCGGGCTTGTCGGGGCGGAGGCGGGCGATCCGGGGGAAGCGCAGGGCATACCCGGACCGGTGACGAGCGGAGCGCATGATCACGTCGAACGCCACCTCGACCACCACCGTCGGTTCCACGACGCGGTACCGGCCGTGGACGCTGATCGTGTGCGCCTCGAACCAGCGGGTCATGTCGGCGATCTCCGCGTCGGTCAGGCCGCTGTACGCCTTGCCGATCGTGACCAGACTCCCGGTCGCGTCATCGCGAACGGCAAAGGTGTAGTCGGACAGCACGCCATGGCGCTTGCCGTGGCCGACCTCGACCCCGACCACGACGCAGTCGAGCGTCGCGAGCGCCTTCTTCATCTTGAGCCAGCCCAGTCCGCGGCGGCCCGGCGTGTACCTGCTGTCCGGATCCTTGACCATCAGCCCCTCGTTGCGACGGGCCCGCGCCGCGGCGAACGCGTCCTCCAGCCCCTCGGCGGACGCCACCTCGACCAGGTAGCTGAGCGCGAACCGGCCGCCGTCCGCCGCCGCGGGCAGATCCAGGGCCTCGAGCCGGCGCCGCCGGTCGCGCAGCGGGATGTCGAGCAGCGGCCGGACGATTCCGTTGGAACAATCGTCGAGGCCGATCGCGTCCCAGGCGACGTAGATCACCGGGATCTGGTCACGGATCGCGGCGGACGGACGCTTGCGGCCGAGCCGCGCCTGGAGCTGGAGGAAGGGCAGGACGGTGCCGTCCTTCCAGGCCAGGATCTCGCCGTCGAGGATCCCGGACCAGGACAGCCCCGCGGCACCCTCGATCACCTCCGGAAACTGGTCGCTGATGTCGTTCAGGTCGCGCGAGTAGATCCGTGCCCGGTCGGCTGCGCGATGGAGCTGGGCACGGATCCCGTCGTACTTGTCCTCCACCCACGCGGTGGGTCCCAGGCGGGCCATGATCTCGGCCGCGTCCTCGGCCGGCGATGCGAGCATGAACCGGAGGGGGTGGAACATGGCCAGCGCCGCCTCCCCAAGGCGGTTCTCGCTCGCGAGCACCGCCGTGTGGCCCACGTCCCCGGTGAGCATCCCGGCTCGCTTGACGGCCTCCAGCGGCCGGTCGAACGCCTTCGCGATCGCCGCCTCGAGCAGGCCCTCGCGGAGCCCGATCCTGAGCTCGCCCGTGAGCACCTTGACGATGCCCGCGGCGGTTGCCGGCGACGAGCGGGCGAGGAGCGGCTCGAGGATCGCCGCCTTGGCGGCCGGCCCGGAGGCCGCCTCGATCGCCTCGAACCCCGCGAGGACGTCGGCGAGCGTCGGCTCCACCGCCGGGTCCGGAGAACGGCCGGCCCCGGCGAGCACATCGGCCACGGCCGTGGACAGGTCCGATGATCGATCGTAGGCGCGACGAAGCGCATCCCCGTCGGCGTCCGCGACCCGGAGCACGGCGGCGGACAGCCCGGCCCAGCCGATCCCGATCGTCCGCTGGTCGGCTTCGGCAAATGGCCGGCCGGTCAGGAACCGGGCCGCGATGGGCAGCTCATCCGGCGGCAGGCCGGCCAGGTAGCCGGCCAGGATCGAGGTCTTCTCGGACGTCTTCGTCGTCCCGGCGACCCGTTGTGCGATCTCGCTCCAGCGACGCATGCGGGCGATGGTATAGGGTGTCCGCGATGCTCCATCGGCGCTGGTTCCCCGAGCACATCGACGGCGAGCTGGTCGTGCTTCGCCGCCATTCTCGCGAGAACCTCGGTGACTTCCTGCGCTGGTACCAGGACGCCGATGTCGCGCGCCTGACGCGATACCAGGACGGGCCGATGCGGCCGGACGAGATCGAGCGCTTCTTCATGATGCGGGCGCTCGGACCGGATTCGCTCGCGATGGGGATCCACATCAGGGCAACCGACCGCTTGATCGGCTCGTGCGCGTTCTCGCAGCTCGACGGCGACAACGGGTCCGCGCTGTTCCACATCACGATCGGGGAGCACGACGCGTGGGGCCACGGGTACGGCGGGGAGGCAACGAGCCTGATGGTCGACCACGCGCTCGGCTCACTGGGCCTGCACCGTGTCGCGCTGTCCGTGTTCGCATTCAACGAGCGGGCCGTCCGCGCCTACCTGCGGGTCGGCTTCGTGATCGAGGGACGGTCGCGCGAGGCGATCTGGCGCGACGGACGATGGTGGGACGAGATCCACATGAGCGTACTTGAGCCGGAGTGGCGGTCGGCGCGCTGGCGGGCGCGCGCCAGCGCCGAGGGACGGGTCGAGGCGGGCGAGCCTGGCGAGGCCGACGCGACCCGGCTGGATGAGCGGACCGCGGTCGTGTCCGGGCTGGTCGACGCGATCAACGAGGAGCCGGTCGTCCCACGAGGCGGAGGGTGAGATGGCGAGCCAGGGTCCCGCGGCCGATGCCGCCCGCGCCGCGTTCCGGGAGTGGATCGACGCGAAGGGTCACGCGGTCGAGAACGCGCGGCACGCCGTCGAGGAGCTGAACGCCGCGTTCGACGCCGGGGCGCTCGACCGGACCCCCGTGCTGGGCGCCATGCTGGCCGATCTGGAGACGGCGCTCCAGGTGGAGGACGGCCAGCGGCTCGGCGGCAAGAGCGCCGAGGCGGCGCGGTTCATCACGCGGGCGATCTCCCGCGAGCTCGACAACGCCTGACGGAGGGTCGCGCGTCGCGGTCGCACACCCACGCTGGCGTTCGTCGCGGAAGCGCGGCCGGCAAGGGATCGGGTAGGGTTCCCGGACCACGCAGGAGCACGATCGCCTGATGACGCCCAACGGCCCCGCGCAGTCCGCCGCAACCGTCGAGTTCGACCATGTCACCAAGGTCTACGACGCACGTTCCGCCCGGGCCGGGACCCCGGGAGCCGTCAACGACCTAACCCTGACCGTTCCGGCCGGCAGGATCTGCGTGTTCGTCGGGCCGTCCGGGTGCGGCAAGACCACGACCCTCAAGATGGTCAACCGGCTGATCGAGCCCACGTCCGGCCGGATCCGTGTCGACGGCGTCGATGCGTCGACGCGCGACCTGACCGAGCTCCGGCGCAGCATCGGTTACGTCATCCAGCAGACCGGCCTGTTCCCCCACCAGACGATCGCGGACAACGTCGCCACGGTGCCGCGCCTCCTGGGCTGGCCCAAGGCCCGCCAGCGCGAGCGAGCCGAGGAGCTGCTGTCGGTCGTCGGGCTGGATCCGGCGAGGTACGCGCGGCGCTATCCGGCCCAGCTCTCGGGCGGTGAGCGGCAGCGGGTCGGCGTGGCCCGGGCGCTGGCCGGGGATCCCCCGATCATGCTCATGGACGAGCCGTTCGGCGCGGTCGATCCGATCGTCCGGGAGCGCCTGCAGAACGAGTTCCTGCGCATCCAGGAGCAGCTGGCCAAGACGATCCTGTTCGTGACCCACGACATCGACGAGGCGATCAAGATGGGCGACCTGGTCGCCGTCATGCGGACCGGCGGGATCCTCGCCCAGTACGGGCCGCCCGAGGAGATCCTGGCCAGCCCGGCCTCGGAGTTCGTGGCGCGGTTCGTGGGCACCGATCGCGGGCTCAAGCGCCTGTCGCTGTTCCGGGTCCGCGACGTCGAGCTCCGTGCGGCGATCACCGCTCGCATCGGGGACGACGCCGCGGAGGCGCGCCGGCGCGCGCTGGCCGACCCGTTTCCGTGGCTGCTCCTGCTCGACGAGGCGGACCGGCCGCTCGGCTGGGTGGACCAGCACGAGGTGCCCGCGTCCGGCGTCCTCGATGCGTCGCTGGTGGGAACCACGTCCCCACTCCTCGACCGCCGGACGACGCTCAAGGATGCGCTGTCCATGCTCCTCGAGGACGACGTGCAGGCCGGCGTCGTCATCGACCGGCGTGGCGTGTTCCGCGGCCTGGTCACGGTCGCCGAGATTGCCTCATTCCTGCGCGACTCCGGTCGGGAGCCGGACGCGTGATCGACTGGGGCTGGATGGCGGACCATGTCGACACGCTCGCCGCGCGCCTCGTCCAGCACCTCTACCTGGCCGCGATCGCGGTCGGCATCGGGTTCGCGATCTCGTTCCTGCTCGCGATCTGGAGCGTCCGGCAGCGACGGGTCTACGGTCCCGTCTCGGCCGTCGCCAGCATCCTGTACACGATCCCCAGCCTCGCGCTGTTCGCCGCGCTGGTGCCGATCACGGGCCTGTCGCTGGTCACGGCCGTCACGCCGCTCGTGCTGTACACGATCCTGATCTTCGTGCGCAACATCGTGGCCGGGTTCGACGCTGCGCCACCGGACGTGCTGGAGGCCGCCGACGGGATGGGCTACACCCCGGGCAGCCGGCTGTGGCGTGTCGAGCTGCCGCTTGCCCTGCCCCTGACGATGGCCGGGCTGCGCGTCGCGAGCGTGTCCACGATCGGGCTGGTCACGATCTCGGGCGCGATCGGTGACCGGTTCGGCGGGCTGGGGTTCTTCATCTTCGAGGGCTACCGGCGCGGGTTCCCGAGCGAGATCCTGTTCGGGGCCGTGCCCTCGATGCTGCTCGCCGTAGCGGTCGATCTCGTGCTCGTGGCGCTGCAGCGTCGCGTGACGCCGTGGGCCGTGGTGCACGACGCCGGGTCACCCACGCCGCCCGAGCCGCCCGGGCCACCCGCGCCTCCCGGCCCGGACAAGGCGGGTGACACGCGGGCTCACGAACGCGGCGCCGGGGCCGCGGCCTGATGGACATCCTGGCCGCGACGGTGGCCTGGCTGCTGGAGCCGTCGCACTGGTCCGGCCCGTCCGGGATCCCGGCGCGCGTCGGCGAGCACCTTGCCCTGTCGGGGGTTGCGCTGCTGATCGCGGCGGTCATCGCCCTGCCGCTGGGAACGTGGGTCGGCCACACGCGGCGGGGGGCGAGGATCGCGCTCAACTCGGCCAACCTTGCCCGCGCCGTGCCGTCGCTGGCGATCATCGGGATCGCGATCCCGATCACCACCGTCATCGACCCCCAGCTGGGGTTCCGGGTCATCCCCACCCTGATCGCGATGGTCGCCCTCGGCGTGCCCCCGATCCTCGTCAACGCGTACGCCGGCGTCTCCGAGGTGGATCGTGACCTGACCGAGGCCGCCCGCGGGATGGGCTTCACGCCGCTCCAGGTGCTGGCGAGCGTCGAGCTCCCGTTGGCATTGCCCGTGATCGCGGCCGGACTCGGGTCAGCCGCGGTCCAGATCATCGCAACAGCGACGCTGGGTGCGATCTTCGGGTTCGGTGGGCTGGGGACCTACCTCACCGAGGGCATCGCGCAGAACGATGACCCGAAGGTGTTCGGGGGCGTCGTGCTGGTCGCGTTGCTCGCGCTCGCGGCGGAGGGCGGCTTTGCCGTGCTGGCGCGCGCGCTGACGCCACGGGGCCTCCACGCCGAGCGGCGCGCGGGCCCGGCCGGGACCGCCGAGTCGGTGTCCACCTGATCAGGAGCGCGAGGCGGGTCGCACACCGGGGATCCGGAGCGCCGCTGTTATCGTGACGCCAGCCCGGAAGGCCCGGGACCAACACGGAAGGAGACCCAATGCGGTTGGCCCGCACGCTCGCCCTCGGGGCGTCGCTGCTGGTGCTGGTGAGCGCCTGCTCGACGGGAGGGGGCAGCAAGCCCACGGTCAAGGTGGGATCGGTCGGTTTCGACGAGGCGCGGATCGTCGCCGAGGCGTACGCACAGGTGCTCGAGAACGCCGGTTACACCGTCAATCGCGACGGCATCGGCCTCGGCGACCGTAAGGTGCTGCTGCCGGCGCTCGAGAGCGGCCAGATCGACCTCCAGCCCGAGTACATCGGCTCCGGCCTCGCGGCCGGCTACGGCGGGACACCGACCGGTGACCCGGCCGCCAATCGGACGGCGCTCCAGGCGATCCTCGACGGCAAGGGGGGCGGCATCACCGTCCTCGACTACACGCCGGCACAGGACCAGAACGCGTTCGTCGTCCGCAAGGAGACGGCCGACCAGTACTCGCTGTCCAAGATGAGTGACGTCGCCGCCGTCCAGGACAAGCTCAAGCTCGGCCTTGCCAAGGACTGCCCCACGAACCCCCTGTGCGCCGGCGCCCTCAAGGACGCGTACGGGATCGACACGTCGGGTGCCACGCTGCTCGACGCCTGCTCCACGCCCATGGCCCAGGCATTGGAGGCAAAGACGATCGACCTCGGCGAGCTGTGCTCGACGCAGCCGGACATCATCGTCAACGACCTCGTGCTGCTGGCCGATGACAAGCAGACCCAGCCCGCGGACAACATCGCGCCGCTGGTCCGCAACGACTTCCTGGACAAGACGGACAAGGCAGCGTTCGAGAAGCTGCTCAACGACCTGTCGGCGAAGATCGACACGCCGACCCTCGCCGACCTCTACAAGCAGGTCAGCGTGGACAAGAAGGACATCAGCGACGTGGTCAGCACCTGGCTCAAGGCCCAGGGCCTCATCTCGTAGGCACGAACCCGATCACGTCAACGGGCCCCGGCGACGCCGGGGCCCGTTCGATTCCCGCTCGCCTCGGTCAGCCCAGCTCCAGCCAGGCGAGCAGCGCCCCGCCGTCGCGCCACGCGACCGGCACGTCGGCCGACAGCCGGTGCGCCTCGTGGTCGACGGTCCGGGCCAGCGCCGGGTACGCCTCCCGCATCCGGCCGCGCGGGACGCATCCGCGAACCCAGGTGCCGGATGAACGCGCCGTACAGGGCCTCGGGGTCGGTGTCCGCGATGCGCGCCTCGGCGTCGGGCTGGTAGTCGACCGGGACCATCAGCCGCGCGAAGAAGGCGCCGATCTCGTCGGCCATCGGATCGACACCCTGGGAGTGCCCGGCCCAGCGAACGATCGGCGCCCGCGACACGAACGCCACGATGGTCTCCTGCTCATCGTGCACCGCCCCGAGCACCGTGCCGCCAAAGGACAGGAACTGGTTCGAGACGGGAACGCGGTCGGTGACCTGGAGGCGGCCCCAGGCGAACGTGCGGCGCAGCGGCACCGGTGTCCGGATGTCGATGCGCGCGAGCTGGCAGCGGCCGGAGCCGGCCGCCCAGAACGAGGCCTCCTCGGGGTCGAAATGCTCGAGCGTAGGCTGGCTCCGCAGCGCGACCAGCAGGCGCGGACCCGGCACCGTGCCCGGGCGGCTCCCGTCGCGCAGGACAAAGCCGAGGTGGGCCAGCTCTGCGGACGCGTCCTCCATCCAGGCGCCGCCCCATTCCAGTGAGCCGGGCCACGGAGACCCGGCCGGCGATGTCATCACGGCTCGATGTCGGCCGCGATCGCGGTCGCGGTCCGCCCGTCCGGCGCCGGCCTCGGGGTGGCGGCGGACGGCGCGGGTGCGTCCGCAGGAGCCCCACGGCCACCCAGGGCGACCACCGCAGCGCCGCCGACCGAGGTCAGCAGCAGCGTCGTGGCGTGGACCAGGACGGCGAACGCCAGTGCCGGCTCGGCGGCGATCCCGACCGAGCGGGCGATGGTGACCGCCGCCAGCTCGAACGTGCCCACGTATCCGGGGGCGGCCGGAATGGCGGTCGCGAGGTTCGTGCCGGCGGCGAGCAGCGCGGCCTGGCCGATCGTGAGCTCGATCCCGATCGCCTGGCCGGCGGCGGCGAACGCGAGCACGGTGCACGACCAGGATCCGATCGAGAGCGCGGTTGCGGCGGCCATCGTGCGCAGGTCGCTCGCGATCGCGAGGCCGCTGCGGAGCCGGACCAGGACGTCTCGGGCCCGCGGCCATCGTCCGACGACGGCGCCCACCCGGTCGGCGCCGGGCAGCCGGTGGGCGACCATCCCGATCGCGATCAGGAGGACCAGCAGAGCGGTCAACGCGAGCCCGACCAGCACCGCGGAGGCGACCACGCCGCGCACCGACAGGACCAGGATCGCGGCCGCCGCGATCGCCACGACCACGACCGTGTCGACGACCCGCTCGACGACGATGGTGCCCAGGATCGTGGTCCGTGAGACTCCCGTCCTCGTGCCCAGGTGGTGGCTCCGGACGATCTCGCCCAGCCGGGCCGGGAGCACGTTGTTGGCGAGGTAGCCAACCAGCAGCGATCCGAGCGTGGTCCGCAGCGGGACCGCCGCGAGTGGTGCGAGCAGCACCCGCCAGCGGATCGCACGCAGGAGGAGGTCGATGACGACGAACGCGATCAGCAGCACGATCCAGCCGGGCTCGGCATGGCGCAGCGCATCCACGGCGGCCCCGAGGTCGACCGAGCGGACCACGAGGGCGAGCGCCACCACCGAGATCGCGATCCCGGCTGCCGCTCGCCAGAACCGTTCGGGCAGCTGCATCTCAGTTGCCGCCGGTCTCGCCGGCAGCCATGCGAGGACTGAGCTTGGACGAGCGGCGGATCCCGGTCCGGTGGAGCAGGAACCGTCCCACGACCCGCAACGTGGACAGGCCGTACACGACACTCCTGCGGAAGTTGACCGACGATGCCTCCTCGAAGTAGCGGGTGGGCACCGCGATCTCGCCGATGTTGAGGCCGCCCGCGGCGACCACCTGCGAGATCAGCTCCTGGTCGAACACGAAGTCGTCCGAGTTGAGGCGGTACGGGATCGTCTCCAGCAGCCGCCGGCTGTAGGCCCGAAGGCCCGTGTGGTACTCGGACAGCCGGAGGCCGAAGGCGACGTTCTCCAGGCCGGTCAGGAAGCGGTTCGAGAGGTACTTCCAGCGGGGCATCCCGCCGGCCAGCGGATCGCCCAGGAACCGGCTGCCGAGCATCAGGTCGCGCGCACCGGACGCGATCGGCGCGACCAGCTCGGGGATGCGCGTGGCGTCGTACTGGTAGTCGGGATGGAGCATCACCACGACGTCCGCGCCCCACTCCAGCGCCCGGTCGTAGCAGGTCTTCTGGTTGCCGCCGTAGCCGAGGTTCTGGCGATGCGTGATCACCTCCAGCCCGAGCCGCTCCGCGATCTCGACCGTCTCGTCCTGCGACACGTCATCGACGAGGATCAGGTGATCGACCAGGTCATGCGGAATGTCCGCATACGTGCGCTCGAGCGTGCGGGCAGCGTTGTATGCGGGCATCACGATGACGACGCGCGGCGGCTCCGGCATGGCCCAAGGGTAGTGCCTCCTCGCCCGGGCCGGCGATCGGCCGATGGTCATGGCCGGAGCGTTCCCCGGTAGCCACGCCGTCGCAATCCCGTCATCATTGACCAGTACGCTTCGGCGTCCCGGGATCGGCCACTCGTCCCAGTTCCCGTGCCCGCAGGAGTCCAGGATGTTCGAGCGCCTGTTCGGGGACCGCCGCGGCGATCCCTCCGTCGCCGACCGCGTCCCGCCCGGTCAGTATCTCACCGAGAAGTTCCCCGTCCTCCACTACGGCAGCGTGCCGCACACGGACCTGTCCACGTGGGACTTCAAGGTCTACGGTGAGGTCGACAACCCGTTCCGGCTGACCTGGGACGAGTTCAAGGCGCTCCCCCGCAAGGAGGTGACCACGGACATCCATTGCGTGACGCGCTGGACCAAGCTGGACACCCACTGGGAGGGGGTCGCGATCCAGACGATCCTCGAGCTCGCCCAGGTCCGGCCGGATGCGAAATTCGTGGTGGGCCATGCCGAACAGGGGTATACCGCCAACGTGCCGCTGGAGGTCCTCGACGACGACGACGTGCTGCTCGCGGACACCTACGAGGGCAAGCCGCTGGAGCCCGAGCACGGCTACCCGCTGCGGCTCATCGTCCCCAAGCGCTACTTCTGGAAGGGCCCCAAGTGGATCCGCGGCCTGGAGCTCCTGACCCACGACATGCTCGGCTTCTGGGAGCGTTACGGGTACCACAACGACGCGGACCCATGGCGGGAGGAGCGCTTCTCCGAGTAGCGGGCGCGCGACGCCCCGACCATGGCGACCGCCTGGTGTCAGTTCGCCCGGTTCGCGATCCCCGACCGGTCCGGCGCGAACGGCGCAAGCCGGTTGGTGAGCAGCAGCAGCTCGCGATCGAGCAGGTCGTCGAGGTCACGGAGCCGGCGCTCGGCGCTCACGGCTTCCAGCAGCGCCTGCTTGCGGTCGAGCTCCACCTGGACGATCCCCGTGAGCAGGAACGACAGCGCCGACGGGTCGTCGGGGATGCGCAGCGCCGACGCCAGCTCGCCCGGCCCGCCACCCGGCGACACCGCATCGTCATCCTCGTCGGTCGCGGGTACTTCGACCTCGACCTGGATGTCGATCGGCTCCGCCAGCTCGCCGTCGCGGGGCTGGAGCAGCCGGAGGTACTCGACGAAGCGGGCGGTGACGCGTTGCGCAAGTGCGTCGGCAACGGCCGCAATGCCCACGGCGTCCTCGATCGGATCGACCTCGGCCACGAGGTAGGGCTCGGAGTCCCCGTCGACGTCGACGACCATGAACCGGCGGCCACCGACGACCAGCAGGTCCCAGCGCCCGTCCGGGTAGCGGCTCGCCTCGCGGATCTCGGCCAGGGTCCCGATGGCGGCGATCGAGAGCTCCTGCGGCTCGCCGTCCACGGGTCTCACCTCGCTGCCCTCGCGGATCATCACGACGCCGAACGGCGATTCGGTGTCCAGGCAGTGCCGGACGAGGGCGCGGTAGCGCGGCTCGAAGATGTGGAGCGGCAGGGCGATCCCCGGCGCGAGCACGGTTCGGAGCGGGAACAGCGGGATCTGCATCTCGATCCCAGCATAGGACGGGCGACGACGCGGGGGCGCCCCGGCCGGTGTCGAGATGCTGCCCCCGAGTCCGCGGATCGAGAGGCCGCCGGAGACCGGCGGCTTCGTGCCTGATGGGCGGGTCAGCCCCGCTGGGCCCAGGTCCGGCGCGAGGTCAGTGCGCGCAGCTCCTGGCCTGGCCGGCGTCCGACTCCGTGCGGAAGCTCGACCCGCAGCCGCAGCCCGACACGGCCTTCGGGTTGTTGACGGTGAAGCCGGCACCCATCAGCGTGTCGACGTAGTCGATCTGGCTGCCCTCGATCAGGGGCACGCTGTTGCCGTCGATGTACACGCGGACGCCGTTCGTGCTGAGCACGTTGTCGTCCGCGGTGGGCTGATCCTCGAGCATCATCCCGTACTTGTAGCCCGAGCAGCCGCCCGAGTACACGTACACGCGCAGGCCGATGTCGGGGCTCGTCTCGTCCTTCGTGAGCTCGCGCAGCTTGGTGGCTGCCGCGTCGGTCAGCGAGACGATCGTCGGCTGGGCGTCGATCATGAGTGGATTCTCCTTCGAGGGTCGCAGGTTCCGCACCCACCCGGCGCGTGAACCCGACGATCGTACGCAAGGCAACGGATTTCGTCCAGCACCTGCGCCAAAATCACCCGCAGCCGCGGGCGCGCTACCCGTCGAGGCGCTCGACGACGGTCGCGATCCCCTGCCCCACCCCGATGCACATCGTCGCGAGTCCGTAGCGGCCGCCGGTCCGGACCAGCTCGTGGACCAGCATCGTCATCAGGCGCGCACCGGAGGCGCCCAGCGGGTGCCCCAGCGCGATCGCCCCGCCGTTGGGGTTCACCCGCACCGGGTCGAGGCCGAGCTCGTCCATGCAGGCGACCGACTGGCTCGCGAACGCCTCGTTGATCTCGACGACGTCGAGGTCCGGGACGGCCAGCCCGGCCCGCTCCAGCACCTTGCGCACCGCGGGCACCGGGCCCATCCCCATCACGTCGGGGTGGACGCCCGCGACCGCCGTCGCAACGACGCGTGCCATCGGCCGCAGCCCGAGCGCGCGCCCCCGCTCCGCGTCGACCAGCAGCAGCGCGGCGGCGCCGTCGTTGATCCCGGAGCTGTTGCCCGCGGTGACGCTCCCGCCCGGCCGGAACGCCGGCTTGAGCGCCGCCAGCGCCTCGATCGAGGTATCCGGCCGCGGGTGCTCGTCGCGCTCCACCACGCTGACCGCACCCTTTCGCCCGGCGACCGGCACGGGGATGATCTGCGACGCGAACCGTCCCGCCTCGATGGCTTCGACCGCCCGCCGCTGGCTTTCGAGCGCAAACGCGTCCTGCCGGTCGCGCGCCACGGCCTGCTGGTCCGCGACGCACTCGGCGGTCTCGCCCAGCGAGATCGGCGGGTATGCCTCCTGCATCCGGGGGTTGACGAACCGCCAGCCGAGCGTCGAGTCCTCCAGCGCGCGGGACCCGCGGGCGAACGCGGTCTCGGGCTTGAGCATCACGTACGGCGCGCGCGATCATCGACTCCACCCCGCCCGCCACGAACACATCGCCGTCATCGGCACCGATCGCGTGGGCCGCCGCGTTGATCGCCTGGAGCCCGGAGCCGCACAGCCGGTTGACGGTCTGCCCGGCGACCTCGACCGGCAGCCCCGCGAGCAGCCCGGCCATCCGGGCAACGTTGCGATTGTCCTCCCCGGCCTGGTTGGCGCAGCCGAGGATGACGTCCTCCACGATGCCCGGCTCGATGCCGCTGCGCTCGACGATCGCGCGGATCACGATGGCCGCGAGGTCGTCCGGACGGACGGTCGCCAGCGCGCCACCGTAGCGCCCGATGGGGGTGCGGACGGCGTCGATGATCCAGGCCTCGCGAAGCGGGCGATGCAGGTCTCGAGCCATGCGTCGATTGTGGCACGCGATCGGGGTGCGGAGCGGCCGGTCGCGGCGACGCTTGTCCCCGGTCGCAGGTCGGCTCGCCGGCGTCAGCGCCCCTTCCAGACCGCCGAGCGCTTCTCGAGGAAGGCGGCCATCCCCTCCCGCTGGTCCTCGGTCGCGAACAGCTCCTCGAACCGGTCACGCTCAAGCCGAAGGCCATCGCCCAGCGGCAGCGACTGCGCGGCATTGACCGCCGCCTTCGCCGCACGCACCGCCAGTGGCGGCATCGCCGCGATCAGCGTGCCGAGGTCCAGGGCCGACGCGATCACGTCGGCCGCGGGCACCAGCCGCGTGACCAGGCCGATCCGCTCGGCCTCGACGGCGTCGATCCGGCGACCGGTGAGCACCATCTCCATGGCCCGGGCGCGGCCGACGGCGCGCGCGAGCCGCTGGGTGCCGCCTGCACCCGGGATCACGCCCAGCAGGATCTCGGGCTGGCCGAACCGGGCGTCGTCGCCGGCGACGAGCATGTCGCAGGCCATCGCGAGCTCCGCACCGCCGCCGAGCGCGAACCCGCGAACCGCCGCGATCGTGGGCGTCCGCAGGCGACCCACGCGGTCGATGGCGGCGAACGGATCGTCCGTGCGCAGGCTGTCGGGGGTCTCGGCGGCAAGCTCGCGCACGTCCGCACCGGCCGCAAACGCCCGGTCGCTGCCGGTGATCACGATCGCCCGGCACGCGTCGTCGTCGTCCAGGACCGCGAGCGCGGCATCGAGCTCGGCCAGCAGCGCGAACGAGAGCGCGTTGAGCGCGTCGGGCCGGTCCAGCGTCACCAGTGCCACGCCGTCACGCGGCGGGTCGCCCCCGGGCATGTCGACCCGGATCAACGGCCGATCCTCGCGCGCGGGTCCGTCATCGGTCATCGCGATGCCTCCTCCAACCAGTCCACGTCCGGCACGGCCGAGGCGCCGGTGTCACCGAGCGATGATGTCCAGCCATCGGCGCGTCCCATCGGGGTCGTGCGTCCGGCGCCCGCGGACGCCTCGGCGCGGCGTCGCGCCACCGGCTCGGTCGATCGGTAGAAGCCGGCCAGCGCCTCGTTGAACAGCGCGGGCCTGCGGCGCGCCACCTCGTGCCCGCAGTCGGGGATCACCAGCAGCCGTGCGTCGGGCAGCTGGCGTCGCAGCGCCCAGGCGCGATCCACCGGCACGAACGGGTCGCGGTCGCCCACCACGACCATCGTGGGTGCGTCGACCCGCCGCAGGTCGCCGGGGCCGGGGAGATCCTGCGCCGCAACGTCGCGTGCGATCGCGGGCAGCAGCCGCTCCCATGCCCCCTCGCCCTGGACGGGGTCGTGCCGCCGCGCCAGGGCGCGCGCCCACTCCGGGTCGCGGAGCCGGATGCGCCCGGGATCGAACAGCCTGCGCGCGACCGAGGCACGCGGCTCCCGGTCGGCCGAGATGCCCGCCAGCACGAGCGTCCGCAGGCGCTCGGGGCTTCGGACCGCAAACCCCAGCGCGGTGGCGCCGCCCATCGAGAACCCGACCAGGTGGAACGTCGCGAGGCCCAGCGCGGTGGAGAACGCGGCCAGGTCGTCGACGAGCCATTCGTAGCGGAAGCCGTCGTCCGCGTTCCAGCGGGTGGACGCATGCCCGCGCGCGTCGGGCACGAAGCACCGGAACGCCCGGCGCAGCAGGGGGAGCTGCGCCGCGAAGTCCTCGCGCCCGGACGACGTGGCACCGTGGAGCAGGATCAGCGGCGGGCCGGCGCCCTCGACCTCGTACCCGATCTCCAGACCGTTCGCCCGAACCTGCGGCATCGTCGGCTGCCCGCGCTCAGCCGGCCGGTGATTCGGGCTTGCCGGCCACGGTGGCGGTCGTCGCCCGCTCGATCCGCAGGTACCGGCGGCGGTGATACAGCAGCGGCGGCGCGTCGGGGTCGTCGAGCGACAGTGCGTCCACCCGGCCGACGTACAGGTGGTGATCGCCGACCGTGAAGCGATCGACGACCGCGCACTCCATCGACGCGATCGCGCCCGCCAGCAACGGCAGCCCGGTTGCGCCCGGCCGCCACTCCGCGCCGCAGAACGCGTCCCTGCCGGGGGCGACGTTCGCGCCGGCGAAGCAGTCGGAGAGCCACAGCTGGCCCTCGTGGAGGATGTTGATCGCGAACTGGCGGCTGACATCGATCATCGGGACGATGAACCGCTTCCGATCGAGCGCGACCATCACCAGCGGCGGCTCGAGGCTGACCGACGCCATGGCGTTGACGGTGATGCCCTGTGGCCGGTCGCCATCCATGGCCGTCACCACGGTCACGCCGGTCGCGAACTGGCCGATGATGGTCCGGAACTCGCCGGTCGAGACGTTCACGCACCCAGCATACGGTGAGCTCGCCGGCCGCCCGATGGGCGCGCCGGTCGCCGGGTCGGCTCGCCGGGCGTCGACCGCGCCTGAACGGCACCCGGGCCTGTTCCCGCCCGGACGCCACCCGCCGTCCCACCTCGGGCCATCCGGCCCGTCTCGTCCGCTCGACCATCGCCGTACCATCGGCGCATGGATACAGAGAAGGCTGCCGCCGCCCCGGCGACCCGGATCGAGCGCGACTCCATGGGCGAGATGGAGGTCCCCGCGAACGCCCTGTACGGCGCGTCGACCCAGCGCGCCGTGGTCAACTTCCCGATCTCGGGGCAGCGGATGCCTCGTCGCCTCCTGCGCGCGCTGGCGCTCGTCAAGCAGGCCGCCGCCGAGACCAACGCCGGCCTTGGCCTGATCGAGGCCGCGAAGGCACAGGCGATCGTCGCCGCGGCTCGCGAGGTCGCCGCCGGCCGGCACGACGAGCAGTTCCCCATCGACGTCTACCAGACCGGATCGGGCACCTCGACCAACACCAACATGAACGAGGTCATCGCCCACATCGCGTCCGCCCGCCTGGGCGGGGCGAAGGTCCATCCCAACGATGACGTCAACAAGTGCCAGAGCTCCAACGACACGATCCCCACGGCGCTCCAGCTGGCCGCCGCGGTCGCCATCGAGGACGAGCTCATCCCGGCCCTCGTCGCGCTCCAGCGCTCGCTGGCGACGAAGTCGGACGAGTTCTGGGACGTCGTCAAGACGGGGCGGACGCACCTCCAGGATGCGACGCCGATCCGCCTCGGCCAGGAGTTCGCCGGGTACGCGGGCCAGGTGGAGGAGGCGATCCGGCGGGCGCAGGCCGCGCGCGACGAGCTGCTCACGGTGCCGCTCGGCGGCACCGCCGTCGGGACGGGCATCAACGCCCACCCCGAGTACGCGGCGCGGGCGTGCGTCCACCTGTCGGAGCTGACCGGGCTCCAGGTCCGTGAGGCCGGCAACCATTTCCACGCGCAGGCGACCCTGGATGCGGCAATCGCCGCCCACGGCGGGTTGCGCGCCATCGCCCTCGGGCTGTGGAAGATCGCCTCGGACATCCGGTACATGGGCATGGGCCCGCGCGCGGGCCTCGGGGAGCTGGCGCTGCCGGAGACGCAGCCCGGCTCGTCGATCATGCCCGGCAAGGTGAACCCGGTGATCGCCGAGAGCCTGACCATGGTCGTGGCGCGGGTGGTGGGCAATGACGCCACGGTCGCGTTCGGCCAGACCGGCAGCTTCCTCGAGCTCAACGTGATGCTCCCGGTGACGGCCCAGGCGATGCTCGAGTCGATCACCCTGCTGGCAGCCTCGGCGCGCAACTTCCGGGTGCGGCTCGTCGACGGGCTCAAGGCAACGGATCGCGGACCGAAGCTGGTCGAGCAGGGCCTGATGCTGGCGACCGCGCTGGCACCCGAGATCGGCTACGACGCGGCGGCGGCCCTGGCCAAGGAGGCGCTCAAGTCCGGGCGGACGATCCGCGAGCTCGCCATCGAGAAGGGGATCGCGGCGGACCGGCTGGACGTGCTGCTCGATCCCGCCGCGATGACCGAGCCGGGACTGGGCGGGCCGTCGGCCGGGACTGATCGCCCGGGCGGCTGACCGGAGCCTCGGGCGCGCGGCGCCCGCCGATCGACCGTTACAATCCGCGCGATGTCCACCCAACCCGCCTGGGACCGCGCCGGGTCCCTTCCCGTCCCCGTCACCGGCCGCGCCCAGCCGGAGGTCGTCGCGCTGCGCAGCGAGCTGCCGACGGTCGACGAGCTGTTCACCTTCATGCGCGATGCGGAGCTCCGGTTCGAGACGCTGCGGATGCGGATCGAGGAGCATGCCTGGAACACCCGCGGCGAGGAGGTGTCGATCATCGAGGTCGCCCTCCGCCACCCGGGCGAGGTCAAGGTGCTGTCGTCGATCCCGGCCGATGGCACGACGGGCAGCTACGACGTGTGGGTGTCCGATGGCACGACCGTGCAGACGTACGTGGCCAGCCGCAGGCTGGGGACGCGGCGCCCGGTCCGCCCGATGGTCCGCGGCGTTGCCGACGACCACGATCTTCCGGGTCGTTCACGGGTCTACGTCCCGCGGACGGCGCTCCCGATGGAGTCGCTGCCGGACCTGTTCGTCCATCCCGCGGGCTACTGCCAGAACGTCCTGGCGACCGGGGCCTGCGCGGTGACCGGGACGACCGACGTGGCCGGCCGCGAGGCGATCGTGCTCGAGTGCGACCATCCGCGGACGATCGAGGTCGTCGCGGATCGCCGGGACTTCCACGTCCGGATCGCCGTCGACCGCGCGGATGGCGTGATCCTGCGGCTCGAGGAGTCGATCGCCGGCACGATCACCAGGGATGCGATCGTCACCAGCTACGACCCGAACGCCCCGCTGCCGCCGTCGGCGTTCGCGTTCTCGTTCCCGTCCGACACGACGTTCCTCTACTGAGGCCTGCCCCGCCCACGCGGGGAGGTCCGGCTACATGCCCGCCGGGCTCGAGGCCGACATCTCCGGTGCCCGCCCCGCCAGCCGGACCAGGACCGCCGATGCGGCGATGGTGATCACGATCGCCGCCAGCACCGCGGTGAACGCCTCCTCGTCGACGGCCCCCGTGGCGAGCCCGATCCCCGCCAGCACGTAGCCGAACTCGCCGAGCTGCCCCAGCCCGATCGCGAGCTGGCCCGGCCGGGCATCCAGCCGTGCGATCCGTGCGAGCAGCCACGCGACGCCGACCTTCGCGACCACCATCAGGGCCACCAGGGCGGCCGTGAGCGGTGCGGCCGCGCCCAGCGAGCCGGGGTCGATGAGCGACCCGACCGCGACGAAGAACAGCACGGCGAACACGTCGCGGAACGGCAACAGCCGGCGCCGTGCCTCCGCGGTCTCGGCGCGATCGCTGATGGCGAGCCCGGCCACGAACGCCGCGAGCGCCATCGGCATCCCGAACACCACCGCGCCCATCGCCGCGAGCGTGAGGCCTGCGGCGACGGACACGATCAGGAACAGGTCGTGGTACCTGCGGAGCCGGGCGAGCACCCAGGGCAGCACGCGCGCCGCGACGGCCGCCAGGACGCCGAACAGGACGAACCCGGCCACGGTCTCGGCGAGGGGCCGGCCGCCGTTGCCCAGCAACGCGAGCATGACCGCCGCGAGCATGACCCCGGTGAGGTCCTGCAGCACGCTCCAGCCCAGCAGCGCCTGCTCGGTGGGGCGATCGGTGGTGCGACGGCTGGAGCGGGTGATGTTGACGACGACCACCGACGACGACATCGCGACGCTGAGTCCGAGCAGCGCAGCGCCGAACGTTGCGAGCCCGAGCGCCGACAGCACCGCCATCGTGCACGCAGTCGAGATCAGGATCTGGGCCGGCGCGGCCCACAGCAGCCCGCGCTGCTCCCGCCGCAGCCGGCCGAGGTCGACCTCGATCCCGACCTCGAACAGCAGCAGGACGACGCCGACGTCGGCAAGCAGCTCGATCTGGTGGCGATCCGCGACGTAACCGGGCGTGAACGGCGACACGGCCAGGCCGGCCGCGAGATAGCCGACGACCGCCGGCAGGCCGGCCCGGCGCGCCACCCAGCCAAAGGCAGCCGCCAGGAGCAGGACGAGGCCGATGTCGAGAACGAGCGGTGCGGTGTCCACGTCGCGAGGATAGCGACCGGGGTGCGCGGCGAGGTCGCGCCGGGACGCAGCGCAAAGGCCGCCGGCGCGGACACCGCGGGTGCGGACGCGACAGGCCGAGGTCAGGTGGCGGCGGGAACCGCCGCGCGCGTGGGATCGAGCACCGGATCCGGCGGGAACGCGAGCCGCGCCAGGTCGACCGGCCCGGCGTCCAGCGTCGGACCCGGGCGATGGAGCAGGTATCCCTGGCCCGCGTCGAGCCCGAGCTCGATCACGCTGACCAGCTGCTCCGGCGTCTCCACGCCCTCGGCAACGACCATCTGGCCGCGCCGGCGGGCGAGCTCCAGGAGCGCGCGCAGGACGGCCTGCGACGGATCATCACGGGCGCCCGCCTGGATCAGTGACAGGTCGATCTTCATGATGTCGAAGTCGAGCTCGCGCAGCAGCCGCAGGCCCGCGTTGCCGGCGCCTACGTCGTCGGCGGCGATCCGGACGCCGTGGCGGCGGAGCATCGCCAGCGACTCGCGAAGCCGGTCGAGATCCTCCACGGCCTCGCGCTCGGTCAGCTCGAGCACGATCCGCATCGGGTCGATGTCGCGTTGACGGGCCAGGGCCAGCAGCTCGTGCGGCTTGAAGCCATCGGATTCGAGCGACCGCGGTGACAGGTTGACCGACAGGTACAGGTCGGGATCAAGCGTCCGGGCCCCGGACAGGACGGCATCCAGGCTGGCGAGGTCGAGCTCGACCGTGTGACCCGTCGATTCGGCCGCCACGAACAGCGCACTGGCGTCGGCGAACCCGGACCCGGGCTTTGGCCGGACGAGCCCTTCGTAGCCCAGGACGCGGCCAGTCTTGAGGCAGTGGATCGGCTGGTAGACCGGCGCCAGCAGTCGGCCGGCGGCAACGCGCGACACCGCCGCGGCCAGCTCCTCGAGCGACCGCGAGTCCTCCGCGATGCCATGGCGCATGGGGTCGAACAGCTGGACGTCCGTCCGACCATGGCGCTTCCCCCAGAACAGCGCGGCGTCCGCCTGGTGGACCAGCTGCTTGCGGTCGCGGGCCAGGCCGGGCATCGACGATACGCCGATGGTCAGCGAGAACGGCGCGACGCCCAGCGTTCCGGAACCTCCACTCAGCGCGCTGGCGAGGATCCGCCGCGCGATCCCCACGGCCTCGTCTGCGTCGCACTCGCGGAGCACGACGGCGAACTCGTCGCCCCCGATCCGGAATCCGCGATCCTGCCGGCGGAGCTCGGCGGTGATGATCCGGCCCGTGGCTCGCAGCAGCGCGTCGCCGGCGGCATGGCCCTGCAGCTCGTTGACGAGCTTGAGCTCGTCGACATCGAGGACCATCAGGGCGAACCGGGTCGAGTCGGCCTCGGCCGTGGTGACCCGGAGCTCGAGCTCTTCCTGGAACGCCCGGTGGTTGCCGAGCCCGGTCAGGCCGTCGGCGAGCGCATCAAGCCTGGCGCGGTCGAAGGCCGACCGCAGCTCGTCCTGCTGGAGGCCGACGAGGGTGATCTGGCCCAGGATCCGCCGCAGCGTGAGGGCGGACGTCACCGCGACCAGTGCCGCCAGCAGCATCGAGACGGCGAGTCCGGGGGTCGGGCCGGGACGGACCAGCCACGCGGCCGCGGTCGTGACCGCGATCCACAGCACGGCCACGGCCGCGTACCAGCGAATGAGGCCGGTTCGGATGGCGCTGAATTGCGGCGCTGTGATTGCGGCCGGGCATGAGGTGTCAGGACCCCCCTGGCAGTGCCGCAGGCAGCGGCATCTCCTGTTGTACGCCTGCACCGGCCGCTCGACTCCGGTACGAAGGTACGGTCGCAAGCGGGCGGAGAGCGCCAATCTGGACGGACGGTGCAAACTTCGAGGTCGACGAGCGAGTCTGCGTCAGCGACACGGGACCCGTCCGCGAATGGCCCGGAGACGAGGAGCCGATGAGCGACGACAAGAGCACGCACAAGGGCCACAGCGACGAGTCCGTCGGGGCGGGAGCGGACGATGGTGTGGATGCCGCGGCGGCGAAGGAAGCCGCGGCCGCCGCGAAGCTGGCCGCCGCGGTTGCCAAGGAGGCCGCCGCGCTGGCCGCGAAACCCGTCAAGGACGACCTGGACAAGGCCCCGCCGTCCACCGGCGGTCCGATCGACCCCGGCGCGCGACGGATCGGCATCGGCGTCGACGTCGGCGGTAGCGGGATCAAGGTCGCCGCGGTGGACCTCGACTCAGGGCAGCTCATCTCACCGCGACATCGCGTTCCCACGCCGCAGCCATCCGCGCCTGCCGCCGTCATCGCGTCGATCGCGCGGCTGGTCAGGAAGATCTCGACCGAGGTGATCCTCGCGCCGCACGTCGCCGTCGGCGTGGGCTTCCCCGCCGTGGTCATCGACGGCGTCACCAAGAGCGCCGCCAATGTCGACCCCGGCTGGGTCGACTTCGACGCCGACGCGGCCATGGAGCGGGTGCTCCGGCGTCCGGTCCACATCGTCAACGACGCCGATGCCGCGGGCGTCGCGGAGATGCGCTTCGGCGCGGGGGTCGGGCAGCGAGGCACGGTGTTCCTGATCACGCTGGGCACCGGGACGGGTTCAGCGCTGTTCTACAACGGGATGCTCGTGCCGAACCTCGAGCTCGGCCACATGGAGATCCGCGGCCGGGACGCGGAGCGGCGGTCGGCGGCGTCCGCCCGGATCCGTCGCGGCCTCTCCTGGAAGGCCTGGGCCGCCGATCTCGACGAGCACCTGCTTGCGATCGAGCGGCTGTTCTCGCCCCGGATGTTCATCATCGGCGGCGGCGTGTCCAAGCGATCGGAGCGGTTCATTCCCCGGCTGACCGTCCGTGCCGTGGTCGTCCCCGCCAAGCTGCTCAACGACGCGGGGATCGTGGGTGCCGCGATGGCGTCCGCCGAGCAGGAGATCGCGATCGCCGCCGCCGTGGTCGCCGGCTGAGGCGCGGCCAGGGGGCGGTCGGGTCCGGCCCGCGGCCGGGGAGCCTCAGGCGCGCGCGCGGAGCGCGGCCAGCGCCTCGGTCGAGCCGGATGCGATCACGCTCTCGCCGGCTCGCAGGTCCCGGCTGGTGGGCGGGTTCGCCTCGTAGGCGCCGTCCTGCTGGAGGATCGCGAGCGTGATCACGCCCTCGTCGCGCAGCGCACCGACGGTGGCACCCAGCAGCGGGCTCTCGTCATCGACCTCGACCTCCTCGAGCGAGAAGGACAGGTTGCCGTGCGACAGCGCGGCGTCGATGAAGTCGGCCACCCGGGGGCGGCTGGCCAGCTCCGCGATCCGGCGCCCGGCCATCGTGTACGGGGAGACCACCCGGTTGGCACCGGCCTGGAGCAGCTTTGCCTCCGATCCCTCGGCATTCGCGCGCGCGACGATGAACAGGCCGGCGTTGATCGCGCGCGACGACAGGGTCACGTAGACGTTGTTCGCGTCGGAGTCGATCGCGGTCACCAGGCCGCGAGCGTAGTTGATCCCGGCGGCGTGGAGCGTCGCGTCGTCGGTCGCATCGCCCTCCACGACCAGGTGCCCGTCATGCGCCGCGCGCTCGAGCGATGTGGGGAGGATGTCGATGACCACGAGCCGCTCGCGAGCCTGGACGAGCTCGCGGGCCACGGTTGAGCCGACCCGGCCGTAGCCGCACACGATGTAGTGGCCCCGCAGCGCCTCGACCGCTTCTCGCACGCGTCTCGCCTCCCGCCGGCCGCTCGCGGCCTCGCTGATGATCGCCTCGGCCACGATGCCGACCGTCCCGAAGATGATGGCGACGCCGGCGACCGCGAGGATCATCGTCCACAGCCGCAGCGGCAGCCCGGCGATCTCGCGAACCTCGTGGTAACCCACGGTGGTCAGCGTGATCACCGTCATGTACACCGCATCCGAGACCGACCAGCCGAACAGCAGCGCATAGCCGGCGCTGCCGACGACGGTCACGGCCAGGACCAGGAGCACCCACTGCCGAACGTGGCGGCCCGCCAGCGCATCGGTCAGGGTCCCGACCACCCTGCGCCGTGCCGGCTCCTGGGCAACGGACCGTGTCGCCATCCATTGATGCTAGCAGCGCCGCACGCGCTGACACCGCCGCTGCCCGCACCGGCGTCGCGCGCGTTCGCGGCGTCGCACGCGTTGGCGGCGTCGCACGCGTTGGCGGCGTCGCACGCGCGGGGGCCAGCACGCGTTGCCAGCGAACGCCCTGCGACCGAATGGGGTGCCGGCGCTCCCCAGGCGTCAGAAACCAGGGTGCCCGGTCTCGGCGATGCCCGTGAGGCATCGAACCAACCGATTGCGCGGGTGGCGATGACGAATTTCGTCGTCTCGATGCCTGTGGAGGATCGTCACGACCGCCGTGGTCAAACCGTGACGCCTGGCAGGGTTGGACCCAGCGCGAACGACCCAGCGCGAACGACCCAGCGCGAGCGACCCAGCGCGAGCGGCCGGGGGGAGGGCGCTGCCCCGACGCGCAGGCGCAGGCTTGGCTCGGCTCAGGCGCGCAGCCGCGAGGGACCATCCGCCCCGCCGAAGTCGGCCGGTGGCGGAACCTCGGGGTGGCGCGTTGCGACCCAGTCGCGGAGCGCCCAGTACGTCGTCTTGAACGCGATCCCGGCCCACGGGATCCGCGCCGCCGTGAACGCCTCGATCTCGAGCGCCTCGGGGTTGATCATGAACGCACCGCCCAGAATCCGCGCCTCGAACGCCAGGACCACGACAGCCGCTTCGAGCCGCGAGTAGATCCCGACCAGGTCCCCGGGCGTGACGAGCAACCCCGTCTCCTCGAGGGTCTCGCGGGCTGCCCCCTCGGCGACCGTCTCGTCGACCTCGAGGAAGCCGCCGGGCTGCGCCCACGATCCGCGTCCGGGCTCGATCCCCCGTCGCAGCAGCACGACCTCGCCGGCGTCCGTGACCGGGATTGTCGTGACCACCAGCCGCGGGTTGACGTACGTGATGAACCCGCACGAGGCGCACGCCAGCCGATCGCGGCTCTCCTCGGGCAGCTGGCTGAACGAGAGTGGCGCGCCACACCGCGAGCAGAACTTCAACGATGCCGCGATCCAGGCCGGCGTCCCGCTCCCTGAGTCGATGTCCGTCGAGCGCCCGTCCGGCCCGCGCCCAAGACTCGCCAGCTGCTGTCGCTCATCGGGCTCCAGCCGTCGCTCCATCGGTCAGGCGGCCAGCACGAGCACGACGGCCAGCCCGATCAGCGCCAGGAACACGACGCTCACGACCACCCAGCTGACCCGGAACAGGCCGCGTCCGCGATCGACGGGCATCCACGCCAGCGCCGACCGCCAGATGCGCAGCGTCGCGTCGGCCGTCGTGACGATCAGCAGTGGCGCCGCGATCAGCACGCACAGCTTGACCAGCCAGCTGCCGAAGCCCGCACCGGCCTCGAGTGCGGTGATCGCGATGGCCCCCAGCACGAGCGCCGGCGCCGACAGCAGGACGTAGTGCTTCTGGAGCGGTGTCGGCGCAGTCTCCGGGACGCTCCGCGGCGGCAGCCCGCGAAGGCTCTCCGGCAGCGTCACCTCGCGCCTGCCCTGGGCTCCCGTCCGGCGACCGCCGGCGACGGCGCTCGACGGGTCCGGCCCCGCCGCTTCCGGGGCGAGCTGCCGGTCAAGCACGGGCATCCCGGGTTCCCACCGCTCGTCGTCCATCTCCACCCGAGTCTACGCGGC
>CAVRGY010000012.1:0-79787 GCA_963720825.1 uncultured Chloroflexia bacterium | reverse complement strand
TGCTCGGAACGTCGACACGCGGCGTCGGCCTCGCTCTTGACGCGCACGGTGAGTCACACGGTCGCGGGCGCGGCGCGGGTCGGGCGCGAGCGCGTCGCGGGTCGGGTGCGGCGCGGGCGGTGCCGTGGCCAACGTACGTGGCCCGCGGGGTTGAATCCACCCACCGCGTACAATCCGCGAGCCAGCGAGACGGCCGGATGGTCGCGCGGCTGCCGGGCAACCGGCCGCCGTGAGGAAAGTCCGAGCTCCTCAGCGCGGGGTAGCGGGTAACGCCCGTCCGCCGTGAGGCGAGGACCAGTGCCACAGTGACGATGCCGGCCATAGCGGCCGGAGTGAAACGCGGCAAACTCTACCCGGAGCAAGGCCAAATAGGAGGGCGCAACCCCGGTTCGCCGGGGGGAGAGGTGCGCTGCCCAGCCCTCGGGTCGGCTGCATGAGCCGTCGGGCAACCGGCGGCCTCAGATGGATGACCGTCGCCGCGGCGCGAGCCGCGGTACAGAACTCGGCTTACAGGCCGCCTCGCTGGCACAGCCCCGTCCCGGCTCCGGGGGACGTCCCGCAGGCGACGTGAGCCAGCCCGCGCTCCAGGCTCGCCGATCCCGCTACCATCCTCGGGGTGCAGGAGCCCGCTGCGATCCACGCGCCCGCGCCGTTCCGGCTGCGGCCGCTGATCCTGACCGTCTACCTGCCGACGTTCCTGGTCGCTTTCGGCCAGGGCGCGGTCCTTCCGATCATCCCCCTGTTCGCCAGCGACCTCGGCGCCAGCATCGCCGTCGCAGGGCTGGTGTTCGCGATGCGGGGCCTCGGATCGATGGTGTTCGACGTCCCTGCCGGCGTCCTGGCGTCACGGTTCGGGGACCGGCGCACGCTGATCGCGGGCGCGCTGGTGATCGCGGTCGTCGGCCTGGGATCGGCCATGAGCCACACGGTCGCACAGCTCGCGTTGTTCACCTTCCTGTTCGGCGCCGGGAACTCGGTGTTCCAGATCGGGCGCCTCGCGTACATCTCGGAGATCACGCCGATCGGGCAGCGCGGCCGAGTGATCACGCTCCTGGCCGGCCTCGACCGGGTCGCGATGTTCGCCTCGCCGATCCTGGGCGGCATCGTGGCCGAGCTCTTCGGGCTTGGCGCCCCGTTCCTTGTTCAGGCAGTCGTCAGTGCGTCTGCGGCGGTGCTGATCTGGTTCGTGGTCCGGGGCAACGTCGTCGTGCCCCTATCGTCCGGCCACCGCGTGTACCGTCGCGTCGGAAGCACGCTGTCCCGCAATCGCCGCAGCTTCCTCACCTGGGGCGCCGCCGTCATCACGCTCCAGGTGATCCGCGGCGGACGCCAGGTCCTGATCCCGCTGTGGGGCGCCGGGATCGGGCTCGATGTCGTGGCGATCGGCCTCGTGGTCGGGCTCTCGGCCGGCATCGACATGCTGCTGTTCTACCCGGTGGGGCACGTGATGGACCGCTTCGGACGGAAGTGGGTCGCCACGCCGAGCCTGGTCGTGCTCTCGATCGGGGTCGCGCTCATTCCGCTCGCGGGCAGCTTCGAGGCCCTGCTGCTGGTCGGGCTCATCACCGGCCTGGGCAACGGGCTGGGGACCGGGATCGTGATGACGCTCGGCGCGGATCTCTCTCCGCCCGTAGGTCGCGGCGAGTTCCTCGGGGTATGGCGCCTGATCGCGGATGTCGGGACCGCGGGCGGACCGTTCGTGATCGCCGCCATCGCGCACGTGCTCACGCTTGGCGCTGCGTCGCTGGCGGTGGGCACCGTCGGCCTCGCCGGAGCCCTGTTCGTCGCCCTGGCCGCGCGCGAGACCTTGGCGCGCCCGCAGCCCGCGGCGGTCCGTCCCGGGCTCGACGGCGCGTCGAGGCGCTGACCAGGTTCAGTCCTCGTCGGGCCGGAAGATGTGCGCTGCGGTGCACGCGTTGCATATCGGCATCGAAGAGTCGAGGTCTCCGAGCGGGATCGGCAGCCGGCGGTCCGGGTACAGGCACTCCACCTCGTAGACCCGCTCCCGCGCACGGTCGAGCGAGATCAGGCGCCGATACGTGCAGCGCCGGATCCGATGCGGCGCGAGGCGCGACGGATCGTTCTCGTGGGACGCGACTTCGGCGACGGGAGCGGTGGTGGGGAGCGCCATGAGCGGCAGGCCGGTTTCTCCGCGGTGTCGGTTCGAGGACGAGCTCGCCGATGAGGTCAAATGACATCGGAGGTGCAGCCTAGCACCCCGGATTCCGTACCGACAATGCGCAGGAGGTACTAGACTCGCCCGCATCGGGGGGCTGCGTTGTCGCATCACCTGGAGGGGCAGGACCTGAAGGACGACTGGGTGTCGGCCGCGGAGGGCGGTGACATCACCGGCGAGCCTCGGACCGATGCCGACGAGCGCGCCACCACGCGGCCGGCCCTGCCCCTGTTCGATGACGCGGCACGCTCGCCCGACCCCGGTGTCTGCCCGTTTTTCCGGCGCGAGGTCGACGGCAAGCTGTTCGCGCCGCTGGATGAACCCGACGACAGCAACCGGTGCGTCGCGATCGGTGGCCCGCGGCCCCAGTCGGTGCGCCAGCAGGAGCTCGTCTGCCTGCATCCGGCACATGCGGACTGTCCCCGCTACCTGCGCGGGGCGATGCTCCTCGCGGAGCCCCCGCCGAGGACGACACCGGCCGTGCCCCGCGCAACGCTGGCCGCCCTGCTGGTCCTGGTGCTGAGCGCCGGGATCTCGTTCGGGTTCGTCGTGCAGCGCGGTGGGATCGACCTGCCGGCCGCGGCCGCCGGTGCCTCGCCGACCGAGCTCGCGATCGTCGCGTCGCCGACACCGGCGGCAACGCCAAGCCCGACCGGAGCGCCGGCAACGCCATCCGAGAGCCCCGTGCCGACGCCGGAAGCCACCTTCAGCCCCACCATCGCCCCGACGCCGACCCCGACCATCGAGCCCACGCCGAGCCCGACTGCCCCTCCGACGGCGACCCCGCAGCCCACCAGCGATCGCTACGCCCTGTTGACGCCCTGCACCGACCAGGCGGATTGCTACACGTATTCCGTCCGGGCCGGCGACAACCTGTTCAGCATCGCCAACTACTTCGGCGTGCCGCTGGACACGATCTACGCCTGGAACCCGAGATATGCGAGCGGCGCCGGCCTGCGGGCGGGCGACCAGATCCGGATGCCACCGCCCACCCGGTAGCCCGCGACCGCCCGTAGGCCCTGGCCGCCGCCGAACGCCGTCGCGCGCGGACTCCCGGCGATAACCCGGACCTCGACCACCCATCCCCTGCAATTCGGCCATTGACGGCCGCCCCACGCGCGCTAGAATGCCCACAAGTGGCGCAAAGTGGTGGAAAGTGGGGAATGCCCCGCGGTTGATCGATCCACCCCCGCGCCGCAGGGACGTCAGGAGCGGTGGGATCGGTGTTCACCGGCGAGTACCGGCACGCGGTCGACGACAAGGGACGGATCGCCGTCCCTTCGCGCTTCCGCGCGCAGCTCGACGGTGGGGCCGTGGTCGCACGGTGGCTCGACACCTGTCTTGCGATCTTTCCCGGGAGCGCATGGGAGGAGCTGGCGGCCAAGGTCGGCAGCCTGCCCATGACCGACCCCAACGCCAGGCTGCTGCAGCGACAGCTGTTCGCGGGTGCCTTCGAGACGGAGCTCGATCGCCAGGGTCGGGTGCTCGTCCCGCAGGGGCTGCGCTCGTTCGCCGGCCTCGAGGCCGACGCGATGGTGCTCGGATCCCGGGACCACGCCGAGATCTGGGCGCCGGACCGGTGGGCGGACTACAGCCGAAGCCTCGAGGACCCGGACGCGTTCGCGCAGGCGATCGCCGGGCTGGGGATCTGACGTCGCACCACATGCGCTTCCAGGGTCCGCTCGGGATCCGCAATCGACACGTGGAGGAGTGATGGAGGAAGGGCACTTGCCGGTCATGCCGGACGAGGTCCTCGGGACGCTCGCCCCCAGGCCCGGCAGCCTCCAGATCGACGCGACGGTCGGCGGCGGTGGGCACACCGAGCGGATCCTGGAGGCCGCCAGCCCCGACGGCCGGGTCCTCGGGCTCGATGCCGACGGGGCGGCGATCGAGCGCGTCCGGCTGCGACTCGCCCGCTTCGGCGATCGGCTGGTGCTCCGGCGCGCGAACTTCCGCGAGCTCTCGACGGTCGCCCCCGAGGCGGGCTTCGGAGCCGTCGACGGCATGCTGTTCGACCTCGGACTGTCATCGTTCCAGCTGGCCGACCGCGAGCGCGGCTTCGGCTTCCGCGCCGGCGGCCCCCTCGACATGCGGTTCGATTCGACGCGCGGCATCCCGGCGTCGGAGCTGCTCGCGACACTCGATGCGGACGAGCTCGCCGCCCTGTTCCGTCGCTATGGCGAGGAGCCTGCCGCGTGGAAGATCGCCAAGGCGATCGTGGCGGCGCGGGCGACCGCGCCGATCCGGACCGCTGAGGAGCTGGCCGAGCTGATCGAGCGGATCTCGCCGCCAAATCCACGCCAGCGCCGCCGGACCCATCCCGCCACGCGCACATTCCAGGCGTTGCGGATCGCGGTCAACGAGGAGCTGGACGCGCTGGGCGACGGGCTCGCCGCGGCGGTGGACCTGCTTCGCCCCGGCGGACGGCTGGTCGTCCTGTCCTACCACTCGCTCGAGGACCGGATCGTCAAGCGCTTCTTCAACGCGGAGCGACGGGGCTGCACCTGCCCGCCTCTGGCCCCGGTCTGCGTCTGCGGCCGGGCGCCGCGACTGCGCCTGGTGACACGGCCGTCCATGACGCCGACCGACGTCGAGATCGATGCCAACCCACGATCCCGCAGCGCGCGCCTTCGGGCCGCCGAGCGGCTGGCCGCCTGAGCGCGAGGAGGAGCGATCGAGCCCAGACCACCGAACGCCGCCCCTCGCGCCCCGTCGATCCCGCCGGCCCACATGGCCGCGGCCCCGCCCACGGAGGAGGAGTCCCGTGAGCAAGCGCCACCAGTCCAATCGCCGCAAGTCCTACGGACGTCGTCAGCACGAGCTCGCCGAGCGGCGGGTCAATCGTGACGACCCCGAGGCGCTCGACATCGAGATGAGCGAGACCGTCCCGCCCGCCATCGGCGACCGGTTCATCGCGCTCGATGCCGGCGTGCCGCTGCTGCTCTACACCATGGCGGATTGACGATGGCTGTCTACCAGGGAGCCCGGCAGCGAACCGTCGTCCTGCCGCGCCGTCCGCGCCTCGCCGTCGGAACCCCGGCCCTGCCGCGGCGCCGGGTTCGAGCCGCTGTCAGGGCGCGTCGCGGGCCGTCGAGGATGGCGCTCCTGCTGGGGGCGATCGTGATCGCGTTCGCCGGGGCGTTCTTCTCCCTGTCACAGGACATCCGGGTGTCCGCGACCGGGTACGAGGTCGACCGGCTGACCAGCGAGCACGACCGCTACGATGCACAGGCCGCCGACCTGCTCAACGAGCTAAACCGGCTGGGCAAGGCTCCGGCCATCCGCAAGCTCGCGATCCAGGCCGGGCTTGGCCCGCTTCCCGAGCCGCTCGTCATCCCCGCGCGCTGACGCGGACGACCGCCAGATGCTGGGCCGGACCGATTCCCGAACCCGCGCCGTCGTCCTGCTGATCGCCTTCGTGGTGATCGCGGGCAGCGTCGGGGTGCGCCTTGCCTACTGGCAGGTGGTCCGGCGGGACGAGCTTGCGACCCTGGCCCAGCAGCAGACGTCGCTGCGATACGAGATCCCCGCCGAGCGCGGGGCGATCTACGACAGGACCGGGACGGTCGTGCTGGCCACGACCGTGAGCCGCGATCTCCTGGCCGCCAATCCCGTCATGCTGACGCTCAAGCGACGCGCGGAGGTGGCGCACACCCTGATCCGGGTGCTCGGCCTGGACGGCGCGGCGGCGGCGAACCTGTTCCAGCGCATGACCTCGAACAGCAAGTACACGGTGCTGGCGAGGGAGATCGAGCCCGCCATCTCGGACCGGATCCGTGCGTTGAGCTCGGGCGACAAGCCGGCGCTGTCGGGCCTGGTCCTGACGCCCGAGCCGATGCGGGTCTATCCCCAGCCCGGCGGCGGTCCCAACACGAGCCTGGCCGCGCATGTCCTCGGGTTCGTGAACCGCGAGGGGCAGGGACAGTACGGGATCGAGCAGTACTACCAGGATGACCTCGCCGGCATGCCGCGGGTCGTCGCAGCGCAGCACGACGCCTATGGCAACACGATCCCGGACACGTCGGTCGTGCTCGATCCCGGCGTGCCCGGGCAGGACATGACGCTCACCATCGATGCCACGCTCCAGGTCGCGGTCGAGCAGGAGCTGCTGGCTGCCTGGATCGCCGATCGCGCCAAGCGCGCATCGGCCGTGGTCATGGATCCCTACACGGGCGAGGTGTACGCCTACGCGAGCTACCCGTCCTACGACGCGAACGACTACAGCGCGATCGCGGCCGAGGATCCGGGACGGTTCATCGACCCGATCGTGTCGACGGTCTACGAGCCCGGCAGCGTGTTCAAGATGCTGACGGCGATCGCGGCCCTGGGTGACGGCGCCGTGACCATCAACACCAAGTTCAAGGACACCGGCACGCTGCGGCTGGACGGGGGCAAGACCCAGGTCGACGATGCCGACCACAAGCCGATGGGCTGGCTCACGTTCCAGGACGCAGTGGCCTATTCGCGCAATGTCGTGCTGGCCAAGGTCGGGCATCGGGCTGGGCAAGACGACCGCCGCCGCGTCACGGGTCCTGTACGACACCTGGCGGTCGATGGGCTTCGGGTCCACCACGGGCATCGACGTCGCCAACGAGGTCGCGGGCCTGGTCAACGACCCGGCCACCAGGGTGTGGCGCCAGATCGACCTCGCCAACGGGGCGTTCGGGCAGGGCGTCGCCGTGACGCCGATCCAGCTCGCCCAGGCCTACGCGGCGATGGTCAACGGCGGGACGCTCGTCCGGCCGCGCGTCGTCAAGGCGATCGGCCAGACGGCGACCGAGCCGGTCAGCGAGGGCCGCGTGATCTCGCCCCAGCTGTCGACCACCCTGACCAACCTGATGCGCCACGTGGTGACCTCGGTCAACTTCTATCGCACCCGGACGGTCATCCCCGGCTTCGATGTCGGCGGCAAGACCGGCACCGCCCAGATCTGGGACTCGGCGAAGGGCGCCTGGAAGGTCAACATGTTCAACTACAGCTTCATCGGCTACATCGGTCGGGAGCAGGGGCACCCGGACCTCGTGATCGCGGTGCGCATCGAGGAGGGCACGCCCACGGTGGTCCGCCTCGGGCATCTCGAGATGCCGGTCATGTCGTTCGAGCTGTTCCGGAGGATCGCGCACGACGCGATCACCACCCCGGATCTCGTCCCGGAGCACACCGCGGTACCGGTCACTGCCGCGGTCAACCCGTGAGCGGCGCCTGTGCGACACTCGCCGGCGTGACGGACCACGGACGGTCGCCGCTCCCCGAACCGGCCGCTCGCCAAGCGGGCACCAGCCCCGATGGGCCCGTCGGTCCGGGCGCGGCAGCCGCGGGCGGGATGCCGGCAATGACCGCGGACGACATCGTTGCCGCGACCGGCGGCACGCTCCTGCACCGGGGCTCGCGGGCGGTCCGCGGCGCTGCCGTGGACTCGCGCCTGGTCGCGCCCGGGGAGCTGTTCATCGCCCTCGCGGGGGAGCGCACCGACGGGCATCGCTACCTCGCCGAGGCGTCGCGCGCCGGTGCGGCGGCCATCCTCGTCGGGCGGCGCCCCGAGCTGGACGAGGGCGAGCCGCCGCACGAGACGCTGGGCGACGTGACCGTCGTGCTGGTGTCCGATCCACTGCGAGCACTGCAACGGGTTGCCGCGGCCTGGCGCACGCGATTTGCACCGCTGGTGGTCGGGATCACCGGCAGCATCGCCAAGACGTCGACCAAGGAGGCGGCCGCGGCCGTGCTGTCGGGGAGGTTCAGGACGCTGCGGAGCGAGGGCAACCAGAACAACGAGATCGGCCTGCCGCTGACGATCCTGCGCCTTGGCTCGGAGCACCAGGCCGCGGTGCTCGAGATGGGGATGTACGTGGGCGGCGAGATCCGGGACCTGGCCGCGATCGCGCGGCCGTCGATCGGCGTCGTTACCGCGGTCCAGCCCGTCCACCTGTCGCGGATCGGCTCGATCGACGCGATAGAAGATGCCAAGGCCGAGCTCGTGGAAGCACTGCCGGCCGCCGCCGACGGCGGGGTCGCGGTGCTCAATGCCGATGACCCGCGGGTGCGGCGGATGGCGGATCGGACGGCGGCGCGGCCGATGACCTACGGCTTCGCCGACGACGCCGACGTGCGCGCCGTCGACGTCGAGTCGCTGGGGCTCGATGGCATGCGGTTCCGGCTGATCACGCCGGGTGGCGAGCGTGCGGCCCGCACCCCCGGACTTGGCCGCATGGCGGTCCACAACGCGCTCGCGGCCGCCGCGGTCGGGCTCGCGGCCGGGATGACGCCTGACGAGATCCTGCCCGGGCTCGCCCAGCCCGGCGCCGCACCGCACCGCACCGCGGTGATCCGTGCCGGCGACGTGGCGATCATCGATGACGCCTACAACGCCTCTCCGGGATCGGTGACGGCCGCGCTCGACCTGCTGGCGGGGCTGCCCGGCCGGCGGGTCGCGATCCTGGGCCAGATGCTCGAGCTGGGGTCGGCGTCCGCCGAGGGCCACCGCGCGGTCGGTGCAGCCGCCGCGGCCGCCGTCGAGCTCCTGATCGTCGCAGCCGGGCGGGCCGGTGGCGGGGCGGCAGCCATCGTCGACGGCGCCCTCGAGGCGGGCATGCCGGCGGATCGCGTCGTCGCCGCGGTGGACCGCGACCAGGCCACCACCGAGGCGATGTCCCGCGTCCGGGCCGGTGACGTGGTCCTGGTCAAGGCGTCTCGGGGCCTTGGGCTCGAGGAACGGGAGCGCAGCCGGCTCGGCGTCGGCCTGGAGGTGCTGATCGAGGCCCTCGTGGCCTCGCTGGACGCGGACCACGCGCGATGACGCTGGAGCTGATCCAGGGCCTGCTCCTGGCGTTCGCGCTGGTCGTGATCCTGATGCCGCCCTACATCCGGCTGCTCCGCCACGTCGGGTTTGCCAAGCAGATCCGCGAGGAGGGCCCGCAGAGCCACATGGTGAAGTGGGGGACCCCGACGATGGGCGGGCTGCTGATCATCGCCGTGGTCATCGTGATCTTCGTCGTCCTCCGCTGGCCGGTCGAAGGCGGGGTCATCGCACCGCTGGCGACGCTCGGGTTTGTGGGCGTGCTGGGCGCCGTCGACGACTACCTGAACGCGCGGACCGGGGACGGGATCCGCGCCCGCCAGAAGCTCATCTGGCAGACGGTCGTGGCCGTCGCGGCCGCCTGGCAGATCCACGACACGTACGCGCTGTCCGGGTTCCGGGTGCCGTTCGTGGGCGACGTGACCATCGACCCCACGCTGTACGTCGTGTTCGCCGCGTTCGCGATCGTGGCGGCCTCGAACGGCGTCAACATCACGGACGGGCTCGACGGCCTCGCCGGTGGCACGCTCGTATTCGCGTTTGCCTCGTTCCTGATCATCGCCCTGCTCAACGAGCCGGTCCAGCCCAACATCGCGTTCCTGTGCGCGCTGATCATCGGCGCGCTGCTGGGGTTCCTGTGGTTCAACGTCCACCCGGCCCAGGTGTTCATGGGGGACTCGGGGTCGCTTGCCCTGGGGGCGACCCTGGCTGTCATCGCCCTGATCACCGGCCAGATCCTGGTGCTGCCGCTGATCGGGCTGATCTTCGTGCTCGAGACTGCGTCGGACATCGTCCAGATCGGCTTCTTCAAGCTGTCGGGCGGCCGGCGCGTGTTCCGGATGGCGCCCCTCCACCACCATTTCGAGCTGGGCGGCTGGGACGAGGAGAAGATCACCCTCCGGTTCTGGATCATCGGCATCCTGGCCGGCCTGCTCGGCGTCACCCTGTTCCTGGCCTCGATCAATGCGCTCAGCTGACATGACTGCCGCGCGGCCGCTCGACCTCGACACCCTGACCCTCGGCGACATCCGTTCGGGGGCGTTCGAAGGCCGCCCGGTGACCGTGCTCGGTCTGGCTCGCAGCGGCATCGCGCTGGCCCGGTTCCTGGCCGACGCCGGCGCTCGGGTGAGCGTCTACGACGCACGGCCCGCCGCGGAGCTGGCCGCCGCGATCGAGCAGCTGGGCGGCCGCCCGATCACATTCCGGCTGGGGCCTGACGTGGACCCCGCGACGACCTGGGCCGGCGCCGCGCTGGTCGCGACATCGCCCTCGATCACGCCCGACTTCCCGACCACGGAGTCGCGATTGCGCGCCCAGCTGCAGGCGCTGGTCGCAGCTCGCGCCGCGGGCGATCCCACGGCTCCCGCCCTGGTGAGCGAGGCGGACCTGTTCCTCCGGCTGTGCCCCGCGCCGACCATCGGCGTCACCGGGACCAAGGGCAAGACCACCACGGCGTCGCTCGCCCACGCGATCCTCGCGGCGGACCCGCTGCACCCCGCCGTCCTGGGCGGGAACATCGGCGTCCCGCTCGTCGAACGGCTGCCGGAGCTGACGGCGGACCACCGTGTGGTCATCGAGCTGTCCGAGCTCCAGCTGCCCACGCTGTCGCGCGGGACGACGGTCGCGGTGTACACGAACGTGACCTCGGACCACCTCGACCGCCACGGCTCGCTGGAGGCATATCGACGCGTGAAGCGCCGGCTGGCCGAGCTGGTCGACCCGGACGGTGCGCTCGTCCTGAATCTGGGCGACCCGGTGGTGGGCGCCTACGCCGGCCTGGGGACCGCGCCCGCGGTCCTGTACCGCGACGATCGCCCTGTCCCCGGTGGCCTTGGCGTCGTGGACGACTGGATCGTGGCGGCGTCGGTCGAGCGCCTGCCGCTCGCCGGAGGCGGAGTGGCCGCGACCGGACCCGGCGGCGGGATCATGCCGGTGGACGAGCTCGCCATCCCCGGACGCCACAACGTGTCCAACGCCCTCGCCGCGATCGCGGTCGGGCTCCTGTTCGGGGTCGCGCCCGACGCCATCCGCCGCGCCGCCGCGGGCTTCACCGGGGTCGAGCACCGGCTCCAGCCTGTCGGGCTGATCGACGGCGTCCGCTTCGTCGACGATTCGCAGGGAACGCAGCCCGACGCCGTGATCGCGGCGCTGCGCGCGTTCCCGTCGCCGGTCGTGCTGATCGCGGGTGGCCGCGACAAGGGGGTCGACCTGCACGATCTCGCCCCGGTGGTGGCGGAGCGCGCCGCCGCCGCCGTCCTGATCGGCGAGAGCGGGGATGCGCTCGAGACGCTGTTCCGCGGCGCGGGGCTGGCCCGGACCGCACGCGCCGGGTCGATGGACGAGGCGGTCGCCACGGCGCATGGCCTGGCCCTCGAGGCGCTCCGCGAGACACAGGACGGGACCCTTGCCACCGTGCTCCTGAGCCCCGCGGCCGCATCGTTCGACATGTTCGACGACTACGCGGCCCGTGGCCGCGCGTTCGTCGCGGCCGTCAAGCGCATCGCGCACGGCGACCAGCCCGACAGCGGGAGATCCGGATGAGCACCACGCTGCCCCTGCCCCTGTCCCGTACCGCGACCCGGGTCCGGTCCCCGGGCGCGCTCCAGCGCGAGCGGCACGAGCCGGAGTACGGGATCCTGGTCGCCATCGTTGCGCTGGCCGCGATCGGGATCCTGATGGTCTACTCGTCGTCCGCCATGAAGAACTATCTCGAGCACGACGACACGTTCAAGATCGTCGGTCCCCAGATCCAGTGGGCGGCCCTGGGCCTGGTCGCGATGCTGGTCATGATGCGCGTCGACTACCGCTGGCTGCGGGTGGCCTCGATCCCGATGTTCGTCGCCGCGATCGTCGCCCTGCTGCTGGTGTTCGTGCCGGGCGCTCAACGTGGTCGTCGGTGGTTCCGCTCGCTGGCTGCGTGATCGGGCCCCTGCCCGCGGTCCATCCGGCCGAGTTCATGAAGCTCGCGCTGGTGGTCTACCTGGCCCACCTGTTCGCCAAGCGCGGCGGCGAGGTGCACAGCCTGTGGAAGGGGACCGTGCCGTTCCTGGTGATCACGGGGCCCGTGGTCGCGCTGGTGCTGCTCGAGCCGGATCTCGGCACCTCGACGGTCCTCGGGCTGACCGCGTTCACGATGTTCTTCCTCGCCGGCGCGAGCTTCGTCCACCTCCTCGCGCTGGGCGCGGCGGCGGTCCCGATGGTCACCCTGATGTTCCTCAAGGGCTACCAGATGGAGCGGATCAACGCCTGGCTCAACCCGTGGGCCGACGCCTCGGCAAGCGGGTTCCACAGCGTTCAGGGCTACTTCGCACTCGCCCTCGGCGGCGTCCTGGGCGCCGGGCTGGGCGAGAGCCGGCTGGCGGGCGGCCTGTTCCTCCCGAACGCATCCAACGACTTCATCTTCGCGATCATCGGCGAGGAGTTCGGGCTGCTGGGGGCGGGCCTCGTGATCGTGCTGTTCCTCGCCTTCGGCTACCTGGGGATCCGCACGTCGCTCGGGGCACCCGACACCTTCGGCGCGCTGCTCGCGGCCGGGATCACCACCTGGATCTGCTTCCAGGCGTTCATCAACATGGCGGTCGTGGTCGGGCTGGTCCCGGTCACCGGTATCCCGCTGCCCTTCGTGTCAGCGGGTGGCTCATCGCTCATCATCAGCTTTGCGGCGGTGGGCATCCTGCTCTCGGTATCTCGGGAAACGGTCGAGAAAGGAACCTGGAACGATGCGCCTGCTGATCGCGGGCGGCGGCACGGGCGGGCACATCTACCCGGCTCTCGCCGTCGTCCGGTCGCTCCGCGCACGACCCGGCGCGCCTGAGGTCGAGTGGCTCGGGGGCCACCGCGGGCTCGAGTCGTCGCTCGTCCCGGCGGCGGGGATCCCGCTGCGCCGGCTGCTGCTTCGCTCGCTGCGATCCGCGGGACGCGACGTCCACATCGTCCTGGATCCGGTCCGCCTCGGGCTGTCCATCCCGCAGGCGCTGGCGCTGCTCATCGCGCGCCGCCCCGCGGCCGTGTTCACGACCGGGGGGTACGTGGCGATCCCGACGCTGCTGGCCGCGAGCCTGCTGCGGATCCCCAGTGTCCTGTGGGACGGCAACGTGATCCCGGGCCGCAGCGTCCGGTTCGTGGCGCGCTTCGCGACGGTGGTGACCGTGAGCCACGCGGAGACCGCGGATGTCCTCGCCCGCCCCCGGACGTTCGTGACCGGGACGCCAATCCGCCCGACGGCTGGCGTGGACATCGACGACGCGCGGGACCGCTTCGGCGCCCGACCCGGCGAGCGGATCCTGCTCGTGTTCGGCGGCTCGCAGGCCGTCCGCCGGCTCAACGACGCGGTCCTCGGGGCGCTGCCGCGGCTGGTGACCGCCGTCCGTGTCGTCCACGTGACGGGCGATGCGGGCTACGGCGCCGCGGTTGCGGCGCGCGATCGCCTGCCCGAGGATGCGCGTGACCGGTACCGCCCCTTCCCGTTCCTGTCCGAGGACATGACCGCGGCGCTGGCGGCCGCCGACCTCGCGGTCGTTCGAGCGGGTGCCTCGACGCTCGCCGAAGCCGCGGCGTTCGCACTCCCCCTGGTCATCGTCCCGTACCCGCACGCGTCGGGGCACCAGCGTCTCAACGCGGAGGCGTATGCGGCGTCCGGAGCGGCGATCCTGGTCGAGGACGAGGCCCTGGACGCGGACCGGCTGGTCGAGGCGGCCGGCCTCCTTTCCGATCCCGCAAGGCACGCGGCGATGTCGGCCGCGGCGCGCGACCTCGCGCGACCCGCTGCGGCCGAGGCCGTGGCCGATCTCGTGCTCGCCGTCGCATCGGGCGATCCGCTGCCCGGAGGCGCCGAGATCGAGGCGATCGCACGCGGGGCTCGCCCGTGACGGCGGGGTTCGATGCGTTTGCCCTCGGCACCGAGATCCAGCGCCGGATCGGCGTCAAGACGGTCCGCGACGAGCCGCTCGCCCGGTTCACCACGATGCGCGTCGGGGGACCGGCCGACCTGTTCGCGGTCGCCCACAACCTGTTCGAGCTGCGGGCGCTGGTCAAGTTCGCGCGTGCGCGCGCGATCCCGTTATTCATCCTCGGGCGGGGCAGCAACCTGGTGATCGCCGACGCCGGGATCCGCGGTCTTGTCGTGCAGGCGCGCGCGGAGGCGGCGCGGGTGGACGGCGACCGCTATCTCGCGGACGCGGGCGTTCCGATGGCCCGGGCCGCCACCGAGACCCAGCGAGCTGGGCTCGCCGGGCTCGAGTACGGGCTGGCGATCCCGGGGACGGTCGGCGGCGCGGTGTGGGCCAACGCGGGCGCGCACGAGAGCGATACGGCCCACGTGCTCGAGTCGGCCACCGTGCTGCTGGCCGACGGCAGCGAGGTGGTCCTGCCCGCAGCCGAGCTTGGCTTCTCCTATCGCCACAGCCGGTTCAAGGCGCAGGCGGCGGACACCCCGGATGCGCCCGGCGCTCCTGCCGGTCCTGACGCTGCCGGCATTGCCGGTGGCCCTGCCGAGATCGTGATGTCCGCGACCTTCCACCTCGAGGCGGCGAACGCCGACGCCATCCGCGCCCGCCTGGACGAGATCCGGCGATGGCGACGGGACCACCAGCCGCTCGGCATCCCCTCGGCCGGCAGCGTGTTCCGCAACCCGCCGGGCGATTCCGCCGGGCGGCTGGTGGACGCCCTGGGTCTCAAGGGATATCGCGTCGGCGGTGCCTCGGTCTCCGAGAAGCACGCCAACTTCATCGTCAACGACCGGAAGGGCACGGCCGCCGATGTTCGCCGCGTCGCCGAGCATGTGCGCGCCCAGGTCCGCGCTCGCCACGGCCTCGAGCTCGCGTACGAGGTCGAGTTCGTCGGCGACTGGTCGGGCTGGATGGGGGAGGATCGCGGCTGATGACCGCACCCCCGATCGGCCACGAGCCCGGCGCGACGGCCATCGCCGTCGTGTTCGGCGGCCCGTCCGCGGAGCACGACGTGTCGATCGTGTCGGGGACGGCGATCGGCGATTCCGCTGCGTGCCGCCGGCTACCCCCTCGACCAGTGGCTGATCGCCCTGGACGGGGGCTGGTGGCACCTGCCGGGGGACCATCGCCGCGAGGATCGGCCGCCGGCCGCGTACGACGACCCGGCCGCCGTCGGCGCCACGGGACCCATCGCCGCCGGCGAGGCGCTTGACGGTCTGGCCGCGCGTCTGCCGCCGCCGGTCGTGTTCCTCGCGCTCCACGGCCCGTTCGGCGAGGACGGCACCGTGCAGGCCATGTGCGAGGCGGCGGGGCTCGCGTACACGGGCGCCGGCGTCGCGGCGTCCGCGATCGGCATGGACAAGGCGCTGTTCAAGCGGCTGGTGCGGGGCATCGGGCTGCCGGTGGTCGACTGGCGCGAGATCCGGTCCACCCGCTGGATAAGCGATCCGGGATCGGTCCTTGCGGAGCTCGAGGCGTTCGCTGCGGGGACCGGCGACCCGAGGCTGATGATCAAGCCGGCCTCGCTCGGCAGCTCGGTCGGGATGACCCTGGCCCACGGACCCGGGGAGCGCGCCGCTGCGCTGGACCTCGCGTTCCGGTTCGACGAGGTCGCGCTGGCCGAGCGGTACCTTGCGGGCGCGCGCGACCTCGAGGTATCGGTCCTGGGCAACGATCCCGACCGCATCGAGATCTACGGCCCGGGCGAGATCATGGCCGGCCACGAGTTCTACGACTACGCCTCGAAGTACACGCCGGGCCTGTCCCAGACCACGCGAGCCGAGGTCACGCCGATGCAGCGCGCGACGCTGCTCAAGCTGGCCCGGGACACCTATCGGGCCGTCGGCTGCAAGGGCTTCGCGCGGATCGACTTCCTGCTGGCCGGCGAGGAGCTGGTCGTGTCCGAGATCAACACGATCCCCGGGTTCACGCCGATCAGCCTGTTCCCGACGCTCCCGTCCGAGGCCGGCTACGACTTCGGCGCCGTGTGCGGCCGGATCGTCGACCTCGCGATCGAGCGCCATGCGGGCCGCGTCCGGCACCGGCTGGAACCGGCCGACCTGCCGCGATGACCGGCCCGCGCCGATCCGGTGGACGAGGATCGCCGATGGGCCGCCAGGTCCGGCGGCCGTCGGCGCTGCGACCCGGCGCCCACCCCGGAGGCCGGCCGCGGCAGACCCGCCGGGTGCGCAGGGCATCCGCCGGCCTGACGCCGACGCGGGCCGGCGCGCTGCTGGTGATGCTCGCGGCGATGGCCGGCATCTTCGGCGCGGCGACGTCGGATGCGTTCGCGATCAGCCGCACCGAGCTCAGCGGTGCGACGTGGACCCCGGCGAGCGAGCTCGAGGCGGCCCTCGCGATCCCTCCCGGCCAGAACCTGTTCGCCGTCAGCACCAGCGAGCTGGCGCGGCGGGTCGAGGCCATTCCCGCGGTCCGGACCGCTCGGGTCGAGGTCGCGCTGCCCGACACGCTCCGGGTCACGGTCAGCGAGCGCGTCGCGCTGCTGGCCTGGAAGGCGGGCCCCCGCGAGCTCCTCGTCGATGGCACCGGGTTCCTGTTCGGCGAGCTGCCCGACGCCGGCCCGTCCGGCGCCCGGCTGCCCGTGGTCGACGACCAGCGCCTCGGGTCAGCGCACCTGGACGTGGGCGACTCGCTCGATGCGGTGTCACTCGACGCCGCCCTCCGGATCGGCTCGCTGACCCCGGCCGACGTCGGCAGCTCGGCATCGCGCCTGGTCATCCGGATCGACGACACGGACGGGTTCACGGTCACGGCCGAGCCCGTCGGCTGGACCGCGGTGTTCGGGTTCTACACGCCGACCCTGCGCACGACCGACCTCATCGCCGGCCAGGTGCGGCTGCTCCGGAGCCTCCTCCTGGATCGCGAGGACACGGTCCTGCGGATCGTCCTCGCCGACGACCACAGCGGGACCTACGTCCCGCGGCCGACGCCCTCCCCGTCGTCGACGGCCAAGCCGTGAGCGGCTGCGAGCCGCGCCGCACCGGCGACGCGTCCGATCGGGCGGGGGTCTGGTAGCGTTACGGGAACGTACTTCCGGCCGGAGGCTGCCCGCTCGTGCTCCTGCCCCTCGTGGGTCTCCTCGTCGGCGTGCTGGCGGGGCTCATCCTCAATGTCAACGTCAGCTTCGAGTTCTCGCGCTACTCCGCCGTCGCGATCCTCGCCGCGCTCGATTCGGTGCTCGGCGCGGTGCGGGCGGAGCTCGACGGTGTCTACGACAATCGGATCTTCATCAGCGGTTTCGTCACGAACGCGATCGTGGCCGTGCTGCTCACCTTCATCGGGGACCGGTTGAGCCTCGATCTCTATCTCGTCGCGCTCATCAACTTCGGGTTCCGGATCTTCAACAACGTTGCGCTCATCCGGCGACACTTCATCTAGCGACATGCCGAGGCTCGCAGACCGCGAGCCGCCACGACAGCGAGGGACGACAGGCAGGTGGAACGGGAAGCGGTTCTCGTCGGCATCGACGTCGGCACGTCCAAGGTCTGCGCGCTCATCGGCGAGATCAGCCGGGATGGCCGCCTGACGATCATGGGCCATGGCACCGTGCCGTCGTCCGGCCTCAAGAAGGGCGTCGTCGTCAACATCGACCAGACCGTGCGGTCCATCGCCGACGCGGTGGAGCGGTCGGAGCGCCTGTCGGGCTGGAAGATCGACCGCGCGTTCGTCGGTGTCGGCGGCGGCAACGTCGAGAGCCTCAACTCGACGGGCCAGGTGGCGGTCACCGCCCACCATCGCGAGGTCACCCGCGAGGACATCAACCGCGCGATCGAGGTCGCGCGTGCGGTCTCGATCCCGTCCAACCGCGAGGTCCTCCACGTCCAGCGCCGCGACTTCACCGTCGACGGCCAGGAGGGGGTCAAGGACCCGCTCGGCATGAGCGCCCTGCGGCTCGAGGTCGAGGCCCACATCGTGTCCGCCTCCGCGACGGCGGTCCAGAACCTGAGCAAGTGCGTGCAGGCTGCCGGCGTCAAGATCGACGAGCTCGTGGTCGACGCGCTGGCATCGGCGGAGGCCGTCCTGACCGAGACCGAGAAGGAGCTGGGCGTCGCGGTCGCGGACATCGGGGCGGGCACCATCGACCTGGCGCTGTTCGCGGACGGCTCGCCGCTCCACACCTCGGTGCTCCCGGTGGGCGGCAACAACGTCACCAACGACATCGCGATCGGGATCAAGACCACGCTCCAGATCGCGGAGGAGCTCAAGATCCGTCATGGGACCTGCGACCTGCGCGAGCTCGAGGACGAGCAGATCGGCGTCTCGGTCCTGGGCGAGGAGGCAGGCCGGACGATCAGCCGCGAGGAGCTGTGCCGGATCATCGAGGCCCGGATGCGCGAGACGTTCGAGCTGCTGCACGCGGAGATGACCCGCAGCGGTCACGGCATGCTCCCGGCCGGGATCATCCTGACCGGCGGTGGCGCCCAGCTGGCGGGCACGGCCGAGCTCGGCCGCGATGTGCTCCAGATGCCCGTCCGCGTGGCGGGTCCGTCCGGGATTGGCGGGCTGGTCGACACGATCCAGGATCCCTCGTACGCGACCGCGGTGGGGCTCCTTCGCTGGGGCGCGGCGACGCTGACGATGGACGAGCCCGCGCGCTACGAGTCGGCGCCTGGTGGGGGTGGGCTGGGCCGGATCCGGGACGCGATCCGCAGCATCTTCCCGTAGGCCGGGCGCGGTGCGCACGGTCGAGCTCGAGGTCCGGACCGGGCGGGACCGCGGCCTCACGGATCTGACCCCGGCGTGCGCCCGGTTTGCCGCCGATGCATCGGACGGCGCCGACGGGCTGCTGTCGGTGTTCGTGCCCCACGCCACGGCCGGTCTCGTGATCCTCGAGCTCGGGGCTGGGTCCGAGGAGGACGCGATGCGCGCGCTCGACCGGCTGCTTCCCCGAGACGACCGCTGGACGCACCGCCACGGCTCGCCGGGTCACGGGGCCGACCACGTCCTGCCGCTGCTGGCGGGGCCGTCGCTGACCATCCCGGTGATTGCCGGTTCGCTCGCGCTGGGGACGTGGCAGTCCGTCGCGCTGGTGGACCCCAACGCGGACAACGCGACGCGGCACGTCCGCCTGAGCTTCGTCGGCGGGTAGGGCCGCGGTGATCGTTCGCCGTTCGGGGCGCCGCGGCGGGCGGTGAACCGGCGCGATCGCGGGAACTCCGTGGCTCACGCGGGCACATCCGCGGGTATACTCCGGCCAAGCCCGAGGGACCCGAAGCGGCGCCGGAAACCGGGACCGGCACCACGGGGACGAGCGGTAACCCGTCCTGTCGCCATACCCCGCGCCACCTAGGAGAGCGCCCGATGCCGCTGCGTTCGGATTCCGAGAACTTCGCCCTCATCCGCGTCATCGGTGTCGGTGGCGGCGGGAGCAACGCCGTGAACCGGATGATCCGGGCCGAGATGATGGGCGTGGAGTTCATCGCCTGCAACACGGATGCGCAGGCGCTGCTCCAGTCGGACGCCCCGCACAAGATCCGGATCGGCGACAAGATCACCCGCGGCCTGGGGGCCGGCGGTGACGCCGCGATCGGGCAGCGGGCTGCGGAGGAGGATCGCGACAAGATCGCCGAAGCCATCGCGGATTCCGACATGGTGTTCATCACCGCGGGCCTGGGCGGCGGGACAGGTTCGGGCGCCGCCCCCGTGGTCGCCGAGATCGCCAAGGAGCAGGGAGCGCTCACGATCGGCGTGGTCACCAAGCCGTTCAGCTTCGAGGGCAGCCGGCGCAAGCTCGTCGCGGAGCGAGCCGCCGAGGAGCTCAAGGCCAAGGTCGACACCCTGATCACGATCCCCAACGATCGCCTGCGCGACGTCGTCCAGAAGAACACCTCGATCGTCGATGCGTTCCGCGTCGTCGACGACGTGCTGCGCCAGGGCGTGGCGGGGATCAGCGACATCATCACCGTGCCCGGGCTGATCAACCTCGACTTCGCCGACGTGCGGGCGATCATGAAGGATGCCGGGTCGGCCCTGATGGGCATCGGCCGCGCCGCGGGCGAGAACCGGGCGCTCGAGGCCGCGCGCGAGGCGGTGGCCAGCCCGCTGCTCGAGATCAACATCGCCGGCGCGCAGGGCATCCTGTTCAACATCACCGGGTCCTCGAACCTCACCCTGTGGGAGGTGACCGAGGCCGCCGAGGAGATCCGGGCTGCCGCGGACCCGGAGGCCAACATCATCTTCGGCACCAGCTTCAACGAGCGCCTGGGCGAAGAGGTGATGATCACGGTCATCGCGACCGGCTTCGACGGGCGGCGGCGCCCGGAGAGCGCACGCGCCGCCGCGTCAGAGCGGACGACGTCGGCAGTTGGCGTGCGCTCGGCACCGGCCGCCGCTGCGGGTGCGACCATCCCGTCGAGGGACTACCTCGAGGATCTCGAGCGCCAGCGGACCGACACCGACGATCGCCCGTCGGCTCCGATCCGCGACGAAGGCCTGGCCGCGCTGGTCCGCCCCGAGCGGACCGTCGGCGACCAGCCCGCGCGCCGTCCCTCCTACGACGCGGAGGATCTCGAGATCCCGAGCTTCCTGCGCCGGCGCTGAACCCGCGCCGGCCGCAGCCGCGGCCGTGATGCACGAAGCGGACGATCCCCGCGAGGTCGAGTCGTTCGTGCGCGCCCGGGCCGCGGTCGAGGCGCGAATCGACGCCGCCGCGAAGCGGGCCGGGCGCGATCCGGGTTCGGTCCAGGTGGTGGCCGTGTCCAAGACCGTCCCGTCCGGGCGGGTTCGGGCGGCCGTGGCCGCCGGCCTCGGTGTCCTGGGTGAGAACCGGGTCCAGGAGGCCGCCGCCAAGATCCCCGACGTGCCGGGGGCGTCGTGGCACCTGGTCGGGCCGCTCCAGGGGAACAAGGCCCGGCGGGCCGTCGAGCTGTTCGACGTGATCCAGTCGCTCGACGGCCTCGACCTCGCCCGGAGGCTTGACCGTCTCGCGGGGGAGCTGCGCCCCGGCCGGCCACTGCCCGTCCTGCTCCAGGTCAATGTCGCCGGAGACGTCGCGAAGGCCGGGTTCAGCCCGGCTGCCGTCGCCGAGGCCCTGCCGGCATTGTCCGTTCTCGCCAACCTGCGCCTCGACGGCCTGATGACCATCGGGCGCCTGGTCACGGATCCGCAGGACGCACGACCCACGTTCATCGCCCTCCGGGCGCTGTCGGACAGCCTGCGGGCGGTGTCCCCCGCGCTCGGGCCGGCCCTGTCGATGGGCATGAGCGACGACTTCGAGGTTGCCGTCGAGGAGGGCGCCACGATCGTCCGCGTCGGTCGTGCCCTGTTCGGTGCGCGTCCACCGACCGTTGCCAACGCCGGAGGGTGAGGCCGTCGGTGGCGCGGGCCGCGAGGCCCCGGCCGCCGCTGCTAGATTCGGCGCATGGGCCTGTTCATCCGGACGTTCCTGGGTCTGCTGCTTGCGATCCTGTGGCTGCTCGTGCTCGGCCGGATCCTGATGAGCTGGGTCGACCCGACGGGTCGGACGCAGGTCGGCGCGTTCCTGATCCGGGCGACCGAGCCCATCCTTGCCCCCGTTCGCCGGGCGCTGCCCCCGGCGGGCATGTTCGACTTCTCGAGCCTGCTCGTGCTGCTCGTCCTGGGCGCGCTGTGGCGCGCGATCCTGTAGCCCGGATGCCGTCCGCGGACGTCCGGTTCGCGGTCCGGCTGACGCCCCGGGGCGGGGCGGATCGTATCGAGGGCGTGGTCGATGGCGGGCTTCGCGCCCGTGTCGCAGCCCCTGCCGTCGAAGGCGCGGCGAACGAGGCGCTGGTGCGGCTGCTCGCCCGCGAGCTCGACCTGCCACGCGCGGACGTCCGGATCGTGGCCGGCGCCGCCGGGCGTCGCAAGATCGTGGCCGTGGCCGGCATCGCCGCCGACCGCCTCCGGCAGCGCTGGCCCGGCCTGGCCACCTGACGCTCGCGGTGCAGCCGCGCGAGCGGTCCTCCGGCGGTAGAATGCTGGTCCCTTCGGGCCTCCGGGCGATTAGCTCAGTTGGTTAGAGCGCACGGTTCACATCCGTGAGGTCACTGGTTCGAGTCCAGTATCGCCCACCATCGACCCCGCCCCTGTCGACCCGCAAATCAATCGCGACGATCCGGGTGTGCGCGCGTCACACCGCCGTACACCGGCCCGTCGCAACCGTGACGGACTCCCCGCAACGCGGTCTCCTCCCCGCGGTTCGTGGAGCCTCGGCAGATGCGAAGCCTCCTGGACGATCCAGGGGGCTTCGTGCCGTGTGACAGCCGGACCTGCGCTACTCGGCCGCGAGGCGGCGGAGCACGGCGGGCAGGATGCCTCCCTGGCGGAGGTACTCGACATCGATCGGCCCGTCGAGCCGCGCGATCGCCTGGAACCGCTGCTCCCGACCGTCGTCCGAGCGTGCGATGACGGTCACCACCTGCCGCGGCGACAGACCGGCAAGCCCGGCGATGGCATACGTCTCGCGCCCGGTCAGCCCGAGCGACGCCGCGCTGTCGCCAGGCTGGAACTGGAGGGGAAGCACGCCCATGCCGACCAGGTTCGAACGGTGGATCCGCTCATAGCTCTCGGCAATCACGGCCCGAACGCCCAGCAGCGCCGTGCCCTTGGCGGCCCAGTCCCGCGATGATCCCGACCCGTACTCGCGGCCAGCGATCACGATCAGCGGCACGCCCTCGTCGCGGTAGCGCATCGCGGCGTCGTAGATGAATGCCTCGTCGCCGTCGGGCAGGTGGACGGTGTACGGGCCCTCCCTGTCGCCCGCCAGGTGGTTGTGCAGGCGGATGTTGCCGAACGTGCCGCGCATCATCACCTCGTGGTGGCCGCGGCGGGCGCCGAACGAGTTGAAGTCGAGCGGAGCGACACCATGCTCCTGGAGCCAGCGACCGGCCGGCGCCCAGGCCGGGATCGAGCCGGCCGGGCTGATGTGGTCGGTCGTCACCGAATCGCCCAGCACCGCGAGGACCCGCGCACCCTCGATGTCCTCGAGCGGTGCCGGCTCCGCGGTCAGCCCCTCGAAGAACGGCGGGTTGGCGACGTAGGTCGACTCCGGGTCCCACGCGTACCGGTCACCGGTCGGGATCGGCAGCGCGCGCCAGCGCTCGTCGCCGTCGAACACCACGGCGTAGGTCTCGCGGAACAGCCCGGGATCGATGGACCGGCCGATCACGTCTCGGATCTCGTCCGGTCCCGGCCAGATCTCGGCCAGCATCACCGGGCGACCGTCGCTGCCGGTGCCCAGCGGCTCGGTCGTGAGGTCGACGTCGACGCGCCCGGCGAGGGCGAACGCGACGACCAGCGGGGGCGACGCGAGGTACGAGGCGCGGACCAGCGGATGGATCCGGCCCTCGAAGTTGCGATTGCCCGAGAGCACCGCGGCTACGACGAGCTCGTCGCCCTCGACGGCCGAGGCCACGGCGGTGTCGAGCGGTCCGGAGTTGCCGATGCACGTCGTGCAGCCGTACCCGGCAAGCGCGAACCCGAGCTCCGCGAGCGGCGCCATCAGCCCGGCGCGCTCGAGATAGCCCGTGACCGCCCTCGATCCCGGCGCGAGCGACGTCTTGACCGTGGGCGCGACGGTGAGCCCCCGCGCGACCGCGTTTCGCGCGAGCAGGCCGGCACCGACCATCACCGTCGGGTTCGAGGTGTTGGTGCAGGACGTGATGGCCGCGATCGCCACCGAGCCGTGGCCGAGCGTCGCGGTTCGGCCGTCCGCCTCGATCTGCTTCGGCGCGACGCCGATCGTGTCCGGATACGCCGTCCGGAAGTTGTCGCCGAGCCCGGCGAGCGAGACGCGATCCTGCGGGCGGCGGGGGCCCGCAAGCGATGGCTCGACGGTGCCCAGGTCCAGCTCCAGGAGGGCGTCGAACTCGGGCCCGTGGCCCGGCTCGCGCCACAGGCCCTGCGCCTTCGCGTACCGCTCGACGAGCTCCACGCGCTCCTCGGAGCGGCCCGTGAGTCGCAGGTAGCGGAGCGTCTCGTCGTCGATCGGGAACAGCGTTGACGTCGCCCCGAACTCGGGGCTCATGTTGGAGATGGTCGCGCGATCCGCGAGCGCGAGCCCGGCGAGCCCGTCGCCGGCGAACTCCACGAACGCGCCGACCACCCCGAACGAGCGCAGCATCTGGGTGATCGTCAGCACGAGGTCGGTCGCGGTGGCGGCCGTGGGCAGCTTGCCCGTCAGCCGTACGCCAACGATCCGGGGCATCGGCAGGTACAGGGGCTGGCCCAGCAGCACCGCCTCGGCCTCGATCCCGCCGACCCCGTAGCCGAGCACGCCCAGCCCGTTGACCATCGTCGTATGCGAGTCGGTCCCCACCAGCGTGTCCGGGAACGCGACGCGACCCGCCTCGTCCTCGCGATCGGCGACCACGGTGGCCAGGAACTCGAGGTTGACCTGGTGGATGATCCCGGTCCCGGGGGGCACGACGCGCAGGTCCCGGAACGCGGTCTGGGCCCATCGCAGAAGCTGGTATCGCTCCCCGTTGCGCTCGTACTCGCGCTCGACGTTGAGGGCGAACGCGCCGGCCCCGCCCCAGGCGTCGACCTGGACCGAATGGTCGATGATCAGGTCGGCCGGCACCAGCGGGTTCACGCGGGCCGGGTCGCCGCCCAGCGCCGCCATGGCGTCGCGCATCGCCGCGAGGTCGACGACGGCCGGGACGCCGGTGAAGTCCTGGAGGACGACGCGCGCGGGCATGAACGGGATCTCGGCCTCGCCGGCCCCGCCCGGGCGCCACGCGGCAAGCGCAGCAACGTCATCCTCGTGGACGACGCCGCGCCCGCAGTTGCGCAGGGCGTTCTCGAGCAGGATCTTGAGGGTCACCGGCGCGCGGCCCGGGTCCACGCCAAGGGCGAGACCGCAGGTGCTCAGGGCGGACAGCCGGTAGTGGTCGGGGAGCCCGGCGCCGAGGGGGGCGCGCGAGCCGAACGTGTTGGTCGTGGGCACGTGCTCAATCTCCACTGTGGGGATCGGGCGATGAGGGTGCGCCCTCGGACCGCTCGCTTACACTCGTCGGGTGCAAGCCTACAACACCGACGGCGTCCCGGTCAGCAAGCCAGATCGATGAGAGCCTGGGACGAGACCGAGGGCGCAATCCGCCGCGCGGCCGAGCGCAGGGCGGCCGACCAGGACGAGGCGATGCACGAGCTCGGCGAGCGCGGAATCGACCTGGATCCCGCCACCAGCCGTCACGGCGAGCCGACGCACCGCCACGGTGACCTTGAGCACGCGAGCGACCACGCGCACCCGCACGCGCACTCGGGACCCGACGAGCGCCCGGTGACCGGGATCATCGGGGCAGGCGCCGTCGGGACGGCCCTCGGGATCGCGCTCGACCGGGCGGGCTGGCCGATCCGCGCGGTCGCCTCACGCGATGCGGGCCGGCGTGCCCGGTTCCGGGAGCACGTGCCCGGGGCTCGCGGGTTCGCCGAGGCCACCGCCCTGGTGGACGATGTCGAGCTGGTGATCCTCGCCGTGCCGGACGACGTCGTCGCGACGGTCGCGGCATCGCTGCGGCTGTATGCGGGCCAGGCGATGGTCCACACCAGCGGCCTGCTCGGCGCCGACGTCCTGGCGCCCGCGATGGCAGCCGGCACCCAGGTCGGGGCATTCCATCCGCTGGTCGCGTTCGCGGACCTCGAGCGAGCCCTCGCGGCGCTCCATGGCGCGACGATCGCGATCGAGGGGGACGACGAGCTGGCCGCGCACCTGGCCGACATGGCGGATGCGATCGGTGGCCGGGCCGTCCGGATCCCGCCCGGTGCCAAGGCTGCATACCACGCGGCGGCGGTGCTGTCGGCAGGGGGTGTGGTGGCGCTGATGGACACCATCCGCGGGATTGCCGCGGCGCTGGGGCTGGACGAGGCGGGCACCATGCGGATCTATCTCCCGCTGCTCGAGCAGACGGTGGCGAACGCTCGCGCGCTGGGGATCGGGGCAGCCCTGACGGGGCCGGCCACGCGGGGGGACGCGGGCACGATCGCCGCACACCTCGAGGCGCTGCGTTCCGGGGCACCGGACGCGCTGCCCGTCTACCGGGCGCTGATGGAGCGATCGGTCGGGATCGCAACGGGTCGTGGCTCGCTGTCACCGGAAGCCGCCGAACGGCTCCGGGTCGCACTTGCAGGGAACCCTTGACGAGGTACGATGCGGACATGCAGCACAGCATCGCCGCGCGGCACGCGGCATGGCCGGCGCGCTTCGTCCATCCGTCGACCCGGGCCCGTGAACGACGACTCGGCCTCCGCTCCGCGGCGGCGTTCGTGACCGCGCCGGCGCGCCGCACGGTGCTGCGGCGGCCCGATGTCGGCCCGCTCACCGCGCTCCGTGCCCCGTGGCGCTCGCTGACCGTCGCGCCCCGGCGCGTCGTGGCCAGCGGTCGCCCCAGGCCGGCGACATCGATGCTGTGGACCAGCTCGAGCCGGGCAGGGAGCCCGCACCGCCCGTCCGTGGCGCCCGCGTGGCCCGCCTGAAGCACGCCGTCGCCACCTCTGCCGGGGGCATCGTCATCCGCTTCCAGAACGGCACCCCACAGCTTGTCGTGGGCCGTCGCCGCCGCGAGCGGGATGGCGTCACCTGGACGCTGCCCAAGGGCACGCCGATCCCCCGGGAGACGCGCGAGGAGACAGCCCTGCGCGAGGTCCGCGAGGAGACCGGCCTCCAGGTCCGGATCGTCCGCCCGTTCGACTCCATCGAATATCGGTTCGTCCAGGGCGGCACGCGGATCCACAAGACCGTCCACTACTTCCTGATGGAGCCCACGGGTGGCGATCTCGCCCGTCACGACCACGAGTTCGACGAGGTGCGCTGGATCGGTCTGGCCGACGCGCCAGTGACGCTGACCTTCGAGACGGAGCGCACGCTGGTCGCCCGTGCCGCCGAGGCGGTCTCCGCGGGCGAGTTCCCGGGCGATCCATCCGGTGGGAGCTCTGGCGCGTGAACGAGACGACGGCTCCGCTCCCGACGCCGCTGCTCGACCGGCACGAGGCGCTGGGCGCGCGGATCGCGGACTTCGCGGGCTGGCTGATGCCGATCCAGTACGCGGGCATCCTTGAGGAGCACCGTGCGGTCAGGGCCGCCGCCGGCCTGTTCGACCTGTCGCACATGGGCGAGCTCGTGATCGAGGGTCCGGAGGCCGGGGCCGCCCTGGCGGCGGCGCTGGTGACCGACCCGCCGGCACTCGCGGTCGGGCGTGCGCACTACTCCATGATCTGCGCCCCCGACGGCGGCGTCATCGACGACCTCATCGTCTATCGCCTGGCCGATGACCAGTTCATGGTCGTCGCCAATGCCTCGAACGCGCGCGTGGTCTCGGACGCGCTGACCGAGCGGCTCAGCGGACGCAAGGCCGTGCTCGACGACCAGTCGCTGGCGACCGGGCTGGTGGCGGTCCAGGGTCCGCGGTCGATTGATATCGTCGGCGGTCTCACCGATATCGACCTCGGCGCGATCCACTACTACGGGATCACGGACGGGGTCGTGGCCGGGGTCCCGGCGCAGGTTGCGCGCACCGGCTACACCGGCGAGGACGGCTTCGAGCTGTTCGTCGAGGCGGACCGGGCCGGGCCGCTGTGGGATGCACTGCTCGAGGCCGGGGCGCCCGTTGGTCTCGTGCCCGTCGGGCTGGGGGCGCGCGACACCCTGCGGCTCGAGGCCGGGATGCCGTTGTACGGCAACGAGCTGGATCGCGCCACCAACCCGTACGAGGCGGGCCTGGGACGCGTCGTCAAGCTCGACAAGCCCGGCGACTTCGTCGGACGGGCAGCCCTCGAGAAGGTGTCCCGCGACGGACCGGCGAGGCGGCTCGTGGGTCTCGTCCTCCGCGACCGAGGCATCGCCCGACACGGATACCCGGTGCTCAACGAGACCGAGCGCACCGGCGCCGTGACCTCGGGCACGATGTCGCCGACCCTTGGCACCGCGATCGCCATGGCGTATGTCAGCCCCGCCGACGCCGAACCCGGTACGATGCTGGCTGTCGAGGTTCGCGGCACGCGCGTCGCCGCCGAGGTCACGCCGCTCCCGTTCTACAAGCGTCCGGCCTGAAGCCCGAGGGGTCGCATCAGTCCGGACTGCGAGACATCGCGACCAACCCGCGGTCCGAGCCGTGGTGAACAGCATCGGAGGAGCCGGTTCCATGGTCCCCGTTGATCTGCGCTATACCAAGGACCACGAGTGGGTTCGTCTCGAGGGGGACGAGGCCACCGTCGGCATCACGCAGTTCGCCGCCGACCAGCTCGGCGACATCGTGTACGTCGAGCTGCCGAACGTCGGTCGGGCTGTCGACCAGTTCGCGACCTTCGGGGTGGTGGAGTCGGTCAAGGCGGTGAGCGACCTGTTCGCGCCCGTCGCCGGCGAGGTGACCGGTGCCAACGACGAGCTCGCCGGCCAGCCGGAGCTGGTCAACAGCGATCCGTACGGGGCAGGCTGGATGGTGCGCGTGCGGCTCACCGATCCGGCCCAGGCCGACGTGCTCCTCGACGCCGCCGCCTACGAGCAGCTCGTCGCCGAGAGCTGATCGAGATGCCGTACGGCCCGCACGCGGCCGACGATCGAGCCCGGATGCTCGAGACGATCGGCATCACCTCCGTCGACGAGCTGTTCGACGACATCCCGGAACCGCTTCGTGCGAGCCCCCTCCGGCTCGACCCCCCCGAGCCGGAGCTCGAGCTGAGCGCCCGGCTGATCGCGCTCGCCGGACGCAACCGGGTGGACCTGGCGAGCTTCCTCGGCGCCGGCGCCTACCGCCACTGGACGCCCGCCGCGGTGGACCAGCTGCTGCTGCGAGGCGAGTGGTACACGGCCTACACGCCGTACCAGCCGGAGGTCAGCCAGGGCACGCTCCAGAGCATCTACGAGTACCAGTCGCTGCTCGCCGAGCTCACGGGGCTCGACGTGGTGTCCGCGTCGCACTACGACGGCGGCGCCGCCACCGCGGAGGCCGCCCTGATGGCCTGCCGCGCCACGCGGCGGGAACGGATCCTGGTCTCCAGGGGCGTCCATCCCCACTACCGCGAGACGCTCGAGACCTACGCGGCGGGAGCCGGCCTCGCTGCCGAGGAGATCCCGCTGGTGGCGACCGGCCCGCTGGCGGGCACGACCGATCTCGATGCGCTCGCACGCCTCCTCGCGGACCCGGGCGGCCCCGTCGCGGGCGTGGTCGTCGCCCAGCCCAACGTGCTCGGGCTGCTGGAGGCGATGCCCGAGGTCGGGCGCATCGCGCACGAGGCGGGCGCCCTGTTCGTGAGCGTCATCGAGCCGGTCTCCCTGGCCGTGCTGGCGCCACCAGGCGAGTACGGGGCGGACATCGCGGCCGGTGAGGGCCAGCCGCTCGGGATCCCGCTCCAGTACGGCGGTCCGTACCTGGGAATCGTGGCGTGCACGGATGCGCTCGTGCGCCAGATCCCGGGCCGGCTCGTTGGCCAGACCGCGGACCTCGCCGGGCGCCGCGCGTTCGTGATGACCATGCGCGCGCGCGAGCAGGACATCCGCCGCGAGAAGGCGGCCAGCAACATCTGCACCAACCAGGCGCTGCTGGCCCTGGCGGCCAGCATCTACCTGGCGACGATCGGCCCCCACGGGCTGCGGGACGTGGCCTCGCTGGGCGCGGCTCGTGCCGCGGATCTCGAGGCCGCCCTGACCGCCGCGGGCGCTCCGCGAATGCACCCCGGGCCGTACCTCAACGAGTTCGTGGTCAGGGTCCCCGATGCCGCGGGGATCCACGAGCGGCTGCTCGAGCGGGGGGTGCTCGCCGGCATCCCGACGAGCCGGCTGATGCCCGACGAGAGCTCGATCGAGGACGGCCTGCTCGTGTGCGCGACCGAGGTGACCACGGCGGCGGAGATCGACCAGTTTGCCGCGGCCCTGGGCGAGGAGCTCGCACGCGCGACGACACCGGGGGGTGCGCGATGACGGTCGTCGGCGAGCGGCTCCAGCCGACCCTGTTCGAGCGCAGCCGGCCGGGTCGCGGTGGCGGCAAGATCCCGCATCCGCCCAAGGACGCGCTGGACCGGATCCCGTCCGCCGCCCGACGCTCGGTTCCCGCCGCGCTGCCCGAGCTCGCAGAGCCGGAGGTGGTGCGCCACTACGTCAACCTCAGCCAGCTCAACTACTCGATCGACACGGGCTTCTACCCGCTCGGCTCGTGCACCATGAAGTTCAACCCCAAGCTCAACGAGTGGGCCGCGCGCCTGCCCGGCTTTGCGGGTCTGCACCCCATGGCGCCCGACGCCGTCGCCCAGGGGACGCTCCAGCTCCTGTTCGAGCTCGAGGGCCTGCTGGCCGAGATCAGCGGCATGGATGCGGTCACGCTCCAGCCGGCCGCGGGGGCCCAGGGCGAGCTGACCGGGATCTTGATGATCCGCGCGTACCATCGCTCCCGCGGCGATCTTGCGCGGACCGAGGTGCTGGTGCCGGACTCGTCGCACGGCACGAACCCCGCGACGGCATCGATGGCCGGGTTCCGCACCGTCACCATCCCGTCGGCCCCCGACGGCGGCGTCGATCTCGACGCGTTCGGCGCCGCGCTCGGGCCGAAGACGGCCGCGATCATGATCACGAACCCGTCCACGCTGGGGCTGTTCGAGCGACGGATCGGCGACCTGCTCGAGGCGACCCACGCCGCCGGCGCGCTGGCCTACATGGACGGCGCGAACCTCAACGCCATCCTGGGCCGGTTCAAGCCCGGCGAAGCCGGCTTCGACGTGATGCACTTCAACGTCCACAAGACGTTCTCCACGCCCCACGGTGGCGGTGGCCCGGGTGCGGGACCCGTCGGGGTCCGGTCGTTGCTGGAGCCGTTCCTGCCCGCGCCCCGGGTGCTGCGCGCCGATGACGGGTCCTACCTGCTCGAGCCGCCGGGGGAACGCCCGCTCTCGATCGGGCGGATGCGGTCATTCGTGGGCAGCACGGGGGTGCTCGTGCGCGCCTATGCGTACATCCGGGCCCACGGTGCCGCCGGGCTGTGCGAGGTGTCCGACGACGCGGTGCTCGCGGCGAACTACCTCAAGCAGCGTCTCTGTGGCGCCTACCAGGTCCCGTTCGCCCGGCATTGCAAGCACGAGTTCGTGGCGTCGGCCGGTGAGATCAAGCGCCGGACAGGGGTTCGCACCCTGGATATCGCCAAGCGCCTGATCGACAAGGGCTATCACCCGCCGACGATCTACTTCCCGCTGACGGTCGAGGAGGCGATGCTGATCGAGCCGACCGAGACCGAATCGCTGGAGACGCTCGATGCGTTCACCGACGCGCTGCTGGAGATCGCGCGGGAGGCTGACGAGGATCCCGGGCTGGTGACGGGGGCGCCGCACGACGCGCCGGTGCGGCGCCTTGACGAGGCGCTGGCCGCCCGCCAGCCCAATCTACGCGCGCGCGGGATGACCGGCGCGCAGACGCCCTGCCCGGACTAGCAGCAGGGCGACCCGACACCTGCGGGACCCGGAGCGGGGCAGCTGAGCGCCTCCCTGGGCGCGCCGCGCTCCCGCTTGACACCTGAAACGATCTGCTATCCTCGCGGCCATGGTCGGCCGAAGCCTTCGTCAGATCATCTGGGCACGTCTGCGGCGGGATCGAGTCGCCATGGTCTGCCTTGTTGTGCTGATCCTGTTCTACGGGACGGCGATCATCGGTCCGATCATCGCGGGCATGGTCGGCATCGACCCCTACAAGTTCGACCCTTCGTCGATCAGCGACACTGGGCGGCAAGCCCATCGCCGACTGGGGCGGCATCACCGCGGCGCACCCGCTGGGTGTTGAGTGGGGGACCGGCCGTGACATCTTCGCTCAGCTCCTGTACGGCCTCCGGATCTCGCTGATCATCTCGACCAGCGCGACGGCCGTGACGGTGTTCCTCGGCACGACCATCGGGATCATCGCCGGGTACACCGGCGGGCTGACGGACAACCTGGTGGGACGGCTGATGGACCTCGTCCTCGCGTTCCCGACCCTGCTGATCATCCTGGCCCTGTCCGGGGTCATGACCCAGCGTCTCACCGATCTCGGGGTGCCTGCAGGCAACGCTTCCCGGATCCTGTACCTGATCCTCGTGATGAGCGTGTTCGGCTGGCCGTACCTTGCGCGCATCGTGCGCGGCCAGGTGCTCAGCTTCCGCGAGCGAGAGTTCGTCGAAGCCGCCGTGGCGATGGGGTCGAGCAAGCGCCGGATCCTGTTCACCGAGATCCTGCCCAACCTGTGGGCACCGATCCTGGTGTACGCGACCCTGACGCTGCCGGCGTACATCGGCCTCGAGGCCGCGCTGTCGTTCCTCGGCGTCGGCGTCATCCCGCCGGACACGACGTTCGGCGCGATGCTTGCCAACTCGGTGACGTATTTCAACGTCGTCCCGACGTACCTGTTCATCCCCGGGACCCTGCTGGTCATCCTGGTCGTGTCGTTCAACCTGTTTGGCGACGCGCTCCGAGATGCCATGGATCCGAAGGGCGTTCACTGAAACGGTAGCCGACGCCTGAGCGGGAACCGACCCGCCGGCGTTCTTCAAACGCGCGCGTAATTCTCGCGCGTGTACCATCATCGGCATGCGCCGGATGATTCCGGCAAGACCTTGGAGGAGGAAACAATGGTCAGATCCGAATCGCGTGGGCTGCGCGCCTTGACGCTCGGCGTCGTGGCGACGGTCGCGCTGGCAGCCTGCGGGGGTTCGACCCCCACCACGGCTCCGCCGGCGTCGACAGCCCCCGGAACGTCGGCGGCGCCCGAAAGCGCTGCTCCGTCGTCGGAGACCCCGACCGGCGGCACCGTGTACCTGCTGACGCAGGCCGAGCAGTGGGATCAGGTCGATCCCCAGCGCGCCTACACCGGCGAGGACCTCGCGTTCTTCTCGGCGACGATCTACCGGTCGCTCACGGCGTACACCTACTCGGCTGACAACCCCACGGCATCCGGCCTCCAGCCGGACCTGGCGACTGACACGGGCACGCCCAGCGACGGTGCCAAGACGTGGACATTCACGCTCCGTGATGGCGTGAAGTGGCAGGACGGTTCGCCGATCACGTGCGCCGACGTCGAGTACGGCGTGTCGCGGACGTTCGCGAACGACATCATCAACCAGGGTCCGACCTACGCCGTCGCGTACCTCGACATCCCGGCCAACCCGGTCACCGACAAGAGCGACCCCAACAGCGTCTACCTGTCGGCGTACTACGGTCCCTACAACGGCACCGGCCAGGACCTGTTCGACAAGGCGGTCTCCTGCTCCGCCGACAACAAGACGATCACGTTCCACCTGAAGCAGCCGGTCGCGGACTTCAACTACACCGTGACCCTCGGCTTCTCGCCCGTCCCGAAGGCCGCCGACACCGGCGAGTCCTACGGCGTTGCGGCTCCGCCGATGTCGTCGGGCCCGTACAAGATCGACAGCTACACCACCGGCAACGGCGGCAAGATGCTGATGTCCCGGAATGAGAACTGGGATGCGGCAAGCGACCCGTACCGGCACCCGTACCCCGACAACTGGGAAGTCGACTTCGGCATCGACCCGAAGGTCATCGACCAGCGGCTGATCCAGAGCTCGGGCAATGACCAGTACGCCCTCCAGTACGGCGGGATGCAGCCCGAGAACCTGGCGACCGTGTTCGCTGATGCCAGCACGGTGAACGACCAGTACGCCGGTCGCGCCGTCAGCGCGTACGACATCTACTCGCGCTACTTCTGGATCAACGTCCAGAAGGTCAAGAACGTCAAGATCCGCCAGGCGATGGCCGTCGCCCTCGACCGCAGCGGGCTCCGCAAGGCCTCCGGCGGCGACTTCTACGGCGACTACGCGGACGGCACGATCAAGCCGAACATCGGCGCGGACTACGCCGACACCGGCGTCTGGACCACCATGTTCGGAAAGGCGGTCGCCGACACTGGCGACGCCGACCTCGCCAAGCAGCTGATCGCCGACTCGGGCGAGGCCGCACCGAGCCTCACCTTCAACTATGCCGACACCCCCACCTACGGCAAGTGGGCGGCGATCGTGCAGGCGTCGCTCCAGGCGGCCGGCTTCACGATCACCCTTGCGCCGCTGCCCCCGGGCTCGTACTACAGCACCGTCTTCGATCCTGCGAAGGCCGGCGACTTCGGTGTCGGCGGCTGGGGCCCTGACTGGCCCAATGCCTCGACCGTCATCCCGCCCCTGTTCACGCAGGAGGGCGGCTGGGACCTGTCCCAGGTCGACGACGCAGCGTTCAACACAGAGGTCAAGGCCGCACAGGCCGAGACCGACCGCGCAAAGCAGTCGACGATGTGGCAGGCCCTGGACAAGGAGACCATCCAGAACATGTGGGTCATCCCCACGTTCTTCGGCCTCAAGCAGGGCATGATGGGCACCAAGCTGGGGACCACGCAGGGACCCAGCGGCGGCCTGTACGACTGGGGCCCCTACAGCTCCAACCCGTACGGCGACATGTTCGTCAAGCCGTAAGGCATCGAGTCGTAACAATCCCCAGGGGGGCGGCAACGCCGCTCCCCTGGGACACCTTTTGCCTTAAGGGAGGAACTCGCGGGTGACGGCCTACCTGATCCGCCGCGTGCTGGGCATGATCATGCTCCTGTTCCTCCTGACGATCACCGTCTTCTTCCTGTTCAACCTGCTGCCCGGTGACCCGGCTCGCCTGACCTGCGGCAAGGCATGCAGCCCGGCGATCATCGAGGCGAACCGCCACCGGCTGGGCTACGACGAGCCGATCCTGGTCCAGTACGAGAAGTTCGTGACCGGGATCTTCGTGGGTCGCGTGTACTCCGCCGACTCGCCCCAGCCGATCGACTGCACCGCTCCGTGCCTTGGGTATTCGTTCACCCGCCACGAGCTGGTGACGTCCCTGATCGCCCGGTCCGCCCCGGTGACGTTCTGGCTCGCAACCGGCGCCTTCCTGATGTGGATCATCGGTGGCATATCGCTGGGGATCTTCTCGGCGCTCAACCATGGACGGTGGCCGGACCGGCTGGTGATGACGATCTCGCTGATCGGCTACTCGCTGCCGTCGTTCTTCATCGGCCTGGTGCTGATCTTCTTCATCATCCTCAAGCTCGGCTGGTTGCCATTCCCGTCGTACGTGTCTCCGTTCGACAACCCGTTCCAGTTCCTGCAGACGATGATCCTGCCCTGGATCGTCCTCGCGACCTTGAACGCGGCGTTCTACATGCGGCTCACGCGCAACCAGGTGCTCGAGGTGTTCGGCGACGACTTTGTCCGGACCGCGCGCGCAAAGGGCCTCCCGGAGCGCACCGTGGTGGTCAAGCACGCGTTGCGGGCGGGTCTCACCCCGATCGTCACGGCTGCGGGCCTTGACCTGGCCTACCTGCTCGGCGGGGCCATCATCTCGGAGAACATCTTCAGCCTGCCGGGACTCGGCTCGCTCGCGGTCACGTCCGTCCTCACCTCGGACCTGCCGGTGATCGTCGGGATCACGACGCTCACGGCGACGATCATCATCGTCGCGAACCTGGTCGTCGACCTGCTGTACGCGGTCGTCGACCCGCGCGTGAGGATCGCCTGATGCAGGCTGACGACGCAACGGAGCGGCCGTTCCTGTCGGTGAACAATCTCGCGGTCGCATTCCCCACTGAGGACGGCCTGGTTCATGCGGTCGACGGCGTGTCGCTGACGCTCGAGCGCGGCCGCACTCTCGCGATCGTGGGCGAGTCCGGCTCGGGCAAGAGCGTCACGGCGCAGGCGATCATGGGCCTCGTCGACCGCCATTCGGCGAAGGTCACCGGGGAGATCTGGCTCGATGGCCAGGAGCTGATCGGGCTGCCGCCGGACGAGGTCCAGGCGCTGCGCGGGTCGCAGATCGCGATGATCTTCCAGGACCCGATGTCGAGCCTGCACCCGTTCTATCGCATCGGTGACCAGATCACCGAGGCGATCCACGTGCACCGCAAGATCGGTCGCGAGCCCGCCCGCCGCGAGGCACTCGACATGCTCCGCCGCGTCGGGATCCCCGCGGTCGAGCGGCGCATCGACGACTACCCCCACCAGCTGTCCGGCGGCATGCGCCAGCGCGTGATGATCGCGATGGCGCTGGTCAACTCACCCGCGCTGCTGATCGCCGACGAGCCGACGACGGCCCTCGACGTCACGGTCCAGGCGCAGATCCTGGAGCTGATCTCGACCCTCCAGGAGGAGTTCGGGATCACCGTGATCATGATCACCCACGATCTCGGCATTGTCGCCGACGTCGCCGACGAGGTCGCGGTCATGTACGGCGGACGGATCGTCGAGCGGGCGCCGACGGGCCTGCTGTACGCCCGGCCGGAGATGCCGTACACGCTGGGCCTGCTGTCGTCGATCCCGCGGATGGACCGCGAGCTTCCCGAGCGGCTGGACCCGATCCCGGGCAATCCGCCGTCGCCGATCAACCTGCCGCCCGGCTGCGTGTTCCAGCCCCGATGCTTCTACTGGGAGCGGGTCCCCGACGGCGCCTGCCTGACCGACCGTCCCGAGCTGCTGCCGACGGCGCCGGACCACCTGGTTCGCTGCCATCTGCCGACCGAGGAGCGTCAGCAGATCTCGCGTGATGTGTACGCGGTCCTGGCGGGGGCGCCGAAGTGACGAGCGAGATCCTTCGCGTCACCGATCTCAAGACGTACTTCCCCGTTCGGTCCAGGGGGCTCATCCCGCGGACGATCGGCCACGTCAAGGCAGTCGACGGCATCGACCTCGTGATCGGATCGGGCGAGACGCTCGGCCTGGTGGGCGAGAGCGGCTCGGGCAAGACGACGGCCGCGAGGTCCGTGCTCATGCTCGTCCGTCCGACCAGCGGCACCGTCGAGATCGAGGGCCAGGAGATCACCCGGCTGTCGACGAAGGCGCTGACGCCGGTTCGCCGCAAGGCGCAGATGATCTTCCAGGACCCCTACAACGCGCTCAACCCGCGGCACACCGTGGGCGGCATCATCAGCGCGCCATTCCGCGTCCAGGGGGTCACACCACCGGGCGGCGTGCGCGCGGCCGTGCAGGAGCTGATGCAGCGCGTCGGGCTCAACCCTGAGCATTACAACCGTTACCCCAACGAGTTCTCGGGTGGCCAGCGGCAGCGGATCGGGATCGCCCGGGCGATTGCGCTGCGCCCGAAGCTGATCGTGTGCGACGAGCCGGTGTCCGCGCTCGACGTGTCGATCCAGGCGCAGATCCTGAACCTGCTCAAGGATCTCCAGCAGGAGTTCGGGATCGCCTACCTGTTCGTGGCCCACGACCTTGCGGTCGTACGCCAGATCTCGCACCGGGTCGCGGTGATGTACCTCGGTCACATCATGGAGTCCGCGCCGCGGAAAGTGATCTACACGGCGCCGCTCCATCCGTACACCCACTCGCTGCTCTCGGCGGTGCCGATCCCGGATCCGAAGCGACAGCGGGAGCGGGCACGGATCGTGCTCTCTGGCGACCTGCCCAGCCCGATCAACCCGCCCAGCGGGTGCGTGTTCCGGACACGCTGCTTCCAGGCGCAGGAACGCTGCGCCGTCGAGGTCCCGCCGCTGGTGGAGCTCGCGCCCGGCCATCACGTCGCGTGCCATTTCCCGGTGGAGAAGGCCCCCACCGCGACCCTGCACGTCGCCGCGACGGACGAGATCACGGACGTGCCCGTCGCCTGACGCGTCGGGCGGTGACGAGCGGTTCGGCCGCGCAGATCCTGTCGGGCGGTCAGCCGCCCCCCGCGGTGCCACCGAACAGGGCGTCCCAGGCCGAGAACGAGCCGGCGCTCCGCGCGCCACGGACCGCGCTGTTCCTGTCCCACTGGGCGACGAAGGTCGCGAGCACGTCACCCGCATCGAGCTTCGTTCCGTCCTGGAACGTGACCCCCTTGCGCAGCGTGCACGTCCACACGCTCGCGTCGCTGCCGGCCGTGCACCGTGTCGCCAGCCCGGGTACGACGTCCATCGTGCCCGGGGCAAACCGGTACAGGGGCTCGGTGATCAGCGAGCAGGCGCGGTATGCATCGGGTGACGCGTCGGCGCAGTAGGCGCCACCAGGGTCGGTCGCCTGCATGAACACCAGCTGCGATCGGTCGCCCGGTGTGAACGAGCCCAGGGGATCGATCCCGAGCGGTGACGCGACCACGCCGGTCACGTCCGAGCGGAACGCGGTGACGCTGCCCGGATGCGCGAGGGGGATCAGGGGGACCACGCTCCGGATGGCGTCATTTGCCTGCTTGAGCCCCGCCTGGCGTGCCGCCGGGTCCGCGCTCGCCGCGATCGACGCCAGCGTTGTCGCCACGGTCGGGGCACGTCGCGCGGGGGTGGCCGCGGTGCCCGGCCCGAGCACCGCGCCGATCGCATCGGTCGCGTCGACGACGCCATCGGTCGTGCCACCCAGGTAGAGGCCATCGAGTCCGCCGTCGGCGATCCGCGCGGCCCACGTCGCGGCATCCATCACGTCGATCTTCGTCGACATCCCGAGGCTGTCGAGCAGCTCGGCCTGGAGCGCGAGCGCCACGGCCCGCGGGTCGGGAAGGCCGGGGACGGGCCGGTCGGGCACGTGGAGCGGATACGTCGCGCGGAGGTCGAAGGCTGTCGCCGCGAGATCCGCCGCGGCGGCGGGTCCGTTGTACGGGTACCAGTCGTCTCCGAGACAGGCGCCGGCGAGCTGGCACGGCGCGAGGTGGGTGGCGACCGTCGAGCCGGCGGGGAACGCGGCCTCCACGAGGGCGTCGCGGTCGATCGCGCCCGCGATCGCCTGCCGGACACGCACGTCGTCGAAGGCGGGATCGCTGCCGAACGCGAGGTACGCGGTCGACAGGCCCGCCCGCGGGATCATCACGACCTCCGGCAGTGTGTCGAGATCGCCGATCTGGGCAGGGCCGGGTGCGTCGATCCCGTCGACCGAGGCCGCCTTGAGCTCCGCCGCCCGCTGCGCCGGATCAGCATTCCAGCGAAGGATCACGGTGGGCGTGAACGAGCCGGGAGCTGCGCCGTCCCCGGCCGCCGCGGCGAGGACCGCGTCGCCGCCTTCGTCCCAGCGGTCGATGCGGTAGGGCCCGGTGCCCGCGATCGAGCGGGCCGCGCCGGGATCCGTGCCCAGCCGCTCGATGGTCGCCGAATCGAGGATCCCCAGCGCCGGGCTGGCGATCCGGGCAAGGAACGATCCGTCCGGGGCACACAGCCGGAACCTGACCGTCAGCGCGTTGACCGCCTCGATCCGCCCGAGGCGGCCGGTGTACCCGGGGCCATCGCAGGCAGAACCGGCCGCAGGCCAGCTCGATGGCGAGAACGGGTTGTCGCTGGCCGCCACCGTCGGCGTTGGCGAGGCGCCGTCGATGCGGGTCGTCGACGACGCCGACGGCTCGGGTTCCGTCGTGCACGCCCCGGCGAGGACCGCGACGACCAGGAGAGCCGGCAGCGCGCGGCTCGCACGGGACACGCGGGGTTGCCTCCGGATTGACTCGATGAACACGCCGGTGGCGCCGGACGAAGGTCGGCCGTCCGGGAGTCTCGGCGTGGCGACCAGCCTAGCACCGTGCGCCGACCGCGCCCGCGAGCGGCCGGACCCGAGGACTTCTGTCGGTCCGGCCCGATGCGGCGTGACTTAGACTCGCTGCGTGCAGCCACTCCGCATCGCCCTGGCCCAGATCGCCCCGCGCCTCGGGGATCTCGACGCCAACCTGGAGCAGCACCGGGACCTGGTGCGTGACGCTCGCGCCGGTGGCGCCGGGCTGGTCGTGTTCCCGGAGCTGGGGCTCACGGGCTACCTGCTCCAGGACCTCGCCGCCGAGGTCGCGATGCGCCTCGACGACCCGCGGCTGGCGACGCTGGTTGCGGCCACGGCCGACGGCCCTTCGGCGATCGTCTCGTTCGTCGAGGAGTCGGGCGATCATCGCCTGTTCATCGCGGCGGCGCTGGTCGAGGACGGCGAGATCCGGCATGTTCACCGCAAGGCCCACCTGCCGACCTACGGGCTGTTCGATGAGCGCCGGTTCTTTGCGCCGGGCAACGCGCTGCGCGCGGCGCCCTCGAAGCTGGGGGTGGGCCTCGGGCTTGCGGTGTGCGAGGACTTCTGGCATCTGTCCACGGCGCAGCTGCTGGCGCTCGACGGCGCGCAGATCCTGGTCAACGTGTCCTCGTCGCCTGGTCGCGATCTGGCGGCATCCAACGAGGTCGGGCTGGGGACCGCGACATCGTGGCGCACGCTGATGCGGACGTATGCGCAGCTCACGACGTCGTTCGTGGTGTTCTGCAACCGCGTCGGGGTCGACGAGTCGTTCTCGTTCTGGGGCGGGTCGGAGGTCATCGGGCCAAACGGCGCGGTCGTGTTCTCGGCACCCATGTTCGAGGAGGGGCTGTTCTACGCGGACGTGGACCTGGCCGAGGTGCGGCGCGAGCGGATCACGCTGCCGCTGCTCCGCGACGAGCGACCGGAGCTGGTCGCCCGGGAATGGCGCAGGCTGATCGCCGAGCGGGCCGGGCTCGCGCCGGACACCACCGGCGACGAGGCCGATCCCGCGGCATCGGCGGGTCCGCCCGAGGGCGTTCGACCCGCGCGAGCGGCGGCCGGCGTTGCACCCGTGCCCGCCGACCTCGAGACGCCATGGTGAGCGAGGCCCCCGGGCCGATGTTCGTGCTCCCGGACGAGCTGGCGATCGACACCGGGGTCGCACGGACCGTCATCGCGGCGTTCATCCGCGGCCAGCTCCGGCAGGCGGGGTTCGAGCAGGCCGTCCTGGGGCTGTCGGGCGGGATCGACTCCGGGCTCGTCGCGTACCTGGTCGCCGACGCGATCGGCGCGGAGCGCCTGCTGTGCGTGCTGATGCCGTATCGCACATCGTCACCGGCATCGCGGGCGGACGCGGAGGAGATCGTCCGTCGTCTCGGCTGCGCCTCCGAGCTGGTCGATATCAGCCCGATGGTGGACGGCTACTTCGGCGCCGACGGCGAGGCGGGAGCGGCGGGTCCCGAGGGCCTCGACGCCGCCCCGCTGCGTCGCGGCAACCTGATGGCACGGATGCGCATGTCGGTGCTCTATGACCGATCCGTCACCTGGGGCGGGCTGGTCGTCGGCACGAGCAACAAGACCGAGTCGCTGATCGGATACACGACGCTGTTCGGGGACTCGGCGTGCGCGTTCAACCCCATCGGCGACCTGTACAAGAGCCAGGTCCGCCAGCTGGCGGTCGCGATGGGGCTGCCGGAGGCGATCATCCGGAAGGCGCCATCCGCTGACCTGTGGCCGGGCCAGACGGACGAGATCGAAGCGGGCTTCTCGTACCCGGAGCTCGACCGGCTGCTGTTCTGGCGGATCGACAAGCGTCGGAGCGTGGACGAGGTCGTGGCGCTCGGGTTCGATCGCGCGCTCGTCGAGCGGGTGGATCACATGGTCGCGGGCTCCGAGTTCAAGCGCCAGGTCCCGCCGATCGCGAAGCTCGGCCCGCGGACGGCCGGCGTGGACTACCTGTACCCGCGCCGCCGGCCCGGGTCGGCACGCAGCTGACGGTGGCTGCCGGCGGCACGCTGTACGTGGTCGCGACGCCGATCGGCAACCTCGGCGACGTCACGCTGCGCGCGCTCGAGATCCTGCGCGCAGTGCCGCTGATCGCGGCCGAGGACACCCGGATCACGCGCCGGCTGCTCGATCGCTACGAGATCGGGACGCGGACCACCAGCTACCACGCGAAGAGCGGTCCGGCGCGCGAGCGGGAGCTGCTGGCGCACCTTGCCAACGGCGCCGATCTCGCCCTGGTGACCGATGCCGGAACGCCGGTGGTGTCCGATCCGGGCGAGAGCCTGGTCGCGGCGTGGGCGGCCCGCGGCGGCACGGTGGTGGCGGTTCCGGGTGCGTCCTCGGTGCTTGCGGCCGTCGCCTCAAGTGGCGTGGCCGGGTCCGCGCTGGACGTTCGAGGGGTTCCTGCCGCGGAGCGGCCGCGAGCGGCGTGACCGGCTGGAGCAGATCGCGGGCGACGAGCGGGGTGCCGTGATCCTCGAGGCGCCGGGCCGCACGGCCGCGACGCTCGCCGACCTGGCCGCCGCCTGCGGCGATCAGCGTTCGGGCGCCGTCTGCCGCGAGCTGACCAAGCTCCACGAGGCCGTCGTGCGGGGATCGCTCGGGGAGCTGGTCGACGCGGCGCGCGACGGGACGATCCCGGCGCGGGGCGAGGTCGTGATCGTCGTCGGCTGGTCCAGCGGCGCGGTCGCAGGGGCGGTCGGCCCCGGCACGTCCGGGGCGACGCGTGACGCGGTGATCGCGACCGCCCGGGCCGAGGTCGAGCGGCTCGTGGAAGGTGGTGCCGCGCGGGGCGAGGCCGCCCGCCGGGTTGCGGCCGAGACCGGACTCCCACGGCGGGCGCTGTACGCAACCCGCCCGGATCCGCGGCCGGAACCATAGGGCTGAGGGCACCGGCCGCCGCGCTGGACCAAGCTGCCGCGCGGGCGGCGGCTCCCGGGCGTGCGGCCGTGCAGCGGTACCTCCGCCTCCCACGCTCGGCGTGACGTACCCTTCGCCGATGCAACCCGCCGGATCGCCGCCGCCGCCGCCCGACGCCCGGGCGATCTCGGACGCCTTTGGGCTGGATCGCCCCACCGGCCCGCCCGTCTTCGCCGCACGCGGAGAGCTCGGGCGGATCTGGCGGCTGGACACGAGCGCCGGCACGTGGGCGATCAAGGAGCTGTTCGAGCCGCCGACGGAGGCTGAGGCGGCCGATGATGTCGCCTTCCAGGAAGCAGCCATCGGGGCGGGTGTCCCGATGCCGCGTCCGGTCCCGACTCGCGACGGCCAGGTCCTCGCGCGGGCGACCGCGGTCGACCGCGATCTGGTCGTTCGGGCGTACACCTGGGTGGACCTGGCGGGACGCGAGGCGATCGCCGACGTGATGGCAGCGGGCCGGATCCTCGGTCGGCTCCACGCGCTTGCGTACCCGGACGCACGACCGCCGGATCCCTGGTTCACGGCGCCGGTTGACGAGGAGCGATGGGCGTCACTGGTGGCGGGTGCCGAGGCTGCTCGGCGTCGCCTGGGGAGCGGACCTCTGCGACCTGGCCACGGCATTCGTGGAGGCCCGATCACTCATCCTCGCGGGCCGCCACGAGCCCAGGATCCGCTGTCATCTCGACTTCAATCCCGACAACGTGCTGGTCGATGTCAGCGGGGGCCTCGTGGTGGTCGACTGGGAGAACGGGGGAGCGGCCTCAGCCGAGCAGGAGCTCGCCATGACCGTCGACGTGTTCATCGACGATCCGGCCGTGGTGCCGCGGTTCCTGGCAGGCTACCGGGACGGTGGCGGGACGGCCGAGCTGCGCGATCGCAGCTCGTTCGCGATGGCGTACGCGATGCTCGGCAACCTCGTGGCGCACTACGCCGAGCGTGCGCTCGACGATGCCGTGGGCGATGAGGATCGGGCGCGCGCCGCGTACTGGATCCGCGACATCGCCGCACACGGCGTCAGCCTCGAGCGAACGGACGCCCTGCTGCTGGCGGCCCGGTAGCGAGCGAGGTGCCGTGGCTGGGCGGCCTTGGCGAGGGAGCCGGCAGCGGCGCGGGAGGGGGTGCCGCGCCGCCACCGGTCGGGGAACGGGAATGATGGTGGTCAGGCCGCGACGGCCTCCTCGAGGAGCTCGTCCTCCTCGTCCTCCTCGTCGCCGCCGGGGGTGACGCTGAAGCCGGCGTCGTCCGCGATCGGCTCGCCGGCATCCGGAGCGACGCCCGCGGCGACGGCCTGCGCCTCGAGCGCCGTGGCCGCCGTCTCGGCCGCGTAGTCCTTCTTGCGACGGCCGGACAGCATCTCGACGCTGCTCGCCACGATCTCGGTCTTCCAGTGCCGCTGACCCTTGTCGTCATCCCAGGTCCGGGTCTGGATCCGGCCTTCGATGGCGACCTGCTGGCCCTTGCCCAGGTACCGGCCGCACGTCTCCGCCAGCCGATCCCATGCAACGACGTTGTGGAACTCGCTCTTCTCCTTGCCCGACACGTACTCGTGGCTCGCGACGGAGAACTGGGCGACGGCCTTGCCGCCGGCGGTCGTGCGAACCTCGGGGTCGCGGGTCAGGCGCCCGGTGAGGAGGACCCTGTTCATCGGTTCGTTGTCTCCTTCCGATCCGGCCGAGCCGCGCTTCCTGGGCGCGACGAGATCCGGCCGATCCTGCGTGCGGCGGGCATCAACGGACGGCGGGCGGGTGGGGCGCCGGCCCCGGCGGTCGGGCCTCGACGGAGCGACGGGTCGGCGGGGCCGGCGTGGTTCGACGGGCAGGACGAACCCTAGCGGTCGTGACTTCACGCACGCTTACGCGACCGCCTGCCTCGGGCGCGCCCGGACCCGACGGCCATTGCCAAATCGGAAGCGGCGCTCAGCGGCTCGCGGACCTGCGCTCGGCGCCCTGCTCTGCGGGTCCCGTGTCGGTCCCGGCGTCGTCTGCCGTGTCCGGCGGACGCTCGGGCGCCACGACGACCTCCACCCGGGTCGCCTGCCGGAGGTCGTCGACGATGTCGCCGGTTCCGCTGAGGATGTGCTCGACGACGCCAGCCTCCTCCAGCGAACCCGGGACGACGATCGTCTGAGCCCCCTGCCGGGCGGCGTACCGGGCGAGCGGCTCGGGGCCGTGCTCCGAGGGAAGCCAGCCGTAGGCGTCCACGCCGAGCTCGCGCGCGGCGCCGACCTGGCGCGCGAGTGGCGCCCGACCGGCCTTCTCCAGCTGGGGGACATCGAGCCGGCTCCCGAACTGCTCCGCCTCGCCGTCGGCCGACCACCAGGTGGGCAGCGGGGAGTCGAGGACCGCTGCCGCATCCCAGTGGTAGAGGATCAGTGCGGCACCCGCATCGCGCGCGAGCTCCACGCCCAGCCGCCGGGCGGCCGCAAATCGATCGTCGTCCGAGGTGACGACGACGATCGGGCGGGAGGCGGCGGGACCGGTGGGCGTGGGTTGCGTCAAGCGAGGGACTCCCAGGCTGCTGCGACGGGCATGGCTGCGCAGGACCGGTCCAGCGTACGATCGGTGACGTGTCGCAGTGCCACTCCAACGGGCACCGGGGATGTCTCAGGCACATGACAGCGTGCGCACCGACGGTTGCCCCGCCCCGATGCGCTGCGACCACGGTCCGTCAGGCCCGTGGCGAGGTCGTGATCGTCGTCGGCGGGTCAAGCGTGGCTGTCGCAGGGGCGACCATTCCCGGCACGTCCGGAGCGACGCGTGAGGCGGGGATCGCGACCGCCCTGGCGACCATGACTTCACGCAGCCTCGCGCGGAGCCGGCGGCGGCCCTTGGATCGTCATACGCGGCCATCAACCCGTCTCGATTCGCTCTCGCCGCCCAGCGTGACCCGGAGCGGGCCGGAGTAGGCTGGGGATGCTCGTGATCCCGACCACGCGCCGTCGATGAGGAGGTGCCATGACCGTCGAACCAGGCGGGCGGGCCGTCCCGGCCGGCGAGATCCCAGCGATCGCATCGGCTGGCGCGCTCCGAGGGGTCGCGGGTGCCCGACAGCTCCGATCTTCAGATCCTGTCGACAGAGCATTGGAGCCTGCTCGCGACGCGGTCTCTCACATGGAACGAATCGTTCTCCCGCGCGCAGATGTTCCTGTCCGTGCTCTCTGCATCGGTTGTCGCGCTGGCGCTGGTCGCGCAGGCGACCGACTTCGGTGGCGGGTTCATCGCCTTCGCGCTGGTCATCCTGCCCGTCGTCCTGTTCCTTCGGCGAACCGCTACGAGGCTCGACACCTGGCCAGCGCGAGCACCCGGCTGGCGCCGATCAATCCTTCACACCCGTGATCCTCGGGCCCGGCCGCCGGCGACGCGATCGCGGCCGGACCCCGTCGCGGGTGGCCCGCGGTTCGCTATACTCGCCCGGTCCTCGAGGCTGCGCGGAGCTCCCCGACCGCGAAGGAGGAACTGACCATTGCTCGAGGGAGGCGCGGCGTCTGCCCCGTGAGACGGCACCGCACCCCTGACCGCCCGGTCCGCCGAAGCGCCGGTGGGCAGTCGCGGGAGACGTCTATCCAGGACCCCGGCCTCGTCCGGGGTCGTTTCATGCCCGGAGGCACACGATGCCCGCGACGGTGATCGTCGGCCTCCAGTGGGGCGACGAGGGCAAGGGCAAGACGACGGACTTCCTGGCCGAGCAGGTGGCGATGGTCGTGCGCTACCAGGGCGGTGACAACGCGGGCCACACGGTCGTCACCGGCGACGAGGTGTTCAAGCTCCAGCTGTGCCCGTCTGGCGTGCTGTACCCGCACATCACGTCGGTGATCGGGAACGGCGTCGTGGTCAACCCGGCGACGCTGATCGCGGAGCTGGAGATGCTGGCCGGACGCGGTGTCGACGTGGCGAAGGTCCGGGTCAGCCGCAGCGCGCACGTGATCATGCCCTACCACGTGGCCCTGGACCGCGCGAACGAGAGCCGGCTCGGGGGCGCGAAGGTCGGAACCACCGGCCGGGGGATCGGGCCCACGTACGGCGACCGCGCGTGGCGCCTGGGGCTGCGCATGGAGGACCTGCTCGACCGCGAGGTGCTGCGCGAGCGGATCTCGCGCGCGCTGCCGGACAAGAATCTGCTGCTCGCCTCGATGGGTGCCGACACGTTCGAGGTCGAGCCGCTCGTCGGCCAGGCCGCGGCCTGGGGTGAGCGCCTCCGCGATCACCTCGACGACAGCACGTGGCTGGTCCAGGACGCGCTCCGCCGTGGCGATCATGTCCTGCTCGAGGGCGCGCAGGGAACGCTGCTCGATCTCGATCACGGCAGCTACCCGTTCGTCACCTCATCCAACCCTGTGGCCGGCGGCGCGTGCACGGGCGGCGGGATCGGGCCGCTCCAGGTCGACGAGGTCATCGGCGTCATGAAGGCCTACGCCACGCGGGTCGGCTCGGGGCCGTTCCCGACCGAGCTCCACGACGACATCGGGCGCGGCATCGCGGAGCGCGGTCGCGAGTTCGGCACGGTGACCGGTCGCCCGCGGCGGGTCGGCTGGCTCGACGCGGTTCCGATGCGCTACGCGGTCGCGGTCAACTCCAACTCCGCGATCGTGCTCAACAAGCTCGACATCCTGTCGGGGATCGAGACCATCCGGCTGTGCGTGGCCTATGACATCGACGGCCGGCGCGTCGAGACCTGGCCCTCCAGCGGCTCGGCGCTGTCGCGCGCGACGCCCATCTACGAGGACTTCCCCGGCTGGGAGGAGCCGATCCACGACGTGCGCTCGCTGGCCGGCCTGCCCGAGAACGCGCGCCGGTACGTGACCGCGCTCGAGGAGCATGCGGGCGTCCCGATCGTGTTCGTGTCCGTGGGTCCGGAGCGCAACCAGACCATCGAGCGGGCGTGGCGGCCGATGCGCCACCGGCCGGGCACGCCGGCGTAGGGGCGGACGATCCCTGTGTCCCCCGCGACCCTCGCGATGCCGTCCCGGATCCTCGTCCTGGGCGCGGGCGGTCGAGAGCACGCGCTGGCCTGGAAGCTCGCCCGGGAGCCTGGCGTCCGCGAGGTGGTCGTCGCGCCGGGCGGTGCGGGCGTCGCAGCGGAACCCCACGTGCGCACGGTCCGGGTCGATGCGATGGATCCCGCGGCCGTCGTCGAGCTGGCGCATGACGAGACGGTCGATCTGGTCGTGGTCGGGCCAGAGGCCCCGCTGTCCGTGGGCGTCGCCGACGCGCTCGCGGCCGCGGGGATCGCCGTGTTCGGCCCGGCCCGGGCGGCGGCCCGCCTCGAGACATCGAAGGCGTTCTGCCACGACGTCGCGATGATCGCCGGCGTCCGGATGGCCGCGGCCCGCGCGTTCGGCGGCGGCGATGTCGAAGGCGCTGTCGCCTGGGTGCGCGAGCTGGGCGCAACGGGCGCCGGTGTCGTGCTCAAGGCCGACGGGCTCGCGGCGGGCAAGGGCGTGATCGTGACCGAGTCGACCGACCAGGCGCTCGACCTCATCCCCTCATTCCTCGCCGGTCGTCCCGGCGACGCGCCCGCGCTGGTCGTCGAGGAACGCCTGTCGGGGCACGAGGCCAGCGTCATCGCGATCTGCGACGGCGAGCGCGCCGTCGCGCTGCCCGCGGCACGCGATCACAAGCGGCTGTGCGACGGCGATCATGGCCCAAACACCGGTGGCATGGGCGCCTACTCGCCGCCGCCCGACCTCGACGCGGCGGCGGTCGCACAGGTCCTCGCGACCGTCCATCGCCCGATCCTGGCCGAGATGCGGCGGCGTGGGACGCCGTTCCGCGGCTTTCTGTACGCGGGCCTGATGCTGACGCCCGACGGGCCTGCCCTGCTGGAGTGCAACGTCCGGCTCGGCGACCCCGAGGCGCAGGTGATCCTGCCGCGGCTGTCCGGGCCGCTGGCGCCGGTCCTCCTCGCGGCCGCGCAGGGCCGGCTGCCGGACGATGCGCCGGGCGCGCTCGACGCGCTGCCGGGCGCCGCCGTGGGCATCGTGCTGGCGGCCAAGGGCTACCCGGGCGATCCGAGGCGCGGCGATCCGATCGCCGGTCTCGATGACGCCCGCGAGCTCGGCGCGCTCGTGTTCCACGCCGGGACCGCCGGCCGGCCGCAGGGTGGCTTCGGCACCAACGGGGGCCGCGTCCTGACCGTGGTCGGGCGGGGAGCGGACCTCGCGGCCGCGCGGGATGTTGCTGAGCGCGCGGCCGATGCGATCACCTGGGACGGGATGCAGCGCCGTCACGACATCGCGACCGACCTGCCGCAGGCCGCGGCGGTGGTCGCATGATCCCGCGCTACACGCTGCCCGCGATGGCCGCGCTGTGGTCCGACCGCGCACGCTTCGAGCAGATGCTCGAGGTCGAGCTCGCGGTCTGTCGCGCCGAGTCCCGCCGGGGCATGGTCCCGCCCGACGCCCTGGCCGCGATCGAGGCGCGCGCCGTTGTCGATGTCGACCGGATCGCCGAGATCGAGCAGACCACCGACCATGACGTCATCGCGTTCGTGTCCCAGGTCGCCGAGGCCGTGGGGCCCGAAGGCCGGTACCTCCACCTCGGGCTGACCAGCAGCGATGTCGTGGACACGGCGCTCGCGCTCCAGCTCCGGGCGGCGGGGGAGCATCTCCTGGCCGACGCGGATCGCCTCGTCGCCGCGCTGATCGCGCGGGCGAGGGCCGAGGCCGGAACGGTGATGATGGGCCGGACCCACTCGGTCCACGCGGAGCCGACCACGTTCGGGCTCAAGTGCGCCGGCTGGGCGTTCGAGGTCGCCCGCGGCCGTGCGCGCCTGGCGCAAGCCACCGCGGAGATCGGCACCGGCAAGATCAGCGGCCCGGTCGGGACGTACAGCCACCTCGCCCCCGACCTCGAGGCAGAGGTCCTGGCCGAGCTCGGGCTGCGCGTGGACCCGGTCAGCACCCAGGTCGTCCAGCGTGACCGGCACGCCGCGTTCGTCGGCGCCATCGCCGTCCTCGGCGGCTCGCTGGAGCGGCTCGCGACGGAGGTCCGCAACCTCCAGCACACCGAGATCGCCGAGGTCATGGAGCCGTTCAAGCGCGGACAGAAGGGCAGCTCGGCGATGCCCCACAAGCGCAACCCGATCCTGTCGGAGCGGATCGCGGGCCTGGCGCGCCTCCTCCGTGGCTATGCGCAGACCGCGTTCGAGAACCAGCCGCTGTGGCACGAGCGCGACATCAGCCACTCGTCCGCCGAGCGCGTGATCCTGCCCGACGCGACGATCCTGCTCGACTACATGCTCCAGCGGACGGCCGGGCTGGTCGAGGGCCTCGTCGTCCGGCCCGAGCGGATGCGCGAGAACATCGAGCGCGGGCTGGGTCTCCACGCATCGTCGCGCGTGCTGCTGGCGCTGGTCGAGGACGGCGGGCTGTCGCGCGAGGATGCCTATACGATCGTCCAGCGGAACGCGCTTCGCGCCGCAGACGAGCGGGTGCCGCTCCACGGGCTCCTGGCCACGGATCCGGCCGTTGCGGGACGGCTGCCGCTGGCCTCGCTCGATGCCTGCTTCGACGATGCCGCGGGGCTCCGGCACGTGCCAGCGGTGATCGCGCGGCTGGACGCGCTCGAGGCCGAGGTGCGAGCGCGACTCGCAGATGAGAAGCGGAAGGGAGGGCGCCGGTGTCGCTCGCTGAGGTGTTCGACCGGTCGGGCAAGGTCCGTGACCTGTATCGCGTCGGCGACGATCGCCTGCTGCTCGTGGCGTCGGATCGCCTGAGCGCGTTCGACGTCATCCTGCCCACCACGATCCCGGACAAGGGCCGCATCCTGACGGGGTTCTCGCGGTTCTGGTTCGCGAAGACGGCGGACCTGGTCGGGAACCACCTGCTGTCGGCGGATCCGGCCGACCTGCCCGAGAGCCTCACCCATCGCGATCCGGCGCTGATGGCGGACCTCCGCGGCCGGATGATGCTGGGGCGGCTGACCGAGGTCCTGCCGGTCGAGTGCGTCGTGCGCGGATACCTGTCCGGCTCGGGCTGGAAGGAGTACCAGGCCGATGGCAGCGTATGCGGGATCCGGTTCCCGGCCGGCCTGCGCGAGAGCGACCGGCTGCCGGCGCCGATCTTCACGCCGGCGTTCAAGGCGCCGGCCGGCCACCACGACGAGAACATCACGTTTCACCAGGTCGAGGATCTGGTCGGCGACACGCTGGCGGAGCAGGTCCGCGCCGTCGCCCTGGCCCTGTACAAGCGCGGGGCCGCCGTGTGCGAGACGGCCGGGATCATTCTCGCCGACACCAAGTTCGAGTTCGGCCTGCTGCCAAATGGCCGGCTGCTCCTGATCGACGAGATCCTGACACCGGATTCGTCACGGTTCTGGGACGCGGCAACGTGGGAGCCCGGCCGTCCGCAGGCGAGCTACGACAAGCAGTTCGTTCGCGACTGGCTCGAGGCACAGCCGTGGGACAAGACGGCACCCGGGCCCGAGCTGCCCGACGAGGTCGTGGCCGGGACCCGGGCGCGGTACGTGGAGGCCTACGAGCGGATCACGGGGGCGAGCTTCGCCCGCTACCTGCAGGAGGATGTCATCGCCCCATGAGCGAGCCGACCCGCCCGTTCCGTTTCGCCGTCAACGTCACGCCCAAGCCCGGGATCCTCGATCCGCAGGGCCGGGCCGTCGAGCGCAGCCTGCCGCACCTCGGGATCGACGGGGTCGGCGACGTGCGGGTCGGGCGAAGGGTCGAGCTCAGCGTCGAGGCGGCCGATCCGGACGCAGCGAGGTCGGTGGTCGAGCGGCTCGCGGCGGAGCTGCTCTCGAACCCGCTGATCGAGTCGTACGAGATCGAGGCGGTTGAGTGAGCGTCCGGATCGGGGTCGTGCTGTTCCCCGGGTCCAACCGCGACATCGACGCGGTCAACGCCCTGCGCCTCGCGGGTGCGGAGCCCGAGATCCTGTGGCACGAGTCGACGGACCTGGCGGGGATCGCCGGGATCCTGATCCCGGGCGGCTTCGCGTACGGCGACTACCTGCGCGCCGGGGTCATCGCCCGCTTCAGCCCGGTGATGCGCGCGGTCGCCGAGTTCGCCGATCGCGGCGCGCCGGTGCTCGGCATCTGCAACGGGTTCCAGGTCCTTGCAGAGGCGGGCATGGTCCCGGGCGCCCTGCTCCGGAACCGCGGGCTTCGCTTCGTGTGCCGCGAGGTGGCGCTGATGCCGGAGCGCCTCGATACGCCGTTCACGCGCGAGATCGGCGAGCGACGCCCGCTGCGGATGCCTGTCGCCCACGGGGAGGGCTGCTACTACGCGGACGACGCGACGCTGGACGAGCTCGAGCGCGACGGCCGCGTGCTGTGGCGGTACGTGGATCGTGACGGTGAGACCGCCGGTCCCGACGACGCGGCCAATCCCAACGGGTCGCTCCGCGGCATCGCCGGCGTGCAGAACGCGGCCGGCAACGTCGCGGGGCTGATGCCGCACCCGGAGACGGCGGTCGAGGCCATCCTGGGCTCGGACGACGGGCTGGGCATCATCCGCTCGCTGGTGGTGAGCGCGTCCGAGTGGGCGAGCACCGGCGCCATCACCGGGATCCGAGCGGCCGCAGGGGCTGCCACGTGACCGCACCCACGACCCCCGTCTCCGTTCCGCTCCACCGGACGCTGGGCCTGGAGGACGTCGAGCTCGAGGCGATCCGGGAGAAGCTGGGCCGTGATCCCAATGACCTCGAGCTCGCGATGTTCAGCGTGATGTGGAGCGAGCACTGCTCGTACAAGAGCAGCCGTCCGCTGCTTCGCACGCTGCCGACGAAGGGTGAGGACGTGGTCGCCGGGGTGGGCGAGCAGGCGGGCGTGATCTCGATCGGCGACGGTCTCGCCGTGGCGTTCAAGATCGAGAGCCACAACCACCCCAGCGCCGTCGAGCCGTACCAGGGAGCGGCCACGGGCGTGGGCGGGATCCTGCGCGACGTATTTGCGATGGGCGCCCGCCCGATCGCGGTGCTCGATGCGCTACGGTTCGGCGACCCGGCTGACGCGCGGACCCGGCACCTGGTGGACGGTATCGTGCGCGGCGTCGGCGGGTACGGCAACTGCGTGGGCGTCCCGACCATCGGCGGCGAGCTCGTGTTCGACCCGTCCTACCAGGGCAACCCGCTGGTCAACGTGATGGCGATCGGGCTGCTCGAGGACGGGATGCTCATGCGGGCTGCCGCGGACGGACCGGGCAACCTCGTCGTCCTCTATGGATCCGCCACCGGCCGCGATGGGATCGGTGGCGCATCGGTGCTGGCCAGTGCGACGTTCGCGGACCAGGATGCTTCCAAGCGTCCGTCGGTCCAGGTCGGCGATCCGTTCGCCGAGAAGCTGCTGATCGAGGCGACGCTGGAGCTGATCGCCGAAGGGCGTCGTGGTCTCGGTCCAGGATCTCGGCGCGGCCGGGATCACCTGCGCGACGTGCGAGACGGCCGATCGCGGCGGGACCGGGATGCTGGTCGACCTCGACGCGATCCCGCGGCGGGAGCCCGGCCTCGAGCCGTTCGAGGTGATGATCTCCGAGTCCCAGGAGCGGATGGTCGCGATCGTCGAGCCGGCGCGCTGGGACGCCGTGCGCGCGATCTGCGAGCGGTGGGACCTGCCGGTCGCGGTCATCGGACGGGTCACCGAGCAGCCCGACATCGTGGTCCTCGCGGGCCCGAATGGCACCGGTGCCCTCGATGCCGACGGCCGCCCCGTCCCCGGCGCCCGCGAGCTCGCCCGCATCCCGGCGCGCGCCCTCGCGTCGGAGGCGATCGAGTTCGAGCGAGCGTCCCGACCGCCCACACGCCGCCGCCAGGCGCCCGCGCCGGGCATGCCCATGGAGCCCACCGAGGCACTGCCCGGCCGTGGCATGGATCCCGGCGCCGTGCTGCTGGCCCTGCTCGGCTCGCGCCAACCTGTCGTCGCGGCGGATCGTGTACGAGCAGTACGACCACAACGTCCAGGCCAACACCGTCGCCGGCCCGGGTCGCGGCGCGGCGGTCATCCGGATCAAGGGGACCACCAAGGCGCTGGTCGCGACGACCGACGCGAACGCGTCGGTCGGGGTCCTCGACCCCTGGCTGGGGGCCGCGATGTCGGTCGCGGAGGCCGCCCGCAACGTCTCGATCACGGGTGCCCGGCCGCTGGGGGTCACCAACTGCCTCAACTACGGGGATCCCACCCGGCCCGAGGCGTTCTGGCAGCTGTCCGAGGCTGTCCGCGGCCTGTCCGACGCGTGCATCGCGCTGGCGCTGCCGGTCACCGGCGGCAACGTGTCCCTGTACAACGAATCCCGGTCGGGCGCGATCGCGCCGACGCCTGAGATCGGGATCGTGGGCCTGCTCGCCGACGTGTCGACCCGGGTCGGACCCGCGTTCGCCGCGGATGGCAACGTCGTGGTCGCGGTCGGATCGCCCGGTCCGGGTCTCGCGGGCAGCGAGTACGCCCGTCTCGCCGGCGCCGCTGCCGAGGACGGCCCGCCACCGCTCGATCTCGGGCGCGAGCGCGCGGTCCAGGCGTTCATCCGCGAGGCCATCGCCCGCGGCCTCGTCGAGGGCTGCCAGGACGTGTCCGGCGGCGGGCTCGCGGTGGCGCTGGCCGAGATGGCGATCTGGGGTGATCGCGGTGCGCGGCTCCGGGTCTCGGTGGGGGATTCGCCCGCCGTGGCGCTGTTCGGCGAGAGCCCGTCACGGCTGGTGGCCGAGGTGCATGCCGCGCCACGTCCCGGCCTTCGTCCTGCTCGCCCGCCACCACGGCCTGCCGACCGAGGAGCTGGGCGTCACCGGTGGCACGCAGCTGGTGATCGAGATGGCCGGCGAAGGCGCCACGGGCGCGGCCGAGGAGCGCGGCAGCCGGATCGCGGATGCACTGGAGGTCCCGGTCACCGACCTGCGGCACGCGTGGGAGCACGGCCTGCCGCGGGCGCTGGGCATGGAGGACGACGCCTGATGTGCGGCGTCGTCGGCGTCGTCCTGCCGGACCGCGGCCACGAGGCGGCCGCGGTCGCCGCCACGGCGCTGTTCGCGCTCCAGCACCGCGGCCAGGAGTCGGCCGGCGTCGGGGTGTCCGACGGCCGGAACCTGATGATCTACAAGGACCTGGGCATGGTCGGCCAGGTCCTCGACGAGCGGCGCATCCCGTCGCTCGCCGGCGACCTCGCGGTTGCCCACTGCCGGTACTCGACCACCGGCTCCACGGTCTGGGAGAACGCGCAGCCGACGCTCCGGCTGGGCCCGCGCCGGGCGCTCGCGATCGGTCACAACGGGAACCTTGTCAACACGCGGGAGCTGCTGACCCAGCTCCAGGGCGGTCGCGGGCGCCTCCCCGCGTCGACCGACACGGAGCTCCTGACCGCGCTGCTCGCCGACGAGCCCGCCGCGGACACCGTCGATGCCCTCCGCCGCGTGCTGCCCCGCGTGCGCGGCGCGTACAGCCTGGTCGTGCTCGACGAGCAGCGCGTCATCGGGGTCCGGGATCCGCACGGCTTCCGGCCGCTCGTCCTGGGCCGGCTCCCGACGCCGGCGGGCCAGCCCGACGGGCCCGGCCTGTGGGGCGACGACACGGCGGGCTGGATGCTCGCCTCGGAGACCGCGGCGCTGGACATCGTGGGCGCGGAGTACGTGCGCGACGTGGAGCCGGGCGAGATCGTGGTGCTCGAGCCGGGCCGCGAGCCGGTGTCGGTGCGGTACGCCACCGCGACGCCGGCGCTGTGCGTGTTCGAGCTGATCTACTTCGCCCGTCCCGACTCCTATATGGAGGGCCGCAACCTGTACGAGGCGCGCCGCCAGATGGGGATCCAGCTCGCCGCGGAGCACGCCGTGGAGGCGGACATGGTGATGCCCGTCCCGGACACAGGCGCGCCGGCCGCGGCCGGCTTCGCGGAGGCCTCGGGCATCCCGTACCGCGAGGGCATGGTTCGCAACCGGTACAGCGGCCGCACCTTCATCCAGCCCTCGCAGGCGATGCGCCAGCGGGGGGTCAACGTCAAGCTCAGCCCGCTCCGCGAGGTGGTCCGCGACCGCCGCCTGATCGTGGTCGACGACTCGATCGTGCGCGGCAACACGACCAAGCAGATCGTGGGCCTGCTCCGGCGCGCGGGCGCGCGGGAGGTCCATGTCCGGATCAGCGCACCGCCGATCTACCACCCGTGCTTCTACGGGATCGATACCGCGATCGAGACCGAGCTGATCGCGGGGACGCATTCGGTCGAACAGATCCGGGAGTTCATCGGCGCCGACACGCTGGGCTACCTGTCGATCCGGGGGGTGCTCGCCGCGCTCGAGCTCCCGTACGAGCAGTTCTGCTTCGCCTGCTTCGACGGCAACTACCCGGAGCCCGTGCCGTACGACGTCTCGGCCCGCAAGTTCATGCTCGAGACATCCCCCGAACCCGCGCGCGCCGAGGGCGTCGCGCCGGCCGACGCCGCCGGATGACAGGCCCCCGTCCGGCGTCCGCGCGAGCGGCGTATGCGCGTTCCGGCGTGGACGTCGCGGCCGGTGAGCGCACGGTCGAGCTGATTCGCGCGTTGGTCGCCTCCACGCACCGACCCGAGGTGCTGGGCGGTCTGGGCGGGTTCGGATCGGCCATCACGATCCCGGCCGGCATCCGGGAACCGGTCATGGTCGCCTCGACCGACGGCGTGGGCACCAAGACCGCCATCGCGGCAGCGCTCGGCCGGTTCGACACGATCGGCGTGGACCTGGTCGCGATGTGCGCCGACGACGTCGTGTGCAGCGGCGCGGAGCCGGTGGCATTCCTCGACTACGTGGCCGTCGGCAAGCTCGACCCGACCCAGGTCGCCGAGCTCGTCGGAGGCGTCGCCGACGGCTGTCGCCAAGCCGGCTGCGCGCTCGTGGGCGGCGAGACCGCCGAGCATCCCGGCCTGATGGACGCCCACGAGTTCGACCTGGCCGGCTTCTGCATCGGCGTGGCCGAGCGCGACCGCCTGCTCGACGCCAGCGCGGCCCGTCCCGGCGACGTGATCCTTGGCCTCGGCTCGAACGGCCTCCACGCCAACGGCTACTCGCTCGTCCGCGCCCTCGTCGCCGAGCACGACCTCGACCTGCACCGACCGTTCCAGGAGGTGGCCAGGCGCTCGCTGGGGGACGCCACCGCTGCGCCGCTGCTCGCGCGCGAGCCGGAGCATGCGCTGGCCACCCTGGGCGAGGTCCTGCTGACGCCGACCCGCATCTACGCCCGCGACCTGCTCGCGATCCGCGCATCGCTGGCCGCGGAGGGCCACGACATCCGGGGCATCGCGCACATCACCGGCGGCGGCCTGCCGGGCAACGTGCCCCGTGCCCTTCCGGCCGCCCTCGGCGCGCGGCTCGACCCGGCCGCATGGCCGATGCCCGTCGTGATGCGGCTGTTCGGCGCGATCGGCGGGCTGGAGGACGATGAGCTCCGCGCGACGTTCAATGGCGGTCTGGGCATGGTGCTGGTGGTCGCCCGGGAGACCGCCGGACGAACGCTCCGGCTGGCGACCGAGCGCGGCCTGCCGGCATGGGTCGTCGGCGAGGTGGTGGATGCGGCGTTGATCGGGGGGCGGTACGTGGAGGACGCGCGGTGAGCGGACGGATCGCGGTCGGCGCCTCGGGCAGCGGCTCAAACCTGCGGGCGCTCGCGGCCGTCGCGGCGACGGGCGCGCTGGGCGGCGACATCGTGCTCGTGTTCGCCGATCGCCCGTGTCCGGCGCTCGACTGGGCGGCGGAGCAGGGGATCGACACCGTGCTCGTCCCGGGCGGTGACGACGCGACGCTGGCCGCGACGCTGACCGCCGTCGAGCCCGATGCGGTCGTGCTGGCGGGCTACCTGCGGCTGGTCGGGCCCGCGGTGCTGGCGGCATTCGGCGGCCGGATCCTCAATGTCCATCCGTCGCTGCTGCCGGCGTTCCCGGGGCTCCACGGCGTCCGCGACGCGCTCGCGGCGGGCGTCGCGGTCACCGGCGTGACCGTCCACCTCGTGGACGCAACGCTCGACGGCGGCCCGATCGTCGCCCAGGAGGCGGTCTCCGTGCTGCCGGGGGACGACGAGGACTCGCTGCTCGGGCGGCTCCACGCCGTCGAGCACCGGCTGCTGCCCGCCGCGGTCGCCAACCTCCTTGCAGGGGCGCTGTCGGCGTCCGACGGAGCCCGGCGCGTTCACCTTGACGCGTCGACGGCTGACGCCGCGGTCCCCGTCCCACGCCGGGCGCTGCTGTCCGTCTCGGACAAGTCCGGCCTGGCGGACCTGGGCCGCGGCCTGGTCGCCCGTGGCTTCGAGCTGGTGAGCACCGGGGGCACCGCACGGATACTGCGCGCTGCCGGCCTGCCGGTCACGGACGTCGCGGCCGTCACGGGGTTCCCCGAGATGCTCGACGGCCGCGTCAAGACGCTCCATCCCCGGGTGCACGCGGGGCTGCTCGCCGATCGCCGTCGCGCGGATCATCGCGAGACGCTGCTGGCCGCGGGCATCGCGCCGTTCGAGCTCGTGGTCGTCAACCTGTATCCGTTCGCGGAGGCGGCGCGCCGGCCGGGGATCTCGTTCGACGACCTGGTTGAGGAGATCGACATCGGCGGCCCGTCGATGGTCCGGGCGGCCGCCAAGAACCATGCCTCGGTCGCGATCGTCACCTCGCCGGACCGGTATGACGCGATCGTCGCCGCGCTCGACGAGCACGGGGAGATCCCGCTCGGGCTCCGCTCCGCGCTGGCCGTCGAGGCGTTCCGCCACACCGCCGCGTACGACGCGCGGATCGCCGCGGAGCTGCCCGGCCGCATGTTCGAGGCGGGCGTCCCATTGCCGCCCGAGCCCGGCCTGCCCACCTCGGACGACCCCTACCCGCCGACCCTGACGATCTCGATGACCAAGGTCGAGACGCTGCGCTACGGCGAGAACCCGCACCAGCCGGCCGCCCGGTACCGGCGCACCGACCGCGAGCCGCGTCCCGGCGAGGGCCCATTCGCGTCCGGCGAGCCGCCCCTCCAGGGCAAGGCGCTGAGCTACAACAACGTGCTCGACGCGTCGGCGGCGGCCGCCGTCGCCCGGCTGCTGCGCGGGCCGGCGGTCGTGATCATGAAGCACACCAACCCGTGCGGCGCCGCCGAGCGGCCGAACCTGCTCGATGCCTGGGATGCTGCGCTGGCCGGCGACCCGGTCTCGGCGTTCGGGGGCGTCGTGGCCGTGCGGGGCCCCGTCGATCGCGCGCTCGCGGACCGCCTCACATCGCTGTTCCTCGAGGTGGTCGTGGCTCCGGCCTATGACGATGACGCGCTCGCGGTCCTCGCGACCAAGCCGAACCTGCGGCTGGTCGTCGACCCGGCGCTCGAGCCGGCGGGCGGCGCGAGCGGCGAGCGGCCGACGGCGGCGTCGGACCCCGACCACCTGGGCTCGGTGCGTACGACCGGCGGCGCCGTGCTCGTGACCGCTCCGGACATGCAGCCCGACGACCCGGCGACATGGACGTGCACGACGTCGCGTCGCCCGACCGACCGGGAGCTCGCCGACCTCGATCTCGCCTGGCGGCTCGTCCGGGGCGTCGTGTCGAATGCCATCCTCCTGGTTCGTGACGGGATGCTGGTGGGGCTCGGCAGCGGCCAGGTCAGCCGGGTCGACGCGTGCCGGCAGGCGGTCGACAAGGCCGTCCGGTTCCAGGGCGATGGCGGGGCTCGTGGCGCGGTCGCCGCATCGGACGCGTTCTTCCCGTTTGCCGACGGCCCCGAGGCGCTGCTCGAGGCCGGCGTGACTGCGATCGTCCAGCCCGGCGGGTCGATGCGCGACGCGGACGTCCTGGCCGCCGTCGAGGCGGCGGGCGCTGCGATGGTGGTGACAGGAACCCGGCACTTCCGGCATTGACCCCGGCCTGCGTGCCGCCGCTGCTACCATCGGCCGGCCATGTCCAAGCGTCGCCGCTTCTACCTCACGACCGCCATCGCGTACGCGAACAACGCGCCCGGCCTGCACACGGTGTACGAGGTCATCGGGGCGGACGTGATCGCGCGCTGGCACCGGATGCTGGGCGACGAGACCCGGTTCCTGACCGGCACCGACGAGCACTCGGTCAACATCGCCCAGTCCGCCGAAGCCAAGGGCCAGACGCCGCGCGAGTTCGTGGACGAGAAGGTGGCGCTGTTCCAGGCCGCGGAGGGCGCGCTGCTGATCAGCCCCGACCGGTTCATCCGGACCACGGATCCTGACCACTACCGGTCGGCGCAGGAGATGGTCCGCCGGGCGTACGACAACGGCGACATCTACCTCGGCTCGTACGAGGGCTGGTACTGCCCCAACGAGGGGTTCAAGGCGCCGTCGGACCTGCTCGAGACGGCCCGCGGGATGCAGTGCCCGAACCACCCGGACGTCCCGCTCCAGTGGCTGACCGAGCGCAACTGGTTCTTCCGGCTGTCCGCCTACCAGGAGCGGCTGCTCGCCTATTACGAGGCCAACCCGGACTTCGTCCAGCCCGACTACCGGCGCAACGAGATGCTGGGGTTCATCCGCCAGGGCCTCGAGGACTTCTCGATCAGCCGCGCCGGCGCCACCTGGGGCATCCCGTTCCCGATCGCCGAGAACGGCGAGACCGCGCAGCGCGAGGACGGCACCTGGGATCCGGAGGCGGGGACGATCTACGTCTGGGTGGACGCGCTGATCAACTACATCACGGGGGCCGGCTTCCCCGACGACCTCGACGCGTTCCACCACTGGTGGCCCGCCGACCTGCACGTGATCGGCAAGGACATCGCGCGGTTCCACACGATCTACTGGCCCGCCATGCTGTGGTCGGCCGGGATCGATGCGCCCCGCCACGTCTGGGTCCACGGCTGGCTGCTGGTCTCGGGCGGCGAGCGGATGAGCAAGAGCCGCGGCAACTTCCTCGACCCGCATGCCGTGGTCGCGGCGTTCGGGGCCGATGGCGCCCGGTACGTCACCCTGCGCGAGGTGGCCTTCGATCGCGACACGGAGGTCTCCTGGGACTCGTTCGTGCGGCGGTACAACGCGGATCTCGCCAACGACTTCGGCAACCTCGTCAACCGGACGGTGTCGATGGTCAACCGGTACCTGGGCGGGGAGCGCCCGGCGCCGCGCACGACGGGCGACTCGCCGCTGGCCGAGGGCTGGACCGACACGCTGCTGCTGTACCGGGACCGGCTCGAGGCATGCCGGCTCCACGATGCGCTCGCGGAGCTGTGGGAGCTGGTCGGAGGCGCGAACAGGACCGTCGACGCGGAGCAGCCGTGGACGCTCAACAAGGCCGCGAAGGCCGGCGACGCCGTGGCTGCGGCGCGGCTGCGGGACGTGCTGGGCGACCTCGTCGAGACGTGCCGGCTGGTGGGGCTGGCCGCCGCGCCGTTCATGCCATCGATCGCGCCCCGTGTGATGTCCCAGCTGGGACACGAATACCCGTACGGCCCCGACGGGAATGGCGGTCCGGCGATCCTGGACCAGCTGGCGTGGGGGGCGCTCCGGGACCGGGCAGGCCACGTCACCGCGACGCCGGAGCCGCTGTTCCCTCGCATCGAGACCGAGGCGGCCGCCGCCGACGGCGCGTAGCCTCGGCGAACCGCGCGCGGTCCCGGCGCCCAGCCCGGCGCCCATCGGCCATACCATCGGCCCATGCGGCTGATCGACGCCCACGGCCATCTCAACGCGGACCGGTTCACCGACGATGTCGACCAAGTGCTCGACGACGCCCGGGCGGTCGGCCTCGAGCGGATCCTCGTCCCGGGCTGGAACGTCGCGTCGTCCGAGCGGGCACTGGAGCTGGTGGCGCGCCGGCCATGGCTCGACGCGGCCGTCGGCGTCCACCCGCACGACGCGGCGAAGGTCGACGCCGCCGGCTGGGCGGACGTCGAGGCCTGGGCGCGGGACGAGCGCGTGGTGGCGATCGGGGAGACCGGCCTGGACTTCGATCGCCTGTTCTCGCCGGTCGAGGCCCAGCTGGAGAACCTGCGGCGCAACCTGGCGCTCGCACTGGCGACCGGCAAGCCGGCGATCCTCCATTGCCGGTCGCGGGCCGGCGAGCGCGACGCCCAGGACGCCCTCGTCGCGGAGCTTCGGGCCGCGGGCTTCGACGGCGAGCCGGCACGGGCTGCGTTCGGAGCACGCCCGCCGGCCATCGTGCACAGCTTCTCCGGTCCGGTGGACTACGCGCGGGAGATGATCGCGATGGGCCTCGCGGTGAGCTTCTCGGGGCTCGTGTTCCGGCGTGGGGAGGAGCCGTCGGCGGAGGTCGTGCCACTGGTGCCGCCGGACCGCCTGCTGGTGGAGACCGATTCGCCGTTCCTGTCGCCGCCCGGTGCGCCGAGGTCACGCAATGAGCCCCAGTACGTGGCGATCACGGCGCGCTGGGTCGCGGGGCTCCGTCCATCCCCCGAGGGCGAGCTCGGCGACCACCTCGTCCGAGCTTACGACCTGGCGTTCGGCCGCGGGCCTGGCCGATCGCGCCGGGGAGCGTAGGCCGGGCGTGCCTCGCGGGTCCGACGGTCGCGGGTGGCCCGCGCCGCCGGGGCGACCCATCAATCTGGGGCTGGCACCCTGAGCGGCTGGGTGCCGCGCCGCCGGTACAGGTCCGCGTCGGCACGCGCCGTGAGCTCCTCGACGGTGTCACCCGGCTCGAGACGGGCAAGACCGAGGCTGACCCCGATCCCGGCGCGCTTGACCAGCGCTGCACGGATGGTCTCGAAGCGACGCGTACCCTCGTCGAGGTCAACCCCGCTCATCGCCGCCACGAACTCGTCACCGCCGTAGCGCATCACCGGGTCGAACGAGCGGAGCGTCGCCCGGATCTCGGCGACGACGGTGACCAGGGCGGCATCGCCTGCGGAATGCCCGTCGCGGTCGTTGATCCCCTTGAGGTCGTCGACGTCCACGAAGGCGAGGACCAGGCGACCGTCGCCGCGGCGGGCCCGGGCGATCTCGTGAACCAGGGCGAGCCGGCCCATCTCCCGGCGGTAGGCCCCGGTCAGGTCGTCGACGTGGGCGGTCACGAGGGCGGTCGCAAGGGCGTCCCGGAGTCTTGATGCTTCACTGCGGTCCCGCGCGGCGCGCGCCCGATCCCTCGCAGCGGCCTCTCGATCCTGCACCGCCGCGGTCCGCAGCGCCGCGAGCTCCATGGCGATTGACGGCCTCAACGTCCCGATCTCGCGTTCGAGCGCGGCGGCCCGCTCGTCGCGCTCGTGCGCGGTCGCGTCGCGCCGGGACGCCACGATGTCGCGCCTAGCCGCAGTCTCGTCACGCTGTGCGCCGGTGCGCCGACGATCCTCGGACGTCAGGGCCCGTTCCCGGGACACCTCGGCGCGTTCGAGGCGGGTTGTCTCGCGAACGTCCCGGAGCGCGTCGTTCCTGGTCGCATCGCGGTCCGCGTTCGCCTGGTCCAGGTTCGAGAGCTCCTGATCCCGGGCCGCGCTGGATGCATCGCGAACGGCGGCATCGTCATCCGCGTCGGCCGCTGTCTGGTCCGCGTCGGCCGACGTCTGGTCCGCATCGGCCGACGTCTGGTCCGCATCGGCCGCAGCCCGGAGCGCGTTACGGGCCGTCCGCTCCGCCGGCGCCTCGCGAGCGGTCACCGCGTGATGCCGGGATCGGTCCACAGCCAGCGGCGTACGACGCGCTCGAACTGCCGGGCGTCGGCTGAACCTTCGTCCGGGTCCCCCGCAGATGGCTGCCCCATCGGTCGTCCTCCTGGAGTCGAACAGGGGCGCCCAACTCTCGACCGGTCCGTTGCGGCCTTCCCCCGCCACGCGCGTGGCGTGTGCGATTCTCGTGCGGCACAGGGGTCGCGTCTGCCATCCACCTGCCATATCGTCGCCTGCGATTGCATGGCTTGCGGTCGACTCGCATACTGCGAGACGAGTCATGAGGGAGCCACGCAGCCGGAACCACCTGCTTGCCGCACTGGGCGACGACGAAGCCCGTCGCGCTGCCGAGCAGCTCATGCCGGTCTCGCTGCCGCGGGGAGCCGTCGTCGCCCGGCCCGGGCAGCCCATCGACTTCGCCTACTTCCCGTTGAGCGGGATGATCTCGGTCGTCGCCCTGATGGCCGAGGGCCTCGGCGCGGAGGTCGCCACGGTGGGCAACGAGGGAATGATCGGGCTGCCGATCTTCCTGGGTGCCGACAGCTCGCCGTTCCACCTCATGTCCCAGCTGTCCGGAGACGCGCTGCGGATCCCCGCCGAGCAGTTCGAGGTGCTGCTTGCGGAGCAGCCGCGGCTCCGTGCGTTGGTGCGCACCTACTCGCAGGCGTTCTTCGTCCAGACCGCCCAGAACGCAGCGTGCAACGGGCTTCACACGGTGGCGCAACGCGGTGCGCGGTGGTTGCTGGCAACGCAGGACCGGGCGGAGAACGATGCGTTCTTCCTCACCCAGGAGTTCCTGGCGTTCATGCTCGGTGTCGCTCGGCAGAGCGTCGGCACCGCGGTCGCCGACCTCCAGGCGCGCGGGCTGATCGCGTATCACCGCGGGAATATGCGCATCCTCGACCGGCCCGGTCTCGAGGACGCCTCGTGCGAGTGCTACCGGATCGTGCGCACCGAGTTCTCGCGCCTGCTCGGGATCGCGCGCGCCTGACGGCCGGTTGACAGCCGGAGCGCCCTCGGGTAATTTGTTGGCACTCTCACAGCGAGAGTGCTAAACCAGTCGGGACGCGGCCCGTATGGCCAGGTCGGGACACCCATCACCGGATGTCCCCGGGGTGCCACACGGTGCGGATCGCGCGGCTGGTGATGCGCTCGGACGGAGGATCAAACGGGTCGATCGTGGCCAGCCCGCCCGGTCGCCTCGATCCACACCACAGGCGATCGACGGCCGGTCCGCGGCCGCCAGAGGAGGAAGACACCTTGGCCACCGCCTCTTCGACGAAGCTCCGCCCGCTGGGCGATCGCGTCGTCATCAAGCCCACGCCCCGTGAGGAGATGACGAAGTCGGGAATCGTGCTGCCGGACACCGCGAAGGAGAAGCCCCAGGAGGGCGAGATCCTCGCCGTCGGCCCGGGCGGCTTTGACAGCGAGGGCAAGCGCACGCCGATGGACGTCACCGTCGGCGCCAAGGTCCTGTACGCGAAGTACGCGGGGACCGAGTTCAAGGTCGAGGGCGAGGATCTCCTCATCCTCAGCCAGAAGGACATCCTCGCGATCGTCGAGGGCTGACGCCCGGGGCGCCGAGCGGCGCCCATGACCGCGAGCTCCCACCACACGAAGTTCCCGGAGGGTTCACCACCTTGGCCAAGCAGATCATCTTCGACGAGACCGCTCGTCGCTCGCTCAAGCGGGGCATCGATCACCTCGCCGACGCGGTCCGCGTGACGATCGGTCCGAAGGGACGCAACGTCGTCCTGGACAAGAAGTTCGGCGCCCCCACGATCACCAACGACGGCGTCACGATCGCTCGCGACATCGAGCTCGAGGACCCGTTCGAGAACATGGGCGCGCAGCTCCTCAAGGAGGTCGCGACCAAGACCGACGACGTCGCCGGCGACGGAACGACCACGGCCGTGGTGCTCGGCCAGGCGCTGGTCCAGGAGGGCCTCCGCGTCGTCACCGCAGGCGCCAATCCGATGGTCGTCAAGCGCGGCATCGAGCGCGCCGTCGAGACCATCGTCGCCGAGATCAAGCGCACCGCCCGCCCGGTCGAGACCCGCGAGCAGATCGCGGCCGTCGCGGCCATCTCCGCGGCGGACCCCGAGGTCGGCGAGATCATCGCCGAGGTCATGGACAAGGTCGGCAAGGACGGCGTCATCACCGTCGAGGAAGGCCAGTCGCTCGGGCTCGAGAAGGAATACACCGAGGGCATGCAGTTCGACCGGGGCTACATCTCGGCGTACTTCGTGACCAACGCCGATCGGATGGAGACCGTCCTCGAGGACCCGCTCATCCTGATCACCGACAAGAAGATCAGCGCCGTGCCGGACCTCCTGCCCGGTCTCGAGAAGGCCGTCCAGCAGGGCAAGCCGATGCTGATCATCGCCGAGGACATCGACGGTGAGGCGCTCGCGACGCTGGTCGTGAACAAGCTCAAGGGCACGATCTCCGTGCTCGCGGTCAAGGCGCCGGGCTTCGGCGATCGCCGCAAGGAGATGCTCCGCGACATCGCGATCCTGACCGGCGGCACCGTGATCTCCGAGGAGATCGGGCGCAAGCTCGACTCGGTCACCGCCGAGGACCTGGGCAAGGCGCGCCGCGTCGTCGCCACCAAGGACGACACGACCATCGTCGACGGTGAGGGCACGCCCGAGCAGATCAAGGGGCGGATGAGCCAGATCAAGGCGCAGATCGAGGACACCACCTCGGACTACGACCGCGAGAAGCTCCAGGAGCGCCTGGCCAAGCTCGCCGGCGGCGTCGCCGTGATCAAGGTCGGCGCGGCCACCGAGGTCGAGCTCAAGGAGAAGAAGCACCGCATCGAGGATGCGCTCTCGACCACCCGCGCGGCGGTCGAGGAAGGCCTCGTCGCCGGCGGCGGCACGACGCTTCTCCAGGCCATCCCCGCGCTGGACAAGCTCAAGCTCAAGGGCGACGAGCAGGTCGGCGTGGACATCGTGCGCAAGGCCCTCGAGGCTCCGGCCCGCCAGATCGCCGACAACGCCGGCGCATCGGGCGAGGTCATCGTCAACGCCGTCCGCGCCATGAAGACAGGCGAGGGCTACGACGCGCTCCTGGGCGAGTACGGCGACATGTTCACCCGGGGCATCGTCGATGCCGCGAAGGTCACCCGCTCTGCGCTCCAGAACGCCGCATCCATCGCCGCAATGGTGCTCACGACGGAGACGCTCGTGACCGACCTTCCGGAGAAGGATCGTGGCGGCGCCGGTGGCGGTCACGACCACGGCGGCGGCATGGGCGGGGGGATGGACTTCTAGTCCACCTCGCAGCCACGAACACGGGCCCGGGTCGCAAGACCCGGGCCCGTTCGATTCCCGCCCGATCTCGCCGCGTGTTCGGCACGATCGCACCCGGAGCTGCCGCAAGTCCGGGACCGGCGACCCAACCTAGAATGGGCCGGTGAGTCCCACCCCTTCCGGCGAGCAGGCGAAGCGCCGGCGAGCGCGCGCGGTCGAGCCCGACGTCCAGGGGACGTGGCTGGACCTGGGACCGGAGGACGAGCGCGTGGCCGCCGGGACCACCGGCGGGGTCTCGGCCGCGGACGAGACCACGGACGACGCGCCGGACGAGCCGGAGTGGATGCGGGACCTCCCCGCGGACCCCGAGATCGCGAACGCGGGCCCGGCACTCGATCCTGAGGCGGTCGCCGCCGCCATCGCCGCCCGGCGGGAGGCCAGGGCCGTGGAGATCGTGTCGCGCCTCAACCCGGAGCAGGGCCGGGCCGTGACGACGACGGGTGGCCCGATCCTCATCCTCGCGGGCGCCGGCAGCGGCAAGACCCGCGTCATCGCGCACCGGATCGCATACCTGATCGGGGTCGAGGCCGTCCGCCCGCACCGCATCCTCGCCGTCACGTTCACCAACCGCGCGGCGGGCGAGCTCCGCGAGCGGATCGCGGCCCTCGTCGGCGACGTCGGCAAGGACGTCGAGGCGGGGACGTTCCACGCCCTGTGCGCCCGCGTCCTCCGGCGGGACGGCGAGGCGATCGGGCTCAGCCGGCGGTTCGTGATCTACGACACCGACGACCAGCAGCAGCTGATGAAGCGGATCCTGGCCGAGGAGGACCTGCCGGCCACCGGCGAGTTCCGCCCGGCGGCGATCCTGGGCGCCATCAGCCGGGCCAAGAACGAGATGCTGGACGAGACGTTCCTGGCCGAGAACGCCGTCAACCACCGGGAGCGGGTGATCGCCCGGCTGGCGGCGCGCTACCGGGAGCGGCTGCGGGCCGCCAATGCGCTCGACTTCGACGACCTCCTGCTCCGCGCCGTGGACCTGTTCGACCAGGCGCCGCAGGTCCTCGCGAAGTACCAGGCGCGCTGGAGCTACCTCCACGTCGACGAGTACCAGGACACGAACCGGCCGCAGTACCTCTGGGTCCGGGCGCTCGCCGCGGCGCATCGCAACCTGTGCGTGGTGGGCGACGACGACCAGTCGATCTACGGCTGGCGGGGGGCGAACGTCCAGAACATCCTCGACTTCGAGCGCGACTATCCCGACGCGACGGTCGTCAAGCTCGAGCAGAACTACCGCTCGACGCAGCTGATCCTCGACGCCGCCCACGCGGTGGTGTCGAGAAACGAGCGGCGGACGGACAAGAAGCTGTGGACGCAGAACCAGGGTGGCGTCCCGATCCAGCGCTTCGAGGCCTTCAACGAGGAAGAGGAGGCCGAGTGGATCGCCCGCCAGGTCGAGGGGCTGGTCGGCGGTCGGGGATCGCTGCTGACGCGTCGGGCGGATGACGACGAATTGGGGCGGACCCGGCCCAGGGATGTCGCGGTCATGTACCGGATGAACTCGCAGTCCCGCGCGATCGAGGAGGCGTTCCTCCGCTACGGGCTGCGGTACCAGCTCGTGGGTGGCACCCGGTTCTACCAGCGGCGCGAGGTCAAGGACGCGCTCGCCTACCTGCGGGTGCTCCGATCAGACACGGACGGCGTGTCGTTCGAGCGGATCATCAACGTCCCGGCGCGGGGGATCGGCGACCGGTCGGTGCAGGCGCTGCGACGCTGGGCGAGCGCGCATGACGACAACGTCTGGGCGGCCGTCGAGGCGGCGGCGACGGGTCAGGTCGAGGGGATCGGGCCGAGGATCCGGACGTCGATGGGCGAGTTCGCGGTGCTGGTTCGACGGCTGCGCAAGCGGATCGGCGTGCTGCCCTTGCCCGAGCTGCTCGACGAGGTGCTCGAGGCGTCGGGATACCGGGCGATGCTCGCTGACGGCTCCGAGGAGGGCGAGGACCGCTGGGCAAACCTTCTCGAGCTGCGCCAGGTGTCGACCCGGTACGACGACCTGTCGCCCGACGACGCCCTCGACCGGCTGCTCGAGGAGACCGCCCTGGTCGCGGACCAGGACAGCTACGAGGGCGAGGCCGATGCGGTGACGCTCATCACCCTCCACGCCGCGAAGGGCCTCGAATTCCCGGTCGTGTTCATCGCCGGTCTCGAGGAGGGCGTGTTCCCGCACAACCGCGCGCTGGACGACGAGAAGGAGCTCGAGGAGGAGCGCCGGCTCGCGTACGTCGGGATCACCCGCGCCAAGCGCCGCCTGTTCCTGTCGCATGCCTGGCGTCGCGCGACCTGGGGTGGTGGCGGGATGAGCATCCCGTCACGGTTCCTGCTCGAGATCCCGTCCGAGCTGATGGTCGGTCCGCAGCTCCACGGGAGCGGCGACATGGGAGCGGACATCGACCCGGACCTCGTGTTTCGCGAACGCGGGTCGCGGTTCGGGGCCGGGATCCGTGCCGGTGGGGCCGCCTATCGGCAGGGGAGCGGGCGGCCCGGCGCACCACGCGAGGGCGAGACGTTCCGGCCGGGCCGCGACCTGGGCGCGAAGCGAGAGGCGTTTGCCGCCGGGGCGCCGTCGGGCTCGCTCGGCCGGCTCGGGGGAGGTGTGGCCGACGACGCCGCGACTTGGGACGACGTTCCGGCGATCCGCAACGGTGCCGGGCCGCGCGAACGGGGCGTCATCCCGGCGCGGCCCATCGTCCCCGGCGAGCGTCGCTATCGCGACGGCGACCGGATCCGGCACGCACGCTGGGGCGATGGGATTGTCGTCACGTCGAAGCTGACCCGCGACGACGAGGAGGTCACGGTCGCCTTCCGGGATCCGGTCGTCGGCCGCAAGACGATGCTGGCGAGCCTCGCGAACCTCGAGCTGCTCGGGTAACCGGACGGACCGAAGGCCATGCGCCGCCTGGCGCCGATCCCGCACCGCCGCCCGGAACGTCGCCTCGGTCCCATGGGCTCGATCCCCACCTCGGTGGCATCGCCACGAGCGTGCTCACGTCGTGTGCATCTACGGCACTTGACCGCCCCCAACGGGCGCGCAGCGGTCCGCGGCGTGGCTTGCCGGGCTGGACGCACACCATGCGATCAGCCTCGGCCCAGGCTCGCTGCAGGCTGCTGCGGCGATCCGCGACCGCGGCTGTGTCGAGCTCGAAGACCTGGGTTTGCACACCAGGCGATCACCGGCGCGATTGGCGAGGCGCGGCCGGCACCGACGCGATTGGCGAGGCGCGGCCGGGCCCCGTCGTCGACCGGACAAGCGGCGACACGCCGGACGTCAGCTCGGCGCGAGGTGCGGCAGGTGCTCCACGTAGTGCGTCGAGGTGTCGGAGGCAACGGTCTGCCCGAGCGCCTCGTCGCCGAGCCACGGAAAGCGCGTGGGCTCGGCGATATCGGCCTCGGAGGCCTGCTCGACCGCGGCCACGACGCGCCGGTACGCCACCGCCTCGCCGTTGCGGACGTCCTCGATCGAGCGCGCTCGACTCTCGGCGAGCACCTTCGCATTGTGGATGTCGATGTCGAACGGGGTGTCGTCCGCCGGGTACGGCTCACGGCCCTCGAGCAGCGCCTTGACGATGCCCGCCGAGTGCCCAGTCCACCACTCCACGTGGGCGAGCACGTCCTTGCGCGTCCACCCTGGCATGTTCGGTGCTGCGGCCATCAGGGCGTCGTCGTCGAGCGCTGCCACGGCGGCCTCGAGCTCGGCGTGGGTGCGGCGGATGTCATCGAGCAGGGTCATCTTGTCCATGCCGTGGAGCCTACGCCACCCTTGGCGCGCCAGCCGGCAGGTCACGTGCGGACGGAGCGGGTGGCCATCCGGGCGCCGCGGGTGATCAAAGTCCACGGCCGGGTCGCGGGATGGACCGGTCGCTCACCCGCGCGTCGTCGCCCATCCGCGGCCTATCCTGCTCACCATGCCCGATGAAGCACGTCCCGCCCTCGCCTACCCGCCGCCGGCCGGACCGCCGCTCGATGTCGAGCACATGGCCGCCGTCGCCGACTTCGAAGCCCCGGCCCGCGAGCGGCTCCACCCGGCGGCCTGGGCGTACTACCGGGGCGGTGGCTGGGACGAGATCACGCTGGCCGAGAACGTCGCCGCGTGGGGCGACTACACCTTCCGCCCCCGGGTGCTGGTGGACGTCTCCCATATCGACCTGTCCACGACCCTGCTCGGCGCTCCGGTGTCGATGCCCATCGGCGTCGCCCCGGCCGCCCTCCACGGCCTGGCTCACCCGGATGGGGAGCTCGCGACCTCGCGCGCCGCCACCGCGGCCGGGATCGCCAACGTCGTATCCACGGTGGCCTCGCGCACGATCGAGGAGGTGGCGGAGGCATCGGGCGACGGCCTGCGCTGGTTCCAGCTGTACGCGCAGCGCGACCGCTCCCGGAGCCGCGACTTCGTGCAGAGGGCCGAGACCGCGGGGTACCGGGCGCTCGTGCTGACCGTCGACCTGCCCGTCCTCGGCTATCGCGACGACATCGTGCGGATCGACTTCGATCCGGGCTCGCGCGCCTACGGCAATATCGCGGATCGCGCCGCGGTCGGCGGGGAGCTCGACGACCTCCTTGACATGCGGAGCATCGGTCTCACCTGGGACGCGCTCGCCGAGATCCGGTCCTGGTCATCCCTGCCGCTGGTGCTCAAGGGCATCCTGACGGCCGAGGACGCCCGGCTTGCGGTGGATCACGGTGTCGCCGGCGTCTGGGTCTCGAACCACGGGGGACGCCAGCTCGACCGGTCGCCGGCGACGATCGACGTGCTGGACGAGATCGTCGAGGCGGTCGATGGTCGAGCCGAGGTGTACCTCGACGGCGGCGTCCGGCGCGGGACCGACGTCGTCACGGCGCTCGCCATGGGCGCCCGGGCGGTGTTCACGGCGCGCCCGTTCCTGTACGCGCTCGCCTGCGCTGGCGAGCCGGGCGTCGCGAAGGCGATCGCGATCCTGCGCGAGGAGACGGAACGGGCCATGTCGCTGCTGGGTGCTGCGCGCATCGGCGACCTTCGCCGCGACCATGTCGCAGCCGCGGGCACCCGTCGATGACGGAGTCGTTGCCCGTCGATCCGGGGCTGGTCGAGGTCGCCGCCGCACTGGACGAACCGGCTGCAACGGCACGCCACGCGGACCTTGCCGAGCAGATCCGGCGGGCAAACCGGCTGTACTACGAGGAGGACGCGCCAGAGCTGTCCGACGCCGAGTACGACGCGCAGTTCCGCGAGCTGGTCGCGCTCGAGACCGCATTTCCGGCCCTGGTCACCCCCGACTCGCCGACCCAGCGCGTCGGCGGCACGCCGGCCGGCGGCCGCTTCCCCGAGGTCCGCCACCAGCGGCCGATGCTGTCGCTGTCCAACGCCTTCAGCCACGACGAGCTGCGCGCGTTCGACACCCGGGTTCGCAGGGGCCTCGGCCTGCCCGCTGCCCCCGAGCCCGCGCCCGGCCTCAGCTACGTCGCCGAGCTCAAGATCGACGGCCTTGCGGTATCGCTGCGCTACGAGCGCGGCCGGTTCGTGCTGGGCGCGACCCGGGGCGACGGCACGACCGGCGAGGATGTGACCCCCAACCTGCGCACGATCCGCGCGATCCCCGAGCGGCTGGCCGAGCTAGCCACGCTCGAGGCCCGGGGCGAGGTCTACATGCCCAAGGCGGAGTTCGCGCGCATCAACGGTGACCGCGGGGAGGCCGGCCTGCCGCTGTACGCGAACCCTCGCAACAGCGGCGCCGGCTCGCTGCGCCAGAAGGACCCGTCGGTCACCGCCGGCCGCCAGCTGTCAACCTGGCTGTACCAGCTGGTCGAGGACGAGCCTGCCGCCGACAGCCAGTCGGCAGCGCTCGCAAGGCTCGAGGCGCTGGGCTTCCCGGTCAACCCGGAGCGCCGGGCCGGACTGGACATTGAGGCGGTCATCGAGTTCACGGAGCGCTGGCGCGAGGCGCGGCACGACCTGCCGTACGAGACCGACGGCGTGGTGGTCAAGGTGGATCGCTTCGACCAGCAGCAGACGCTGGGCATGGTCAGCCGGGCGCCGCGCTGGGCGATCGCGTTCAAGTTCCCGCCGGAGCAGGTCGAGACCATCGTCGAGGACATCGTCCCGTACGTCGGTCGAACGGGAACGCTGACACCGGTCGCGCACCTGCGGCCAGCCAAGGTCGCCGGCTCGACGGTGGCCAGGGCGACGCTCCACAACCTCGACGAGGTGCGGCGCAAGGACATCCGGATCGGCGACACCGTCGTCCTGCAGAAGGCGGGGGACGTCATCCCCGAGGTGGTGCGTCCGATCCCGGACAAGCGCCCCGCCGACGCGCGCGAGTTCGAGATGCCGGCGGCCTGCCCGGTGTGCGGCACGCCCGTGGTCCGGGATGAGGGCGCCGTCCGCCACTACTGCCCCAACCCCGCCTGTCCGGCGCGGCTCGCCCAGGCGTACGGCCACTTCGTGGGTCGCGGGGGCATGGACATCGAGGGCGCCGGGTGGGCGGTGCTGTCCCAGCTCCTCGAGCGTGGCATGGTCTCTAACCGCGCCGACTTCTTCCGCCTCACGGTCGACGACCTCGAGACGCTCGAGCGGTTCGCGCGCAGGAGCGCCGAGAACCTGCACGGCGCCATCCAGCGCGCACGCACGGGTCGCCCCTTGGCGAAGGTCATCAACGCGCTGGGCATTCCCCAGGTCGGCGAGTCGACGGCGGTCGATCTCGCGCGCTGGCTGGCCGGGCGAGTCCGCCCGGACGCGTTCCCTGCGGCCGCCACGGACGCCGCCCCGGACTCGTGGTTTGCCGCCATCGAGTCCGAGCTGCGGCGCGTCGCGCTCGAGGAGCCCGAGGCGCTCCAGGAGGTCGATGGCATCGGCCCATCAGTCTCCGAAGCCGTCCACGGCTGGTTCGCGGACCCGGCCACGCGCGACGTGCTGCGCGAGCTCGTCGAGGCCGGCGTCGTGCCCGAGCGGCCGGCCGTTGCCGAGGCGGGCGCGGCCGGGCCGGCGGAGGGTCCGCTGGCCGGGAAGACGGTCGTCGTCACGGGTTCCCTGGAGGCGTTCAGCCGCGAGGCGGCCGAGGACGCCGTCCGCGCCGCCGGCGGCAAGCCGGCGGGTTCGGTATCGAAGAAGACGCACTATCTCGTGGCGGGGCCGGGTGCCGGGTCGAAGCTGTCGAAGGCGACCGAGCTCGGCATCACGGTGCTCGACGAGGCCGGATTCGTCCGGTTGCTCGCCGGCGACGACCCCGACGCCGGGAAGAGGGAACGGTGAACGACGCCGAAGCGCAGCTCGCGGAGCGGCTGGCCGAGGACCTGGAGCGCGTGCTGGGAGCCGGGATCCTCGTCCAGGACCTCGAGATCGCCGGCGACGGGCCGGTCACGATCAGGGCCGCGTGTCTCGTGGACGGCACGGTCCGGGACATCGAGGCCACCGGAGAATCGGTGGTGGACGCGATGTCGCAGGTCATCAGGCTCGCCGCCGAGGTCCGGCTGTCCGCGGCCTTCTGGCGGATAGTCGGGCCGAGCTGAACTGGTCGCCGGCCGCCCCTCGGCCTCCGGTGCTCCCGACGAGGCAGGCGTACCCGTTGCCGGTTGATCGGGGCGAGGACACGACACATCGCCTGCGAGAATGGGTGGATGCCGACGTCGGATTACCTTCGGGATGCCCGGATCATCGTGATCGGTGCCGGTGCGGTCGGTGCCGCCCTCAGCTACCGGCTCGCGCAGGCGGGAGCGCAGGTCACCACGGTCGAGCGGCGCTTCCCGGGGGCGGGCACGACGGGCAACACCTTCGCCTATATCAACGGGACCGACAAGCCACCCCGGGAGTACCACCGCCTGAGCATGCTCGCGATCCGGGATCACGAGGACCTGGCCGATGAGATCGGCGGTTCCTGGATCCACATCACGGGCTCCCTCCACTGGGTCGAGGCGCAGGACGGGCCCCGGAGGGTTGTCCTCCACCAGGTGATGCGTCAGCTCGCCCAATGGGGCACCCGGGTCGATCGGATGAGCGCGGACCAGGCGGTGCGCGAGCTGGAGCCCGACCTTGCGATCGACCGGACTACTGTCGATTCGGTCTTCCTGGTCCACCGCGCCGGATGGCTTGACCCGGTGGCGATGTCCCATGGGGCCATCAGCGCGGCCGTCGAGCGATATGGCGCCAGGCTGCTTCGGGGTGACGTTGTGGCGCTGAGGGTCGCCGGCGGCATGATCGAGCGAGCGGTGCTCGATGACGGCACCGAGCTCGAGGCTGATGTCGTCGTGAACGCTGCCGGCCCGGGTGCCGGACACGTCGCGTCGCTCGCAGGGGTCAGCCTGCCGATGGAGCTCACGCCCGGGCTGCTGATCGTCACCGCGCCCGCGCCGGTCCGCCTTCGGCACGTTGTCTTCGCGCCCGACGTCAACCTGCGGCCCGACGGGGGGTCCCGGGTCATGGTCCAGTGGGAGCCCCTCGACAGCCACGCGATGGACGGCGCAGCGATCCTGGTCGCCGACCCGCGGATCCACCAGGCCATGGAGCACGCTCGCGCCGTTGCGCCGGCCCTCGGGGACATTGAGGCCGAGGCCGTGCGACGGGGGGTCCGGCCGATGCCGAAGGATGGCTTTCCGATCGTCGGCTTCGATCCGATTGTCGCCAACCTGTACCACACGGTGACGCACAGCGGGATCACCCTCGCGGCGCGCCTTGCCCTGCTCGTCACCGAGGAGCTCACCGGCGCCGATGTCGCCGGCCTCGAGGCGTACCGGTTGACCCGCTTCGCTCCGACGCTGCTAGCCTGACGCGGATGTCCGCCGGCCGGAGTGGCCCCGGAACTCCGGCCGCCGAGCTCGGGACCCGACCGACGGCTGTGCCTCCGAGTGGAAGGGGCGACCGGAACGTGCCATAGTGCCCAGATCGCCCGGGCGTGAGGTCCCGGCAATAGGCGTTGCCCGCACGCTCGTCCCGGCGCCCGAGCCTCGTCTCGGCGCAAGTGACCAGGAGGATCGGAGACAGATGACGAACAGGCTTCGGCTATCGGCCCTTGCATGGGCCGCGGTGTTCACGGTGGCTGCGTGCGGGTCGTCCACATCCCCGACCACAGCCCCATCGGCTGCACCCCCGTCGACGGCCGCCAGCGAAGCGCCCGCGTCCGCGACCCCCGCCCCGACCGTCGACCCGGACTCGCTGCTCGGGAAGGTCATCGCGTCCGGGACGCTCCGCGTCTCGACGGACCCGAACTACGCCCCCTTCTCGTCCCTGAACACGGCCACCGGCAAGTACGAGGGCTTCGACACCTCCACGGCCGAGGAAACGGTCAAGCGTCTCAGCGCCGCGGTCGGCAAAGACATCCAGATTGACTGGCAAACGCCGAACTGGGACCTCATCACCGCCGGAAGCTGGGGCGGCCGCTGGGACATCTCGATCGGCTCGATGAGCGTGACCAGCGGACGGGCGAAGGTCGTCGACTTCACTGACCCGTACTACTACGACTACGGGAGCATCGCCGTCCCGACGGATTCGACCGCTACATCCCTCGCCGACCTGAACGGCAAGACCGTCTGCGTCGGTGCGGCGACCACGTACGAGCAGTGGCTCAATGGCACTCTCGAGATCACCGACCCCAACATGCTCCAGCCGCCGACGGGCATCCAGCTCACGTCGCTGCCGACGGACAACGAGTGCATCCAGGCGCTCGCTGCCGGACGGAAGTTCGACGCCATCGTGGCCAATGAGGGCGATCTGGCCAACGCGGTGACGCAGAACCAGCCAATCAAGGTTCTCCCGGGCATCGTCCCGTTCGTCGTTTCTGTTGCGTTCGCACTGGACAAGAGCGGGCCGCCCGATGCCTCGATGATCGCAGTCCTCAACCCGATCATCGCTTCCATGCACGCCGACGGCACCTTGACCAGTTTCTCTGAGAAGTGGCTCCAGAAGGACGTCACGACGGCTCCGTAACGCGATGACGCGGCATTGATTTCGAGGCCCCGCAGCCAAGCCGGCGGTGGGGCCTCGTCACATCCCCTCGGCCGCGCCCGCGGCTGAGGTCTTCCCCGGAGGTCACCGGAGCGATGAGGATGGACAGGTGAGCACGACCGTGAGGGCGGCGCCGGGCCTCGGCGCGAGAATCCTGGAGACCGACCAGCGACGAGCGCGGCTGTGGCGCAGCGAGTTCCTCCTGGTCTGGCTGCTGATCGTCGCCGGTCTCGTGGCCTTCGTTCTGGTCACCGTCAAGCTCAACGGGACGTTCATGACGTCCGTTGTTCCGTTTATCCTGGGCGGCGCCACGACGACGGTCTTCGTCTCGTTCGTGTCGATCGCGGTCGCGATTGCCCTGGCCGCCCTCGGGGCCCTCGGCCGCCTGTCCAGGAACCCGATCGCGAACGGCATCGCGAGCTTCTACGTCTCGTTCTTCCGCGGGACGCCGCTGCTGCTCCAGATCCTGTTCATCTACCTGGCGCTTCCCCAGGCGGGGATCGTGCTGCCAGAGCTCGCGTGCGGCATCATCGCGCTGGGCTTGAACTACGGCGCGTACATGACCGAGATCTTCCGTGCCGGCATCCAGGCTGTCCCGCAGGGCCAGACCGAGGCGGCGGAGTCGCTGGGCATGACCGGACGGACGACGTTCATGCGGATCATCGCCCCCCAGGCATTCCGGATCGTCACCCCGGCGATCGGCAACGACTTCATCGCGATGATCAAGGACTCCTCCCTGGTGTCCACCATCGGCGTTCAGGAGATCCTCTGGAAGGCCCAGGTCGCGGGGCGGCCCACGTTCCAGTCGATGCAAACCCTGATCATCGCGGCACTCGTGTACTGGGCGATGACCATTCTGTTCTCGTTCTTCCAGGGTCGACTTGAGCGGGGCATGGCCACAGGCGATCGGGCGAAGGGAGAGGTTCGATGACCGTCGCGACCCGGCCCGGCGCCGATGGCCTGCCGGTTCACGTCATCCAGCCGGAAGAGGTCCCCGGCGCGCTCGTCAAGCCCGGCGCTGATCCGATCCTGAAGGCGACGGCGGTCGAGAAGTACTTCGGCACCAACCACGTGCTGAAGGGCTGCTCGATGACGGTGTTTCCGCGCGAGACGATCACGATCCTAGGCCGGTCGGGCTCGGGCAAGAGCACCTTCCTGCGCTGCCTCAACTTCCTCGAGGAGCCGAGCGCCGGAGTCGTCGACATCGACGGGATCCGGGTGGCCGGCAATCCCCTGGCGGGCCGGTCCAAGGAGACCCGCGAGCAGATCCGCCAGCTCCGCCTGCAGGCAGGCATGGTGTTCCAGGAGTTCAACCTGTTCCCGCACCGGTCGGTGATCGGCAACCTCATCGAGGCCCCTGTCCACGTCAAGAAGATGCAGGTCGCCGAGGCGACCGAGATCGCCGAGTCGTACCTCGAGAAGGTCGGCCTGATCGACAAGCGCAACGAGTATCCCTCGCGGCTGTCGGGCGGCCAGCGCCAGCGGGTCGCCATCGCGCGCGCCCTCACGATGCAGCCGAAGATCCTGCTGTTCGATGAGCCGACCAGCGCCCTCGACCCGTCGCTGGTCGGCGAGGTGCTGAAGGTGATGGAGAGCCTCGCCCACGAGGGCAGCACGATGATCGTGGTCACCCACGAGATGTCGTTCGCGAAGGAGGCCGCGGACCGCGTCTACTACATGGAGGAGGGTGAGTTCATCGAGATCGGGCCCTCCGAGCAGGTGCTCGCCCATCCACGGCACGAGCGAACCCGGCTGTTCCTCAAGCGCTTCCTGGACGTCTGACGCCCGCCGCTGGCCGGCCGGCGTGTCCGCGTATCATCGGGCAATGGCCACGCTGACCCGCGCCGACGTCGAGCACGTCGCCTACCTTGCCCGCCTCGGGCTCACCGACGAGGAGCTCGCCCGGCTCGAGGGCCAGCTCAACCACATCCTGGACCAGTACACGAAGCTCGCGGAGCTGGACACCGACGCCATCCCGCCGACGGCCCAGACGATCGAGCTCGAGAACATCCTGCGCGAGGACGTGGCGCAGCCGTCGATGCCCGTCGAGGCGGTGCTCGCGAACGCCCCCGAGCGCGATGGCGAATTCTTCGTCGTGCCGGCCATCCTGGGCGGCGAATGAGCAAACCGACGCCTCGTCGAGCAGTGACCCGATGACCGATCTCGATCTGACGCGAGCTCACGGCGCACGAGATGGCCGCGCAGCTCCGTGCCGGCGATGCCTCGTCCCGGGACCTGGTGGCCGCGCATCTCGGGCGTATCCACGCCACGGATCACGGTCTCCACGCCTGGCTCACGGTCGACGACGAGCGCGCCCTCGCCGAGGCCGATGCCGCCGATGCCCGTCTCGCCTCCGCCCGCGAGGAGGGGGCAGCCGCCGTCGATGCCCTCCACCCGCTGCTCGGCATCCCGGTCGCGCTCAAGGATCTGGTCTCGGTCGCGGGCGGCCAGTGCACCGCCGGCTCGCGGATCCTGGACGGCTACATCGCCCCGTTCGATTCCCATGTGACCGTGCGATTGCGCGATGCCGGCGCGGTGATCCTGGGCAAGACCAACATGGACGAGTTCGCGATGGGCTCGTCGACCGAGCACTCGGCGTTCGGTCCGACCGCCAACCCGTGGGACCTGGACCGGGTTCCGGGCGGCTCGAGCGGCGGCTCGGCGGCGGCGGTGGCGGCCAACCAGGTGCCGCTCGGGATCGGCACCGATACGGGCGGCTCGATCCGCCAGCCCGCCGCGCTGTGCGGGATCGTGGGCATGAAGCCGACCTACGGGCGGGTGAGCCGCTACGGGATCGTCGCGTTTGCCAGCAGCCTCGACCAGATCGGCCCGCTCGCGCGCGATACGCGCGACGCTGCCGCGCTGCTCCACGCGGTCTCGGGGCGCGACGCGCGCGACTCGACGTCCGCGCCGGTGCCGGTGCCCGACGACCTGCTCCACCTGCCCGACTCCGACGACGAGGCGGCCTCGTGGCTCCGGGGCAAGCGGCTGGGGCTGCCCCGCGAGTACTTCGTGAGCGGCATGGAGCCAGGCGTCGAGGCGCGGGTGCGCGAGGCGGTGGCGGCGCTCGAGGCGGCCGGCGCGATCGTCGAGGAGGTCAGCCTGCCGCACACCGACTACGGGCTCGCGACGTACTACATCGTCGCGCCCGCCGAGGCGTCGTCCAACCTCGCCCGCTACGACGGCGTCCGGTTCGGCTACAGCGTCCGCGGCGGCGACGACTACCTGGCCGACTACCTCGCGACGCGCGGCCAGGGGTTCGGCGCCGAGGTCAAGCGCCGGATCATGCTCGGCACGTACGGGCTGTCGGCCGGCTACTACGACGCGTTCTACGTCAAGGCACAGAAGGTGCGGACGCTGATCAAGCGCGACTTCGACCGCCTGTGGGAGGCGGGCTTCGACGCCCTGGTGGCGCCCACGTCGCCGTCCGTCGCCTTCCCGTTCGGCGCCCGGATGGCGGACCCCGTCCAGATGTACCTGTCCGACGCGTGCACGCTTCCCGTCAACATGGCCGGCCTGCCCGGGATCTCCGTCCCGTGCGGGCTGTCGGAAGGGCTGCCGGTCGGCCTCCAGCTGATCGGCGCCGCCTGGTCCGAGGCCGAGCTGTTCCGGGCCGCGCGCGCCTACGAGGGCCTGACCGTGGACGCGGAGTGGCGACGGATCGAGCCGCGAGACCTGGCGCGCCTCGACGATCCGTCCACAGCGACGCCGGCCGAGCGGATCGCCGCGTCCCGAGTGGCCGAGTAGGGTCGATCGCCGGAGCGAAGAGCCGCGCCACGTGCGCCCTGGCCGCTCGTTCGGTCCGCCACCGCTCGGTTCGCCT
>CAVRGY010000011.1:0-143742 GCA_963720825.1 uncultured Chloroflexia bacterium | reverse complement strand
AGCGCTACGCGGCGCGCCGGATCGCGTGGCACGTGATCGATCACGCCTGGGAGATCGAGGACCGGACGGAGACCTGACCAGGCCCGAAGCAGGCGCGTGCGCTACCCGCCGGCGAACAGCGATCCCAGGGCCCCGGCCTCGATCGGCTCGTCGTCCGGGCGCAGCGCCCGCCAGCCGCGCCGCCAGCCCGAACAGCTCGGCCGGCGTGCGTCCGGCGTCGAGGAACGCGCGGACGGCGGTGTCGCCCTCGGCCTTGGACAGCTTCTGCCCCGACACCCGGCGGACGAGCGGGTGGTGCAGGAACCGCGGCGGCGTCTCGCGGCCGAGCAGCCGGGCCAGCCGCAGCTGCGCCGCCGTCGCATCGAGCAGGTCGCGCCCGCGGATCACCAGGTTCACGCCCTGGCGCAGGTCGTCGACGACCACGCACAACGCGTACGTCCAGTTGCCCAGCCGGTCGCGGACCAGCGGGTCACCGGTCGCGGCGGGCTCGTCCGCCGTCGGGCCGACCAGCAGGTCCACCCACGATTCCGATCCCGCCCCGACGGCGACGCGGATCCCGAGGTCGTCGCGCTCCGGCAGCCGCCGCGAACGGCAGTCGCCGGGGCAGCCGATCCCGTGCCACGGCCGGCCGTGCGCCTCGGCATAGGCGGCGAACGTGGACCGGGTGCAGTCGCACGCGTACACCAGGCCGGCATCGCGCAGGCGGGCGAGCGCCGCCGCATACGCCTCGCCCGAATCGGACTGCCGATACGAGGTCGGCCCGCCGCGGAACGCCGCGATCGAGGGTTCGTCCGGCGACCAGCCCCAGACGTTCGAGGTCGTCCAGCATGCGCGCGTCTCGTACCCGGCCCGCGAGCGCTGCCGGTCATGGTCCTCGATCCGCAGGATCACCCGGCCGCCGGTCGCTGCCGCGATCCCCCACGTGTAGACCGCGTTGACCAGGTGCCCGAGGTGGAGGAACCCGGTCGGTGCCGGGGCGAAGCGCGTGACCGGCACCGCGGGCAGCACGCGGGGGTCGGGCCGCTCGCTGCCGGTGGCCACGGGGACCAGCAGCTCGCCGCCGGCGTCGGCGAGCTCTGCCGGCTCCCCGGCGGTGTCAGCCGTCCCCGGATCGCCCGGCATGCGTCCGATCCCGTGACTCGAGCCCGCGCGTCACCGCCACGATCCTGCGGTAGATCGAGATCAGGTCCGCCTGCGGCAAGGGTCCCGGGTTGGACATCGCGACCCGCAGCAGCACCTCCCGCTCGCGCTCCGGGTCGTGGATCGCGCGGCGACCCGCGAGGGCCTTTTCCCGTCCCGCGGCCCGGCCGAGCGTGGTCCGCTCGTTGAGCAGCTTGACGATTCGCTGGTCCAGCTCGTCGATCCGGTCGCGGATGCGTGCGAGCTCGACCGCTGCGGCGTCGCGCTCCGCGGATGTGGGTCGCGTTACGCCCGCCTTCCTGCCGTCGGGCTCGCGGCTCACACCGAGCCCTCGAACCGGACCGCGATCGCCTCGAGCGCCACGTGGTACCCCTGCGCGCCCTGCCCGGCGACCGATCCCGCCGCGATGTCGTGGAGGAAGTTGACCCGCCGGAACGCGTCCCGCGTCCAGGGGTCCGAGAGGTGGACCTCCCAGAACGGCCGCTCGATCGCGAGCAGCGCGTCGCGCAGCGAGACCGAGGTGTGGGTCAGGCCGGCGGCGTTGACAATCGCGGCGTCGAAGTCGCGGACGTGGAGGCGGTCGATCAGGGCACCCTCGTGGTTCGACTGGAAGAACCCCACCTCGAGGCCCAGCTCGGCCGCCCGCGCCGCGATCCCGGCATGGATCTCGTCCAGCGTCTCGCGCCCGTAGATCTCGGGCTCCCGCGTGCCCAGCAGGTTGAGGTTGGGGCCCTGGAGCACGAGCACCCGGGTCATGCCGTTGCCCTCGAACCGGCGCGCGTCGTGCGGGCATCGCCCGCCGGAACCGATCCAGCGCCGTTGCCGGCCAGGATCGACTGCACGGCGTCCGCGACCACGTCGTCCGGGACATCGTCGCGTACCTCGACGCCGTCCGCCGTCGGCAGCACCCAGCGGAGCCGGCCGCCCGCGTGCTTCTTGTCCGTGCCGGTCGCTTCGATCACGACATCCGCCGGGTAGGGGAGTGGCGCGCAGCCGAGGTCGAGCCGGTCCAGCAGCGCCTCGATCCGCAGCCCGCGATCCGCCGGCGTCACCCCCAGCGCCGACCCGATCCGCACCGCCGCACGCACGCCGTACGCGACCGCCTCACCATGGAGCAGCGTCTCGTACCCATCGGCCGCCTCCAGCGCGTGGCCGACCGTATGCCCGAGGTTGAGCGTGATCCGGCCGCCGGTCGCGCCCTGCTCGCGGGCGTCCGCGGTCACGACCTCGACCTTGGCCCACGACGAGCGCTCGACGACCTCTGCGAGGACGCCGCGCTCGAAGACGGACGCATCGCCACGGGCGATTGCCTCCGCTTCGGCCTCGAGCGTCGCGAACAGCGGCTCATCGCCGAGGGCCGCCATCTTGACGATCTCGCCCAGCGCGGCGCGCAGCTGGCGTCCGGGGAGCGACCGCAGCGCCGCGACGTCGAGGACGATCGCTGTCGGCTGGTGGAACGCCCCCAGCAGGTTCTTGCCCTCGGGCAGATCGACGCCCGTCTTGCCGCCGATCGCCGAGTCCACCTGGGCGACGAGCGTCGTCGGGACCTGGATCCACGGGACCCCGCGCAGGTACGTCGCCGCGAGGAAGCCCGCCGGGTCGCCCAGCGCGCCGCCGCCGATGGCGATCAGCGGCTCGCGGCGCTCGACATGCCGACGAGCCAGGTCGCGCGCCGCGGCCTCGATCACCGGCAGGCGCTTGGCCGCCTCGCCGGCGGGCAGCATCACCGCCTCGACCGTCCAGCCTGCCTCGCGCAGTGCCTCACCGACGCCCTCGCCGAACGCCGCCCAGGCGCCCGGCTCGCTGACGATCACCGCTCGCCGCGCGCCCAGCTGCCGGAGGGCCGCGTCGATCGCGTTCGCGGCGATCCCGTCACCGATGACGAGGTCGCCGATCGGCGTCGAGGCGCGCAGCAGCGTGGTCCCGCCCGCCGGCCCGCCCTCGAGCAGCTGCTCGACCACGCGCAGCACGGTTGCGATCTCGGCCACGCCGTTGACGGGGTTTGCGGCGGCATAGAAGCGCTCCCGAGCGTTCGCCAGCTGGCGGACCCGGCCCAGCGGATCGCCGCCCTGGACGAGCGGGCGGACGGTCGGCGAGCGTCGCAGCCGCTGTGCCAGCACCTCGGGCCGGACATCCAGCCAGACCGGCACCCGCCCGCGGTACAGCGCCCATCGGTTGCGCGGATCGACGACGGCGCCGCCGCCCGGGGAGATGACGCGCCGGAGGTCCGGGTCCGGGTCCGGCCGGGCCGAGGCCAGCCACTGCCGCTCGCTCGAAGGCCCGGAACGCAGCCTCGCCGTCGGTGGCAAAGATGTCCGGGATCGGCCGGCCGGCTGCGCGCTCGATCTGGTCGTCGAGGTCGATGAACGTCGCGTGGTGGCGCGCCGCGATCCGGCGTCCGACGGCGCTCTTGCCACTTCCCGGGAGTCCGACCAGCACGAGATCCACGGCGCCCTCAGTCGTCCCCGCCGGAGCCGGCCTCGCCTTCGCCGGCCTCCACCGGGGCGACGTCCCGGTCGCCGCGACGTCCGCCGGCGACAGGCGCGTCCGGTGACCGCGCGATCCGCTCGCGATACCGGCGCAGGTTGTCCTCGACCTCGACCATCGAATCGCCGCCCGTCTTGTCGAGCACGAAGCGGGCCAGCGTGAGCATGACCATCGCCTCGCCGATCACGCCGGCCGCCGGCACGACCGAGATGTCGCTTCGCTCGTAGTGCGCCGTCTCGACCGGCTCGCCGGTCACCAGGTCGGCGGTCGGGAGCGGGCGGGCGAGCGTCGAGATCGGCTTGACAGCCCCGCGCACGACGATCGGCTCACCGTTGGTGACGCCGCCGGTCAGGCCGCCGGCGTTGTTCGTCCGGTGGATCCAGGTGCCGTCGTCGCGCTGGCCCTCGATCACATCGTGAACGGCCGACCCGAACCGCTTCGTCTGCTCGAACCCGAGCCCGATCTCCACGCCCTTGACGATGTTGATGCTCATCACGGCAGCGGCGAGCGCTGCGTCCAGGCGCCGGTCCCAGTGGACGTAGCTGCCGAGCCCGATCGGCGCGCCGTGGACGACGACCTCGAACACACCGCCGACGGTGTCCCCGTTCGACCGCGCCTCGTCGATGCGGGCCATCATCGCCGTCTCGGCGTCGGGATCCGGGCAGCGCAGCGGCGATGCATCGGCTTCGTCGCGCGTCCGGGTCGCGCGGGTCGGGTCAAGCGACCACCCCGCCCACCTCCGCCGTGAACGACCAGACCTCGATCCCCAGCGCGCGCAGGAACGCGCGGGCCACGCCGCCCGCCGCGACCCGCGCCGTGGTCTCGCGCGCGGACGAGCGCTCGAGCACGTCGCGGACATCGTTGAACCCGTACTTGAGCGCGCCCGCGAGATCGGCATGCCCCGGCCGGACCCGGGTGATCGGCTGCGCGCGCTTGATGCCGTCGGCGGCGAGCGTCGCGAGCTCGGCGGCCTCCTCATCGGACAGCGGCGCGATCTGCATGACCCGCGTCCAGTTCTCCCAGTCGCGGTTGGCGACCTCGAGCAGGATGGGCGAGCCCAGCGTCAGCCCGTGGCGGACCCCGGACAGGATCCGCGCCCGATCCTTCTCGATCGCCTGGCGCGCCCCGCGCCCGTAGCCGCGCTGGCGGCGCGCGAGATCGACCGCGAGATCGTCCTCCGTCAGCGCGAGGCCGGCGGGGACGCCCTCGACCACCGCCCCGAGCATCGGCCCGTGGCTCTCGCCGGCGGTGGTGAACCGGAAGCGATCCATGTCGGTCGGGCCGGCTCAGCCGGCGGCGTCGGCCGTGGACGAGCCATCCGCGGCGGCGCCGTCGGTCGCGGACGTGCCGTCGACGGCCGCAGCGTCGGTGGACGCGGCAGCCTGCGCGGCGGGCTCACCCTCGGCCGAGCGCAGGCCGCTGGGCGCGCGCATCGGCCAGGGCGGCCTGCATCACGTCGAGCGGCGCCGGCTGGCCGGTCCACAGCGTGAACGATGCCGCGCCCTGGTGGAGCAGCATCGTCTCGCCGTCGGCGATCGTGCAGCCGGCGGCCGCCGCATCGCGCAGCAGGCGCGTCTGCGCGTAGATCAGGTCGAGGACGAGCAGGTCCTGCGGGATCGCCTCCGCGGGCACCGGCGTCTCATCGTCCACCAGCCCGATCGACGTCGCGTTGACCAGCACCTTCGTCTTGGCCAGCTCGGCCTCGATGATCGATTCGTGCCACGGCATCGCACGCAGCTCCATATGCGAGGCGCTGCGCCCGAAGTGCTTGACCATGCCCTCGGCGCGGTGCAGGTGGCGGTTGAACACGATCACTCGCTGGAAGCCCTCGCGGATCAGCCCGTAGACCACCGCCCGCGCACCGCCGCCCGCGCCCAGCACCACCGCCTGGCGAGGCATCTTCTGCCGCCCGACGAGCTGGTCGAGCGCGACCTTGAACCCGGCCGCGTCGGTGTTGTGCCCCACCAGCTTGCGACCCTCGCGGGTGAGCGTGTTGACCGCCCCGGTCGCGTGGGCCTCGTCGGTGAGACGGTCGACCAGCGGTCACCACCCGCTCCTTGTGCGGGATCGTGACGTTGGCGCCCAGGAAGTCATCGGTTCGCAGCTCGGTGACCGCATCGGCCAGGTCGATCGGCGCGCGATCCCACAGCTCGTACCGGGCATCGATGCCGAGCTGATCGAAGGCCGCCTGCTGCATCGCCCCGGACAGCGAATGGGCGACCGGGTGGCCGATGAGGACGATCCGCTTCGTCATGCTCGCACCCCTTCGAGTTGCTGGAAGAAGCCGGGGTAGGAGATCCGCCGCCGACCCGGGTCGGCGAACGATGGTCTCGCCCTCGGCGATGAGGCCGGCGATCGCGAACGTCATCGCGAGCCGGTGGTCGTCGTAGGTCTCGGTGACGGCGCCTCGCAAGCGACGGCCGCCCTCGATCTCGATGTCGTCGCCCTCGACGCGCACGCGCGCTCCGAGGGCCGTCAGCCCCTCCGCGATCCCCGCGACGCGGTCCGATTCCTTGTGCCGGAGCTCCCCGACACCCCGGATCCGGGTCGTGCCGGCCGCGACGGTCGCGGCAAGCGCGAGGACCGGGATCTCGTCGATGGCCGTCGCCACGTCCGTGGGGGACAGGTCGACCGCGCGGAGCCCGCTGGAGCGGACGATGAGGTCGGCGAGGGGCTCGCCCGCCGGCCCCCCCGGACCCGGACGGTCGTGCTCCTCGATGTCGGCGCCCATGCGCCTGAGGATGTCGATGATGGCACGCCGGGTCGGGTTCGTGCTCACCCCCTCGAGCGACAGCTCCGCGTCGGGGTGGATCGATGCCGCGACCAGCCAGAAGGCGGCGGCGGACGGATCGGCGGGCACGGTCTCCGCGACGGCGGCGACGGTCGCCGGTCCCGCCAGGCGGACGACGTGCCGGCCGCGGCTCGTCGGTCGCCTCGTGAAACGCCGACGCCGCGGGCGCGGAGCATGCGCTCGGTGTGGTCGCGCGTGGCGACCGACTCGGTCACGGTCGTCTCGCCGTCCGCGGCGAGCGCCGCCAGCAGGATCGCGGACTTGACCTGCGCGCTGGGAACCGGCGTCTGGTATTCGATGGGAAGCAGCCGGGCACGTCCCGAGATCGCGAGCGGGAGCATCGTTGCGCCGCGCCGGCCGCCGAACATGGCACCCATCGAGCGCAGCGGCTCCACGACACGGCCCATCGGCCGGCGCCGGAGCGACGCGTCGCCGTCGAGGATCGCGAACATCGGCTGGCCGGCGAGCAGACCCGCCACCAGCCGCGTCGTCGTCCCGGAGTTGCCGCAGTCCAGGGTCCCGTCCGGCTCGGTCAGCGCGTGACCGCCGGGCGACACGACCCGATAGTCGACGCGCCCGGCAGACTCGGCCACGCGCTCGACGCGGGCACCGAGGGCGGCCACGATCGCGGCGGTGGACCGGACGTCCTCGCCGTCGCCGGCCGCCGCGATCCGGCTCTCACCGTCGGCCAGCAGCGCGAACAGGAGCGCGCGGTGGGAGATCGACTTGTCCCCGGGCAGCTCCGGGCGCCCCCGCAGGCGCGCGGCCGGACGCACCATGATCGCGTCGTCCGGTACGTCGCCGGCGGCGTCGCGTAGCGACGGGTTCGGAGAGCTGGTTTCCGCGGGCGCACCGCCCGCCGGCCTGGCCGCCATGCCGCTCAGCCCTGCCCGCTGCGGGTCGCGGCGGCGTTCAGGTCACCATGGAGGTCGCGGACGTGCTCGTGGACCCCGACGATGGCGTCCATCATCTGCTCGAACGCGGCGAAGTCCAGCTGCTGCTCCGCGTCCGACAGCGCCTCGTCCGGTCGCGGGTGGACCTCGACCATGATCCCGTCCGCGCCCACCGCCACGCCGCCGATCGCGAGCGGCTTGACCAGCCATCGGCGTCCCGTCGCATGTGACGGGTCCACGATCACCGGCAGGTGCGTGAAGTGGTGGGCAAGCGGGACCGCCGTGAGGTCCATGCGTGTTCCGGCTGTACGTCTCGAACGTCCGGATCCCGCGCTCGCACAGGATGATCTGCGAGTTGCCGGCCGAGGCGATGTACTCCGCGGCCATCAGCCACTCCTCGATCGTCGCCCCGAACCCGCGCTTGAGCATCACCGGACGGCCCGCGCGCCCGCACGCGAGCAGCAGCGAGAAGTTCTGCATGTTGCGGGTGCCGATCTGGAGGATGTCCGCGTACTCGGCCACGATGTCGACCTGGCTCGGCTCCATCACCTCGGTGATCACCGGCAGCCCGGTCCGCTCGCGCACCTCCGCGAGGTAGCGCAGGCCCTCGACGCCCAGGCCCTGGAAGCTGTATGGGCTGGTCCGTGGCTTGAACGCGCCGCCGCGGATGATCGTCGCCCCGTGGCCGGCCACGAAGTCGGCCGTCTCCATCAGCTGCTCGCGGCTCTCGATCGAGCACGGGCCGGCCATCACCGTCAGCGTGCCGTCGCCGATCACGGCGTCCAGCACCCGGATCACGGTGTCCTCCGGGTGGAACTCGCGCGACACGAGCTTGTAGGGCTTCGATATCGGCGTGACTGTCGCGACGCCGGGCGTCGTCTCGAGGCGCGCCGTGAGCTGCGGCCGGCGACCGCCGATCTCGCCCACGACCGCGATCGACGCGCGCGGTCGCTGCCCGGCGTTCTCGAACGGCGTCAGGCCCTCGGACAGGATGAGGCCCTTCACCCCGTTGACCTCGGCCTCTGTGGCTCCGGTCCGCATCACCACGAACATGCTGGTCAGGATTTCCTCGAGGAGATCGTCGCGAGGGAACAAAAAAACAGAGGTCCAGGACCTCTGCTCACCCGGCACGACCCGCAATCCCGGGTCTCAGTCTCCGGGGTCGGTCATGCCGGGCAGCTAAAGAGATAGATGGCGCACATCGGTGCGGGTACGCTAGCCGTTGCCGGGGCCAGCGTCAACCAAACGCCCCGGCCCGGCCGCGATCCGCTCCGTGCCGGCCAATTCCGGTGCGCTCGCGCACCAGGCCCCCGAAGCGGCTGCAATCTGCCCTGAGCGACCGGTGCATTTCGGGTTGACCCGGCTTCAGGCTGGAGAGTACGTTCATCCGGGTTCGTTTCGGCCGCCGTCCATCGGCGGCCGCGATCGGTCCGCTCCCCGAGACAGCTACCCCGAGCTGTGGCCGGTCGCGCGGACATGGAGGCTCGGGCCTAGGCCCGAGACGTGAGGTGGAGGTAGTCGTGCGACGCAGATCCGTGTTGTCCGTCCTTGCGACGGGCGTGCTGGTGGGCATGCTCCTGCCCGCCGCCGTCGTGGCGAAGCAGCCCGCCGGGAGCACGCCAGCGGCCGCGTTCACCGCGACGGGGCTCACCCCGTGGAGCGGATCGAGGGCCACAAGTCAGCGTCCAGCCAGCTCGCCGACTCGGACCCGGGGCTGCTCGCCCGCAAGGACTCGGCCCTGGTCCACGCCATGATCAAGCTCGACTTCGATGCGACCGCCAGCTACGCGGGCGGCATCGATGGCCTCGCGGCGACGAGCCCGAGCTCACCGGGAAGAAGCTGACCGGCAAGTCGGCAGCTGAGAAGGCGTATGGGCGCTACATCAACCAGAAGGCAGACGCCTTTACGAGCGCGCTCAAGCACGCGGTTCCGGGTGCCTCGGTGAGCCGGACATTCGACACGGTCTACGGTGGCGTCGCGGCGACGTTCCCGGCCTCGGCCGCGAAGTCGATCGCGGCCATGCCCGGCGTCGTCGCCGTCCAGTAGGACGCGCTGCACCAGCCGCTCACCGACTCCAGCCCGGACTTCATCGGCGCGGCGCCGCTCTACGACGCGCTCGGCTCGACGGCCAACGCCGGCAAGGGCGTCATCTTCGGCGACCTCGACACGGGCGTCTGGCCCGAGCACCCGTCGTTCGCCGACACCCGGCAACCTCGGCGGCGCCGCCCGCCGAAGGCCGACGGGCACGCCCGCGGACCTGCAACTTCGGCGACAACCCGCTGACCCCGGCGGTCGACGTCTTCGCAGTGCAACAACAAGCTCATCGGCGGGAGACCGTTCCTCGACACCTACAACGCGGTCGTCGCGGCGGCGAGGTCTACGCCGACACCGCCCGCGACAGCGACGGCCACGGCACCCACACCACGTCGCACCGCGGCCGGCGACATCGTCGACTCACGCCCCGATGCTTCGGCGTCGAGCGCGGCCCGATCCAGCGGCATCGCCCCGGGCGCCTGGGTCATCGAGTACAAGGTCTGTGGCGCCGACGGGCTGCTTCGGCTCCGACTCCGCCGCCGCCGTCGAGCAGGCGATCCTCGACGGCGTCGACGTCATCAACTTCTCGATCTCGCGGCGGCGCCAACCCGTTCACCGATCCGGTCGAGCTCGCGTTCCTCGACGCCTACGCCGCCGGCGTCTTCGTCGCCGCCTCGGCCGGCAACAACGGCCCCGGCGCCGGCACCACCAACCACCTCGCCCGTGGGTGACCACGGTCGCCGCGTCCACCCAGACCCGTGAGTTCGCAGTCGACGCTGACCCTCACCGCCGGCGACGGCGACACGTTCACCGCTGACCGGCGCATCGATCACGGCCGGCGTCGCCGAACCGACCCGGTCGTGCTGGCCAGGACGTCCGTCACGGCGCGTACGACCAGACCCGCTGTGCGAGCGCAGCCGGCGCCCGGCCGGCCCCTTCGCCGGCGATGATCGTCGCCTGCGAGCGCGGCGGTAACGCGGCGCGGGTCGAGAAGGGCTACAACGTCCTACGCAGGGCGGCGCGGCCGGGATGATCCTGTTCAACCCCACCGCTGGCCGACGTCGAGACCGACAACCACTGGCTGCCGGCCGTCCACCTGGCCGACGGCACGGCGTTCGTGGCCTTCATGGCGCAGCCACGCCGGCGTCACGGGCTCGTTCACCGGCCGGCGTGAAGGGCAACGGGCAGGGCGACGTCATGGCGGCGTTCTCCTCCCGCGGCCCCGGCGGCCTGTTCATCAAGCCCGACGTCACGGCGCCCGGCGTCGCAGATCCTGGCCGGCCACACGCCGACGCCCGAGGCCGGATCGCCAACGGCGCCGGTCCTGCCGGCGAGTACTTCCAGGCGATCGCCGGCACCTCGATGTCCGCCGCCGCACGTCGCCGGCGCCGCCCTCCTCGTGAAGGCGCTGCATCCCGGCTGGACGCCGGGCCAGATCAAGTCGGCGCTCATGACGACGGCGAAGACCGAACGTCGTCAAGGAGGACCTCACCACGCCGGCCGACCCGTTCGACATGGGCGCCGGCCGGATCGACCTCGGCGCCGCGGCGTCGGCTCCACTCGTGTTCAACGAGACCGCCGACGACTTCTTCGCGATGGGCAACGATCCGACCCAGGCCGGGCACCTCAACCTGGCGTCGATCAACGCCCCGGTGATGCCCGGCCACATGGTGGTGACCCGGACCGCCACGAACACGACGAGCAAGCCGCAGCACCTATCGGTATCGACCTCGGCGCCGTCCGGGACGACGATCAGTGTCAGCCCGGACAAGTTCACGGTCGCACCCGGATTGTCGCGCGACGCTCGTGATCACGATCGACTCGACAGCTCCGGTGGGCGTCCAGCAGTTCGGATCGATCACCCTCACGAGCGGGCAGGTCGCCCAGCACGTCCCGGTCGCGTTCATCCACACGCAGGGCGCCGTCAGCCTCGAGCCAGAGCTGCGACCCGACCACCATCCCGGTGAAGGGCGCCGCCAGCTGCGTCGTCACTGCGACCAACAACTCGTTCGATGACCACGTCGTCGACCTCACGACGACCACCAACCAGAACCTCAACGTCCTGTCTGCCTCGGGCGCGAGCGGGAGGTACCCGGTCCGGCTTCAGACGACGTTGTCGGGCGCGATGCTCGGTGTCCCGTCGTACGGGCCCGGCACATCCCCGACGGGCGGCGGCGTGCTTCCCCTGAGCTTGTTCGCTGCTCCAGCCGCGCTTGGCGATGAAACGTTCCTCAACTACAACGTCCCGGCATTCATCTATAACGGCCAGACTTGGAGCAGGATCGGGATCGACTCCAACGGCTACCTGGTGGTGGGCCGTCGGACCTCCCAGGACAACGTCTGCTGTGCCATCCCCGGTGGACCGGACCCGGCACCGCCCAACAACGTGCTCGCCCCGTTCTGGACGGACCTGGACGGCTCAAATGCTCCTGGCGTGTACGTGGTCTCCCTGACCGACGGCGTGAGCAGCTGGATCGCCGTCGAGTGGGACGCGTATGTCTGGGGCACCAGTGACCTCCGGACCTTCCAGGTCTGGATCGGTTATGGCGGCGCCCAGGACATCAGCTACACCTACAGTGGGGCTCAAGCCGACCCGAACGGCCAAGCGTTCCTCGTCGGCGCCGAGATGCGATCGGCCACGGCGACATGCGAGCCGTCTCTGCCGGGCGGTGGAGACCTCGTCGTCACGTCCAGTGACCCGACCCCGGGTGGCTCGACGAGCTACACGGTGTTCGTCCAGGGCAGCAAGGCCGGCGACGGCCTCGTCACGACGTCGATGACCGCAACCAGCGTTCCCGGCGTCACGGTCGTCCACGTCCCCGATCACCGTGACCAACAAGAAGAAGTAGCGTTCGATCGAGCGCTCCTCAACACGGATGGCCCGCCGGCATCGCCGGCGGGCCATCTGGTCTGCAGCCCGGTGCGTGGGCCCGTCGCGCTCCGCCGGGGGTCGGAACCATCGGCGGGCTCCCGTGCCCGATCCGCCTCGGCAAACTTCCGTCGGACGGGTAAGATGACCGCTGCCTCGGTATCCAGGGATCCGCCCGACAGCGCCGAGGCGCCGAATCCGGCCCGCCGGGCCGGTCTCCGGGCGTGGAGAGGTCGCATAGCGGTCTAGTGCAGCGGTTTGCTAAACCGCCGAGTGGGGTAACCTGCTCCGAGGGTTCGAATCCCTCCCTCTCCGCCAGATCCCCGATCGGGTCGACCTACCGTTCGCCGAGCAGCGCGTCGACGTTCGGGAGCTGCTGGAACCCCGAGAACGTCCCCTCGTCCGCGATCTCCCGTGCGGCTGCGAGGAACCCGGCCCACGCCGTGCGCGCCAGGGTGCCCCCGACGCTGATCCGCCGAACCCCGAGCGCCGCAGCCTCGGCAACGGTCATGAACGGGGCGTTGATGAGCAGGTTCACCGGCTTCGGTGCCACCGCGGCGACGACCGCAGCGACGTGCTCGCGCCCGATCCGGGGGGCATACAGGCAGTCGGCACCCGCATCCGCGTAGGCCTCCAACCGCCGGATCGTCTCCTTGATATCGGGACGTCCGGCCACGAAGCCCTCGGAGCGACCGGTCAGCACGATGCCGGTGCCGCTGTCGTCGATCGCTCGTCGCGCGGCCCGGATCCGCTCCACCGCGAGATCGAACGCGAACAGGGGATCGTGCTCGTCGCCGGTTGAGTCCTCGATCGACAGCCCTGCGATGCCCGTTGTCGCCGCGAGCGTCACGCTGTCCGCGACACGCTCGGGTTCGATGGCGTAGCCGCCCTCGAAGTCCGCGTTGACCGGAACGCTCACCGAGCTCGCGACCGCTCGCAGGTGCTCGAGCACCTCGTCGAGCGTGGCCCCGTTGTCCGTCCGACCCAGGGTCCAGGCGAAACCCGCGCTCGTCGTCGCCAGCGCGCTGAACCCCATCTGCTCGAGCGCACGCGCGCTCCCCGCATCCCACGGGTTGGGCATCACGAAGCAGCCGGACGCATGGAGACGATGGAAGGCAGTGACCCGATCCTGGAGCGTGCTCATCGAGCCAGCATAGAGGTCCGGTGCACGAGGCCGCCGGCATGGTCCCGGATGGCGGTCGATTGGCGGCAGTTCGCAGTCCGGCCCGTCCACTACACTCCGGCCGAGTCACATCGTGCGCCCGTAGCTCAGCGGATAGAGCGTCAGGTTGCGGACCTGAAGGCCGTGGGTTCGAGTCCCGCCGGGCGCGCCATCTCCCCCTGCTACCAGCCCCGCGCCTTCGCGCGTCGAACCATCCGGCGATGCAGCGCGCCGAGCGCGGTCTCGATCGAGCTGGCCGTTCGCGGATCGAGTTCGGACAAGTACTCCGTCGGTGCGCCCGTCCACTCCGCATACGCCGGTGATCGCCTGACCCGTCGCTCGAGGTTCTCGAACAGCTTGTCCGCCTCGCGCCACGACAGCAGGGCGACGACGCGGAGGGCGAGGAAGTCGCCGGCCGGCGAGATCGTGGGTCGTCCGTCCTTGATGTCGGTGCTGATCTGATCGCGCGGCCTGCCGTTCATGGCAGCGTCAGTCTGCATCATCGTCGCGCCGGCGTCCCTCGGCCCTGCCTCCACCGATGGATCTGCGAGCTGAAGCACGGTGGCGTGTCGCCAGCTGGGAGAGCTGGTCGGCGTAGCCACCTCCCCTCAACGATCCGCGATCGTGCTCGTTCGGTCCGGAACCTGGCTGCTCGCTCCGCGCGGCGGCGCTGGCCGCGGAGCCCGAGGCTTGGCTGGCGGTCCGGAGCTCGGTGCGGGCGATGAACCGACGGACTACGATCCCAGCGTGTCCGGGCGCGAAGCCATGCTGTCCGGCGCATGGGGGCCCTGCTTCAGATGGGCAAACTCGCTGCTGTCCGTGAATTTGGCGGGGACACCCTGTTGAGGGTCGCGAGGACACCCCGGTGGCGTGCTGTCGACGTGCTGCTTCTGCTTGCCCCGTTGCTTGTCCTTGGCGCCCTCACGGCCTTTGTCCGGGCCGATCCCGCGCCCAACGTCACATCGAGCAATGGCCTCTACACCGACGAGGCCTGGAACCTTATCAACGCGCGCAACTTCGTCCTGCTCGGCTCGTTTTCGACGGACGACTGGAACCTGCACCTTGTGAACGTGCCCTTCAGCCTGATCCAGGCGACCGTGTTCTCCCTCGTCGGTGTGGGCATGTCCCAAGCTCGCATGGTCTCGATCGTCGCCGTGGCGCTCACGATGGGAGTCCTTGGCCTCGGTCTGCGGGCGCGGCTCGGCGGCGGCGCCGCGATGCTCGCGTCGCTCGCGTACGGCACCTCCGCCCTGGTTCTCTACTACGGCCGTCTCGCGTTCCTGGAGCCGACCGTGGCATGCGCACTTACCATTGGAGCGCTGCTGGTCGTTCGCGCCAATGACGAGCGGGCGGGTCGGTGGGGGCTCGTGGCCGGAGTCGCGCTCGCGATCGCGATCGGGACGAAGCCCAGCGCCGCGTTCGCCGCGGGTGGCATCCTGGCCGCGGCCGTCTTCCTCGCGATCCGCTCGACGGCCGCCAGGCGATGGCTGTCCGGGGCCGTGCTCGCGATCACCTTCGCCGGCGTCGCCTGGATCCTGCTGATCGGCTTGCCGAACTGGACGGCCGTCGCCACCGACCTGCGGATCTGGGCATCGGAGCCGATCATCGGCCCGCTCGACAGCATCGCCGGACGCATTCTCTCGTTCCCGGTAAGGAACGACGGGTTCCTCGTGACGGCCGCGCCGATCATCCTCTTTGGGGCTCTCGGCTGGGTGGCGGCTGTCCGGCGGCGTCGCGGGATGTCGGACACCCAGTTCGCGCTGTTCGCGATGGCGACGGGCTGGCTCACGGCCGGACTCGGGATCCTGGCCCTGGCTCCGTACCGACCCAACCGCTACGAGGTTCCCCTCCTGCCGGCCCTGGCGATCCTCGGTGCGCTCGGCTGGTCCCTGGCCGGCCCGCGGCTCCACCGGATGCGGCCGATGCAAACGGCAGCGATCGGGGTTGCGGTCGCTGCGGTGGTCGTCGCACCGGGCGCCATGCAATATGCCAGCTGGATGGTGAACGCGAGACAGGTTCTGATCGACACGCAGGCCCGGGTCGCGGCCATCCTGCCTGCGGGCGCGGTCGTCGAGGGCCGATACGCGCCCGGCTTCGCTCTCCAGGCGCCGGTCGTCACGCTGGTGAGCCGCGTGTCAACCCGGGTGAACCCGGGCGACCTGTACGTCACGCGAGGCGTGCGCTGGTATATCGACATTCCGGGCTCCGTGCCGTCCTGGGCCCGGCTCCATGCCCGGCAGTGGTCCGCGCGCGTCGTCAGGCTGTGCGTTCCATGGTCGACGGACCAGGTTTGCCTGTGGCAGGTGCCATAGGCGCGGGCATCGACCGGACAACCGATCCGGGTAGCTCTCGCGCAACCACGCTCATCGCCAGGTGGCCCCGCGGTACGGCCGCCTCCGGCGATGGCCCTGTCCGCTACTCTCGATCGCTGCAGGAGGTTGACGCCGTGGAACGATCGGGTTCGTGGGGCTGGGGACGATGGGCGCGGCGATGGCCGCGAACCTCCGCCAGGCCGAGTTCGAGGTCAGGGTCTGGAACCGCACCCCGGGCCGGGCTGCCGATCTCATCGCGCTGGGCGCGGTCGAGTCGCCCACGCCGGCCGATGTCGGGCGCGCCGCCGACATCGTCGTCACCTGCGTCTCCGATACCCCGGACGTGGACGCCGTGCTGTTCGGCGCGGACGGCGTCGCCTCGGGCCTCGCCCGCGGCGGCCTCGTCATCGACTGCTCCACGATCTCGCCGTCGGCAACCAGGGAGTTTGCCGCCCGGCTCGCAGAACAGGGCGTCGGTTTCGTGGATGCGCCCGTCTCCGGCGGCTCCGAGGGTGCGAAGCACGCGACCTTGACGATCTTCGTCGGCGGGGAGGCGGCGGACGTGGAGCGGGCCCTGCCGATCCTGGCCGCGATGGGCAGGACCATCACCCACTTCGGCCCGGCTGGCAGCGGTCAGGCGGTGAAGGCGATCAACCAGGTTGTGCTCGCGGGGGCATACCTGGGCGTGGCGGAGGGCATGGTCCTGGCGCTCAAGGCCGGCCTCGACCCGGTCGCGGTCGCCGGCGCGCTCAACGGCGGTGCCGCCCGGAGCTGGGTGCTCGAGAACCGGAGCGGGCGGATGATCGACAACGCGTATCCGCTCGGCTTCCGGACCTCGCTCCACCTCAAGGATCTTGCGATCGCGCTGGACCTGGCCCGGAACCTGGGCGCCTCGCTGCCCGTCTCGGCGCTCGCCGCGCAGCTCGAGGCCGGCCTGGTGGCGCGCGGCCACGGCGACGAGGACATGTCGAACCTCGCGCGCGCGATCCGCTCTCTGTCCGGCCTCGACGGGTAGGCCGGGTAACCCCGATCGCGCGGACCCCGCGGGGGGATCAGCCGGTCACGGGCCCCAGCGACGGCGTCAGCAGCAGCGGGTCGCCCAGGCGATCCGAGTACTTCGGCCGGAAGCGCTCCGTGTCGTACGCCTCGAGCTGGACCCGCCGCGGCGGCTTGGCCGTCTCGGCCAGCGGCACGTGGGCGTACTTGCCATCGTGGATGCCGACCATCCTTCCGCTGATCCCGTCCCGGATCAGGTCCATCGCGACGTTGGCGAACGTCGACGCGACCATCGAATCGAGCATGTCGGGCTCGCCCGACCGCAGGTCGTAGGTCAGCTCGGAGGCCACCGCCTCGATGCCCGTGCGCGCCTTGAGCTCGCTCGCCAGCGCCTCGCCCACGTTCACCTTGTGGCGATGGCCGAACGCGTCGGCGTCGCCGACATCGCCCAGCTGGGCGCCGTTCCAGATCGCACCCTCGGCCGTGATCACCATCGCGTAGCGGCTGGGGTTGTTGTCGTGGTCCTGGCGGAGCAGCGCGGCCAGCGCGTCCAGGTCGTACGGGAACTCCGGGATCAGGCACCGGGTGGAGGTCACGTAGGCCGTGTACAGCGCGGTGAACCCGGCATCGCGCCCGAAGATCCGGAACACGCCGATCCGCTCATGGCTGCCCAGCGTCGTGCGCTGGCGATTGATCAGCTCCTTGGCGCGCGTGATCGCGGACGAGAAGCCGATGCAGTACTCGGTGCCCTGGACGTCGTTGTCCATCGTCTTGGGGATCGCCACCACCGGGAAGCCGCGGCTGTCGAGCACGGCCGCGAACGACAGCGTGTCGTCGCCACCGATGGCGACCAGGTGTGTCAGGCCCAGGTGCTCGGCGGTCTTCAGCACGTGGTCGGTCAGGTCGTAGACGCCGTCGCCCGTCTGCCTGTCCGCGATGGCCGAGACGTCGAGCCACTCCGGCAGCGACGCGGCGGGCATCTTGCGCGGGTTGGTCCGGGAGCTGTGGAGGATCGTCCCGCCCGTGCGGTCGATCGTCCGCGTGTTGGTCCGGTCGAGGATCCTGACGTACTCGGGGTCGAGCTCCGGGCCGCGACGCTGGTGCGTCAGGCCTTCCCAGCCCCGCCGGATCCCGATGACCTCGTAGCCCAGGTCCGTCGCGCGATAGACGACGCTCTTGATGACGGCGTTGAGTCCGGGGACATCGCCGCCACCGGTGAGGATGCCGATACGTCGGGGTGCAGCCATGAGCAGGGCTCCGTTGGGTCGTCGGCTGGGGCCGTTTGGATCGGGGTCGGGCGGCGCTGCCAGTGGATCGCACATGGCTCGCCGGGGACGCCGCACGGGTCGAGGCCATCCTACCGCGGGTGCCGGTCGTTATGATCGTCGGCATGAACTACGAGCTGTTCATGGGTGAGGCGCTCGCAGAGGCGCGACAGGCGGCCGCGCGCGGAGCGCCGGCCGTCGGGGCGATCGCCGTGGTCGACCAGGCGATGGTCGCCCGTGGCTCGAACCGCGTGGACGAGACGAACGACCCGACCGCCCACGCCGTCATCGCGGCCCTCCGCGAGGCGGCCCGCAAGCTCGGCACGCCGCACCTCACGGACGTGACGATCTTCACCACGGTCGAGCCGTGCGCCATGTGCGTCGGCGCGATGCTCGAATGCGATGCCGTTGCGCTCGTGTACGCGGTGCCGAACCCCATCGACGGCGCGGCCGGCACGGTCGTCCAGCTCGCCCATCACCCACGGCTCGAGCGCCGCCTCCAGGTCGTGTCGGGGATCCGCCGCGAGGAGGCAGAGGAGCTCGCCGGCGTGCTCGACATGGTGCCGACCGGCGCCTGAGCGGCACCCTGCCATCGATCCACCTGCCGATGCGCCGGGGCCCCACCGCCGGCCCGTCGACGGCCTTTGTTATCCTTGCGGCGGAGAGGTGTCCGAGTGGTTGATGGTGCCGCTCTCGAAAAGCGGTGTGCGAAAGCACCGCGGGTTCGAATCCCGCCCTCTCCGCCACTCGCAGACCAGGCACGGCCCGGCGGTCACCGCCGGGCCGTTCGATGTCCGGCGATGACCATCGGGTGATCGCCCGCGGTGACCTCCGTCGGGCGCACCCGGTCCGCCAGCGACGCCGCCGGTATCCTGTCCGGCGGAGAGGTCGCCTAGAGGCCTAGGGCGCCGCACTGGAAATGCGGTATGGGGCAACCCATCGCGGGTTCGAATCCCGCCCTCTCCGCCATCCGCCCGTCGTCATCCGGATGCCATCGCATGGGCAGCCGGGCGAACGGCCGGAGGTGGGCCCCCTGCTATCATCCCGGTGCCGTGCTAGGCGGGGAACTAGCGGTGCCCTGTACCTGCAATCCGCTCCAGCAGGGCTGAATTCCCCCCCGAGGTCGGTGCTCTCGAGAGCCGACGACATTCGCGACGTTGAGGACCGGGTCCCGCGCAGCGGCGACTCGTGAACCGTGTCAGGTCCGGAAGGAAGCAGCACTCAGCGGTGATCGCCGGGTGCCGCGGAACGGCCTGGTCCGAGCCGCGGATGCCGGTGGGCGCGGGAGTGGCCTGATCGACGGGGGGTGCACGGCATTACTCTCGCCTTGCCCACGCCCGCCGCAGGAGCGCCGTTGTCCGCAGGAACACCCCACCAGGCCCTGTACCGCCGCTGGCGCGCCCAGACGTTCTCCGAGATCGTCGGCCAGGAGGCGGTGGTCGCGACCCTGCGCAACGCGGTCACGACCGGACAGGTCGCGCACGCGATCCTGTTGACCGGACCGCGCGGCACCGGCAAGACGTCGCTCGCGCGGATCCTGGCCAAGGCGCTCAACTGCCTCGACCTGCGCCCCAACGGCGATCCGTGCGACGCGTGTGGGCCGTGCGTCGCGATCCGCGACGGCAACACCCTCGACCTGGTCGAGATCGACGCCGCCTCGAACCGCGGCATCGAGGCCATCCGCGACCTGCGCGAGCGCCTCAACTATCCGCCGGGCGAGCTGCGCCGCAAGGTCTACATCCTCGACGAAGCCCACCAGATCACGAAGGACGCATGGAACGCGCTCCTCAAGTCGCTCGAGGAGCCGCCCGACTTCGTCGCGTTCATGTTCGCGTCCACGCATCCCCAGGAGTTCCCGCCCGCCATCCTGTCGCGGCTGCAGCGGTTCGACGTCCGGCGTCTCACCGTCGACGAGATCAGTGGCAAGCTGGAGCGGATCCTGGCGGCCGACGGGCGCGAGGCCGAGCCCGACGCGATCGCGCTGGTCGCGCGGCTCGCCGCCGGCGGCATGCGCGACGCGGAGTCGATTTTGGACCAGCTGCTGGGATCGACCGCGGCCCGGATCGAGGCTGACGCTGTGCGCGATCTGCTCGGGCTGGCCGATGCGGACCTGGTGGACGGGTTCATCGATGCCTTGATGACCGGTGACGCGCGCTCCGGGGTTGCGCTGCTCGACCGCCTCGAGGAGCGCGGCCGCGACCTGCGGGTCTTTCTGGACCAGGTCGTTGATGCCCTGCGCGAACGCCTGCTCGACGGGCTCAGGGCCGGTCAGACCGCGGATCCCGCACTCACCTCGGCCGCACGCCGGCTGGCCGCGATCGACCCCACGCGCATGGGTCCTGGCGGTCTCCGGCTCCAGCTCGAGCTCGCGCTGCTCGAACGAGCCATGCCGCACGTCGTGTCGGCGAGCGCACCCGTCACGCCGCCGCCTGCCGAGCGATCCATCCCGACCACCTCAGCACCCCCGGCAGTCGCCGCCGCGCCGTCACGGGTGCGCCGCAGCGCGTCGCCGGCCGAGCCTCCGGCCGCCGAAACCGCCCGGTCTGCGCCATCCGCCTCACCCGTGCCGCCACCGGAGACACCCGTGCCGGTCATGGCCGGGTCGCCGCCAGGACCGTCCGCGGCCGACACCGCGGAGTCTTCGGCCGACGGGAGAATGCCGGCCGACGGCACCGCGCCGGCCGATGTGACGGCGCCGGCCGAGGTGACCGCGCCCGCCGACGACCTCGAGCGGCTCCGACATGGCTGGGCCCAGCTGACCGGCTCGGCGACGCCGGCGCTGAAGGCCGTGATCGTCGAGTCGCGGCCCATCCGTGTCGAGGGCAACGTCATCACGATCGGCTTTCCCGAGGAGAAGCCGTTCATGCAGGGTCACGCGGAGCGCAGCCGGGCCAAGCTCGAGGCGCACTTCGGCGGCTTCCTCGGGCATGACGTGAACATCCGCTGCGTGACCAGCAACCTCGACCTCCTGCCGCCGCTGCCCGCAGACGAGGACGCCGCACATATCCTGGCCGAGGCGCAGCGGATCTTCGCGGAGGACCTGGCCGACGTCCCCGACGTGACCTGAGCCCGGCGCACGCGACCGGGCGATCCGCCAGACTCTTCGACACCCGACCATCACCAGCAGCTGACCGGAGGATCCAGATCAATGGGCATGGGCAACTTGCAGCGCATGGCGCAGCAGATGCAGCAGGAGATGGCACGCGTCCAGGCGGAGCTCGAGTCGCTGACGGTCGACGGGTCTGCGGGCGGCGGCGCGGTCAAGGCGACCGTCACCGGCAAGCAGGACCTGGTGGGCCTCGTGATCGACCCCTCCGCGGTCGACCCGGACGACGTCGACATGCTCCAGGACCTCGTGATGGCCGCGGTCAACGATGCGCTCCGCGCGTCGCGGGAGATGGCGGAGCAGAAGATGGGCGCGGTCACCGCGGGCCTGCGGATCCCGGGGCTGGGCTGAGGGGCATCGCTTGGCCGCCATCGTCATCGAGCCCGTCGCGCGCCTCGTCGAGGCGTTCTCGCGGCTGCCGGGGATCGGCCCCAAGACGGCCCAGCGGCTGACCTATCACCTGCTTCGCGCGCCCGACGCGGAGGCGCGCTCGCTCGCGCGCGCCCTCGTTGCGGTGCGTGACGAGGTGGTGTTCTGCGACCAGTGCTTCAACATCAGCGACGCGCCGCAGTGCCCCATCTGCCGCGACCCGATGCGCGATCAGACCCGGCTGTGCGTGGTGGAAGAGCCGCTCGACGTGCTCGCGCTCGAGCGCACCGGGGAGTTCCGCGGCCGGTATCACGTGCTGAACGGGGCGATCAGCCCGATCGATGGCATCGGACCCGAGCGTCTCAAGATCCGGGAGCTGCTCGAGCGAGTGGACGAGGCGGACGCCGGAGGACACCGGATCGACGAGGTCATCATCGCCACCAACCCGACGCTCGAGGGCGAGGCGACCGCGATGTACCTGGGCGAGCGGCTTGCCGGCCACGTTGGCTCGGTGACGAGGATCGCGCGCGGACTGCCCGTCGGTGGCGACCTCGAGTACGCGGACGACGTCACGCTCATCCGGGCCCTCCAGGGACGAAGGGAGCTCTGACGTGCGCGAGCTGGTGTTCGAGATCCTGCTCCGCCTGTCCAAGGCGCTGGCGGCGGCCGCGCTCGGCGTGGTCGTGTGGCTGGTGGCGGTCGGACCGCTCGGTGCCACGGGATCGGTCGAGCTCGCCCTCCTCTGCTGGCTGGCCGGCGCGGCGTTCATCCTGCTCGTCGAGGAGAGCCCGATCTGACGCCGGCTGCTCGACATCCGGCCGGTTTCCACCCGCTGTGGTGGCGCGTTTGACAGCCGTTCCGACCCGCCATACCATCCGTCCTCGCGCCTCACGAACCCGAGGCTCGATTGGACCCGCGCCACGGCGCGGAATCCCCCGATCTTCGTTTGACACGCGGAGTGGTGTGCCCCATCATTAGGGGTCCGCGCTCCGGGCGGTCAAGGCCGGGCGCTGCACCTTAACAACTGAAGAGTGGTAGGAACTTCAGCACGAGAACGTGCCTGGACCAAGCTCTTGAGATTCAACACGACCGCAAGGTCGTGTTTTCGCGGAGAGTTTGATCCTGGCTCAGGATAAACGCTGGCGGCGTGCATGAGACATGCAAGTCGAACGAACGAGCTTGCTCGTTAGTGGCGGACGGCTGAGTAACGCGTAGGTGACCTGCCCCGAAGTGGGGGATAACTGCCCGAAAGGGTGGCTAATACCGCATGTGGCGACGCTTTCATTGGTGTCATCAAAGCCGCGAGGCGCTTCGGGAGGGGCCTGCGTCCGATTAGCTCGTTGGTGGGGTAATGGCTCACCAAGGCGACGATCGGTAGGTGGTCTGAGAGGACGATCACCCAGACTGGGACTGAGACACGGCCCAGACTCCTACGGGAGGCAGCAGTCGGGAATTTTGCTCAATGGGCGAAAGCCTGAAGCAGCAACGCCGCGTGAGGGATGACGGCCTTCGGGTTGTAAACCTCTTTTGTCAGGGACGATAATGACGGTACCTGAGGAATAAGTCACGGCTAACTACGTGCCAGCAGCCGCGGTAATACGTAGGTGACTAGCGTTGTCCGGATTTACTGGGCGTAAAGAGCGCGCAGGCGGTCGTTCAAGTCGAGTGTGAAAGCCCCCGGCTCAACTGGGGAGGGTCACTCGATACTGATCGACTTGAAGGCAGGAGAGGGAAGCGGAATTCCCGGTGTAGTGGTGAAATGCGTAGATATCGGGAGGAACACCAGTGGCGAAGGCGGCTTCCTGGCCTGTTCTTGACGCTGAGGCGCGAAAGCTAGGGGAGCAAACGGGATTAGATACCCCGGTAGTCCTAGCCGTAAACGATGGACACTAGGTGTTGGTGGTATCAACCCCACCAGTGCCGAAGCTAACGCATTAAGTGTCCCGCCTGGGGAGTACGGCCGCAAGGCTAAAACTCAAAGGAATTGACGGGGCCCCGCACAAGCAGCGGAGCGTGGGGTTTAATTCGATGCAACGCGAAGAACCTTACCAGGGCTTGACATGACCAGGAATCCGGCGGAAACGTCGGCGCCCCGCAAGGGGCCTGGCCACAGGTGTTGCATGGCTGTCGTCAGCTCGTGTCGTGAGATGTTGGGTTAAGTCCCGCAACGAGCGCAACCCCTACCGTGTGTTGTATCACTCACACGGGACTGCCGAGAGAAACTCGGAGGAGGGCGGGGATGACGTCAAGTCAGCATGGCCCTTACGTCCTGGGCTACACCCACGCTACAATGGCCGGTACAACGGGCGGCGAAACCGCGAGGTGGAGCAAATCCCTTAAAGCCGGTCTCAGTTCGGATTGTAGGCTGCAACTCGCCTACATGAAGCCGGAGTTGCTAGTAACCGCCGGTCAGCATACGGCGGTGAATATGTTCCCGGGGCTTGTACACACCGCCCGTCACGTCATGAAAGCTGGCAACACCCGAAGCCGGTGGGCCAACCCGCAAGGGAGGCAGCCGTCGAAGGTGGGGTCGGTGATTGGGACGAAGTCGTAACAAGGTAGCCGTACCGGAAGGTGCGGCTGGATCACCTCCTTTCTAGGGAGATCCGAGTCAGGACCATTACGGTGAGGTCCTGGCGTTGATGGCTCCCAGGTTGATCGCCCGATCGTTCACATCTCCAGTCGAGTGGGATGTGCCGGTGCAAGCCGGAGATCGACAAGCGACTCGGCGAGACACCGTACCGGGCACGATCAACGGCCCTGTTCCTACCACTCTTCAAGGGTTAACGGTGCAGCCGCCCGTCGGACATCCGGCGAGGCCGGCGTCCGGAGGGCGTTTAGCTCAGCTGGTTAGAGCACTGCCCTGATAAGGCAGAGGTCTCTGGTTCGAGTCCAGAAACGCCCACCACTCCCGCACCACCCATGAGCACGGGGACGTAGCTCAGCTGGAAGAGCATCTCCTTTGCAAGGAGAGGGTCAGGAGTTCGAGTCTCCTCGTCTCCACCACCTTGCCCAGTCGGAGGAAGTTCCTCTGGTCCAGGTCCTCAGGTAGCGAAATCGAATAGCTCGGGTCCAACCCCGAGACGACCTCCGGGTCCCACCCACGCGACAGGTTCGACGGTTCGCAGGCTGGTCCTCGAGCCGTCGTCTGGTGTCCGGGATCTGGTCCCCTGATCCGTGCGCTCCACCGGGAGCCCACCGACCAGCGGACCGCTGGAGCGAAGGGAGCATTGGCTCCCGTCGCTGAACCGCCTCGGCGGTGCACCTTAACAACTGGATAGATGACGGCAGTAGAGAAAAGATCGAAAGATCATGATTTCGCCGTGAAATCAAGGAGAACCCGATCGACCCCGTCCCGCACTGGCCACCTGGTCAGATGCTGGCGGAGGTCAAGCTACACAGGGCACGGGGTGGATGCCTTGGCGCCAAGAGCCGATGAAGGACGTGGCAGGCTGCGTTAAGCCCCGGGGAGTCGCGAGCAGACGTTGATCCGGGGATGTCCGAATGGGGAAACCCGTCTGGGGTCATGCCCAGTCACCCATGGTTGAACACATAGGCCATGAGGAGGTAAGCCAGCGAACTGAAACATCTCAGTAGCTGGAGGAAAAGAGATCATTCCCTTAGTAGTGGCGAGCGAAACGGGAATAGCCCAAACCAGGTCAGCGAGATAGGCGGCAGCCGTTTCTGAGCTGGGGTTGTAGGAGTCGAACATTGGAGCCCTGCCGGGTTCCTGCAGAGTTACAAAGCCGGTCGCTAGTCGAACTCACCTGGAACGGTGGGCCAGAGCGGGTGAGAGCCCCGTAGACGAAAGCGAGCCGGCCTCTGGATCGACCACCTGAGTACCACGTGGAAGGTCTCTCATGTGGGAAACTAGGCGGACCACCGTCTAAGGCTAAATACTCTTGGCGACCGATAGCGAACTAGTACCGTGAGGGAAAGGTGAAAAGCACCCCGGAAGGGGAGTGAAATAGTACCTGAAACCACGTGCCCACAAGCAGTCAAAGGGTGTTGCCGGTGTCAAAGCCGGTAGCCTGATGGCGTGCCTTTTGAAGAATGAGCCGACGAGTTACTTGCGTGTGGCGAGGTTAAGTCCGAGAAGGACGTAGCCGGAGCGAAAGCGAGTCTGAATAGGGCGTCCAGTCGCATGCAGTAGACCCGAAACCGAGTGACCTATCCATGGGCAGGTTGAAGCGGGAGTAATGTCCCGTGGAGGACCGAACCCACCAGCGTTGAAAAGCTGGGGGATGACCTGTGGATAGAGGTGAAATGCCAATCGAACTCGGAGATAGCTGGTTCTCCCCGAAATAGCTTTAGGGCTAGCCTCAGGCGTTTAATTGCGGGGGTAGAGCACTGGATGGGCTAGGGGGCTTCCCGCTTACCAACCCCAACCAAACTCCGAATCCCGCAATTCAAGAGCCTGGGAGTCAGACTGCGAGGGCTAAGCTTCGTGGTCAAAAGGGAAACAGCCCAGACCGTCAGCTAAGGTCCCTAAGTCCATGCTAAGTGGTAAAGGATGTGGATTCGCCTAGACAACCAGGATGTTGGCTCAGAAGCAGCCACCATTGAAAGAGTGCGTAACAGCTCACTGGTCAAGTGGATCTGCGCCGAAAATCCAACGGGGCTCAAGCATGGCACCGAAGCTACGGACTTGCCGCAAGGCGAGTGGTAGGGGAGCGTTCCGCTCTGCAGTGAAGGTCGACCGTGAGGACGGCTGGAGCGGGCGGAAGTGCGAATGTCGGCATGAGTAGCGAGATGTGGGTGAGAATCCCACACGCCGTAAGCCTAAGGTTTCCTGAGGAAGGCTCGTCCGCTCAGGGTTAGTCGGGCCTAAGCCGAGGACGAAAGTCGTAGGCGATGGACATCCGGTTGATATTCCGGAACCACCAAAGGATCGTTTGCACCGCAAGGTGTCGCCTGGGGGTAGGAGATCGGAGGATGGCCGGCACAGCCGGTCGAATCCGGGATCTGATCCCAGGTGGGAGCAAGGGCATGACACGGCACGGTAGTTGGAGCGCGTTTTGGCTATACGCGTCTAAGCCGGTAGGGGGAGGAGACAGGCAAATCCGTCTCCTCATTCAACCCCGAGCAGCGAATGAAAGGGCGTCAGCCCGATTCCAGTGAGCCGAGCCGGCGAGAAAAGTGTCTAGCGAGATCCCAGGTGCCCGTACCGCAATCCGACACAGGTAGGCGGGTAGAGAATACCAAGGCGATCGGGAGAACCCTCGTTAAGGAACTCGGCAAAATGGCCCCGTAACTTCGGGAGAAGGGGCGCTTCGCGGCTGCTGCTTGCAGCGGTCGATCGAAGCCGCAGTGAAATGGCCCAGGCGACTGTTTAGCAAAAACACAGGTCTCTGCGAAAGCGCAAGCTGACGTATAGGGGCTGACGCCTGCCCAGTGCCGGAAGGTTAAGAGGAGGGGTGCAAGCTCTGAATCGAAGCCCCGGTAAACGGCGGCCGTAACTATAACGGTCCTAAGGTAGCGAAATTCCTTGTCGGGTAAGTTCCGACCCGCACGAATGGCGTAACGGTCTGGGCGCTGTCTCAACGAGGGACTCGGCGAAATTGAAATACCTGTGAAGATGCAGGTTACCCGCGCTAGGGCAAAAAGACCCCGTGGAGCTTTACTGCACCCTGACATTGGATTGGGGTTCAATTTGTGTAGGATAGGTGGGAGGCTGAGAAGCTGGGGCGCTAGCCTCGGCGGAGCCGACGTTGAAATACCACCCTTGTTGGATTTCGGTTCTAACCGCGACCCGTAAGCCGGGCGCAGGACAGTGTCAGGCGGGCAGTTTGACTGGGGCGGTCGCCTCCTAAAGTGTAACGGAGGCGCCCAAAGGTTCCCTCAGGCTGAATGGAAACCAGCCGTAGAGTGCAAAGGCATAAGGGAGCTTGACTGCGAGACCTACAAGTCGAGCAGAGACGAAAGTCGGGCTTAGTGATCTGGTACCTCCGAGTGGAAGGGGTATCACTCAACGGATAAAAGCTACCCCGGGGATAACAGGCTGATGGTGCCCAAGAGTTCACATCGACGGCACCGTTTGGCACCTCGATGTCGGCTCGTGGCATCCTGGGGCGGAAGTACGTCCCAAGGGTTCGGCTGTTCGCCGATTAAAGCCGCACGCGAGCTGGGTTCAGAACGTCGTGAGACAGTTCGGTCTCTATCCAGCGTGGGCGCAGGGAACTTGAGAGGAGCTGCTCCTAGTACGAGAGGACCGGAGTGGACGAACCGCTGGTGTGCCAGTTGTCCCGCCAGGGGCATCGCTGGGTAGCTATGTTCGGTTGGGATAAGCGCTGAAAGCATCTAAGTGCGAAGCTCGCCTCAAGATGAGGTTCCCCACCGGGTTAACCGGGTAAGACCGCAGAGAGACCATCTGTTTGATAGGCGGCATGTGGAAGTCCCGTGAGGGATGAAGCTGAGCCGTACTAATGGTCGAGGGCTTGACCTCTATACCAGCACCTGACCAGGGGTCAGCGTGCCGGGAGATCGGGTCTCGAGATCCGGCAAATCGTGATCCTTTCGATTGGCGCCCGCGTCGCATTCGGCGACGCCGGTTGCTGCCGTCATCATCCAGACGCATACGATCCCGGTGACTCTGGCGGAGAGGCCACACCCGTTCCCATCCCGAACACGGAAGTTAAGCTCTCCAGCGCCGAAGATACTGAGAGGGCAGCCTTTCGGGAAAATAGGTCGTCGCCGGGATTGTTGCGTTAACGGACGCACTGCGAGATTGCTTGGGTGATCGCGCGCGAGAGGCGCCTGTCGCACGGTATCCTCGGCGCCAATGACGACCACCAGCGACGGGACGGACGTCCAGGGCGGGATGGCGCGGACACCGCAAGCGGCACGCGGCCGCCGCACGTCCGATGCGGTCTTCGAGGTGTGTCCGTACCTCCGCGCCGAATTGGGCGAATGGCGGAGCGCCTATGCATCCCGCGATCACCGCTGCGCGGCGATCAATCCACCGGCCCCGCTCGCGATGGCCAAGCAGCGGTCCCTGTGCCTCGTAACCGCCCATGAAGCCTGTGCCACGTATCTCGCCGCCCGGGCAGCGAGCGACCGGGTCTCGGCTGGCGTGCCTCCCGATGGTTCGGGTCTGTGGCCCGCCATCCGGTCGACGCCGCTCCTGCTGGAGCCGGCGCACGGGCTGCTGGCGCCGCTCGCGGGATCGTCACGATCTGGTGGACAGGCTTTGCTCGTCGGTCTCATGGTCGTCGCATTCCTCGTCCTCGTTGTCGCACGTGCCGCGGGCCCCGGTGCATCCGGCTCGCCGAGCCCGGATGCTTCCGGCGGTTCGCCGGCCGCGGCATCGGGCGCGGTCGTGGCCTCGCCCATCCAGCGCTGCGACGGCACCACCTTCCGAATCCCCTGCGCCGTCCCCCACGCCCTCGGCGAGTCCATCGGCAGGTCCGTCCGCCAGCCCCAGCGCGACGCTCGGGGACGTACAGACGTACACCGTCAGGTCCGGTGACACGCTGATCGGGATCGCGGCGAAGTTCGGGACAACCGCTGCGGCGATCACCAAGGCCAACAACATCAGCAACCCGCGAGTGATCCACGTCGGTCAGGTGCTGATCATCCCCTAGTGACGCGTCGATCGGGCGGCCGAGGGCAGACGGTCAGCGCTGGCAGCTGCGGCAGTAGCTGGTCTGGAACCCGCCTGCCGAGACCTGCGTGATCCGCGCCCCGCAGCGCGGGCACGGCTCGCCTCCCCGGTTGTGCACCGCGAGGTGGTCACGTACCTGCTTCTCGAAGGTCGGTGGCACGCGGTCGCGAAGCAGGCTGAGCGACGAGGACAGCGTGGCGCGCATCGCCTGGTACAAATCGTCCACCTCCTCGGGGGCCAGCGAGCTTCGCTTGCGGAACGGCTGGAGTCGCGCCGCAAACAGGATCTCGTCGGAGTAGGCGTTCCCGATACCTGCCACGAACGCCTGGTTTCGCAGCAGGTTCTTGAGCTCGCCCGGATGGCGCCGGATCCGGGCCCGCCACACGTCGGGGGTCAGGGCCGGATCCAGCGCATCGGGGCCTATCTCATCCGGCCCGAGTCCGGGGACCGCGCGTGCCACGTCGTGCGGCAGCAGGTACACCTTGCCCATCTGTGTGGGGTCGCGATAGCGAACGGTCACCGTTGCCTCGTCGCCGGGCAGCCACGCCGCGCCGGCGGTCCATCGGGCGGCGTCGGGGGGCGGTCCGCCGGACCGGCCGTCGAGCCGGAGCTCCACCGCGGTGCCGGGCGGCGCCTTCTCCCCGTGGGCGGCGAGCTGGAATTGCCCGGTCAGCATTGGATTGACTACCACTCGATCCCGGTCGAGCTGCAGGTCCAGGAACTTGCCCACACGCACGACCCGCGTGACCACCTGCCCGGTCAGTGCGGCAAGCTCCGCGGGTGTCCCGCGAACGGCGAGTGGCATGAGCGCGCGCGCGCCCGCGAGCGGCCTGCCGGTGAGGGCGGCATGGAACGCGTCGGCAACGACGTCGAGATCGGGCAGCTCGGGCACGGAGCTTGATTGTACCGACCGTACCTGCGTGCTAGACTCTCCCGGCCCACGGGCATGGACAGCTTAAGAGCACCGTTCAGGTCTCGTCATCGCGAAGGAGCGGACCGCCGGCCAAGTCACCAACGATCCACCCTCCCTCTCCAGACGGCCCCGAGTGCTGCTCGCGGCCGTTCGTGATTCCAGGGCGAAATTCACGATAGGAGACTGGATCACCTTGACCGAAGAACAGCAGGGCGGGACCGCGCCGGCGCTGGAGGCCGTCGCCTCCACCGATACCCCGGCGTCCGAGGAGACCGTCGCGGCGATCGCCGTCGCCGACGAGCCCGCCACCTCCGAGACCAGGCCGAACGACACCGACGCTGCGGAAGCCACCGGATCCGCGGACGGCGCCACTGCCGAGTCAGCTGTCGCAGAGCCCGTCACCGCGGACGGACCGTCTCCGGAGGCCACGACCCCGGAGGCCGAGCCGGAACCGGCCCCGGAGGCCGAGCCGAAACCGGCCCCGGAGGCCGAGACGGAATCGACCCCGACCGAGGCGGCGCCGGCCGCCACCGCACCCGTGGCTGAGCCTGTGGCCGAGCCCGAAGCCGCGGCCGCCGAGCCCGAAGCCACCTCGGTGGCTGAGCCCGGAACCGACAAGCCCGCCCCGGCGGCCGAGGCTCCCGACGTCGACGCCGACGCCGACGCGGCGCCTGCGGCGCCAACGGTCACCGAGGATGTGGTGGCCGCGCCGCCTGCGTCCGTGCGACCGACCGGCCCCGAGCCGACGACGATGGAGGAGCTCCTCGCCGAGCAGGACTCGGACATCAAGAGCTTCAAGCACGGAGACGTCGTCGAGGGCACCGTCGTCCGGATCGACAAGGACGAGATGCTCGTCGACATCGGCGCCAAGTCGGAGGGCGTGGTCAGCAACCGCGAGCTCTACGGCCGGCACGCCGAGACGCAGCCGGTGCTCAACATCGGCGACACCGTGCTCGTCTACGTGCTCCAGCCGGAGTCGCCGGAAGGCCACGTCGTGCTGTCGCTTCGCCGCGCAGGCCTCGAGCGCAAGTGGCGCTCGATGCAGGAGCTGTTCGAGGCTGGCACGATCATCGACGCCCCGGTCATCGACCACAACAAGGGCGGGCTGATCGTCGACTGCGGCATCCGCGGGTTCGTGCCGATCAGCCAGATCGTCGACTTCCCGCGCCGCCCGCAGAACGAGCAGCCGCGCGACGCCGCGCAGGAGATTGCCGAGAAGCTGCAGCCGTACATCGGCCGCAAGCTCCGGCTCAAGATCCTCGAGGTCAACCGCAAGGCCAACCGGCTCATCCTGTCCGAGAAGGTCGCGCTCTACGAGGAGCGCCGCGAGAAGCGGGACGAGCTGTTCAGCAGCCTCCAGGTGAACCAGAAGGTCACCGGCAGCGTCCGGTCGATCGCACCCTTCGGCATCTTCATCGACCTCGGCGGCATCGACGGCCTGGTCCACAAGAGCGAGCTCTCGTGGAACAAGGTCAACAACCCGGAGGCCGGCTACAAGGTCGGTGACGAGGTCGAGGCCGAGGTCATCGACATCAATCACGAGCGGGGCCGGATCAGCCTCTCGATCCGCCGCCTGCAGCCCGACCCGTGGGAGTCGACGGTCGCGGACTTCAATGTCGGCGACGTCATCGACGGGACGGTCACCAAGCTCGTCAACTTCGGGGCGTTCGTCCGAGTCCGCGAGGGACTCGAGGGCCTGATCCACATCAGCGAGCTCTCGCACCAGCGCGTCGCTCACCCGGGTGATGTCGTCCACGAGGGCCAGGTCCTCAAGCTCAAGATCATCAGCCTCGACTCCGAGCGGCACCGCCTGGGCCTCAGCCTCAAGCAGGCCGAGGAACCGCCGGTCCGCACCATGCCCGCACCCGGTTCCGCGCCGGCAGCGAGTGGCGCTGAGCGCCGCGAGCGGCGGGACCGCCGCGAGCGCCCGGATCGGAGCTACGCCGCCTCCGATGCCCTCTCGGAGCCCGAGGGCGGCATCGACACGACGCTCGCCGCGGCCTTCGCGCAGGTCCGCGACCAGCTGGCCGCAGCCGAGGCTGCCACGGCCGACGGAGATGCCCCGGAGCCCGGTGCGTCCGCCGAGGCCGTCCCGCAGGCCGAGGCAGCTGAGCCCGAGACGGCCGAGGCAGCTGAGCCCGAGACGGCCGAGGCCGCCCCCGAGCCCGAAGCGGTCGTCGAGACGGCCCCCGAGCCCGAGACGGCGGAGGCCGCCCCCGAGCCGGAAGCCGTTGTCGAGACGGCCCCCGAGCCCGAGGCGACAGAGGCCGCACCCGAGCCCGAGGCGACAGAGGCCGCACCCGAGCCCGAGCCGGAAGCTGCCGTTGAGGCCGAGCCGGCGGTGGTCGCGGAACCCGAGCCGGAGGCCGCACCCGAGCCCGAAGCCGCCGCCGAGCCGGCCCCCGAGCCCGAGCCCGAAGCTGAGGCCGAGCCCGAGGCCGACAAGGCCTGACCCCGGCCCGGATCACGTCCGGGTCACGGACCAGACGACAGACGACCCACCGATCCCGGTGGGTCGTCTCGATACCCGCCCCGTCGCCCGTTTCGGGAACAGATCCGCGCCGGCGCTACGGACGAACATCACGTATGCCATGGGGTCCTTTCGGGTTCCCGGCCAGCACCCTCCCGGCGTGTCGCTCCGCACGGGATAGGGTGCTAGGATGGCCCGAAGGTCGCCTCGCGACCAAGGAGAACGAGCTCGACCGGATGGATCGCTTCGACAAGTTCACGGATCGCGCGCGCAAGGTCCTGACGCTGGCGCAGGACGAGGCGCAGCGGTTCAACCACAACTACATCGGCACGGAGCACCTCCTGCTCGGCCTGGTGCGTGAGGGCGAGGGCGTGGCTGCGCGCGTGCTCGAGAACATGAACGTCGAGCTTCCCAAGGTCCGGACGGCCGTCGAGTTCATCATCGGGCGTGGCGATCGACCGGTGGTCGGCGAGGTCGGTCTCACGCCGCGCGCGAAGCGCGTGATCGAGCTCGCGATCGACGAGGCGCGTCGGCTCGGCCACAACTACATCGGCACGGAGCATCTGCTGCTCGGCCTGGTCCGGGAGGGCGAGGGGATCGCGGCGGGCGTGCTCGAGTCGCTGGGCGTCAACCTGGACAAGGTGCGGCACGAGGTCATCCGCGTCCTGTCGCAGTCGTCGTCGGCCGGGCCGACCCAGGAGACCAAGCGGGCGAGCAAGACGCCCACGGTCGACGCCCTCGGCATCAACCTGACGGAGGCTGCCCGCGCCGACAAGCTGGACCCCGTCATCGGACGCGACAAGGAGATCGAGCGGGTCATCCAGATCCTCGGTCGGAAGACGAAGAACAACCCGGCGCTGATCGGGGAGCCGGGGGTGGGCAAGACGGCCATCGCGGAGGGGCTCGCCCACCGGATCGTTGCCGGCGACGTGCCCGACATCCTGCTCAACAAGCGGGTGCTCACGCTCGACATCGGTTCCCTGGTCGCGGGGACCAAGTACCGCGGCGAGTTCGAGGAGCGGCTCAAGAAGATCATCGAGGAGCTGCGCAACACCAACGACGCGATCCTGTTCATCGACGAGCTGCACACCCTCGTCGGCGCCGGAGCGGCGGAGGGCGCGATCGACGCGGCCAACATCCTCAAGCCGCCGCTGTCGCGCGGCGAGCTCCAGTGCATCGGCGCGACCACGCTCGACGAGTACCGCAAGTACATCGAGAAGGACGCGGCCCTCGAGCGCCGGTTCCAGCCGGTCATGGTCGAGGAGCCCACCCTTGAGCAGACGATCGAGATCCTGATCGGGATCCGTGAGCGCTACGAGCAGCATCACAAGGTGCAGATCACCGACGACGCCGTGCGCGCCGCGGCAGACCTGTCGATCCGCTACATCACGGACCGCCACCTGCCCGACAAGGCGATCGACCTGATCGACGAGGCGTCGAGCCGGGTCCGCCTCCGCCACTCCTCCGCGCCGCCCGAGCTCCGGACCGCGCAGAAGGAGCTGGACAAGATCACCAAGGAGAAGGACGCCGCGATCAACGCCCAGGAGTACGAGCAGGCGGCGACCCTGCGCGAGGCCGAGGCGACATCGCGCGAGTCGGTCGACAAGATGCGGGCGGACTGGCAGTCCACCGTGTCGGGCGAGACGCCCCAGGTCGACGAGGAGGAGATCGCCCAGGTCGTCGCGATGTGGACCGGGATCCCGGTTGCGCGCATCGCACAGGAGGAGTCCGAGCGCCTGCTCAAGATGGAGGAGGTGCTCCACCAGCGGCTGATCGGCCAGGAGGAGGCGATCGAGATCGTCTCTCGCGCGGTCCGACGCGCCCGTGCCGGACTCAAGGATCCAAAGCGGCCGATCGGCTCGTTCATCTTCCTCGGGCCCACCGGGGTCGGCAAGACCGAGCTCGCCAAGGCGCTCGCCGAGTTCATGTTCGGCTCCGAGGACACGCTCATCAAGATCGACATGAGCGAGTTCATGGAGCGGCACAACGTGAGCCGGCTGGTTGGCGCGCCGCCAGGCTATGTCGGCTTCGACGAGGGCGGCCAGCTGACCGAGGCCGTCCGCCGCAAGAGCTACGCCGTGATCCTGCTCGACGAGATCGAGAAGGCGCACGCCGAGGTGTTCAACATCCTGCTCCAGATCCTGGAGGACGGACACCTCTCCGATGCGAAGGGCCGGCGGGTCGACTTCCGCAACACGATCATCATCATGACCTCGAACCTCGGGGCGGCGAAGATCCAGACCAACTCCTCGCTCGGGTTCCGGGTCCAGGGCGATACGGTCGAGACGCGGGCCGCCGCGTCGTACGACCTGATGAAGGAGAAGGTCCAGGCAGAGCTCAAGACCAACTTCCGGCCTGAGTTCCTCAACCGGATCGACGCGACGGTCGTGTTCCGAAGCCTGACGGTCGAGGAGATCACGAAGATCGTGGACCTGATGCTCCAGCGTGTCCGGGACCAGGTCACTGCCCAGGGGATGGTGCTGGAGATCACCACGGCCGCGAAGGAGCACGTGATCAAGCTGGGCTACGACGCGGCGTACGGCGCGCGTCCGCTGCGCCGGACGATCCAGAACCTGATCGAGGATCCGCTCGCGGAGCACCTGCTGCTCGGTCGATACCAGCCGGGCGACGAGATCGTGGTCGACCTCGACCCGGACGGGAACGGGCTGTCGATCACCGCCACCGAGGCGAAGACCCCGGTCGAAGCCGTCTAGCGGCCGCGCGGAGCGCCGCCCGTGGCCCGCGCGCAGAGCCGCTACGTCTGCCAGTCGTGCGGCACGGCCGTGCTCCGCTGGGAGGGCCAGTGCCGCACCTGCGGTGAATGGAACACCCTGGTCGAGACGGTCGTCCGCGACGAGCCACGACGGATCCCCGCGTCGACGGGCGCCTCGGCCGTGCCCGTCGCGCTGTCCGAGGCGTCGCCCGGCGGTGAGACGCGCCGGTCCGTCCGGATCGGCGAGCTGGACCGCGTGCTCGGCGGCGGGCTCGTGGCCGGCTCCGTCGTGCTGCTCGGCGGGGAGCCGGGGATCGGGAAGTCCACGCTCGTCCTCCAGGTTGCCGCCGGGGTCGCCGGTGATGGCGCCGCGAGCCCGGTCCTGTACGCGACGGGCGAGGAATTCGACGAGCCAGGTCCGTCTGCGAGCGGCCCGGATGGGGCTCACGACCGGGATCGCCGGCGACCTCATCCGCGTGGTCGCCGAGACCGAGGTCGGCCGCATCGTCGAGCTCGCCCGGACATTGCAGCCGGGGTTGCTGATCATCGACTCGGTCCAGACCGTCGCCTCTGACGACCTCGGCGGGCCGCCCGGGAGCGTGGGGCAGGTGCGGGAGTCCACGCTGCGCCTGATGGACCTGGCCAAGGCCGAGGGGATCCCGATCGTGCTCGTGGGCCATGTGACCAAGGACGGGACGCTGGCCGGCCCCAAGACCCTCGAGCACCTGGTCGACGTCGTGCTCTCCATCGAGGGAGACCGCACGGGCGGTCTCCGGCTGCTGCGCGCCGCGAAGAACCGCTACGGATCCACGGAGGAGGTCGGCGTGTTCGAGATGGGGGAGCGCGGCCTGGACGAGGTCGCCGACCCCGCCCGCGCTTTCCTGGCCGAGCACGACGCGCCGGCACCCGGCAGCGTCGTCGCGCCGGTCCTCGAAGGGTCCCGCCCGCTGCTGGTCGAGGTCCAGGCGCTGGTCGCGCCGACCGGTGCGCCGTCCCCGCGCCGGACGGCGTCCGGCGTCGACCCGAACCGTCTCGCGCTCCTGGTGGCGGTCCTCGGTCGCCGGGCCGGCATCGGGCTCGCCGGGCACGACGTGTATGCGAACCTTGCCGGCGGCCTGACGGTGACCGAGCCCGGGCTGGACCTGCCGCTCGCCCTCGCCCTCGCGTCGTCGCTCCGCGACCGGCCGCTGGTCCAGGGCACGGTTGCGATCGGCGAGGTGGGGCTGCTGGGCGAGCTTCGCTCGGTGGGCGGGCTCGATCGTCGCCTGCGGGAGGCCGCGAGGCTGGGCTTCACGCGCGCGATCGTGCCGCGACCCCATGGTCGCGATCTGCCGGTCATCGCCGGCGTGGACGTGGTGATCGCGGGCTCGCTCGCGCACGCCATCCACGCCGCGCTGGGCGAAGCCACGTCCCGCCGCGGCGCCTGACGCTCCGGGCCCGCTGCGGATCGCCTCCACTGCATGCTAGGCTCGGCCCGCGCCGCGCACGACCGGGAACGGCGATCTGGGCGCAGCCATCGAGGAGACGCGTGATTCGGACGATCCGGGTCCTGGGAGCCGCGCTCGGCGCGTTCGTCGGGCTCGGTCTTGCGGCGATCGGGACCGGGCTGTTCACGGACGTCGCGAACGCCGGGTTCATCCTGGCGGCGTGGACGATCGCGTGGCTCATCGTCGGCTTCGCGATCCTGCCATATCTCACGATCGTGCCCGCCGGCTGGATGATCAGCCGGGTCCAGGAGCTGTCGACGGCCGAGTTCGTCGCCGCCGTCCTGGGCCTGTTGCTCGGCCTGCTGCTCGGCCTGTTGCTCGGCCTGCCGCTGTCGAACATCGAGGGATCGCTGGGGACCTGGCTCCCGCTCGGCGTGTCGCTGTTCATGGGCCTCGGCATGATGGGCCTCACTGTCGCCAAGCGGCTCGACCTCATCGCCGCCGCCGAGGGTGCCGGCCTGGTGCGGCGTCCGGGTGCGGAAGCCGAGGACCGCGCCGGCGAGCCGCGGATCGTCGTTGACACCAGCGTCCTGATCGACGGGCGGATCGCCGAGATCGTGGAATCGGGCTTCATCTACGGCACCCTCGTGGTGCCGCGGTTCGTGCTCGACGAGCTCCAGCACATCGCCGATTCATCGGACACGCTGCGGCGCAACCGTGGCCGGCGCGGGCTCGAGATCCTCAACCGGATGCAGCGCGACCAGCGGACGCCGGTCGAGGTTGTCGAGGACGAGGCGCCGATGGTTGCCGAGGTCGACGCCAAGCTGGTCGAGCTGGCCAAGCGACGGAGCCACGTCGTGCTCACCAACGACTTCAACCTCAACCGGGTCGCCGAGCTCCAGGGCGTCCGGGTCATGAACATCAACTCGCTCGCGAACGCGGTCAAGCCCGCGGTCCTGCCCGGCGAGGAGCTGCACGTCAAGGTGATCCAGGAAGGCAAGGAGGCGGGCCAGGGCGTCGGGTTCCTGGACGACGGCACCATGATCGTCGTCGAGGGCGGCGCACGGCTGATCGACCGCGACGTCGACGTGTCGGTCACCCGCGTCCTCCAGACGGTGGCCGGGCGGATGATCTTCGCGCAGCCGCACCTGGACTAGGGGTGGCCACCGAACCACGCGACGGGCTCCTCGTCGACGGCGAGGAGCTTCGCGCCGACGTGGTCGTGGTCGCCGCCGGTACCTCGCGCCGGATGGGCGGCGCCGACAAGCTCATGGCGCCCGTCGGTGGACGGCCGCTGCTCGCCTGGACGCTCGATGCGATTGCCGCGTCGCCGATCGTTGCGCGGCTGGTCGTCGTCACGGCGCCCGGGCGAGTGGACGAGATCAGCCGGGCCGGCTGGCTCCCGCAACGCGTCGACGCCGTCGTCGCCGGCGGCGCGACCCGCCAGGCATCGGTTGCCGCCGGCGTGATGCGGATCGAGGCGCTGGACCCCGACCGGCCCGACCGGCCGATGCTGATCCACGACGGTGCCCGTCCGCTGGCCTCCTCGGACCTCGTGACGGCGGTGGCCCGGGCCACCGCGATGCACGGCGCGGCCATCCCCGTGGTCCCGGTCGCCGAGACGCTCAAGCGGGTCAGCGATGGTGTCGTGGCCGAAACGGTCGATCGCGCGACGCTGGCGGCTGCGCAGACGCCGCAGGGCGTCCGCCGCGGGCTGCTGCTCGACGCGTGGCAGCGATACCCTCCCGACCGGCCGCCGGAGTTCACGGACGAGGCCGCGCTGCTGGAGGCCTGTAAGATCACGGTCCATGCAATCCCCGGTGAGCCCTCGAATCTCAAGGTGACGCTGCCCGACGATCTCCGGCGTGTTGAGCTCGCGCTGCCTCCGGCGGCAGCACGAGTTGGGCTCGGCCATGACAGCCACCCGTTCGGGCCCGGGGCCCCCTTGCGGCTGGGCGGGATCGAGCTCGCCGGTGCGCCCCGGCTGGCCGGCCACTCCGATGGCGACGTCGCGCTCCACGCCGTCGCAGATGCGCTGCTGGGGGCGGCAGGCCTTGGCGACCTGGGGCGGCTGTTCCCGGCCGACGCGACGACCCCGCGGGGCATCGACAGCCGGTCGCTGCTCGCGGAGGTCGTGTCGCGGCTGTCCGCGGCGGGCATGGCCCCGGCCTCCGTCGACCTCGTGATCATCGGCGCCCGCCCGCGGCTGGGAGCCCGGCTGGATGACATGCGCGCCGTCATCGCGGCGCTGCTCGGCCTGCCCACCGGCAGCGTCAACGTCAAGGCATCCACCGGGAACCTGGCCGGCGACGAGGGCGCCGGCCGCTCGATGTCGGCCCATGCCGTCGCCATCGTGGAGCGGACGCGATGACGATCCGGCTCCAGGACACCCTCACCGGCGAGACCCGGCCGCTGGAGCCGATCGAGCCCGGCCACGTCCGCATCTACAGCTGCGGGCCGACGGTCTACGGCGCGGCGCACATCGGCAACTTCCGCGCATTCCTGTTCGCGGATCTCCTGGTTCGCCACCTGCGGCACCGCGGGCTCCGCGTCACCTGGGTCATGAACCTGACCGACATCGACGACCGGATCATCCAGCGCGCGGCGGCCGCCGGGACCTCGACTCGCGAGCTCACCGACCGCTGGGCGGCCAGGTTCCTGGCCGATGCCGACCTGCTCGGGATGCGGCGACCCGACCTACTGCCGCGGGCGACCGACCATATCGGGCCCATCGCAGACCTGGTGGCCACGCTCATCGACAAGGGTCACGCCTACCGCACCGACGACGGCTCGGTGTTCTTCCGGATCGCATCGTGGCCGGCGTACGGCCGGCTCGCGCGTCTCGATCCTGCGGCGATGCGCGTCGGCGAGCGGGTCGCGACCGACGACTACGGCAAGGACGACGTACGGGACTTTGCGCTGTGGAAGGGGCCCCGGGACGACGAGCCGTCATGGGACACGCGGATCGGCCCGGGCCGGCCGGGCTGGCACATCGAGTGCTCCGCCATGAGCATGGCGCACCTGGGCGAGTCGTTCGACATCCACACCGGCGGCGTGGACCTCGTGTTTCCCCACCACGAGGACGAGCTTGCCCAGTCGGAGGCCGCGACCGGCCGGCCGTTCGTGCGCACCTGGTTGCACAACGCTCACCTCCGGATGGACGGCGAGAAGATGGCACGGTCGGTTGGCAACATTGCGACCGTCGAGGAGGTCGTTGCCTCGGGCGTGTCGCCGCGGGCGCTGCGGTACGCGCTGCTCGCGGTCCACTACCGCACCCCGCTCAACTATTCGGAGGCGTCGTTCCAGGCTGCCGCGGCGGCGGTGGAGCGGATCGATGCCCTGCTCCTCGCGCTCGCCGCCTACCGCGAGGCGCACGACGACGATCCGTCGCTGCCCACCGTGCTCGACACCATGCGGACGGGGTTCGACGAGGCGCTTGACGACGACCTCAACGTGAGCGAGGCGCTCGGGGCGCTGTTCCAGGGCGTGCGCGACCTCAACCGGCGGCTCGACGCGCGATCACTCTCGACCGCCGATGCGGCTCGGGTGGTGGCGACCATCCGCGACCTCGACACGGTGCTCGGTATCGCCGCACCGGTCGTGGAGATCGATCCCGAGCACCAGGCGCTGCTCGACCAGCGGGCGGCGGCCCGTGCCGCGCGCGACTTCGCCGAGTCGGATCGCCTCCGGGACGAGCTGCTCGCCAGGGGGATCGCCGTCGAGGACACGCGCGACGGACAGCGGTGGAGACCGCTGGTGGGCGCCGGTGACTGACGGCCGCGAGCCCCGCGATGACGGCGAGCGCCCGGCGCGCCGCGAGCCTGGTCGAGGGGGAGGTCCGCGGCGAGGCCCGGGTGGCCCGCGCCCGAGCGGCCCGAGACCGAGCGGCCCGAGACCGGGCGGGTTCCGCGACGACCGGCGACCCCCGGGCCGGCCGTGGCCGCCGCCCGGGCAGGGCCGCGACCGTCCGCACGGACCTGCCGGCGGCCCCGGCGGCATCCGTGATGATCGCGATGCTCGCGATACGCGAGATGCCCGAGACATTCGCGATCAGCGCGATTCCCGAGACTCCCGCGACCAGCGTGACGACCGCGATGCCCGGGACTCGCGCGACACACGCGATGCGCCCCGATGGCGTGGGCCGCGCGACCACCAGCAGGGCCGCCCCGGTGGCGGGCGGCGTGGGTTCGGCATGGGCGACGGCCCACGGCCGACCCGGCCCCCCGGCCGACCATGGGACGAGCCTCGACGCCATCAGCCTGACGGTGGACCCCGACCGCCGGGCTCGCCATACCCGGATGACCGGCCGCGTCGCCCGATGGGCCGGCCCCCGACAGGGCGGCCCCCGATGGGCAGGCGTCCGCCGGATCGGCACCCGGATCTGCCGTCCCAGGGTGCCCCGACGCTCGACGGCCCGCGCCCGGCTCGCCAGTGGGACTCCAGGCCCGCGCGCCCCTGGGAGGGTGCCGATCGGCCGCACCAGCTGCCCGGCCGCCCGGGCCCCCGCCCGTGGCAGGATCGCGGCGACCAGGGCCGGCCGTACCGGCCGGCCGCGGACACGGCCGAGATCCTCGAGCTCGAGGAGGGCGAGGAGCTGGTCGCCGGCCGGCGCCCGGTGGAGGAGGCGTTCGTCGCCCGGCGCGAGGCAAAGCGGCTGCTGGTCGTGCCGCAGCGCCGGCTCGCGCTCGAGAAGCTCGTGCTCCACGCGACGAGCCTGCGGATCCCGGTGGTCGAGGTCGAGGGTGGGTCGCTGACCGCGATCGCCGGGTTCGACGGCCACCAGGGTGTCGCCCTCGTGGTGGCGCCGCGCCAGTGGGCCGGGCTGGACGACATCCTCGCGGTCGCGGCAGTGCGGGGAGAGCCGCCCCTGGTGCTCGTGCTCGACTCCCTCGAGGACCCCCAGAACGTCGGAACGCTGCTTCGCAGCGCCGAGGCATCCGGCGTCCACGGCGCAATCTTCCCGACCCGTCGCCAGGCGCCGCTGACCCCGGCCGCGGTCAAGGCCTCCGCGGGGGCGGTCGAGCACCTCCGGCTGGCGCCCGTCGACGACCTGCCCGGATCGCTCGCCGACCTGCACGCGCGCGGACTGCGGATCGTGGGCGCCGACGGTGATGCGCCGCTGTCCGCGCGCGAGGCCGACCTGCGCGGCCCGATCGCGATCGTTGTCGGCAGCGAGGGACGGGGGCTCGGCCCCGCCGTCCGGCGCCGCTGTGACCTGCTGGTGCGGATCCCGATGCATGGTCGGATCGAATCGCTCAACGCCTCGGTCGCGGGCTCGATCCTGCTCTACGAGGCCGCCGCGCAGCGTGGCCTGCCCGAGGTCCCGCCAACGCCCGACCCGGAGCCGGCCGGCGAGCCCGTCGACGCCGTCGACGGCGAGTCGCCGGAACTGCCGACCACCGGGTCACGACCCGTCCGGACTCGCAGGCCGCGGACGACCCGTCCCCGCGCCACGGCTCCTGACCCCGAGCCGGGGCCGGTCGCCGACGCGGACCTCCTGCCCGGCGACCCCACCAGCCCCGATGTGGACGCGATCGCAGGCCCGTCGCCGGATGACGCTGCCGACCCGCCTCCGGACGCGGCTGACGACCCGTCGCCGGCACCCCGGACAGGGCCGCCGGAGGTTTGACGGGTGGGCTGGCGAGCCGTATCATTCCCCGGCTCGCGGGGTCCTACTCTTGTTTGACGCTGCGCGCGTGCCGACGTAGCTCAATTGGTAGAGCAGCGGTTTTGTAAACCGCCGGTTCCGGGTTCGAGTCCCGTCGTCGGCTCCATCGACAAGCAACGCCTCAACGGACGTGGATCGGGCGCCGACCTGCGTCCAGCGGGCCCAGATAGCTCAGCTGGCAGAGCACATCCTTGGTAAGGATGAGGTCACGGGTTCGAATCCCGTTCTGGGCTCCATCCCTCGCCGATCCCGGTCCATCCAGGCGGTCAGCACCGCCCAAGCCCTGGAGTGAGAAGGTCCTGTGGCCAAGAAGAAGTTCGAGCGCACGAAGCCGCACGTGAATGTCGGCACGATCGGCCACATCGACCACGGCAAGACGTCGCTCACCGCCGCGATCACCAAGTACCTCGCGCTGAAGGGCGACGCGGTGTACCGCGCGTTCGATTCGATCGACAACGCCCCGGAAGAGCGCGAGCGCGGGATCACGATCGCGATCGCCCACGTCGAGTACGAGACGGACAAGCGCCACTACGCGCACGTCGACTGCCCCGGGCACGCCGACTACATCAAGAACATGATCACCGGAGCCGCCCAGATGGACGGCGCGATCCTGGTGGTCGCCGCGACCGACGGCCCGATGCCCCAGACCCGCGAGCACATCCTGCTCGCCCGCCAGGTGGAAGTGCCGTACATCGTGGTGTTCCTCAACAAGGTCGACGCGGTCGACGACCCCGAGCTGCTCGACCTCGTCGAGCTCGAGGTCCGCGAGCTCCTGACCAAGAACAACTTCCCGGGTGACGACATCCCGTTCATCCGCGGCTCCGCCTTGAAGGCGCTCGAGGCCGGCGACAACGTCGACGATCCGGCCTACGCCCCGATCCAGGAGCTGATGGACGCGGTCGACTCGTACATCCCCAACCCCGAGCGCCCCATCGACAAGCCGTTCCTGATGCCGGTCGAGGACGTGTTCGGGATCAAGGGCCGGGGCACCGTCGCCACCGGGCGCATCGAGCGCGGCATCGTCAAGGTCGGCGAGGAGGTCGAGATCGTCGGCATCAACGCCACCCGCAAGGTGGTCGTCACCGGCGTCGAGATGTTCAAGAAGCTGCTCGACCAGGGCCAGGCGGGCGACAACGTGGGCTGCCTGCTGCGGGGCATCGAGCGCGACGACATCGAGCGCGGCCAGGTGCTCGCGAAGCCAGGCTCGGTCACCCCGCACACCAAGTTCATCGCGCGGGTGTACGTCCTGACCAAGGAGGAGGGCGGCCGCCATACCCCGTTCTACAACGGCTACCGGCCGCAGTTCTACCTGCGCACGACCGACGTCACGGGCGCCATCGGGCTGCCCGACGGGGCCGAGATGATCATGCCCGGTGACAACGTGGACATGACCGTCGACCTCATCACCCCCATCGCGCTCGAGGTCGGGCAGCGGTTCGCCATCCGCGAGGGTGGCCGGACCGTCGGCGCCGGCGCGATCACCAGCATCATCGAGTAGCGAGACGACATGGCAAGAGTCGAGGCGCGCCCGGCGATCCAGCTGGCCTGCACCGAATGCAAGACCCGCAACTACACGACGCGCAAGAACAAGAAGAACGATCCCAACCGGATCGAGCTGCTCAAGTACTGTCCCCGGGAGCGGCGCCACACGCTGCACCGGGAGGCCAAGTAGCCAGCTGGCCGGCCATCGCAGGGGCGTAGCTCAATTGGCAGAGCACCGGTCTCCAAAACCGGTTGTTGTAGGTTCGAGTCCTATCGCCCCTGCCACAATCCTCCGGCCGATGGCTCGCAGGAGCGTCGCCTCGGCCATCCGAAGGTGAACCCGCAGGAGCGCAAGTTGAAAAGGCATCCGTGAACCGACTTCGCCGCTTCATTGACGAATCATGGTCCGAGCTCAAGAAGGTCTCGTGGCCCAATCGCATCCAGGTGCGCAACCTGACGGTCCTGGTGTTCCTGATCTCGTTCGTGGTCGGGCTGTACATCACGGTCGCCGATACGGGGTACGACCAGGTGGTCAAGTTCCTCACGAGTCTGACCGCATGACCGAGCAGCTGACCGCGAACAAGGCGCCCGAGAAGCGCTGGTACGTGATCCACACCTACTCGGGCTACGAGAACAAGGTCAAGGCGAACCTCGAGCACCGCATCGAGTCGATGGGCATGGAGGACAAGATCTTCCAGGTGCTCGTCCCGATGGAGGATGAGATCGAGATCCGCCAGGGCCAGCGGCACACCGTCCAGAAGAAGGTCTATCCAGGCTACGTGCTGGTGGAGATGATCCTCGACCCGGAGTCGTGGTTCGTGGTCCGCAACACGCCCGGCGTGACCAGCTTCGTCGGCAGCGGCAACATCCCCGGCATGCGCAGCGAGCCGATCCCCCTCGACGAGACCGAGGTCAAGCAGATCCTGCGGCACATGGGCGTCGAGACGCCCAAGTTCCGGGTCGCATTCATCAAGGGCCAGAGCGTGCGCGTCACGGACGGCCCGTTCGCGGAGTTCATCGGTACCGTCGACGAGGTCAACCCCGAGCGCAACAAGCTCAAGGTCCTGGTCAGCATCTTCGGCCGGGAGACGCCGGTCGAACTCGACTTCCTCCAGGTCGAAAAGCTATGACGATCGCCGCTGCGGACGGCGCCGTGCGGCGTTGCCGCCTCCGTGCCCTCGCTCACGCACCCGAAGTGCGCTCGCTCGTGTACTCGACGGCGCCTTGCCCGGCATCCGCCGGAGCGGCGATCTCGGCACCGATCGCCCGCTAAGAAAGGAATTCTCTGACCGTGGCCAAGAAGATCCGAATCGTCCTGACGCTGCAGCTGCCGGCCGGCAAGGCAACGCCCGCCCCGCCCGTCGGCACGGCGCTGGGGCCCCACGGCATCAACATCGTCGAGTTCACCAAGACCTACAACGAGCGGACCGCCGACAAGTCCGGGCAGGTCATCCCCGCCCAGATCACGATCTTCGAGGACCGGTCGTTCACGTTCGTGCTCAAGACGCCGCCGGCGCCGGACCTCCTGCGCAAGGCCGCCGGGGTCGACAAGGGCTCCGAGACACCGAAGCGAGCGCTCGTCGGACGGGTCACGCGCGACCAGGTCCGGCAGATCGCCGAGATCAAGCTGCCGGACCTCAACGTCAACGACATCGAGGCCGGCATGAAGGTGATCGAGGGAACCGCCCGGAGCATGGGCATCGAGGTCGTCGGCTAGCACGCCATCGACGACGCGCACGGGAGCGACCCCGAACCGCGCGCACCCCCCAGGGGCAGGTCCACGGACCGAAGGAGAAACGATCATGGCCGAGCACGGCAAGCGCTACCAGGACGCGGTGAAGCTCATCGACCGGACCACCGTGTACCCGATCCAGGAGGCGGTGTCCCTGGCGAAGCAGACGTCCAACGTCAAGTTCGACGCATCGGTCGAGGCGCATGTCCGCCTGGGCGTCGATCCGCGTCATGCGGACCAGATGGTCCGGGGCACGGTCGTCCTGCCGCATGGCACCGGCAAGGTCGTGCGCGTCGCCGTGTTCGCCCAGGGCGAGAAGGCGCAGGAGGCGCTCCGCGCCGGCGCGGACGAGGTGGGCGCCGAGGACCTGGTCAAGAAGATCGAGGCCGGCTGGCTGGAGTTCGACGTGGCGCTCGCGGCGCCGGACGTCATGGGCATGGTCGGACGGCTGGGCCGGATCCTCGGCCGCCGCGGGCTGATGCCGAACCCCAAGTCCGGCACCATCACCTTCGATCTCGACCGCGCGATCCGTGAGGTCAAGGGCGGCCGGGTCGAGTTCAAGGTCGACAAGGGCGCGATCATCCACGTCCCGGTCGGCAAGGCGAGCTTCGAGGAGGGGCAGCTGGTCGAGAACCTGGCCAGCCTCGTCGACGCGATCAATCGCGCCAAGCCGGCGGGGGCCAAGGGACAGTACCTGCGCACCCTCACCATCGCCACCACCATGGGCCCGGGCATCCGGGTCGACATCCCGGACGCCCTCGCCGCCGCCAGCGCGTAGGATCCGGCCACCACACGGACGGCGCAGCCGAGAGGCCGGCGCCGCAGTCAATACAGACGGACAGCCGCAGACAGCCTGCGCCCGCCGGGCGCCGCATCGGTCGCGAGACCGGCACGACGTCCAGGGCTTGATCCGCCGGACCGGACCGGCTCCCACCCGCGAGGGTGTGGGCAGGGGACGACGGCGAGCACGCCGAGGCAGAGGTCATCGCCCCACCTCCAGGTGGGTCGCGCCCCCTGCATCGCCACGTGGCCCGTCGCAGGGGTCTGATCCGGCCGCAACGGCCGGGCGCACCCACCGCCGCGCGCCGGTTGCGCGCAGGAGCAAGGAGGTCAAGGAGGCTCGATGCCGACCGAGGCCAAGCGCGAGACGATCGCCGAGCTGCGCGCCCAGCTGGACGCCAGCCGGACGATGATCGTCTCCGAGTATCGCGGCCTCAAGGTGAAGGAGATCGGCGAGATCCGGCGCGCGCTGCGCAAGCAGAACGTGAGCTACCGGGTCGTCAAGAACCGCCTGATGCGGATCGCGGCGCAGGACAGCCCTGCCGCGGCCGCACTGTCGCCGATGCTCGTGGGTCCGACGGCAATCGCCTTCGGCGCCGACGAGTCGACGACGGCCAAGGCGGTGCTCGACGCCACGCGGCCCTACCGCATCGTGAAGATCACGGGCGGTGTGCTGGGATCGCGGACGATCGACGCCGACGGCGTGGCCAGGCTGGCAACCCTGCCTTCGCGCGAGGTACTCCTCGGCGAAGCGCTGGGCGCCATCGTGGCGCCGCTGTCGACGATGGCCGGCCTGTTCGATGCCCCGTTGCGGGACATCGCCGGGCTCGTCCAGGCGCTCGCCGACCAGCGCGGCGACGCCGCGGCCTGACCCTCACCTCGAGATCCCCGCGCCCGACCGGGCGCTCAGCGACCAGGAGAACCACCGACATGGCCACGCTTACCCCCGACCAGCTGCTCGAGGCATTCGAGCAGATGACCGTCCTCGAGCTCTCGGACTTCAAGAAGAAGTTCGAGGACCGCTTCGGCGTCACCGCCGCGGCGCCCGTCGCCTTCGCCGGCGCCGCACCCGCCGCGGCGGGCGCAGCCCCCGCGGCCGAGGCGGCCGAGGAGCAGACCGAGTTCACCGCGACCCTGACCGAGATCGGCCCCAACAAGATCCCGGTCATCAAGGTCGTCCGCGAGCTCACCGGCCTCGGCCTCAAGGAGGCCAAGGATCTCGTCGACGCGTCCCCCAAGGCCGTCAAGGAAGGCGTCACCAGGGACGAGGCAGAGAAGATCAAGGCAGCCCTCGAGGACCAGGGCGCCAAGGTCGAGATCAAGTAGCTCGTCAGCGCCCGGCGACCCCGGGCACCCGGCCGTGCCGCAGGACGGTGGCCTTCGGGCTGCCGTCCTGTCGGACGTGTCCGGCGTTTGACATCCATTCGGAACGCGGTATCCTACTCCTTCTGTGAGCGCGGCCGTCCCCCCTTCTTTCAACTCCGTCAAGGAGCCGTCCTTCATGCTGTCCGTCTCGTCGGCCCCCCTCGCTGCAACCCCCTCCGGCCGTCTCTCATACGCCCGGATCGCCGAGGTTCGCGACGGGATCAGCGTCGACAAGTTCGAGGTCCCGAACCTCATCGAGCTGCAGCTCGAGTCCTTCCAGTGGTTCATCGAGAAGGGCCTGCGGGACCTGTTCGACGAGATCAGCCCGATCAAGGACTTCACCGGCAAGGTGATGGAGCTCCAGTTCCTGGACTATGAGTTCGGGACGCCCAAGTACTCCGAGGAGGAGTGCCGGACCAAGGACCTGACATTCAGCCGCCCGCTGTACGTCAACGTCGAGCTCCTGATCAAGGAGACCGGCGAGATCCAGCGTCAGCGCGTGTACATGGGCGACTACCCGTGGATGACGGACATGGGAACGTTCGTGATCAACGGCGCAGAGCGCGTGGTGGTCAGCCAGCTCGTCCGCTCGCCCGGCGTGTACTACAGCGAGCTCGAGGATCCCAGCACGGGCCGGATGCTGTTCTCGGCCAAGGTCATCCCCAACCGGGGCGCGTGGCTGGAGTTCGAGACCAACAACAAGGACCAGCTGTGGGTCAAGGTGGACCGCAAGCGCAAGATCGCGGCGACCACGCTGCTCCGCGCCGTCGGCTTCGAGGGCGATGACGAGATCGCCGGCCTGTTCGGAGCGGTCGACATCGACCCCGAGCACCCGTTCATCGCGAACACCCTGGACAAGGACCTGACCAAGAGCCAGAACGAGGCCCTGATCGAGGTCTACAAGAAGCTCCGCCCGGGCGATCCGCCCACGGGTGACAATGCCCGCCAGCTGGTCGAGAGCCTGTTCTTCAACTTCCGGCGCTACGACCTCGGGCGCGTGGGACGCTACAAGTTCAACAAGAAGCTGGATGCGGTCGCGGCCCGGATGGGCATCGAGCTCCTGCGCGATCAGCGGACGATCACCCGCGAGGACATCGCGTCGATCGTCGGCCACCTGATCGAGTCCAACCGCGGGCTCCACACGAAGGACGACATCGACCATCTCGGCAACCGCCGGATCCGCGCCAACGGCGAGCTGATCCAGAACGCGTTCCGGATCGGCCTGCTCCGGATGGAGCGCGTCGTTCGCGAGCGGATGACGATCCAGGAGATCGACAAGGCCACGCCCAACGCCCTCATCAACATCCGGCCCGTGGTGGCGGCGATGAAGGAGTTCTTCGGCGGCAGCCAGCTCAGCCAGTTCATGGACCAGACCAACCCGCTCGCCGAGCTGACCTCGAAGCGGCGCCTCAGCGCCCTCGGGCCGGGCGGCCTGTCACGCGAGCGCGCCGGGTTCGACGTCCGCGACGTCCACCACAGCCACTACGGGCGGATCTGCCCGATCGAGACCCCCGAAGGGCCGAACATCGGCCTGATCGGCTCGCTCGCGACCTACGGGCGGATCAACGCCTACGGGTTCATCGAGACGCCGTACCGCAAGGTCAAGCGCACGGTCGCCCACAGCGATCCGGACCTCCTCGCCTATGAGGCGGGCGCCGACCTGGCCGGCAAGGACGGCAAGGTCATCGTCAGCAAGGGCGAGCCGTTCACCGAGGCGGCCCGCAAGGAGCTCGCGCGCCAGAAGGCGCTCGCATTCCCGATCCGCCCGATCGTGACCGACGACATCGACTACCTCCCCGCGGACGAGGAGGAGGAGCACGTCGTCGCCCAGGCCAACGCGCCGCTGGACGAGGGCAACCACTTCATCGGCGAGCGCGTGCCGTCGCGCTACCGCGACACCTTCCCCGAGGCGCGGCCGGACCAGATCGAGTACATGGACGTCAGCCCCAAGCAGGTCGTCTCGGTGGCGACCGCGCTGATCCCGTTCCTCGAGCACGACGACGCCAACCGCGCCCTCATGGGCTCGAACATGCAGCGCCAGGCGGTGCCGCTGCTCGAGCCCGAGGCCCCGATCGTGGGCACCGGCATGGAGGCGCGCGCCGCGCGTGATTCGGGCCAGGTGGTCATCGCGCGCCACGCGGGGGTCGTGACCAGCGTCACCGCCGAGCGGGTGCAGGTCGAGGCGGACTCGGGTGAGCTGGACGAGTACCGGCTGCTCAAGTTCGTCCGCAGCAACCAGGGCACGTGCATCAACCAGCGCCCGATCGTGACCGTCGGCCAGCGGATCGCGGACGGCGACGCCATCGCAGACTCGTCGTCGACGGACGGCGGGGAGCTCGCCCTGGGCCGCAACGTGATGGTTGCGTTCATGAGCTTCGAGGGCGGCAACTACGAGGACGCGATCGTGATCAGCGAGCGCCTCGTGCGCGACGACCTGTTCACCAGCATCCATATCGAGAAGCACGAGATCGAGTCGCGCGACACCAAGCTTGGCCCCGAGGAGATCACCCGCGACATCCCCAACGTCGGCGAGGAGGCCCTCAAGGACCTCGACGAGGAGGGGATCGTCTACATCGGCGCCGAGGTCCGGCCGGGCGACATCCTGGTCGGCAAGATCACGCCCAAGGGCGAGACCGAGCTGACGGCCGAGGAGCGCCTGCTGCGCGCCATCTTCGGTGAGAAGGCCCGCGAGGTGAAGGACTCCTCGCTCCGCCTGCCGCACGGCGAGCGGGGCAAGGTGGTCGAGATCCGCGAGTTCCGGCGCGAGTGGAACGACGACCTGCAGCCCGGCGTGAACCGCCTGGTCCGCGTGTCGGTCGCCCAGAAGCGCAAGGTCTCGGTGGGCGACAAGATGGCCGGCCGCCACGGCAACAAGGGCGTCATCGCCAAGGTCCTCCCGATGGAGGACATGCCGTTCCTGCCGGACGGATCACCGGTCGACATCATCCTCAACCCGCTGGGCGTCCCCAGCCGGATGAACATCGGCCAGATCCTCGAGACCCATCTCGGCTGGGCGCTCTCGACGATGGGCTATCGCGCGGCCACGCCGGTCTTCGACGGGGCCACGGAGGCGCAGATCGCCGAGGCGCTGGCCGCCGCCGGCCTGCCCAAGGAGGGCAAGATCGAGCTGCGCGACGGGCGGTCGGGCGAGGCCTTCGACCGGCACATCACCGTCGGCCAGATCTACATGCTCAAGCTCCACCACCTCGTCGAGGACAAGATCCACGCCCGGTCCACCGGCCCGTACAGCCTGATCACCCAGCAGCCGCTGGGTGGCAAGGCGCAGTTCGGTGGCCAGCGGTTCGGCGAGATGGAGGTCTGGGCGCTCGAGGCCTACGGGGCCGCGAACATCCTCCAGGAGCTGCTGACCGTGAAGTCGGACGACGTCCTGGGCCGCGTCCAGACATACGAGGCCATCGTCAAGGGCGAGGAGATCCAGCCCCCGCGGGTCCCCGAGTCCTTCAAGGTCCTCATCAAGGAGCTGCGGAGCCTCGGGCTCAACGCGGAGATCCTCGATCAGAACGACGAGGAGATCCCCCTCGCGGAGGACGACGCCTCCGGATACCTGCTCCCCGATCTCGGCGGGATCAACCTCGCCGGGTTCGAGGACTGACGTCCACCAAGCACACCACGCGGAACCGGCGTCCGGCCGGCCCGGTCCCGCTCGCCCCGAACGCACATCGCGCCGACTGAGCCGCGTCGGCGCGGAGGAGACCGATGCTCGAGGTCAACAACTTCTCAGCGATCCGCATCTCGCTCGCCAGCCCGGACCAGATCCGGGAGTGGTCGAAGGGCGAGGTCACCAAGCCCGAGACCATCAACTACCGGACGCTCAAGCCGGAGAAGGATGGCCTGTTCGACGAGCGCATCTTCGGTCCCACCCGGGACTGGGAGTGCTACTGCGGCAAGTACAAGCGGATTCGCTACAAGGGCATCATCTGCGACAAGTGCGGCGTCGAGGTCACCCGCTCGAAGGTCCGCCGTGAGCGCATGGGCCACATCCAGCTGGCCAGCCCCGTCAGCCACATCTGGTACTTCAAGGGGACGCCCAGCCGGCTCGGCATCCTGCTCGACATCAGCCCCCGCAACCTCGAGCGCATCCTCTACTTCGCGCTGTACATCGTCACCCATGTCGACGAGGAGGCGCGCCAGCGCGCGCTGAAGGCGCTCGACGACGAGTCCGAGGGACGTGGCGGCGCCGGTGGCCAGCGCCTGTCGGAGCTCGAGGACCAGCTCAAGGTCGACGTCAGCCGCAAGCGCGACGAGCTGCGCGCGGGGCTTGACGCCACGCTCCAGGAGCTCGAGGCGCAGCGCACCGCGCGCACCGAGGAAGTGGTCCGCGAGGCGCAGGCTGTCGAAGCCCGGCTCAAGGAGCTCAAGACCGGCGTCAGCGAGGAGACGATCGCCTTTGCCTCGACGGGCGAGGTGGTGGTCGCGGCCGGCGACAAGGGCGGCAAGGACGCCACGGCGCGGCTGCGCAAGATCGTCGCCGCGGAGACCGAGCGGGTCACCGAGGAGCTCAAGCAGCGCGGACTGGACGAAGAGCGCTCGATGGAGCAGAAGGTCCAGGACCTGGTTGCCGCGATGGACGAGAGCCTGCGCGCCGAGCGCGAGACGCTCGCCTCCGAGGCCCAGGGCCAGAAGGAGGAGCTCCGCCGGACCCGCGACGAGATCGAGGGGCTCAAGCCCCTGATGACCATCGGCGAGACCGAGTTCCGCCAGCTGGACGAGAAGTACGGCTCGGGCGCCCGCACGGGCCGAATCTTCTGGGCCGGGATGGGCGCCGAGGCGGTCCGCGACATCATCGTCCGGATGGACCTCGACGAGCTGTCGCGCCAGCTGCACGCTGAGGTCCGGACCAGCTCCGGGCAGCGTCGCAAGAAGGCGATCAAGCGGCTGCGCCTGATCGAGGCGTTCCGCCGGTCCGGCAACCGTCCCGAGTGGATGATCCTGTCGGTCCTGCCGGTCATCCCGCCCGACCTGCGACCGATGGTCCAGCTCGACGGTGGCCGGTTCGCGACGTCCGACCTCAACGACCTCTACCGGCGCGTCATCAACCGCAACAACCGCCTCAAGCGGCTGCTGGAGCTCGGTGCGCCCGAGATCATCATCCGCAACGAGAAGCGGATGCTCCAGGAGGCGTGTGACGCGCTGATCGACAACGGCCGCCGCGGCCGCGCGATCGCGGGCACCGGCAACCACCGGCTCAAGAGCCTGTCCGACATGCTCAAGGGCAAGCAGGGCCGGTTCCGCCAGAACCTGCTGGGCAAGCGCGTCGACTACTCCGGCCGCTCGGTCATCGTCGTCGGCCCGGAGCTCAAGCTGCACCAGTGCGGCCTGCCCAAGAAGATGGCGCTCGAGCTGTTCAAGCCGTTCGTGATGCGCCAGCTCGTCGAGAAGGGCTTCGCCCACAACATCAAGAGCGCCAAGCGCATCGTCGAGCGCGTCCGGCCCGAGGTCTGGGACGTCCTCGAAGAGGTCATCAAGGACCACCCGGTCCTTCTGAACCGCGCGCCGACCCTGCACCGCCTCGGCATCCAGGCATTCATGCCGGTGCTCGTGGAAGGCTCCGCGATCCAGATCCACCCGCTCGTCTGCACCGCGTTCAACGCGGACTTCGACGGCGACCAGATGGCGGTCCACGTGCCGCTGTCGACGGCCGCCCAGGAAGAGGCGAAGGTCATGATGCTGTCGACGGCGAACCTGCTTTCGCCGGCGGACGGCTCGCCGGTCGTGGCGCCGACCCAGGACATGGTCCTCGGCTGCTACTACCTCACGATGGATGCGCACGCCAGCTCGAAGAGCCGCACCGTCCGCTCGTTCGCGGACGAGGACGACGCGGTCATCGCCTACGAGCTGGGCGCGCGCGGGCTCGACGGCGGAAGCCGGATCTCATCGGTGGGCGACGACGGCGAGTCCTCTGCCGCGAACCACGTCTCGGCGAAGGTCTTGCTCCACGAGCCGGTCGACGTCGTCGTGAAGGCATGGGACGCCGACAGCCGGACGCTCGTTGACCGGCAGGTCCGGACGACCGTCGGCCGGATCGTGTTCAACAAGATCCTGCCCGTCGAGCTCCGGTACAACAACGACCCGATGAAGCGGGCCGACCTCAAGCGGCTCGTCGATGTCTGCTACCGGCTGCTCGGCCCCACCGAGACGGCGCATCTCGTCGACGGCATCAAGAGCGTCGGGTTCGAGTTCGCCACCCGCGGTGGCATGACCATCGGCCTGTGGGACATCGTGGTGCCCAAGAGCAAGGGCGCTCTGATGAGCGGTGCGGAAGATGCCGTGACCGCCATCGACAGCCAGTTCCAGCGCGGCCTGATCACCGACGACGAGCGCTACGAGCAGGTTGTCGAGCTGTGGCAGCGGACGACCAAGGAAGTCTCGGATTCGATGATGACCGGTCTTCCGGACGACAACGCGCTGCGCATGATGACCGACTCCGGCGCCCGCGGAAACAAGGGCAACATCGGCCAGCTCGGCGCGATGCGCGGGCTGATGGCCGATCCGTCGGGCCGGATCATCGACGTGCCGGTCCGCTCCAACTTCCGCGAGGGCATGACGGTCCTCGAGTACTTCATCTCCACGCACGGCGCCCGCAAGGGCCTCGCGGATACCGCCCTGCGAACGGCAGACTCCGGGTACCTCACCCGGCGGCTGGTCGACGTCGCCCAGGACGTGATCACCCGCGAGGACGACTGCGGCACCGAGGAGGGCAGCTGGATCATCCGGGCGGAGTCCGCGGATGAGCCCGATGCGTTCCAGCGGCGCCTCGTCGGTCGTCTCGCGGCGGCCGATCTCGTGGATGCCAGGGTCAAGGTCAAGAAGGGCGAGGAGCCGCCGGTCGTCGTCGCCCGCAACCAGATGATCGACGAGGACGTCGCTCGCGCGATCGACGCCGCCGGGATCGACGAGGCGCTGGTCCGTTCGCCGCTGGCCTGCGAATCACGCCACGGCGTGTGCCGCATGTGCTACGGCCGCAACCTCGCCACCGGCGACATGATCGGCATCGGTGAGGCGGTCGGGATCATCGCCGCGCAGTCGATCGGCGAGCCGGGCACGCAGCTGACCATGCGGACGTTCCATACCGGCGGCGTCGCCGGCCAGGACATCACGCAGGGCCTGCCGCGCGTCGAGGAGCTGTTCGAGGCCCGGATCCCCAAGGGCAAGGCCGAGATCAGCCACATCGACGGCATCGTCGAGGTCATCGCCGGCGACACGGGCCGCAAGGTCAAGGTCACCAGCCGGGAGGCGTTCGACACCCCGCTCGTCCTGCCCGAGGGCGCCGAGGCGCTCGCGGCCGCCGGGGACATGGTCGAGGCCAACCAGGTCCTCGCCCGGTCCGAGGCGGGCGATGTCGTCGCGCCGGTCAAGGGCTTCCTCGCCCGCACCGACGACGGCCTCGTCGTCCGCGCCGAGGACATCGTGGAGCGCGAGTACGCGATCCCGCACAGCGCGAAGCTGCTGGTCGACGACGGCCAGGAGATCCGTGCCGGCGACGCCATCACCGATGGCCCCATCAACCCGCAGGAGTATCTCGACACCCGGGGCAAGGACGCCGTCCAGCGCTACCTGGTCAAGGAGGTCCAGCGGGTCTACCGGAGCCAGGGCGTCACGATCAACGACAAGCACATCGAGATCATCGTCCGCCAGATGCTCAAGAAGGTCCGGATCGACCAGCCGGGCGATTGCGAGCAGCTGCCGACGGAGCTCGTGGATCGCCTCGACTTCGAGGAGGCCAACAATCGGGTGCTGTCGGAGGGCGGCGAGCCGGCCACGGCCCAGACCGTCCTGCTGGGCGTGACCAAGGCGTCACTCAACACGTCGTCGTTCCTTGCCGCGGCGTCCTTCCAGGAGACGACCCGGGTGCTGACCGAGGCGGCCATCAACGGCTCCAAGGACCACCTGATCGGCCTCAAGGAGAACGTCATCATCGGCAAGCTCATCCCGGCAGGGTCGGGCGCGCCGCAGAACATCGCCGCGATCAAGGAGCGCCAGCGGCGCGCCGCGCTCGAGGCACTCGCCGGCGAGGCGCTCGAAGGTCTGGGCGAGGCCGAGTACAACCCGTTCCTCGAGGACGGGGTCCGTCCGCCGGACGACGAGACAGCGGGTCTGGCGCTGGCCGCGACGATCGCCGGGGCCGACACCGACGAGCCGGAGACCAACCCGTTCGCGTTGGATGGTGAAGCCGCGACCGATGGCGATGACACCGTGGCCAACCCGTTCCTCGCCGATGCGTCCGAGGAGGGCTGACCCGGCCCGCAGCACCCCACCAGAATCCCGCGTCAGGCGCCCCCGACCCGGCCGTCGGGGGCGTTTGACACTCGTTCTCGGCCCTTGCTACACTCCGCGCTCGTGGCCTCGAGGGGCCCCGCTCGCCGTGTGCGTCGCGGATCGCCTCAAACCACCGAGCGGTCCCCGGCCGGACCCCCGGCACGGGTATGACCCCGCCGGACCGACCTCCACTGAACGAAATCATGAAAGGAGCCGCGTCTCCGTGCCGACCATCAGCCAGCTCGTGCGCCACGGGCGGAAGCCGAAGATCGAAAAGGTCAAGGCCCCGGCCCTGCGCAGGAACTGGAACAGCCTGCGACAGCGCCAGGTGCCGATCCCCGGTGCCCCCCAGAAGCGTGGCGTGTGTCTGCAGGTCCGGACGATGACCCCGAAGAAGCCGAACTCGGCCCTTCGGAAGATCGCGCGCGTGCGGCTCACCAACCAGATGGAGGTCACGGCCTACATCCCGGGCATCGGCCACAACCTCCAGGAGCACTCAGTGGTCCTGGTGCGCGGCGGCCGCGTGAAGGACCTTCCGTCGGTCAAGTACCACATCATTCGTGGCACGCTCGACGCGGCCGGGGTCAAGGACCGCAAGCAGAGCCGCAGCAAATACGGGGCCAAGGTCGCCCCGGCGATCGGGAAGAAGTAGTCGGATGCCGCGCCGCCAGTCGATCCCCCGCAAGTCCAAATACCAGGCCGAGTCGAACCGCGTCTCCGACCGCTTCCGGGCGAAGCTGATGCGCGACGGCAAGCAGACCCTGTCGGACCGGATCCTGCGTCAGGCACTCGCCCGCGCGGAGTTCCAGGCCAAGCGCCCGGGGCTCGAGGTGCTGGAGTCGGCGCTGCGTAACGCAACGCCGATCATCGAGGTCAAGCCGCGCCGCGTCGGTGGCGCAACCTACCAGGTCCCGGTCGAGATCCGGGGCGATCGCCGGCTGTCGCTCGGCGTGCGCTGGCTCGTCCAGGCTGCTCGCAAGCGCAACGGCAAGAGCATGAGCGAGAAGCTCGCCGCGGAGTTCGTCGATGCCATGAACGGCCTCGGCGCAGCGGTGAAGCGGCGCGAGGACACCCACAAGATGGCCGAGGCCAACAAGGCCTTCAGCCACTTCAAGTGGTAGTCCCGGCCGAGAGGAGCTAGAGCAACCGTGGCACGAGCCGTTCCGCTCGCACGAACGCGGAACATCGGAATCATTGCGCATATCGACGCCGGCAAGACCACCGTCACCGAGCGGATCCTTTTCTATACGAAGAAGATCTACAAGATCGGTGAGGTCCATGAGGGCGCGGCCACCATGGACTGGATGCCGCAGGAGCAGGAGCGTGGGATCACGATCACTGCGGCGGCGACGACCTGCGCGTGGAACGATCACCGTATCAACATTATCGATACGCCCGGGCACGTGGACTTCACGATGGAGGTCGAGCGCAGCCTGCGCGTCCTCGACGGTGCGGTGGTCGTGTTCGACGGCGTTGCCGGGGTCGAGCCCCAGTCCGAGACCGTGTGGCGCCAGGCCGACCGGTACGGCGTGCCGCGCATCTGCTTCATCAACAAGCTGGACCGCACCGGCGCCAACTTCTGGCGCGATGTCGACATGATCACCGAGCGCCTGGGCGTGACCCCGGTGCCGATCCAGATCCCGATCGGGATCGAGGACACGTTCGTCGGGCTGGTCGACCTCGTCCGGATGAAGGCGCTCGTCTGGCGCGACGACCTGGGCGACACGTTCGACGTGACGGATGTCCCGGCCGACATGCTCGACGAGGCCGCCAAGTGGCGCGAGAACCTGCTGGAAGCCGTCTCGCTCGTCGATGACGAGATCGCGCACAAGTACCTCGAGGGCGAGGACGTCTCGGAGGCCGAGATCAAGCACGGGATCCGCCTCGCGACGCTCCAGTACAAGTGGGTGCCCATCCTGTGCGGGTCCGCGCTCCGCAACAAGGGCGTCCAGCCGATGCTCGATGCCGTGGTGGACTACCTCCCGTCGCCGCTGGACGTGCCGCCCGTGATCGGGCTCAAGCCCGGTACCGAGGTCGAGATCCTCAAGACTCCCGATGACAGCGAGCCGTTCAGCGCGCTGGCATTCAAGATCGCCGCCGACCCGTTCGTGGGCAAGCTCGCGTTCTTCCGCGTCTACTCGGGCACGCTCAAGTCCGGTTCCTACGTGCTCAACGCCACCAAGGGCAAGAAGGAGCGGATCGGCCGCATCCTCCAGATGCACGCGAACCACCGCGAGGAGATGGACATCGTCTACGCGGGCGATATCGCGGCCGCGGTCGGGCTCAAGGACACCACCACGGGCGACACGCTGTCTGACCCGGATCACCCGGTGATCCTGGAGTCGATGACGTTCCCCGAGCCGGTCATCGAGGTCGCGATCGAGCCCAGGACCAAGGCCGACCAGGACAAGCTGGGCATGGCGCTGCAGCGACTGGCGGAGGAGGATCCCACGTTCCGCGTCAAGACCGACGAGGAGTCGGGCCAGACGCTGATCGCCGGCATGGGCGAGCTGCACCTCGACGTGCTGGTCGATCGCATGGTTCGCGAGTTCAAGGTCGCGGCCAATGTCGGCAAGCCGCAGGTCTCCTACCGCGAGACCATCCGCCGCGCCGCGGAGGGCAACGGTCGGTTCGTCCGCCAGACGGGTGGCAAGGGCCAGTACGGCCATGTCGTCCTGACCCTCGAGCCGGGCGAGAAGGGAAGCGGGTATCAGTTCGTCGACAAGATCGTCGGCGGCACGATCCCGCGGGAATACATGCGCGCCGTCGAGCACGGGGTCCGCGAGACGCTCGAGACGGGCGTCTACGCCGGCTACCCGATGGTCGACGTCAAGGCGACCGTCCACGACGGGTCGTACCACGAGGTCGACTCGTCCGAGATGGCGTTCAAGATCGCCGCATCGATGGCGGTCAAGGATGCCGTCCCGAAGGCTCGCCCCGTCGTGCTCGAGCCGATGATGCGGGTCGAGGTGACCATGCCCGAGGAGTTCATGGGCGACGTCATCGGCGACCTCAACAGCCGTCGTGGTCAGATCGAGGGCATGGATCCGCGGGGCACGACCCAGATCGTCCGCGCGTCCGTCCCGCTGTCCGAGATGTTCGGGTATGCCACCGACCTGCGGTCGATGACCCAGGGTCGGGCCAGCAATTCCATGGAGCTCAGCCACTACTCCGAGGTTCCGGCGAACCTCGCGGCCGAGCTCGTCGCCAAGTCGAAGGTCTAACAGGGTCGGCTCGCCCCAGCGCGAGCGAGCAGCAGGGAGTCCAGCCGGAGATGGCCAAGAAGAAGTTCGAGCGCACGAAGCCGCACGTGAATGTCGGCACGATCGGCCACATCGACCACGGCAAGACGTCGCTCACCGCCGCGATCACCAAGTACCTCGCGCTGAAGGGCGACGCGGTGTACCGCGCGTTCGATTCGATCGACAACGCCCCGGAAGAGCGCGAGCGCGGGATCACGATCGCGATCGCCCACGTCGAGTACGAGACGGACAAGCGCCACTACGCGCACGTCGACTGCCCCGGGCACGCCGACTACATCAAGAACATGATCACCGGAGCCGCCCAGATGGACGGCGCGATCCTGGTGGTCGCCGCGACCGACGGCCCGATGCCCCAGACCCGCGAGCACATCCTGCTCGCCCGCCAGGTGGAAGTGCCGTACATCGTGGTGTTCCTCAACAAGGTCGACGCGGTCGACGACCCCGAGCTGCTCGACCTCGTCGAGCTCGAGGTCCGCGAGCTCCTGACCAAGAACAACTTCCCGGGTGACGACATCCCGTTCATCCGCGGCTCCGCCTTGAAGGCGCTCGAGGCCGGCGACAACGTCGACGATCCGGCCTACGCCCCGATCCAGGAGCTGATGGACGCGGTCGACTCGTATATCCCCAACCCCGAGCGGCCCATCGACAAGCCGTTCCTGATGCCGGTCGAGGACGTGTTCGGGATCAAGGGCCGGGGCACCGTCGCCACCGGGCGCATCGAGCGCGGCATCGTCAAGGTCGGCGAGGAGGTCGAGATCGTCGGCATCAACGCCACCCGCAAGGTGGTCGTCACCGGCGTCGAGATGTTCAAGAAGCTGCTCGACCAGGGCCAGGCGGGCGACAACGTGGGCTGCCTGCTGCGGGGCATCGAGCGCGACGACATCGAGCGCGGCCAGGTGCTCGCGAAGCCAGGCTCGGTCACCCCGCACACCAAGTTCATCGCGCGGGTGTACGTCCTGACCAAGGAGGAGGGCGGCCGCCACACCCCGTTCTACAACGGCTACCGGCCCCAGTTCTACCTGCGCACGACCGACGTCACGGGCGCCATCGGGCTGCCCGACGGGGCCGAGATGATCATGCCCGGTGACAACGTGGACATGACCGTCGACCTCATCACCCCCATCGCGCTCGAGGTCGGGCAGCGGTTCGCCATCCGCGAGGGTGGCCGGACCGTCGGCGCCGGCGCGATCACCAGCATCATCGAGTAGCGAGATGGCAAAGCAGCGGATCCGGATCCGGCTCAAGGCATACGACCACCGGCTGCTCGACCAGTCGGCGGCCCAGATCGTCGAGACGGCGCAGCGCACGGGTGCTGACGTCGTCGGCCCGGTGCCGCTGCCGACCCGGATCGAGAAGTTCACCGTCCTGCGTTCACCGTTCATCGACAAGGACTCCCGGGAGCAGTTCGAGATCCGCACCCACAAGCGGCTCATCGACATCCTGGACCCGTCGTCGAAGACGGTCGACGCCCTGATGCGACTCTCGCTTGCGGCGGGCGTCGACATCGAGATCAAGATGTGATGAGCGCCACGACCATGCGGCGCATCGCCGCGTTGCCCACTGCGCGCGCTCGCTCACGCACGTTGGAGTGCGCTCGCTCCCGTGCTTGCGGGCGCCTTGCGCTGCACACGCCTGCTCGCGGCGCCCGGGGGACCGATCGATGAGTGACCAGACGATCGGCCTCATCGGCCGCAAGGTCGGCATGACCCAGGTGTTCCAGCCCGACGGCACGATGGTCGCCGTCTCGGTGGTCCGGGTCACGCCGAACACGGTCACCCGCGTTCGCACGCCGGACCGCGACGGCTACACCGCCGTGCAGCTCGGCGCCGGCGAGCGCACGCGGCTGACCAAGCCGCTCGCCGGGCAGCTCCGGGACCTGCCCAAGGTCCGGACGATCCGCGAGTTCCGGCTCGACAGCGCCGACGACTTCAGCGTCGGCCAGACGATCAACGTGTCCGACGTGTTCGTCGAGGGTGACCTCGTCGACGTGACCGGCGTGTCCAAGGGCCAGGGCTTCGCGGGCACCGTGAAGCGCCACAACTTCTCGCGCGGCCCGAAGACGCACGGCTCGGACAACTACCGCAAGCCGGGCTCGATCGGCCCGGGAACCACCCCCGGTCGTGTCTACAAGGGCCTCCACATGAGCGGCCACATGGGACACGAGCGGGTCACGATCAAGAAGCTCCGCGTCGTCCGCGTCGACCCCGATCGGAACCTGATCCTCGTGCGAGGCTCGGTTCCCGGGGCGCCCGGCGCGCTCACCTTCGTCAGGAAGGCATGACGATGCCCCAGACCACCCTCTACGACCGAACCGGCGCATCCGTCGGGAGCGTCGACCTCGCCGAGGCGCTGTTCGCGTCGCCGGTGAACGAGGCCGTCCTCCACCAGGCGGTCGTCGCCCAGCTGGCCGGCCGCCGGCTCGGCACCAGCAGCACCAGGACCCGTGGCGAGGTCCGCGGCGGCGGCCGCAAGCCGTACCGCCAGAAGGGCACCGGCCGGGCGCGCCAGGGCTCACGGGTCGCCCCGCACTACCGCGGTGGCGGTGTCGTGTTCGGCCCGCATCCGCGCTCCTACGAGCAGCGGCTGAACAAGAAGATGCGGCGCCTGGCGCTGCGCGGCGCGCTCACGGCGAAGTTCGGCGACGACGCGATCCGCGTCATCGACCACTTCGGCATGGACGTGGAGCCCAGGACGCGCGCCTTCGTGGCCGTGCTCGAGGCGCTCGGTGCCGGCGACGGCCACCGGCGCCGCGTGCTGGTCGTGGCGCCCGTGAAGGACGAGCCGCTCGTCCGCTCGGCCGCGAACCTGCCGTCGGTGTCCGTGATCCTCGCGGACTCGCTCAACGTGGTCGACCTGCTCAACGCGGACGCGGTCCTGATCGAGCAGCCGGCCCTCGCCCGGATGGAGGAGGTGTACGCATGAGCGAGCTCAGCGCAGCCGACATCATCCTGCGACCCGTGATCTCCGAGAAGTCGATCGACGAGTCCGGGCGCGGCAAGTACACGTTCGCGGTTCACAGCCGCGCCAACAAGATCCAGATCAAGGCCGCCGTCGAGGAGCTCTACAGCAAGGAGAAGGTGACCGTGGTCGCCGTCAACGTGCTGACCTCGAAGGCCAAGGAGAAGCGCCGCGGCACCAAGCGCGGGCGAATCCTCGGCTACACCTCGTCGTGGCGCAAGGCCATCGTGACCCTGGCCCCGGGCCAGAAGATCGAATTCTTCGAGGGGGTGTAGGGATGCCGCTGCGCAGCTACAAGGCGACCTCCGCGGGCCGCCGGTGGATGACCCGCTCGACCTTCGAGGAGATCACCACCGACCAGCCGCACAAGCCGCTGCTCGAGCCGATGAAGCGCGGCTCGGGTCGCAACAACCAGGGCCGGATGACCGTGCGTCACCGCGGCGGCGGCGAGAAGACGCATTACCGGCGGATCGACTTCAAGCGCGACAAGCCGGGCGTCCCGGCGCGCCTCGCGACGATCGAATACGACCCCAACCGGTCGGCCCGGATTGGTCTGCTGTTCTACCGCGACGGCGAGAAGCGCTACATGCTGCTGCCCAACGGGCTCAAGGTCGGCGATGTCGTCGTGTCCGGCCCCGAGGCGGAGGCCCGGCTGGGCAACGCGCTGCCGATCTCGCGGATCCCGCTGGGCACCACGATCCACAACATCGAGCTCATCCCCGGCAAGGGTGGCCAGATCGTCCGGTCCGCGGGCGTCTCGGCCCAGCTCCTGGCCAAGGAGGGCGAGCTCGCCCAGGTGCGCCTCCCCTCGGGCGAGGTCCGCCGGGTGCCGATCAAGTGCATGGCGACGATCGGGCAGGTCTCGAACGTCGATCACGAGAACCAGAGTCTCGGCAAGGCCGGGCGGGCCCGTCACATGGGTCAGCGCCCGGAGGTCCGGGGCGTCGCAATGACCCCGCGGGATCACCCGCACGGCGGCGGCGAGGGCAAGAGCCCGACCGGCATGCCGCCCAAGACCCCGTGGGGCAAGCCGGCCATGGGCTACCGGACCCGACGCGCGAAGACAACCGGGCGGTTGATCGTGCGCAGCCGGCACCGAAAGTAACGGGAGGAGCCAGCGATGTCGCGATCGGTCAAGAAAGGGCCGTTCGTCCAGCCCAGGCTTCTCGGCCGGGTGCAGGACATGAACAAGCGGAGCGAGCGCAAGGTCTTGAAGACCTGGTCGCGCGCGTCCGTCATCTTCCCGGACTTCATCGGGCACACGATTGCCGTGTACAACGGCAAGAAGCACGTGCCGGTGTACGTCACCGAGAACATGGTCGGCCACCGCCTCGGCGAGTTTGCCCCGACCCGCACGTATCGCGGGCACGGACGGACCGCCGACCGGTCCGGCGGACTGCGGTAGAGGAGCGATAGCGTGCGCGTCTCTGCCACTGCCAAGTACCTTCGGGGCTCGACCAGGAAGGCCCGCCTCGTGACCGAGGCGATCAAGGGCCGTCCCGTCGAGGAAGCCACCGCCATCCTGCGGTTCATGCCACAGGCGGCGGCGCGCGATGTCGCGCGCGTGCTGAAGAGCGCGACGGCGAACGCCGAGAACAACCTGAACCGGTCGTCCGATGAGCTGTTCATCGCCGATGCGGTCGCCAACGAGGGCCCGACGATCAAGCGGTGGCGCCCACGGGCACAGGGACGGGCATTCCCGATCCACAAGCCCATGACGCACATCACGATCGTCGTCGCCGACCGGGAGGCCTAGGCATGGGACACAAGGTCCATCCGTACGGCTACCGCCTGGGCTACACCCGAACGTGGACCGCCAAGTGGTACGCCGACAAGGAGTACACCACCCTCCTCAAGGAGGACATCGCGATCCGGCAGCTGCTGGACCGCCGGCTGGCCAACGCCAGCGTCAGCGGGGTCGAGATCGAGCGCGGCATCAACCACGTGACGGTCTCAATCCACACGGCCAAGCCGGGCATCGTGATCGGACGCGGCGGCCAGAACGTCGAGATCCTGCGCAAGGAGGTCGGCGACCTGTCCAAGCGCAAGGTCAAGCTCGAGATCAAGGAGATCCGCCAGCCGGAGCTCGACGCGCACCTCGTCGCCCTCAACATCGCGCAGCAGCTGTCCCGCCGGGTCGCCTACAAGAAGGCGATGAAGCAGGCCGTGCAGCGCTCGATGAAGGCCGGCGCGAAGGGCGTCAAGATCGCCCTCGCGGGCCGCCTCGGCGGCTCCGAGATGGGTCGGCGCGAGTGGGACCGCGAGGGTCGGATCCCGCTCGGTACGCTGCGTGCGGACATCAGCTACGGCCAGGTGCACGCGCACACGACCTACGGCCGGATCGGGGTCAAGGTCTGGATCTACAAGGGCGAGATCCCGGTCGAGCATCGGCGCCGCGAGGCCGCCGCCACCGCTGCGGCTGCCGCCGCGCAGGGGGCCTGACGCGATGCTGATGCCGCGACGCGTCAAGCACCGCAAGGTGATGCGCGGTCGGATGTCCGGGATGGCCAAGGGCGGCCACAGCGTCGCCTTCGGCGATTACGGGCTGGCCACGCTCGAGCCGGCCTGGATCACGGCCCGGCAGATCGAGGCCGCCCGGCGCGCGATGACCCGCTCGGTCAAGCGCGGCGGAAAGATCTGGATCCGCGTGTTCCCCGACAAGCCGGCGACCAAGAAGCCCGCCGAGACCCGGATGGGCTCGGGCAAGGGCGCGCCGGATCACTGGGTCGCCGTCGTGCGCCCCGGCCGGATCCTGTTCGAGATGGCGGGCGTCGACCACGAGGCGGCTGTCGAGGCCATGCGGCTCGCGTCCCACAAGCTCCCGGTCGCGACCCACGTCGTGACCCGCGAGACCGCGAAGGAGGCCGCCGATGGAGATCGGTGAGGTCCGCAAGCTCACGGACAGCGAGCTCGATGACCGGCTGCGGGAGGCGAAGCAGGACCTGTGGCAGGCCCGGTTCGCCCTCTCCACGCGCCAATTGAAGGACTACAGCCAGATCCCGGCGACGCGACAGACGATCGCCCGGATCCTCACCGTCAAGCGCGAGCGGGACACCACTCGCAGCGTGGCGGAGTAGGAGCGTCGGGATGACCACCGCAGGAGCCACCACCCCCGTGCAGGGACAGCGCAAGACCAAGGTCGGGCGCGTCGTGAGCGACAAGATGGACAAGACGATCGTCGTGTCCGTCGAGCGCCTCACGCGTCACCGGCTGTACAAGCGCGTCATGAAGGCGACCACCAAGTTCGCCGCGCATGACGAGACCAACGAGGCCAAGGTCGGGGACACCGTCCTGATCGAGGAGTCACGCCCGCTGTCGGCCACCAAGCGCTGGCGGCTCGTCAGCGTCCTGTCCAGGACGGGCGAGGAGCGGGCCGGCGAGTCGATCATGGCCGAAGAGGCCGAGACGACCGAGGCGATCCACGGTGCCGCGCACCGCGCGAAGCACGCCGAGGCCGATGACGCCGGGGAGGAGCCGGCGTGATCCAGGCTTCGACGCGGCTCCGCGTCGCCGACAACACGGGCGCCCGCACCATCGAGTGCATCCGGATCATGGGCCGCTCGCGCAAGACCACGGCCGGCATCGGTGACGTGATCATCGCGAGCGTCAAGACCGCGATCCCCAACGCGCCCGTGAAGAAGGGTGACGTGGTGCGCGCCGTGATCGTGCGCACCTCGAAGGAGATCGGCCGCCCGGACGGGAGCTATATCCGGTTCGACGAGAACGCGGCCGTGCTCATCAACAACCAGGGAAACCCGCGCGGCACCCGGATCTTCGGGCCGGTCGCGCGCGAGCTCCGGGATCGGAACTACATGAAGATCGTGTCTCTCGCGCCGGAGGTGCTGTGATGACCGTGCGGTCGATCGAGCACCGGACGAAGGTGCCCGAGATCCGGAAGGGCGACACCGTGGTGGTGCTGGCCGGCAAGGACGCCGGCAAGCGCGGCACGGTGGAGCGCGTCATCCGGATCGACCCCTCGCCGACCCAGCTGCGCTCCGGCTATCGCCGGACCTCGATCAAGGGCGGTGTGTCCGTCGTGGTCGAGGGGCTGAACCTCGCCCGCAAGCACACCAAGCCGCGCCAGCGGAGCCAGGGTGGCCCGGGCTCCATGCCCACGGTCGATCCGGGCGGCATTCTCGATCACGCGATGCCGCTCCCGATCAGCCGGGTGATGGTCGTCTGCAACCACTGTGACCGGCCGACGCGGATCGGACACCGGCTGCTCGACAACGGGACCCGGGTGCGCGTGTGCGGCCATTGCGCCGAGCCGCTGGAGGTCCGGGTATGAGCGGGCAGCTGAAGGAGCGGTACCTGGCCGAGGCGGTGCCCGGGCTGCACAAGCAGTTCGGCTACGTCAACGGGATGCAGGTGCCGCGGATCGAGAAGATCGTGGTCAACATCGGCCTCGGCGAGGCCCTCCAGAACGCCAAGGCCATCGACGCGGCCGTCGGCGACCTGCAGATCATCACCGGCCAGAAGCCGATCGTGACCCGCGCCCGCCGGTCGATTGCCCAGTTCCGGGTGAGGACCGGCAACCCGATCGGCCTGAAGGTGACCCTTCGGGGCGAGCGGATGTGGGACTTCCTCGAGCGCCTCACGCGGATTGCGCTCCCGCGCATCCGCGACTTCCGCGGCGTCCCGGGCCGGTCGTTCGACGGACGTGGCAACTACTCGCTCGGTCTCCGGGAGCAGCTCGCATTCCCGGAGATCGACTACGACAAGGTGGACCGTCTCCGCGGGCTGGAGATCAGCATCGTGACGACGGCGAAGACCGACGAGGAATCGAAGCGACTGCTCGAGCTCCTCGGCATGCCCTTCGCCGGCTAGGGCGCGGGGAGGAGTCCAGATGGCCAAGAAGTCCATGATCGCGAAGGCAAAGCGCACGCCACGCCACGAGGTGCAGGGATACCACCGCTGCTACGTGTGTGGCCGGCCCCGCGCCTACATGCGCCGCTTCGCGCTGTGCCGGATCTGCTTCCGCGAGCGGGCGCTCGTCGGCGAGCTGCCCGGCGTCACGAAGTCGAGCTGGTAGCAAGATGAACATCTCCGACCCGATCGCAGACATGCTCACGCGTGTCCGCAACGCGTCCCGGGCGCGCCATACCGAGGTCGTCGTTCCCGCGTCGCGCACCAAGCGCGAGATCGCGCGGATCCTCAAGGAGGAAGGCTTCATCGCCGACGTCCGCGAGGAGCGTGCGGGACCGGCGCAGCTGCTGCGCCTCGAGCTCAAGTACGTCGACGGCAAGGTGCCGGTCGTCTCGGGCCTCAAGCGGATCAGCAAGCCGGGCCTGCGCGTGTATGCGCAGAAGACCGACATTCCGCGGGTGCTGGGCGGCCTGGGCATCGTGATCGTCAGCACGTCCAAGGGGATCATGACCGGAGCGCAGGCCAAGCAGGCAGCGCTGGGCGGCGAGATCCTCGCGTACGTCTGGTAGCGCGATGTCCCGAATCGGTCGTCTCCCCATCCCCGTTCCCGCCGGCGTCGACGTGACGTTCGACGGGCGCGTCATCACCGTGAAGGGCCCCAAGGGATCCCTGACACGGGAGCTTCCGCCGCGGATCGCGGTCGATCGCGAGGGCGACGCCCTGGTGGTCACCCGGCCCACGGAGACCAAGCTCGACAAGTCGCTCCACGGCCTCACGCGAACGCTCGTGAACAACATGGTCGTCGGGGTCACAACCGGGTATCGCAAGGGCCTCGAGATCGTGGGCGTCGGATACCGCGCGCAGAAGGTGGGCGACAAGCTCCAGCTCGCGCTCGGGTACAGCCACCCCATCGAGATCGATCCGCCGGCCGGCATCAGCTTCGAGCTCGAGAACCCCGTCCGCGTCGCGGTGGTGGGCATCGACAAGGAGCTCGTCGGCCAGATGGCCGCGAAGATCCGCTCCACCCGCAAGCCCGAGCCGTACAAGGGCAAGGGCGTCCGCTACGCCGGTGAGCAGGTTCGCCGCAAGGCGGGCAAGGCCGGCAAGATCGGCGGGAAGAAGTAGCCATGACCACGAACGCCACCCGCTCCGCGGCGCGCACCAAGCGCCACGAGCGCCTCCGCCTCCGGCTGTCGGGGACGCCGGCGCGCCCCCGGCTCGCCATCTTCCGCAGCCTCAGCCAGATCTATGCCCAGGTCATCGACGACACCACGGGTCGAACGCTCGCGGCCGCCTCCTCGCTGGAGAGCGGGCTCCGCGGGGCCGCCGGCACGAAGACCGATGACGCCAAGCGCGTCGGCCAGCTCGTTGCCGAGCGCGCCAAGGCGGCCGGCGTCGGCCAGGTGGTGTTCGATCGGGCGGGGTTCAAGTACCACGGGCGGGTTCGCTCGCTCGCCGAGGCGGCTCGCGAAGCCGGCCTCGACTTCTAGAGGACACGCCTGTGGCCCGGATCGACTCCAACAAGCTCGCGCTCGAGGAGCGCGTCGTCCAGATCAATCGCGTCGCCAAGGTCCACAAGGGTGGCCGCCGGTTCTCGTTCTCGGCGGTGATCGTCGTGGGTGACGGCAACGGCCATGTGGGCGTCGGCCTGGGCAAGGCCGGCGACGTGCCCGAGTCCATCCGCAAGGGCGTGGAGGACGCGAAGAAGCACGTCGTCCGCATCCCCATGGTCGGGACCACGATCCCGCACGAGGTCCGGGAGGACTACGCCGGCGCCAAGGTGCTGCTCAAGCCGGCGTCGAAGGGCACCGGGGTCATCGCCGGTGGTGCGGTGCGCGCCGTCGTCGAGGCGGCCGGGATCCGCGACATCCTGTCCAAGATCCACGGCTCGACCAACCCGGTCAACGTGACCCGGGCGACGCTCAACGCGCTCATCAGCCTCCGCTCGGTCGAGGAGCTGTCCCGCCAGCGTGGCGTCCGGCTGCACCTCGTGGTGCCCGGCCAGGCGGCCGCGGCGCAGGAGGTTGCCGATGGCCGCTAGGCTGCACGTCACCCAGACCAAGAGCACGATCGGCCATATCGCCCGCAACCGGGCGACGGTGAGGGCGCTCGGCCTGCACGGGATCGGCAGCTCGTCGATCCTCCCGGACAACCCCGCCGTACGCGGGATGGTCCGGCAGGTCCGGTTCCTGGTGACCGTCGAGGAGCTCCCCGAGGGCGCCGAAACGACCCCGGAGAAGCGCTGATGAAGATTCACGACCTCCACCCGGCAGAGGGCTCGGTCACGCGGCGGACCCGCGTCGGACGCGGCATCGCGGCCGGCAAGGGCAAGACCGCCGGTCGCGGCACCAAGGGCCAGAAGTCGCGCGCCGGCGCGTCGATCCCCGCCTGGTTCGAGGGCGGCCAGACGCCGCTGCACATCCGCATCCCCAAGCTGCGCGGGTTCCGGAACATCAACGACATCACCTACGAGGTGGTGAACGTGGGCGCGATCAGCGCGGCCGTCGATGCCGGCAAGCTGCACGTCGAGAAGGGTTCGCCCGTCACGGTCAACGCGGACACGCTCAAGGCCGCGGGCCTCGTGCGCCGCGACCGGCTGCCGCTCAAGGTCCTCGGTAATGGCGACGTGTCGACCAAGCTGTTCGTGCTTGCGGATGCGTTCACCCGCAGCGCCCGCGAGAAGATCGAGGCGGCCGGCGGCACCGCACAGGTGATCGAGATCCCCAGCAGCCCGCTGGCGGCCCTCGGGGTCGAGCCGCCCGCAGCCCCAACCGAGCAGTCCGCCCCAGCCGAGACGGCGGTCACTGCCGACGACGCGGCTCCGGTCGCGAAGAAGGCCACCCGTGCCAGGAAGGCCGCCCCGGTCGCCGATGGTGCGGACGAGGCCGCCGAGGCTTCCGACGCCGCCCGGCGGCCGACGCCGCCCCGGCGGCGGATGACGCCGCCCCCGACGCCGACAAGGCCTAGTCACCCGTGTTCGAAGCCCTGCTCAACGTCTTCCGGGCGCCGGACCTCCGGCGCCGGATCCTGTACGTCGCCGGGATCCTGCTCGTGTTCCGGCTGCTCGCCCATGTCCCGGTCCCGGGCGTGGATCCGGCGCAGCTCAGGAGCTTCCTCGACACCAACGCGATCTTCGGGCTGCTCGACCTGTTCTCGGGCGGTGGCCTGACCAACTTCTCGATCGTCGCCCTGGGCGTGAACCCGTACATCAACGCGTCGATCATCATGCAGCTCATGACCGGTGTGGTCCCGTCCCTCCAGGCGCTCCAGCGCGAGGGCGAGTACGGGCGCACCAAGATCAACCAGTACACCCGCTACCTCGCGGTGCCACTGGCCCTGCTCCAGGCATACGGGTTCATGGCGCTGCTCAATGCGAACGGGGTGCTGCGCACACCGTTCGACCTCGGCAGCTGGGAGACGCTGACCCAGATCGTGACCCTGATGGCCGGCTCGATCGTCCTGATGTGGCTGGGCGAGCTGATCACCGAGAACGGGATCGGCAACGGCATCAGCTTCATCATCTTCGCGGGCATCGTGAGCCGGGCGCCGGGAGCCCTGACGGGCTTCCTCGACAACCCGGACCTTGCCCGGCTCGTCCTGTTCGGCCTGCTGGCCATCGCCGCCGTCTCGGTGATCATCTACATCCAGGAGGGAGAGCGGCGGATCCCGATCCAGTACGCGTCCCGCGTCCGCGGCCGGCGGATGTACCAGGGCAGCAAGACGTTCCTGCCGCTCCGGGTCAACCAGGCCGGCGTGATCCCGATCATCTTCGCGGTCAGCATCCTGCTGTTCCCGAGCCAGATCGCGAGCTACTTCACGAGCTCGGGCGGCATCGTGGGCGACATCGCGACGGGCGTCGTGGGCCTGCTCGGATCCCGGTCGATCCTGTACGTCTCGCTGTACTTCCTGCTCACCTTCGGGTTCACCTACTTCTACACCGCGTTCACGTTCAAGCCCGACGAGACGGCCGAGCAGCTGCGCAAGAACGGCGGGTTCATCCCGGGCATCCGGCCGGGCCGCCCGACACAGGATTACCTTGCCCGGGTGGTCACCCGGATCACCGTGGCCGGCGCGCTGTTCCTGGGGATCGTCGCCGCCGCGCCGCCGTTCATCGGGCTGGTCCAGCCGCAGTTCTCGAACCTGGCGCTCGGCGGCACGGGCATCCTGATCGTGGTCTCCGTCGTCGTCGAGACGATGAAGCAGCTGGAAGCGCAACTGCTCATTCGCCAGTACGAGGGCTTCATCCGATGATGGTCGCCTCCGTGACGGTCCATGCGTGCGGTGGCGCCTGCGCTCCATCGCTCACGCACGCTCGGGTGCGCTCGCTCGCGTGCTCGGTGCCGCCTTCGCCTGGAGCCGCCACGTCGGCGGCGCCTGCGGCTCGGATCGTCGTCCGGGCGAACCAGATCCCATGAAGGTGGTTGTCCTGCTCGGCGCCCCCGGCGCCGGGAAGGGCACCCAGGCGCCCCTGCTGGCGGACAGCCTCGGCATCCCGGTGGTCGCGACGGGAGACCTGTTCCGAGCCGCCGTCCGCGACGGGACCGCGCTGGGCATCGAGGCCCGTCGGTTCATGGACGCGGGTCAGCTGGTTCCCGACCAGATCACGATCAGCCTGCTGCTCGACCGGCTTGCCCGGCCGGATGCGGCCAGGGGTGTGATCCTCGACGGGTTCCCCCGAACCGCGATTCAGGCAGAGGCATTGGACGACGCGCTGACGGACCGGGGCGCCGCGGTCTGCGCCGCGGTGCTGGTCGACGTCGCCGCCGAGGAGCTGGTCCGCCGGATGTCGGGACGCTGGGTCTGCCGTGCTGCCGGCCATCCCTACCATGAGGTCTCGAGCCCGCCGCGGGTCGCGGGGATCTGCGACCTGGACGGGTCAGAGCTGTACCAGCGCACGGACGACCGGCCCGAGACGATCCGCGCCCGCCTGGATCAGCAGCTCGGGGCGCTCGACGACGTCCTCGCGCACTACCGAGCGTCCGGCGTGCTGCGCACGGTCGACGGGTTGCGGCCGATCGGGACCGTGGCCGACGCCGTCGCGGCGGCGGTCAACGGTTCGGGGGCATGCGCCGACTGATGCCGATCACGCGCAAGTCAAAGGCAGAGATCGCGAAGATGCGCACCGCCGGTCGCATCGTGGCCGAGGTCCTCGCGCTGATCGAGGCCGAGCTGCGGCCGGGGATCTCGACGGCCGAGCTGGACCGCCTGGCGGAGCGACACATCCGTGCCGAGGGCGGGATCCCGTCGTTCCTCAGCTACATCGGCGGCCGCCGCTACGACCCTGGCCACCCGAACGCGTATCCCTCCTCGACCTGCATCTCGATCGACGACGAGATCGTCCACGGGATCCCCGGCGACCGGGAGGTCCGCGCCGGGCAGATCGTGTCGGTCGACGTGGGCGCGATCCATGACGGGTGGCACGGCGACGGGGCGCGCTCGTTCATCTGTGGCGGCGTGGCGGCCGGCTCACCCGCTGCGGTCCGGCTGGTCGAGACGACCCGGACCGCGCTGATGGCCGGGATTGCGGCGGCGGTGCCGGGCAATCGCATCGGCGACATCGGGGCCGCGGTCGAGGACGTCGCCGTTGCCGCCGGCTACGGGATTGTGCGCCAGTACGTGGGCCACGGGATCGGCACCGCGATGCACGAGGACCCCCAGGTACCGAACTTCCGCTCCCGGTCGAGCGGCATCGAGCTCGCACCCGGCATCTGCCTCGCCATCGAGCCGATGCTCACGATCGGCTCCGAGGACACCCGGACGCTGGGCGACAACTGGACGGTTGTCACCCGCGACGGGTCGCTCGCGGCTCACTTCGAGCACACGATCGTGGTCACCGCGAACGGACCACAGATATTGACGACGATATGAGCGCCCGGGTGTTGTCGGAATCGTGCGCATTTGATATCCTCACCGTTCGTGTGTCGGCCCGGCCGGGCCGACACTCGTGCTGAGAAGGACCAGGGAGCAAGGTTGGCGAAGAAGGACGCGATCGAAGTCGAAGGGACCGTCATCGAACCGCTGCCGAACACGATGTTCGCGGTGGAGCTCGAGAACGGCCACCGCGTCCTGGCGCACATCAGCGGCAAGCTCCGGATGAACTTCATCCGGATCCTGCCCGGCGACCGGGTCCGCGTCGAGCTGTCTCCATACGACCTCACCCGGGGTCGGATCACGTACCGCCTGAAGTAATCGAGGAACCTGGTGAAGGTCAGAGCGTCCGTCAAGACGCGGTGTGACAACTGCAAGATCATCCGGCGCCACGGCACCGTGATGGTCATCTGCACCAACCCCAAGCACAAGCAGCGGCAGGGCTGACGAAATGGCACGTATCGCCGGCATCGACATCCCGCGCGAGAAGCGCGTGGAGATCTCCCTGACCTATGTGTACGGCGTCGGGTTGTCCACCAGCCAGAAGATCCTGAAGCAGACCAACATCAACCCGGACACCCGAGTCCGGGACCTCACCGAAGACCAGGTCAACCGGCTTCGCGAGGTGATCGACCGGACCTACAAGGTCGAGGGAGACCTCCGTCGCGAGGTGGCGCTCAATGTCAAGCGCCTGATCGAGATCGGGTCCTACCGCGGCCTGCGACACCGCCGCAACCTCCCGGTACGGGGGCAGCGCACCAAGACGAACGCGCGCCAGCGCCGGGGACCGAAGAAGACGGTCGGCTCCCGCAAGAAGTTGAAGTGACGAGGAACCGCTAAGGCATGGCCGATCGGAAGCGCGCCGTCAAGCAGCGGCGCAGGGAGCGCAAGAACGTTCCGCAAGGACACGTCCATATCCAGGCGACCTTCAACAACACGATCGTGACGATCACGGACCAGACCGGGAACGTCATCTCGTGGGGTTCCGCGGGCATCGCCGGGTTCAAGGGCTCCCGGAAGAGCACGCCGTATGCCGCCGCCCTCGCCGCCGAGGGGGCCGCACGCCGCGCCATGGAGCACGGCATGCGCCAGGTGGAGGTCTACGTGAAGGGTCCCGGCGCCGGTCGCGAGCAGGCCATCCGGTCGCTCCAGGCCGCCGGCCTCGAGGTGAGTGCGATCACCGACGTCACGCCCATCCCGCACAACGGATGCCGCCCGCCCAAGCGGCGCCGCGTCTGAGCACCGAGAGACCATGGCCCGTTACACCGATCCCGTCTGCCGCCTGTGCCGTCGCGAAGGGCTCAAGCTCTACCTGAAGGGCACCCGCTGCTACTCCAAGAAGTGCTCCTTCGAGCGGCGCCCGTCGCCGCCCGGCCAGCATGGCGTCCGTCGCCGCAAGGTCGGCGACTACGGGCTGCAGCTTCGCGAGAAGCAGAAGGTCCGCCGCGTCTACGGCGTGCTCGAGAAGCAGTTCCGGAACTACTTCGTCGAGGCCGCCCGGCACTCGGGCGTCACCGGCGAGTACCTGCTCCGGTCGCTCGAGATGCGCCTCGACAACGTCGTCTATCGCCTCGGCTTTGCCGCGTCGCGGGCCGCCGCTCGCCAGATGGTTGCCCACGGGCACTTCGCGGTCAACGGCGTCCCCACCAACATCCCCTCCTACCGCCTCAAGATCGGCGACAAGGTCGAGGTGCGCCAGTCGCACCACGAGCGAGAGCTGTTCAAGGTGGCCAAGGAAGGCCTCCGCTCCCACCAGGCGCCTGATTGGCTGAGCCTGGACGCGGCGAACCTCGCCGGGTCCATTCTCGCCCTGCCGCGCCGCGACCAGATGCCGCTCGACTTCAACGAGCAGCTCGTGGTCGAGTACTACTCGAGGTAGCCGCCCTCCATGATCGAACTCGAGACCCCGCAGATCGAGCCCGTTGCCGAAGCCGGCACCTATGCCAAGTACGAGGCCGGACCGCTCCAGGCGGGTTACGGCGTCACGCTGGGCAACGCGCTGCGTCGCGTGCTGCTGTCGTCCCTCGAGGGCGCGGCCGTCACGTCGATCCAGGTGCGCGACGTGTACCAGGAGTTCTCCACGATCCCCGGCGTCAAGGAGGACGTCACCCAGATCGTGCTGAACGTCAAGAAGCTCAGGCTCAAGAGCTTCGCCACCCATCCGGTCCAGCTTCGGCTCATCAAGAGCGGCGCCGGACCTGTGATCGCGGCCGACATCGCGGAATCCGCGGACGTCGAGATCGTCAGCCCGGAGCTGGTCCTGATGACCATCGACTCGGATGACGTCACGATCGAGATGGACCTCACCGTCGAGCGCGGCGTCGGCTATCTCGCGGCGGAGCGGTCCGAGGCCCTGCCGATCGGCGTGATCGCGGTCGACGCGATCTTTACGCCCGTGCGCAAGGTCAACTACTGGGTCGAGAGCACGCGCGTCGGCCAGATGACCAACTTCGACAAGCTCACGCTCGAGATCGAGACCGACGGCACCATCACCCCCGAGGAGGCGCTGTCGCACTCCGCGGACATCCTGGTCCGCCAGTTCCAGCCGTTCGTGACGATCGGGGTCGAGGCTCCCGCCCCGGACCGCGCTGCGGCCGGCGTTCCGCAGCTCCCGCCGAACATGCTGGACATGCCGATCGAGGAGCTCGACCTCCCGATGCGCGCCTACAACTCGCTCAAGCGCAACAACATCGTCAAGGTCGGCCAGCTGCTCCAGCTCAAGGACGACGATCTCCTCCGGATGCGCAACTTCGGCAAGAAGTCGCTGGACGAGATGAAGGAGCGGCTCCGCATGCGCGGCTTCATCCTCCCCGAGACGGAGCCGGATGACGCGCTGGAGACGGACGACGAGGGCTCGCTGGTCGACGACGAAGGGGAAGGCTGAGCGATGGCCCATCGCATCGACGGGCGCAAGCTGTCGCGCAAGCGCGGTCCGAGGCTGGCCCTGTACAAGAACCTCATGGTCTCGGTGCTGCGCTACGAGCGAATCCAGACCACGGAGGCCAAGGCCAAGGAGATCCGCGGCCAGGTCGAGCAGATGATCACGCTCGCAAAGCGCGGGGACCTGTCCGCTCGCCGGGCAGTCGTCTCCCAGCTTCCCAACGAGCCGCTCGTGGTGAGCAAGCTGTTCGACGTCATCGCGCCCAAGTACGCCGATCGCCAGTCCGGGTTCACCCGGCTGGTGCATATCGGCCAGCGCAAGGGCGATGCCGCCGAGATTGTTCAGATCGAACTTGTCTGAGGGTCGCCCCTGATCCGGCTCACTGCGGCGTTGCCGCCTCCGCTCCGCCGCTCACGCACCGACAGGTGCGCTCGCGACCGGTGCTCGGTGGGGCGCATTGCATTGAGCTCGGCTGAGTGGCGACGTAGGAACGAAGACGAAGGCGAGGGTTCGAGAGGACCCGCCGGGGCGCTACCGCGCAACGGTTGAATACGATGGCACGGACTTCCTGGGGTTCCAGTTCCAACCGGGCATCAGGACCGTCCAGGGAGAGCTCGAGACGGCGCTCGCACACCTCAACGGAGGGGAGCGGGTGGTCGTCGACGGAGCGGGACGCACCGACACCGGGGTGCACGCGACCGGGCAGGTGATTGGGTTCACCTACACGGGGCGGCTCTCGGAGCCGGAGCTCCAGCGGGCGGTCAACGCCCAGCTCCCGCAGGATGTCGCGATCCGCGACCTCCGGCGGGTCCCCGACGGGTTTCACCCACGCTATGCGGCGCGGTACCGGGAGTATCGCTATACCGTCTGGAACGGGCCGCGAAGCCCCCTTCGCGAGCGCACGGCGCTCGGGATCAGGGCCCCGCTGGATGTCGCCGCGATGGCGAGCGCCGGGTCGGCCTTCGAGGGCCGGCACGACTTCTCGGCATTCGGCGGTACGGGCAGGTCGCCGGTCCGGACCGTTCACGCGGTCCGGGTCCGGAGGGCAGGTCGCCTGGTGACGATCGACGTCAGGGCACAGGCCTTCCTCCGGGGCCAGGTCCGGAGAATGGTGGCCGGCCTCCTGGAGGTCGGCCTGGGAAAGATGGATGCGGATGGCCTTCGGGCGGCACTGGCCGGCCGTGAGCCAGCCCTCAACGGGGCAGCCGCCCCGGCCAAGGGGCTCTGCCTCCGGCACGTCGCTCTCGGGCGACGAAGGCCGGTGGACGACGAGGAAGACGAGGAATGAGCGCGAAGACCTATACGCCTCGAGAGAGCGAGATCGAGCGACGCTGGTACGTCGTCGACGCGACGGACGAGACGCTCGGCCGCCTCGCGACGCGGATCGCGCGTGTCCTCGAAGGCAAGAACAAGCCCACCTATGCCGCCCACATGGACACCGGGGATCACATCATCGTGCTCAACGCCGCACGGATCACGGTGACCCGCGACAAGCTCGAATCAAAGTTGTATGCCCGCCATAGCGGCTATCCCGGGGGATTCAAGGAGGAGACGCTGGGTCACCTCCTGGCCCGCCGGCCGGAGGAGGTCATCCGCCGTGCCGTCAAGGGGATGCTGCCGCACAACCGGCTGGGAACCCAGATGCTGCGGAAGCTGAAGGTCTATGCGGGGAACGATCATCCGCACCAGGCCCAGAAGCCCGAGCCGCTTGCCTGATCGAGGAGCCCTGATGTCGACGCCTGCGTTCTACTGGGGCACCGGCCGCCGCAAGACGGCGGTGGCCCGCGTTCGCCTTCTCCCCGGTGAGGGGCAGATGGTCGTGAACGGCCGCACCCCCGAGGAGCACTTCGGTGGCGTGTTCGCCGAGTCCGAGCTGTTCCTCCCGTTCCGGGTCACCGGGACCGAGGGCCGGTTCAACGCGATGATCAAGGTCGAGGGCGGAGGCGTGACCGGCCAGGCCGGCGCAATCCGCCACGGCATTGCGCGCGCGCTGCTCCAGGTCGACCCGGAGGCGAACCGCCTCCCGCTCCGCCAGGCCGGCCTGCTGACCCGTGATCCGCGGATGAAGGAGCGCAAGAAGTACGGGCTCAAGCGGGCCCGGAAGGCGCCCCAGTACACGAAGCGGTAGACGCCGCCGGCTGACGGCCGATGCGTGCGTTGGCCGCTCCGCGCGCTCGCTCACGCACCTTCAGGTGCGCTCGCTCTCGTGCTCGCGCCCGCCTTCGCCTGGGCCGCCACCGGCGGCGCGGTACGGGTCCTGTTGGCTGACGGCCGATGCGTGCGTTGGCCGCTCCGCGCGCTCGCTCACGCACCTTCAGGTGCGCTCGCTCTCGTGCTCGCGCCCGCCTTCGCCTGGGCCGCCATCCGGCGGCGCGGTACGGGTCCTGTTGGCTGACGGCCGATGCGTGCGTTGGCCGCTCCGCGCGCTCGCTCACGCACCTTCAGGTGCGCTCGCTCTCGTGCTCGCGCCCGCCTTCGCCTGGGCCGCCATCCGGCGGCGCGGACGGGTCCTGTAGGCTGAGTCCATGAGCAGCCCGTCGCTCCTCGGCAGGGACCTGGTCTCGGCGGCTGACCTGAGCGCCGGTGACATCGGCGTGCTGTTCGCGCGGGCGAAGGAGCTCAAGGCGGAGTACGCGGTCGACCGCCGGCATGCGACGCCGCCGCTCGAGCGGCGAACGCTCGCGATGCTGTTCCAGAAGCCGAGCCTCCGGACCCGGGCGACGTTCGAGGCCGGCATGACGCAGCTCGGTGGGCACGCGATCTACCTGACCGAGGGCGTGGTCCTGGGCGGCCGCGAGACCGTCGGCGACGTCGCCCGCAACCTCGAGCGCTTCGTGGACGGGATCATGGCCCGGACCGGCCCGCACGAGGTGGTCGTCGAGCTGGCCGCGCAGGCGTCGATCCCGGTCATCAACGGGCTCACGATCCGCGAGCATCCCTGCCAGGCGCTGGCCGACCTGTTCACGCTCCACGAGCGGTTCGGCGACCTGCGCGGGCTCCCGCTGGCCTTCGTCGGCGACGGCAACAACGTCTACCACTCGCTCGCGCTGATGGGCGCGACGCTGGGCATGGAGGTGCGCCTCGCACATCCGCCCGGGTATGGACCCAGCGACCGGATCGTCGACCGCGCACGGGAGCTCGCTGGGGCGAGCGGTGGCAGGCTCGTGTTCGGGGACGACGCACGGGCGGTCGTCGATGGGGCTGCCGCGGTGTACACGGATGCCTGGACCTCGATGGGCCAGGAGGCCGAGGCCGAGGAGCGCAGGGATGCGTTTGCGCCCTTCCAGGTCAACGCCGCGCTGCTGACCGTCGCCCCCGAGGCGGTGGTCATGCACTGCCTGCCCGCCCACCGCGGCGAGGAGATCACCTCGGATGTGATGGACGGCTCGCACAGCATCGTGTTCGACCAGTCGGAGAACCGGCTGCACGCGCAGAAGGCGCTGCTGGTCGAGCTCCTGGCGGGATGATGGCGGCCATGTGCGGGGTGGAGGCAGGCAGGTGAGCGGCGAGGCGATCTACGAGCGCTACAAGTCGGCGCTCAAGCGCGGACACATCGCCGCACTGCTCGGGCGGCTGGACGAGGCGCTCGCCGCGTACACCGAAGCGGCGTCCATCGCGCCCGAACGATCCACCCCCCACACGAGCGCCGGGTCCGCCCTCATGCGTGCCGGTCGAGGGGCCGATGCGCTGGGCCGGTATGCGGCGGCGCTCGCGCTCGCGCCCCGGGACGAGGCGGCGCTGCTGGGCCGAGCCCGGGCGCTCGATCAGCTGGGGCGTCGCCGCGAGGCGGCTGAGGCGTTCGACGTGGTCGCGGAGGTCCACGCGTTGGCAGGCCGCCCGACCGAGGCGGTCGATGCTGCGCGCCGGGCGCTCGAGCTCGCCGAGGGTCGGGAGCGCCGCCGGACGCTGCAGCGGCTCCTCGATCGGCTGCGAGGCTCGGAGCTCGACGAGCCCGCCCGCGACGCGCTCGACAAGGCCCTGGGGATCCTGGACGACGTGACCGTTGCCCGCGGCGGTGCGTTCTCGCCGGCGGCGGAGGGGTCGTCCGGGGGTAACGCGGACCAGCCGATCGACACCGGCGAGGCGTTGGAGCCGGTCACCGAGCCGGAGCCGCCCGCCCCGGCTATCCGCGCCGCGCTCGACCGCGACCTCCCCGCGGACGCTGACGCCGAGGCGCTGGAGCGAGCAGTCGACGACGCGATCGACCAGGGTCGCCTTGACGGAGCGCGCGAGCGAATCCTCGACGCCGCCGCCGTGCATCGCGGGGCGGGGGACATCGATGCCGCGCTCGACGCGTGCTACCGCGGCCTCTCGCTGTCACCGGATGACGTGGGTCTCCATCTCGCGCTGGTGGTGCTGTACCGGGACCAGGGGTGGTCCGACCTCGCGAGCGAGAAGCTGGGCCTGCTGGACCGTCTGGCCACCATCGACGGCAACGACGACGCGCTGGCGCGGGTTGCGGCCGCGCGGGCGGATGAGGCCCGAGGACCAGCGGGCGAGGCTCGAGGGATCGTCGAGCCCTGACGGCCCGGATGCGGGGCGCGGGGGCGGCACGCCGGTGCACGGCGCTGATCCGGGCCGGAGGGTGCCAGCCGGCCTGACCGGCCGGAACCCGGTGCTACACTCCACGGAAGATGCCCCAGATTGTCGAGCCGCTCGTCCGACAGATCACGCCGACGACGCTGCTGGACATCGCGATCACCGCGCTGTTCATCTACTGGCTGTTCAGCCTGATCCGCGGGACCCGCGCTGTTACGCTCGTCATCGGGGTCACCATCGTGCTGGGCGTCTACGGGCTTGCCCAGCTGCTCGAGCTGCGCCTGTTCACCCAGCTGCTCCAGACCGGTGCCGTCGTCGGGCTGTTCGCGCTCGTGGTCGTGTTCCAGCCGGAGCTCCGGCGGGCCCTCGAGCGGATCGGCCGGGTTGGGACGTTCAGCTGGCTGCTGGCCCCGGCCACCCAGCGGCAGACCGACCACGTCGCCACGGAGGTTGCCAGGGCCTGCTGGCAGCTGTCTCGGACGGGCCAGGGCGCCCTGATCGTGCTCGAGCGCGAGACCGGGCTCGAGGAGATCGCGGAGACCGGGGTCATGCTCCACGCCGACCTGTCGATGGAGCTGCTGTGCACGATCTTCTGGCCCAAGACTGCGCTCCATGACGGTGCGGTCATCATCCGCGGCGATGCGATCGTCGCGGCGGCCGCGCTCCTGCCCCTGACCGACATGAACCTGAGCGAGCGGTACGGGACGCGCCACCGGGCGGCGCTCGGGATCACCGAGGACACCGACGCGGTCGCCGTCGTCGTGTCCGAGGAGAACGGCCACATGAGCGTGGTCGAGCGGGCCCGGATCGTCCGGGTGCCGAACCAGGCGCAGCTCGAGCAGGCGATCCGGGCGCTGATGGCCGTTCCATCCGTTCCGGGGAGCATCCGCCGTCGGCGCTTGCCCGGCCGGCCGGGGGTCGGCGCGGCCATGCGCCTGGCACGGCGCGAGGCGGGCCGGCCGGAGCAGGCCATCCCGGATCCTCCCGCGACCGGTGAGGATGGCTCCGCGGTGGGCTCGCCGTGATCGCGTTCCGGCGCACCCTGCGGCGCGCGGGGGCCTTCGTGGTCCACAACTGGCCGCTCAAGCTCGCGGCGATCGTGGTGGCGACGATGCTCTATTTCGGCGTCGCGTCCGGCGACAGCAGCACCTATCCCGGCCCCATCCGGATCACCCCGGTCAACCAGCCCGCGGGGACGGTGATCACCAACGCCAACGAGATCAAGGACGTCGAGCAGGTGCGCTACCTCGCGCCAACGGGCGCCGGCCCCCTGACGGCCCAGGACTTCCGCGCCACGGTGGATCTCTCGGACGTCAAGCCGGACGGCGTGCCTGTCAACGTGCGCGTGGACCTCGAGGCGATCGATCCCCGGGTGACCATCCTCGAGGTCCGGCCCCGGACGATCCAGATCGTGCTCGACCAGCTGATCACCAAGACCGTCGAGGTCAAGGTGGATCGCGGCACGCCGCCGCCGGGCCTCGACATCGGCGAGACCGTGATCGATCCGCCGCAGGTCTCGGTCAGCGGCGCCGCCGGCCTCGTCAACCGGGTGGTGTCCGTCAGGGCCAGCACGCCCATCGACGCCAGCGGGGTGGACATCGATCGCGAGGTCCAACCCGTGCCCATCGACACCTCGGGCGAGATCGTGACCGGCGTCGAGATCGAGCCCCGCACCGTCCACGTCACCATCCCGATCTACACCAACAAGGATTCGCGGACGCTGCCCGTCAACCCGATCATCACCGGCACGCCGGCGGCGGGATTCCGCATCGCCGCCATCGAGACGACGCCGTTGACGGTATCGGTGGAGGGTGACCAGGACCAACTGGTCGCGCTGATCCGGGCCGACACGGCGCCGGTGGCCGTGTTCGGGGCCACCAGCGATGTCTCGATGGACGTCGCACTTGCCCTGCCGACCGGCGTCACGCCCCTGAGCGTGACCACGATCACGGTCAGGGTCCGGATCGAGCCCGTGACGGAGACCCGGACGTTCTCGGCCGGCCTGCGGCTCGACGGGCGGCAGGCGGGGCTCGAGTACGACGTCGCGCAGGACCGGGTGCTGCTCACGCTGTACGGATCCGTGGTCTCCCTCGACCGGCTCAGCGCGGCGCCGATCGTCGTCGGGCTCAACGTCGCGACCCTCGAGCCCGGGACGCATGACGTTGCCGTGATCCCGTCACTGCCCTCGGGCGTGACCGTGGCCGACATCTCACCGCAGACGGTGACCGTCACCGTGACCGCACCCGCCACCCCGACGCCGCCGTCCGCAACCCCATCGCCCGTCTCGTCCGCAACCCCATCGGCCGGGCCCTGACCCCTTCTCCGGACCCCAGAAGCTAGGAGCACCATGAGCCGCCTGTTCGGCACGGATGGCATTCGTGGCGTGGCCAACGTCGACCTGCGCCCATCGCTCGCCGTCGCCCTCGGACGCGCGACGGCGCACCATGTCGTGGGCGCCGGTGGCTCGCTGGTGGTCGGCCAGGACACGCGCCGCTCCGGCGACATGTTCGTGGCTGCGATCACGGCCGGCGCGACGAGCATGGGCGTCGACGTCCACGTGGTCGGCGTGGTGCCGACACCTGCGCTGGCATACCTCGCGGCGACCGGTGATTTCGGGGCCGGGATCATGGTCTCGGCCTCGCACAACCCGGCGGAGGACAACGGGCTCAAGGTCCTCGACCCACGCGGTCTCAAGCTCGACGACGATGTCGAGGAGGACCTCGAGACCGAGATCCTGCGCGCCGACGAGCTGCCGTCGGTCGAACCGGCGCTGGTCGGCCGATCGGTTGCCGCGGGCGCGCTCCTCGATCGCTACGTCGCGCACCGGCAGGGCCTCGCGCACGCCGTCGAGGCGTCCGGCTTGCACGTGGTCCTGGACACGGCGAACGGTGCGGCGCACCGGGTCGGCCCCGAGGTGCTGCGCGCGACCGGTGCCCGGGTCACGGTCATCCACGACCAGCCGGACGGCGACAACATCAACGTCCAGTGCGGGGCGACCGAGCCGGGATCGCTCGCGCGGGCCGTCCTGGAGCACAAGGCCGACGTCGGGTTCGCGCTCGACGGCGACGCCGACCGATGCGTCGCGGTGGACGCGAGCGGCGAGCTCGTCGACGGCGACCAGGTCCTGGGCATCCTCGCGCTGGAACGGCTGGCGCGGGGGGTGCTTGCGGACGGCAGCCTCGTCGTCTCGGTCCTGTCCAACGGCGGCCTCCAGGGTGCGGTCGAGGCCGCGGGCGGTCACCTGGTGCGAACGCCCGTCGGCGACAAGCACATCCTGGCGGCGATGCTGGTGTCGGGTGCAGGCCTGGGTGGCGAGAAGAGCGGACACGTGATCATCCGCGAGCACACGACATCGGGCGACGGCATCGTGACCGCGCTCGAGCTGCTGCGCGTGATGACGGCTGCGGGTGCGGGGCTCGCGGACCTGGCCCGCGCGATCCCGCTCCTGCCGCAACAGCAGCGAGCCATCCGCGTCCACCACCGCGACCAGTGGGAGAACGACGACGTCCTGCGCGGAGCCATCGCCGCGGCACAGGAGCGGCTGGGGCCGCGCGGGCGGGTCCTCGTCAGGCCGTCCGGGACGGAGCCCCTGCTACGAGTGATGGTCGAGGGCGACGACGCGGACGTCGTGCTCGAGCTGGCCGACACGATCGCGGCCCTCGCAGGGGAGCGACTACACTAGGCCGTCCCGCCCGGCCGCGCCGGCGCCCGGCGGTGATCGCGACCCACGGAGACCTCCAGCTGCATGTGCGGAATCGTCGGCTACACGGGCCCTCGCGAAGCTGGCCCCATCCTCATCGAGGGCCTCAGGCGCCTCGAGTACCGCGGCTACGACTCCGCGGGGATCGCGCTCGTCGACGAGGACGGCACCCTGTTCGTCGAGAAGCGCGCCGGCAAGCTGAGCAACCTGCAGACCGCGATCGCCGACCGCACGCCGCACGCGGCGATCGGGCTCGCCCACACCAGGTGGGCGACCCACGGCCGGCCGAACGACCTCAACGCCCACCCGCACCAGGACTGCACGGGCGACATCACGGTGGTCCACAACGGGATCATCGAGAACTTCCAGGAGCTGCGTGACGAGCTGGCCGGGCGGGGCCACACGCTGACCTCGGAGACGGACACCGAGGCGATCGCCCACCTGGTCGAGGAGGCCTACCAGGGCGATCTCGCCGACGCCGTCCGGACGGCCCTGCGCCGGATGCAGGGCGCCTACGCGCTGGTGGTGATGCACCGCGGCGAGCCGAGCCGCCTGGTCGGCGCCCGCCAGGACGTGCCGCTGATCGTGGGCCTCAACGGCGAGGAGAGCTTCATCGCCAGCGACGTGTCGGCGATCCTCGCCCACACCGACCGGGTGGTGTTCCTCGAGGAGGGCGACGTCGCAGACGTGCGCCCGACCGGGGTCGTGGTGACCGATTTGGACGGCCACGAGCGCCAGCGGCCGGTGACCGTGATCGACTGGTCGCCCGAGGCCGCCGAGAAGGGCGGCTACGACCACTTCATGCTCAAGGAGATCCACGAGCAGCCGACGGCGCTCCGCCAGTCGCTGGCCGGACGGGTCACGCCCACCGGGCAGATCCACGCGCCCGAGGTGGCCGGGATGGGCGACGTGTTCCGGCGGGCGACGCGGGTCGAGCTGGTCGCGTGCGGCACGGCGTCGTACGCATCGCTGGTGGGGGCGGCGGCCATCGAGGAGTGGACCGGCCTGCCGGCCCGGGTCACCGTGGGCTCCGAGTTCCGGTACTCGCCGCCCCCGCTCGATGCCGACACGCTGGTGATCGCCGTGACCCAGTCGGGCGAGACCGCGGACACGATCGCACCCACGCGCTGGGCCCGCGAGCACGGGTGTCCGATCGTCGCGGTCACCAACACCGTCGGCTCCGCGATCACGCGCGAGGCGGACGCCGTCATGTTCCTCCAGGCGGGTCCCGAGATCGCGGTCGCCGCGTCCAAGACGTTCGTGACCCAGGTGACCACGCTGCTGGTGCTCGCTGCGGCCATCGCGGAGGCGCGCGGATCCCTGGGTGAGGCGCGCGAGCTCGAGCTCGGCGCGGCGATGCGGGCACTGCCCGATGCGGCGGCTCGGACGCTGGAGCTCAACGCGGACGTGGCGCTGCTGGCCCGGAAGTACGTCAACTCGCGCGGGTTCATGTTCATCGGGCGGGGATACACGCTGCCAGGGGCCCTCGAGGGGGCGCTCAAGCTCAAGGAGGTCAGCTACATCCACGCCGAGGGCTACGCGGCCGGCGAGCTCAAGCACGGGCCGATCTCGCTGCTCGACGCGGAATGCCCGCTGGTCGCGATCGCGACCCGGTCGCGCGCCTACGACAAGCTGATCAGCAACGTCATGGAGGGGCGGGCGCGGGATGCCCGGGTGATCGCGGTCGCCACCGAGGGTGATGTCCAGATCGATCGCTTTGCGGACGACGTGATGTGGGTCCCGGACACGCACGAGGCGCTGTCGCCGGTGCTCGCCGTGATCCCGCTCCAGCTGTTCGCGTACTACACCGCGGTCGCTCGTGGCACGGACGTCGACCAGCCGCGCAACCTCGCCAAGTCGGTGACGGTCGAGTAGCCCGTGGCACGCCCGGATCGCCCCGACACCGCACCCGATCGCCGGCAACGCGACGGACCCGGGCCGTCCGCCCATCCGGTCGTGCCGCCCGGCGTGGTTCCCGACGGGACGACCGAGCTGGGGATCGACATCATCAAGGTGGGGCGGATCCGGGACACGCTCGAGCGGTTCGGCGAGCGCTTCTCGCGCCGGGTGCTGACGCCGTCCGAGCGGCGCTACGTGCGCGACCGGCCGGAGACGTTCGCCGGCCGCTGGGCGGCCAAGGAGGCCGTATCCAAGGTCCTCGGGCTGGGCGTGCGCGGCATCGGCTGGCGCGATATCGAGGTCGAGCGGCTGCCGACGGGCCAGCCGGCCGTCCGGCTCCACGGACGCGCAGCCGAGCGCGCCGTCCAGCTGGGCATGGGCCGGATCGCGCTGTCGATCACGCACGAGGCCGAGTACGCGGTTGCGATCGCGTTCGGCGTCCGGACGGCCGGGGGACGCTACGTCTTCCCGCTCGACATCGACGAGCGCATCGACGACCGGGAGCGGCGCCTCCTCGCGAGGTTCGAGCGGATGCGGGAGCTGGACCGCGCGACCCGGGAGCTCGGCGCCGACCGGGACCCGGCAGGCGGGGACGGGGCCGGCGGAGATGGAGCCGGCATCGCAGGGGATACGGCGGGCGGGCCACGCTCGGCGCCGGGTGCCGCCGACGGAGCGCCCCGATGACGGATCGACGGCCGCTGGGCTTCGGGCGCCACCCTGACGAGGCGTCGTCGATGACGGGAACCGCGATCCCGGCGGGCTCCACGCTGCTCGACGACGACGCGATGGCTCGCCTGATCCCGGATCGCTCGGCGCGCGGTCACAAGGGAACGTTCGGCAAGCTGCTGGTCGTTGCCGGTTCGCTCGACTACGCGGGTGCGGCGCTCCTCGTCTGCCGAGCCGCCGGACGCGCCGGCGCGGGGCTGGTCACGCTGGCGGTTCCGGAGTCGCTCCAGCCGCTGTTCGCCGCCAAGGTCGTCGAGGCGACCACGATGGCGCTGCCCGAGGACGACGTCGAGGAGGTGGACCCGGAGCCGGCGTTCGCCAAGATCCTCGATCACGAGCACGATGCCCTGGTCATCGGGCCGGGGCTGCGGCCGGCGCTCGCGATGGCCGACCTGCTGCGGCTGCTGCTGACCATCCCCGACGAGCCCGCCCGCGCGCCGGTCGTGCTCGACGCGGAGGCGCTGCGGACGCTCGCCGCCGCCGATGGCTGGTGGACGTCGGTGACCCGCCCCTGCGTGCTGACGCCGCACGCCGGCGAGTTCGCCCGATTGCGGGCCGGCTCGGGCCGTGATCCGGGCGATGACGGTGACCTCGGGGCCGACGACGAGGCGCGGGTCAGGGCCGCAACGGCGGCCGCCGCGGACTGGCGCCAGGTCGTCGTGCTCAAGGGCGCGAAGACCGTGGTCGCCGGCCCCGACGGACAGGTCTCGGTCGCGCCGTTCGAGAACCCGGCCATGGCCTCGGGCGGGACCGGCGACGTCCTCGCCGGGACGATCGGGGCGCTCCTCGCGCAGGGCCTGCCACCGTACGACGCCGCCCGCCTCGGCGTGTACCTCCATGGGCTGGCGGGCGAGGCGGTCCGGGATCGGATCGGAGACGCCGGGTTGCTGGCCGGCGACCTGCCCGATGCGCTGCCGATGGTCCGCAGGCGCCTGGCCCGGATCGCGGAACGGCAGCGCTCGGGCCGGCGGCTCGGGTTCGGGTCCGCCGCGCGGGACGCGGCGGGGGATCGGGGCGGGGGCGCCGACGACGCTCCGGATCGCACGGCAACGGGCGACGAGGGCGCACCGGACGATGCGACCGGCGACGACGCCGGTGCCGGCTCGCCCGAAGCCGCTCCCGACGGAGCGGCGGGCTGAGCGGGTCGTCCGGGCACCCGGCGCCCGAGACCCGGCCGTATCCGCCGGCGGAGCCGATCGAGGCGCGCCTCGCGCGCGCCGGCCTGGCGCCCCTGCCCCGGCTCGCCTGGCTGGAGATCGATCTCGACGCGCTGCGCGATAACCTGGCGCTCCTGCGCGGGATCGTCGGGCCGGACGTCCGGGTGGAGCCGGTCGTCAAGGCGGACGCGTACGGGCACGGCGCGGTTGACGTTGCCCGGGCGCTCGAGGGCGCCGGAGCCGATGGGTTCTCGGTCGCCACGCTCGACGAAGCGCTCGAGCTCCGCGAGGGCGGCGTGACCGCACCCGTGCTCGTGCTGTACGCGATCCCCGCCGAGCTCGTGGCCGACGCCGCGCGCCAGGGCATCGCGGTGAGCGTCGGCGACGGCATCCTGCTCGATCGCCTGCTCGACGCCGCAGCCGAAGCCGCGTCGGGCCGGACTGGGCCGGGCCGCACGGTCCCGCCCAAGCTCGAGCTGCACCTCGAGGTCGAGACCGGGCTTGGTCGCGGCGGTGCGCTGCCCGATGCCGTCGAGGCGATCGTGGACCGGCTTCGAACCGCGCCCGGCATCCGGCTGGCCGGGCTCTGGACGCACCTCGCTGCCGCGGACGACGCCTCGAACGCCCTGGCGCAGGATGCTGCCTTCGACCGGGCGGTCACCCGGATCGGCGACGCGGTGTCATGGGGACCCCGGGCGACGCGCCGGCACATCTCGGGCAGCGGCGGCGTGCTCGGAGCGGGGGTGCGCCGATGGGAGTCGGTTCGCGCCGGCCTCGCGGTGTACGGGCTGGTGCCCGATGCGATGACGCCGCCCGCCGCCACGGCGGCGGCCGCGGCCGCGCTGCGCCCCGCGATGTCGCTTCACGCCCGTCCGGTCCGCGTCGCGGACCTGCCCGCGGGTCACGGGGTCAGCTACGGACCGACGTTCACGACCACGCGCCGTTCGCGGATCGCGACGCTCCCGCTCGGCTACGGCGACGGATGGCGGCGGGGGCTGTCCGACCGCGCCTCGGCGCTCGTCCGAGGCGTGCGCGTCCCGCTCGTCGGCCGGGTCTCGATGGACGCCGTCATGGCCGACGTGACCGACGTGCCCGGCCCGCCGGTGACCGAGGCCGACGAGCTCGTGCTGCTGGGCGCCCAGCAGGGCGCCGAGATCACCGCGTTCGAGCTCGCCTCGCTGGCCGGAACGATCAGCTACGAGGTCGTGACCGGCATGGCCCGGCGCCTGCCCCGGGTGTACCATGCCGCCGGTTCACCCGTGGGGATCCGGACGCTCGCGGGCGGGAGGTCCGAGTGACGCGCATCGAGCTCTGGAATGGGGACATCTGCGACCTCGAGGTCGACGCGATCGTGAGCCCCGCCACCACGTCCCTGTGGATGTCGTCGGGCACGGCCGGCGAGATCAAGCGCGCGGGGGGCGACGAGATCGAGTTCGCCGCGGTCCGGCAGGGGCCCGTCGCGGTCGGCGAGGCCGTGATCACCCCGGCCGGACGGCTCGCCGCGAAGGTCGTCATCCACGCCGTCTCGATCGAGCGGGATCGCAGGACGAGCGCCGTGGCCATCGACCGCGCCACGCGGAGTGCCATCGCGCGAGTCCGCGAGCTCGGCCTGACCAGCGTGGCGATCCCGGCGCTCGGGACCGGCGTCGGCGGCTTCCCGCTGGCGGAGGCGGCACGGCTGGCGGTCGACGCCGTTCACGACGAGCTGCTGACCCCGTCGTCCATCGAGCACGTCGTGTTCGCGCTCCGGGGAGCGGCGGCCTACCGGGCGTTTGCCGATGCCCTGTCCGCAACCGAACCCGGCGCCGCGCGATCGCCGAGCGACACCACCCGGTGGCAGGCGGTCGGGCCCGGACCGGCCGCCGAGAGTCCGTCCACCGACCCGGCCAAGGATCCGGTTGCCGCGCCGGCGTCCCGCGCCGCGGAGTCCGCGATGCCCGAGGACGGGTCGTGAGCTTTCCGGCAGAGCCGCTCGACGAACACCGCGACGCGCTTGTGGAGACGGTCGCCCGCGAGATCCGGCTGCGCGGCCTGACCGGCCCGGCCGTGCACTTCCTCGAGGCGAGCCGTCCATACCGGCCGCTGGGCGCCCCGGCGATGCTGTTCTTCGATCCGGTGCTCCGCGAGCTGTTCGGTGGCGAGACGCCCTCCGCCAGCGAGCTGCTCGAGGACGACCTCGGTATCGAGGCCCTGATCGACCGTCTCGAGGAGCTCGACGAGGCCGACGGCTGGGACGCCTGACCGCGACGGTGCCGGCGGCTCTCGGCCGATCGACGCGCCGCTGGTAGGATCGAGCGGGTGAGCAGCGAACCGCCGGCATTCGTCACCATCGACCACGGCACCGCGACGGTCGCGGCGGCGCTGGTTGGTCGCGTGGACGCCCGGTGGCGCCTGCTCGGAGCGACGGCCGCGCCCGCGAGCGTGGGGGCCGAGCCGCTCGTCGCACGCCTCCGGTCGCGGCTCGAGGCATCGGATCCGGCGCTGGCCCGGGCATGCGGGCTGGCCGGCTACCCCCGTGACGGCGACCTGCCGAGGATCGAGACCCGGACCTCGCCCCCGCCCGTGATGGTCGTCCTGGGAGCGACGATCCGCGCCGTCGGGCCGCTGGCCGCGGCCGCGACGACCGCCGGCTGGCATGTGCGATCGATGGCCATCGAGGGCGCGGACATCCTCGAAGTGGCGACGGCAATTGCCGACCCGTCCGTGGCGGCGGTGCTCGCCGGTTGCTCGGACCCGCCGGGTGGCGACGAGCGGCCCCTCGTCGCGGCGCTCGCGGCACTGGTCGCCGCGGCCACCCAGCGCCGCCCGGACCTGACCCTCATCCTCGCCGGACCGGTGGGCGAGCCCGGCAGCGGGGCGGATGCCGTGACGCCATCGGAGCGTTCCGGCGCCACGATCCTTGCCCCGGCGCCCGCCATCGCGGACGGCGCCCGGCTGCAGGCCCTGCTCGACGGCGTTCGCGGCGACGAACCCGATGGCCACCGGGCGCTGGCGCGATCTGCCGCGACCCTCGCCGACGTCCTGCAGCGACGGGTCGAGGTCGTCGAGATCGGCCAGTCGGCCGGCACGCGCGTGTCCGCGACGTGGTCGCCTGACGGCGTCGTCGTCCCGCCTGAATCCTCGTTCGTGCCCGCCGCCGCGCTGGTGCCCTGGGGCGAGGATGACTCGATCGTGGACGAGGTTGCCGGCTGGCTCGCCGTGCCGATCGATCGTCTCCGGCTGCGTGACCGGCTTCGCGACCTCGCCGTCGTCCCGTGGGGTGACGCGGCCGGCGACGGTGCCCAGCTGCGCATGGCGGCCGCACGCGCCGCGGTCGCCCGCCTTGTTGCCGCAACGCCCGCACACGACGAGCTCCCGGCGCCGGACCTGGTCGTTGCCGCCGGCGGCGTGTGGTCGGTGGCCCCCGGTCCGGCGGTCGCGCTGGCCCTCGCCGACGTCCTGCGCCGCCCGGGCGCCCGGGCGCTGGGCCTCGATCACGCACGGCTCCTGGGGCCGCTGGGGATGATCGAGGACCCGGTCGAGCGCCGGCAGGTGATGGCGGACCTTCGCGACGAGCTGCTCGTACCGCTGGGCACCGTGCTGATGCCGGCAGGCCTGCGATCCGGCCGGTCGATCGGCCGGCTGGGCGTGCGCGGGGATGGCGCGCCCGTCGAGCTCGACCTCGTGCCCGGCGGGATCGAGCTGGTTGACCTGCCGCCCGGTGGGCAGGCCGTGCTCGATGCGACGTTCCGGGAGACGGTGGATCTCGGTCACCGCACCCGGCGGGTCGCGCTCGAGGTCGCCGGCGGGCTGGGCGGCCTGCTCATCGACCTGCGGGACATCCCGCTCCGGCTGCCGGACCGGGTCGAGCGCCGCCGGGAGCTGATGCTCGCCTGGCAGGCTGCGCTGTGGGCGGATCTCGACGGATGACGACGACGGTCCGGCTCGACGAGGTGCCGTCGCGCCCCTTCCTCGAGGTCGGGATCGAGACCCATCTGCCGCTGCCGCCCGGCGATCGCCCGCTGGTCGAGATGGGCGCGGAGGTCTCGCCCGGCGACCCGCTCGTCGAGCACCTGCGTGACCCGCGCGTCGACGAGGTCTCGATCAATCCCTCAGCCGAACCGACCACGCCGGTGGCGGGCAGCCGGTGGTCGCCCCAGCTGGCGATCCGGCGCCGCCGTCGCGGTCGCGCGGATCTCGACGGCGAGCTGCTGGCCGCGCTCGCGCCGCAACGGGATCGCTGGCGCGTGGTCACGGGCGATCACCGCGACGTCGTCGCGTCACCGGTCAGCGGGCGGGTGTCCGTGATCCGGCCCGGGGCGGAGGTGCGGATCGCGGTCGCGGGCCGCGCGCTGCGAGCCGCGTTTGCCGCCGGCTCGCCGGCCCGCGGACGCCTCGAGCTGGCCACCGATCCGTTCGGCGAGCTGCGACCGGGTGGGATCGACGTCGGGCGGGCCGGCAGCATCCTGGTGGTCGGATCCCGGATCGATGCCGAGGCGCTCACCCGGGCGCGGGCAATGGGCGTTCGCGGGATCGTCGTCGGATCGCTGCCGGGCAAGGAGCTGCGCGACTTCATGGCATCCGAGCGCCGCCAGCACGCGGCGCTCCACCCGATGCCGCCGTTCGCGGTGCTCGTCCTGGGCGGTGCCGCGCGTCGTCCGATCCCGAGCCCGATGCTCGGGCTGTTCGAGCGGCTCGCCGGCCTCGAGGTCGCGATCCTGGTCGATCCCCCGACGCTGGTGTTCGACCACCCGGACGTCGAGCCGCCGCCGATCGAGCCGGACTGGGTCTGGATCCGCAGCGGTCCCAATGCCGGCGCCGAGGGTCGGGTGGTGTCCATCGCCGGACGCCAGCGGTTCGCGGCGAACGTCACCCTCGACAGCGCCTGCGTCTCGATCGACGGCGATCCCGCGGTCGAGGTGGCCCTCGGGGATCTCGAGCGCTTCGCCTGAGCCGGATCGAGTCGGCGGACACCGGGTCGCGGCCCGGCGCCGGGATCCGTGTTCGGCCCGGTCTCCGCCGCGGTCTCCGGACCGGTCCGACGCCGAAGGCCCTGACTCGGGATCCGGCCGGCCGCCGGGCAGCCGCGCCGGGCCACCGCTTCGGCTACCCTCGGACCGATGTCAGCTGCCACCGGCGCCGAGCGCACCCTCGTCACCCACGATGCGACCGCGACCCGCGCGCTCGCCGCGAACCTCGCGACCGTGGCGCGGCCGGGCGACCTGGTGTGCCTGGTGGGCGACCTCGGAGCGGGCAAGACCCAGTTCGCCAAGGGGTTTGCCGCCGGGCTGGGGATCACGGATACCGTCAGCTCGCCCACGTTCGTGCTGATGACCGAGTACGCGGGCAGGCTCCCGTTGTTCCATCTCGATCTCTACCGTCTCGGCGATGCGGCCGATGCGCTCGCCGGCGGGCTCATCGACGAGCGCCAGCTCGCCGGTGTCGTGCTCGTCGAGTGGGCCGAGCGGCTCGGTGCCGCGTTGCCCTCGGGGCGCCTCGACGTGCACCTCGACGGCACGGGCGATGACCCGCGGCGGATCACGCTGCGGGCGATCGACCCCGGCTACCGGCGATACCTGGAGGCCGCTGCGTGACCGCCGGCGGTCCGCTGCTGCTCGTCGACACGGCGACCACGCACGCGGTGATCGCGCTCGGGTCGCCCGACGGGACGCCGATCGAAGCGCGGACCTGGATCGCGGGCTACCGCCACGGGGAGGAGCTGCTGGCGCGTGTCGAGGCCCTGCTGGGCGATCGCGGGGTCGCCCCGGCCGGCCTGGGCGGGATCGTGGTCGGCACGGGACCCGGTGCGTTCACCGGGCTGCGCGTCGGCCTGGCCACGGTCAAGGCACTTGCCCACGCGCTCGGACTGCCCGTCGCCGGCGTGGCCACCGGGCGGGCGCTGATCGACGCGGCGGCCCGCACGGCCGGCATCCCCCCGGCCGCGATCGTGCTGATCCAGCCGGCCGGGCTGTCCGACCGGGTCCTGTCGCGCTGGGCCGAGCCGCCGCGGATCCTGCCCGGCGGCACGGATCCGGACATCGGCGCGGGTGAGCAGCTGGTCGCGGTCGATCTCGCGGGACGCGCGCCGGCAGATGCGATCGGGCTCGGCGATGCGGCCATCGCCGGCCTTGCCGCGGCGCTGCTCGACGCTGGCGCTCGCAGGCTCTCGTCGGGCGACGGCGACGACCTCGCACGGCTCGTCCCCGAGTACGTCACGCTCCCGCGCGGGGTCAGCGCGGGTCCGCCAGAAGGCGGCGTGGAGCTCACCGGCGGGGCGGGCGGGGCGCGACCGGCATGAGCGGCGCCCCGATCCTGCTGATCCGGCCGATGGGGATCCCGGACCTGCCGATGGTCCACCAGATCGAGCGTGCCAGCTTCACCACCCCATGGCCGCCACAGGCGTACCGCCAGGAGCTCGAGACCAACCGGCTCGCGCATCTACGTGGTCGCGCAGCTGGGCGACGAGATCGTCGCGTACGCCGGCATCTGGCTGATGGTCGACGAGGCGCACGTGACGACGTTCGCCGTCCATCCCCGCCATCGGCGTCGTCGGATCGGCGAGCGGCTGCTGCTCGCGCTGCTCGACCTGGCTCGAGACCGGCATGCCCGCGAAGCCACGCTCGAGGTCCGGCTGTCCAACCTGGCCGCTCGACGGCTGTACGAGAAGTACGGCTTCCGTCCGGTCGGGATCCGGCCCCGCTACTACAGCGACAACCAGGAAGATGCGCTGATCATGACCACGGAGCCGCTCGCCGAGCCCGCGATGCGCGACCGGATCGAACGTCTCCGCGCTGCCGTCGACGCCTCGCCGCCGCCGGACGTCACGCCGCGCACCGACGCGCCCAGGCGCGGCGAACCAGGGTCCGGTCGAGGCCGCCGCCGGCGCCCAGCCAGTACCGGACGCGACCAACGTCGGCGGAGGCCCGGCGTGACCGGCCCGCTCGTGCTGGCCGTCGAGTCCAGCTGCGACGAGACCGGGATCGCCGTGATCGAGGACGGCCGGCGGATCCACGCCAACGTCGTGGCCAGCCAGGTCGCCCTCCACGCACCGACCGGGGGAATCGTGCCCGAGGTCGCCGCTCGGGCCCATCTTCGCTGGATCGTGCCCGTGCTCGACGAGGCGCTCCGGACCGCCGGAGTCACGCCGCGGGACCTGGATGCGGTGGCGGTGACCTATGGGCCCGGGCTGGCCGGGTCGCTGCTGGTGGGGATCAACTTCGCCAAGACGCTCGCCTGGGCCCACGCCAAGCCGCTGGTCGCGGTCAATCATCTCGAGGGTCACGTCTACGCGGGCTGGCTGCTCGACCCGGGGGAGGACGAGCGCGAGGCGCCGCCGTTCCCGCTGGTCGCGCTCGTCGTCTCGGGCGGGCACACGTTCCTGGCCGAGATGCGCGACCACCTGACCTACCGGCTGCTCGGCCAGACCGTCGACGACGCCGCCGGCGAGGCATTCGACAAGGTCGGCCGGCTGCTCGGCCTGGGCTATCCCGGCGGGCCGGCGATCTCGCGCGCGGCGGAGGGCGCGGTCGCCCGTGACCGGGTGTTCCCGCGGGCATGGATGCGTGACACGTTCGACCTCAGCTTCTCGGGCCTCAAGACGGCGGCTCGCCGGATCATCGCGAGCGCTCGTGCCGACGAGGGTCTGCCGGCCGACGAGCGGGAAGGCGAGCTGCCCGCGGCCGTGACGGCCGAGCTTGCCTGGGGGTTCCAGGATTTGGTGGTCGACGTGCTCGCGACCAAGACGATCCGCGCCGCGGAGGCGATCGGCGCCCGGGGCATCGTGCTCGGCGGCGGCGTCGCGGCCAACGCGGAGCTGCGGGCGCGGATCTCGGGCGAGGCGACGGCACGTGGCCTGGCGCTGGTGATCCCGAGGCCCGGCCTGTGCACGGACAACGGGGCGATGATCGGCGCCGCCGGGGCGCGACGGTTCGCGGCGGGCGCTCGCGCGGGGCTCGACCTCGACGCGCGGCCGTCGCTGCCGCTCGCCAGGTGACCACGGGACAGGGCGCCGGTGCGCTGCGGCTCGATCCGCTCCACGTCCGTCGCACGCTCCGTGAGGCCGGCCTCCGGGCGCGCCACAACCTGAGCCAGAACTTCCTCGCCGATGTCGACGTGCTCGAGGGCATCCTTGCGGAAGCCGACCCGGATCCCGCGCGTGGCGTGCTCGAGATCGGGCCGGGGCTGGGGTTCCTGACCGGGGGGCTGCTCACCGGCGGTGCGCGGGTGACGGCCGTGGAGCTCGACCGGGGCCTGGTCGCGATCCTCCACGAGCGGTTCGACACCGAGCTCGCGTCGGGCGCGCTCCGGATCGTCGAAGGCGATGCCCTCGACCAGGATCTCGTCAACCTCGTGCCACCGCCGTACGACGTGGTCGCCAACCTGCCATACCACATCACGAGCCCGATCCTGCACCGGCTGCTGGGCAGCCCGCCCCGCGCCGAGCGGCTCGTGCTCATGGTCCAGCGCGAGGTCGCCGAGCGGATCGCCGCCGCGCCCGGCGGGATGTCGTACCTGTCGGTGTTCGTCCAGTACCACGCGAAGGCGCGGATCGCATTCCGCGTCCCGGCGGAGGCGTTCGAGCCCGCCCCCAAGGTCGGCTCAGCGGTGATCGTGCTCGAGCCATATGCGACCGACGACCGGCTCGATCCGGCGGCCGAGGACCACCTGTGGCGCGTCGTCCAGGCCGCGTTCCGCGAGCGCCGCAAGATGCTCCACAACGTGCTCGTCCGCCAGCTGCCCATTCCGCCCGAACTGGTGCACGCGGCCCTCGACGCGGTGGGCATCGCGGGCGATCGGCGTCCGCAGACCGTGGCGGTCGGGGAGTGGATCGCGCTGGCCGAGGCCCTGGGCCCCATCCCAGGCGACCGGTGAGCTCGGATCCTGCCGACCCGGCGGGCCGCCTCGCCCCGGCGATCCGCCTCGCACCCGCCAAGGTCAACCTGACCCTGGCCGTCCTGGGCCGCCGGGCCGACGGCTACCACGACCTGCACAGCGTGATGGTCCCGGTCGACCTCGCGGACCGGCTGTCGGTCTCGATCCTGCCGCCGGGCGCATCGGACACCCTCCACGTGACCGGGTTCGACCCGGGCCCCGTGCCCGACAACCTCGTGCTGCGGGCGATCGCCGCCTCGCGCCGTGCCGCCCGCCCCGCGTGGGGCCTGCCGGACCCGCCACCGGCGCTGGCGGCGCGGCTGGAGAAGCGCATCCCGGTGGCCGCGGGGCTGGCCGGCGGATCGTCCGATGCCGCGGCCGCGATCGAGGCGGCGCTCGACGCGTGGAACGTGGAGCTGGACGTCGATACGCGCCGCCGGCTCGCGCTCGAGATCGGATCGGATGTCCCATTCTTCCTCGCGGCCGGCCCGGCGCTGGTCGAGGGACGCGGCGAGCGAGTCACGCCGCTGGGCTGGTTGCGCGACCACGACGGGCCCGGACCGCCCCGGCCTGCTGCTCGTGACGCCGGCCGTTGCGATCGCGACGCCCGCGGTGTTCGCGGCGTGGGACGCCGGGGCGCGGGTCGCCGGCGGTGCGGCCCGCCTCGCTTCAGCGCACCTCGCCGAGGAGCTCCGCACAGGTCTCCGCGTTCCGGACCTGCTGGTTCGGGCGTCGGTGCTGGCCGCCGCCAACGACCTCGCGCCGGCGGCGTCGGTGGTCAAGCCTGCGCTGGTGCCGTTCCGGCGGGCGCTGCTGCGGCTGCTCTCGCGGCCGGTCGGTCTGTCGGGCTCGGGGCCGACGCACTGGGCGCTCTATCCTTCACATGCCGAGGCGGCGGCGGCGGCCGAGCGGGTGCGCACGTCGATCGCCGCCGGCGACCTGCCCGGCCCGGGCACGCAGGCGCCGTTCGTGGCCGCCGTCCGGATCCTCGCCCACGACCACACGCGGAGGAACCCATGAACCACCAGGCAGTCTCCACGGCCGGCGCGCCCGCAGCCATCGGCCCATACAGCCAGGCGATCGCGAGCGGCGACCTGCTGTTCTGCAGCGGCCAGCTGGGCCTCGACCCGGCAACCGGCGAGCTCGCGGACGGGGTCGAGGCACAGGCCGACCGCGCGATGCGCAACCTCGTGGCCGTGCTCGATGCCGGCGGCGCCACGCTTGCCGACGTGGTCAAGACCACGATCTTCCTGGCCGACATCGCGGACTTTGCGACCGTCAACGCCGTGTACGGCCGGTATGTCCCGGACCCGCCCCCTGCGCGGTCGACGGTCCAGGTCGCGGCGTTGCCAAAGGGGGGCCGGGTCGAGATCGAAGCGATCGCACGTCGGCCGGGCCGGTGATCGCGATGCCCGCGCGGGCGTCCCTCGGTTGACACCTGCGCACGACCGCCCGCAGAATTGGCCGCGCCACCTCATGACGACCACGGACGCACTCTCGGACACCGCCGCCGCACCACCTGCGGTCGGCCCCGTGCGGCTGGCCCGGCGCCGCACCCCGTGACCCCCGCGAGTCCGAAGCCGCCCGATGGGCGGATCGTCGCCGTCGTCATGGCCGCGGGTCTCGGGACCCGGATGCGGTCAGGCCTGCCCAAGGTGCTCCACCCGATCTGTGGCCGTCCGATGGTCGACTACGTCCTCGATGCGGCCATCGCGGCGAGCGGCGGACGCCCGCTGGTGGTCGGCCCGCCCGGCAACGACGCCGTGGCCGGCGCGGTCGCCGCCCGGGCGGACACGACGGTCCAGGGGGAGCCGCGCGGGACCGGGGATGCGCTGCGGGTCGCGCTCTCGACCGTGCCCGACTCCGTCGACCAGATCCTCGTCCTGTCGGGTGACGTGCCACTCGTGCGCGCCGAGCTCCTGTCAGGGCTGCTCGAGGCGCGAGCGCTCGATCATGCGGCGATCGCCCTGGTCGCGGTCGATGCGATCGATCCCACGGGACTGGGCCGCGTCGTCCGCAACGAGGGGGGCACCGTGGAGCGCGTGGTCGAGGACAAGGACGCCTCGGACGAGGAGCGCCAGATCACCGAGATCAACGCCGGGCTGTACGCCTTCGACGCAACGTGGCTCCGGCGACGGATCGGGGACCTCCAGCCGTCGGCCGCGACGGGTGAGCTGTACCTGACCGACCTCGTGGGGCTCGCGCGTGAGGACGGCCGCCTCGTTGCGGCGCTCGACGTCGACGACGACGGACGGCTGATGGGGATCAACGACCGTGCCCAGCTTGCCCGTGCGGAGTGGGACATGCGCGTGGACCTCAACGATCGCTGGATGCGTGCCGGGGTGACCATGACCGACCCGTCCACGGTGTACCTCGACCACGCGGTGGAGCTCGCCCGGGACGTCGTCCTCGAGCCGAACGTGATCCTTCGCGGCGCGACTCGAGTGGGGGAGCGGACCCGGATCGCCGCCGGTTCGCAGATCTTCGATTCGGTCATCGGATCGGACTGCGTCGTCTGGGCCAGCGTCATCGAGCGTTCCGTGGTCGAGGACGAGGTGACCATCGGGCCGTTCTCGCACCTCCGGCCCGGCGCGCACGTCGGACGGCGTTCGGAGATCGGCAACTACGCGGAGATCAAGAACAGCCGCCTCGGCGAGCACGTGCGCCAGCACCACACCAGCTACCTCGGCGATGCCGATGTCGGCGCGGAGACCAACGTTGGCGCCGGTACGATCACCGCCAACTACGACGGCACGCGCAAGCACCGGACGACGATCGGCGAGGGCGTGTTCCTGGGCGTCGACACCATGCTCCGGGCGCCGGTGACGCTGGGCGACGGCTCGAAGACCGGCGCCGGGGCCGTGGTCACCAGGGACGTCCCGCCGGGCAAGCTCGCGGTGGGCGTACCGGCGAGGATCCGCGAGCCGCGCCCGGCGGTGGCGCCGGAGCCGGGCTCGTCCGATGGCACACCGGATGGTGGGGCCAGTTGAGCTTCCCCGCCGGCGAGATCCTGTTCCTGATCGTACTGACCCTGTTCGAGGGCTTCTTCGTGGCGGCCGAGATCGCCCTGGTGTCGATCCGGCGGAGCCGGGTCGAGCAGCTCGTCGAGGAAGGACGGCCCGGTGCCCGCCGCGTCCGCCGGCTGATCCAGAACCCGGGCCGCTTCCTCGCGGTGAGCCAGCTCGGGCTGACGTTCATCGGGTTCCTCGCCTCGGCCTTCGCCGCGATCAGCCTGAGCGAGGGGCTGTCACGGGTGCTCGTCTCGGCCGGGATCGACGCGGGCACGGCGGACGGCCTTGCGCTGCTGATCGTGACCGTGATCCTCGCGCTGTTCACGATCGTGTTCGCGGAGCTCGTCCCCAAGAGCCTCGCCCTGGCCAATCCGGAGCGCTTCGCGCTCGTGCTCTCGGGACCGCTGGACGTGCTCGGCCGCGTGCTGGGGCCGGTGGTGGCGCTGCTGACCGGGATCACCCAGGCCGTGACGGGGGCGCTCGGTGTGGGCGTCAACGCCGAGGCCCAGATCACCGCGGAGGAGCTGCGCCTGATCGTCGAGCGCGGCGGTGAGCAGGGGATCCTCGAGGCGGAGGAGGAGCAGATGATCAACGCGGTCATCGAGCTCGGCGACCGGCGCCTCCACGAGGTGATGGTGCCGCGGACGGCGATCGTGGGCCTGCGGGCGGTCGCCACGTTCGACGAGGCGATCGACCTGATCATCGAGGAGGGCCACTCGCGGGTCCCGGTCTACGAGGACTCGATCGACGAGGTCATCGGGATCCTGTATGCGAAGGACCTGCTGCCGTTCCTCAAGACCGATGCCGACGCGCGCCCGGTTCTGCGGGGGCTGCTGCGCACTCCCGTGTTCGTCCCCGAGTCGATGTCGATCGACGACCTGCTCCACGAGTTCCAGCGGCGCAAGGTGCACATCGCGATCGTGCTCGACGAGTACGGCGGCGTTGCCGGCCTGGTCACGATCGAGGACCTGCTCGAGGAGATCGTGGGCGAGATCCAGGACGAATACGACGTCGAGGAGCCGCTGGTCGAGCGGATCGGCGACGACCGGGCGCGGATCGACGGACGTGCCTCGATCGACGACATGCTCGACCTGTTCGAGCTCAAGCTCCAGCTCGAGGACGAGGACGAGTACGACACCGTCGGCGGGCTGGTGTACCACCGGGTCGGCGGCGTGCCGCAGCCGGGCGACGAGGTCCAGATCGACGGGCTGCGGCTGACGGTCGAGACCACCGATGGACGGCGCGTGGGCAAGGTGCTGGTGGTCATCGACCGGCACGTCGACGACGAGTCCGCGGAGGACGGCGAGGAATAGCGCGCGCTCGGGTGCCCGCAGGCGGGCAGGCGCGCCGTCAGGCGCTGATCACCGACACGATGATCTGGTGCAGCCGGTCCTTGGCCGCGGACTCGATCGCGTCGAGGCCGTCCAGCTCGGCCAGCGCCTCGTCCCGGTGACGGCGCGCCTCGGACCGGGTGAACGCCTGCGCACCGGACCGCTCAAGGATGGCCACGATCTCGGCCACGTCCGGCACGCCCGGGTCATCGGCCTGGTACAGCACGCCCAGCCGCGCCCGATCGGCCGGATCCGCGTGCTCGAACGCGTACAGCACGGGCAGCGTCTTCTTGTGGCGGGCAACGTCGGTCGGCTCCTTGCCGGTCGCGCGCTCCTCGCCCCAGATCCCCAGCAGGTCGTCGTTGAGCTGGAACGCCAGCCCCAGCGCCCACCCGAACCGGCGATAGGCGCCGATCACCTGCTCGTCGTCGGTCGCCAGCAGCGCGCCCGCCTCGATCGATGCCGAGATCAGGGCCGCCGTCTTGCGTCCGATCATGTCGAAGTAGAGCTCGACCGTCATCGGCTCGGCCGCGGCCGAGGTGGCGATGTCGATGTACTGCCCCTCGCACAGCAGGACGCAGGTCTCGTCGTACAGGCGCATCAGCCGCAGGACCTTGGCGTCGCTGAACCCGAGGTCCGTGAGGCGGTGGAGCGCGACCCGCGACAGGCTGAAGATGAGGTCGCCGGTGTTGATCGCCTGGGGGATGCCGTGGAGCGACCACAGCGTGGCGCGGTGCCGGCGCTCGATGTCGCCGTCCTCGATGTCGTCGTGAACGAGGCTGAAGTTGTGACCGAGCTCCACAGCCGCCGCACCCGGCAGCGCAGCCCCATGGTCGCCGGCGATCGAGGCGTAGGCCAGCAGGCCGAGCAGCGGGCGCATCCGCTTGCCGCGAGGACCGCCGGAGCCGTCCAGGCCCAGGTGGTAGCGGATCATCTGGTACACGCCGACCGTGGATGGATCCCGGTCCCGGACCACGCGCAGGATCTCCGACTCGGTGTCGGCCAGCAGGACGGAGAGGTCGATATCGTTGGAGACCGTCATGTGCCGTGCAGTGTAGCGGCTTCCGACGCAAACGTGTTCGTCGAAGGTAGCCTGTTGGATGCATCGCACGCGCCGACCGAAGGGACGCCGTGCCCCGGGAGTGCTAGCGTGATCGCGTGCCCGTGCCCCGCCGTTATGTCACCGACGCCATCGTCCTGTCGCGCTTCGATCTTGGCGAGGCGGACCGCGTCCTGACCCTGATCACGCCCCAGCACGGCAAGCTCAAGGCCATCGCGAAGGGCATTCGGCGGCCGACATCGCGTCTCGGGGGCTCGCTCGAGCCGTTCGCGGAGCTCACGGTCGTCCTGGCCCGGGGCCGGACGTTCGACGTGGTCACCGAGGTCCGCGTCGGCCACGCGTGGCTGGGGCTTCGCGATCGCCTCGAGAGCACCGCGACCGCGTGGTACCTGGCCGAGCTCGCCGACCGGTCGCTCGAGGAGCGCCACGAGGCGGAGCCCCTGTACGCCCTGCTCCGCCGTGCGTACGAGCTGCTCGACGCCGGCATGGCGCCGGGCCGCGTCGCGCGCTGGTACGAGATGTACCTTGCCGACGAGCTGGGCCAGCGGCCCGAGGTGGACCGCTGCGTCGAGTGCGACCGGATGCTCGAGACGTCCGAGACGTTTCGCTGGGTCCCCCCGCTGGGCGGCGTGCTGTGCGCTCGCTGTCCCGGTCCGCCGGCGGACCGGACGCGCCTGACGCTCGAGGCGCTCAAGGTGCTCAAGGCGTACCAGCGGCTGGACGTCGAGGCGATCGCCGGGATCCGCCTGCCGGACGAAGTCGAGCGCGAGGTCGAGGGCGCGATGCGCGAGTTCATCCGCGTGGCGCTGGAGCGAGACGCCCGATCGCTGGCGTTCCTGGACGAGGTGCGGTCGCGGTCGGCCGCCCGGCCGGCGCCGGCGTGAACGAGAAGGAGCCCACCGTGGTATTCGATTCCGGCAGCGAGGCCGATGCCCATGCCCTTGAGCGCCTCCGGTCGGACATGATCGGCTGGCTCACCACGGTGACGCCCGCCGGTCAGCCCCAGACCTTCCCGATCTGGTTCCTGTGGGAGGACGGGGAGGCCCTGATCTTCAGCGACCGGCGTGCGAAGCGGCTGCTCAACATCCGGGCAAACCCGAAGGTCAGCCTCCACCTCGATGACGACGGGAAGGGCGGCGACGTGGTCATCGTCGAGGGCGAGGCCCGAGTCGACGAGGCGACCCCGCTGCTCCCGGAGCACACCGCCTACCTCGCGAAGTACGGCGAGTGGATCATCCGACAGCTCGGGTCGCCCGAGGAGATGGCGACCATCTACAACGTGCCGCTGCGCATCCGGCCGACCCGCGGGCTCGCGTTCGGCGCGTGAGGCAGCTCCTGCGACCAGGCCGGGTTCCCCGCCCGCGCCGCGTTCGGCGCATCAGCCCGGCGCCACGATGAGCGCGAGAGCCCGAGCGGTGCTCGCCGGCGCGGTGGCCGGGGCCGGGGCGCTGTCCGTCGCCCGCCCGGTCCTCGACGCGCTGGTCGGCCAGGTCGACGGGCGCCTCAACCGGGTGCATCCGTGCCGGGACGCCGTCGTGTCCGATCGAGCGCGCGAGCTCCACGCGACCCTGCGCGTCGCCGACCTCCACGCCGACTCCCTGCTGTGGGGCCGCGACCTCAACGTATGGGGCGACCGCGGCCACGCCGACGTGCCGCGGCTCGCCACCGGCGGTGTCGCGCTCCAGGTCCTGTCGGCGGCGGTCAAGGTCCCCGTGCGGCTGCGGCTCGAGGGGAACGACGGCCGGAGCGACGCCGTCCTCGCGCTCGCGCTGGCCAGGCGCTGGCCGCCCGCGACCTGGCGCAGCCTGCTCGCCCGGGCTCGTCACCTCGCCCACCGCGCGGATGCGTTTGCCGCCGCATCGGGCGGTGCGCTTCGCTTGATTCGCACCCGCGACGACCTCGGGGCGTTCCTGGGGGACCGCGAGTCAAACCCTGCGCTGGTCGCCGGCCTGCTGTCGATCGAGGGGGCGCACGCGCTGGACGGCGACCCGGACAACCTCGACCAGCTGGTCGACCTCGGCTACCGGATGCTGTCGCCCGCGCACTTCTTCGATACCGCGTTCGGCGGCTCCGCCCACGGGATCGGCGGCGGGCTCACGGGTCCGGGGCGCGAGCTGGTGGGGCGAATGGAGGCACGAGGGGTCATCCTCGACCTGGCCCACTGCTCGGCCGCCACGATCGACGATGCGCTGGCCGTGTCGACCCGCCCCGTCATCGCGTCGCACACCGGCGTCCGGGGCGTCGCCGACAACGTCCGGAACCTGCCCGACGCGCAGCTGGCCGGGATCGCCGCCACGGGTGGCCTGGTCGGGATCGGCTTCTGGCGCACCGCGTGCGGCGGTGACGACGCGGCGTCGATCGCGCGCTCGATCGCCTACGCGGTGGACCGGATCGGCGCCGATCACGTCGCCCTCGGATCGGACTGGGACGGCGCCGTCGCCGTCCCGTTCGACGCCGCGCGCACCGTCCTTCTGACCGATGCCCTGCTCGAGGCCGGCCTCGGCGACGCCACGATCCGCGCCGTGATGGGCGAGAACGTGCTTCGCTTCCTGGCCGCGGCGCTGCCGGCTGCCGGCTGACCGCCGGTCGATCGCGGCTGCTAGGATCAGGGTCCCGCGCGGCCATGCCACGGTCGCGTATCAGCGGAGAGACCCCTGTGACCACCCCGGACCTCGATCCCGACGCCGTCGCGCCCGCCGTCGCCAACCTCGAGACCATCGTCTCGCTGAGCAAGCGGCGCGGCTTCATCTTCCCGTCGTCCGAGATCTACGGCGGCATCAACGCGGTGTGGGACTACGGGCCCCTGGGGGTCGAGCTCAAGAACAACGTCAAGCGCGCCTGGTGGCGATCGATGGTCCAGGATCGCAATGACATCGTGGGCCTGGACGCCGGGATCCTGATGCACCCGCAGGTGTGGGTCACGTCCGGGCACGTCGGCTCGTTCAGCGATCCCCTGGTCGAGTGCGGCACCTGCCGCCGGCGCTACCGGCTGGACGAGCTGCCCGGCGCCGAGGACGTGTCCGCCACGGATCTCCTGGACGAGACGATCGTCCAGCGGCTTGGGCTCGTGTGCCCCAATGACGGCGGGCCGCTGTCGCCGCCACGCCGGTTCAACCTCATGTTCACCTCGCACATGGGCCCGGTGGAGGACGACGGGTCGATCGTGTACTTCCGGCCCGAGACCGCCCAGGGCTCGTACGTCAACTTCAAGAACGTCCAGCAGAGCTCGCGCAAGAAGATCCCGTTCGGGATCGCGCAGATCGGCAAGAGCTTCCGCAACGAGATCAGCCCCGGCAACTTCGTGTTCCGGATGCGCGAGTTCGAGCAGATGGAGATGCAGTACTTCGTGCGCCCGGCGGAGGCAGCGACGGCCGCGTTCGAGGACTGGCTGCCGCGGCGGATGGCCTGGTACGTGGGGTACGGGGTGGACCCCGACCGGCTCCGCTTCCGCGAGCACGCGCCCGACGAGCTCGCGCACTACGCGAGGAAGGCGATCGACATCGAGTACCGCTTCCCGTTCGGCTGGAAGGAGCTCGAGGGCGTCCACAACCGCGGTGACTTCGATCTCGGCAACCACGCGAAGGCGTCGGGCGAGAACCTCGAGTACTTCGACCAGGCGACCGAGGAGCACTTCATCCCCTGGATCGTCGAGACAGCCGCCGGCGCGGACCGGGCCGCGTTCACGTTCCTGATCGACGCCTACCGCGAGGAGGAGGTCCGGGGCGAGAAGCGCGTGGTCCTGGGCCTCAACCCGGAGCTCGCGCCGTACAAGGTCGCGGTCCTGCCGCTGCTCAAGAAGCGGCCCGAGATCGTCGACATGTGCCACCGCCTGCTCGCCGACCTCAAGCGCGACCTGATGGCCGTGTACGACGACACCGCCGCGATCGGCAAGCTGTACCGCCGCCAGGACGAGATCGGCACGCCGTGGTGCGTGACGGTCGATGTCGATTCGCTCGATGACGGCGCGGTCACCATCCGCGACCGCGACACGATGACCCAGGAGCGGGTGCCGCTCGAGGGCGTCAAGCGCCTGATCCTCGATCGGATGGACGCGGCCCGGCCGTAGAACCCGGGGTCGGGCGGGCGCCTGAGCCCGAGCCCGGCGCACCGGCGCACCACACCTCCGTCCGGTGACGGCTCGCACCACCCGGGACGACCGGCCCATGGTGGTCCGGCACGGACCCCGTGAGCATGTACGGCAGGGACGCGGTTGTCGTGCGTGAGTGCTGATGGCCGCGTCCGTCCATGTCGTGGACCGGTGGTGACGGTGACGTCGCCCCGGGTCGACCCCGGCCGGTTCCCCGCGCAGGCCCGGTCTCAGCCGGTCGCGGCGGCTGCCTTCTCCTTCGCCGCGCCGCCGTCGGCGTCATCGGTGCTCGGCGGCCAGTCGCCGCGGAGCCAGGCATCGATCGCCGCCGCGGACCGCTTGCCGTCGCCCATCGCCAGGATCACGGTCGCCGCACCGCGCACGATGTCGCCGCCCGCGAACACGCCGGGCATGCTCGTCATCCCGAACTCGTCCGTGACCAGGTAGCCCCATTCGTTGACGGTGAGCTCGGGCGCGCTGCCCGTGAGCAACGGGTTGGCCTTGGTCCCGATCGCAACGACCACCAGGTCGCAGTCGACGACGAACTCGGACCCGGGGATGGGGGTCGGGCGACGACGACCGCTGGCATCGGGCTCGCCCAGCTCCATCCGGATGCACCGCAGGCCGGTGACCCAGCGGTTCTCGTCGGCGAGCACCTCGAGCGGCGCCGCAAGGAACTCGAACCTGACGCCTTCCTGCTGGGCGTGATGAGCCTCCTCCGCACGGGCGGGCAGCTCGTCAGCAGACCGCCGGTACACGATCGTCGCCTCGGCGGCGCCCAGCCGGCGGGCGGTACGGACGGAGTCCATGGCCACGTTGCCGCCGCCGACCACCACCACCCGCTGGCCGTGGAGGACCGGCGTCTGCGAATCCGCGTTCCAGGCGCCCATGAGGTTGACCCGGGTGAGGTACTCGTTGGCCGAGTAGACGCCCTTGAAGTTCTCGCCGGGCACGTTCATGAACACCGGCAGGCCGGCGCCCACCGCCAGGAACAGCGCGTCGTACTCCTCGCGCAGCTCGGGGATCGTGTAGGTGCGGCCGATGATCGAGTCGACCTCGATCTTGACGCCGTCCGCGACCAGGCGATCGACCTCGGCCTGGACGATGTCCTTGGGCAGCCGGAATTCCGGGATGCCGTAGATCAGGACGCCGCCCGGGGCGTGGAACGCCTCGAACACCGTGACGTCGTGGCCCTTCTTGCGCAGCTCGCCGGCGGCCGTGAGGCCGGCCGGGCCGGAGCCCACGATGCCCACCCTGCGACCGGTCTCGTGCGACTCGCGCCTGGGCAGCGCGTCGGGGTTCTGCTGCGCCCAGTCCGCGACGTACCGCTCGAGGTAGCCGACCGCGACCGGGTTGCCCTTCTTGGCGCGGACGCAGACGCCCTCGCACTGCGTCTCCTGCGGGCAGACCCGGCCGGTCACGCACGGCAGCGCGTTGTCGTCGAGCAGGCTCTCGGCGGCGGCCGGGAGGTCGCCCTCGCGGAGGTGCTTGATGAACTTCGGGATGTTGACCCGGACCGGGCAGCCCTCGACGCAGAACGGCTTGGGGCACTGGATGCAGCGCTCCGCCTCGAGCATCGCGAGCTGGTACGTGAGCCCGAGGTTGACCTCGCGGAAGTTGGCGGCCCGGATGTCGCCTTCCTGCTCGGGCATGGCGACCCGCTCGATCGCCATCCGCTCCTTGTTGCTGAGCTTGGGCTTCTCGGCCTCGGCCTCGGTGGGGGACGCCGGAGTGGGGGATGCCTCTGCCGGCTGGCCGGCGGGCACCTGGGACGCTGAATCGGTCATGCCTTGACCTCGGTGGTGGCGCAGGCCCCTCGTTGCTCGAGGGCCCGCTGTTCGAACTCGCGGTAGGTGGTGAGCCGGTCGGCCAGCTCCTGGAAGTTGACGAGGTGGGCGTCGAACTCGGGACCGTCGACGCAGGCGTACTTCGTCTCGCCGTCGATGCTCACGCGGCAGCCGCCGCACATCCCGGTGCCGTCGACCATGATCGCGTTGAGCGAGGCCATGGTGTGGACGCCGTACGGCCGGGTCAGCTCCGCCACGGCCTTCATCATGGGCACCGGACCGACGGCGTAGACGGCGTCGATGCCGCCCTCGTCGAGCAGGTCCTTGAGCGCCTGGGTCACGAAGCCATGACGGCCGTAGCTGCCGTCGTCGGTGCACGGGACGACCTCGCCCGCCTCGCGCAGCTCGGGCTCGAGGATGACCCACTCCTTCGACCGGCCGCCGATGACGCTGGTCACCTTCACGCCGCGACGTGCGAGCTCGCGGGCGATGGGCAGGATGACCGCGGTCCCCACGCCGCCCCCCACGCACACGGCATGCCCGGTCTCGATCAGGTCGGTCGGGCTGCCCAGCGGCCCCGCGACGTCCTGGATCTGGTCCCCGGCCTGCATCTCGCACAGGTCCGTGGTGCTGACGCCGATGGCCTGGATCATGAGCGTGATCGTGCCGGCCTCGGCATCCGTGTCGGCGATCGTCAGCGGGATGCGCTCAGCGCCCGGGGCCTTCCGGACGATGACGAACTGGCCGGGACGCCGGACCTTGGCGATCCGAGGCGCCTCGACGACGAGGCGGACGACGTTCGGGGAGAGCTGCTCACGCTCTACAACGGGATGCATGCGACCTCACGATGGTAGTTGACACCTGCCCTGATCGTCGCCCAGGTGCCCGGATCGCGTTACGGGCCGTCGGCACGCTGCTGGGGGCCAGAGGTCACGCACGGGGGGTGCCGTCCGGCGCGCCGGGCGGTCGCGGCCTCGCCTCGGCGGCGCTCAGCCAGCCGCGGGCGGTGCTCAGCCAGCCGCGGGCGCGGGCGCCGGTGCCGGTGCCTTGCCCTTCGGCCAGTAGAGCTCCTTCTTGACGTGGAACTCGGGAAACTCGCGGGCCATCAGCTGGCGCTCCACGTTGAGGATCATGTCCGGGTTGCCGCAGATGTACACGACCGTGCGGTCGGGACGCAGGCCGAACTCTTTGCACACGTCGTCGATCACCTGCTCGGCCCGACCCACGTGCCCGCCCCAGCCCGCGTTGCGCGGGTCGTTCGGCCGCGAGATCGACGGCACGTAGCTCAGCCGGTAGGCGGGGTCCTGCTCCCACGCCTCGAGCTCCGCTCGGTAGCCCGAGCTCGTCCTGGAACGAACAGCCGTTGAGCAGCACGGTCCTGCGCGGCTGGCCCTGGGCCATCGTCTCCCGGATCATCGAGATGAACGGCGCGATCCCGGTGCCCGTGGACACGTACAGGTGCGTCCGGGTGTCATCGGGCTCGAGCATGAACTTGCCCTTGGGCCCGATCATCCGCATCCGGTGGCCGATCGGCAGCCGCCACATCGCGGTGGTGAACCGGATGATGGGGACCAGGCGGACGAAGAACTCGTAGCCCTCGGTGCCGGCGACGCTCGGCGCCGACGCGACCGAGTACGGCCGCTGGAGCATCCTGCCGTCGGTGATCACGCCCGTGGTCATGTACTGGCCCGACTCGAACGGGGTGGGCTCGCCGTCGAACCTCACCCAGAATGAGGCGAGGTCATCGGTGAGGTCGACGCGCCTGACGAGCGTCGCGTTGTAGGCATCGGCGTCGGGCTCGATGACGCGCGTGTCCACGTACTGGTCGTTCACGGGCTCGGGCTCCTGCAGGACAGTCGGGCCGCCGGGGACACCGGATCCGGTCGGCCGGGCATGGCCAGTGTAGCCCGCGACCGTGCCGGGAGCGGTTGATCGGGCCGTGGCACCGAGCACGAACCGCCGGCGGCCGACGGGTCGCAACCCAGCCGCAACCGGGCCGGCCGGGGACGGCGGCGTACAATCGGGTGCATTCCACGTGTGGTGAACCCGCGGGCCGCGCCATGCGCCTGCCCGCCCTTCCAGTCAAGGAGCCCAGCCACGATGGCCACCAGCCCTGCCACGACCCCGGATCGTCCCCACACCGCCGCCAAGCGCTACATCTACGCGTGGGGCGGCGGCACCGCCGAAGGCCACGGCAGGATGAAGGACCTGCTCGGCGGCAAGGGCGCGGGCCTGGCGGAGATGACCCTGGCCGGGCTGCCCACCCCGCCGGGCTTCACGATCACCACCGAGGCCTGCAACGACTACTTCGCGGCGGGCAAGCAGCTGCCCGCGGGCCTGTGGGACGACGTCCTGGGCGCGATGAAGGAGGTCGAGGAGCGATCGGGCAAGGGGTTCGGCGATCCGAAGAACCCGTTGCTCGTCTCCGTTCGCTCGGGGGCCAAGTTCTCGATGCCGGGCATGATGGACACGGTCCTCAACCTGGGTCTCAACGAGCAGACGCTCCAGGGCCTGGTCGCCCTCACCGGCAACGAGCGCTTCGGCTGGGACGCGTATCGCCGGTTCATCGCGATGTTCGGCAGGATCGTCATGGGCGTCGACGGCGGGAAGTTCGACGAGCCGCTGGAGGCGGCGAAGGAGCGCCACGGGTCCGATGCCAAGGACACCGACCTCAACGTCGATGACCTCAAGGGCCTGGTCGACGCCTACAAGCAGGTCGTCCGCGAGGCGACCGGTCGCGACTTCCCGACCGACCCCTACGAGCAGCTGGACCTGGCCATCAAGGCCGTGTTCGCCTCGTGGTTCGGCAAGCGCGCCAACGACTACCGGAACAGCCAGAAGATCGCCCACGACCTGGGCACCGCGGTCAACGTCGTGACCATGGTGTTCGGCAACATGGGCGACGATTCCGGCACCGGCGTGGCGTTCACCCGCGACCCCAACACCGGCGAGAAGGTGCTCTACGGCGAGTACCTGACCAACGCCCAGGGCGAGGACGTCGTGGCCGGCATCCGGACCGCTCCCAAGATCGCGCAGATGGCCGACGAGATGCCGGCCGTGTACGCGGAGTTCCAGCGCATCGGCCAGCAGCTGGAGCAGCACTACCGCAACGTGCAGGACCTCGAGTTCACGATCGAGAAGGGCCGCCTGTACATGCTCCAGACCCGCGACGCGAAGCGGACCGCCGCGGCGGCCGTGAAGATCGCGGTGGACATGGTCGGCGAGGGCCTGATCTCGAAGGAGGAGGCCGTCTCGCGGATCGAGCCCGCCCAGGTGGACCAGCTCCTGCGCGCCCAGTTCGACCCCAACGCCCGCCAGGGTGCCAGGCGGATCGCCAAGGGCCTCAACGCGTCACCCGGCGCGGCCGTCGGTCGTGCGGTGTTCAACGCGGACGCCGCGGTCGAATGGGCCGCCCGGGGCGAGAAGGTCGTCCTCGTACGGATCGAGACGTCACCCGACGACTTCCACGGGATGGCCGTGGCCGAGGGCATCCTGACCGCCCGCGGCGGGGCGACCTCGCACGCCGCGGTCGTCGCCCGCCAGATCGGCAAGCCGTGCGTGGCCGGCTGCGCGGAGCTGGTCGTGGACTACGGCAGCAGCTCGGCGCGCAGCAACCTGTCCGACCTCACGTTCAAGGAAGGGGACTGGATCAGCGTCGACGGCTCGACCGGCGAGGTGTTCCTCGATGCGCTGCCGACGGTCGCGGCCAGGTTCGAGGACCAGCCGGAGCTCCAGCAGGTCCTCGGCTGGGCCGACGGGATCCGGCGCATGGGCGTGTGGGCCAACGCGGACAAGCCCGAGGAGGCCGCGCAGGCGCTGGGCTACGGTGCCCAGGGCATCGGCCTGTGCCGGACCGAGCACATGTTCCGCGAGGGCGAGCGCCTGGAGATCGTGCGCGGCGCGATCCTCGTGGCCAACGTCGCCACCCGGGCCAAGGCCAAGGCCGCGGCCGGGGAGTCCCTCGATGCCGACGAGGCCGATGCGGTCGCCACGTTCGACGCCGCGATGGCCAAGCTCGAGACGCTCCAGCAGGGCGACTTCGAGGGCATCTTCACGGCGATGGACGGCCTGCCGGTCGTCGTCCGCCTGATCGACCCGCCCCTCCACGAGTTCCTGCCCAACCTCGAGGAGCAGCTGGTCAAGGTGACCCGGGCCGAGGAGCACGGCGGTGCGTCCGACGAGGACCGGGAGCTGCTCGCGACGATCAAGTCGATGCACGAGCAGAACCCGATGCTCGGGCTCCGCGGCTGCCGCCTGGGGCTGATGATCCCGGACTTCGTCAAGATCCAGACCCGCGCGATCCTCAACGCCCAGATCGCCGTGCGCAAGGCGGGCGGGCACCCGATCGCGAAGATCATGATCCCGCTCGTGGGGCACGTGAACGAGCTGTCGGCGACGCGGGCGCTGCTCGAGGCCGAGGCCGAGGCGGTCCGCGAGGCCGCCGGCGGCATCGAGGTCGACTACAAGTTCGGGACCATGATCGAGGTCCCGCGTGGCGCCCTCACGGCGGACGAGATCGCGAAGCACGCCAGCTTCTTCAGCTTCGGCACCAACGACCTGACCCAGATGACGTTCGGGTACAGCCGTGACGACGCCGAGGGCGGCTTCCTGCTCAAGTACGTCGAAGAGGGCATCCTGCCGGTCAACCCGTTCCAGACCCTGGACGACGCGGTTGCCGGGCTGATGAAGATCGCCGTCGACAAGGGCCGCAGCACGCGGCCGGACATCGAGCTCGGCATCTGCGGCGAGCACGGTGGCGACCCGGAGTCGATCCACAAGTGCGAGCGGATCGGCCTCGACTACGTGTCCTGCTCGCCGTTCCGCGTCCCGGTCGCCCGGCTGGCTGCCGCCCAGGCCGCGCTCGCCGCTCGCCAGGGGTAGACGCGGGACCGTCTGCCCTCCCCCGGCGTCAGGGAGTCGGCGAGGACAGGACCCAGTTGACGTTCCAGTCGATGGCGCTCACGAAGACCTGGTCACGCAGCGACGTGCCGGGTGGGGTCGTGGCGGCCGCGACCGGGTCCATGCCGGCCGGCAGCTGGTACAGCAGGTCGAACAGCTGCTTGGCGAACGCGGCGTCGACGACGAACCGCCGCGTCTCCGATCCGTCCGCCGTGTCCACGACCGCGTACACGTAGCCCGGCGGGTTCGCGAGCAGGGGGCCGAGATCGATCACCGCGCGCTCCGTCGCACCCTCCTCGCCGACGACCAGCTGGCGCCACGGAAAGTCGCGCTGCGCCGCCAGGACGACCGGGAGGGTGTTCGCGGTGGTGAGCAGTCGGGTGCTGGCGATGCCGGCGCCCGAGTACGGGTTCTGGAGCTCGGTCACGATGGTGCGCACGGTGTCCTTGGCCGCGTCGCGACAGGACGCGTCGTTGGTCGGGCACCGGAGCTCGAGGCCGTTGCCCAGCTGGACCTTGTCGCCGGTGATCGAGAGCGTGAAGTCGCCGAGCTGCAGCGGCTTGGGGCTCGGCGACGGGGTGACTGCAGCCTCGGACGATGTCGCGGACGCCGACGCGGATGGTGCCTCGGTCGGGGCCGCTGCCGTGGGTGATGCGGTCGCCTGTGCGATCGGCGACGGGGTTGCGGCGGGTTTGAATGGGCCGGCACCGAACGCGTACGCGGCCCCTCCGAGCAGCACCGCCGCAAGCACGAGGCCGCCGAGCGGGGGCAGCCAGCCGGGCAGCATGGCCCGCTGGCTGAGCGTCGCGCGCAGCTGGATGGGCGCCTGTCGCCCGGGCTCCACGATCACCTGGAATGGCCGCGGTCGCGCGGAGCCGAACGGGAACGGGTCGTCGACCCGGACGTCGACGCCGAACGCCGCCCGTTCCTCGGGGGGGATCACCACGCGGGCGGGCGTCACGGCGAGTGACAATCGGCGGTCCGGATCGACCGCGCTGACGGCGACCTCGACGGGGGCGTTGCCGTGGTTGTCCACCAGCACCTGGTGGTGACCGCGGCGGCTGCCGCGCGAGGTCTGCGGCGCGACATCGGCCGCGGTGACCGTGAACGGCGTGACCATCACCCGCCCTTCCTCGACCGTCGATCCACGCGGATCGGCGGCGGGCCGGACGCGGACGCCAAAGGGGAAGGTGCCGGCGCGCGGGATGCTCGCCCGCGGCGGTGCGAACACGATCGACGCAGTCCCCTCGGCGCCCGGGAACAGGGACAGCGCGCGCGGCTCCACGCGCGCCCAGCCGGCGGCCGGGCCGACGACGTCGATGTCGAAGCGATCGACGATCGACCCGGTGTTGCGGACGCGGATCGTGGCGGTCGCCTGCGACCCGGGGTCGACCGAGAGCTCGGTGGCGGAGAGGGTGGCGATCGCGCTCATCGGGCGCAGTCTAATCGGCCCGGAGCCTCGAGCGGAACCCACCTGTCGATGATCGGTCTGCGTGGCCCTTGGCGGTCACCGCTAGACTGTCGAGCCGGAACACCGGATGGCGCACGGCTGGAGGTAGGGCACGCGTGATCATCTGCAAGGTCTGCGGAACCCAGAACGAGGCGGGCGCCAGCTTCTGTGGATCGTGCGGGAGCTATCTCGAGTGGAGCGGCGAGGCGTACGACCCGGACGGGTCCGCCAAGGCGACCCCGGAGCCGCCGCCCGGAACGGTCCCCGGGCAGCCGGCCGGGACCCCTCCGACCCCGACCGAACCGTCGGCACCGCCCGCGGTCAGCCCGGCGCCGCCGCGGGAAGCCGCCGCCGGCTCGATCGTGTGCCCCAACTGCGGCGAGGCGAACGACCCCACCCGGGTGTTCTGCCGCCGATGCGCGACCGAGCTGGCGCCGGCCTCTGCCGTGGTCGAGCCGGTGGTTGCAGGTCCGCCGCGCCGGCGGTCCGGTCCGCCCATCGCCATCCTCGGTGGCGTCGCGGCCATCGCCGTGGTCGCGGTCGTCGCCGCCGTGGTCGTCCTTCCCAGGGGCACGCCGACGGCGTCATCGGCGACCCGGACGAGCGCACCCTCGACATCGGCGTCGGGTGCACCCGCTGCAAGCGCGGACGGGAGCGCGATCACGCCCTCGGATTCGCCCGTCGCCGCGTCCCCGACACCGGCCGCGCCGACCGGCGTGATCGTGTTCGCGGCCGGTGACACCGGCGAGTACAACCTGTTCACCTGGGACGCCGCCACCCGCGAGGTGTCACCGCTGTTCGAATCGCCCGGCAACCTGATCGATCCGTCGTGGTCCCCGGACCGCTCGATGGTGGTCTATCGCGATCCGTCCGGACTCCGCATCGTCACGGCCGATGGCAAGCCCGCGAACCCGCCCGACTTCACCCATCACCCACAGGACCTGAACCCAGCCTGGTCACCGGACGGGAAGACGATCGTGTTTGCGACCAACCGGTCGCCGCTGACCAGCCTCGACATCTACACCCGTCCAGCCGATGACAACCAGGCCGAGATCCAGTCGCTGGTCAACAGCAAGGCCGATGACTGGGATCCGGCATGGTCGCCCGACAGCACCCGGATCGTGTTCGCCACGCGCCGCCTGGGTGACGCCCGCCTGTTCATCATGAATGCCGATGGCAGCAATGAGAAGGTGATCGACCTGGGGCCGGGGATCTACGACGATCCGACGATCTCGCCGGACGGGCAATGGCTGGCGTTCACCCGGCGCGACAACAAGAACGCCCACAAGGCCCTGTACATCGCCCATCTCGACGGGTCGGCGATGCGCCGGATGACGAACGTCGACGTCAACGAGAACGACATGAGCTGGTCTCCCGACGGCCGGTACCTCGCGGTGGTTCGCGGGAACGCGGGATCCCGGATCGTCGTGATCGAGGTGGCGACCGGCACCGAGGTGACCAGCTTCGGCATCACCGGGGCCACGACCTCGACCCCGGACTGGCGTTGACCACACCGTACGATCGGGCTGTCGAGATAGGGCAGATCGCCACCCTCCGAAGGGGTGGACCCACCGGCCTCCCGGTGGCAGGATAGGCGTCCGGCCCGCTGACGCGGCAACCGGCACGGGGAGGGCGGCGATTGCGAGAGCCAGGCGCGGGCACGCGTGCTGAGCGTGAACGGGAAGGCGACACTCGGCCGCTCGTCGTCCCGGCGAAGATTCGGGTCCCGACGCCCCAGGCGCTGGCGCGCGAACGCCTCGAGGCGCGATTGGCCGAGGCGCCCCACCGTCGCCTGACGCTCGTGATCGCGCCGGCCGGCTCGGGCAAGACGACCCTCGTCGCGCGCTTCGCCGCAACGTGCGGCATCCCGGTGGGCTGGTACCGGGCGGAGGCGCTGGACGCCGACGAGGCCTCGTTCGTCCGACACGTGGAGGCCGCGCTCGCGGCCGTGATCCCCGACCTGCCGGGCGGTTGGTCGAGCATCGACGAGGCCGCACGCAGCCTCGAATCGTGTGCCTCGTCCGGCCGGACGCTGCTCGTGATCGACGATTTCTACGCGCTCGAGGACACGAGCGCCGAATCCGCATTCGGCCGCCTCGTCGGCTATGCGCCGCCGTGGCTGTCGATCATCGTCGCCTCGAGGGTGGCACCCGGCGTGAACCTGACCCGGCTCCGCGTCGCGGGCGAGCTGCTGGAGCTGGGCGCCGACGACCTGCGGTTCCGCGCCTGGGAGGTGGAGCAGCTGTTCCGGGACGTGTACCACGACCCGGTGCTGCCGGGCGATCTCGCGGTGCTGGCACGGCGGACCGAGGGCTGGGCGGCGGGGCTCCAGCTGTACCACCTGGCCACGCGGGGAAAGTCCGTCGAGGAGCGGCGGCGCGTCCTGACCGGGGCCGGCTCGAGCGTCCGCCTCGTCCGCGAGTACCTGGCCAGCAACGTGCTCTCCGGGCTGCCGGAAGAGCTTCGGGCGTTCCTGCTCGACACGTGCGTCCTCGGCCGCCTGTCGGGCCCGCTGTGCGACACGCTGCGGGGCAGCCGCGGCAGTGCCGCGATGCTCGAGGAGCTCGCCCGTCGCGGCGTGTTCACGGTGCCCGTCGAGGACGAGGATGACGCCTACCGCTATCACGCGGTCCTGCGGCAGTACCTGGACCGGATCCTGGTCGACGAGGTCGGCGAGGCGAGCGCCCGGGACCGGCACGCGGCCGCCGGGCGGCTGCTCGAGGACGCGGGCGCGCTCCCCGATGCGCTGCGCGCCTTCTGCCGCGCCGAGGACTGGGACGCCGTGCGTCGCCTGCTGGGCGGGCAGGGCGAGCGGCTGGTCGCGAGCGACGAAGGGTCCTGGATCGAGGCGCTCCCACCGGCGATCGAGCGTCATGATCCGTGGGTCGCGCTCGCGGCCGCGAGGCGTGCCCGCAACGACGGGCGCTGGACGACGGCAATGGACGCCTACGCCCGTGCCGCAACCGGGTTCGGGGCGGCGCCGGCCGCTGACGTCGCGCGCCGGGAGCGACGCGCGCTGGCCACCTGGCTCGATCCGGCGGCGATCCAGCCCGCGACGGCGGCCGGCCTGCTGCGCGGCGGGTTGACCCGGGAGCCTGCGGCCGCGGCCCGGGAGGCCTCACGCCTGGACGACCGTGCTGTCCCGGTCGTCCGCGGCCTGCTGGCCCTGGCCGCCGGCGAGGCGCTGAGCGCGCGACGGCAGCTGGCCGACGCGGCGAGCTCCGGCGAGGCGGGTCCCATCCTCAGCGCGGGGGCGCGGCTGGGTGCCGCAGTGGCCGCGGCCCTTGCCGGCGACCGGGTCGATCCGCGCGAGATCGACAGGGCCGTCGACGAGGCAGAGCGAGCCGGCGTGCCGTGGCTGGCGCGGCTCGGCCGGGCGATCGGGACCCAGCTCGGTGCCGAGCCTGATGACGCTGCCGCCGGGAATGGCCGATCGCCGCACGGCTCGATGGCGGACGATCCGTGGGGCGCCGCCCTGGTCGCACTTGCGGCGGCCTGGTCCGACGACGCCGACCCCGAGGAGCGCCTGCTGGCCGCGGATACCGCGTCGTCGGCATTCCGGCGGCTTGGCTCCGGCGTGCTCGAGGCGTGGGCCCGCGGCCTGGCCGCGGTTGCGCTCGCCGAATCGGGCGCTGCGGATGCAAAGGACAATGCGCTGGCAGCGGAGAGCCTCGGACGGGCCACGGGCACGCCCGCCGCCCGGCTGCTCGCGTACGCGGCGATCGCCGGTGCGGATCCGGACCGCCGGGCCGAGTTCGCGCTGCTCGCGGACACCCTGGCCGCGGACATCGGCCTGGTCGTCCAGCGTGTGGCGGCGCCCGACGAGCGCAACGCGGCTTTCGACGTGGCCGCTGGTGGTCCGGTCGGGACGCGCGCGGGACCGGGCACGATCCGCGTCCGGGCGTTCGGCGGGTTCGGTATGGAGGTGGACGGCCGCCGCGTCTCGCTCGACGGCGCCAAGCCGCGCGTTCGCGCGCTGCTGCGGCTGCTCGCCATGCGTGCGGGCGCGCCGGTCCATCGCGACGTGATCCAGGAAGCGCTGTGGCCCGAGGCGGATGCAGCGGCCGGTTCGCGCAGCCTCCACGTGGCCGTGTCCTCCCTGCGGCGCCTGCTCGATGACGTCGCCGCGCCCTACGGTGGCCGGCTGGTGGCCCGGGACGGCGACGCCTACCGGCTCGATGTCCCGCCTGAGGGGACCGACCTCGGCGCGTTCGATCTCGCGATCGCCGAGGGTCGCGCGGCCCGGGCCCGCAGCCAGGGCTCCGCGGCCGCGTTCGGGCGCGCGCTCGAGCTCTATGCGGGCGACCTGTTGCCCGAGGACGGTCCGGCCGATTGGGTACAGGACGACCGGGATCGATACCGGCTCCAGGTCCTCGAAGCCTCCCAGGCGCTGGCGGAGGAGGCCCTGCTCGGCGGCGACTACTCGGAAGCGGTTCGGGCGTGCCGGTTCGGTCTGGCCGTCGATCGCTATCAGGACGCCCTGTGGCGCGTGCTGATCGAGGCGCGTGACCGGGCGGGTGATACCGGCGCCGCCGCGCGCGACCGGCGGGAATATGCGCTCGTGCTCGAGGGTCTGGGTGTCAAGGGTCCCGCCGCGATCGCCTTCGGCACCAACTGACGGCTGCTCCCTCGGTTGGGGCATTCGTGGACGCCCGGCCGCGGCCGTCGCGTGGCTCGGCACGCCACGATCCCGGGCTGACGTACCGCTGGGGAGCCGCTGGACGGCGATTCGTGGCGTCAGGGACAACGAAACACATCCCGAAGTCCGGACGGCCCAACCCGCGGCCTGCGACGTCGATTTCGTGGCCTGTAGCGCCACAGTCGCCCGCCGAGGGGCTCCAGTCTCGCGGGGTCGGCTCGTCTCGGCCGCCACCGTGGCCGTGCAGGTAGTGTCAGCCCTTGCTGAAGAACTCCAGCTCGGACAGCGACACGGGAGCGTCGCCTGGGCCGTTGGTCTCCGTGATCGTTATCTTCACCGAGTCGACCTTCGACGCGGACAGATCGAAGGTCTGGGGGTCGTGCTCGTCCTTGAGCGAGATCGTCGTGGACGTGCCATCGGAGAACGCCAGCTCGAGCGTGGCCGGCCGGCGGAGGTCGACGAACTTGTCGGCCGAGCCCGAATGCACGATCACGGCCCCGAGGTCGACCGGCGTCTTGAACGTGATCGTCAGGCTCGGTGCGGCAGCGTTGGCCTGCCAGTCTGTGTTGGTGAAGGTGTCGAACGCGATCCGCCCTTCGTGATCCTTGATCTCGTCTGATGCCGTGACACCGGTCGGCCGGACTGGCTCGAGCGATGGCGAGATGATCCGGCGGATGTTGTCGACGATCGCCGGGATGCCGCCCCCGGTCGCCTCGTTTACGAACTTCTGCACCGAGGGCACGCCGACGTAGCCCACGATCCCGAGCACGACGACCAGTCCGAGCGCGAGGCGGACATAGGACATGAGCTTGCGGCCGGACGCCAGGCCTGCCTGCGCGCCGGCCTTCATCGAGCCGCTCCGTTCGCCCGCCTGGAACGCCTTGGGCTGCTTCGGCTTCCGACGGAAGATGCGGCGCCACCAGGGCAGGGGCTTCTCGACGTGGACCCTCGCCTCGACGAGGCTCGTTCCGCATCGCCGGCAGAACCGGCGGTTGGGATCGTTGGGTTCCGCGCAGTTGCCACAGATCCGGTCGCCGGGCTGGGCGACACGCCGCTCGACCGCGGCAACGGGCTTCGGGCGTGCCGGTGCATCCGCGGTTGGGAGTCGAGCCGCGGGTTGCTGCGAGGCAGGCATCGCGTCCGGGCGGCGGGCGACCGGGTCCGCCGGGGTGACTGGACGGAGCTGCGGCTGGATGGCCCCGGGACGGACCGCGCCGGGCTGGACCGACGGTGGTTCGACCGGGGCAGTCGGTCGGACCGATGCGGGCTGGACCGGCGCCGGGGGTGTCGGCATGAATGGCGAGGTCGGCGTCGGCGGTGAGACGGTGGGCTGCACCGCCGACGGCAGTGTCGGGGGTGTCGGCGCCAACGGCGTGCCGACACCCGTGGCACCCAGCGATCCAAGTGTCACGGACGCGGCGCGCGACGGTCCGCCCCGGCGAGCCATCGGGGCGGGCGGTGGCTCAGGCGTGGGTTCGGGCTCGGGCTCGGGCTCAGGTGCCGGCTCGGGCTCGGGCTCAGGCGCCGGCTCGGGCTCAGGTACCGGCTCAGGCTCGGGCTCAGGTACCGGCTCGGGTTCGGGCAGAGGCTCGTGCCTGGGCAACGGCAACGAGTCGGCCACGCGCAACGGGTCGGGAGCCGGATGCTCGGGCTCCGGTTCAGGCACGGGTAGCGGGTCCGGCGTGCGTATCGGCTCCGGTTCGAGAACCGGCACCGGCTCGGGTGCGGGCTCAGGCTCCGGTTCGAGAACCGGCTCCGGCTCCGGTGCGGGCTCCGGCTCCGGCATGGGTATCGGCTCCGGTTCGGAAACCGGCTCCGGCTCGGGTGCGGGCTCACGCTCCGGCTCGTGCACGACGACCGGTTCGGGAACCGGCTCCGACTCCGGTTCGGGCTGCGGTTCGGGCTCAGGTTCGGGCTGCGGTTCCGGTTCGAGAACCGGCTCCGGCTCGGGTGCGGGTGCGGGCTCACGCTCCGGCTCGAGCGCGGGTTCCGGCACTGGCTCGAGCTCGGACTCTGGCTCGCGAACCGACTCAGGCTCGGGCTCGAGAACCGACTCAGGCTCGGGCTCCGGCACTGGCTCGGGTTCCGGCTCAGGCTCTGGCTCCGGCTCAGGCTCCGGCTCAGGCTCCGGCTCTGGCTCCGGCTCAGGTCCGGGGATCGGCTCGGGATCGGGTTCCGGCACTGGTTCAGGTTCAGGCTCCGGCTCGGGCTCGGGCTCGGGCGCGTGCACGACGAGCGGTGCGGGAACCGGGTCAGGCTCAGGCTCGGGCACCGGTTCCGGCTCCGGCTCGGGCACCGGTTCCGGCTCCGGCTCGGGCTCGATCAGGACGACGCGGTCGCTCCCCGACCAACCAACCGTGGCCGGCCAGGCGGGCGCCTCCGGATCGGGGCTCGGCGGCGTCGCGGCCACTCCGTCCACGGCGGCGTCAGCGCCGCCTTCCTTCTGACCGACCCACTCGAGGAACTGGCCGCAGTTCCCGCAGAACGCGTCCGACGCGTCGTTCTTGTGGCCGCAGTTCCCGCAGACGATCACTCACCCACTCCCCGAGATCCCGTGTCGGTGGGGGAGAGGATAGTCGGCCGCCGCCGATCGCGGGGGCCGACTGCTCATTCCGCCGCCGTCTCCTCGTCCCCGGCAGGGGTGGTCCTGGCCGCACCGCCGGCCTTCGAGGAGGCGCCCTTGCCCGGGCCGCTGCCCTTGACGATCTCGATCCGGTGCATGACGTGGGCCGGCTTGGCTGTTGCGACGAGCGTATCGAGCCGTTGGGTGTCGATGGCCTTGGGATCGGGCACGGTCACCCGCACGACAACCAGCGGCTCGGCGGAGCCGGGCAGCTCGCCACCGGGATCGACCGACCACCCGGTCGCGCCGTTCTCGACGATCTCCACCTCGCCGCCGGTCTGGATCTCGACCTGACCGGCCAGGCCGATCGCGGTCCCGCGCATCCGGTACAGCTCGACCGCGCGGCCGACGATCGCCCGCCGCCGGTCCTCGTCCCAGCTCTCGTCGAGGGCAATTCCCACCCAGCCCGCGAGCCACGACAGGAAGTCGTCCGGGGTGAGCATCGGGTCCAGGTACGCATCGAAGTTGTCGAGCGTGTTGAACACCGGTGCGAGGCTCTCATCGAGGGCCCCGAGGAAGCGCCGGGCGAAGTCGTCGTCCTGGTAGACGGCGGGCAGCGCCGGCCACAACGGGTGCGGCGACGGCAGCCCGGCGATGACGCCGCGCATCAGGCGCCCTCGACCAGGACCTGGTGCTCGTAGCTGAACACCAGGGCGTGGGTCTCGAGCTCGAGGCGCTGCGTCTGCTGGCCACGCTGCCCGGTCACCGGGTCGGCGCCGAACAATCGGGCATCCTCCACGATCTCGGTGCCGCGGAGGCCCTGGAGCACCGAGTAGACCTCACCCACGTTGATCGGCCGTCCGAACGGCCAGCCGGTCCCGTCGGGACCTCCGGTGATCGGGTGGAAGTACTCGTACAGCGCGGCGAGCGCCGCCTCCTGGAGACGCGTCGGGTTGGTGCGGTTCCGCGCCTTGAGCTTGGCCACGATCGTGATCCCCCGGTAGATGGGCGGCTCCACGATCGCCCGCGTCCCGATCACGCGGCCCTCGTCGAGCCGGTCGGTGATCTTCTGGAGCGTCTCCGGGCTCGGCACGAGCTGCTCGAACCTGAGCCGGCCCTCCTCGCTGGTGGCCGAGGGCACGACCAGGACGCGGACCGAGCCCGCGTCCGCACCATCGCCGGCCGCGACCGCGCGGACGCGCGCGACCTCGGGCGCTGCGTCGCGGGCGAGCTGCTCGTAGTCCTCCGTGGTCACGGCGCGGCCACGGGCGCGGAGGCGGATCGGTCCCCGGACCTTGGCGTTCTCGATGTCCTCGCCGTCGACGCCGCCACGCGCGGGCCGCCGGTTCTCGACCCGCGAGACGAACGGGATGGACGACTTGAGGACGCTGATCGCCCGCGGCGCGACGTTGCCCTGGCGGCCGCCACCGACCCGGTACTCGCGCAGCCGGAGGTGGGCGCCCTTGGGTGGGACGGCGCCGTAGCGTCGCAGGACACCGTCCGCCAGCCGTACGGCGGGACCCAGGTGGACCTCGCCGGTCGACGGGTCGAGGCTGAAGTGCCGGTCGTCGGGCCCGCTGCCGGCGAAGTCATCCACGTGCGTCCACTCGTCCCAGCCGTCGTCGCCGGCGATCTCCAGGATCGGGGCACCGTCACCGGGCACGACCGGCCCCCGCTTGAGCGGGAACCGCTGGCCCGAGGCACCATCCGAGACGCCGATGTCCTCGGCCTTGACGAGCTCGGCGTTGACCGCATCGACGGTGCCGCCGATGGTGATCGCCGTGATCCCCTTGATGTTGGGGGAGGCGCTGTATGCGGGCTGACCCTCGGACAGCTCGGTGACCCGGGCGCGGATCCAGCCCGCCCGCTGCTTGGAGATGAGCGAGGTGGTGTGGCCCCGGGGTACGTGGATCACCACGTCGCCGTCCCGGTTGAGCCCGCCGGTCGAATCGGAGTCGAGCTCGCAGGGCTCCCAGTCGTCGCCGGTCCATGCCTCCCAGGCGAGCGGCGGGTTGGTCGGATCGACGCCCACGCCGTCGATATCGGCCTTGATCCGCAGCCGGACGGCGTTGGAGGGCACGGCCTCCGAGAGGCCAACGTACAGGGCATCACCGGGGCTGGGAACCTGCTGGAAGCAGTACACCTCGCTGCCCTTCTCCAGGGCCGTTCCGTGGTCGCGGAGGGTCTTGCCGTCGATCATCGATCCCAGCCGCTCGAGCGAGCTCGGGATGATCGCGAGGTCCCCGACCGTGGCGAACGCGATGGCCTCCTCGGTATCCGTCCGGACCGTCGCCGCCTGGGTGCCGGTCGGGATCGTGACCACGGCGGCCTGGGGCGACGACATCCAGAACGTGACCCGCGTACGCGCGGCGGTCGGCGGGTACAGGCTGACGCCGATGAGCTCGAGGAACTTGACGTAGTTCCGATCGGGCACCCGGTTGAGGCGGTACACCACCTGGTCCGTCATCCACGCGAACAGCTCGATCATCGTCACGCCCGGGTCGGACACGTTGTGGTCCGTCCACTCCGGACACCGCTGCTGCACGAGCCGCTTGGCGTCGTCCACGAGATCCTGGAACCGGCGGTCGTCGAGGTTGGGAACCGGCAGGGCCATGGTCAGTCTCCTCCCGGGATGAGGTAGAAGGGGAACACGAGGTTGCGGCGGTCGTTGGTCCGCATGATCGAATAGCGGATGTCGATGTACATCACGCTCGGATTCCGGGCGTCGAACGTGACGGCGACGTCCTCGACCTCGATCCGGGGCTCCCATCGGCGAAGCGCGCGGCGGACCTCCGCGGCGATCGCGGATGCGGTCGTCCCGTCGGCGGACGCGAACACGTACTCGTGGATCCGGCAACCGAACTCGGGTCGCATCGGGCGCTCACCCGGCGAGGTGCCGAGCACCAGGCGGATGGCCTCCTCGATCTCCCGCTCACGCGAGACCAGCGCGATCCCGCCGGTCGTGTCGGTACGCAGCGGGAACGCCCAGCCTCGCCCGATGAACTCCTCGCTCACGTCGGCCTCCTCACGCCTGGGGGTGTTGGGCGGTGGTGGTCATCGGGGGTCATCCTGCCGGTCGCTCAGTTGATCCCGAGCGTGGCGCCCTTGATGGTCGCCTGGCCCGACGCCTTGATCTCGACACCCACGGCATCGACCTTGAAGCTGCCCTTGGTCGTGATCTCGATGTCCTGCTGCGCATCGATGACCACCTTGCCCGTCGTCTCGATCTTGACCTGCTTGTTCTGCTCGTCGAGGACGATGCTGACCGCGCCGCCTTCGGTGAGCAGCTCGATCGACGAGTCGCTGCTGCTCTCCCGGAAGCTGATCGTGTGGCCCTTGCGCGACTTGAAGCCGCAGTACGTCACGTTGCCCTGGTCAAGGTCCTCGTCGTAGTTGAACGGGATGAGGTCCACCCCGTTCCACAGGCCGCTCACGACGATCGGCTGGCCGATGTCGCCGTGCTCGAACGCCACGAGCACCTCGTCGCCCACCTGTGGCAGCCATACGATCCCGTAGTCCTTGCCCGCGCCCGGAGCCGCCACCCGCGCCCAGTACGACTCGGCGTCGTCCGCGAGCCACGGGTACTTGAGCTTGACGCGCCCCACCTTGTCGGGATCTGCGTTCTGGGTGACGATGGCGACCGCGACGCCGTAGAAGCGGTCCCTGCCGGCCGATCCTTGCGACACCAGCCCCAGGATCGACCGGTCCTGGCGCCCGGTGAACTCGAGGAACGTGCGATAGGCGCCGTTGCCGAACTCGTGGCGCGAGCCGCTGATCACCCACTTTCCCTCGAGCGCCGGATCGATGCCGCTGATGCTGACGGCGGTACCGGCCTTGAGCGCCGGGGAGCCGATGGCAACCGCGGTCGCCTCAAAGCCAGCGCTGCCCACCTGTTCGGCACGCGCGGTTGCCAGCGCGTCTGCCGCCTCCTGGGACGCCGACCGGGTGGTCGACCACGGTGAGGGTCCTGCCGCCGACCTTGTCCGCGAGGTCGGCGGGGGACATCGACACCTCCGCGTTGGTGGCCGTGACATCCGCCTGGCCGATGACGGCCTCCTTGCTGGCGGCGTCCCATCCCCGGACCTTCACCTCGGCCACCTGGGCAACGGCGCTCATCCGGGCCCGGAACTCGATCAGGTTGTTGTCCCACACCAGCTGCACCGGGTCCTCGGTCTGGAGATCGCCGGCGTCGGGCCCCCCCGTCGAGTCCGCGGGCTTCTTGAACCGCAGGCTGTCCTCGTCCACCCGGCAGTCGAAGCCGATGCGGCGGGCGAGGCCGTACAGGAAGTCGAGGTCGGACTGGTTGCCCTGGAGCACGTGCTCGACCGTGCCCCCGGAGTCGTCGACGTCCGCCGTGAGCCCCGCATCGCCGGCGATCTGGGACGCGATGTCGGAGTACTTGACGTTCTGGAAGGTGGCCGTCTTGCGACCCGCGGACAGCCGGTGCGACATGTCGTAGCCACGGACCACGGCGCGGGCGCCCAGCGTGTCGTATTCAACCTCGATGGACGTCACCTCACCCGCGATCAGCGTGTCCGGGGTGTCGCTCAGGAGCGAGGCCGTCGCGATCTTCACCTTCTTGCCGATCTCGAGGCCGGCGCGGCCGAGGACGTCGTGGTTCGGGTCACGGAATACCAGCGTGAACATGTCCGGCATGGCGGTGCGATCGACGACGAGCGTGCTCTCGAGCTGTCCGCCGACGTCGGGCGCGAGCTCGGAGCCATCGACCTCGATGATCCCCTGGGTGGAGGCAGTGGTGACCGGCATCGATCGATCTCAGGCTCGCCGCGCCGCGTCGGCGACGGTGGGAACGAGGAGGACGGTGCCGGCCGACAGCCGGAGCGGATCATCGATCCCGTTGAGCTCCGCGATCGCACGCCAGTACGCGGGCTTGCCCAGCTCCTGGTACGCGATCGACTGGAGGGTGTCGCCATCGATCATCGTGTGCGTGCGGCGGCTGTCGATCGCGTGCGAGGTCGGGTTCTGGGGACCGATCTCCTCTGGCTGGCCTTCGATCGTGATGTCGACCTTGGCCTGGACCGGCGTGCCGTCCTTGCGGAACACCGTGTAGTTGACGACCACGCTCTTGAGGTACCCGCTGAAGTTCTCGAGCTGCTTGTTGCCGCCCCACACGAACGAGACCAGGGGCGGGCAGGGTGCCGGCGGCTTCTTGGTCATGGAGTCCGGGGTCGGGTGCGTCCAGCTGAGCAGGGTCGAGATCCTGGGCGTCACGTCGCCCGTGGCCCCGGCGAAGTCGTCGAAGAACAGCTGCGTGGCAAGCGTCATCGCGTTGGTGCCGCTGAACTGCGCCGTGCCGCCCGGCCTCGCTGCCGCCTGGTTGCGGGTGACATTGAGCGTCTGGGTCAGCCGGTACTCGGTGGGGTTGAACATGCACTCGATCTGCGTGGGCTCGGGCGGCAGGTTCTTGCCGACGCATACCAGCTTCGCCTTGTCGGGCTTGACCAGCCCAAGCGCCTGCCCGATCTGGGAGAGCCCTGCGCTGATGTCGTCCATCGCCGCCTGACCTCAGATCGATCCGCTCGCGCCGAGCGAGACGGACAGGGCACCCGCGGCCAGGCCGCCCAGCAGGCCGAAGCCGATGATCTCCTGGTAGCTGAGCTCGAGCGTCTCCGTGGCGACGTTGTTGCTCATGATGTCCATGCTCGGCCCGGACCACTTCACGGGCACGACGCCGGCGAGGTTCCAGGTGGTGATCTCGCTGCCGCCGGCAGTCATCGCGGTGATCGCCATCGTCTGTGGGACGACCTTCACCATGTTCGACTGGAGCCAGATCATGAGCAGCTGCGAGGTCGAGTCGACCGGCCGGCTCAACCGGAGATTGGTGTACTTGCACGGGCCCAGGATCTTGTGGGTGTAGCCGTTGACGCCGCCCTCGCGGTACTCGGTGACCTGGTATTCGAACCCGAGGCCCTCGATCTTGGTCCAGATCCCGAGCGGGATGAAGCCGTCGATCGTGCACTTGTAGGCGATGCTGACTGCGGGGTCTCCCATGGGTCCTCCTAGAACGCGTCGAAGCTGAGGCCCTTGGCCTCACGCTCGTGGATCACCTCGGCGCGGAGGTGGGTGCGGATCCGGCCGAACAGGGCCCGGGCGAGGTCGTCGAGCTCGGTGTCGGAGTGACCCTGGGGAGCGCCCTCGACAGGGGGAGCGGCGCCGTCGACGCGCTGGACGACCGGGGTCGCGGTGATCGCGGCCACGGGCGTCCCCCCGGTGCCGCCGCCGGTCGAGGCCTGGACGGCGGGTGGAGCACCGGGAACGGACGGGTCCGCGACGATCCTGGCGATCACGGGTGCGCCGGAGCTGCCCCCGCCCTGCGACGGCGCGACCGCCGGGCTCGCGACAACCGAGCGCGCGAGCGTCAGGGGCTGTGCCTGGGCCCGTGCGGCCGAGCGGGACCCGGAACCGGTGGCGGATGTCGAACCGGGTGCCGGCGACGTGATCGTCGGCGGCCGGACGCTCGACCACGGCGCGGCTGCGGTTGCGACGGGGCCGGCATCGAGCGCCGAGGTGTGGCCGTCGACGCCGGTGTCACGCGGCGGGAACACGATCTCGTTGGGCAGGGCACCGACGCTCGCGGGGCCGCCCATCATCGCCACGCCGGGAACCGAAGCCGCGGGAGCGAGCGGCGACAGCTGGACGGTGGGCTGGCCGGTCCCGGGTTCGACAGAGGCTCGCGACACGATCGTCGCCGGGAGCGTCTCGCCAGACCCCCAGTGCGCGGCGACCGGTGCCGCGGCTGCCTCACCCGACAGGGGTTGGGCGGCGCTACGGACGATCGCGGCGCCGTCGGCGTCGCGCTGGACCCCGAAGGTCGGTTCGATCGGCCGGAAGCCCATCGTCGGGCGCGTGGCCCGGCCAGATCCGGCAGCTGCCCCGGGGCTCGCGCCCGGGGCGGTGGTCGGCGTCGGCCCTCCGCCGGGCAACGTCGGGGCGGACAATACCGTCGCGGACGAGGCAGTGGCGGAGCTTGATGCCGCATCGGCATGCCGGCGGGCCACTGGCAGCACGGGCAGGCGGGATGTCCGGGACGCGCCGGCCGCGGCATCCTGGCCCGGCGCACTCGTCGATCCCGCGAGGGCGGCCGCGCGTGCGTCGCTTGCCGCAGCCGCGGAGGTGTGTGGTCGGACGGGAGCGCGCATTGGCAGGCGCTGGGCGACTGCGGGCGTCCGCGTGACCGCGGACATCGGCGTGACCGCAGGCGGCAGCGGTGCCGGGATCGGCGCTCCGAGACCCGGTCGGCGACCCGCTGCGGGTGCCGCGCCGCCGATTGACGCGCGGTCAGCGAAGCCCGACGGCTCGGTGGCGCCACGACGCGGCCCGAGCGGCAGGTCGGGGACCGGCGAGGAGGTCGACGTGTTCGTGCCTGGTGCCGACGGCGTGGCATCCGCTCCAGCCGAGCTTCGGTCGACCAACGGACGGCCCAGCGGCGCCAGTGTGGTCGTGCGTGTGAGCGGCCTCGCCGGAGGGCTCGCGGTTGCGGCTGGCGACACCGGCGCGACACGGCGGACCGGGACCGGGTCGGCCGGCGGCGTCGTGGACGCTGACGGGCTCGCCGCCGCCTCGAGCGCAAGATCGGGCTCGGGCTCCATCCAGGCGCTCGGGTCCTCGTGGGCTGCCGCGCGACGCTGCACCGCCCGGGTCGGCATCGGCACATGCGAGGTCAGGCTCGGGACCGGGTGCGGTTGCGCGACCACGAGCCCCGACGGACCTGACGGACCGGCATCGTGGCCGAGTGGCTGGAGGATGGGTGGCAGCGGCCGATGCCCGGATACGTCATCCAGGAACGGCGCGCTCGGGGCCACGAGCGGCGCCACGCCCACCGTCCGCTCGATGGGAGGCAGGGCGGCCCACGCTCGGGTCGGCGTGCTGGGTGATGGACCGGCTGAGACCGGGCGGCCGGCATCGACAGACCGCGCGCCCGCGGCGCCGGCCTCCGTTGCGGCAGAGGACGGCCCCTCGGACAGCGACCTGCGGCCGAACGGCCACGGCAGGCGCACGGAGCTCACTCCTCCTCGGACAGTCGCTTGTTGATGCGGCCGATCTCCTCGACGAACCGGAGCCGGAGGGGGTGCTCGAGGTCGAGGATGGAGTCCATCGGCCAGTGGAAGTGATAGGCGACGTACGCGACCTCCTCGTACAGGCGGTCGGTCGCGTACGTCACGATTCCCCCAGGCGTTGCTCACCCGCCACGTCAACTGCGAACGCGTGATTGCACGCGGGACAGGTGACCGAGGCCTGGGTGTGGCCCTCCTGGTTGATCCTCCGGTAGAGGTCCTGGAGGAACGCGAGGTCAGAGGCGAACAGGCCTTCGATGACGCCGGTATGCACCTGCGGCAGGGTGCCGAGCTTGGTGATCACCCGCGACAGCAGGAGGACCGTGAGGTACGCCTCGTTGTCGCGGACCCGTGGGTCTCGCTGCGGGGAGATCTCGTCGCGGGCCGTCGCCAGGCGCATGACGCCCTCGCGATGGACCACGCCGGACCCGTCCACGAAGCCGCGGGGGAGCACGAAGGCGTACTCGGTGCGCAGGGCATCCGACGCCATCGCGCTCCCGCGCTCGATCGGGATCTCGGGCAGGGCCGCGGCCGTCATCGAGACCCTAGCCCTTGTTGAGGGTCTCGCAGGCGAGGGTTGCCTCCTCGATCTGCACGCCGCTGGTGGTGGCGCCGCCCTCGGATAGCGAGAGCTTGGACACCATGGCGTTGGTGAAGTTGTAGCGAAGGATCTCCTCGCCCATCGTGTTCATCATCACCACGGAGCCGTTCCGGCGGTCCGGCGTGCCCTGCATGATCGCGGAGTGCCAGTCCCACAGCTCCTTCGCGCCCGTGAGGCCGCGCTTGAGCGTGATCGTGGGGGTCTTGGGCTTGCCGGGCAGCTTCCCGATGTACACCTTGCCCTGCTCGGTGACGTACGGGTTGTCGACGATCTCCACCTCGCTCGAGATCCCCGAGACGGCGCTGAAGTTCGCGACGACGCCCCACTTGTCGATGTCGAGCAGTACGTTTCCTTGGAGAAGGGGATCGGTAGTGGGCATTCGAGTCTCCGTATGCTGCGGGGTTGACGCGGGTGGTCGTTACTCAGCGTCGGGCGAGCCCGAGAACTGGGCGATACGGAACACGACGAACTCAGCCGGCTTTACCGGGGCGATCCCGATGTCCACGATCAGCTGACCCGCGTCGCGGACCTCGGGCGGGTTGTTCTCCTCGTCGCACTTGACGAAGAACGCCTGGTCGGGCGTTGCCCCGAACAGCGCGCCGTCGCGCCAGACCCGCAGCAGGAACGCGTTGATCGTGCGCTTGACACGTCCCCACAGCCGCTGGTCGTTGGGCTCGAAGACGACCCACTGGGTGCCTTCGAAGATCGACTCCTCGACGTAGTTGAACAGCCGCCGCACGTTGAGGTAGCGCCACGACGGGTCGCTCGAGATCGTGCGGGCGCCCCACACCCGGATGCCGCGGCCCGGGAACGCCCGGATGCAGTTGATCCCGTTGGGGTTGAGCTGGTCGTGCTCGGCCTTGGTCAGGTTGAGCGCCAGGCTGATCGCGCCCCGGACGACCTCGTTGGCCGGCGCCTTGTGGACGCCGCGGGTGTCGTCGTTGCGAGCCCAGATGCCGGCAACGTGGCCGGACGGCGGCACGAACTTTGCCTGGCCCGAGAGCGGATCGAAGACCTTGATCCACGGCCAGTACAGCGATGCGTACTTGCTGTCGTAGCCGGCCTTGTCGACGCGCCACTCCTTGACCTGCTGGGCGTTGAGCCCTGGCGGCGCATCGAGGATCGCGACCCGGTCGCCCATCAGCTCGCAGTGGGCGATCATCGCGAGCTGGACGGCCTGGAGCCCCTCGAGGTCGATGATCCCCTGCTCGTACACGGCCATCAGATCGGGCACGCTGAGCATCGTCACCTCGTCGACCGCTTCCAGCCCGGCGAAGCCGGTCCGGTCGGCAGAGTTGCCCATGTAGTCGTCCGGGGTGACGCGCGAGGGAACCGCGGCGCTGCCGCCGCTCAGGGTGAGCGAGCCGGTGGCCGGGACGGCGAGCGCTCCGACCTCCTCGATCGTGATCGTCTTCGACTGCGCCTTGACCACGGTCGCGACGTTCTGCTTGCCGCGCGAGGTCGTGACGTTGTCGAAGGTCTCGACGGCCTTGCCCGCCTGCTTGACGACGAGCTTGAACGTGCCCTCGTCCTTCTCGGACGCCGCCTCGACCTCGATGCTGAGGTCGTTGCCGGCCGGACCCGCCTCGATGGCGGCGACGCGGAACGCGGGCTTGCCCTTCTCTGCGGCGCTGGGCAGCTCGGCGGTCGCGACGGGCATGACCCCGTCCGCGCCGATGCGCACGACGTAGCAGGCGCCGCCCCCGTTGAGGAAGTATCCGTAGATGGCGTGCGCCAGGTAGGAGCCCTCGACGAACTCCCCGAACGACTGGGTGAACTGGCTCCAGTTCGTGACCAGGGTCGGCGAGTTGGCCGGCCCCCGAGCGGTCAGTCCGACAAAGGCGGCGACGGCCGTTCCAACGCCCTCGATGGGACGGGACCCGGCCTCGACCTCCTCGACGTAGACGCCCGGCGAGAGATAGTTCGGCATGCGTGGCCCTTTCGCAGGTTGGGATCCCGACAGGTGGACGCTCCCACCGCGACCCGGCCGGAACAAGGCCCGACCGGGCGCGCGGGAGGGCCGGCCCGCGTGCCCGAACGGGCAGCCAACGGTGCCCCGATGCGTGCCCCCTGGCCAGCTGGCCAGCCGGTCGCGCGCGGCCGACGATTCGCGCGATGATCCACGATGTCGACCAGCTGCTCGAGCGGCTCGTTCGCCGCGACGCCCTGAACGGGTCCGCGGTCGATCTCGTGTTCGACGCCCCGACCAAGGACTGGGTCGCGCGGCGCAGCGGTCCCGCGGTCGACCTGTACCTGTACGACATCCGCGAGGACCTCCAGCGGCGCGTGCCGGCCTGGGAGGACGCGCGCGGCGCGAACGGGGAGGTCATCGGCCGCTACCAGCCGCCGCGCCGGTTCCGGCTCGCCTATCTCGTCACCGCCTGGACCCAGCGACCCGAGGACGAGCACCGGCTGCTGTCGTCGCTGCTCCACTGCTTCCTCAAGAACCCGATGCTCAAGCCGGGCGACCTCGGTGGCTCGCTCGACGACGCGGACCTGCCCGTGTACATCGAGGTCGGCCAGCCGGCGAGCCAGGAACGGTCGCTGGCCGACATCTGGTCGGCCCTCGGCGGGGAGCTCAAGCCGTCGCTCGACCTGGTCGTGGTCGCGCCCATCGTCGTCGGCCAGTCCGCGCCCTACGGTCCCCCGGTCCAGACCGGTCCGACGATCGGCCTCGCCGCCGGCGGCGCCGAGGAGACCCGGTCGGGACGTCGTGGGCGCAGGGCGGACCTGCCGCCGCTGGAGCCGCTGCCCGAGGAGACTGTCCCGAGCGGACCGGACAAGGACCGGCGCGGCCTGACGCTCCGGGTCAGCGGTCACCGGCGATCATGAGCGCGGGCGCCGACGTCGCGGGACGGCCGGCAAGCCCGACCGGGGACGCATCGCTGGGATATCTCCAGGCGCGGCTCGGCCTCGTCGAGGCGCGCGTCCGCGCAGCGGTGGCCCGCCGCCGTGCGTCGGATGCGGACCCCGACGATCGATTCCGCGGCCTGTACATCTCCGAGGCCCAGGTCGACGTCCTGCTGGCGGGGCCGGAGCAACGCCTCGTTCCGGAGCCCGCCGACCTCGCCGCCGCCGCGCAGCTGGTCGAGCTGGATGCGCAGGCGGCCGAGGCCGAGCGCGGCGGAATCCAGATCCGCCTTCGACAGCTGGTCACGACGCACCGCCTGGAGCCCGTCGACCTGGAGCTGCTCCTCGTGGCCCTCGCACCGGACCTCGACCCGCGGTTCGAGCGCCTGTACGGATATCTCCACGACGACGTCTCGCGACGGCGCGCGAGCGTCGGACTCGCCCTCGAGCTGTGCGGCTCCGGGGTCAGTCCCGGCGCCAGCCCCGCCCGGAGCCGCCTCGGCCCGCTCGCGCCCCTGGTCGCGGGCGGTCTGCTGATCGTCGAGGACGCGGACCGCCCGTCGCTCACCCGGTCGCTGCGCGTGCCGGACCGCGTGACCGCGCACCTGCTGGGCGACGACGCCCCGGATCCGATGGTCGAGGCGCTGCTCGCGGAATCCCTGGTCGTGGACCTGGGCGGCGTCGAGGATGTCGCCCGGGGCCTGCGCGCCGGCGTCTCGCTGGTCTACCTGCGTGAGCGTCCCGGGGCGTCCGGGGGATCGCTGGCACGCACGGCACTCGATCGGGCCGGCAGGCAGGCGATCGAGCTCGACCTGACCCGCATGGGATCGGACGCCGACCCGCGTGCGGTCGCCGCAGCCGCGTCGCGCGAGGCGCGGCTTCGCGACGCCGGGCTCATCGTCGGTCCGCTCGAAACGCTGGCCGAGCGAGGCCCGTGGGCGGTGCGCGCCTTCGCCGAGCAGCCCGGCGTGGTCGTCCTCGTCGGCGGCCGCGAGTGGGACCCGGCCTGGGCCCGCGAGTCGCCGCTCGTGCTCGACGCCCCGGTGGCCTCGGTCGCGCAGCGCCACGAGCTGTGGAGCGATTCGCTCAACGGCGATGCGCCCGACGGCTTCGACCCGGCGGTCGCGACCCTCGCGTTCCGTCTCGGCCCGGAGCAGATCGCCCGGGCCGCGGGGGCCGCCCGCCGGATCGCGTCGGCCGAGGGCCGGCCGATGACGGTCGCGGACGTGGCCGCCGGCGCGCGCGCCCAGAACGCGGCCGGCCTCGAGCGCCTCGCCCGGCGGATCGTCCCGACCGTGTCCTGGCAGGACCTGATCCTGCCGGCCGCGGTCGAGATCCAGGTCCGCGAGCTCACCGCCCGCGTCCGCCACCGGGACCGCGTGGTGGGGGAGTGGCGGATGGGCACCAAGGGCGCCCGGGGCCTGGGCGTGACCGCGCTGTTTGCCGGCGAATCGGGCACGGGCAAGACGATGTCGGCCGAGGTGCTGGCCGGCGACCTCGGGTTCGACGTCTACGTCATCGACCTTTCGACGGTCGTCGACAAGTACATCGGCGAGACGGAGAAGAACCTCGACCGGATCTTCACCGAGGCGGACCGGGTCAACGGCATCCTCCTGTTCGACGAGGCGGACGCGCTGTTCGGCAAGCGGTCCGAGGTCAAGGACGCGCGCGACCGGTACGCGAACGTCGAGGTCGCGTATCTGCTCCAGCGGATGGAGCGGTTCGATGGGCTGGCGATCCTGACGACCAACCTGCGGGCAAACGTGGACGAGGCGTTCGTCCGGCGCCTGGACGCGATCATCGACTTCCCGATGCCCGAGGAGGACCACCGCCGCCTGCTGTGGGCGAGCAACCTGTCCTCGACCCTGCCGGTGGCGCCCGGGATCGACCTGGACTTCCTGGCCCGCCGGTTCCGCATCTCCGGCGGCAACATCCGGAACATCGCGGTCACGGCCGCCTACCTTGCCGCGGCCGACAACCGCGAGGTCGGCATGTCCGACCTGGTGCGCGCCACCGAGCGCGAGTACCGCAAGCTGGGCCGGCTGACGGTCGAGGCCGAGTTCGGCGAGTACATGGACCTGGTCAACGGCTGACGCCTCAACAGCTGACGGCTCGCCGGCAGCTGACATCATCGCGCCCGCCACCGGCGGCTGACCCGACCCCGTGCCCGTTGGGGCAGACTTCCGGGCGGTCCCGGATGCGGGCATTGCGGACGTCGCGGCGGTGGGGGATCCTGTCGCCAGCCACAGGAGGACCCGTCATGCGCGACTTCGAGCTTCAACCGCCCGCGCACCGCACGCGCCGGCCAGATCGCGAGGCTGCGGCACCCGACGCGGCGAGCGGCGCCGCGACGGCGCCCGGCGTGTCGCCCGCCCTCAACGCGGCGTCCGTGATGCGCCTGCAGCGCACGGCGGGCAACGCGGGCGTGGTCCAGATGCTGTCGGCCGACGACGAGCAGGCTTCCCCGGTCCACGATGTGGTGGGCTCCGGCGGTGGATCGCCGCTCGACGCCCGGACCCGGGCGACGATGGAGGCGGCCTTCGGCACCTCGTTCGAAGGCGTTCAGGTCCATACCGACGCGCGCGCCTCGAAGTCAGCGGAGTCCGTCGGCGCGAACGCGTACACCGTCGGCAACGACGTCGTGTTCCGCGCCGGGCAGTACGACCCGGGCACGGCCGCCGGGCAGCGGACGATCGCCCACGAGCTCGCGCACGTCGTCCAGCAGCAGCAGGGCCCCGTGGACGGGACCGATGCGCCCGGCGGGATCCGGGTGAGCAACCCATCCGACCGGTTCGAGCGGGCCGCCGAGCAGACCGCCGAGCAGGTGACATCGGCCGTCCAGGCCCCGCGAGCCGCGGCGCCTGTACCCGCTGCCGGAGCCGGCGCCGTCGCCCAGCTCGAGGAGGACCCGGCGGCGCCGCGCACCGTGCAGCGCGAAGAACCGGAAGAGGACGAGATGCATGAAGAACCGGAAGAGGAGGAGCTGCAGCTCTGAGCTCCGCGCCGGTGCAGCCGGGCCAGGAAGGCTGATCCGCCCCCCCCTGCGACCGGTCGCCACATGCTCGCGTCCGGTCCCGGCTCGTCAGGGCGCGGTCGGGGGCTCCTGCTGTCCGTGGGAACGGTACTTCTGGCTGGTCCGCGCTTCCCATCCGGCCCGTCGGATCGGCCAGAGCCCGCTTGTATACTCGCGCCGCAACCGAAGCCGGTCGCGTCCCGTCGTCATCTCCGCGCTCGTCGCCCAGGAGGCACTGATGAAGACAGGACATCGCCCGCTCGCGGGCGCAATCGCGCTGAGCTTCATGCTCGCGCTGGGATCGATCGCGACGGTCCAGGCGGTCCAGCCACAGGCAGATACCGTCGCCACGGTACACATCAGCGGAACCGTGACCGGCTCCGGTGGCGTGCCCCTCGAGGGCATCCAGGTCGGCGCCTTCACCGGCGGCGGTGGCTGGGGTTGGGTGCCGACGGCGGCGGACGGCACGTACACGCTGTCCGTGCCGGCCGGCACGTACCAGATCTCGCTCACTGACCCCGACTCGATTTACGCGCTCGGCTATTACAGCAGCTCCGCCGCGGGCCATCACACGCCCTATGTCGGGGCGGCAACCGACATCGACGTGACGGTCGCAGACGCAACAGGTATCGACGTCTACATGCCGCTCATCCTGGCCACGGTCCCGGGCGCGCCGACCGGCGTGAACGCCGCGGCCGGAAATGCCGAGGTCGCGGTGACCTGGACTGCGCCCGCCGCCGACGGCGGTGCCGCGATCAGCGGGTACACCGCCACCAGCAGCCCCGGCGCCAAGACCTGCTCGACCGCCACGACGGGCTGCACCGTCACCGGCCTCACCAACGGCACCGCCTACACGTTCACCGTGACCGCGACCAACGTGGCCGGCACGGGACCCGCGTCGGGCGCCTCCAGCGCGGTCACGCCGCGCACGGTCCCGGGCGCGCCGACCGGCGTGAACGCCGCGGCCGGAAATGCCGAGGTCGCGGTGACCTGGACTGCGCCCGCCGCCGACGGCGGTGCCGCGATCAGCGGGTACACCGCCACCAGCAGCCCCGGCGCCAAGACCTGCTCGACCGCCACGACGGGCTGCACCGTCACCGGCCTCACCAACGGCACCGCCTACACGTTCACCGTGACCGCGACCAACGTGGCCGGCACGGGACCCGCGTCGAGCGCCTCCAGCGCGGTCACGCCGCGCACGGTCCCGGGCGCGCCGACCGGCGTGAACGCCGCGGCCGGAAATGCCGAGGTCGCGGTGACCTGGACTGCGCCCGCCGCCGACGGCGGTGCCGCGATCAGCGGGTACACCGCCACCAGCAGCCCCGGCGCCAAGACCTGCTCGACCGCCACGACGGGCTGCACCGTCACCGGCCTCACCAACGGCACCGCCTACACGTTCACCGTGACCGCGACCAACGTGGCCGGCACGGGACCCGCGTCGAGCGCCTCCAGCGCGGTCACGCCATGGGCGCCGGGTACGGTCGAGCGCTATGCCGGCGCCAACCGCTTCGCCACTGCGGCGGACATCAGCGCCCACACGTTTGGCACCGGCGTCGACGTCGCCTACATCGCCAATGCGTACAACTTCCCCGACGCCCTCGCCGGCGCCGCCGCCGCGGGCACGATCAAGGGTCCGGTGCTCCTGGTGGCTCCCACGGGCGCCATCAATGCCTCGACCGCGACCGAGCTCCTGCGGCTCCACCCCGTCAAGATCGTCGTGCTCGGCGGGACCAGCGTCGTCTCCGATGCGGTCAAGACCGCGCTTGCCGGTTACACCACGGGTACGGTCGAGCGCTATGCCGGCGCCAACCGCTTCGCCACTGCGGCGGACATCAGCGCCCACACGTTTGGCACCGGCGTCGACGTCGCCTACATCGCCAATGCGTACAACTTCCCCGACGCCCTCGCCGGCGCCGCCGCCGCGGGCACGATCAAGGGTCCGGTGCTCCTGGTGGCTCCCACGGGCGCCATCAATGCCTCGACCGCGACCGAGCTCCTGCGGCTCCACCCCGTCAAGATCGTCGTGCTCGGCGGGACCAGCGTCGTCTCCGATGCGGTCAAGACCGCGCTTGCCGGTTACACCACGGGTACGGTCGAGCGCTATGCCGGCGCCAACCGCTTCGCCACTGCGGCGGACATCAGCGCCCACACGTTTGGCACCGGCGTCGACGTCGCCTACATCGCCAATGCGTACAACTTCCCCGACGCCCTCGCCGGCGCCGCCGCCGCGGGCACGATCAAGGGTCCGGTGCTCCTGGTGGCTCCCACGGGCGCCATCAATGCCTCGACCGCGACCGAGCTCCTGCGGCTCCACCCCGTCAAGATCGTCGTGCTCGGCGGGACCAGCGTCGTCTCCGATGCGGTCAAGACCGCGCTTGCCGGTTACGCGGCAGGCGCCACGAAATAGGGAACGGGTCGGTGCTCCGCGGGGGGCGGGGCACCGGCTGGCCGGACCGCCAGGGAGCTTCGTCCCTAGTCAACATGGAAGGACCGGCGCTCGCGCATCATCGTGGATTGCGCGGGCCAGTTGACGGAGTCCGCACAGAGCCACATGCGGGAGGCCGGTCCAATGGAGAAGACTACCCGGTTCGTCGGGCTCGACGTCCACAAGGCGACCATCGCGGTGGCGGTCGCTGACTCCTTCGGCGACCCCGAGGACCACGGCCAGATCGCCAACGATCCATCGGCGATCCGCAAGCTCGTCGACCGTCTCGGAGGAGCCGATGTCCACCTGTCCGTCGCCTACGAGGCGGGGCCGACCGGCTATGCCCTCCACCGCCAGCTGAGCGCGATGGGCATCGAGTGCATCGTCGTCGCCCCCTCGCTCATCCCGACCAGGCCCGGCGACCGGGTCAAGACCGATCGCCGCGACGCGGCCAAGCTCGCCCGTCTGCTGCGCAGCGGCGACCTCACGCCCGTCTGGGTGCCCGACGAGGCCCACGAGGCGCTGCGCGATCTGGTGCGCGACCGCGACGACGCGAAGCAGGATCTCCTGCGCGCCAAGCACCGGCTCTCCAAGTTCCTGCTGCGCCACGGGATCCACCCGGCGGCGGGAGTCCAGGCATGGGGTCGTGCCCACGAGGCCTGGCTCAACCGGCTCACCCTCGACCACCGGGCCGACCAGGTCGTGTTCGATGACTACTGGTCGGTCGTGCGCGCCGGCAAGGACCGCGTGCGCCGGCTCGAGGCAGCCCTCGTCGCCTGTGCCGCGGAGAGCCCGCACGGCGAGTACCTCGCCGCCCTCCAGGCGCTGCGTGGCATCGGCTTCATCACGGCGGTCACGATCGTCGCCGAGGCGGGCGACCTGCGCCGGTTCCCGACCGCCCGGGCATTCATGGCCTACACCGGTCTCGTCCCCTCGGAGTACTCGAGCGGCACGTCGCGCCACCGCGGCCGGATCACCAAGACCGGCAACCGGCTCATCCGCCATGTCCTGGGCCAGGCGGCCCACAACGCCCGCTACCGGCCGAACGTGAGCAGCGCGCTCCGGGCTCGCCAGCGGAGTGTCCCGCCGGCGGTCGTCGAGCTCGACCGGCGGGCCCAGGCCAGGCTCCACTATCGGTACCGCTCCCTCGTCGGGCGGATCGGCAAGAACAAGACCGTGATCGCCGTCGCCCGCGAGCTCGCGGGCTTCGTCTGGGCGACGGGGCAGCTCACCGGCGGGCCGGTCGCGGCCTGACGACCATGCAGGGTGTGATCGAGTGAGGCAGAGAGACCGAGACCCCTCGTCTGATCTATGCGATCTCCAGAACTCGCGCTTCTAGTTCGAGGCAGCTCGGTGACGGCTCACTGTCATGCGGCAACGGCCCGGCTGACCCGCGCATATCAGAGTGATCATCGTCGCCAGAACCTGAACTCGATCACACCCTGCGCCAAACCTTGACATGTCCTTCCATATCAGATCAGTGGAAGGCCTTCCGGCAATACGTGAAGCGTGCGGCACGCTCGGGCATGTATGGAGCCGTCGCAACGACCGACATCGCCTCCTTCTTTGAGCGCATCCAGCAGGGCCGACTGGAACAGCAACTTGTCGGTCTCGGCGTTGCCGCGAGCGTCGCGCTCGAAATACGTCAGTTCTTGACTCGTGCCATGGGTACGACGATGGGCCTCCCACAGGGCTCCGATCCGTCTTCTGTTCTGGCGAGCGTTTACCTTGACTCTGTCGACAAGTACATGTTGCGGCGCGGCTATGCCTTCTATCGATATGTCGACGACATGTACCTGTTTGCCCTCGACGAGGCTGCCTGCCGCCGAGGTTTACGCGAGCTGGAGCATCAGCTCCGCCTCATCCAGCTTCAACTGCAACCCGGCAAGACCGAGATCATCGTTGGCCCGGCAGCGATGAAGGCCAAGATCGTCGACAGCGACAACGATGTTTCGAGCATAGCCAAGGTCTACCGAGCTGCACCGAGGAGCATCGGTTTGAAGCGAGTTCGCGCCCGCTGGAAGTCGGTCTCACGTCGGAAGCCATTTCCGTCCAGGATTGGCAAGTACTTGCTCCGTCGTTTGGCGGCCAATCGCGATCCACTTGCCCTGAATTGGTGCTTGCGCAACCTTGGCGTACTCGACTGGTTAACACGCGAACTTGGTCCCTATCTGTCGCTCTACGCCAGTCGCCCATCGGTTCAGCGAAAGCTTCTTGGTCACCTTCGATCACCGTCCAATGACTCATGTGCCGAGGAATGCAGCCTCCTGCGGGTGATGCTCAGCGCGACTCGACTGGATCGCGACGTGCTCGACTATGCCCGTCAGGTCCTGGCGGACCGGAACAAGCCGACACCGAGCCGCCAGTGGGCGGCGATCCTGCTTGGCCGCCACGGCGATTCGACGGATCATGCTTTAGTCGAGGTCTACCACGCCGACGACGAGATGATCGCGCGCGCGGCCGTAGTTGCGTCCCAAGGGATGAGCGCGATGCAGCGCGGGACCGTGCACGCGGGGGTTCTGGCCAGATTTCCTGCCCAGCATTCACTCGTGAAAAGAATTCAGGTCACTGGCAGGCCCTCAGTGGCCGGTCTACGAGCCATAGGTGCCTCCTTCGATCGCCGCGTATGTCCATAGACGCGACGATCGGTCGATCGGCCACCGAACGGCCTGAACGAGAGCCGCCTGGATCTGAGGCTCACGCGCCCCGTGCGCGTTCCTGCGCGAGCGTCCAGTCAGGGATTGCCTCCCGGGCAGGGCGTCGCCGAAGCGATCATCCATCTGCGGCCGCGTCTGCTGATGCATTCTCGCGATGGGTTTCGCGGCCGCGGACCCTCTCTAGGACACTTCTACGCGACTTCACACTCCTGCGTGTCGATGGAGCAGACATAACTCACCTTATCGGAAGTGCCAAATCGCGATCAACGTCAGGCTGGAGGGTGCGTGCTCAGGCGGCCGCCCGACGGGCACGCACGACGCTGCGCGTCATGTCGGCGCCCACCAGGCCCAACGGTGCGGTCAGGGTGCGGCAACGGCCCGGAGCCGGGCGAGCAACGCGTATCCCGACGGGTCCGGCGGGCTGACCACGACCCGTGACGCGAGGTTGGCGGCCGCGGCACGTCCCGCCGCACCTGCGCTGCCGAGCAGCGTCGTGAGTCGGTCGAGAGCCGACGCGGTGACGAAGATGGGGCTCCCGGTGAGGTCGACGTCCGCGAGATCGACGCGGTAGATCGCGATGTCGATGGCGGAATCCACTCCCGCCGCCGTGGTAACCGGGAAGGTCCAGTCCCTGACCAGGGTAAAGCCGTGATCAGGGGTCAACGCGCCGAGCAGCGACGGCACGCTGGTCGACGTGCCCGTCGCGTAGACGAGGTACCCGAGGTTTGCCGCCCGCACCGCCGTCGCGAACGACCCAGCCCGGAAGGTGGAGAACTGGTAGGACCGCCGCTCGACGCCGTCGATCGCCAGCCAGTCGTCGCCCGGTGGGCTCCCGTAGGCGCGGAGCCCGTACGTCGCCGCCGCGTCGCCCACGGTGACCGTCTGGACGTAGTGCCGCAGTGGCCAGTCGCCTCGGAGTGGCAGCGCCATCTCGTACCCGAGGAACGACCCGAAACCGATCGCGGTGCCGCGCGGGACGGTCTGCTCCACCCAGGCCGCGACGGAGCTCACGGCGGCCTGGCGCGCCGTCCCGCTCGACGATGTCCCGTGGTCGATCGCGTAGGTGCCCAGGCCGACGATGGCCGCGGCGAGGACCACGGCGAGACCGGCTCCCACGATCCGGCCGTCGGCGGGGATGGCCGTCCGAGCCGCGGCATCGGACGCGGACGGGCGCGTCCGCAGGCGGACGATCGCCCAGTCGACCAGCCAGATCCAGCCGGCGGCCGAGAATGCGATGAACAGCCCGAGCTGCGCCAGGTAGTTCCGCGGCGGCTCCCCGACCGCGAACACGAGCAACACGAGCGGGAACGTGCACAGCAGGGTCATGCCCAGGAGATCCAGACCGTCGCGAGCGGGACTCCTGGGCGCCCGGACGAGGCGGACGACGGCCAGGAGGGCGCCGATGACCGCCAGTGCTGCGACGAGCCGGATCGGCCAGGTCGGCAGCCACAACGCCGCGTATACCTGGTACTGGCGAAGCTGGAGCAGGCCCGCGCCCTGCAGCGTGCCCTGGACCTGGAAGAACACGGTCAGGAGCGCGAACCAGATCGCCGCAGCCAGCCACGCGATCGCGCGCCGCACCCGGTCGACCCGGGCCGTGTCGTCGGTCGAGCCCGGTTGTCCCCCGCCGTCCGTGCCGGCCGGCGCCGCCGCGCCCCGGGAGAGCCACAGCCCGCCGATGACGACGATCCCGGCGGCGATCACGAGGGGAACCATCGTCCACGCGGGCGTGCCCAGCCGGTACACGCGCCCGGCGATGTCGGCGTACTCGATGAACCACCAGCTGGTGGACGCCACCGTCGTGAGGATGACGCCGGCAAGGACGCGGGCGAGGGCTCGCCACGAAACCCCGCGCGCAAATGCCACGAGGAATGGCGCGGGCGCGAACGGGAGCGCGATCTCCTTTACCAGGAACGCAATTCCCAACACGAGCCCGGCCGCGAGGCCCCACCGGAACGATCGGCGCTGGAGCGCCATCAGCCCGACGACGACATAGGCGAGACACAGGGCAGCCGCCGGGACGTCGAGCCGGGACGTCCGGGCAAGCTCGTACAGGTACGGGAAGCCCGCGTAGCCGGCGGCCGCAGCGGCACCGACCGCGGGCCGGATCCGCCAGCCGAACCAGGCGACCAGCAACAGCAGCCCCCCGACCGCGACGGCGTTCAGGAGGTGGCCCCAGGACAGGGCGTCGGCGCCGAACCAGGCAGACGGCGCGTCGACGATCGCCGACCACAGCGGCGAGTGCGGGACGAACGTCTCCCCGAACGCTGTCTTCGGTCCGAGGCCGGCGAGGAACGAGTACCCGATCCCGATGTACTTCGCCTCGTCGTACGACGGGTACGAGGCGGGCGTTGCGATCAGCACGATCTCGATGAGGGCGACGGCAGCCGCCGCAACGAGCCAGCTGACCCTGCGCTCGATGAGCGTGATCGGTGTCACGAGCGCATCCTCGCACGTCCGGCCGGTGCTCGCGTCCCGTCACCGGACGACGTTACGCGGCGACCCGGCAGGCGAGCCCGACGTCACCTGCGCGGCTCCACTCAGCGTTGCCGGACGCAACGAAACGCCCGAAGGAACCCTCCGGCCCGGCCCGGTCTCCGCTGATGCAAGCACCTGCGGCTCCGTCGCCGTTCCTTCTGGCCCCTTCGGGCAAACCGAATACTACGGGACGTCGGGGAGCACCACAACGGGCTTATCCACGACTTCCGCGGATCCGTGGCGCCGGACGCAGGG
>CAVRGY010000010.1:0-61348 GCA_963720825.1 uncultured Chloroflexia bacterium | reverse complement strand
CACGGCCGGTGTGACCGGGAGGCGTCCCCAGTCCGCCGAGCGGTCGAGCGGACCGCTGCTGAACAGCCATACCGGCCGGGCCTGGAGCGCCGCCAGCTGATGGGCGACGAACTGGTTCGCCTCGCGCTGCCAGTGGGCCGCGTAGAGCGCGCTGCCCAGGATCACCGCGTCATACGGCTCGAGGTCGTGGACGGTGCCCGCCGCCGCGACGTCGACCTCGAGCCCGCTGGCGCGGACGACCCGACCGATCTCGTGGGCGATCTCAGCGGTTGAGCCCAGCTTGCTGGCATAGGCGACGAGGACGCGGGCAGGCATCTGATCCTTGATCCAGGGTGCGGCCGTCCCCGGCGGCCGCTGGACCCATCTTGCCGCATTCGCGGCACCTGGTGCGCGGCGTACGCGCCGGACAGCAGGGAGCCGGCGGGGGGACGCCCGCCGGCTCTGGTGATGCGACGCCCGCGCGGTGCGCGGGGTTGGGTCAGGCGTTGACCGGTGCCGGCTCGCCCGACAACAGGAGATCGCGCACCGATGACCCGACGCGAGACGCCGACGACCGCGTCGAGGCCGTAGTACTTGCCCGCGCCCAGGCCGGTGATCGTCGCGCAGATGAGCGCGTAGGTCAGATGCTGGTTGACGATGCCGTAGGCGAAGTCCCAGGCGGCGAGGAAGAAGAACAGCATCATCAGGGTGCCCATCGCGCCCGCGAAGCGGGTGAACAGGCCGAGGATCAGCGCGATCGCCGATCCCGATCTCGCCGGCGACCACGAGGACGTTGATCACCGACATCAGGCCGGGGTTGTCGGCCAGGCTGGCCCAGAAGCCGTGGGTGGGATTGAACACGGTGCCTTCGGCGACGTCACCGGAGACGAACGGCCAGCCGAGCGTGCCGTTGGTGTGCGAACTTGAGGAAGCCGCTCGCGTCGAACGCCTTGGCGGCGGTGAGCTTCTCGAGCCCTGCCCACAGGAAGATGACCCCGACCAGGACGCGCAGCAGCGCGATCCCGATCATGTGGATCCGGTTCGTGATTTGCATGGGACGCTTACCTCCTGCAACCCTTCCGTCCGGTGATGGTTCGCCGGCGGCCCTCAATGCGGGGTTGTCTTGATGCATTCAGCCTGCACCGGGTGCGACCATTGTGCTGTGGGCCGAGTGGCCTGTACAGCCCGTGACATTGGGAGGTCAACGTTGGCCGGTTGGACCGGGCCGCGATCCTGCGGGCTGCCGCGGGTGACGATGCCGCAGGAGCAGCGGATCCCGGGACGCGCGCCGAACGTCGGGCGCCCGGTCGCCCGGCTCGTCCGCTGGCTCTCGGCAGGCCCGGCCTACCCGGCGGACGAGGGCTGACCGGCGGGTGGTCAGCGTCCTCGGCCTGGAGCTGCCGGTTCGCGCCACGGTCGCGATCGTTGCCGTCGCGATCCTGCTGCTGCTCGAGCAGTACGGGCACGTCAACGCCCTTGCCGAGGCGGTCGCCGGCGCCGGCGGGACCGTCGGGCGCCGATCGCCAGCGCCTCCAGTCGATCGAGCGGCTGATCACCCAGGGTGCGATCCCGCTCGCCCTGGTGATCCTCGTGATGCGCGACCGGCCGTCCCGGTACGGGCTCCGGCTGGGCGACGTCCGGGCGGGGGTGGCCGTGGCCCTGGCCGGGTGCATCGTGATGAGTGCCGTGGTGCTGGTGACGGGGCGGTTCCCGGCGTTCGTCAGCTACTACGGGTCGCAGGGCGCACCGGCACCGGACGTGTTCCTGACCAGCGCGCTCGAGGTCATCCCCGCGGAGTTCTTCTTCCGGGGCTTCCTGCTGTTTGCGCTGCTCCGGGTGATGGGACCCGTCGCGGTCGTGGTCGCAACGGTGCCGTTCGCCTTTGCCCATCTCGGCAAACCCGAGATCGAGACGCTGAGCACGCTGGGCGGCGGGTTCCTGTATGGATGGCTGGACTGGCGCACCGGGTCCGTGGTGTGGAGCGGGCTTGCCCACACCTGGATCCTCGGGTTGCTGGTCATCGTCGCGTCCTCGCGAGCCGGCGGCGCCGGAGCGATGGCGGGTCCGGGACCGAGGCTCCACGGGCCCGGTCCGTTCCGGCAGCGACGATCCCGGCCCGGCCGTATCCTCGCGTGATGCCTCGAGACGTCGCACCCCAGCCGGTCATCGACCTTGCGGAGGCACGCGCGGCGGCTCGCCGGGCGCGGGACTGGCCGCTGGCCGACCGGCTCAAGGCCGACATCGAGGATGCCGGCTGGAAGGTGATCGACTCCGGCACGATGTACGACCTCGAGCGTGCCGCGGCGCCCGATGTCAGCGTGGACGGGATCGTTCGCTACGGGTCGAGCGCGACCGTGCCGTCGCGCCTGGCCGAGGCGCCGGTCGGGACGGCGTCGATCGTCCTGGTCGCCACCGACCGACCCGATCGACCTGGCCCGCGCGATCCGCCAGCTGGTCGATCACGCGCCGGACGGGACGCAGATCGTGGTCGTTGCAAACGCCCCGTCGGCGGCGCAGGCGAGCGGGCTTGCGAGCCTTGACGCGGTCGATCCGGGCGCACCAGGCGTCATCACGGACGTGGTCTGGACCAGCGCCCGTTTGGGCCACGCAGCGGCTCTCAACGCCGGGATCCGCCGCACCATGGCGCCTGTCGTGTTCGTGCTCGGCCCCGACGTCGAGGCGGCCGGCGACGTGGTCACGCCGATGGTGGCGGCGCTCGCGGATCCCGGCATCGCCGTCGCGGGGCCGTTCGGGCTCGTGTCCCGCGACCTGGGCCGTTTCGATCCCGCGCCCGACGGCGCGGTCGATGTCGAAGCCATCGATGGCGCCGTACAGGCATTCCGGCGCGCCGACTACGTGGAGCGCGGTCCGCTCGACGAGCGCTTCATCACCGCCCCGAGCCTGGACGTCTGGTGGAGCCTCGTCCTCCGGGACGGCGATGCCGACCCCGGGAGCGATGCCGACCCCGGGAGCGATCCCGAGACGGCGCCGGTCCACCGCCGCGCGGTCGTGGTCGCCGGCCTTCCGGTCGGCCGGGCCGAGCCCCCGGCAATGGGCGGCCAGGCGGACGCAGCGGCCCGGCAGGCCAGGCGCAACCACTACCGGGTGCTCAAGCGATTCGCCGGGCGGCGGGACCTCCTCGTCGCCCATGGCTGACTGGCGTGTCGGGCGGCTCCACGGCGTTCCCGCCCGTGCGGCCGGGCAGTCCGCGAGATTCTTCGATTACGACCCCATAACGAAACGGCGCCCCGCTCGTTTAGAGAACAGAGGCCTCGCGGATAACATCGTTCCCCCGGCGGTGTGGCACGGCGAGGCCTCATTTCCTGCCCGCCGCACGGGCCATATGCCGTTCCACCTCTATACTCCGGCCGTGCGTCGCTGGGTCTGCATCGTGGCCATGCTTGTCGGGTTCTCCGGTGACAGCTATGCCTGGACCGCCCGACCGCGGATCCCGGTCCCGATCGAGCGACTCCTTGATCCTCGCCGTCCCGATGCGGGCCTGCCGGAAGGTCCGTGGTGGAGGCTGACCTGATCGTTCCGCCGCCCGAGGACGTTCCCGAGCTCGCTCCCTCGGGGCGTCGTCGCGCGCTGGTTGCCGTCGTGGCCGTGCTGGTCGCGGTCGCGATGCTGGTCCGCCTGTGGCCGATGGGCAGGCCGGGGCCGGACCGGGCGGTTGCCGCGGACCCGGCCACCGTGACCGTGCTCGCGGGCGCACCGTCGTCGATCGACCCGGCCTTTCACGGCGACCTGGGAAGCGCCTCGTACGTGAGCCAGCTGTTCGAGACGCTGACGGCCGTCGACCCATCGCTCACGGTGCAGCCCGCGCTGGCCGCGTCGTGGTCGATCGGGAATGACGGGCGACAGGTCGTGTTCACGCTCCGCCAGGGGTTGACGTTCAGCGATGGCAGCGCGCTGACGGCCGCGGACGTCGTCCGAAGCTGGCGACGGCTGTTCGATCCGGCCCATCCCTCGCCGCTCGCCTCGCTGGCGGCCGATGTCCTGGGCGCGCGCGACCTCCTGAGCGGTCGTGCGTCCGATCCGTCGACGCTGGGCGTCCGCGCCGATGGCGACCTGCGCGTCGTCGTGGACATGGAGCGCGGCGGCGGCGACCTGCCGGCCATCGTGTCCGGGGCGCCGTTCGCCGTCGTGCCGCGGTCCGTGGGCAGCAACGAGATCGCGCCCGAGCCTTCGACCTTCGTGGGCAGCGGGGGATACGTCCTGTCGGACGTCCAGCCGGACGCCTTCGTGCTCACCGCCAACCCGCACTACTGGGCGGGCACACCGGCGATCGAGACGGTGCGGATGCTGACCACCATCGCCGGCCAGAGCCCCGTCGACGCGTTCGTCGCGGGTGACGTGGATGTCGCCCCCATCGGCTTCGTCGACGCGGGCTGGATCGCCTATGACCGAGCGCTCGGGCCGTCGCTGCGCAGCGATCCGTCGCTCTCGGTCACCTACTACGGGTTCGACGCCCGGCAGCCGCCGTTCGACGATCCGCTCGTCCGCCGGGCGTTCGCCGAGGCCGTCGACTGGCGCCGCCTCGCCCGGCTCGACGAGGTGGGCTCATCGGTCCCCGCCACGGGCATCGTTCCGGCCGGCATGCCCGGTGCCCCGAGCGGCGACTACATGCCCGCATACGACCCGGCGGGTGCCCGCGCTCTGCTGTCGCAGGCGGGCTTTCCGGGTGGCGCGGGGTTCCCGGCGGTCAGCTTCATCTCAAGCGGCGGGGGCTACGACGAGGGGATCGTGGCGATGCTCCGGGACAACCTGGGGGTGACGGTCAGCTACGCGACGATGGACTTCGGCCCGTACATCAATCGCCTGGCCACGGACCCGCCTGACATCTGGAACCTGTCGTGGGTGGCCGACTACCCGGGACCCAACGACTTCCTGGGCGTGCTCCTGGGCACGGGATCGACGGCGAACGAGGGCCGCTGGTCCAACGCGGAGTTCGACGCCGCGATCGCCGATGCGGGCGCCGCGACGAGCGCGGGCGATGCCACTGCCGCGTACGCCCGGGCGATGGCGGTCGTCCGCGACCAGGTCCCGATCGTGCCCGTCAGCTACGGGACATCGTTCTCGCTCGTGCGCGACGGCCTGCTCGGCGCGAGCCAGAACGGGCTCGGGATCATGCGCCTCGCGGGGCTCGCCTGGAGCTCAGGGCATTGAGCGCCGTGAGCAGCGCGAGTGGGCTCGCGGTTTGGCCGCCCGCTGCGTTCGCTCATCGCAGCGCTCGCGTGCGCCTCGGTCCTCGTCGCGTCGATCGCCCCGGCTGCGGCGGCGGCCGGTGTCGTGTTCGGCACACCGGCGGCATCGGTCAGCTACGACCAATCGATCGAGTTCAGCGTGCCGGTCACGGCCGGCGAGGCGATCGACCGGTTGGAGCTCCACCTGACGTTCCCGGACTCGCTGGGGCCGTACATCGTCGAGGTGACGCCGCCCGCGGGTTCCGCCACCCAGACGGCGCGCTACACGCTCGACCTCACCGGCGACGGCCACCTCGTGCCCAACACGACGATCGTCGAGCAGTGGGTGGCGATCACCGCCGCGGGCGTGCAGGCCAGCAGCACGGAGCATTCCGTCCTGTACGCCGACACCACGCACGACTGGAGATCCGTCAAGGGCGAGCTCATGACGGTCCACTGGTACGACGGTGACCCGAGCTTCGCGCAGCGGGCGCTGGCGATCGGGGAGAAGGCGATCCACGACACGAGCGCCCTGCTCGGCGTGACCGAGAGCGATCCGGTCGACTTCTTCATCTACGGCGACGACGCCTCGTTCCGGGCCGCGCTGGGACCCGGAACCCGGGAGAACGTCGGCGGCCAGGCGCACGCGGACATCCGGACGCTGTTCGCGCTGATCACGCCCGATGCGATCAACGACCCGTGGGTCGGCGTGGTGGTGCCGCACGAGCTCGTTCACCTCGTGTTCGACACCGCGGTCCGCAACCCGTACCGGTTCCCGCCGCGATGGCTCAACGAAGGGCTCGCGGTCTACCTGTCCGAGGGCTACACCCAGTCCGACCAGGGACGGGTCGCGAACGCCGTGCGGTCGAAGGACCTGATCCCGCTCGACGCGCTGGGCGGCCAATTCCCGACGGATGCCGACAAGACGTACCTCGCGTACGCGGAGAGCGTGTCCGCGATCGACCACCTGGTCCGGACCAAGGGCTCGGACACGCTATACGGTCTGGTGCTCGGGTACAAGGACGGGTTGACCGACGACGAGGCGTTCACCCGCGCGCTGGGCACGGACCTGGCGGGGTTCCAGGCGGGCTGGCTGAACGAGCTTGGCGCCGCTCCGCCGGTCAGGTATGGTCCGCAGCCCGCGCCGGCGGGTCCGTTGCCGGCCGAATGGGGAGGAGCGGGCCAGACGCCCGCAGCCGGGGCTCCGTCGGCCGGGGTCACACCCGCGGCAGGCCCGTCCTCACCGGCGAGCGGCGGCGGCGATGCCGGGCAGCTGTACCTCGCCGTCGCGCTGGTCGTGCTGGCCGTGGGCATCGGCCTCGCCCTGGCCCGTCGCCAGAGCCGCGTCGCATGAGCGCCCTCGGTGCGCGGGTCCGGGCGATCCCCAGCTGGCAGGTTACGCTCGGGTTTGCGCTGATGGGCCTTGGCTTCCTCGTCGCCGCGCAGCTGGCCTCGGAAGGGCCGCGGATCCGGTACACGAGCCAGGAGCGGACGCCGCTGGTCGAGACCGCGCGGGATCTCCAGGCCCAGCAGGACGGGCTCAAGCAGCAGATCCTCGAGCTCCGTGGTGCGATCCAGGACCTGGAGGCGGCGGGCCAGGGCGGCGCCGCCATCACCCGCCAGCTCAACAGCGACCTGGAAAGCGCGCGGATCGCCGCGGGGCTCGTGGCCATGACCGGACCCGGGATCGTGCTCCAGCTGACCGACTCGGACGCGGCGGTACCGCCCGACGGCAGCCAGCGGGACTACCTGGTGTCCGGCCAGGATGTGCTGACAGTGGTCGAGGAGCTGTGGCTCGCCGGTGCCGAGGGCATCGCCGTCAACGGCGAGCGGATCGCCGTCGCAACCGCCATCGTCGACATCGGTGGCTCGGTCCTGGTCAACTCCGCGTACATCGCGGCGCCCTACCAGGTCTCGGCGATCGGCCCGGCGGACATGTTCGATCGCCTGACCCGGTCCGCCGGGTTCGTCGACTTCATCCGCGCCCGGTCGGAGACGTTCGGGATCGGCGTGTCCTACGCGGTCCCGGAGTCCGTCGACCTGCCCGCCTACGCGGGATCGGTGCTGCTGCGCTACGGGCACACCAACCCGGTCCCCGCATCATCGGCGGCTCCCTGATGCGCCGCCCGTCGGGTCGCGTCACGGTGAGCCTCGTGCTGATGCTGCTGGGCTTCCTGGTCGTCGTACAGCTGCGACTCCAGGCGGTCAACCCGGGCCTCGCCGGCCTGTCCGCGCAGGACCTGACCGTGCTGGTCGCGAACCTGACCACCCGCAACAACCAGCTGCGCGACGAGATCGCGACGCTCGAGCGTCAGCGAGACTCCGTCTCCGCGGCCATCGACCGCGGCGACACCTCCGCCGTTCAGATCCGCACCGACCTCGGCCGCATCAAGGGATGGTCGGGCACGCTGGCGGTCACCGGTCCCGGGGTCCGGATCCTGGTGGAAGGGCCGATCGCGGGCGATGGCGTGAGCCAGCTGATCAACGAGCTCCGCAATGCCGGCGCCGAGGGGATCTCGATCGGCGGCATCCGCGACGTGCCGGGCGTCGTGGCGACCGGTCCGGCTGATGCGCTGACGGTCAACGGCGTGACCCCGCCGGAGCCGCTGGAAATCCTCGCCGTCGGCCAGCCCGAGACACTGACCGGGTCGCTCACCCGAGCCGGCGGCCCGATCGCCCAGCTGGCGGCGCGGTTCCCGGATACGACGGTGACCGTGTTCGCCCTCGATGGCGTCACCCTGCCGGCCACCGAGCGAAACCTCAGCCCGATCCTCGGCAAGCCGCGTCTCTGACGGGGTTGCGCCGCACGCGGTCCAGGTCGTGGCCCGGGTCGGCATCCGGGGCGCCCTCTGCTACCCTCGGCCGGTGTCAGGAAATCCCGTCCTCGAGCTGCTCCTGGGGGATGTCGTCCGCCTGCGCCGGCGCCATCCGTGCGGCGGGGATACCTGGCTCATCGACCGGCTGGGCGCGGACATCGGTCTCCGATGCGAGACCTGCAACCGCCACACCCTGATCGCGCGACGAGCGCTCGAGCGCAGGATCGCAGGGTTCGTCCGGCGCGGTGATCCCGGGATCAGCGCAGCGATCGGTCCGCAGCGACCGTGAACGACCGCGACACGGGGGCCGTCGCGGTCGGACCGGCCGGCGCCGGCGGGGACGGTGGCGAACAGCCATCGAGCGCGCTCGAGGTCTTCCGCAACCGTCCGTTCCTGCTGCTGTGGCTGAGCCAGGCGTTCACGCAGGTCGGCGGCAACATGGTCATCTATGGCCTGACCGTCATCATCCTCGAATCCACGTCGTCGAAGACGGCGGTCAGCCTGCTGATCCTCACGTTCCTGGTCCCGGCAGTGCTGTTCTCTGCGCTCGCGGGCGTGTACGTCGATCGGGTGGACCGGCGCACGATCCTGATCGTGACGAACCTGCTGCGAGCGGCGGCGTTCGTGCTGACCTTCCTCGCCGGCAACAACCTGCCGCTGATCCTGGTGCTCAACATCATGGTCTCGACCATCACCGTGTTCTTCGGTCCGGCGGAGGCGGCGATGATCCCGCACCTCGTGCCGCGCCGCCAGCTCATCTCCGCCAACGGCATCTTCACGCTCACGCTCAACGCGGCGTTCGCGCTCGGGTTCGCGCTGCTTGGACCGATCGTGGTCACGATCGCCGGTGCGCCGGCCCTGATCCTGCTCGTCGCGGCGTGCTACCTGGTCGCCGCGGCGTTCTGCTGGACGCTTCCGTCCGCACCGCCGACGCCGATCGAGAGGGGCTCGGCCCGCGGCGTGGTGGGCGACGCGGAGCAGGCGATGGGGTCCACGATCGCGCAGCTGCGCGAGGGCATCGACTTCATCCGCGCCAACCCGACGATCACCTGGTCGCTGTTCTACCTCGGCATCGCCGCCTCGCTGGTGGGCGTCCTCGGCGTCCTCGGCACGGACTTCGCAACATCGTCGCTGGGGCTCGCGCCAAAGGACTTCGTGGTCGTCGTGCTGCCGCTCGGGTTCGGCATCGTGACCGGGATCCTGGTGCTCAACTCGTTCGGACACATGGTCGCGCGCCGCCGGATCATCGAGGGCGGCCTCGTGGCACTGGGCGTCCTGCTGGCGGCGCTCGCGGCCGCCGGTCCGATCTCGCGGTTCCTCAAGGGGGCACAGGCGGCGACCGGGCTCACCGACCTGTCGGGCCTGACCTCGCTGCTGGCGATCGTGGTCCTCATCGCCTTGCTCGCCGGCATGGCCTACGGGTTCGTCGCCATCCCGTCGCAGACGCAGCTCCAGGAGGAGCTGCCCGAAGAGGTGCGGGGCCGCGTGTTCGGGGTCCTCAACATGCTGGTCTCCGTCGCCAGCTTCCTGCCGATCATCGTGGTCGGCCCGGTTTCCGACCTCGTCGGCACCACGATCGTGCTGGTCCTGGTGGCGGCGTTCGTGTCCCTGTCGGGCGTGCTGTCGATCATCACCCGTGGGCCACTCAACGTGGTCGAGGCGATGGCGAGGGCGATCGGCCCGATGACGCCGGCGGCGATCGATCCGATGGCCGTCAGCATTGCGACCGAGGTCGACGCAGAGGAGCGCCGCGGGCGCGCGAAGGCCGAGGTCGCGCACGTGCCGCCCGCGGACGCTGGGCCGGGAGGGGGCGCGGACCCGGGATGAGCGTGGATCCGCGCGCCGGCCTGATCATCCGCGGGCGGATCGCGACGCTCGCCGGATCCGATGGCCCGGGCTGGGTCGAGGCCGTCGCGATCGCCGATGGGCGCGTGCTGGCGGCGGGCATGAGCGTGGACGTGGAGCGGCTCGCGGATGCCGGGACGCGGCGGATCGAGCTGCCGCCGGACGCGGTCGCGATCCCTGGCCTGACCGACGCCCACCTCCACCTGGTCGAGGCCGCGCTCGCCCGCGCGCGCGTCGATCTCCATGCCGCAGCGTCGCTCGACGTGGCGCTCGATCGGGTCGCGGAGGCGGCGGCCGCGCAGCCCGATCCGGATCGCTGGGTCGAGGGCTCCGGCTGGGACGCCGACCGCTTCGGCCGCTGGCCGACGGCCGATGATCTCGAGCGCGTCGCCCCCGGCCGGCTCGTCGCCCTGTGGGCGCACGATCATCATGCGCTGCTCGTGAGTCTCCGGGCACTGACGGAGGCCGGCATCGACCCCGGCCGGACCGATCCCCAGGGCGGCGTGATCCGGCGCGATGCGGACGGACGGCCGACGGGCGTGCTCCACGAGACGGCGGCCCGCCTCGTGTCGGCGCGGATCCCGCCCCCGGATGAGGCGACCATCGAGGCTGCGGTGCGGCCGCTCGCCCAGGAGCTGCTGGGTCTCGGCGTCGTCGCGGTCCATGACCCCGGGGGACTGGCGCTCCAGGACGGCCTGCGTGGCCCGATCGCCGCATATCGCCATCTCGCGGCGACGGACGCGCTCGAGCTCCGCGTCCATCCGTGCATTCGGCCGGAACAGCTCGACGCCGCCGAGGCGGAGGGCATCCGCAGCGGCTCGCCGCTCGGGCCCGACCCGCGCGGCCGCCTCCGGATGGGCTGGCTCAAGACGTTCGCCGACGGCACGCTCGGGTCGCGGACGGCGGCGCTGCTGGATCCGCTCCAGCCGGTCGCGGGCGAGCCGCCGCCGCCCAACGACGGCTATGGCGTGTGGATGGTCCCGCCGGACGCGCTGCGCGAGCAGGCGGCACGGGCCGCGGCGCTGGGCATCGCCACCCAGATCCACGCGATCGGTGATGCGGCCGTCGGCGCGGCGCTCGATGCCCTCGCCCCGACCGTCGGCGTCAACGCCGCTGATGCCCCGCGTGGAGCACGTCCAGCTCATCGCGGATGCCGACGTGGCGCGGTTCGCGGCGCTCGGGATCGCGGCGTCCATGCAACCGATCCACGTCCGGTCGGACGCCGCGAAGGCGCGCCGCCTGTGGGGTCCGCGCGCGGATGGTCGCGCCTATGCCCTGGCCGCGCTTGCCCGGGCCGGCGCGGTCGTCCCGGCCGGCACCGACGCCCCGGTCGAGCCGGTGGACCCGTGGCCCGGGATCGCCTGCGCCGTCACTCGCGCCGCGCCGTCATGGCCGGCGGGCACGCCCGCCTTCGGACCGGCCAACGCGCTGTCACTGTGGCGGTCGATCCGGGCGAGCTGCGTCGACCCGGCGATCAGCGCGGGAGAAGGGGACCGGGGACGGCTGACCCCGGGTCAGCGGGCCGACATCGTGGTCATCCCGGCGGCGGCGATCAGCGAGCCCGTCGAGGTTGACGGTGCGCTATGGCACGCTCGTCCGCAGCTGGTCCTGGTCGACGGCGAGGTTGTCGCCGGCGCCTGATCCGGACCGGTCGCGTCAGTCGGCGCCCTCGAGCCGCCGTCGCGCCTCGTCGAACAGCCCGTTGAGGATGCGCGACGTCGAGGGGAACGCGTGGATCGTCTCCGCGAGCACGTCGACCGGCACCCGGGCCTTGATCGCGAGCACGCATTCGTGGATCGCGGCCGAAGCGTCCGGACAGGCCATCGCCGCCCCGACCAGCTCGCGCGTGGCACGATCCACGACGATCGTGACGTGACCGGTCTCGGCTTCGACCGAGTACCCCTTGGCCGTGTGCGGGAAGTCGGCCACGCACTCGAATGCGTCGATCCCGGCGTCCGTGGCCTGGTCGAGGCTGACCCCGACCGAGGCCGCCTCCGGGTCCATGTACGTCGCGCGGGGGAGGGCCCGGTAGTCGGGCGTGACCGCCTCGCCCAGCGCCATCCGGACGACCATCTCACCCTGGTAGTGCGCCTGGTGCGTGTGGAGCTCCGGGCCCGCGGGGTCGCCCGCGACCCACAGCCCGTCGGCGAGCCGCAGGCTGCCGTCGCGCCGGTACGCGCCGGGTCCTGAGACCTCGATCCCGTACACGTCCAGTCCCAGGTCCCGGAGCGGAAACTCGCGCCCGACCGCGAGCAGGATCGCGTGGCCCTCCGCGGTCGTCCCGTTGTCCAGCTCGATGACGTGGGCGCCGTCGGTCCCGGCGCCCGCGCGGGCCCGCACCGCCCGAGATCCGGTCCGGACGGTCACGCCGTCACGCTCGAGCGCGAACCGGACGGCCTCGGCGTTGCGGGGATGGTCGGTGGGCACGAGCCGTGGCCCGGACTGGACGATCGTTGTGGGCACGCCGAACCGCGCGTAGACCTGCGCGAGCTCGCACCCCGTGGGGCCGCCGCCGAGCACCAGCAGACTGCGCGGCAGCTCACGGGCCAGCGTCGCATCCCGGTTCGTCCAGGGCCTGGTCTCGGCGAGTCCCTCGATGGGCGGCACCTTCGACCCGGATCCCACCGCGACCACGATGTTGCGCGCCGCCAGCTCGTGGGTCACGCCGTCATGGGTGACCGCCACCCTGCCGCGCGCGGTGATCCGTCCCTCGCCGCGATAGGTGACCGAGCCGTCGGATTCCAGCGACTTGACATGCGACGTGTCATCCGGCTCGGCCGCGTCGGCTGCCCGGTTGACCATGTAGTCGCGGCGTTCGGATGCGCGCGACCACGAGTAGTCGGCGCCCGCTGCGTGCCGGTCGGCGCTGTGGAGGAGCGACTTCGACGGGATGCACCCGATGTGCGGGCACGATCCGCCGAACCAGCGGCGGTCGATCACGGCCGAGGTGGCGCCCAGCGCTCGGGCCTTGTGGGCGGCGGCCTCCCCGGCCGGACCTGCGCCGATGATCACGAAGTCGAAGGTGTCCATGGCCGTCATCCTCGCCGAAATCTCACCTGAGCGCTCGCTGCCGTCGGGCTTCGTACAACAGGACGGCGACCGCGATCGATACGTTGAGGCTGTCGGCGACCCCGAGCATCGGCAGCCGGACGCCCGTCACCGCGTCACCGTCCCAGGCCTCGCTCAGGCCGTCGGCCTCGCTGCCCAGGATGAGGGCGACCGGGCCGCGCAGGTCGACATCGGTGTAGAGGGTCAGTGCATCGACGCGCGCGGCGATCAGCGCGACCCCGTCAACGGCCAGCCTGGCCCGGACGTCCGCGCTTGAGCCCGCGGCCACAGGGACGGCGAACATCGTGCCCAGCGATGCGCGCACCGCGTTGGGGTTGAACAGGTCCGTGCGCGGGTCCGCGGCGATCACGGCATCGGCACCCGCCGCATCGGCCGTCCGCAGGACGGCGCCCAGGTTGCCCGGCTTCTCGACCCCTTCGACGACGACCACCAGCGGGTCGTGGGGAAGGCGCAGCGCGTCGAGCGACAGGTCCGGGATCCTGACCGTTGCGACCACGCCCTCGCTGCGGTCGCCGTACGCCAGCCGGTCGAGGATCGTTGCCGGTGACCACGGTCAGCATCGCGCCAGCGGCCGCGGCAGCTTCAACCGCCGCGTGCCCCGCTTCGCTGAGCCGCGTCTCGTCGACGAACACCTCGGCCACCGTCGCGCCGCCCGCCAGTGCCCGCGACAGCTCGCGTGCGCCGTCGACGAGGGTCAACCCCGCGCCGTCCCGGGTCCGCCGGTCCCGGAGGGCGGCGGCGGCACGGATCCGCGGGTTGCGAAGGCTCGAGATCGCGGGCTCGGTCATCCGGCCGTCACCGCGGCTTCGTCCGGCCGGGATGGCGCGCCCAGCTGCCCGCGCGGAGCACGTTGCCGGTCCGCGCGACGATCTCGAGGTCTTCGCCCGCCGCATCCACCCCGAGGTGCTCCCGGAGCAGTGACGCAATGCGCTCCCCGTCGAACCCGGGGCTGTGCGCGCTCAGCACGGCCAGCCCCGGCTTGGGACCGACCAGCGCGGCCAGGTCCTGGAGCAGTGGCTCGAGGTCCGTCTCGATCTGCCAGGCTCCGTTGCCGTGACCGTACGTCGGAGGGTCGAGCACCACCCCGTCGTAGTGGCGGCCGCGACGGCGCTCGCGACGGACGAACGCGCGGGCATCGTCGACGAGCCAGCGAATCGGCCGGTCCGCGAGCCCGGAGAGCTCGGCGTTGCGCCGCGCCCAGGCGACGGCCGGACGCGAGGCATCGACGTGGGCCAGGCGTGCCCCGGCGCGCGCGCACGCGAGCGTGGCGCCACCCGTGTAGGCGAACAGTGTCAGGATCTCCGGTGGGCGTCCCAGGCGCGTCCCGATATCGGCCACCGACCGCTCCAGCCAGGCCCACGTCGCGGCATGCTCCGCAAACACGCCCACCTGGCCGCCCGCCGCAGGCCGGCACTCGAGCGTCAGGCCGGCAGCCTGGACGGTCCACGGTGCGTGCTCACCGCCGCGCACCCAGCCACCACGCCCGAACACGAGCGGCGCGCGGTGCCACTCGACTTCCGGGAGGAGGGGCGACATGACCGCGCCCGGCGCCGGCCGGTCCGCCACGACGGAGCCGAACCGCTCGAGGCGCCGTCCGTCGCCACAGTCGAGGAGCTCCAGGTCGGCCATCGGCCTCATCGTCGCATGTTGATGGCCCGGCCGAGGCGCTGTGCTATCCTCCGCGCCCGAAGGGCGATTAGCTCAGCTGGTTAGAGCGCATGCTTGACATGCATGAGGTCACTGGTTCGAGTCCAGTATCGCCCACCATCTCCGGCCCTCGGGCCTGAGCCATAGCAACGCGTCGAGCGGGACGCGCCACACCGGGAGGTCACCAGAGAGCCGGGGCCATCGGCTGCAAGCCCCGACGGACCCGACCGGTGCCGGCACCACCCGCGAGCGGCCGGTGAACCGGTCCGGGATCCGCCCGTTAGCGCGGCTCGAGCGCACACCGCCGGTTCCCCGGCGGCGTGAAGGCGGGTGGAACCGCGGGAGGAACAACAGCCTCTCGTCCTGTCGGGACGAGAGGTTTCGTGTTTCCAGGAGCGAATGACATGCCCGACGACCAGCAGCAACAGCAGGCGGACCAGCTTGAGGACGAGGACCTCGCCCTCGACGCTCCGGAGCGGGGCTCGGCGGACGAGCTCCTCGACGCCGGAGCGCGCGCGCCGATCGACGCGATGCGGCACAGCGCCGCGCACGTCATGGCGGAAGCGGTGCTGGACCTGTTCCCGGGCACCCGGCTCGGGATCGGACCGGCCATCGCCAACGGCTTCTACTACGACTTCGACCTGCCGCGCCCGGTCACCCCGGACGACCTGTCGGCGATCGAGGAGCGGATGCGCGCCAGCATCGCCGCGGACCACCCGTTCACGCGCCGCGAGGTCGCGTTCAACGATGGCCGCGCGCAGGTGGAGGCGGCCGGACAGCCGTTCAAGGTCGAGATCCTCGACGATCTCGCCCGTGCCGCGGCGGAGTCGGCCAGCCCGATGCCCCCGGTGACGTTCTACGACCACGGGCCGTTCAGCGACCTGTGCAAGGGGCCCCACGTGGCATCGACGGGCCGGATCGGGCCGTTCAGGCTGCTCGCGGTGTCCGGCGCATACTGGCGAGGCGACCAGGCCCGGCAGTCGCTCCAGCGGATCTACGGCACGGTCTGGGAGACGCAGGAGGAGCTCGATGCCTACCTGTGGCGCCGCGACGAGGCACGCAAGCGCGACCACCGCAAGCTCGGCGTCCAGCTCGACCTGTTCAGCTTCCACGACGTGAGCCCGGGCTCGGCGTTCTGGCATCCGAAGGGCCAGCGGATCTGGCGCACGCTCGAGACGGCGATGCGCGAGCTCCAGGACCGTCGCGGCTACGAGGAGGTCAGCACGCCGATCCTCGTGTCCGAGCGCCTGTGGCGGCAGTCGGGGCACTGGGACCACTACGCCGAGAACATGTTCATCATCGAGAGCGAGGGGCAGCAGTTCAGCCTCAAGCCGATGAACTGCCCCGAGTCCACCTTCATCTACCGGTCCCGCCTGCGCTCTTACCGGGATCTCCCGCTCCGGCTGAGCGAGTACGGCCGGCTCCACCGCAACGAACGGTCGGGGACGCTGTCGGGTCTGACCCGCGTCCGCCAGTTCATCCAGGACGACGGGCACATCTACCTCCGTCCGGACCAGCTGACGGCGGAGATCGAGGCGCTCCTGGGCGAGGTCCGCGAGGCGTTCGGCTGGTTCGGGATGGAACCGCGCTTCGCATTCGCAACCAAGCCGGACAAGGCGATCGGCGACCCCGCGCTGTGGGACCTCGCGGAGCGGCTGACGATCGAGGCGTTCGCGGCGACCGACATCAGCTACCAGCTCAAGCCCAAGGACGGGACGTTCTACGCGCCCAAGATCGACATCTACATCGATGACGCGCTGGGTCGCGAGTGGCAGATGGCGACCATCCAGATCGACCTGCAGATGCTGCCCGAGCGGTTCGACCTGACCTACATCGACGAGGACGGCCAGCCGAAGCGCCCGATGGCGATCCATCGCGCGATCTACGGCTCGCTGGAGCGCTTCATCGGCATCCTGGTGGAGCACTTTGCGGGCGCGTTCCCGTTGTGGATCGCACCGCTCCAGGTGGTGGTGATCCCCATCGCCGACCGTCACGTGGCCCCGGCCGGGGAGCTGGCCGACGAGCTGCGCGCGTCCGGCGTCCGGTTTGTCGAGGTCGACGGGTCCGACAACCGGATGCAGAACAAGATCCGGCTGGCGCAGGGCCAGAAGGTTCCGTACATGGTCATCCTCGGCGATCGCGAGGTCGAGGCACGGACCGCGTCGGTCCGCCGGCGGGACGGGTCGCAGGAGCAGGGGATCGCCTGGAGCGACCTCGCCGCGCGCCTGGGGGACGAGATCCGGGAGCGTCGGCTGGAGTAGGGGAGCACAGGCGCCAGGCGCCGGATTGAGGGCCGCTCGACAACGCGCGGGGGCGAACACCGGCTCGAACAGGGGAGTGCTCGCCTCCTCGCGGGCGGCGATCCGTGCTCCGGCGGGCGGCGTGTGGCAGCCCCGGGGCTCGGTCTCGGGAGCCCTTCGCCGTCGGTCGCGTCGCGGTTTCGCAGCCCCCGGGAAGGGGTCGCCATTCGTTGCGACCGTTCGAAACCCTGTGCTATTCTCCCGCGGCGGCTGCGTAGGGCGCTGAGCGTGCGCGCCGCGAATTCTGAACACCTCGAAACAAAGGGAACCACGACATCAGCCGAGACCTGCGCATCAACCAGATGATCCGTGTCCCCCAGGTCCGGGTCCTCGACGAAGATGGCTCACAGCTCGGCGTCATGCCGACGCAGCAGGCCTTGGCGATGGCGCAGGAGCGTGGACTCGATCTCGTGGAGGTCGCGCCCACCGCGGCGCCCCCGGTCGTCAAGTTCCTCGACTTCGGTCAGTACAAGTACGAGCTGACCAAGCGCGAGAAGGAGGCGAAGCGGAAGCAGCGCTCGGTGGAGTTCAAGGAGGTCCGCCTGACGCCGAAGATCGGCGTGGGTGACTTCGACACCAAGGTCCATCGGGCGATTGAGTTCCTCGAGGACGGCGACCGGCTGAAGGTCACGGTCCGCTTCCGCGGTCGGGAGCTGACCCACCCGGAGATCGGCCGGAAGCTCCTCGCGAGGTTCGGCGATGCGGTCAAGGATCACGGCACCGTGGACCGCATGCCGGCGCTCGAAGGAAAGTCGATGTTCATGACGCTCGCCTCGCTGCACAAGCCGCGGGTCCACGAGCACAAGATCGCCGGGGCGCGGTCCGAGGGCGAGAGCCCGGCGGCAGACGCCCAGCCCGAGGGGGATCGACCGGAAGGCGCTGCCGCTGCACCGCCGCCGGCAACGCCGGAAGCCCCCGTCGCAGCCCCGCCGGTGGCAACACCGGCAGCCCAGTCCGTACCCGAACCGACGCCTGCTGCCGCTCCCGCGGCCGAGGCGACGCCAGCAGGAGAGTGAGGCCCGCGTGCCCAAGATCAAGACCCACAAGGGGACGCAGAAGCGCGTCACCGTCACCGGCACCGGGAAGTTCGTCCGCGTGAAGTCATGGCGCGGTCACCATCTCGAGATCAAGTCCTCGCGCCGGACGCGTCGCTACGCGGGCAAGGCAGTCGTGGGCCCCGAGCACCAGGAGCAGCTCCGCCGGCTCCTGCCGTACCTCTAGGAGCGATCGATGGCACGCGTCAAGCGGGGCGTCACCGCCCACAAACGGCACAAGCGGCTCCTCGACGCCGCGGAGGGCCGCAAGGGAACCAATCGCAAGCTCGTCAAGCGCGCGCGCGAATCGACGCTGCACGCGCTGGCGTACGCCACCCGGGACCGGAAGCAGCGCAAGCGCGACATGCGCGAGCTGTGGATCATCCGGATCAACGCCGCCGCCCGGATCAACGGGATCACCTACGCCAAGCTGATCGCCGGCCTCAAGAAGGCGGGCGTCGGACTGGATCGCAAGATCCTCGCAGACCTTGCCGTTCGCGATGCCGCGACCTTCGGCCGGATCGCCGAGGTCGCGCGCGGCGCCTGACCCGCCCGCCCGATGCGCCTCGACGTGCTTCCCCGGCCCGTCGCAGCGCCGATCCCGACCCTCGACGTCGCCGACGCTCGGGGGTTCGTGATTCACGGGGACTGACCCACCTGACCGCAGCACCAGGACCACCGCCACCCATGGAACTCGCCCAGCTCACCCAGGATCTCGAGGCGCTGCGATCGCATGCGGTCGAAGCCGCCGGCGCGGCGCACGACACGGCCGCGCTTGACGGACTCGAGGTCGAGGTGCTGGGCAAGAAGGGCGGGCTGACCGCGATCCTGCGCGGGATCGGCGGGTTGCCGCCCGAGGACCGGCCCAAGGTGGGGGCGATCGCAAACGAGGTCAGGATGGCCGTCGAGGCGGCCGTCGCCGGTGCCCGGACCCGGCTGGGGAGCGCGGAGCTTGCGGCTCGCCTCGCCGCCGAGGCCGTCGATGTCACCACGCCCGGACGTCCGGTCCATCGCGGCAGCCTTCACCCGATCGTCGAGACGGCGCGTGAGATCGCGCAGGTCTTCGCCCAGTTCGGGTTCGTCGTCTACGAAGGCCCCGAGATCGAGGATGACCTCACGAACTTCCAGATGCTCAACATCCCGCCGGACCATCCCGCCCGGGACCTGTGGGACACGCTGTACCTCGACCTCGAGGGCCGGCTGCTGCGCACCCACACCAGCCCCGGCCAGATCCGCGTGATGCACCGGGAGCGGCCGCCGATCCGGGCGCTGCTGCCCGGCCGCTGCTTCCGCTACGAGGCCGTCGATGCAAGCCATGCCTCGGAGTTCTTCCAGGTCGAGGGCCTGATGGTCGACGAGGGCACCTCGATGGCGGACCTCAAGGGACTGCTGGACCAGTTCGCGCACGCGATGTTCGGCGCCGATCGTGCGACCCGGTTCCGCCCCGGCTACTACCCGTTCACGGAGCCGTCGGTCGCGTTCGACATCCTGTGCGTGATCTGCAACGGCGAGAAGTGCCCGGCCTGCTCGCGCACGGGCTGGATGACGATCCTGGGCGCGGGCATGGTCCACCCGGTCGTGCTGCGCTACGGCGGCATCGACCCCGAGCGCTACCAGGGGTTCGCGTTCGGGATGGGCGTCGACCGGATCGCGAACCTGCGCCATGCGGTCGGCGACCTGCGGCTGTACACGGAGAACGACCTCCGGTTCCTGGCGGCCTTCCGATGAGGGTCCCGATGTCCTGGCTGCGGGAGCTCGTCGACATCGACCTCACGCCGGAGCAGCTCGCCGAACGGCTGACGCTGCTGGGCATGGAGGTCCAGAAGATCGATCGGTGGGGCGCCGACTGGGAGCAGGTCGTGACGGGCGAGCTGCTCACGGTCGACAAGCACCCGAGGGCCGACCGGCTGTCGTTGACCACCGTCACTCTTGGCGAGGGGCGCGAGCCGCTCTCGATCGTGTGCGGGGCGACCAACATCGCCCCGGGCCAGCGGATCCCGGTCGCGCTGCCTGGCGCGGTCCTGCCGGGTGACCGACGGATCGAGCGCGCCGAGAAGATGGGCGTGGTGAGCAACGGGATGCTGTGCTCGGGGGAGGAGCTGCATCTGACCGCCGACGGCGACGGGATCCTGATCCTGCCCGACGACACGCCCCTTGGGGTTCCGCTCGCCGACCTGTACGGCGACGTGGTGCTCGATGTCGACGTCAAGCCCAATCGCGGCGATGCGCTGTCGATCCTGGGACTGGCCCGCGAGGTGGCCGCCGCGACCGGCAGGCCTGTGCCGGAGCGAGACGAGATCGTGGTTCGCGAAGGCGATGGCCCGTCCACGGCCGAGCGGCTGGCGGTCGACGTCCGCGACCCCGAGCTGTGCTCCCGGTTCGTGGGGCGCTGGGTCAGCGGGGTGACCGTCGGGCCATCCCCGGATCGTGTCCAGATGCGGCTGCTTGCCGCCGGGATGCGGCCCATCTCGAACGTTGTCGACGCCTCGAACTACGTGATGCTGGAGCTCGGCAAGCCCATCCACACGTTCGATGCCGCCCCGGTGGCCGCCGGGTCGGACGGACGGGCGACGATCGTGGTCCGCCGGGCGGCGGCCGGCGAGCGACTCGAGACGCTGGATCACGTGGAGCGCGACCTGGATCCGGAGACGCTCCTCATCGCGGGCCTCAACGGCCCGCTCGGCATCGCCGGTGTGATGGGCGGAGCGGCATCCGAGGTCTCGGAGACGACGACCGACGTGATCATCGAGTCGGCCATCTTCGATCCGGTGAGCGTGCGGCGGACCGCACGCCGCCATGCGCTGCGGTCGGAGGCAAGCGCCCGGTTCGAGAAGGGCCAGGAGTCGCGCCTCGCACGCCTCGGCGCCGATCGGACCGCGGAGCTGATCTCGGCGTGGGCGGGCGGCACGGTCGCCGGCGGCCGGATCGACACCGCGCCGGACGAGCCGGCGCCGACGCGTGTGGCTTTCCGGCCGGAGCGGATAAGCCGGCTGCTCGGCCTGTCCCTGTCAGCCGCGGACCAGCAGGAGCTCCTCGGCCGGGTCGGGGTCGGGACGGAGGCGCCGCAGGGTCCGGCGCAGGTCACGGTCGCGATGGAGCCGGAGCCGCTCCAGGTCGATGCCGCACCGGGCACGTCGCTCGTTGCCATCGTGCCCACCTGGCGACGCGACATCCTGGTCGAGGCGGATGTGGCCGAGGAGGTCGCGCGCGTCCGCGGTTACGAGCTCGTGCCGTCGCTCATCCCGGCCACGCCGATGCCGGCCTATCGTCCATCGCCGCTCGAGGTCCGGGAGCTCATCCGAGAGACGCTGGCCGGGGCGGGGTTGACCGAGGTGGTCACGACCGCGCTGGTGTCGCCGCGGCACATCGAGACGTTCGTGCTCCGGCGCGAGGTCCCGTCGGTCGACGACGAGCCGCAGCCGGGCGGCGATGCCATCGGCGTGACCAACCCGCTGTCGCGGGACCACTCGCTGCTTCGCCGGAACCTGCTGGGAAGCCTGCTCGACGTGGTCGGCACGAACCTCCGCCGGGGGACCGAGGACATCGCCGTGTTCGAGGTTGGCAAGGGCTACGCGCGGACCGGCGACAAGCCCCGTGAGTGGTGGCGCCTCGGGCTTGCACTCACGGGCGCCGCCGAGCCCCGTGCCTGGAACCGCCCGGACCGTCCGTACGACCTTGACGACGCCAAGGGCCTGGTGGAGCTGCTCGCCCACCGTCTGGGGCTGGGCCGGCCGGCGTACGTTCCCGAGCACGATGAGCCCCTGTTCCACCCCGGGCGTTGCGCGCGCGCCGAGATCCCCGGGCGCCTCGCCGCAATCCTGGGCGAGGCGCACCCAGGACTGGTCGAGGCATGGGGGCTGCGCACCGGACAGCGGGTCCTGCTGGCGGAGATCGCCGTCGACGGGCTTGCGGCCGGCCGGCTCAGGCCGGAGCTCGCTCCCGCGGTCGGCCGGTTTCCCGAGGTGGACCGCGACCTTGCGGTGGTCGTGCCCGAGGCGACACCCGCGGCAACGATTGACCGCCTGCTCTCGACCCACGGCGGCGGGCTGCTCCGCGACGTCCGCCTGTTCGATGTCTACCGGGGGAGCCCGCTTGGGTCGTCCGAGAAGAGCCTGGCGTTCCGGGTGAGGTTCGGCGCCCCGGATCGGACGCTCACCGAACCCGAGGTCGATGCCGCCGTTGCGGCCCTCGTCGACGCGCTGGCGTCGATCGGGGGGCGGCTCCGCGCATGATCCGGTGCGGTGGTGGGGTGTGTGCCCCATTGCGACTGCGCCGAGCACGCTGCTACGCTGCGCACGGGGAACCGGCCGACCGGGGTGCGGCCGCCGTCACGAGGTACCTGCGTGAACGTCGCTGACTTCCTGCGATCGATCAACCTGTTCGACATCCTGGTGATCCTGGTCCTGTTCGGGTTCTTCATCGTGGGCTTCATCCAGGGCACCATCCGACGCGTGGTCGGGATCCTGTCGATCATGTTCTCGTTCTTCTTCGCGGCCCAGGTCGAGGTGCAGCTGGGCGGTTTCCTGGGCGACAACTGGGACCAGTTCCCCCGCGAGTACGCGGCGATGATCGGGTTCCTCGCGGTGTTCGTCGCGGCGGTCATCGCGTTCTCGCTGGTCATCCAGGGCACCTACAAGAAGGCGCCGCTGTGGGTGAAATATCCCGCGCTGGACGAGGCGATCGGCGGCGTCCTCGGGGTCGTCCAGGGCTTCCTGCTGCTGATGTTCCTGACGATCATCCTGGACCAGTTCTTCCTGCTCGCGAACTTCCCCGTGGATCGGGACGAGCTGCCGTTCCTGCGCGACTTCTGGAACACCGTCAACGGGTCGGGCACCGGGGCGCTCCTGCACCAGACGGTGATCCCCAACTTCATCGCGCTCACGGCGTTCCTGATCCCCGATTCGGTCAAGCTGCTGTACGGGGTCAGGTGACGGTCGGTTCCGGCGGCGGCGGACCACCGCCCGGGCTCCCGTTCCCGCGCCGGCTGCTGGCCGGTGGCACGATCGACGCCGCCCGCGCCCTGCTGGGTGCTCGCCTCGTCCGGCTCCCCGGGCCGCGTGCGGCGACCGAACCCGCGCACGGGGCCGATCGCACGGCACCGCGGCGCGTGGGCCGGATCGTGGAGGTCGAGGCGTACATCGGCGAGGGCGATCGCGCGTCCCACGCCCGGATGGGCCGCACCGCCCGGAACGCCGTCATGTTCGGCGGTCCGGGCATCGCCTACGTGTACCTTGTCTACGGGATGTATCACTGCCTCAACGTCGTCACCGAGCCGGCCGCGCGACCGGCGGCCGTGCTGATCCGCGCTGTCGAGCCGGTCGCGGGCGCGGAGGCGATGCGGACGGCGCGCGCGCGGCACGTCCGGCGGAACGCGACCGCCCCGAACGTGCCAGATTCCCGCCTCGCGGCGGGCCCCGGGCTGGTCACCGCCGCGTTCGACATTGATCGCAGCCACACCGGCATCGACCTGTGCGACCCGGCGTCGGCCGTCCACCTGGAGCTCGCGCCGCCGGCCGAGCCGGCGCCCGACATCGTCGCCACCCCGCGGATCGGGATCGCCTACGCGGGAGAACCGTGGGCCAGCGTCCCGTGGCGGTTTCTCGTCGCGGGCAGCGGCGCGCTCTCGGGTCCGGCCGCGGCCCGCCGCGTCGCGGCGACCGCCGTCGTCCCGCGCTGATCATGGACACCCGCTCGACCGTTCTGCTCGAGTTCCCGGCCGTCCGGGTCCGGCTGGCCGACCACACCTCGTTCCCGCCGTCGCGGCGGCTCGCCGAGGCGCTCGAGCCGTCTGCAGACGTGGTGATCGTCACCCGGGGCCTGGACGAGACCGACCAGGCTCGACAGCTGCTCCAGGATCGGCCGGGCGTCGGCATCGGCGCCGCCCACGACATCGAGCCGTGGATCGGCCGCGCGGCGCGCAGCGGGCGCCTCGACCCCCAGCACTTTCTCGAGATCGGCGAGACACTCGACGCCGCGGCGCGGCTGGCCACGGCCCTCGCCGATGAGCGCCGCCCGCTGCTCCGGGAGCTCGGCCACCGGTTGCATCCGCTGCCCGCGGTTCGCAGCACGCTGGCCCGCAGCTTCGATCCCGTGGGCGAGCTGCTGGACACCGCGTCGCCGCGCCTGGGCGGTCTGCGAGCAGCGGTGCGGGTCGCGTACGACCGGCTGCGGCGGCGGCTGGACAGCCTGGTCGGGTCGGAGCTCGGCAGTGCGCTGCAGGAGCCGATCGTCACCCTGCGCAACGGGCGCTACGTGGTGCCCATCCGGGCGGAGGCGAGGAGCAAGGTCAAGGGCATCGTGCACGACGCATCGGGCAGCGGGCAGACGCTGTTCGTGGAACCGCTTGTGGTCGTGGAGCTGGGCAACGCCTGGCGCGAGGCCCAGTCCTCGGTCGAGGAGGAAGAAGGCCGGATCCTCGATGAGCTGTCGGCGCTGGTCGGCGCGAACGCGACGCTGCTCCGCGAGACGCTCGAGGCGCTCGCCCAGTTCGACTTCTGGGCGGCCAAGGCCCAGCTCGCGGCCGAGCTCGACGGCGTCCGGCCCGCCCTCGCGGAGCGGACCGAGGTCGAGCTCCTGTCGGCCCGCCACCCGGGACTGACCGGCCACGTCGTCCCGATCGACCTGCGGCTGGGCGATGGGTACACCGCGCTCGTGATCACCGGTCCCAACACCGGCGGCAAGACCGTGGCCCTGCGAACGCTGGGTCTCCTGTCGCTGATGCACCAGGCCGGGCTCCACGTCCCGGCGGCGGCCGGCTCGAAGCTCCCGGTGTTCCGCGACGTGTTCGCCGACATCGGGGACGAGCAGTCGATCGCGCAGTCGCTGTCCACGTTCTCGGGCCACCTGCGATCGATCATCCGGATCGTCGAGCATGCGGGCCCGGAGACGCTGGTGCTGCTCGACGAGCTCGGCGCCGGCACGGACCCGACCGAGGGCTCGGCGCTGGCCCAGGCGCTGCTCGACCACTTCATCCGGTCCGGTGCCCTGATCGCCGCGACGACCCATTACGCGGAGATCAAGGTCTATGCCCACGAGACCCCGACGGCGCGCAACGCGTCCGTGGAGTTCGACCTCACGACGCTTTCCCCGACCTATCGCCTGACGATCGGCCTGCCCGGCGGCAGCCAGGCATTCGCGATCGCGGAGCACCTGGGATTGCCGGAGGCGATCGTCGCCAACGCGCGCAGCCGGCTGACCGAGAACGAGCGCGCGTTCGAGGCCACGCTCGCCTCGATCCGGCGCCAGGAGGGCGAGATCGCCGATGCCGTCGAACGCGCCCGGGCCGCGGACGCCAGGGCGGCCGCGGCACTCCGGGCGGCCGACGACGAGCGACGCCGTGCGCGCCGCGAGCGGGAGGAAGCGGTCAGCGTCGCCCGGGCGGAGGCCGAGCGCCTGGTGGCGAGCCTGCGCGACGACGTCGCCGGCGTGCGTCGCCGGCTGGAGCGGGAGACGGTCACTGCACCGGCGATCGACGCTGCACTGGCCCGGGCGGAGGGCATCCTCGGCCACCTGCCGGAGCCGCTTCCGGCCGCTGAGCCGGCGCGGCCCGCGACGCCCAGGACGTGGCAGCTGGGCGACCGCGCCCGCAGCCGCAACGGCGGCTGGGAGGGCCGGATCGCGGCACTCGAGAAGGGCGGGACTCGGGCGACCCTCGAGGCCGGCGGGATGCGGGTCTCGGTCCCGGTGAGCGACCTCGAGCCACCGCTGGCCGGTATCTCGCATGACGCCCACGCGGGCGACCCTTCGAGCACCGGCGGTGGGAGCCGCGAACCGGGCTCAGGACGCCGGTCGACGTCGCGCGGACCCGACGAGCCGGGCTCCGGGATCTCCGCGTTGCGGCTGACCCGCGCGCGGGCCGTCGCATCCTCGCTGGACATCCGGGGCGCCCGCGTCGACGAGGCGCTGGAGGCGCTGTCGCGCTATCTGGACGACGCGTCGCTGGCGGGCCTCGAGCAGGTGATGGTGATCCACGGGCTGGGGACCGGTGCGCTGCGCGATGCGGTCCGGGCTGAGGCCGGATCGCACCCGCTGGTCAGGTCGTTCCGGGCGGGCGAGCGGGGCGAAGGTGGCGACGGCGCGACGATCGTCAAGCTCTGAGGACGCCCCGCGACCCGGGTCCAGGCCTATGGCCTGGGCGGCGGCGTCGCTTTGGGGCCCGGCCCGCGGGACGGGGTCGGCGCCGGCGACGGCTCGGTCGACGGGCACGGCGAGAACGGGTTGAGCGAGAAGCAGATGGTCGGTGACGGCGGCACGACGGTACAGGTCTCGGTCGGTGGGAACTTCCCGCCCCAGGTGTGCCCGAAGGGGTAGAAGCCGCTGCCGTAGAAGTACTGCGTGGACGTGTGCTTCGGGCCGCCGGCGACACCCACGCCCTTCGCCGCCCGTTTCTGCCACGCGATGTCGGCCTTCTGCCACACGGAGAACGCAGGTTCGGCCCGGCTGAAGTCGAGATAGCTCCTGGTGACCATCGGGCCGGCGCACCCGTCCTGCCACAGCAGGCCGGACGCCGAATCGACATCCACCGACACCGAGACGTCGGCTGCGCGCGTGGGTGCGGTCCCAGGCAGGAACAGCTCCTTGACGGTCTTGGTCGTGGTCGGGCCGGGCAGCATGCCGGTGAAGGCGTCGACGGTGGCCGTCTCGAGCGTCTTGGGCTTGATCCGGCTGAACCCCTCGATCGGCATGCCCTTGGAGATCTCGGACATGATCGCGGACCACAGGGGTGCGGAGGTGTCAAGTGAAGTGTTTCCCATGACCGAGCTGTCCGAGTTGCCCATCCAGATGCCCGTCGCGAGCGCTGGCAACGACGTGTCCGACGGCGGCGGCAGGAAGCCGTAGGCGAGCACGTCGACGTTGTTCTGCGTCGTGCCCGTCTTGTACGCGGCGGGCCGCAGCTTGCCACCGATGCCATCGCCCACGGCCCACTTGGCCCAGAACGGGTTGACGCTCTTGATCGTGTTCCCCGCGAGGATGTCGGTGATCACGAACGAGGTCTCGGTCGAGATCACCCGCTTGCCCGTGGGCTTGGCATCAGTGGCCGGCCAGACCTGCTTCCCGCTGGCATCGATGACCTTGAGGATCGTGCGGTGCGGGAGGAGCACGCCGCCGTTGGCGATCGCGCCATAGGCCGAGAGCTCGTCGATCGGATGCACGTCGAGCGTCCCGATGCTCTCGGATACCACGGGCACCGTGCCTGATCGGAATGTGAGCCCGAAGTCCTGCATCCGCCGGAACTCGTGGTCAATGCCGTTGATGAAGCCCGCCTTGACCGCCGGCACGTTGAGCGAGAACTGGAGCGCGTTGCGCAGCCGTACGGGACCGCGCTCCCTGCCGTCCGCCTGGGTTGGCGTGTACGCCTTGGCGCCGCTGGGGGCGAAGTTGGTGACGACGTCCATGAACATCGTCGCTGCGGTCATGGTCCGGTCCTCGATCCCGATCGAGTAGACGATGGGCTTGATCGAGGATCCGGGCTGCCGCCAGCCGTCGGCGAGGACGTCATACTGCGGCTGGAACTGCTTGTAGCCCTTGGCCGTGTACGACGCGGAGCCCGCATACGCCAGGATGTCGCCGGTGCGGTAATCGATCACGCCGGCTGCCGCGTTGTTGACCTTCTGGCCCCGCAGGTTCTGGATCCATGCCCATTGGCTCTTCGGAATCTTGAGCGCCGTCAGCGCCTTGCTGAGCGTCTGCGTCTTGTCCTGCTTCGTGATGTTGGGGGCGATGGCCGCGGCATAGACCCACTTCTCAACGGTCTTCTGCATCGTGTAGTTGAGCGTGGTGATGACCGTGTAGCCGCCGGTGTCGATCGGCTCGCACTGGGATGAGCCGCACAGGATCTGACCCAGCTCGTCGCGCACCTGCCACACGAACTGGGGAGCGCGCCACTGGTCGGCTGCCTGCGAGGCGAGGATCACCGGCTCCACCTTGGCCGCCTCGTAGTCGGCGTCGGTGTAGTCGCCCTTGGTCAGGACGCTGCGGGTCTTCATCAGGTCGAGGATGAAGTTGCGCCGCTGGACGACCTCCGTGGTCGCGGGGACGACCAGTCGCGTCTGCTCCTTGCCGTTGTCGTCCGTGTATGTCTCCTCGACCGCGTTCTTGACCAGGTCGAACCTGGTGGGCGACTGGGGGATGCCCGCGAGGAGGGCCAGCTGCGCGAGCGTCAGGTCCTTGAGGTCCTTGCGCCAGTAGCTCTGGGCCGCTGCCTGGACGCCGTAGCTCCGGTTGCCATAGAAGTTCTGGTTGAGGTACTTCTCCATGATCAGCTCTTTGCCGGCCAGGCCTGGATATGCCTCGGTCAGCCTGATCGACTGGATGATCTCCTTGGCCTTGCGCTCGTAGATGCTGCCCTGGAACGCGCTCGCCGGAAGGAGGCGCGTGCGCACGAGCTGCTGGGTGATCGTGGAGCCGCCGCGGTCCTTGCCGTTGACGGTGTCGATAGCCGCCGACAGGAAGCCCAGCGGGTCGAAGCCCGCGTTGTCCCAGAACGTCTTGTCCTCGACGGACGTGGTCGCGTCAACCAGGGCGGGCGGGATCTGATCGAACGTCACGACGACGCGGCGATCGTCGCCCAGCCGCGCGAGGACGGTCTCGCCGTTCCGGTCGTAGACCGTGGTCTGCTGGGTGAATGTGATCGCGTCCAGGGTCGACTTGGGGTCCTGGAGGTCGCGCGCGAGGTAGGAATACCCGGCGACCGCGCCGGCCGAGCCGACGATGCCCAGCAGCATCAGGGTGCCAAACAGGAATACGGGAAGCGCGGCGGCCGCGGTGCGAGCGGCTCCGCTGCCGCGGGAACGGCGCTTGTTGCCTAGCCGGCGTTGGCGCTGCCTCCGCGCGAGGCTGGTTTGCATTGCGGGCGGAACGATACCATGCGGGGAATGGAAGCCCGAACCCCCCATCCGGGCCGGAGCGTGGACGTCTCCGGGTCCTCGCCTGTGACGGTCCGATGAACGAGCCCCCTGCGCACGACCCGTCTCCCGGGCTGCCGGGACTGCTCCCGGAGCTCGAGTGGCGCGGGATCCTCCACGCCACCACGCCCGGCGTGGCGGCGCGCCTCGCCACCGGCCGGCCGATCGCCGCGTACAACGGGTTCGACCCGTCGGCGGACTCGCTCCACGTCGGCCACCTGATCCCGATCCTCGGGCTCGTGCGCCTCCAGCAACGGGGCGGGCGGCCGGTGGCCCTGGTCGGCGGCGGCACGGGGATGATCGGCGACCCGTCGGGGCGCTCCAGCGAGCGCAACCTCCTCGACCTGGAGACCCTCGAGCACAACGTGGCCGCGATGCGGCGCCAGCTCGAGCAGTTCCTGGACTTCACGCCCGGGCCCACCCAGGCATCGATGGCCAACAACCTCGACTGGCTCGGTCGCCTGTCGCTGATCGAGTACCTGCGCGACGTCGGCAAGCACTTCACGATCCCGTACATGCTGGCCAAGGACTCCGTGCAGCAGCGCCTCGATCGGGGTCTGTCGTTCACGGAGTTCAGCTACATGACGCTCCAGGCGTTCGACTTCGCGACGCTGTACCGGGAGCACGGCGTCGAGATGCAGATGGGCGGCGCCGACCAGTGGGGCAACATCACGGCCGGCCTCGAGCTGATCCGCCGGACGAGCGGCGACACCGGCGACGAGAGCCCGGCCCACGGGATCGCGTACAAGCTGCTGCTCTCCCCGTCAGGCGCCAAGTTCGGCAAGAGCGAGGGCGGTGACTCCGTGTGGCTGGACCCGGTGCGGACCACCCCCTACGCGTTCTACCAGTACTGGGTCCAGCTCGACGACCGCGACGCATCGGTGTACATGCGTTGGTTCACGACCTGGGAGCGCGAGGACATCGAGGCGCTGGATACGGAGATCGCGGCTCATCCGGAGCGGCGCGAGGCACAACGGCGGCTCGCGTTCGACGTCACCGCACGGGTGCACGGCGAGGATGCGGCGCGGGACGCCGAGCGGCAGAGCCAGAGCGCGTTCAGCCGTGACCTGTCCGCGCTGTCGTTCGACGACCTCGTCGCCATGCGCGAGCAGGTGCCGGCGTTCGTGCTGGCCCGGGAGGAGCTGGCAGATGCCCTCGGGACGGCGATCGGGTCGAACGCGTACTCGTCCAAGGGCGAGGCGCGGCGCGCGATGGCCGGGGGCGGGTTCTACGTGAACAACGTGCGCATCACCGACCCCGATGCCAAGCTGCCTGAGCCGCTCCACGGCCGGTTCTGGGTCGTGCGCGCGGGCAAGAAGAACGTCCGGCTGGTCGAGCCGCGGGAATAGCCGCGTCAGCCGGCGTGCCGCGAGCGCAGCACGTCGACCACAGCCCGCGGCGCCAGGCCCCGCTCCGCCAGGAGCACGAACGCGTGATACAGGAGGTCGGCGGCCTCGCCGGCGAGCAGCGCGTGGGTCTCGTCACGCGTCGCGCCTGAACGCTCTGCCGCCTCATCGTTCTTGGCTGCGAGCAGGACCTCGGTGGCCTCCTCGGCCACCTTGCGGCCCGCGAGGTCGACGCCACCGGCGAGCAGCCGGGCGGTGTAGGAACCCTGCGGACGGTCCACCGCTCGGGTCGCGATCGTCGCCCACAGCGCCTCCAGCCACGCGAACCCCTGCGCGTCCGCGGCGCCGGCCGTGACCGCACCATCGGCATCGAAGCAGCTTCGGGTTCCGCGGTGGCAGGTGGGTCCATCCGGTGCCACGCCGATCAGCAGCGCGTCCCCGTCGCAGTCGACCGCGAGCGACCGCAGGCGAAGGACGTTGCCCGACGTCTCGCCCTTGCGCCACAACCGGCCGCGCGACCGCGAGTGGAAATGCACGTCGCCCGTCTCCAGCGTGGCCGCCAGCGCCTCCGCGTCGAGCCAGCCGACCATCAGGACCCGCCCGTCCGCGACATCCTGGACGACACCGGCAACCAGTCCGGCGTCGTCCCAGGTCACGCCGGCGGGATCGAGCCCGGTCCCAATGTCCACGGGCCCGGCCGGCACGGGTCTGCTCATGCGACCAGCTCCGATCCCGCCACAAGGCGGACGGGCAGCCCGGCGGCCGCCATCGCCGCCTTGACCTGGGCGATCGAGAACATCCGGCGATGGAAGATCGAGGCCGCGAGGACCGCGTCCGCCCCGCCGTCACGGATGGCGGCGACGAAGTCGTCCGGGCCGGCGGCGCCGCCCGATGCGATGACCGGCACCCGAACCGACCGCGTGATCGCCCGCAGCAGCTCCGTGTCGTAGCCCGACCGCGTCCCGTCCCGATCGATGGACGTGACCAGCAGCTCGCCCGCGCCGAGCTCGACCGCGCGGGCCGCCCATGCGACCGCATCGAGGCCCGCCGCCTCGCGTCCGCCCTTGACGACGACCTCGAAGCCCGATGGGCAGCGGGGATCCAGGTTGGCCGGATCAATCCGCCGCGCGTCGATCGCGACGACGACCGCCTGGCTGCCGAACCGCGCCGCACACCGCGTCACGAGCTCGGGCTCCGACACGGCGCGCGTGTTGAGGCTGACCTTGTCCGCGCCGGCACGGAGGACGTCGCGCATGTCGTCGACGGTGCGCACGCCGCCACCCACGGTGAGCGGCACGAACGCGCGCCGCGCGGTGCGCTCCACGATGTCGAGCAGCGTCCCGCGGCCCTCGGGCGCGGCCGTGATGTCGAGGAACACCAGCTCGTCGGCGCCCTCGCGCGCGTACCGCTCGGCGAGCTCGGGCGGGTCGCCCTCGTCGACGAGGTCGACGAACCTCGTGCCCTTGACCACCCGGCCGTCGGCGACGTCGAGGCATGGGATCACGCGCCGGCGGAGCATCAGGCGGCGTCCAGGCGGCGGTCGACCACGGGCGATCCCGTGACCATCCCGACCACGTTGGCCAGCAGGCGCAGCCCGTCCGTGCCCGAGCGTTCCGGGTGGAACTGGACGCCCAGCATGCGGCCGCGAGCCACGGCGGACACGAACGGCCGGCCGTGCTCGGTCGTGGCCAGGACCGCGTCACCGGCGAGGCCGGATGCCGGCAGCCCGGCGTACGAATGCACGAAGTAGAAGTCCGCGTCGTCGGCGATCCCCGCGAATGCGGGGTGCGAGCGCCGCCGGATCACCTGGTTCCAGCCGATGTGGGGCAGGGTCGGGGCATCCTCGAGGCGCACGGTTCGCCCCGGCAGCAGGCCGAGGGTGTGCGCCTCGTCCTCGTCGCTGCCGTCGAACAGGAGCTGGAGACCGAGGCAGATCCCGAGGAAGGGGCGATCGGCCCGGATCCAGTCGCGGATCGGGTCAACGAACCCGCCTGCACGGAGGCGGTCCATCGCAGGTGCGGCCGCCCCCACGCCGGGTACGACGAGCAGGTCCGCGTCCTCGATGGCCGAACCGGTCGCGGCCAGCCGGACCCGTGCGCCCGCGGCGACGAGTGCCTGGTCGATGGACACGAGGTTTCCCGCGCCGTAGTCGACCACCGCGACCAGCGGGCCGGCCGCGGTCATCCCAGCGAGCCCTTGGTCGACGCCACGCCCGCGCGCCGGGGATCGGGCTCGCACGCGTCGCGGAGCGCGCGGCCGAGCGCCTTGAACGCCGCCTCGGCGAGGTGGTGGTCGTTGCGCCCGCGTCCGTCGAGGTGCAGGGTCGCCCCGGCGGTGCGGGCGAACGCCTCGAGCGCGTGGTCGACCAGCTGGAGCGGCAGCGCCCCGGCGCGTTCACCGCGGAACGGCAGGTCGATCACGGCGTACGGGCGCCCGCCGACGTCCACGACGGCGGTGGCGATCGACTCGTCCATGGGAACCGAGCTGTCGCCGAAGCGCCGGATCCCGGCGCGGTCACCGAGCGCCGCGGCGAACGCGGAGCCGAGGACGAGCGCCACGTCCTCGACCGTGTGGTGCTCGTCGACCTCCAGGTCACCGCTCGCGCGGATCTCGAGGTCGAACAGCCCGTGGTGGGCGAGCGACGAGAGCAGGTGGTCGTAGAAGCCGACCCCGGTGCCGACGGCGGCGCGCCCCGTCCCGTCGAGGTCGAGCGCGACCTCGACCTCGGTCTCGCGGGTCTGCCGACGAAGCCGGACGCGGCGGCCGTCCTGCTCGAGGATGTCCAGGGCACCGGGCGGCGTCGTCATGCGGCAACCTCCTGCGCGATCGCACGTGCGGCATCGATGAGGCGATCGTTCTCGTCCGCGGCACGCACCGTGATCCGCAGACACCGGGCCAGGGGATGGTCCGCGCCAAAGGTTCGTGGCACCAGCCCTCGGCGCAGCAGGCCGTCCGCGACGAGGCCGGCACGGTCCGGCGTCCCGAGGTCGACCAGCAGGAAGTTGGTGACCGACGGGTACGGCGGCCAGCCGATCGCGGTCAGCGCGTCCGCGAGCCGGACCCGCTCGCGAGCGACGCGAGCGACGTTCTCGTGCATCTCCTCGGCGTCGAGCAGGGCGCGGGTCACGACGGTCTCGGAGATGGTCCCGATCGATCCCGGCGGCCGGAACAGCGCGACCCGCGCCAGCGTCGCGGGCGCTGCGACGGCGAAACCGACCCGCAGCCCGGCCAGCGCATACGCCTTGGATGCGGTTCGCACCACGACCAGGTTGTTGAACCGCGACCGGAGCGGGATCAGCGTTTCGCCAGCGAACTCCGCATACGCTTCGTCGACGACCACCGCGGCCGGGTCACGTCCGGCGGCCGCCGCGTCGGACGACGATGCCCTCGACCAGACGCTCGATGACGCCTGGCGCCTCGAGGCGTCCGGTCGGGTTGTTGGGGTTGCACAGCCAGACCATCGCCGCGTCCGCGGCGGCCGCGCGGACGGCCGCCTCGTCGAGCCCGAATGCCTCTTCGGGGCCCAGCCGGGGCACCGGCACGACGACGCCGCCGCGCTGCTCGGTGACCACGCGGTACATCGCGTAGCTTGGGACCGGGATCACCGCCGAGGCGCCGGCGGGCAGGAACGCCTTGACGCACATGTCCAGGATCTCGTCCGCTCCGGCACCCGGGACGACCTCGTCGGTGCCCACGCCGTAGCGCGTCGCGGCAGCCTCCACCAGCCGCCGGTAGTCGCCCGGCGGGTACTCGCTGAGGCTGGTCTCGAACCGCCCGCCCGCGAGCAGGTCGGCGAGCAGGCGCGGCGGTGCGGGTGAGGTGTTGAGGTCGAACCGGACGATGTCCTCGATCGGCAGCCCGTAGCGGGACGCGACAGCCTCGTCGGTGGCCTCCCAGCTGTAGGAGGCGGGCTCCACCGGTGACGAGAAGCTGACCGGCGTCGGGCTCATCGCGCATCCTCCTCGGCGGCGAAGCGGACCTCGACGGCATCGCGATGGGCGAGCAGGCCCTCGGCCTCGGCGAGCGTCCGGATGGTGGGCCGCAGGGCGGCCAGGCCCTCGCGGGTGATCCGCTGGACCTGGTTGTACTTGCCGAAGATCTCGACGCCCAGCGGTCCGCAGGCGCGCGCGAGCCCGCCGGTCGGGAGCACGTGGTTCGCCCCCGACGCGTAGTCACCCGCGGACTCCGGCGACCAGCGGCCGACGAAGATCGAGCCGGCGTTGCGGATCTCCGCGACCGCGGCCTCGGCGTCCTCGACCTCGACCGACAGGTGCTCCGGCCCGTACCCGTTGACGAACGCGATGCCGGCGGCCACGTCGGCCACCAGCACGATCCGGCCGTGATCCGCGAGGGCGCGGGCCAGGATCTCGCGGCGGGCGGCGGTCGCGAGCCGCCGGCGGACCTCTGCCTCGACGGCATCGGCAAACGCGACATCCGCGGTCACCAGGAGGGCAGGGGAGTCGACCCCGTGCTCGGCCTGGGTGATCAGGTCCGCCGCCACCGTGGTCACGTCCGCCGAGGCATCGGCCAGCACGAGGCCCTCGGAGGGACCGGCCGGCAGGTCGATGCCCACCTCGCCCACGACCTCGATCTTGGCCGCGGTCACCCAGGTGCTGCCGGGCCCGACAATCAGGTCCACGGGCGCGAGATCGACGTCGGGCAGCCCGTAGGCGAGCGCGCCGATCGCCTGGACGCCGCCGGCGACGAGCAGGGCATCCACGCCCAGCAGCCCGGCGGCCCCCAGCAGGACCGGGTGGATCTCGCCGTCGGCGGTCCGCCGGCGACGCGACGACGATCGAGCCCACCCCGGCGACGCGGGCGGGCACGACCGTCATCAGCAGCGAGGACGGATAGGGCGCGGAACCGCCGGGCACGTACGCGCCCACGCGCGAGACCGGCAGCCAGCGCCGCTCGAGGTCGACACCGGGGAGGACAGAGACCCGCGTGGAGGCCGGCCGCTGCACGAGCGCGAACCGCTCCACGTTGGCCGCGGCCGCCTCCAGCGCGGCGCGCTGCTCGCGACCCAGCCGGTCACGCGCCGCGACGAGATCCTGGCGCGATGATGACCAGGCGACCATCCGGCCGCCCGCCGCCGAACCTGGCTGATGCCTCGCGAACGGCGTCGGCGCCGCGGGCGCGCACGTCGGCGAGGATGGTCCGAGCCGCTTCGCGGACCGCCGGATCGGGCACGGCGCCGCGCCGGAACAGCGCGTCCCGGTCGCGGATCGCCGCGGCATCGGGATCGCGAAGGTCGAGCCGCCGGAGCTGGACATCTGTCGCGGCGCCGGGCGTCGAGCCGCTCACGGCAGGATCTTCTCGATCGGGAGGACCAGGATCCCCGATGCGCCGGCGGTCTTGAGCCGCGGCAGGAGGCCCCACACCTCGTCGGCGCCGACGACCGAATGGATGGCGATCATGCCCGCGTGAGCCAGGGGAATGACCGACGGCGACTCCAGCCCGGGCAACAGGTCCTCGAGCTCGACGAGCTTGGTCGAGGGTGCGTTCATCATCAGGTACTTGCGGCCCCGCGCCGCGATCACGGAACCGAGCATCGTCACGATCGACTCGAGCTCGCCGGCACGCTCGTCGAGCGCAGCCGGGCTCGAGACCAGGATCGCCTCCGAGGCGAGGATGTCGCCGATCGCGCGCAGCCCGTTCATCGCAAGCGTCGACCCGGTAGACACGAGGTCCACGATCGCGTCCGCGAGGCCCAGCCTGGGTGCGACCTCGACGGCACCGGACAGGGAGATGACCTCGACCGGGATGCCTCGATCCGCGAAGAAGCGACGCGCCACGTTGGGATGCGAGGTGGCGACCTTGAGCCCGGTGAGATCCTCGATCGTCCGGGGCGGCGCATCCGCGGCGACCGCCGCGGCGAGCCGGCAGCGTCCGTAGCCGAGCGGGCGCAGCGTGGGCAGCGGCACGCCGCTCTCGGCGAGGATGTCGATCCCGGTGATCCCGGCGTCCGCCACGCCGTCGGCGACGAACTCCACGACGTCGACCGTGCGCACGAACAGGATGTCCAGCGGGTGGTTCTGGACCTGCGCGACGAGGTTGCGGTCGTGCTCGTCGAACACCAGCCCGGCGTCGTGGAGCAGCGCCAGGGTGGGCTCGACGAGGCGTCCCTTGTTGGGAACCGCGAGCCGCAGGCGCTCCCTCATCGTCCGTCGCCGGGTGCGGTGTCCGCGGCCGGGCCCGACTCGCGAGACCGGTCGAGCATGCGCCGGTAGCCGCCCTCGCCGTGGTTGAGCCAGGAGGCGATGCGCGTGATCGTCGCGGTGCTGGCACCCGTCCGCTTCGAGATCTCCGCGTAGTGCATGCCGGCATCCAGGAGCCGGGCCACCGCCCATCGCTGGGCCATGTCGCGGAGCTCGCCGAGCGTGCACAGGTCGCGCAGGAAGCGCTCGGCGTCCTCGCGCGAGCCGAGGCGCAGCAGGACGTCGATCAGGGCCTCGGTGTCCGGGTTGCGCCAGTCGTCGGTCACGAGCGGGTCCTTCCTTGTCTCGACGTGCGGGTCGTGCGACGCTGGAACCGCGGGTGCAGGCCATCTGGGCCAGGCGGGTCGTGCGTCGGTGGATGATACCGTAGTAGCGTGCTACAACGCTAGCAGAAGGGAACCGGGATTGTCAACGTTCGAGCTGCTGCCGGCGATCGACCTGCTCGGCGGTCGCGTCGTGCGGCTGCGGCAGGGCGACTTTGCGCGGGAGACGACGTACGGCGCCGACCCCGAGGCCACCGCGAGCCGGTTTGCCGATGCGGGGGCCAGCTGGATCCATGTCGTCGACCTGGACGGCGCCCGGGCGGGTGAGCCCCGGCAGCTCGAGCTGGTGGCCGCGATCGTGGCCGAGCTCGGGGGACGCGCCAATGTCGAGCTCGGTGGTGGGCTCCGATCGGCGGCGGCCGTGGCGGGAGCGCTGGGCGCCGGGGTGAGCCGGGTCGCGGTGGGCACGGCGGTGCTGCGCGATCCCGGGTTCGCTGCCGAGATCGTCGCGCGTCACGGGGCCGAGCGGGTCGTGGCCTCGATCGATGTCCGCGATGGGCTGGCGCTGGGCGAGGGCTGGCGGACCGGCGCGACGGGTCTGCCGGCGGCGGACGCGATCGCCATCCTGGCGGATTCGGGCGTGGTCGCGTTCGAGGTCACCGCCATCGAGCGGGACGGGCTGCTCGAGGGACCCGACATCGGGATGCTGCGGTCCCTGGTCGCGCTCGATCGAGGCAGGATCATCGCGTCGGGCGGGATCGCATCCGTCGAGGACGTCCTGGCGGTCCAGGCGGCGGGCTGCGCCGGCGCGATCGTCGGACGGGCGCTGTACGAGGGGCGGATCGAGCTGCGGGCGCTGGTCGAGGCGCTGGCCGCGGGTGGCGGACAGGCTGAGCGCCGGGCGCGGCTGAACGCCGCGCCTGACAGCGTCCGGCGTCCGTCGGGCGCCCGTCAGTGGCCCTCGGCCAGCTCCTTCTTGTGCGCCTCGACGATCTTCTCGGCGAGATGCGAGGGAACGTCCTCGTAGTGATCGAGCGTGGCGCTGAATGTGCCGCGCCCACCGGTGAACGCCCGCAGCTCGGTGGCGTAGGAGAACAGCTCCGCCTGGGGGACGTGCGCCGAGATCACCTGGATGCCATCGGCCGAATCGAGTCCCAGCAGGCGTCCGCGGCGGCCGTTGAGGTCGCGATTGACCTCGCCCATGTACTGCTCCGGCACCCGGACGTCGACCGCCATGATCGGCTCGAGCAGGACGGGCTTCGCCTGGAGCACGCCGTCCTTGAGGGCCATCGAGGCGGCGATCTTGAATGCCAGCTCGTTGGAGTCGACGGGATGGAACGACCCGTCGTAGAGCGTCGCCTTGAAGTCGATCAACGGGTAGCCCGCGAACACGCCCTCGGCCGCCGTCTCGCGAATCCCCTTCTCGATCCCGGTGAAGAACCCCTTGGGCACGGAGCCGCCCACGACGCGGTCCGCGAACTCGACGCCGTTGCCCGGGCTGGGCTCGAGCTCGAGCCAGACGTCGCCGAACATGCCGTGACCGCCGGTCTGCTTCTTGTACCGGCCATGGACCTGGGTCTTGCCGCGGATGGTCTCCCGATAGGGGACCGTCGGCGTCCGGGTCACGATCGCGGCGCCGAACTTTCGCTTGAGCCGCTCGGTGATGACGGCAACCTGTGCCTCGCCGATCGAGCGCAGGATCTGCTCGCCGGTGTCGCTGCGCTCGACCCGGGCGGTCGGCTCCTCCTCGAGCATCCGCTGGAGCGCCGGTCCCATCTTGTCCAGGTCGCCCTTCGACTGGGGCTCGATCGCAACCAGGAGCGTCGGATCGGGGAACGCCATGGGCGGCAGCACGAGCGGGTGGTCCTTGGACGCGAGCGTGTCGCCGGTCTCGGTGACGCCCAGCTTGGCGACCGCGCCGATCTCGCCTGCCTTGAGCTCGCCGGCCGGCTCCTGCTCCTTGCCGTGGAGGTACAGCAGCTGTCCGATCCGTTCGTCGCTGCCCTTGGTGGCGTTGTAGACGCCGCCCTGGCTCTTGAGCGTGCCGGACAGGACCCGGAGGTAGGTCAGCCGGCCGACGAACGGGTCCGCCGCCGTCTTGAACACGCGGACCAGCAGCGGGCCGTCGGCCGACGCCGCGATCTCGACCGCCTTGTCGGCCTTGTCCGTTGCGGCGTACGGACCCTCCTCCTCGGGCGACGGCAGGTAGCGGACGATGGCGTCGAGCAGCGCGCCGAGGCCGATGCCCTTCGCGGCCGAGGCCACCAGGACGGGCGCGAGCACGGCCTCGCGGACGCCCTTGTGGAGGCACGCATCGAGCTCTGCGTCCGAGATCTCCTCCTCGCCGAGGTACTTCTCGAACACCGCGTCGTCCGCCTCGGCGGCTGCCTCGAGCAGCTGGTCGCGCCGGCGGGCGACCTCGTCGGCGAGCTCGGCCGGGATGTCGATCTGGACCTCGGCACCGTTCTCGAACCGCCAGGCGCGCCGATGGACGAGGTCGACATAGCCGCTGAACGTGTCGGCCGCGCCGATGGCCAGGTGGAGCGGCGCGATCTTGTTGCCGAACGTCGCGCGCAGCTCGTCGAGCGCATGGCCCGGATCCGCGTTCTCCCGGTCGCACTTGTTGAGCACGAAGCAGGCGGCGGTTCCGGTTGCGCGACCGAGCGCGACCGCGGTCTCGAGACCGGCCTCGACGCCGCCCGACGCATCCATCACGAACAGCGCCGCGTCCGCCGCATGGAACCCCTCGACCATCTCGGCCACGAAGTCCGGATAGCCGGGCGTGTCGACGACCGTGATCTCGTGGTCGTCGTGGTCGAAGGTGCCGACCGCCAGGCTCAGCGTCTGGTGGCGCTTCTGCTCCTCGGGCTCGTGGTCCAGGTGCGCCGTCCCGTCGTCCACCCTGCCCAGCCGCGGGATCGCACCTGCCCGGAACAGGACCTGCTCGGCCAGCGTCGTCTTGCCGCTGCCGGCATGGCCGGCAAGCACGACGCTTCGGATATGGGCGAGATCGACACTCTTCAAGGTCATCGCGCGCGGTTCCTCTCGGTAGGTTCGACCGTCGGACCGGGTGCCCGGCCGCGACGGGACGGTGGGCGCAGGATGCGCAGGTTGCGACGCCGGGTCCGGACCTGGGGCGCGCAGCGCACCCGCAACCGGGACGGTGGACCCGTCCCAACGATGATAGTCGGTATACTCCCGCCCGATGTCCGGACATTCCAAATGGTCAACGATCAAGCGCCAGAAGGGCGTCAACGACTCCAAGCGCAGCGCGATGTTCACCAAGGTCGCGCGCGAGGTGGCGGTCGCTGCGCGTGCCGGCGGCGGCGACCCCGACGCGAACTACCGGCTGCGGCTCGCCGTCGAGAAGGCGCGCTCGATCAACATGCCGGCCGACAACATCAAGCGGGCGATCGAGAAGGCGACCGGCGGCGGTGACGAGGTCCAGTACGAGGAGATCGTCTACGAGGGCTACGGCCCCGGCGGCGTCGCGATGCTCGTGGAGGCCGCGACCGACAACCGCAACCGGACGGCGGCCGAGGTGCGCTCGATCTTCGTCAAAGCGGGTGGCCAGCTGGCGGGCAGCGGGGCGGTCGCCTGGCAGTTCGAGCCACGCGGGCTGGTGACGGTCCCGCGCGACGGGACGGACCCGGACGAGGTCGCACTGGCGGCGATCGACGCGGGCGCCGTGGACGTCGATACCGAGGCGGACCCGATCGAGATCTACACCGAGCCGGGCGACCTCGAGCGGATCCGCAAGGCGCTCGAGGATGGCGGCGTGAGCGTGGAGGCGGCGGAGACCGCGATGCTCGCCAAGCAGACCGTCAGCCTCGACGCGGATCACGTCCGGAAGGCGCTGCGGCTGGTCGAGCTGCTCGAGGATCTCGAGGACGTGCAGCGGGTCACCGCCAACGTCGACATCCCGGAAGAGCTGATGGCCGAGGTCGCCGGGTGATCGTCCTGGGATCGACCCCGGGACCGCTTCCCTCGGATACGGCATCGTCGAGCGAACCGGGGGCCGGCTGCGCGCCATCGACTACGGCACCCTGACCACCAGCCCCGACCTGCCGCTGCCCGCGCGGCTGGCGCAGATCCACGCCGTCGTGGCCGAGCTGATCGAGACCCACCACCCGGACCTGGTGGCCGTCGAGCGCCTGTTCTTCTCGCGCAACGTGCAGACCGCGTTCGCGGTCGGCCAGGCGCGCGGGGTCGTGCTGCTGGCGGCCGCACAGGCGGGCGTCGACGTGCGCGAGGCCACGCCCAGCGAGATCAAGCTCGGCGTGACCGGGTACGGCAGCGCGGACAAGGGCCAGGTCGCCCGGATGGTCACCGTCATCCTCGAGCTGGCCGAGGTGCCCACCCCGGATGACACGTCCGATGCGCTCGCGACCGCGATCTGCATCGCCAACCGCGAGCGCCCGGACGCGCTTGGCAACGCGGCCGGCGGCAACGCCCGGGCGTCGATCCTGGACCGGGCGGCCGTGGATCCCATCGCGCGCGGCGAGACCCCGTACGAGCGGTCGGTCCGCGAGGCGCTGGCGCGGGAGAAGCGCTCCGGCAGCGCGACACGCGGGCTGGCGGCCGGGCCCCGCCGCGGCGGGCGCACCGACGTGCGCGGGTGATCGCCTCGGTCGACGGCGTGGTCGGCGCGATCGCCGGTGACTCGCTCGTCATCGAGGTCGGCGGCATCGGCTACCGGGTGTTCGTTGCGCCATCCGTGATCGCGAGCGCCGCCCAGGGCGGCCGGCTCATGCTCCACACCTATCACCTCGTGCGCGAGGATCAGCAGGCGCTGTTCGGGTTCCGGACCTCCGAGGAGCTGGGCTTCTTCAACCTGCTCCTGACCGTCACCGGCGTCGGTCCCAAGGTCGCCCTCGCGATCGTCGGCTCGCGCGCGACCGCGGACCTCCAGCTCGCGATCCTCCAGCAGGACCAGGCGGTGCTGGTGTCGATCCCGGGGATCGGCAAGAAGCTGGCCGAGCGGATCATCTTCGAGCTCAAGGAGAAGGTGTCCGCGGCGGGGATCGCGGCCGGCACCTCGGCGGCGATGTCGACCGCGTCCGAGGGCGAGGTCGTGGCGGCGCTCCAGGCGCTCGGCTACTCGCTGGGCGAGGCGCGCGAGGCGTCGCGGCTGGCGGTGAGCGACGCGTCGGTCAGCGCCGGGCTCGAGGAACGCGTAAAGGCGGCCCTGCGGACGCTCCTCCGCGACTGACGGCCCGCCCCGCCTCCGGACGGCGTGGCCGTTGAGCGGCGCATCCGCTACAGCAGCGCGTGGGCCTCGAACGGCACGCCGCGCAGGTGCTCGTCGAGGAACGAGAGCACCGTCCCGTACCAGACTCGGGCGTTCTGGGGCTTGAGCACCCAGTGGTTCTCGTCCGGGAAGTACAGGAACCGGCCGGGCACGCCCATCCGCCGCATGTCGGTCCACAGGATGAGCGCCTCGGAGATCGGGACGCGGTGGTCCCGCTCGCCGTGGATGACCAGCATCGGCGTCTTGGCCATGGCCATCGCCGCCAGGTGCTCCCGCGGCGAGCTGCTGACGTAGATCGACGGGTCGACGTAGGGATCGCCCATCTCGTGCTCCCAGGCCGGCCCGTGATCGGTCGTGCCGTGGAAGCCGACCAGCTCCCACAGCGACGCGTGGGTGACGATGCAGCCGAACCGGTCCGTGTGGCCGGCGACCCAGTTGGCCATGTACCCGCCGTACGAGCCGCCCATCAGGCCGACGTGCTCGCCGTCGATGTCAGGGCGGGCCACCGTCGCATCGATGCTGGCCATGATGTCCGTGTACGGCGTGCCGCCCCACTGCCCCCAGCCGCGGTCGAGCATCGCCTGGCCGTAGCCGGTCGAGAGGGCCGGATCGGGCAGCAGCACCGCGTACCCCTGGTCGACCAGGATGTTCGGGTTCCAGCGCCAGTGCCATCCGTTCCACGAGCCCAGCGGGCCGCCGTGGACGAACACCACGAGCGGCGCCGGCGACGCAGCGGATGCTGCCGGCGGGCGGATCAGCCAGGCGCCGATCGGGGTCCCGTCCTCGGCCGTCGCGGTGACCCGGTCGACCAGGCCCGGGAGCGTGATCGCGGCTTGCTCGATCGAGCCGGGAACGGGGACCGGGACCTGGTCGGCTGTGTGCGCGTCGAACCGGACGATGCGGGGCGGCGACACCATCGTCGACTGCAGCGCATAGACCGTGGCGCCGTCGGGCGACGGGCACAGGTCGGTCACCGAGCCGTCGGCGGTCAGGCGCGTCGTCGTGCCCGAGGGCAGGTCGACCCGGTAGGCCGAATGCAGGCCCTGGTCGTCCGCCGAGAAGTAGAGAACCGAAGGTTCGGGTCCCCAGGTCGGGTGTTCGGGGCGACGGTCGGCCTCGGCGGCGAGCGTCCGCCGGTCGCCGCTGGAGAGGTCGATCAGGACGAGCGTCGCGGCCTCGGCCGCGTCGGGGGTGGCGTAGGTGATCCGGACCGCGGCAACGTGCCGGCCGTCGGGCGAGATGGCGGGCTCGTGGTAGCCCGCGTCGCCGTGGGTGAGCTGGCGCGCCTCGCCGGTGGCCGCGTCGTACACCACGAGGTCGTCCCACGTCTCGGGCACCGTGCCCGGCAGCCGCCGGGTCGCCACGATGGTCGACCCGTCGGGGCTGATGTCGGAGCCCGACTCCTCGAACGTGAAGCCGATCGCGCCGGGCTCGAGATCCACAGGAGCCTCGATCCTGCCCTCGCCGGCCGGCACGGCTGCCGCGAACAGGCGCCGCACCCGCGGTCCGAGGTAGTGGTCCCAGTGGCGGATCGGGTATTCGTCGAACAGCAGCGCCTCGACGCCCGCGTCCCTGCGCGCCTTGGCGCGATCGGCGTCGGTCGCGAAGTCCGCGGCATGGCGGTGGACGTTGGCGCCGAACAGGATCGCGGCGGTGCTGCGGGCCGCCGAGACGCCGCACAGCCCGCCCTCGGGCGCGGCCAGCAGGCGCGCCTCGCCCGCATCGGGCGGCAGCAGCCACAGCGCATCGATCTTGCGATCCGGGTCCGGCTTGGCGTCGGGGTCGGGTCGCGTCGAGGTGAACAGCATCGATCCGTCGGGGAGGAACGCGACCTCGTTGCCCTCGCCCGCCGAGGATCGGGTCAGCCGGCGCGGCGGCGTCGCACCGCCGGGATCCACCTGCCATACCGAGGCCGCCATCTTCTTGCCGTCGACGGCGACGGTCGAGACGGAGACCGCCAGACGTTTCCCGTCCGGGCTGAGCCGGAGCGACGAGAGGCGGGGGAGCTGGAGCATCCGGTCGATCGTGAACGGTTCGGTCATGCGCTGATCATGCCACCAGGCGGGCACGGCAGCGTGCCGCAGATCCGCGTAGAACATCTGTACCAATTGGCCGCAATCCTGCTAGACTGCGCACGATGACCGACGACCCCATGAGCCTGCTCGCGGCCAGTGCCGCCGACCTCGGCGAGCTCGCGGTCGAAGGCTCGCTGCGACCCCGCACGCTTGACGAGTACATCGGCCAGCGCGAGGTCAAGGCGAGCCTCTCGGTGCTGCTCCAGGCCGCCAAGGGCAGGGGAGAGGCGGCGGACCACGTCCTGCTCTACGGGCCGCCCGGGCTGGGCAAGACGACGCTCGCCACGATCATCGCCCGGGAGCTCGGCGTCAACGTCCGCTACACCAGCGGGCCTGCGGTCGAGCGGGCGGGGGACCTGGCCGCGATCCTCACCGCGCTCGACGAGCGCGACGTCCTGTTCATCGACGAGATCCACCGCCTCAACCGCGCGGTCGAGGAGATCCTGTACCCGGCGATGGAGGACTTCGCCCTGGACGTGATGATCGGCAAGGGACCCAGCGCGCGAAGCCTGCGGCTGAGCCTCAAGCCGTTCACCGTCGTGGGTGCGACCACGCGGGCCGGCCGGATCAGCAGCCCGCTCCGGGACCGGTTCGGCATGACGTACCGGCTCGACTTCTACGGCGAGGACGACCTTACCGCGATCGTCCGCCGGTCGGCGGGGATCCTGGGGGTCGAGGTGGACGCGGACGCCGCCCGGCTGATCGCGAAGCGCGGACGCGGGACGCCTCGGATCGTCAACCGGCTGCTGCGCCGCGTCCGGGACCACGCCGAGGTCAAGGGCGATGGACGAGTCCACGAGCAGGCCGTCGCGGAGGCGATGACGATCCTGGACATCGACGAGCTCGGCCTGGACACGACGGACCGCAAGCTGCTGGCCGCGATCGTCCAGAAGTTCCAGTCGGGGCCCGTCGGGGTCCAGGCGCTGGCCGCGGTGCTGGCCGAGGAGCCGGAGACGATCGAGGACGTGTACGAGCCGTTCCTGCTTCGGCTCGGGTTCCTGGACCGGACGCCGCAGGGCCGGATCGCGACCGAGGCGGCCCGGACGCACCTGGCGTCGCTGGGGTTCGAGATCCCACCGCCGCGTCGCGCGGAACCGGACATGCCGCCGCTGTGGGACGACGTCCCCACCAGGTGACCGCCGCCGCCGGCTTCGAGGTTGTCGTCCCGCCGCCCGCGGATGGTTCGACGCGCGCCAGGCTGGGGCGGCTGACGCTGGCGCACGGCATCGTCGATACCCCGCAGTTCATGCCCGTCGGCACCAACGCGACCGTCAAGGCGCTCCACCCCGACGAGGTCGCTGCCGCCGGGGCGACGATCATCCTGGCCAACACGTATCACCTGTATCTCCGTCCCGGGCACGAGCGGATCGAGCAGCTCGGCGGCCTCCACCGGTTCATGGGCTGGGACCTCCCGATCCTCACCGATTCGGGCGGCTACCAGGTGGTCTCGCTGGGCGACCTGCGGGTCGTCGACGACGAGGGCGTCACGTTCAAGAGCCACCTCGACGGGTCGACCCACCGGTTCACGCCGGAGCACTCGATCGCGGTCCAGCAGGCGCTGGGCCCGGACATCGCGGTCGCCTTCGACCAGCCGGTGTTCCCCAGCTCGCCGCGCGCCGTCGTCGTCGATGCGATGCGCCGGACGCACCGCTGGGCGGAGCGCTCGCTGGCGGCGCACAGCCGCGCGGACCAGGCGCTGTTCGGCATCGTCCAGGGCGGGCTTGACCCCGAGCTCCGGGCGGAGTCGGCCGCGTTCATCTCGGGGCTCCCGTTCGACGGCATCAACATCGGCGGGCTGGCGGGCGACGAGACGCCGGACCAGCGGAACCTCACGCTGGACGCGACCGTGCCGCTGCTCGACGGTGATCCCCGGCCGCGCTACCTGATGGGCCTCGGATCGCCGACGGACCTGCTCGACGCGGTCCACCGCGGCATCGACCTGTTCGATTCGGTGCTCCCGGCCCGCGTCGCGCGCAACGGCCAGCTGTGGGTGCCGGGCGGACGCCTCAACCTCCGCAACGAGCAGTTCCGCGACGATCCGCGGCCGGTCCAGGAGGACTGTCCATGCCCCCTGTGCACCCGGTTCTCGCGTGCCTACCTGAGCCACCTGTTCCGGGCCCGGGAGCTGCTGGCGTACCGGCTGGCAACTTGTCACAACCTGACCTTCACCCTAGACTTCATGCACAGGATCCGGGCCGCGCTGCGCGCCGGAACGTTCCCCGTCGAGATGCCGATGCTGCGCGAACGCGCCGTTCGGATGAGTCGCGGGGAAGGCGCCGTGAAGCCCGCGTGAAGTCAGTGTCCGTATCGTCAGTGCACGTGGAGGCGAGCGATGGGTTCACGAGACCGCCCCGCGAAGGAAGTCAAGAAGAAGCCCAAGGACAAGTCCGCCCAGGCCAAGCTCACGCCGCTGTCCGAGGCTCCACAGCAGGTGGAGGTCATCCGGAAGCAGCGCAAGCCGCGGTGGGACGAGCAGGAGTCCGGCGAGGGCTGACGCGCCGGGCGGGCGGGGACCGGGTCCCGCTCCCTCGGGTCGGCTCAAGCCGCCAGGAGCGAGGACAGGGATGACGATCACGGGCAGGGATACGGACGCGCGTGCCGCAGAGAAGGCGGTCGCCGAGCGGGGTCGCGCGGTGGATGCGGCGATCCTCACGATCGAGAAGCAGTTCGGGCGCGGCTCGATCATGAAGCTGGGCTCGCGCGAGCGGCAGGCGGTCGACTCGATCCCCACGGGCTCGATCGCGCTTGACCTTGCGCTCGGGGTGGGCGGCATTCCTCGCGGGCGGATCACCGAGATCTTCGGCCCCGAGTCGTCGGGCAAGACCACCCTCTGCCAGCACGTGATCGCGGAGGCCCAGCGCAGGGGCGGGATCGCGGCGTTCATCGACGTCGAGCACGCCCTCGATCCCGGGTATGCACGGGCCTGCGGCGTCAACGTCGACGAGCTGCTGGTGTCCCAGCCGGACACCGGCGAGCAGGCGCTCGAGATCACCGAGACCCTCATCCGGTCCGGCGGCGTGGACTGTGTCGTCGTCGACTCCGTCGCCGCCCTCGTGCCGCGCGCGGAGATCGAGGGCGAGATGGGCGACAGCTTCGTGGGCATCCAGGCCCGGCTGATGAGCCAGGCGCTGCGCAAGCTCACGGGCGCCGTCAGCCGGTCGAACACCTCGCTGGTGTTCACCAACCAGCTGCGCGAGAAGATCGGCGTCATGTTCGGCAACCCGGAGACGACGCCCGGCGGTCGTGCGCTCAAGTTCTACGCCTCGGTCCGGCTCGACATCCGGCGCATCGAGACGATCAAGACCGGAACGGAGTCGGTGGGCAACCGCGTCCGGGTCAAGGTCGTCAAGAACAAGGTCTCGCCGCCGTTCCGCGTGGCCGAGTTCGACGTGATGTACGGCGAGGGGATCAGCAAGGAAGGCGGCCTCCTCGACGTCGGCGTCGCGATGGACGTCGTGACCAAGACCGGCGCCTGGTTCACCTTCGGCGACACCCGCCTCGGGCAGGGTCGCGAGGCGTCCAAGGACTTCCTCAAGGGCAACGCGGACATCGCGGCCGAGATCGACCGGCTGATCCGGGCCAAGATGGTCGAGACCGAGCTGCCGGTCGAGGGCATCGAGGAGGCCGAGTAGGCCGAGCAGGCGGCAGCGTGAGCGAGGACGCGGGTCGCCGGTTCGGGCCGACGCGTCCGCGCAAGCCGTCCATCGCCGAGCGCCGTGAGCGTCGGGCGGCCGTCGAGGACGTCGGCGAGGTCCTCGACGCTGCGGCCCGGTTCCTGGAGTCGCGTCCGCGTTCGACGGCCGAGGTTCGCCGCCGCCTGACCTCCGCCGGATATCGCCACGACCTGGTCGACGCGGCGATCGTGCGCCTGACCGAGCTCGGCTATCTCGACGACGCGGCGTTCGCCCAGGCGTGGGTCGAATCGCGGGATCGGGCGCATCCGCGCGGGGAGCATGCGCTGCGCCAGGAGCTGCGGCTCAAGGGCGTCGATCGCCAGATCGTGGATGCCGTGCTCGCGCATCGGCGCGAGGCGCGGCAGCCGGATGCCGATGATCCCGGTGGATCCGGCGACCAGGGGACGGGTCCGGACCGGGCCGGGGCGGACCGGCTGCTCGAGCGCCGGTCCGCGGCGCTGCTCCGGGAGACGGATCCCCGTCGTCGGCGCGCGCGTGCCTATGCCCTGCTCGCGCGCAACGGGTTCGATCCCGAGACGGCATCGGTCGCGGCGGCCCGCTTCGTCGCGGGCCACGAGGCGGCCGATCAGGACTGAGGCGAGGCGGCCAGCGGATCCGCCCTTGCGTTACCTGGCGCCGGCGCGGATGCGAGGGGCAGGTCGAAGGCGACGGAGGTGCGGGGGCGATTAGGTGAGCGGCGCACACGTCGACCCGCGCCGGGGCAGGTTGCGAGCCGGTTCCCGGGTGAGGATGTAGGCTAGACCGACAACCGGACGTGGACCTTCGGGCTGCGTCCGGGCGAGCCGCGTGATCCGGAGTGGATCGAGAGAGCGTCAGCCTCCCGTTCCCATAGCCCAAGCGTCTCCGGACCGCTCGTCGCCCGATACCGATTCGACAACGCCTCCGGCCCATCAGTTCGGTCGGGGGGGAGGAACTGAAGATGGACGCAATCGTCGTCGCAGGCGCGGCCGTCATCGCCGCTGCCGTCGGCGCCGCCGTGGGGTTCGTCGCCCGCGGCATCCTGGCGAGCCAGACGATCAAGTCTGCGCAGGACAAGGCCGCCCGCATCGTCGCGGAGGCTCGAACCCAGCAGAAGGACATGATCCTCGAGGCGAAGGACGAGAAGCTGCGCCTCGGGCGCGAGGCCGAGCAGGAGGCGCGCGCGAAGCGCGGCGAGCTCCAGAGCCTCGAACGCCGGCTGCTGTCCCGCGACGAGCAGCTTGACCAGCGCGCCGACCTGCTCGAGGAGAAGAGCCGCAAGATCAACGAGCGGGAGCGGGACCTGGAGCACGAGCGCGAGGATCTCGCCCGGCTCAATGCCGAGCGTGTCGTGGCGCTCGAGCGCGTGTCCGGCATGTCCGCCGACGACGCCAAGGCCATCCTGCTCGATGCGATCCGCGACGAGGCCGAGCACGACGCGGTCAAGCTGTCCCGGGCGATCGAGCGACAGGCACGCGACGAGGCCCAGGACAAGGCCCGCGAGATCATCGTGACCGCCATGCAGCGGGTGGCCGCCGACCACACGGCCGAGCACACGGTCACGACCGTGCACCTGCCGAGCGACGAGATGAAGGGCCGGATCATCGGCCGCGAGGGGCGCAACATCCGCGCGCTGGAGCAGGCGACGGGCGTCGACCTGATCATCGACGACACCCCCGAGACCGTCATCCTGTCCGGGTTCGACCCGGTTCGTCGCGAGACCGCGCGGCTGGCGCTGACCAAGCTGATCGCCGACGGACGGATCCACCCCGGCCGGATCGAGGAGGTCGTCAACAAGGCCCGCGCCGAGGTGGACCTCGTGATCCGCCAGGCCGGCGAGCAGGCGGCCTACGACGCAGGGGTCCCCGGGCTGCCCGCGGAGATGATCAAGCTCCTGGGCCGGCTCAAATACCGGACCAGCTACGGCCAGAACGTGCTCGTCCACTGCGTGGAGACCAGCCACCTCGCGTCCATCATCGCGGCCGAGCTCGGCGCGGACGTCCAGGCGGCCAAGATGGGCGGCCTGCTCCACGACCTGGGCAAGGCCGTGGACCACGAGGTCGAGGGGCCGCACGCTGCCATCGGCGCGTCGATCGCCCAGAAGCACAACCTGCCGTTCAAGGTGGTCAACGGCATCGCGGCCCACCACCAGGAGGTGGAGTTCGCGTGCATCGAGGCGCCCATCGTCCAGGTCGCCGACGCGATCTCGGCGTCGCGACCGGGTGCGCGCGGCGAGACGATGCAGACGTACGTCAAGCGGCTCGAGGACCTCCAGGCGATCGCGGAGAGCTTCACCGGCGTGGATCGCTCGTTCGCCGTCCAGGCCGGCCGCGAGGTGCGGATCCTCGTCCGGCCGGAGGAGATCGACGACCTCAGCGCGGGCCGGCTCGCGCGCGACATCGTCAAGAAGATCGAGGACAGCCTGACCTACCCGGGCCAGATCAAGGTCACCGTCATCCGCGAGACGCGCTCCGTCGAGTACGCGAAGTAGCAGGCGGACCACGGGTGACGCGCGACAGCGAGCGGGCCGGTCTGGGCAACCCGCCGAACGGGGATGCGCCGCGCCCACCCGGCGCCTGCCGGGTCCTGCTGATCGGCGACGTCATCGGCAAGCCCGGACGCGTCGCCGTGGAGCAGGTGCTGCGCGGCCTCCGTGACGAGCGCGGCATCGACTTCGTGACCGCCAACGGCGAGAACGTTGCCGGTGGCATGGGCCTCACCCCGTCCACCGCCGAGGCGCTGTTCGCCGCCGGCGTCGACGTCATCACGTCGGGCAATCACATCTGGGACAAGCGCGAGATCTACCCGTTTCTCGACTCCAGCGAGCGCGTGCTGCGGCCGCTCAACTACGGCACGCACGACGTTCCCGGTCGCGGCTGGGGGATCTTCCAGGCCCTCGACGGCACGGAGCTGGCGGTGATCAACCTCCAGGGACGGACGACGATGGTCCCCATCGATAACCCGTTCACCGATGCCGACCGGTTGCTCGACGAGGCCTCGGAGCCGCTGCCGCCGATCCGGATCGTCGACTTCCACTGCGAGCTGACCTCCGAGAAGAACGCGCTGGGCCTGTATCTCGACGGGCGGGTGTCCGTCGTGGTCGGGACGCACACCCACGTGGTCACGGGCGACGAGCGGATCCTGCCCAAAGGGACCGCCTATTTGACGGACCTCGGGATGACCGGCCCGCTGTGGAGCGTCATCGGCTTCAACCCCGGGACCGTCCTGCCGCGGTTCGTCAACGCCCTGCCGACACGGTTCGAGGTGGGCGACGGCCCCGTGATCCTCAACGCGTGCCAGGTGGACATCGACCCGGCCACGGGTCGGGCGCTGCAGATCGAGCGGATCCAGCGCCTCGTCGAGGTCTGAGCCGGTGAGCGCTCGCCACCAGCCGCGCGCGGACGACTGCGCCGGTTGCCGCCGGCACGGCCATCGCCGATGTCCACACGCATACCCTCCGCTCCGACGGCGTGCTCGAGCCGCCCGAGCTCGTGCGACAGGCGGCGGCCGCGGGCGTCCGGCTGTTCGCCATCGCCGATCACGACAACCTCGCGGCGTACCGCGAGCTCGTGGCCCCGGGCGCGGATCCGCTGCCGGCCGGCATGGAGCTCGTGCCCGCGGTCGAGATCAACTCCGTCACCGTCGGGCTCGAGCTCGACCTCCCCGATGGCGAGCTCCACGTGCTCGGGATCGGCGTGGACCCCGGCGATGACCGGTTCGAGGCAGCGCTCGCGACGCAGCGCGGCGCGCGACGGGTGCGGTTCCACGCGACGGTGGACCGGCTGCGCGAGATCGGCTGCCCGGTGGATGCGCAGATCGCCGAGCTGGACCTCACCGGCGACGACGCGCTGGGACGCCCCACGCTGGCCAGGGCGTTGATCGCCGCCGGGTTCGCGGACAGCGTCGAGGACGCGTTCAAGCGACTGATCGGCCACGGCATGCCCGGGTACGTGCCGCGCACCGGGCTGGGGCCGGTGGACGCCATCCACGCCATCCGCGACGCCGGCGGCCTCGCGTCGCTGGCCCACTTTGCCGAGGCGCCGCGCCGCGTGCCGCTCCTCCGCGAGCTCGTCGGTGAGGGCCTCAACGGTCTCGAGTCGCATCACCGCTCATTCGATGCCGGGACGCGCGACGCCGTGGGCGCGGTCGCCCGCGAGCTGCGCCTGGTCGAGACCGGGGGCACGGACTACCACGGCGATCTCGGCCCGTACGCCGAGGTCCACGCCGAGCTCGTGATGCCGGACGCGCTGGTCGCCGGGATGCGCGAGGCGCTGGGCCGGACCAGCGGGGCGCGGCTGCGCTGAGCGGACAGGCCGTACCATCAGGCGTGTCATGACGACCACCCGCCGGCTGCCCGTGCTCGAGATCCTGCCGCCGTCCGTCGGCTCGCCGATGGCCCGCGCGAGCCGCTCGACCCCGAGGACCGGCGGCTGGGCGAGTTCCGCCCCGAGCCCCGGTCGCTGCCGTCGTTCTTCGTGTGGACCCTCGGCTGCCAGATGAACAAGAGCGACTCCGAGGAGATGGCCGGTCGCCTGCTGGCCGCGGGCTGCGCCGAGGCGCCCGCGATGGAGGACGCCGACCTCGTGGTCATCAACACCTGCGCGATCCGCGAGGCCGCCGAGGCCAAGGTGATCGGACGGCAGGGCCAGCTGAACCGGCTCAAGGCCGCCAACCCCGGGCTGCGCGTGGTGATGACCGGCTGCTCGGTCCGCGAGGGCAACCGGGACGGTCTCGCGCGTCGCTACCCGGCGATCGACCTGTTCCTGCGGCCGGACGAGGAGCCCGAGCTCATCGACCGCCTCGGCCTGGCGTCGGCGCAGGCACCGGTCGGCGCCCTCGCGATGACCGCCGCGACGACCGTCGTAAACCGCGCCGTCGTGTCCGACGCGACCCACCTCGTGCGCGCCCGGGCCGACGCGATCGCCGGCGGTGCGGTGAGCCGGACGTCCGCGATCAGCGCCTGGCTGCCGATCATCTACGGCTGCGACAAGACCTGCACCTACTGCATCGTCCCGTTCAGCCGCGGCCCGGAGCGCAGCCGCCCGTTCGACGAGATCGTCGACGAGGCGCGGGCACTCGCGTCGGCCGGCTACCGGGAAGTCACGCTGCTGGGGCAGAACGTCAACAGCTACGGCCACGACCTGCCGGCGGAACCCCGCTTCGCGCACATCGTCACGGCCCGCACCGTGGGTCGCCGCCAGGACCGCGAGGCGCGCCCGGACCTGGCGGAGCTGATCCGGGCCCTCGACGGCGTGCGTACGGCCGACGGCGCCCCGGCCATCCCGCGGCTCCGGTTCGTCACCTCGCACCCGTGGGACCTGTCGGACCGGCTGATCGAGGCGATGCGCGACTGCCCGTCGGTGTGCGAGGCGCTGCATCTCCCGGTCCAGTCGGGCAGCGACGCCATGCTGCGCCGGATGGGCCGCCAGTACACGATCGAGCACTACCTCGAGCGGCTGGGCCGGATCCGCGAGGCGGTGCCGGGCATCGCACTGTCGACCGACGTGATCGTCGGCTTCTGCGGCGAGACGGACGAGGAGTACGCGGCCACGCTGCGGCTGCTCGAGACGGTCGAGTACGACCAGGTGTTCGCCGCCGCATACAGCGAGCGTCCCGGGACGCCGGCGACGCGCCTCGTGGACGACATTCCCGCGGCCGAGAAGCGTCGCCGGCTGGTCGAGCTGCTGGCGGTCCAGGAGCGGATCGGACTCGCGCGGAACCGGCGGTGGGTCGGCCACACGACCGAGGTGCTGGTGGACACGATCGTGCCGCCGCGCCGCCATGATCACGATGACGAGGACGAGGCGGCCGGCAGCGCCGAGTCGCGGGACGCCTTCGCGCACCTTCCGGACGGCATCGTCCACCTGGCCGGCCGCTCGCGCGAGAACAAGCTCGTCCACGTCGCGGGCGCGCCCTCGCTGGTCGGCGCGCTGGTCGCGGTCGCCGTCGAGCACGCCGGGCCGTACGCGCTCCGCGGACGCCTGGCCTGAGCGTGGTGCGCCCGGGCGGCGATCCCGCGCCTGCCGCCCTGGCGCCCGCGGACCTCTCTGAGCCCGCTGCCGGACGGCCCGCGGACCTGCCGCCGCCGGCGAGCGGCAGGCCCGTGGCGCCCGCGGCCCTGCCGCCGCTCATCGTCATCGGCGGTCCGACCGCCACCGGCAAGACCGCGCTCGCCATCGACCTCGCCGAGACGCTGACGTCGCGCGGCATTCCGGCAGAGATCGTGTCCGCGGACTCGCGGCAGGTGTACCGGGGCCTCGACATCGGCACCGCCAAGGCCGGCCCGGCGGAGCGCGCCCGGGTCGTCCACCATGGCCTCGACCTCGTCGATCCCGACCAGCCGTTCAGCGTGGCCGACTTCCGCGAGCATGCGCTCGGCGTCCTGGCGACCCTCGCGGCGCGCGGCGGGATCGGCATCCTGGCGGGTGGGACCGGGTTCTGGCTGCGCGCCGTGTTCGCGGGCATCGACACCGACGCCCTTCCCTCGGATCCCGGGACCCGGCGGGGAATCGAGGCCCAATTGACGACCGATGGGCTCGACGCCGTCGCGGCACGGCTGACGGCCATCGCCCCCGGGCTGGCCGCGCGGACCGACCTCCGGAACCCGCGCCGGGTGGTCCGCGCCCTTGAGATCGCGTCCCTCCGCGGTGACGCCCCGCTGCCGGTCCGCATCGGATACCCGGCGCCGGTCATGGGCCTGCAGCTGGTCGCGGAGCCGGCGGAGCACCAGCGGCGGATCCTGCGCCGAGCGCGCGCCCAGTTCGCGGCCGGCCTGGTCGACGAAGCGAGAGCGCTCCGCGAGCGGTTCGACCCGGCGCTGCCGGCATTCTCGGCGATCGGCTATCGCGAGAGCTGGGCCGTGCTCGACGGCGAGTGCACGCTGGACGAAGCGATCGCGCGCGACGCCCGGCGCAACGTCCAGTTCGCCAGACGGCAGCGGACCTGGTTCCGCGCTGAGCCCGCGCTGTCGGTGGTGGACGCGACGGACGGGGCCGGGGCGCAGGCGACCGAGGCGCTGTCGGCCTTCCTGGAGCAGATGGGAGCCTGACGCCAGGGCGCCGGTCAGGCGGGCGTGGGCACCAGCTCCGGGACCTCGGTCAGCACCGGTGACCGGTCAACATTGTGATGCGCCTGCTGCTCGAACAGGAACCGAGCGAGCCGGGCGCGCGCCCGGTGCTGGCCGGGCAGGAACTCGAGGCCGTGGACGAGGCCGCCGCGCGGGTCCCGGCGAACGGACCGCACGATGCCTCGCACCACCAGCGGGCGGCCGCGCGCGACGAGCATGAGGTGGACCTTCGATCCCGGCCTGATCTCCGTCCCGGTCACCACGCGGGCGCCGGACGCGGACACGTCGCGTGCCTCGGCGGCAAAGTCGCCCAGCAGCGCCGGCAGCGCGACGTCGAAGCGCACGCTGGCGCGTCGCTCCGGCGCGTAGCGCAGCGACCGGATGCGCACCATCGCGAGGCACACGAGGACCACGTTGAACAGCAGCCAGCCGAAGGCGGCGATGACCGCGCCGGGCTCGGCATAGGTGACGAAGGTGCGACCGAGCAGCGTCATCGCGAACCATGCCGCGCACAGGAACGAGGCGACCAGGAGTGCTCGCAGCGGCAGGGGAACGCGCACGCGGCTCCGGCCATCGCCCAGGCGCCCCTTGGGGGTCACCACGAACGCGGGACGGCGGCGCGTGACCAGGGTCAGCGTCGCGCGCAGGTTCGAGGTCATCCGGACGAGCTCGAACACGATCGACAGGACCGGCCGGTGGCAGCCCCGGCTGAGGGCGAGCAGGGCCAGCTGCTGGAGCAGGGACGTGGCCACGAACGCAGTCGCGAAGGTTCGCAGGTCAGCGCGGATCGGGACGGCGCCGGTCAGCACCACCAGCATCGGCAGCACGGCGAAGGCGAGCGTCCGCCAGGCGTCGAACCAGCCGAGCAGCGTGGTCGCGTACGACAGCCGCTGCGGCAGGGTCAGGCCGGACACCCACAGCGGGTTCTCGCGGCGCAGGACCTGCATCGCGCCGGTGCCCCAGCGGAGGCGCTGGAGCTGGTACGTGTCGGCATCACCCGCCGCGAGGCCGCGTGCGAGCACCTCGTTGTGGTACACGGTGCGCCAGCCGTGGCGGTGCAGCCGGATCGTGGTATGGATGTCCTCGGTGATCGTGTCCGTGGCGACGCCGCCGACATCGCGCAGCGCGGCGACCCGGACCACGGCGCCGGTGCCGCACCAGAACGCGCCGCCCCAGCGGTTCTTGCCCGGCTGGAGCATCCGGTAGAACAGGGCCTGCTCGTGGAACCGCTCGCCGTCGCCGGCCACGGCATCGTGCTCGAACGAGTCGTGGTTGTAGAACTCCTGCGGCGTCTGGACGAGGGCGATCTGCGGGTCGTCGAAGTAGCCGACCGTCCGCACCAGGAGGTTGCGATCCGCGACGTGGTCGGCATCGAGGACGGCGATCAGGTCGGCGTCGATCACGGTCAGCGCGTGGTTGAGGTTGCCCGCCTTCGCGTGGGCATGTTCCGTGCGCGCGAGGTACCGGACGCCGAGCGAGCGTGCGAGCCGCTCCACCTCGGGCCGTGCGCCGTCGTCGAGGACCCACGTCTCGTGGCGCAGGCGGATCGCCCTCGCGGCGGCGATTGTGGGGAGCAGGATCTCGATGCCCTCGTTGTACGTCGGGACGAGGACCGCGATCCGGAGCGGGGTCGACCGCACGTCGCGGTGGGCCGGCCGCCGGTCCACGTCCCACAGCGAGAACGCGAACAGGGCGAGTCCGAGCGTCGCGTGGATCTCGAGCACCAGCAGCGGGATGGATGCCCACCAGGCGGCGAGATCCAGCGTGGCCGTCGCGCGCCAGGTGAGGTAGATCCCGCTCGCGACGAGGGCGACGACGGCGATCCCGCGGACCACCAGCCGGCGGAGCAGAGGCTCGGGATCGGGCAGCGCGGGGCCGGGCGCCGGGGCGCGCAGCCAGCCGAAGGCATCGGCCAGCAATCGATCGAAGGGCATGCGCCTACTGTCGATGGCGGTGCGCCGACGCGCCACGCTCCGGAAGGACTACCCGGCTCGTCCGATCGGGGGATCCACGAGACCACCCGGTATGCTGGCCGCCATGAGCCCCAGCACGACCATCGACCTCGCGCCGCCCGTCGAGAAGGCATTCCTGCTCGCGGTCGACACCGGTGACGACCCCGGTTGGACGGCGGAGGACAGCCTGGCCGAGCTCGCGGCGCTCGCCGAGACGGCGGGCGCGGAGGTCGTCGGGGCCGAGTGGCAGAACCGCCGCCATGTCGATCCCAACTGGTACGTGGGCAAGGGCAAGGCCGAGGAGATGCTCCAGGCGAAGTCGGAGACCGGGTTCGACGTCCTGGTCGCGGACGACGAGCTCAGCCCTGCCCAGCAGAAGAGCCTCGAGACGCTGCTCAACGTCAAGGTCATCGACCGCAGCCGGCTGATCCTGGACATCTTCGCCCTCCACGCGCAGACACACGAGGGCCGGCTCCAGGTCGAGCTCGCCCAGCTCGAGTACCAGCTGCCGCGGCTGACCCGCCTGTGGACGCACCTGTCACGCACGGGCGGCGGGATCGGCACCCGGGGCCCTGGCGAGTCACAGCTCGAGACGGACCGCCGGCTCATCCGCCAGCGAATCAAGAAGATGAAGGAGCGGGTGGACAACGTCCGCCAGCAGCGGCAGACGGCGGCCCGCGGCCGTGATCGACGGCTGTACTCGACGGTCGCGATCGTGGGCTATACGAACGCCGGCAAGTCGACGCTGCTCAACGCCCTCGTCGGCTCCGAGGTCGCGCGTGCCGAGGACAAGCTGTTCGCGACGCTCGACCCCACCTCGCGCCAGGTAAAGCTGGGCGACGGGCAGACCGCGATCGTGACCGACACCGTGGGCTTCATCCACAAGCTGCCGCACCAGCTGGTCGATGCGTTCCGAGCGACGCTCGAGGAGGTCACCCGCGCGGACGTCCTGGTCGAGGTCGTCGATGCGGCGGACACGCACCACGACGAGCACCGGGCGACGGTGCAGGTCGTCCTCGACGAGCTGGCCGCAGGCGACAAGCCGCGGCTCGCCGCGTTCAACAAGGCCGACCTGCTGTTCCCGGTTGCCGACGGCTCGAACCCCGCCCCTGCCGTCTCCGGCAGCGTGCTCGTGTCCGCGGCGACCGGGTTCGGGCTGGACACGCTGCGGGCCGAGATCGCGGCCCTGCTCGCGTCGCTGTGGGAGGACGTCGACGTCGCGGTGCCGTACGCCGCCGGAGAGCTGCTCGCGCGGGTGCGCGAGCGGGGGACCGTGGACCTCGAGTACGGGAACCGCGATGTGCGTGTGCGGGGCCGGATGGCGCCCGCGATGGCCGGTGAGCTGCGCGCCGCCGCCGAGCGCTGGCGGGAGACGCTCATGGCCGACGGGGTCACGTCCTGACCGTGCCCGGCGGGACCACGCCCCCCGCCCGGGTCGGCGGTGCCGCCCGGCTGGAGGATGGGTCGCGCCTGACGTGGGTCCTCGCCGAGGGCCGGCGCGGCCGTCGCTGGCGAGCCACGGTCGTGGCTGCCGACGGTCGCCTGGCGCGCGCGCTCTTGCTGGAGGTGGGCCTCGACGGCCGTCCGACGAGGCTCGAGGTCGCCGGTCCCGACGGCCTGCTCACGGTTCATCCGGGCGAGGACGGGCGTCGCCTCCACGGCAACGTCGTCCGGGCGACGGGGATCGACCACGTGGACCTGCCGTGGACCGTCGATCACGCGCTGCTCGACGGCGGGTCGCCGGTCACGGCCGCGGTCGCCGTCGCGGCCCTGCGCGACCGGGTCGGGGTAGGGGAGGGCCGGGCGATCGAGGTGGTCGAGGTGACCCCCGACCTCGCCGTCCACCCCGGGACGTGGACCGTCGACGCGGCTGGCCGAGCGCCACTGGCGCATCGGCGGGGCGGGCGCCGGCGTCGCGGTGACCGTCGAGCTCGACGAGCTGGGCATCCCCGTACGCCTCAGTGGGGGAGCCGCGTGGCCGCTGGAGCTCGATCCGCTGGAATAGCCCGCTCGTCGCGATGCGCGAGCGCGCCGCAATCGACAACCCCGCCGCCCCGGGTTCGTGGATGGATTGTGGACAACCGGCCGTCCTGGTCCCGCGATCGGCCGAAGTCGTGGATAAGCCCGTTGTGCAGGCCCCGGAGCTCCCGTAGTATTCGGTTTGCCCGAAGGGGCCAGAAGGAACGGCGACGGAGCCGCAGGTGCTTGCATCAGCGGAGACCGGGCCGGGCCGGAGGGTTCCTTCGGGCGTTTCGTTGCGTTCGGCAACGCTGAGTGACGCCGCGCAGGTCACGTCGGGCTCGCCTGCCGGCTCGCTGACCGCGCCTGCTGACCGCAGCGCCCATTCGATCGACCGTCAGCGCATCAGGGGTCCCCGGGCCGTCCTGATCGGGATTTGGCACTTCCGATAAGGTGAGTTATGTCTGGTATGTCGGCCAAGTCGGCTGGGCGAGCCCTCGAACGCGGCGCACCAGGCTCCTCTGTGCAGGGAATTGCGTGTCGACGCCCGTAAAGATGACGCCCCTGATTGCGGCGTCCATGCCTTGGGCAGCAATGACAGCCGCTCGGGCTAGATGCTCGTCGTCGGCGTAGTGGGCAACAACAAGGCGGTGGTCGGACGTGTCGCCGTGTCGGCCAAGGAGGATCGCTGCCCACTGGCGACTGGGAAGCGTGCCGTTGCGGCTTGCCAGGATCTGTCTTGCTAGGTCGAGGACGTCTCGGCGAACACTGCGGGCGCTTAGGAGGACGCGCAAGAGGCTCGATTCCTCAGCAGTGGAGTTGTTCCTTGGGGAAGCAAGGTGGGTCAGGATTGCCCCTTGCACTTTCGCTCGCGAGGCAAACAGAGAGAGGTACGGTCCGACCTCCCGCGTAAGCCAGTCGAGCACTCCTAGGTTGCGAACACACCAGCCCAATGCCGCTGGATCTTGATTCGCGGCCAGTCTCCGAAGTAGGTATTTGCCGACACGTGGCGGGAAGGGCTTCCGCCTGGAAACCGACCGCCACCGCTTCTTGACTCTTGCCAAGCCCGTCTTCCGCGGGGCACGCCTGTAGACCTGAGCGATGCTGGCGACATCGTTGTCCGCGTCGATGACTTTGGCCTTGATGTCTGCGGTTCCTACAACGATCTCCGTCTTACCTGGTTGCAGCTGGAGCGCTAGTTCACGAAGGCGGGCTTCGAGTTCTCGAAGCGCAATGCGTGCCTGAGATTTGTCGGCGCCAAACACGTAGATGTCATCAACGTAACGGAAGTAGGCGTAGTTCTTTCGCAGCATGTACTTGTCCACGGGATCTAAGTAGGCGCTGGCGAGGACCGACGACGGATCTGATCCCTGCGGAAGTCCCATCGTGTCGCCCATAAGCCTAGTGAGGAGCTGCCGGATCTCCGTGGCCACCTGCGGTTGTACTCCCAGTCCGCGAAGGTGTACCTCAAGGCGTTGATGCTGAATTCGTTCGAAGAACGATGCGATGTCTGTCTTGGCCACCGCGTGGTACTTGCCAGATCGTGCCGCAGCTCGGACATACTGGCGGAACGCCTTCCATTGATCGAGTGGGTTGCCAAATGGCGACGTCGACGTTCGTCCCCGTATTGCCCGATATCCGAAGATGTTTCCTTGACCGCCAAGCTTTGAATCAATGGAATGCAGAACGGAATCCACGAGGGCCTGGTAATAGAGGCGCTCGATAGGCCATAGATAGTGTCCTGTACGCGTGAGCCCATCGGCTTTCGGAATAGCCTCCATGAAGGCCGCGCGACTCCCACCGCGCCGGAGCTGCAGAATTGCGGCACGCGCATGGGCGAACTCAGCGGGTGACCGCGGAAGGTCCCACAACAGCGCTACGTCCGGCCAGAGGTCATCCCATGTGTCTGCTGTAATCCGCCCAACCGCCCTTGGGAGGCGGAGTGGCGCCCGGCGAGCAGTCACGTAGGCCCAGCTGGGATTTCGCCGTCCGTGCCGAGTTGCACACGGTTGAGGGTCAGGAGACGGCTCAGAACCTCGGCATCCGACAGATCGAGCGACCAGCCGTAGGCGGCGGAGACTGAGGCGTTCAGGGCGGCGTGGGCGTTGGCGAGCCAAGTGGGGCGCTGGTTGTAGAGGTTGGTGAGGGTGCGCTTCTCGAGGTCGATGGGGGCGAAGTCGGGCGGGTTGAGCCAGCCGTCGCGGAGTTCGACGAGGCGGCGAGCCGCCTCCCCCACCCTGGCTCGCTGCTCGGCCGTGGCGTCCGGAAGAGGGAAGGTCTCGAACGTTGTGGTCGGTGTATACCGCGGCCGGGTTTCGAGTTGCGTGCCCTGGGCGAGCGCCCATACCTCATGAACACGTGAGTGCAGGACGCCGAAGGTGAAGTCATCATCGCTCGCAAACACGATGAGCTGATGGTCTGGTAGCACGTCACCGTCGACCCACACAAACAGCCGGTACTTCGCAGTTATCGGAGTCGCGATATAGCGCCGGAGTGACCTGAGGGCTATGCGCATGTTGGTCGCCGGCTCGGCGTGGATCCACCAACGCCGAGCGCGTGCCTCGCGTCGATTGGCAGACTTGATCGGCTTCACGAGTCGGGTCGCGAGTTCGAAAGGTCCCTCGTATAGAGCGGCTTCCGGTTCGGGCATGTCGATGCCGAAGTCGATAATCCATCGATCGCGGCGTCGTCCCGTGATGTCGGCGCCATTGATCCACCGGCGCACTACGTTCGCGTTCGGGCGTCCGTCTGGGTTGGGGTGAGACCGCAGTTGACGCGCCGTCTC
>CAVRGY010000009.1:0-351173 GCA_963720825.1 uncultured Chloroflexia bacterium | reverse complement strand
TGACTTAGATCGAGCCGGAACCACTGGACATGAACTCTATGGCCACATGCGTCGCTATCTCCTCGGGCTTCCATACACTCATGAACCCGTTTGGGATCCAACGCAGCAGACTTTTGTGGATCGCGGAGCCGCCGCTGCAGCAATCACACGGGCTCAGAGGGAGGCTGAGGCAAATGCCATGCATCGAGTAGAACATGCCTGTCTCTCTTGTGGGTCTGCGCGGTCTTCGGGTGCGACTCGCCCAGGACTTGCGCCGATCGCAGGTTCGCGAGAAAACACCAGAAACATAAGCTAACCTACCCCATCCCCCATCGGCTCAGTACGAAGAACAAGTTAACCCGTTTGCAGCAACGGCAAGACCTCCCATGACGCCGCAACATGGCGAGCTGTGCGTACTTGCCACTGTGAAGATAAACACGATTCATGTGGGCGCGCCACTTGAAGGTAGGGTCAAATTCAAGAATCGCTGTGGCTTCAGCGTTGCTGTGCTCACCTCTCCAATCGAAGTCAGGACTGCATTTATCAATGGAAGCATGCTCCACTGGGAAGGCATGGGGAGCCCGTATGCACGACTTTACATCTACCAACGCGAGCTAGGCAGACCAAAGCTCATTGGAGATGCCGGGACCCCTGTTGCTTAGGTGCTCCAGACTATGTCGTAATTGTTGCAAAACGTGCGGCCAGTATTCCGCTAGTTGGTGACACCAAACATACACTGAGTCGCGGCCGTTATGGAGTCTTCTTTCAGACACGGGCGGTAGCTACGACCCTCGGCGGCACAAAAACGGAGCCATTGACCTTGGTGAATCTCTTGCGTTTCATAATCTCAAAAATGAAGGGAAGCCACCCCTCCCTACTGCCCAATCGTTTATGCCTGTCCACTCTCGGGACACGTACCTCGAAATTGACTATTGAATAGTTACGCCTCCCGACTGGATGCGCCGGACCCGCTGGGCCAACCCGGTCAACACCAGCTACCCCCAGTGCACCTTCGCCTGGTGCCCGTCCTCCTCGCCCCGCACCGTCACCGACGGCTACACCGACGGCGCCCTCACCTCGATCGCCGGCTTCACCACCGGCATCGGAATCACCTATCATCAGAATGGCATGGTCAACCAGATGGCCCACGCCAACGGCGTCACCGACACCCAGGGGGCCGACCCCAACTGGATGCGCCGGCCCGGCTCGCTGTCGTCGGCCTACGGCGCCACCACCCGCTTGGTCCTCCGGCGCCTACCGTCTACGACGGCTCCGGCAACGTGGTCAAGGCGGGAACGGCCTGGTTCATCTATGACGAGGTGTCCCGGATCAAGACCGGCACCGTCTTCACCGGCACCACCGGCGGCGGCACCCAGAAACAGCAGACCTTCACCTACGACCCCTACGGCAACCTCACCAACATCGCCGGCAACCCCGACCCGGTTGCGCGACGCCCACCAGCTCGTCCACCAACCGGCTCACCGGCGGGATCTACGACGCCGCCGGCAACCTGACCGCCTGGAACGGCGCCACCTACGCCTACGACGGCTTCAACATGATGACCCAGATGCTCAACGGCAGCGAAGACTGGCGTTACATGTACACCGCCGACGACGAGCGCTTCTGGTCGTATCGGGTGGCTGGCAATGGCTCGCTTTGGTACGTCCGCGACCTCGACGGCAAGGTCCTCCGCCGCTACGACTCCAACGTCTCCTGGACGACGCTGGAAGACTACATCTATCGGGACGGCCAGCTCTTCGCCGCCGTCGACGCCACCGGCACCCGCCACTTCCATCTCGACCACCTGGGCAGCGCGCGGCTGATCACCAACTCCGGGAGCTCCAGTCGCCTACCACGTCTACTACCCCTTCGGCGAAGAGGCCACCACCTACTACCAGGACTACGAGCCGATGAAGTTCACCGGCCACGAGCGCGACCTCGCCAGCGCCGCCGGCGACAGGGACGACGACCTCGACTACATGCACGCGCGGCACGCTAGCCCGCTCGACGGGCCGGTTTCCAGTTTCGATCCGATCGGTGGCAATCCTTCGGCGCCCCAAAGTTGGAATCGGTACGCCTACGTCCTGAATAGACCGCTCAATTACGTCGATCCCTACGGTTGCTCGGAGCATCAATGCAAGGCTACTCGGCCCTCAAGAAGGCGAGCTTCTATGACTCAATCAACGTCACCGCTAACGGGTTGAGGTTTTGCGGATACGACCCTAGCAGCTTCTACAGATTCCTATTTGGTAGGGCTCCCGGCATTAGAGGCGGAGATGGTGCCGCATCTGATCAGAGCGCACCGCGACAACTCAACCTACGACCGGACTATGTGACCTTTTCGGTTAGCGTGGCTATTCCTAATAAGTTCACTCTCACAACAATTGGTGCTGTCATTAACCTTACCATAGACAGGAATGGTGAACTGTACGCGGGAGGTGGTCTGAGTTTTGGCAAATCATTCTTCACTTTTGTGCAAGCATCGCTGGTTGCAGGCAGACTACCCGACCACTACATGGTGCCTGAGGGAGAAGACCCCCTGGCCTCCGCACTCTCTGGATTTTCGAACAACGTCTCGGCTGGATTTGGGATCGGCGGTGGCGTCACGCGATCGGGTCTTAGCGGACCAATCTCGGGCGAGGTTGGCATAGTAACTCCGACCATCGGGATCAGCAGTGTGTGTGTACATGGGCAAGGCAATGAGCACTGGGACAACTTGGTGAGGTGACGGCATGATCAGACTTTCGTTGCTTCTTCTATCCTGCGGGATGTTATATGTGGGAATATTCCTATTCATCAATCCGACTTGGGCCCGGAACTGGGTGCTCACATCGTTTGAACGCGCGCCTAGTCTTTCTACTTTCCTAGCCTTTGGCGATTGGATAGTCAAGAGCCCAAGAATTCACCTTGCCATGATTCGTATCGGTGCTGCCTCGCTAGTGCTCATGGCACTCGTTATCTTATTCTTGGCAGCCTTGAGAGTCATCGAGTAGATTGAAAGGAACGCTACGCAAACGGCACGAGCAACGTGCTGAAGGCGGGGAGGCGCCACCCACGGCCAGCCTACCGGTGAGAATCGCCACGCTTGTTGAGGCGTGGTCTGGGGATTTTGATCGGGTTGGTTGAGGGAGCCGGGGCTCGGTCCCTCAAAGAGCGTCATCATCCGCGCCCGTCCGGGCGCGCCGCCGGCCGCTGGCTCCCTGCCGCAGGTCTCCCGCCGTGGCACCACCGGTAGCGCCGTGGCCGCGCTGAGCGTTCAGCGGCTCGGTAGCCCAGGCGCCCCTCCCGGGGACCTTGACGGCTCCCGGGAGGGGCGTGTCTTCTTTCGTTGTCGAGCGAAAGGAGACATGGGATTTGTACCAGGAATTGCTGTCGGATACGAGACTCTTCGAGCTGCTGCGTCGGATCGACGAGGAGCAGGCGGAGCGCACGCGGGCGCAAGGGTGCCCGTGCGGCGGGGTGTTGCACTCGGCGGGGTACCCGCGCAAGCCGCGGGGCGGGCCGCCGGAGCTGCCGGCGGAGTGGTGCCGGCGGGCGAGCTTCTGTTGCGCGCGGGACGGGTGCCGCCGGCGGTCGACGCCGCCGTCGGTGCGTTTTTTGGGCCGCAAGGTGTTCTTCGGCCTGGTGGTGGTGCTGGTGCCGATCCTGCGCGAGGGGCTGACCCCGGCGCGGTTCCGTCGCCTCCAGGAGCAGCTCGGGGTGAGCCGGCGGACGGTGCTGCGGTGGCGCCGGTTCTGGCAGGAGCTGTTCCCGGCGAGCCGGCAGTGGCCGCGAGCGCTGGCGGAGCTCGTGCCGGCGGATCGTCGGCGGTTGCCGGGGTCGCTTCTCGCGGCCTTCACCGGGGTCGCCGCGGGTCGGGACCGGCTGGTCGCGGCCTTGCGCTGGCTGGCGGCCGGCGAGTGCCGGGAGCCCGCTCGATGAGGGTCGCCGGCGGCCCGCAGAGGATGCGTCTTGGCAGCCGGGGGAGGTGCCCGTAGCGTCTGGGTGAGCCACCGAATGGCCGGTGGCGATCCCTGGGAGACGCTCGATGAAGCCGACCTCCTCCGATCGCTGGTCCCGCTTCCGCTTCCTGGTCGTGGGTCCTCTTCTGGCGGCGCCGCCCGCGGCGGGAGAGCTACGTCTGGCGCTCGCCGAGCGGGCGCAGAGGCAGTGGATCCATCCGATCTCCGGGGTGCCCGTGCGCTTCGGTCAGTCGACGATCGAGCGCTGGTACTACCGGGCGCTGGCCGACGAGGACCCGATCGCGGCGCTCGGCCGCCGGCCGCGGAAGGATCGCGGCCGCAACCTGGCGATCGGCGCCCGGCTCGCCGAGACGATCCGGGGGCAGTACCAGGCGCATCCGCGCTGGAGCGTGACGCTGCACCGGGACAATCTGGCGGTGGTTGCCGGCGAGGACGAGTCGCTGGGGCCGCTGCCGTCGTACACCACGCTGCGCCGCTTCATGGCGGGGCAGGGGCTGGTCAAGCTCCGCCGCCGTCCGAGCCGGCGCGCGGGCGAAGAGAAGGCCCTGGCCCGGCTCGACCGGCGGGAGGTCCGAAGCTACGAGGCCGAGCACGTCCAGGGGCTGTGGCACCTGGACTTCCACTATGGCTCGCGCACGATCATCGCGCCGAGTAGCGAGTGGGTGCGGCCGATCCTTCTCGCCGTGCTCGACGATCGCTCGCGGCTGATCTGCCATGCCCAGTGGTTTTTCGACGAGACCGCCCGAAGCCTCGTCCACGGGCTGAGCCAGGCCTTCCTCAAGCGCGGCCTGCCGCGGTCGCTGATGACCGACAACGGGGCCGCGATGCTCGCCCAGGAGACCGTCGAGGGGCTGGCCCGCCTGGGCATCCTCCACCAGACCACGCTCCCCTACAGCCCGCACCAGAACGGCAAACAGGAGGTCGTGTGGGGCCAGGTCGAAGGACGGCTCCTGGCGATGCTCGAAGGCGAGGCCGAGCTGTCGCTCGCCCAGCTCAACCGGGCCACCCTGGCCTGGGTCGAGCGCGAGTACCAGCGCACGGTCCACTCCGAGACCGGCCAGACGCCGATCGAGCGCTGGCTGGCCGGCCCCAGCGTCGGCCGGCCCGCTCCGTCGCTCGAAGACCTCCGCCGGGCCTTCACCGCCCGGCAGATGCGCATCCAGCGCCGAAGCGACGGCACGATCAGCGTCGGTGGCCGGCGCTTCGAGGTCCCCGACCGCTTCCGCCACCTCAACCGGCTGGCGATCCGCTCCGCCGCCTGGGACCTGCGCGGGGTCCTGCTCGTCGACGAGCACACCGGTGCCGTGCTCGACCGCTGCCTGCCGCTGGACAAGACCCGCAACGCCGACGGCTTCCGCCGCCCGCGACAGGCCCCGGCCCCCGACGCGCCGGCCCCGCCGCCGGCGGGCGTCGCGCCGCTCTTGCGCCGCCTGATAGAGGAGTACGCCGAAACCGGCCTGCCCCCGGCCTACCTGCCCATCGACGACCCGGAGGAGGGGTCATGAAAGCGCGCGCCGACCTGCGTCAGGCCCTGGGCCTGAAGTGGAACCCCTTCTCCCCCGACGTCCCGGTCGAGGCCCTGTGGCGATCCCCCGATCTCGAAACCTTCTGCTGGCGGCTCGAGCGGCAGGTCCGAGACGGCGGTTTCGCCCTCGTCACCGGCGAGCCCGGCACCGGCAAGTCCGTCGCCCTAAGACAGCTCGCCCACTCCCTCGACCAGCTCCCCGACGTCACCGTCGGCGTGCTCACCAGACCCCAGAGCGCCCTGGCCGACTTCTACCGCGAGCTCGGCCACCTCTTCGGCGTCCCGCTCGCCCCCCACAACCGCTGGGCCGGTTTCAAGGCCCTCCGCGAAACCTGGACCGCCCAGATCGAGGCCTCCCGAAACCGACCCGTCCTGCTCGTCGACGAGGCCCAGGAGGTCCCCGCCCCCGTGCTCGCCGAGCTGCGCATCCTCGCCTCCACCGACTTCGACTCCCGATCGCTTCTGACCGTCGTGCTCGCCGGCGACGGACGCCTCACCCGCCACTTCCGACACGAAGACCTCCTCCCCATCGCCAGCCGCATCCGCGTCCGGCTCCACCTCGGATACCTCCAGCCCGAGCAGCTCCTCGCCTCGCTCGACCACCTCCTCGAGCAGGCCGGCCGCCCCGACCTCGTTACCGACGAGGTCCGACGAACCCTCGCCGAGCACGCCGCCGGCAACCTCAGGATCCTCCTCAACATGGCCAACGACCTGCTCGACGCCGCCGCGCGAAGGCGACTCGAACAGATCGACGCCAAGCTCTACTTCGAACTCTTCAACCCCAAACCGGCGCCACGAGCGGCACCATGACCGACGCACGGCAAGACCGCTACGTCCGCGAGGTCCTCACCCTCTACCGTCAAACCCCCGGCACCCGAGGCCGTGCCACCACCGCCGACCGACGCCTCGCCGAAGACCTCCACCGCCGGGGCGTACCCGCCAAGCTCGTCCGCGCCGCCCTCCTACTCGCCACCGCTCGAAGGACCGCACGGCCTTCCGACGCGGCACCGCTACAGACCGTCAACTCCCTCCACTACTTCCTCCCAGTACTCCGCGAGCTCCAGCAACATCCGCCCGATCCCGCCTACCTCGACTACCTCGCAGCAGGGCTCGCCCGTCCAACCACCAGCGACCCGGACGGCCCCCATCAAAAAGCTTAATCATGGCTCCATCATTTATCGAGGCGCCTCTCACCGGCATCTGCATCACCTATCATCAGAACGGCATGGTCAACCAGATGGCCCACGCCAACGGCGTCACCGACACCCAGGGGGCCGACCCCAACTGGATGCGCCGGCCCGGCTCGCTGTCGTCGGCCTACGGCGCCACCACCCGCTGGTCCTCCGGCAGCTACGTCTACGACGGCTCGGGCGACGTGGTCAAGGCAGGGACTTCCTGGTTCATCTATAACGAGGTGTCCCGGATCAAGACCGGGACCGTCTTCACCGGCAGCACCGGCGGCGGCACCCAGAAACAGCAGACCTTCACCTACGACCCCTACGGCAACCTCACCAACATCGCCGGCAACCCCGACCCGGGCCGCTCGACGCCCACCAGCGCGACCACCAACCGGCTCACCGGCGGGATCTACGACGCCGCCGGCAACCTCACCGCCTGGAACGGCGCCACCTACGCCTACGACGGCTTCAACATGATGACCCAAATGCTCAACGGCACCGAAGACTGGCGCTACATGTACACCGCCGACGACGAGCGCTTCTGGTCGTATCGGGTGGCTGGCAATGGCTCGCTTTGGCACGTCCGCGACCTCGACGGCAAGGTGCTGCGCCGCTACGAATCCAGCATCTCCTGGACCACCCTGGAGGACTACATCTACCGCGACGGCCAGCTCTTCGCCGCCGTCGACGGCACCGGCACCCGCCACTTCCACCTCGACCACCTCGGCTCCCCGCGCCTCATCACCAACTCCGCCGGCGTCCAGCTCGCCTACCACGTCTACTACCCCTTCGGCGAAGAGGCCACCACCTACTACCAGGACTACGAGCCGATGAAGTTCACCGGCCACGAGCGCGACCTCGCCAGCGCCGCCGGGACCGGGGATGATCTCGACTACATGCATGCGCGATTCCGAAGCCCCCTGACCGCGCGTTTCCTCAGCGTTGACCCCGTACTCACGGGTCGGGCGATGAAGCGGCCGCAGGCCTGGAACCGCTATACCTACGTGATCGGGAACCCGCTCAAGTACATCGACCCCTACGGCGAGCTGTGGTTCAAGATCGACGACAAGTGGACGTATCTCAAGGGCGTCGACGTGATCGAGGAGGTCACGGTCGGCTCAGATGGATCCTTCTCGTCCAAGCAGGTCCAGGGCAAAGGAACGTTTGCCGCGTTCAACGGCTCACAGCTGACGCTCTACGGCAAGGATGGCAGCATGCGGACCTACAGCGCCGTCTCGGGCCGCGTTGACGCCCTCGGTCGAACGCAACCCGGCCTGCAAGGCGTGCGAAACGTTGGCCCGATTTCGGCGGGAAGGTATTCCTTCAATCCAGCCGACATTCAGAACTGGAATCGCCTCTCCGGCGCCAATCAAGTAGCCTCCACGCTTTCGCCGATCGCGCAGATACTCGGGCTCGGGAAACACGGCGCTTGGCCAGGAGGCACGTACGCTTGGGGCACTCAGCGGGTCCCGCTTACTCCATCTGCCCGAACCGACACCCTCGGCCGGGACAACTTCTTCATTCATGGAGGTCGCGAGCCCGGCTCGGCTGGCTGCATCGATCTTTGCGGCCAAGCGGGCGACTTTTTCAACGCTGTCAGTGGTACCACCGAAGACATCGAAGTAGAGGTCGCCTACCCATGAAACTCATCATGTTCGCCCTGGTGTTGCTCCTGGTACTTCTCGGCGGACTCTGGGCGTTTCTCCAAGGTCCCTTCCGGGATCCGGCCGACGCGATGCGCGACTTCCTCGATGGCCGTGGCCGTTTCGAGGACCAGCTTACTGACCCACTTGTCCTCGCTGGCCCAAGAGTCCGACCGCTTGTCCTCTCCGCGATTGCTGACCGCGAGATGAAGCACCGTCGCTATGCGTTGTCGTACCTCGGCTGTGCTGGCTATGCGCCAGCACGGGAGCCGCTCCGTCGAATTCTGAGCGACGAAACCGAGCGTGACTACTTCCGGGCCGATGCACTCGAGGCACTCTGGCGTCTGGATCAAACCGAAGGCAACGCCTTGGCGCTGGCTTGCCGCTCGCGTGAAGACCTGCTCGGCCAGATGGCGGAAAGGCTCATCGACGCTGGCCGTCCATGGGCAGAGTGTCGCTCGTGGTTTGCCGCGCTGACGCGCCGTCACGAGTAACCAGCAATCATTCCGATTCTGCTCGAAGGAGTTCAGGCGGCGCCGGCGCCTCGGAGGAAGGTGTCGATGGTCTTGAGGAGGGTGGCCTGCTGGTGACGCGGTAGGGCTTCGATCCGCTCGAGACGGCGGAGCACCTTGCGGCTCGGCTTCCGGCCGTTGGTTTTGTCCACTATCCGCCGCGGGACGTCGACCAGACCGACGACGGCATCGGCCTGGCGATCAGCGCGGCGCACCCGGTCGGCCTCGCTGCGGCCGCGGACCGGACAGATCAGGTTTCGTGGGCTTGACGCTGAGCAGCTCGTCGGCCGAGACCTCCGGCAACCGGGTACTATGACGGCCGCGGCTTCGTCAAGTGGGAAAACCACCCCGAGAAGACCGCCAACACCTACGGCTCGGGCCACGACGTCGATTACACCTCCTACGACGCCCGCGGCCACGCCGGCCGGCGCATCGACGGCGCCAACGACTTGACCTTCAGCTACGACCGCGCCGAGCGGCTGACCCAGGTGCGGGAGACCGGCGGCCTGGCCCGGGTGCTCAAGGCCTTCACCTACGGCACCTCGAGCCCGGTCGGCAACTTGAAGAACGCCAAGCTCGAAACCGCCACCCGCTACAATTTCGTCGCCGCCCCGTTCAACGCCACCGTCCAGGTGACCGAAACCTACACCTACGGCGGGACCGCGGGGCGGGCGTCGCAGCGAGCGACCCAGATGACCTTCAACGGCACGCCGCGGGAGTCGTTCACCCAGGGTTGGACCTGGAACGACCTCGGCCAGCCGGTCAACACCAGCTATCCGCAGTGCACCTTCGCCTGGTGCTCTTCGCCCTCGCCCCGCACCGTCACCGACGGCTACACCGACGGCGCCCTCACCTCGATCAGCGGCTTCACCACCGGCATCGGAATCACCTATCATCAGAACGGCATGGTCAACCAGATGGCCCACGCCAACGGCGTCACCGACACCCAGGGGGCCGACCCCAACTGGATGCGCCGGCCCGCTTCGCTGTCCTCGGCCTACGGCGCCACCACCCGCTGGTCCTCCGGCACCTACGTCTACGACGGCTCGGGCAACGTGGTCAAAGAGGGGACGGCGTGGTTCATCTACGACGAGGTGTCCCGGATCAAGACCGGCACTGTCTTCACCGGCACCACCGGCGGCGGCACCCAGAAACAGCAGACCTTCACCTACGACCCCTACGGCAACCTCACCAACATCGCCGGCAACCCCGACCCAGGCCGCTCGACGCCGACCAGCTCCTCCACCAACCGGCTCACCGGCGGGATCTACGACGCCGCCGGCAACCTGACCGCCTGGAACGGCGCCACCTACGCCTACGACGGCTTCAACATGATGACCCAGATGCTCAACGGCAGCGAAGACTGGCGTTACATGTACACCGCCGACGACGAGCGCTTCTGGTCGTATCGGGTGGCTGGCAATGGCTCGCTTTGGTACGTCCGCGACCTCGACGGCAAGGTCCTCCGCCGCTATGAATCCAGCATCTCCTGGACCACCCTGGAGGACTACGTCTACCGCGACGGCCAGCTCTTCGCCGCCGTCGACAGCACCGGCACCCACCACTTCCACCTCGACCACCTCGGCTCCCCGCGCCTCATCACCAACTCCGCTGGCGTCCAGCTCGCCTACCACGTCTACTACCCCTTCGGCGAAGAGGCCACCACCTACTACCAGGACTACGAGCCGATGAAGTTCACCGGCCACGAGCGCGACCTCGCCAGCGCCGCCGGGACCGGGGATGACCTCGACTACATGCTACGGAGCGAAGACGATAGCGGATGCGCAAGATGAGCTGGAGGCCTTGCAGGGGGCGCTAACCGAGGTGGGCCAGGAGGCCGCAGCCAACGCGCTTCAACTCGAAGAAGTGAACGGCGAAATCCGAGTGACTTCAGGCAGCACCGATCTCAGCGACTCCTCCAACTCGTCCGTTGGTTTGATCGGAAAAGCTATCAACACGAGCGGCCGGATTGAGTTTGGACTTACGAACAGCTCTAACGGACAACTTGCGAGTACGGGCGGCGCCATTTCGTTTTCACCGAACCTCAGGGATCCATCTACCGCCAGAACACTTATCAACCCAGAATTGGTTGGAAGTGCCGTTGTCTCCGGACAGATAGTTGGCGGGCCTTCAGCCGGCACAACGGTGGGCTTGAGTTTTACGCTCGGTACCGCTGTAGTGCACGAGCTGGCTCATTCCTATGATGCAGTCTCAAACCACAAGGCGATCTTTGGCGGCAATACAGATGCGGCCGCAGTCCGCTACGAGAACCAGCACCGCGAGCTACTTAGCCGACCTCGCACAATCCCACTGGCCCTTAGGAGTCGTCACTAATGGGCCGACTTGGCATCCGGCTCCTACTTCGTCACCGATTGGCCTCTTTAGCAGGGCTGGTCATAGGCCTCTTGCCAGGCATTGGATTCTTCCTCTTCTATCTCAACCGAGAAGCGCCCACTACGGCACCAATCTATAGCTACTTAAGCTGGTTCTATTGGCCAGGGCTGCCGGCAGAGGTTCTCCTTAACTCAACTGGCCTCTATTTTGTCCCTCTCGGCGCTGCTCACATGTCACCACGAGAGATCATCGCCAGATGGGTCGTATTCGTTCTTGTAAACGTTGTGCTATGGACCGCGGGAATGATCGGCGTCGCGGAACTATGGACAAGGATACGCCGAGCGCACGCATCGTCCGAGGAACTCCACCGATAGGTTTATTTAGTTTTGGCGATAAGGCGCCACGTGACTCTTCGCCTGAGGATGTTAGTGTAGTGTCTTTGATATGACTTGACAATCGTAGGAGTTCCGAGTAAACTCCGATGCATGTGGAGCCCGGCGATGTCCCGCTCGCTGTTGAAATTCAGGAGCGGCGACTCCCGTACGGGTGTTCTATGCCACGGCGACCTCGTTGTCCAGTTCTAGCAGGTGCTGATGGCTGTTGAGGGCGTCGACGAGGTGATCCATTCCTTGGAAACCACGGACCCGGCGGAAGTGCTTCTCGGCCTCGACCAGCGCCATGGCCACCCAGCGCTGGACCATCAGCCCATTGCGCCAGCGGTGTACGTTTCGGGTGTGGTGCGCCACCGATCCGTTGAGGTTCTCGATGGAGTTGGTGGAGCGCAGGGTCCGGTACAGAGGCCCCGAGACGCCGAGGCGATGAAGGGTCAGGGTCTCCTCCAGCCCCTCGCGGACCGAAGCGGCGGCGCCGGGGTGGGTGGCTTCGAGCGACACGGCCAGTTGCTCGAGCTGACGCCGGGCCAGGTCGAAACTGGTGGTGTCCAGGTAGGCCTGGTCGATTACACGGCCGACCTGCGGCCGGCGCTCTTGGGGGAGGTGCTCGAGCACATTGCGCTTCTTGTGGACCTGACAGCGTTGGACGTGAGCGAGCCGGCCGAAGGTCGTCGCGATCGCCTTGCGCAGCCCCTTGCCGCCGTCGATCACGAAGAGCAGAGCTCGGTCGGCGGCGAGTCCCCGGTCGATGAGGTCTCGCAACAGGCCGCGGCAGACCGTGGCGTTCTCGGTCGTGCCTTCGCGCAGACCCAGAACGGTCTTCGTACCCTCCGTCGTCACGCCCAGCGCGATCAGCAGGATCCGATCGCCGAAGTCGATGCCGTCGATCATCACCACCCGCAGGTCCAGCTCGCCCAGGGGGCGGGCCAGCCACTCGCGCAGCTGCTCGGTGGTCAGGGCGATGAATCGACGGGAGACGGCGCTTTTGGACACCGCCCGCTGCTCGATGCTGGCCGGCGTCGGTTCGAGCACCCGGGCGTAGTCGCGCATCGAGACGCCGGCCAGCACCTCGGCCAAGGTCTGCTCGTTGAGCGGGTCGCGCTCGCCGGCCCACTCGAACCAGGGCAGCCTCAGCTCCCCACCCCCAACCGCTCGCGCTCGCGGGCGGTGGACGGCGATCCGCCGCCCGCCCAGGGTGATCTCGCTCGCCGTTTCCCCCCAGCGTACCGCGCGGCGGCCGGGCTCGTGCCGACCCTTCGGCCCGCACAAGTGTCAAGGGACGCCTACTTTGACGACTCTGGGGGCGGTGTAGTCTTACGACCTACCTGGGTCAATGATCGGCCCGTGGGCGCCGGGTTCGGATGGGCCGGGCGGGAGCGGTGTGGGGCGGAGGGAGGCCGGGGACGATCAGCCCCGCCGACTCCGTGGGCGGTCTCCACGACGTCACCCTCGCCTACTACGGCACCCGGGTGGTCACCCGCAAGTGCGGGTGGCGACCGGCTACAACCCGACCACCGGCACGATCACCGAGACCCAGCCGTTGACCCAGGAGAACTATGACCGTCAGGGACGGCTCCAGCGAGTCCTCGAACCCTCGATCGGCGGCGCTACCGCCACCGCCACCACCTACAGCTACGACCCGGCGGGACGGCTGACCCAGGTGAACATGGGACCCCAGGGCGGCGCGACGGTGCAGAGCCGCACCTTCAACTACGACGGCCGGGGCTTCCTCAAGTGGGAAAACCACCCCGAGAAGACCGCCAACACCTACGGCTCGGGCCACGACGTCGACTACACCTCCTACGACGCCGGGGGCCACGCCGGCCGGCGGATCGACGGCGCCAACGACCTGACCTTCAGCTACGACCGCGCCGCGCGGCTCACCCAGGTGCGCGAGACCGGCGGCCTGGCCCGGGTGCTCAAGGCGTTCACCTACGGCACCTCCAGCCCCGGCGGCAACTTGAAAAACGGCAAGCTGGAGACCGCCACCCGCTACAATTTCGTCGCCGCTCCGTTCAACGCCACCGTCCAGGTGACCGAGACCTACACCTACGGCGGGGTTGCGGGGCGGGCGTCGCAGCGGGCGACCCAGATGACCTTCAACGGCACGCCACAGGAGTCGTTCACCCAGGGTTGGACCTGGAACGACCTCGGCCAGCCGGTCAATATCAGCTATCCGCAATGCACCTTCACCTGGTGCCCGTCCTCCTCACCACGCACCGTCACCGACGGCTACACCGACGGCGCCCTCACCTCGATCGCCGGCTTCACCACCGGCATCGGAATCACCTATCATCAGAATGGCATGGTCAACCAGATGGCCCACGCCAACGGCGTCACCGACACCCAGGGGGCCGACCCCAACTGGATGCGCCGGCCCGGCTCGCTGTCGTCGGCCTACGGCGCCACCACCCGCTGGTCCTCCGGCACCTACGTCTACGACGGCTCCGGCAACGTGGTCAAGGCGGGAACGGCCTGGTTCATCTATGACGAGGTGTCCCGGATCAAGACCGGCACCGTCTTCACCGGCACCACCGGCGGCGGCACCCAGAAACAGCAGACCTTCACCTACGACCCCTACGGCAACCTCACCAACATCGCCGGCAACCCCGACCCGGGTCGCTCGACGCCGACCAGCTCCATCCACCAACCGGCTCACCGGCGGGATCTACGACGCCGCCGGCAACCTGACCGCCTGGAACGGCGCCACCTACGCCTACGACGGCTTCAACATGATGACCCAGATGCTCAACGGCAGCGAAGACTGGCGTTACATGTACACCGCCGACGACGAGCGCTTCTGGTCGTATCGGGTGGCTGGCAATGGCTCGCTTTGGTACGTCCGCGACCTCGACGGCAAGGTCCTCCGCCGCTATGAATCCAGCATCTCCTGGACCACCCTCGAGGACTACGTCTACCGCGACGGCCAGCTCTTCGCCGCCGTCGACAGCACCGGCACCCACCACTTCCATCTCGACCACCTCGGCTCCCCGCGCCTCATCACCAACTCCGCCGGCGTCCAGCTCGCCTACCACGTCTACTACCCCTTCGGCGAAGAGGCCACCGCCTACTACCAGGACTACGAGCCGATGAAGTTCACCGGCCACGAGCGCGACCTCGCCAGCGCCGCCGGGACCGGGGATGACCTCGACTACATGCATGCGCGGTTCTGCAGCCCGCTTGTTGGACGCTTTCTGGCTGTCGATTCTCACGGTCTTGCAGCAATGCAATTAGACAATGCGCACGGGCAGGGAACGCTCATCAGCGTCCTACGAGAGCCTCAGACTCTGAATCGCTACAGCTATGCCACGAACAATCCACTCAAGTTTATCGACCCGGACGGCCGGGACGCTGTGGCAGCAGTCGCTGAGTCCGTCTTGTGGGCGGGAGAGGCGTCGGGAGCGGCAGTTGGTGGAGCAGTAGTTTTGAGTTTTGAAGTTGGCTACGTCGGTGGCACCTTGATCAACAAGATCCCCGGGGTCTCTGAGTGGGTTTCAGACACTGCCTCGGATATTATATCCGGTCAAGTGTTTGAAAGCAGCAACGTCCATAATCAGCAGGTCGTTACCGGCCTCCTCGGCGCCGCCACATTGCATCTGACCAAGATCGAAGCTGCAGGCGGTCCCGGGAAGGACCCAGACTTTGATCATCACAAGAAAGAGATAAAGGCATTCTTGCAACGAGCAAAGAATGTTGCTCGTCGACTTCCTGCGAAAATGCGCGAGAGGGCGCTTAGTCAAATCGATCAAATTGCAAAGCAGGTTGGAGTAAAACTATAATGAGGAAAACACCCGCACTTGAACAGCTCGCGGCCGCACCTGAACTGAAAGAACTTGTCTTCCATCTGCGCGGGTTACTGGAATCCCAGAATCGCATTTCCGATCTTGCGGCGAAGTTGAATTTGGAGTTTGGCAGAAGCGAAGAGAAGTTTGGGCAAACCATTGCTAATCTCGAGGTGGAAATATTCTTTCATGTAAAATACCACATTCGTGAGCTGCGGAGGCCGTTCGAGCTCTTGGTGGCACCAGAGTACCGCCTACTCGCCGATCTCGACAATGAGCCTCCGTGAATGCCGCCTCCATGAATGCGGAAGCAGGGACAGGTCGCCCCGGTATCGGCAGAAGCTGCCTGTCAGTCCTCGTCGTTTCGAGTCGCGATTCTCATGGCAGAGACATTGGCCACAAGCGCGACCTTGCCAACTCACTGGGCATTGGCGTCGGCCTCAATCCCTCTATTCAGCTCGGCTTGAAGTGGACACCGTGCCATTGATTGGTAGACTCCAAGGAGATCCTAGTGCCTCGAATCCTCACTTCTCTCGCAGTCCTGACCCTCTTCGCCGTGGCCCTGGGCTCCCCCGCCCACGCCTCCGAGTTCGCCCCGGTGACCGACGCCGAGCGGGCGCTGACCCAGGTCGCCTTCGAGCCCGAGGCGCCGGCGGTGGTGCTGTTCAAGCGGGCGACGCTCAAGCTCCTGGACTATCCCGCCGACGTCTCGTCCTACCTCGACGTGCAGGTGCGGCTGAAGATCCTCACCAAGGAAGGGTTGCACTACGGCGAGGTGGTGCTGCCGCATAGCCGGGACGTCCGCCTCAACTCGTTCGTCGGCCGCACGGTGCTCCCCGACGGCCGGGTGGTGCCGCTGCCCGCCGATGCGATCTTCAAGAGCGAGACCTCGCACGCGGAGAAGACCTACGTCACCAAGGCGGCCTTCCCGGCGGTCGAGGTCGGCGCCGTCATCGACTATTCGTTCCGGCTGATCTGGGACACCTTCTTCTACCTCCAGCCGTGGGAGTTCAACGACCGGCTGCCGACCCTGCACTCGGAGATCACCTACCTCATCCCCGGCACCCTCGCCATCAAGCCCTGGGGCCGGCAGCTCACCAGCAACAAGATCCAGGCCGAGAAGAAGCCGGGGGCGCGCGGCACCGAGTTGAAGATCTGGATGGACAACCTGCCGTCGATCGCCGACGAGCCGTTCCGCTTCCCGACCGCCGACCTCAGCAGCCGCTTCATGATCGTCCCGCTGCGCGTCGTCGCCGGCGGCGAGCCCTTCCTGCTCTTCGAGTCGTGGAAGACGACCTGCGACCTGTTCAACCGCGGCTATGCCGACGTGCGGCGGAAGGACCGCCAGACGAAGAAGTCGGCCCGCGAGATCGCCGGCGCCGGGACGGACCCGGCCAAGCAGGCGCTCGCCGTCTACCGCTTCGTGCGCGACGAGATCCGCACCGAGGATTCGGTGGGGGTGTGGGCGAGCGAAGGCAGCGTCGACCAGGTCCTCGCCGACCGCAAGGGCACGGCCACCGAGAAGGCGCTGCTCCTCTCCTCGATGCTCGACTCGATCGGCCTCGATCCCCGCCTGGTGTGGGCGGCCGACCGCAGCGAGGGGCACATCGACACCGAAGTGGCCAACCCGTACTGGTTCGACCGCGCGGTGGTGATGGTCGACCTCAAGGGTGAGCGGGTGTTCCTCGATCCGTCCAACCGCCACCTCGGATTCGGGCACCTGGAGCCCGAGTTCGAGGGGATGCCCGGGCTCGTCCACAGCGCCACCAAGCCCGAGATCCTCACCCTGCCGCGGCCACCCTTCGACCGCAACGCCCGCCACGCGACCGTCGAGCTCGCCGTCGACGCCGACGGGCGGGTGAGCGGTACCGGCACGCTCGAGGCCACCGGGCACCACGCTCTGGAGTACCTGGGGTGGCAGGACGGCGACAAGCCGGTCGTTGACGCCTGGAAGGAGTGGCTCGGTGGCGTCTTCGCCGGCTTCGACGTCGGCAACGTCGTCGTCGCGGACTCGGCCGACGAGCAGGAGGTCAAGGCGGCCTGGTCGCTCGCCCAGCGTGCCGAACAGGCCCTCGGCGACGAGGCGACGCTGACCCCCAGCCTGCCGCTGGGCCCGGTCAAGCAGGCCTTCAACCTGCCGGCCGAGCAGCGGCGCACGCCGGTGCAGCTCACCTTCGCCGACCGCGACGAAGTGGAGCTGACCGTCACCTGGCCCGCGGGCTGGGAGGTCGAGGCCTCGCCGCCCGCGGCGACGTTCGAGAACGCCGCCGGTACCCTGGTGGCGAGCGTCGAGGTGGAGGCCGGGGCCCACCGGCTCCGCTACCGCCGACGACTCGACATCGTCCGCACCGAGTTCACCACCGCCACGGACTACCGGGCGATCCGCGCGCTCTATGCCGAGGCCGAGCGTCACGATGCGCAGAACCTGGTCCTGGTCCACCGCTAGCGAAGGCGGTGGCGTGAGGGTCGGGGTCGGCGCAGCGGCGGCGCTGCGAATCGCCGTCGCCGCGGCCGCGGCGGTCCTCGTAGCGCCAGCCGCCGCCGGCGCCGCCACCGTGCTCGAGCGGACGGTGGAGATCGCCATCCAGCCGGGCGGGAGCGTCCGCGAGCACGAATTCATCCAGGTGCGCCTCGACGAGGCCCGCGATCTCGACGGCTGGAGCAGCTACTCGATCTTCCTCGACGAGAACCGCACCCTCGCCTCGGCCGACGCCTACGTCCTCCAGCCCGACGGCAAGCGCGCCAAGGTCGGCCGCAAGGACCGCGATTCGGTGGACAGCTGGGGCGGCGGCATCCTCCACACCTCGGCGCGCTTCCACGTCCTGGAGTTCACCGGCCTGCGGGTGGGGTCGGTGCTGGTGATCGATTCGGTGGTCGACGAGCGCCCCTACTTCCCGGCCGGCCAGGTGCTGCTGGCCCTCGACGACCCCACCGAGCAACTGCGGGTCGCGATCTCCGGGGGCCGGCGCCGGCTGGCGGTGGCACCTCGACGGCCCGGCGGACGGAATCCGGGTCGAAGAGACCCCGGGCGGGGTCGTGGTCACCGCCGCCGGGCTCGCCCGGCCCAGCCCTGCCGCCGCTGGCGCCGGGCGGCGCGGTGGCGGCGCCGATGCTGCGCTACGCCTGGGGGAGCGAGGCCACCTGGGCCGCGGTGGGCCGGTGGTTCGCCGAGCTGGTCCGCACCGTGCCCCGCGCCACCCCCGCGGTCCGCGACAAGGCGCGCGCGCTGGCGGCGGGCCAGGCGGACCCCCGGGCTCGCCTGGAGGCCCTCCTCGCCTTTCTCCACCGCGACGTCCGCTACGTGGCCGATCGAGGTCGGGATCGGCGGCTTCCGGCCGTCGCCCCCCGAAGAGGTGCTGACCCGCAAGTGGGGCGACTGCAAGGACAAGGCGCTGCTGCTGATCGATCTTCTGGGCGAGGCCGGCATCGAGGCCCGTCCGGCGCTCATCCTCGCCGCCCCCGAGCGGCGGATCGACCGCGACTTCCCCACCCCGTTCGGGTTCAACCACATGATCGTCGCGGTGCCGGTCGGCGCCGTGGCCGCGCGCGACGGCGACCCCAGCGCCGGCGGCTACCTGTTCGTCGATCCCACCCAGAGCCGCGGCGCGGTCCACTGGCTGAGCCCGTTCACCCAGGGCCAGGACGCGCTGGTGGTCACCGACGGCGGCGGCGAGCTGGTCCGCACTCCGGTCCTGCCGCTGCTGGAGCGGCGCAATCTGCTGGTCAACCTCAACGTCACCGCCTCCGGCGACGCCGCCGGCGGCGCCGGCCTCGAGGTCACCGGCGACGGCGCCGCCGACTTCCTCACCCTCGCCGCCACCGCGCCGCCCGAGCGGATGGAAGAGGCGGTGCGAACGATCTTCGGCCAGCTCCTGCCCGGGGTGACCCTCGGGCGGGTCGCCTGGTCGGAGGTCGAGGGCGAGGTGCCCGCCCTCTCCATGTCGGCGTCGGTGGCGCTGCCGGCCCTCCTCCAGGGCGCCAGCCCTCACTTCTCCTTCCAGCTCCCGGGGATGACCGCCACCCCCGAGCCCACCCTGACCGCCGACCGCCAAGCCCCCATGGTGCTCCATCCGCGCTCGATCGAGGCCACCTGGCACATCAACCTGCCGGCGGGCTGCCGCCTGCCCGCGGATGACGTCCAGGGCGTCGACAACCCGGTGGCCGCCTTCGCCCAGAAGGTCCTCCAGGGCGACGGGGCGCGGATCACCGTCGAGCGCCGGAGCGAGCTGCGCCGGCGGTGGCTCGAGCCCGACGAGCTGCCCACCCTCCAGGAGGTCGGCCTGGCCGAGCACCGCGCCCAGCGCCGGCGGCTGCGGATCGACTGCGGGGCACCGGCCGGCGGATGACGCCGGCAGAAGTCATTCATAGCTCACCGGGAGGGCTCCGCGGCTCGGTTGAAGTCGTGCGAGCCACCGTCGCCTCATCCGTCCCGCCCCCGGCCGCGTAGGCTTCCGAGTAGGCTCTCCGGGTCGTGTAAGTTGACGCCGAGCCGCCGCCGCGATGCCAACGCTCCGCCCCACCCGCCGCTCGTCGCGCGCCGCCTCCGTCGCGGCCGGCGCCGCGGTCGCCCTCACCGTCCTCCTCGCCGGCGCCGCCCCCGCCGCCGCGCACGAGCTGGGGATCGTGCGGGTGATCGCGACCTTCCTCCACGACGGCACCTACCGCACCGACCTGATCGTCGACACCGAGCACCTGCCGCCGTTGGCCGGACCGGACCGCCGGCTCGAGCCGCCGCCAGCGGGGATCGAGGCCCTGGATGCCCTGGGCGCCGCCGAGCGGCGTCGCATCGAAACCTTCCTCGCCACCTACCTCGAGCGCACCGAGATGACCTTCGACGGCCGGCCCGTCGTTCCGCGGATCGAGATCGCCCTCGCCGACCCGCCCTACGTGACCGCCCGGCTCACCGGGCCGATCCCGCCCGGCGTGCGCGCCTTCGGCTGGTCCAACACCATGCCGCTGGGCTCCTACCTGCTCGCTCTCAGCCACGAGGGCGATTCGCAGGTGGCCCGCCAGTGGCTCGAAGCCCCCAAGAAGAGCGAGCCCTTCGTCCTCGCCCGCGAGGTGGTGCCGCTCACCCGCCTCCAGGTGGTGCGCCTCTACCTCGAGCTGGGGTTCACCCACATCGTCCCCAAGGGGCTCGACCACATCCTGTTCGTGCTCGGGATCTTCCTGCTCAGCCGGCGGCTCAAGCCGGTCCTTGCCCAGGTCACCGCTTTCACCGTCGCCCACACCCTCACCCTGGCGCTGTCGATCTATGGCGTCGTGCGCCTGTCGCCGCGGATCGTCGAGCCGCTGATCGCCCTGTCGATCGTCTACGTGGCGGTGGAGAACGTCCTCACCGACCGCCTGCGACCGTCGCGGGTGGCGGTCGTCTTCTGCTTCGGCCTCCTCCACGGCCTCGGCTTCGCCGGCGTGCTGAGCCAGATCGGTCTGCCCCGCTCGGAGTTCCTGACCGCGCTCTTGAGCTTCAACGTCGGCGTCGAGGGCGGCCAACTGGCGGTCATCTCGGTCGCCTTCCTCGCCGTCGGCCTGCTGTGGAGCGAAAAACCCTGGTACCGACACCGGATCGTCGTCCCGGCGTCGCTGCTGATCGCGGCGGTGGGGCTCTGGTGGGCGGCGGAGCGGACGTTGCTGTAGCGGAGTCCCGACCTTGAATCATCCAGTACCAAGCTGCGTAGGCCTGCTGCTCTTGATTGCCGGTGCCTCCCCGGCAGTGCCGATTCCGTCCCAGGTCGAGGACTTGAAAGCGCTTATCGAGGCAGGCTCGGACGACGCTCTTGAGTCACCGCTTCCATCGATGGCCGTCGACGCAGGACCTGCAGCGCTGCCGGCTCTTCGCCCCTACCTCGATCTCCCGGAGACTGACACCCGCCGCCTGCTGGCCGCGACGGCAATTGCGTATATCGGGGGTGAGGACGCCGTCGACTTGTTGCGCGCCCACCTGAGCCCCAGCGATGATGCGGGCAACCGCTCATTGCTGGCCTTCGCCTTCGCCTCCACCGGCCGCCGCGAGGAGAGGGCCCTCCTCATTCGCTGGCTGGAGGGAGAGCATTTCGGCAGTGACTGGGCGCCCATCGTCGAGGCTGCCTTGTCTCTGGGAGTGTTACGAGAGTCAGGCGCTCTCGGTGAGCTCACGAGGACCGGCGAGGAAGCCGACTCGATCGCAGGAGACGCTGCACGCCAAGCGACAAGATGGATCAAGAACGGTCCGCGGTCCGTATCAGCGCCCGGCGTCGCTCTGCACCCTGCGGTCGTCGCGGTCCTGCGAAATGGTATTCCAGGCACCGACCGTTCTGAGGCCTTCTACGACCCCGATCGCAAGGCATGCTGGTTCCAATCCAGAGCAGGATGGACCCTGTCGACACGAGCTTGCAGTCTTGACTTGCCGTCTCTCCGCCTAGAAGTCCGTGTGAGTCCTGACGGGCTTCGTGCCCTCGTGTCCGTCGGGCTTACATTTGGGATGCTGGATGGCGTCGGCTACGACTACGTGGTAAGACGAACGGGGAAGACGTGGAAGGTCCAGGGCCTGATGTTTACATGGATCTCATAGGGGACTCGGAACACCGCAAGAGGCGAACAAGCTCAAGGTGGCGATCAACCGACGAATATTGCAGGGCCTGGTGCCCCTGCTGGCAGCGCTGAGTCTCCTCGGCTGTTTCGACCATCGCAGAGCGGTCGCGTATGGAACGCTGCTTACCGAACACGGCGAACTCCATCGGGAAGCCTATGCGGCGGCACTGGCGGCTCGTTTCCCGCTTGGCAGTTCAGTCGACGGGTTACGCAAGTACGTACGGGATCTCGATGGTCATTGCAACGACAAGGAAGATGGCGCCGTCTGGTGTGAGGTGCCGCTCCGAGGGGGGATTTGTTGGGCCGAGCTTGCCGGAATCAAGGTGGCCGTAACGGATGAGAAGATCGACAGCCTTGACGTCATCCTTGGAGGTCTGGGTTGCTAGAGACCCATGGCCCTCAACGAGCTCGTGCGCTACCCATCAACCAGATCGATTGACCGCGATTTTTGTCCGGTCAGCCGTCGGAGAGGAACAGACCAGAGAACCGAGCCAGCGGGGCGACCGCCAGCGACCGGGCGAGAACCCGCTCGAAATCGGCTGCCGCAAGCAGCCCGGCCGGCAGGTAGGCGACCAGCCAGGCCGTCTCGCTGGCAGCACTCACCGCCACCCGCCGGCTGTCGCTGATCGGGGTGCCGAAGGGGCCGGCGCCGTCGGCGAGGAGCGGCTTGCCCGCCAGGTCGAAATCACCGCGGAGCGAGTCGTAGCGCTCGCCGGGCTCGCCGCGGCGGAGCACCACCGGCGGCGCGAAGCTCCCCTCCGCCATCACGCAGGACGGCACCGCCAGGTCCACCGACAGGCAGTTGTTGAGGTCGACGAAGGGGTGGATCGCCGGCAGGTCGTCGCCCTTGAGCAGGCGGCGGATCAGCGCCTCGGATGACGGGCGGTAGCGGGTGGGATCGGTGCCGGCCTCGCGGAACAGCCGGCGGACGGCAGCGACCACCGGATCGGCGGGGAGCGATTCGAGTCGGCGTTCGGCCCGGCAGCGCTCGGCGGCCTCCTGTCGCATCGCCGCCACCCGCCCCTCGTCGCAGGGCAGGCGTTCGAGCCGCGTCCACGCCAGCGACCAGCCCGGCAGGCGATGCTCGACCGCGAAGGCCGCCCCGGCGCTCACGACCCGGTTCCCCGCCGGCGCTCCTCCGGCGGCGGCCAGGTCGGCCGCTTGCACGCCGGCGTGGTGCCCGGCAGGTAGCCGCGCAAGCGGGCGACGAAGGCGTAGCCGGGGATCCCGAGCCAGGAGAGCGGCGGTACCTGGAGCAGCCGGCCGACGAGCGGCCACAGCCGCCCGCCGCAGGCGAGGAGCGCCTTGGCGACCGCCCGGTGGCCGCGGAACCGGCGGCCGTCCGGCCCGACCCACCAGACTGCCTTGCGGGTTTCCGCCTCGGTCAGCCCGAGGGCCGCGAGATCGGCGTACTGCCAGGGGATGGAGTCCACCGGCCGCACCGCGCGCCGCTCCAGCCACAGCACGGACCGCGTGCAGAACCCGCAATCGCCATCGAAGATCAGGACCGGCCGCTCCCGCGGCTTGGCCGGCGGCCGGTGGGGACTTCACAGGAGACTCCACCCTTTGGATGCGTGCATGCGGCGCGATACTAACGCCGCAAGCTGCCTGGCCCTTCGTGCAAACCCCTTGGCGAACGATCCATCGCATCAGCCGGCAGCAGGTGCTCGATCGAGTTGGCGTAGTAGCGCAGGACCGGCAGCTCCTCGCGCCGCGGGGTGTAGAGCCCACCTCTGCTCGTCGATCAGGTGGCGCAGGGTGAGCATCCGCAGTCCGACGTCAATGGCGTAGTCCTGGTCGCCGCGCGGGACGTAGACGTGGGCGCCGGCGGTCTGGAGCGCCTCGCTCAGCTCGAAGACCCGGGCCTTGATCTCCAGGGCGCTGAGCACGGCCAGACTCACCCAGGCCCCGCCCACCCACCCCACCGAGCGGCGGATCTCCGAGCCGACCTCGCCCGGCAGCGCTCGGCGCCCCTGTCGCATCTCCGCCACCTGCCCCTCGTCGCAGGGCAGGCGTTCGAGCCGCTCCACGCCAGCGACCAGCCCGCAGCGGTGCTCGACCGCGAAGGCCGCCCCGGCGCTCACGACCCGGTTCCCCGCCGGCGCTCCTCCGGCGGCGGCCAAGTCGGCCGCTTGCACGCCGGCGTGGTGCCCGGCAGGTAGCCGCGGAAGTGAGCGACGAGGGCGTAGCCAGGGATCCCGAGCCAGGTGAACGGCGGCATCTGGATCAGCCGGCCGACGAGCGGCCACAGCCACCCGCCGCAGGCGAGGAGCGCCCTGGCGACCGCCCGGTGGCCGCGGAACCGGCGGCTGTCCGGCTCGACCCACCAGACGGCCCTGCGGGTCTCCGCCTCGGTCAGCCCGAGGGCCGCAAGATCGGCGTACTGCCAAGGGATGGAGTCCACCGGCTGCACCATCCGCCGCTCCAGCCACAGCACGGAGCGCGTGCAAAAACCGCAATCGCCGTCGAAGACCAGGACGGGGGCCTTCCTCGACGGCGGTTGAGCGTTGGCGACGCGCTCACGGCGGGCTCCTCACGGCCACATCCTAGCTGCTTTGGACACGTGCATGCGGTCCTGCTGCCGGCGCGAGCTGAGCGCTGAGCCGGCACGGCGAACCTCTTAGCGCGCGTTCCGCGCCTTCCGCCGGCAGCAGGTGCGCGATCGAGTTGGCGTAGTAGCGCAGGACCGGCAGCTCCTCGCGCCGGGGCGTGTAGAGCCCGTCGCGTTCGTCGACCAGGTGGCGCAGGGTGAGCATGCGCAGGCCGACGTCGATGGCGTAGTCCTGGTCGCGGCGCGGGATGTAGACGTGGGCGCCGGCGGTCTGGAGCGCCTCGCATCAGCTCGTAGACCCGGGCCTTGATCTCGAGGCGCTGAGCGTCGGACTCCAGGTCGCCGTCGCGCCGCCGTCCTCCGCCCGCCGCACGAACACCGTCGCCGACCAGCGCCACCGGCACCGCCGGCACCGCCCGGCCCACCGCCGCCATCAGGTCGTCGGCGAGGCGCTGGATCTCGGCGAAGCGCTCCTCCTTCGACAGCTTGCGCAGGTCGACACCGCGCTCGGCGAGCCAGGCCTTGGCCGACACCGGCGTGCCGAAGTTGACGCAGGCATAGCCGAAGCGGTGCCAGTGGTTGAACAGGGCGAGGCGGAGGTTGTGGAGGACGAAGCCGAGGGTGGTCCGGGCCGCCTTGCCGCCGCCGACCCGCTCGGCCTCGGGGTCGAGATCGCGCAGCAGGGTGCGGTCTTCGAGCACCCGGTCGTAGTTGATCCCCACCGGCACGAAGACGATGTCGCGCTGCTCGGCGGGATCGAAGCCGCGCAGCATGTAGTCGAACAGGCCGAGCTTGGGCGGCCGCAGGCGTGCCGTCGCGCGACAGGCCCCCCTCGGGGTAGATCGCCTGGGTCACCCCGGAGGCGGTCGCCATGTGGATGTAGCGCTCGAGCACCCGCCGGTAGAGCGGATCCCTCGAGCGCCGGCGGACGAAGTAGGCGCCCATCGAGCGGATCAGGGTCTGGAGCGGCCAGATCCGCGCCCACTCCCCCACCGCGTAGGAGAGGGCGGTCGCGGTCGGCGGCGAGGTAGGCGACCAGGACGTAGTCCATGTTGCTGCGGTGGTTCATCACGAAGACCACCGTCGAGCGGGGATCGACGGCGGCCAGCGCCTGCTCGTCGGAGTAGCCGAGGCGGACGCGGTAGAGCACCCGGGCGACGGCCCGTCGCCAGCCGGTAGCCGAAGCGAAAGTAGAGGTAGGCGTTGAAGGCGGGGACGATCTCGCGGGCGTAGCGCTCGACCCGCGCCATCACCACCTCGCGGGGCATCTGCTGCTCGCGGGCGTAAGCCTCGGCGGCTTCGATCACCTCCGGGTCGTACATCAGCCGGTCGATGAGCACCTGCCGCTTGGTGAGCTTGAAGGGCTGGATCTGGATGCGCAGCCGGGTGTTCGAGTTCGTCGAGCACCCGGTTGACCCGGCGCCGGAGAAACCAGCGCACCCCCGGCACCAGCAGGCGGTCGAGGGTCGCCCAGGCCGCCAGCAGGACGAGCAGGACGGCCAGCCAGAGCGGCAGGGAGACGGTGTGGGTCATCGCGGGCGGCGGAGAATGCGCGGGCATCCTACCCCACGCCCGACCGTGTGGGATGCCGAGGAGCGCCCCCGCTCGGGCGCCGGACTAGAATCTCAACCCCTGGAGCCGACCGCATGCCACCGAAGATCCCCGAAGCCCCCTCCCTCGACGGGCTGGAGCGCCGCTGGAGCGAGCGTTGGGAGGCCGACGGCACCTACCGCTTCGACCGCCGCCGGCCCGCCGCGGAGGTCTTCGCCATCGACACCCCGCCGCCGACGGTCTCCGGCGCGCTCCACGTCGGCCACCTCTTCTCCTACACCCACACCGACGTCCTGGCCCGTTACCGGCGAATGCGGGGCCGGGAGGTCTTCTACCCGATGGGCTGGGACGACAACGGCCTGCCCACCGAGCGCCGGGTGCAGAACCACTTCGGCGTGCGCTGCGATCCCGGCGAGCCCTACCGGCCGGGGTTCGAGCCGGCGCCGCCGAGCGGGCGGCACGATAGTGGCGCCTTCACGCCGGTGTCGCGGCGCAACTTCATCGAGCTGTGCCACCGGCTGACCGCGATCGACGAGCGGGCCTTCGAGGAGCTGTGGCGGTTTCTCGGCCTGTCGGTGGACTGGTCGCTCACCTACGCCACCATCGGCGAGCGGGCGCAGCGGGCCTCGCAGCGGGCCTTCCTGCGCCTGCTGGCCCGCGACCTGGTCTACCAGCAGGAGGCGCCGACCCTGTGGGACGTCGACTACCGGACGGCGGTAGCGCAGGCGGAGATCGAGGACCGGGTGGTGCCCGGCGCCTACCATCGGCTCCGCTTCGCCGGCGGGCGGGGCGGCCTGGAGGTCGAGACCACCCGCCCCGAGCTGCTGGGGGCCTGCGTCGCCCTGGTCGCCCACCCCGACGACCCGCGCTACCGCCCGCTCTTCGGCACCGTCGCGACGACACCGCTCTACGGCGCGCCCGTGCCCGTCCTCGCCCACGAGCTGGCGGCGCCGGACAAGGGCACCGGCCTCGCCATGGTCTGCACCTTCGGCGACGCCACCGACATCGTCTGGTGGCGGGAGCTGAAGCTGCCGCTCCGCGCCCTGATCGGCCGCGACGGCACCCTCCGCGACGCGCCCTGGGGGGAGCCGGGCTGGGAGTCGACCGACCCCGAGCGCGCCCGCGAAGCCCACCGCGCCCTCGTCGGGCTGCGCGTGCGGGGGGCCCGGCGCCGCATCGCCGAGCTGCTGGCGGCGGCCGGAGCGCTGGTCGGCGAGCCGCGGCCGATCGAGCACCCGGTGCGCTTCTACGAGAAGGGGGACGAGCCGCTGGAGATCCTCACCAGCCGGCAGTGGTTCGTCCGCACCCTGGACCACCGCGCCGAGTGGCTGGCCCGCGGCGCCGAGCTGCGCTGGCACCCGCCCCACATGCGGGCGCGCTACGACGCCTGGGTCGAGGGGCTGGCGAGCGACTGGTGCATCAGCCGCCAGCGCTTCTTCGGCGTCCCCTTCCCGCTCTGGTACCCGTTGCGCGACGACGGCTCGCCGGACCACGGCGCGCCGCTGGTGCCCGCCGAGGAGCGGCTGCCGGTCGATCCGGCGATCGACGTCCCCGCCGGCTACCGCGAGGAGCAGCGGGGCCGGCCCGGCGGCTTCGTCGCCGACCCCGACGTCATGGACACCTGGGCCACCTCGTCGCTGACCCCGCAGATCGCCGGCGGCTGGGGCGAGGACGACGACCTCTTCGCCCGCGTCTTCCCGATGGCACTCCGCCCGCAGGCCCACGAGATCATCCGCACCTGGCTCTTCTCCACCGTCGTCCGCGCCCACTTCGAGCACGGCACCCTCCCCTTCCGCGAGGTCGCGATCTCCGGCTGGGTGCTCGACCCCGACCGCAAGAAGATGTCGAAGTCGAAGGGCAACGTGCTGACGCCGATGGCGCTGCTCGAACGCTACGGCTCCGACGCCGCCCGCTACTGGGCCGCCGGCGCCCGGCTGGGGGTGGACGCCACCTTCGACGAGGGGCAGCTCAAGATCGGCCGCCGGCTGGCGGTGAAGATCCTCAACGCCTCCCGCTTCGCCCTCTCCCACGACGGTGAGCCGGGCGAGGTGACCCGGGCGCTGGACCGCGTCGATGCTGGCCGGCCTGGCCGAGCTGGTGGACGAGGCCACCCGCAGCTTCGAGGCCTGGGATTACACCGGCGCCCTGACCGCGACCGAGCGATTCTTCTGGCGCTTCTGCGACGACTACCTCGAGCTGGCCAAGAGCCGCGCCTACGGCAACCACGGCGCCGAGGCGGCCGGCTCGGTCCTGGCCGCCCTGCGACTGGCCCTCGCGACGCTCCTCCGGCTATTCGCCCCGTTCCTCCCCTTCGTCACCGAGGAGGTCTGGTCGTGGTGGCGGGAGGGCTCCGTCCACCGCGCCCCGTGGCCCGACGGCGAGGAGCTGCGCGCCGCGGCCGGCGACGGCCGGCCGCTGGTGCTGGCGATGGCGGCCGAGGTCCTCGGCGAGGTGCGCAAAGCCAAGACCGCGGCCCGCGTATCGCTCAGGAGCGAGGTGGCGCGGCTGGTGGTGCGCAACACCGCCGAGCGCCTCGCGGCGCTGGCGGAGGCCCGGCTCGACCTCACCACCGCCGGGCGGATCGCCGAGCTGCTGCTCGAAGAGGCGGCGGAGGCGGCGGTCGAAGTCGAGCTGGCAGGGTGATCGGTTCACCCCCTCCCACCCCGACCCCTCTACCGGCTCGCACCGACCTCCCCCACCTCAGGCGGTGGCTTCGAAGATGGCCTCCATGGCGGCGCGGAGGCGGGCGGCGAGCTGCTTGCGGTCGCCGTCGCGGATGGGTTCGGCGCCGAAAGTGAGGCGGGCTTCGAAGCCTGGTAGGGCGAGGAGGCGGACGGCGTGGGGGGTGAACGGCGCGTCGCCCCACCAGCAGACCGCCTGGGCGGCGGGGGGCTCGCCGGCGGGCGTGCGGTAGGCGAGGGTGGCGTAGTGCACCGCCGCACCGCTCGCCGCGGCCACCTCGAGGAGCGACGGCTTGAAGGGGAGGAGCGCCGCCCCTGGACCGGTCGTGCCCTCGGCGAAGAAGACGACGCCGGCGCCGGCGGCGAGCCGCGCCTCCACCACCGCCGCCACTCGCAGCAGGTCGCGCTTGGAGGCGCGGTCGATAAAGATGGTGTCCACCGCCCGGCAGAGCGCCCCCACCACCGGCCAGCGGTCGATGTCGGCGCGGGCGATGAAGCTGGCGCCTGCAACGGCGCCCAGCACCAGGATGTCCACCCAGCTCAGGTGGTTGGAGACCAACAGGTAGGGTCGGCGCGGCGGCGGGCCCTGGACGGTGAAGCGGGCGCCGAAGATGCGGAGCAGCAGCCGGCACCAGAGCCGAAAGACCCCGGCCTGCCAGGCGCTGCGGCGGAGCGGCCAGGGTCGGAGGAGGGCGGAGCCGACGAGGGCCGCCGGATAGCAGACGGCGGTGGGCGGCACGGCGGCGGCGGCGCGCAGCAGTTGCCGCCCGCGGGCGACCGGCCCGCGGGCCGGCGACGCCAGCCACGGCTCGTTAGATTGGATCACCCCCTCACTCCCCCAACCCCTCGGTCGATCTCGAGAGAGGCCTCAAGGGGGGAGAGGGGCGCCCCCGCCCCCACCCTCCTCCTCCGAAACTTCGCTCAACCGTCCACATCTCGTCCTAGGGTTAGTCAAGGCTGACGACCACCGGGGCGTGGTCGCTCGGCTTCCCTTCGCCGGTGGAGATCTTGCGCTCGTTGCGGTCGATCGCCACCTCCCGGCAGCGGCCGGCCACCCCCTCGGTGCCGAGGGCGAGGTCGATGCGCAACCCCCAGCCGCGGTGGAAGGCGCCGGACCGGTAGTCCCACCAGGTGAAGAGGCCGCCTTCGGCCGTTTGCCGTCGGAGGAGATCGGCCAAACCGAGATCGAGGAGGGCGCGCAGCCGCGCCCGCTCGGGCTCGCTGCACAGCACCTGGCCGCGCCACTGCTCGGGGTCGTGGACGTCGCGGTCGTCGGGGGCGATGTTGAAGTCGCCGACCACCAGGAGCGGCCGCTCCGCCGCCCGCTCGGCGGCCAGCCAGGCGGTCAGGGCGTCGAGCCAGGCCAGCTTGGTCTCGTACTTCGGGCTGCCCAACGATTGGCCGTTGACGACGTAGAGGTTGAGCACCGTCAGGCCGTCGATCTCACCGGCGATCACCCGCGCCTCCTCCGGCACCGGATCGCCGGGGAAGCCGCGGCGGACGGCGGTCGCCGGCTTGCGCGACACGATCGCCACCCCGTTGTAGGTCTTCTGGCCGAAGATCGCCGCGCGGTAGCCCAGCGCCTCGATCTCGGCGGTGGGGAACTCGTCGTCGCTGACCTTGGTCTCCTGGAGGCAGAGGACGTCGGGCTGGTGGCGCTCGAGGAGCGCCAGGACACGCGCCAGGCGGATGCGAAGCGAGTTGACGTTCCAGGTGACGATCTTCACGGCGCCGGACCTCTCGGCGCATTATCCCACTCGCGGACGAGGGTGGCCCGTCGAGCCGACTCGGGGCGTGGAACCCGTCAACGGCACGGTTTCCCACCAGCTCCCTGACGGTCGCCGGCGGGAGGCCCTCCATGCCGGCCGTCCACGCCCCGAGCCTCCCGTTCGGCGTGCCGGCCAACCCTCGCCGCTGGACGTTACTTCTCCGGCTTCGGAGGGGTGGTCAGGTCGAGCACTACCGAGGCGGGGTCGATCGGCTGGCCGTCGCGCAGCACCTCGAAGTGCAGGTGGGGGCCGGTTACCCAGCCCGAGGTGCCGACCCGGCCGATGGTCTGGCCGCCGGTCACTTCGTCGGCCTCCTCGACGAGGATGGCGTCGAGGTGGGCGTAGAGGGTCTCGATGCCGTCGCCGTGGTCGAGGATCACGGTCTTGCCGTCGTGACCGTCGGTGCCATAGGCCAGCGAGACGAGCTTCACCCGCCCCGAGGCGGGAGCGAGGACGGCGGTGCCCCGGGGCGCCGCCAGATCGACGCCGTCGTGGTGCGAGGTGCGGCCGTCGCGCGGATCGCGGCGGTCACCGAAGCGGCTGGTCAGCTCGCCGTCGGGGAGCGGGCTGGACATCGCCGAGGGTTCCGCGGCGGGGAGCGGCGACGACGACGGAGTTGGGGAGGACGGCCGGGCGACCGGAGCCAGAGCCGGCGAGGGGAGCGGAGTCGGGGAGGACGGCAGAGCAACCGGGGCAAGAGCCGGTGAGGGCAGCGGGGTTGGGAGAGCCGGCAGAGCAACCGGGGCCAACGCTGGCGACGGGAGTGGGGTCGAAGCGAGGGACGGCCACGGCAGCGTGGCCGGCGCGAGAGCCGGCTCCGCCACCGGCGTCGGCGTGGCCGGCAGGGCGATCGGGGCAAGGGCCGGTGAGGGCAGCGGGGTCGGGGCTAGCGCCGGCGTGGCCGGCAGGGCGATCGGAGCTCGGGCGGGGGCCACGGTCGCCTCGGGGGCGGGCGCGACGGGAGGCGGGGTCGCCGCGGCCTCGGCCTCGTAGACCGCGACCGGCCGCCGGTCGGCCGGAGCGGCGGCGGTGGAGACGCTCGCCATCGGCAGCAAGACCAGAGCGCAAAGGGCGGAAGCCAGGGCCGGGGCGACCTTGCGGACGCGGGACCGCGGGACGGGCCGGTGGTGCAGGATGTCGTGGAGGCGCATGACGATTCTCCTCTTGGGGTTGCCGAGGGCGGGGGCGGCGGCGAGACCGCCCGGCGTGGTGAGATCGAGCCGGAGCACCGCGAGCAGGCTCGCGGCGTAGTCGCGGGGGGCGATGCGCCGCGAAGCCAGGATGGCGTCGTCGGCGATCCGCTCGCGGGCGTCGTTGAGCCGGCCGGCGGTCCACCAGACCAGGGGGTTCCAGAACCAGACGATCTGGGTCGCGTTCTGAAGGCCGAGCCAGAGGGCGTCGAGGCGGCGAACATGGACCATCTCGTGGCCGATGACCGCGTCGAGAAGAGCGGCCTCGGTCCGGCCGCCGCCGGCGACCAACGCTCGGGGCAGGACGATCCGCGGCCGGAAGACACCGAGAGTGAACGGCGTCAGTCCGGCGTCGGACAATCTCAGCTCGACCCGCCGGCGGACGCGCAGCCGGCGGCGCCAGGCTTCGGCGACGTCGATCAGCCGCGGGTCGGCCGCCGGACGGGCGAAGGCGGCGGCTCGCCGGTAGCAGCGGAGCCGGGTGAAGAAGAGGACGGCGAGGATCGCGGCGCCGGCCAGCCAGGCGGCGGCGAGGGCGACCGCCCAGGGTGCCGGCGCCGGCGCCGCCGCGCCGAGGAGCGGACCGGCGAGGAGCCCTGCTCCACCATGAGCCGGCACGGCCCCTCCCGCGGCAGGCAGGGGCCCGGCGCCGGCGGTGAGCGGGCTCAGCCAGCGGGCGACCAGCGCCCGGGCGCTCCACGGCGCCGCCAGCCCTGGCGGCAGCACCAGGCGCAGGAGCACCAGGCTCCACAACGCGAAGTGGAGGCGGGCCGGGGCGTGCCGCAGGACGCGGGCCAGCGCCCAGACGACGCCGAAGACCACCGCGGCGAGAACGGTTTCGCGGGCGGCGAAGCCGAGGAGGGTCGAACTCTTCGCTGCCAGCGCCTCGAGCAGCGCGCCGCCGTCGGGCATCAGACGGTCGATGGCGGCGGGGCCTCCGCCGGCCAGCCCCACCCCGGCGACGCTCACCTGCGACTCCCTTCGGAGTCGACGTCCGCCCGATCGAGCAGGCGGGACAGCTCCTCGACCTCCTCCGGGTTCAGCGCGGCGCTGCGGGCGAAGAGCGGCACCACCGACTCGTGGTCCAGCTCGAGCACCCGCTCGGCGAAGTCGCGGACCAGGCGCGCCAACCCTTGCGGACGGCTGATCTTCGCCGAGTAGAGGAAGACGCCGTGGAAGTCCCGCCGCTCGAGCAGCCCCTTCCGAACCATGCGGTCGAGGACGGTGCGGGTGGTGGAGTAAGCCCAGCCGAGGCGCTCGGCCAGCCGCTCGTGGACCTCACGCGCGCTCAGCCGGCCGGTGCTCCACAGCCCCTTGAGGGCGTCCAGCTCGGAGCGGGCGAGGTTGGGGAGGGGCGGGGCTCACGGGTCGGGCTCGGGGTCGGGCTCGGGTCGTGATGCTGGTGTTCTCGTCGCTACTCATGTAGCGATGACGCCACAGGACTCGAGGCCGATCCCGCTGTCAAGCCCTTCCGCTACCGCCGCTGCGCACCATCATCCGGACGGCCTGGTCCAGCTGAGCGAGCACCGAGCGGCCGGGATCTCCATCTTTCGCCGGGGTCTTCGAGGGATGGCGACCGGCGGCGGCGCCCGATGCGCAATGGTAAACCCGATCCACTACAAGCCGCATTACTACAACTGGACAGTTATCTAGCTGGGCTTAATTTGCCCACCGGTTGGCTGGTGATCTTTGATCAACCAGTGGGCTGCCCCAGATCAGCGAACGCACCTTTACCGAAAGTGCCACCACGCCGGCCCGGCCCGTGCCATCACCGTCATCCGGGCGTAACCAGCAACATGACCTCGCTCAAATCAAATCCAAATGCGGCGTAAGTAACGCAACGGGCACGGGGTCGGCGGCGATCAAACCGTGACTCGCCTTTCCTGCTTGGTTCCGCCGCCAACCCCATGCCCCTACGCAACTTCGTGTCTCTTCGTGGATCAAATTTTTGTATTTTACCTATCCCGCCACCGTCAGCGCCACCACCGACATCTTCGGCAAAGTCACAGCCAGCCCATCCGCGTTGACCGTGGCACCGGTGAATGGTTTTGGTGCCACGCGATTGGGTTGGGCGAAGGTGTTATGTGCATTCATCGCATCGCCTTGTAAGACCTGCCCGCTTACCTGGCCGGCCTTCAGGCCGCGGATAAAGAGGTTGACGGCCAAATCCTGGTTGGGGTTGGCATTGCTCAAGGTAATGTGCAGCTTGCCATTGGCCGCGACGGAAGCCGAGGCGGAAATCGCCGGGACATCGTAATCGCCCAGCGTATACCGTTCGCTTTGCACGTCGACCGGCACCAGCGTGGCGTCTTGATGGGCGGCATACATCGCAAAGACGTGATAGCGTCGGCGTCAGCACCATCTTGTCGCCTTGTCGGTCAGGATCATCGCCTGCAGCACGTTGACCGTCTGCGCGATGTTGGCCATGCGCACGCGGTCGGCGTGGTTGTTGAAGATGTCGAGGGTCAGCGCCGCCACCAGCGCGTCACGCAGCGTGTTCTGCTGGTAGAGGAAAGCGGGGTTGGTGCCCGGCTCGACGGCAAACCAGGTGCCCCATTCGTCGACGATCAGCGCGACGCTCTTGTCCGGGATCGTACTTGTCCATGATGGTCGAGTGGCGGCGCACCAGCTCTTCCATATAGAGCGCTTTGGCGATGATCTCGATCCACTCATGCCTCGTCAAACTCAGTGGCCGAGCCGCGGCGTTGCCGTCAGGCAGCCGCTCCACGCGGTGTAATAGTGCAGCGCCAGGCCATCCATGTACGGCCCGCGAGCATTTGGTCGCCGGCCTTCGCCATCATCACTTCGGTCCAATGATAATCGTCGTTGCGCGGGCCACAGGCGATTTTGTAGAGCCGGTTGTCGCCATAGTTGCGCGCATAGGCGGCATAGCGGCGATAGAGATCGGCGTAATATTCGGGGCGCATGCGGCCGCCGCAGCCCCAATTTTCATTGCCGACGCCCAAATACTTGAGCTGCCACGGCTTCCGCCTGGCCATTTTGCTGGCGCAGATTGGCCATCGGGCTTTGACCGTCAAAGGTGAGTATTCGACCCACTGTGACATCTCCTGCACCGTGCCGCTGCCCACATTGCCGCAGATGTATGGTTCGCAGCCGAGTTGCGCACACAAATCCATAAATTCGTGGGTGCCAAAGTGGTTGTTCTCGACCACGCCACCCCAGTGCGTGTTGATCATCGTCGGGCGCGTCTCGCTTTGGGACCGATGCCATCCATCCAGTGATATTCGTCGGCAAAACAGCCGCCGGGCCAGCGCAAGACCGGCATCTTGATCTTGCGCAGCGCGGCGACCACATCCTTGCGAATCCCGCGCACGTTGGGAATGGCGACTCCTCGCCCACCCAGATGCCGTCGTAGATGCAGCGGCCCAGGTGTTCGGCAAAGTGACCGTAGATGTTGCGGTCGATGGTGGTTTTGGCAGTTTTGACATCGAGTGTGATTTCGTTCATTTGGCGTTCCTCTTTGTTTATTTGGAAGGAGCGAGGTGCGGATGGGTGAAGGGGGCTGAAGGGGTGAGGTCGTCACACAATGTCACCCATGTCACCGCTCTGTCACCCCTTCATCCGTGTACAGATAACACTTAACCGTTCTGCCGTCGGCTTCAACATCCGGCGGGTCGGCTTGGCGGCAGATGTCCATGACATGCGGACAGCGCCCGGCAAACTTGCAGCCCACCCGCCCATACTCTTTGATTTCCAGGGTGCCCAGATCGATATGCGTTGCCCAGGCTTCGCGTTTGTCCGGTTGCGGCTTGGGGACCGAATCGCGGAGAAGTTGTGTGTACGGATGCAGCGGCCGGTCCAAGACCGCGTCGACCGGACCGGACTCCACCACATAGCCGCGCAACATAATCGCGATGCGGTCGCTGATGTAGTAAGCCGTCGCCAGATCATGCGTGATGTAGAGCACGCTCACCTTCTGCTCATCGCGCAACTTGCGGAAGGTGTTGACAATCGCCATGCGCAACGAGGCATCGACCATCGAAACCGGCTCATCGGCCAGGATCACCTGCGGCTGCGGGATGAGCGCCCGCGCCACCGAAACCCGTTGAATTTGGCCACCGGACAGTTCGTGGGGATAGCGCCGGTTGACCTCGGCGAGCGACAGCCCCACCTGGTGCAGCGCCTCGTCCACAATCGGCGTGGCGGCTTTGCGATTCTTTGCCCGCCCAAAGTTGACGGCGGTGTCGAAGAGATATTCTTCCACGCGGCGCAGTGGGCTGAAGGTTTCAAAGGGATTTTGAAAGACCGGCTGCACTTTCTTCATAAACGCCATGACATCCTCGCGCGAACGGAGGGTGGCGAGATCACGCCCTTCAAAGAGGACCTTGCCCTGCGTGGGATCGAGATCGTGGAGCAACAGGCGGGCAAGGGTCGTCTTGCCACTGCCACTTTCGCCGGCCAGCGTGTAGATTTCCGGACGATCCCGATTTAGGGAAAAGGAGACATTGTTGACCGCGGTCAGGCGACTGCCACCGAGCATGCCACCGACATGGAATTCCGCGGTCACCTGTTGCACATCCAGTAATTTTTCACTTGTCACTCATGCGGCAGCCTCCTCCACCATCCGTTCGACAGGCTCAGGATAAAGATGACAGGCAACGCGATGGCGATCGGGCAAGGTGAGCATTGGCGGAATCTCTGTACGGCAGCGATCCATTGCCAGTGGACAGCGTGGATGAAAGCGACAGCCACTCGGCGGATCCGCCAGATTGGGTGGTGCGCCGCTGAGGCTGGCTTTGACCGAGCGGTCGCCGATCATTGGGAGCGAGTTGATCAGATGCTGGGTGTAGGGGTGGCGGGGGGCGTTAAAGATGGTCTGCGTTGGTGCCTCTTCCACGATGCGCCCGGCATACATAATCGCCACCCGGTCGGCGACATTGGCATGGACAGCCAGATCATGGGTCACCAGTAGCACCGTGTTTTTGCTCTCGCTTTGGATGTCCTTGAGCATCTGCAAAACGCCACGCTGCACCACCACATCCAGCGCCGTGGTCGGCTCGTCGGCGATGATCAGGCTAGGGTGAAAGACCGTTGCCAGCGCAATCGCCACCCGCTGGCGCATCCCGCCCGAAAGCTGATGGGGAAAGAGGTTGAGCACATCCGGCGGTAGGCCGAGGGTGCCCACATGGTCGCGGGTCTTTTCGAGAAAGGCCCGCTTGTCGGGGATCCCCTGATGGGTGCTCACGATGTCTTCAAAGGTGCGGATGATGCGGCGCACCGGATTGAGCACGCTCATCGAGCCTTGCATCACGTAGGAGATCTCTTTCCAACGCACGGTGGCGCGGCAATTCACTCTGGCTGGTGTGGAGGATATCCACTGGACCAAAGCCAAAATCGTAGATCACCGAGCCATTTTCCACCTTTAACGGCGCTTTGAGCGAGCCGGAGATGACCTTGATCAAGGTCGTTTTGCCGCAGCTTGATTCGCCGGCAACCCCATAAATCTCATTGGGCTGCAAGGCCAGTGAGACCCCATCAACCGCACGTACCGTACGCGAGATGCCATACATTTCCGTTTCGTAGTAGGCGCGCAGATCGTTTACTTCCAGTAGTGCCATTGCTCAACCTCCCATCTGCCGTAGGCGTGTGCGTGGGTCAATATACTCGTTGACGCTGGAGAAGAGCAAGTACAACCCGAGGAAGAGGATAATGGCGACGACCACTGGTGCGCCGAGCCACCACCAGATGCCAGCCACCAGCGCTTGATGTTGATTCGCCCAGAAGATGGTGGTACCGATGGTGGGGATGGTCACATCGGAAAGCCCCAACACACTCAGTGTGACCTCCATGCCAATCGACCAGAGCAGATTGTTGATCGTCGTGGCAAAGACGACGGGCAGCACAAAGGGCAAATGCTCATTGAAGGTGATGCGAAATGCGTTGGTGCCGGAGTAGACCGCGGTGCGGGTGAAAGGTCGCTCCTTCAAGCTGAGCACCTGGGCGCGGATCAGGCGTGCATCCCAGGGCCAGCCAAAGATGCCCATAATAAAGGCCAACATCATTAAGCTCATCTTGCCGCGCAGCAAAAAGCTGAGCAGAATCAGGATGGGCAACACGGGCATCACGACAAAACTATCGTTAATCGACATCAGAATCCGATCCGTCCAGCCGCCACGGTAGCCGGCGGTCAAGCCCACAAAGATGGCGATGATGCGGGAGATGATCGCCGTCAAGATGCCAAGCACCAGCGAGTTGCGCACGGCAAAGGCCATCCACCAAAAGATATCCTGTCCACGCGAACTGGTACCAAAGAAGATTCAGCCGAGGGGGGCATATCCGGCGGCACCATGAAGGTTTGGCCTGGATCGTAGGGGGAGACAAAGGAGAGCAGCGACAGGACAACGGTCGCCAGCAGAAAGATAAAGGCGACACGAAAGCGCCCATCATGTTTAAACAAATCACGAAGAATTGTCAGCATGTGCAGCCTTTATTACAGATAATTCCGATTGAATGGTAGACCTGACAGGGTGACCGGGTGACCGAGGTGAATCTACAGTCACCTTGCCATCTTGTCACCCTGTCCGAAAGACGACGGGATCGCTTATGCCAAATCATGTTATTGATGCCTCACTCGCGGGTCGAAGAGCGGGTAGAGTAAGTCCAGAATGAGCACCGATGTGGCAACGCCGATGATCGAGAAGATCGCGATGCCCATAATCAGTGTGTAGTCGTTTGCCATCACTGCTTGCAGGGTCAACATGCCCATGCCTGGGTAGCCGAAGACAACTTCCATGATCAGCGCGCCGTTGAAGATCAACCCCAGTTGCAGCGCCAAGCCCGTAATCTGGGGTAACATGGCGTTGCGCATGACGTAATCAAAGAGGATCGTGCGCTCGCGTAGCCCGGCGTTTTCGGCATAGACCACGTAGTCCTCGGAGATAATGTTGGAGGTCAGCGACTTCATGCCGATAAACCAGCCGCCGATGCCGACGGTCACCAGGGTCAGCGCCGGCAAGATGGAGTGCCAGATCACTGTCAACACGAAGCTGAGGCTAAATTCGACATGGGTGCCCGGTGAATAGGCACCGCTGAAGGGAAAGATCGGAATGATATAGGCAAACATGATCAGCAAGACCAGCGCCATAATATAATAGGGAATCGGGTCGCACCGCCTGGCTCAATAGATCAACCACGCGGATCAATGGATTGTTGGATAGTAGCTGGCAAGCCCCCCCAGAAAGTTGCCCAGCACCCACGAGATCAATATCGAAGTGAGCAACAAGCCCAAGGTCCAGGGCATCGCGTTGGCAATCAGACGCGGTCACCGGCGTTGGAAAGGTGGAAAGCGAAGGGCCCAAATCGCCGCGCAACAGCCGGCCCCAGAACGCGAGATATTGCTGCCACGGGCTGCCCGAGAGGCCGTACATCTCGGTCAGCGCCTCGCGCAATGCTCGATCGCTTCCGGGCTGACCTGCGAACCACTCATCATGATCTGGCTCACCTGCCGTTCTACCGGATCGTTGGGTGAGAAGCCGGGGATCATAAAGGTCAAAGTGACCCCCAGAAAAATGACCATGATGTACTGGCCCAGACGTGGGATGAGGTAGCTTAGGAAAAATTTCGCACTGCTTATTCTCCCGACAAGGTGACACAAGGTGAAAGGATGAAGGGAGACAAGATGACAGGATGACAAATTATTTGCATTGCCACTTATTTGTCATGCCTGTCATCTTGCCACCCTGTCCATTAAGCACTCGTTGAACTGATCTTCACATACATGTACTTCGTATTTGCCCAGTTGGCAACGGGATCGGTGTAGGGATCTTCCGCGGTGGGGAAGCCCTTCCAGTAGGTCTCGTCACAAACCGAGAAGACGTTGTACGACATGATCGGCGTAATCGGCATTTCACGTGCAGCCAGCTTGATAAACTGATCCCGAGTTCGATGCCCTTTGGATCGTCAAAGTCGAGCTTCTGGATGCTCTCAATGATCGTGTCAAGCTCGGGGTTTTGCCAGCGCATGCGATTGCGCCCAACCGCGTTCTCGCCCGTGGGTTTGTAGAGACTGGAGTGCCACGATTCAAGGAAGAAGAAGAGATCGGGATGGCCACCCCAGGTCTCAATCGTCCAACCAAAGTCGGCGTCAAACTCGCCAAGCAACGCCAATTTGGACGCGAAGCATTGTCACGCACATCAAGCGTGGCATCGATGCCAAAGGCAACCCAGTTTTCCACAATCATCGAAGCACCACGGTTCATCACCGGGCGGGTATCACCTTCGGCCAGCAGTGCCAGCCTGAACGGCTCACCACTGGGCAATAACCACTTGCCGCTCGAATCTCGGGTACAGCCGGCCTGCAACATGAGCTTTTCGGCTGTTTCCAGATCGTGATTCCACCAGCCATAGCCAATCGCCTTGCGGATCTCCGCCTTATCAGTTGGCACCAGGTCGCCCAATGCTTTGCGTGCCTCTTCGGCGATGCGCATACTGGCATCCGGATCGTAGGGCTTGTATGCCTGCCCGTCGACTTCGATGCTAAACTCTTTCAGCCAGATCCTGCAGCGGGTCAAAGTAATATTTGGGGATAGAGCCCGGTGGGCGGCACATGAATGGCCGAGATCGTCGCCGCGCCACGGTAGGAAGCCATTGCCACCCGCACGATGTCGATGGCGAGGGTCAACGCCCAACGGATATCGCGGTTGTCCAGCCCTGGTTTTTCGTTGTTGTATGCTCGGACCGACGGCCCGTCACGGTGGCACGCCCACCCTGCAGCCGCAACCGGACGTCGCCGGAGACGTGCTGCTGGGTGTGCTCGACGAAGGCGTCGAGGCTGCGCTTGAGTCCGCCGAACCACAGGCCGTCGTAGACCAGGTCGGCCCACTCGGACTCGACGCCGCGTTTGAACCGGGCGACGTCACGCTCGAGGGTGAGGCTCTCGAGCTCCTCGTGCGCGGCGATGAGCGCGATCGCGGCCGGCGCCTCGTAGACCTCGCGCGACTTGATGCCGACCACCCGGTCCTCGACGACGTCGATCCGCCCGACGCCGTGCTTGCCGGCGACCGCGTTGAGCTCCTGCACCATGCGCAGCACGCTGAACCGCTGCCCGTCGAGGGCGACCGGGACACCACGGTCGAAGGTGATCGTGACTTCGTCGGCCTGCTGCGGGAACGCCGGGTCCTGCGTGGTCGCGTAGAGGTCGGCGGCGGGGGCGTTCCACGGGTCCTCGAGGAGCCCGGTCTCGACGGCTCGGCCCCACACGTTCTGGTCGACCGACCACGGCTCCCGCTCCGAGTGCTGGATCGGCAGCCGGTGCTCCTGCGCGTACGCGATGGCGCGGTCGCGGGTCAGGGCGAGGTCCCGCACCGGGGCGACGGTCCGCAGGTCCGGTGCGATCGCCGCGACGGCTGCCTCGAAGCGGACCTGGTCGTTGCCCTTGCCGGTGGAGCCGTGCGCGACGCTGTCGGCACCGAGCTGCTTCGCCGTCAGCGCGAGGTGCTTCGCGATGAGCGGGCGGCTCAGTGCCGAGACGAGCGGGTACCGCTTCTGGTAGAGCGCGTTGGCCCGGAGCGCCGGCACGATGTACTCGTCGGCGAACTCGTCCTTGGCGTCGACGACGAGTGACTCCACGGCGCCGCAGTCGAGCGCACGCTGCCGGACCGCCTCGAGGTCCTCGCCGCCCTGGCCGACGTCGACCACGAGTGCGACGACGTCCTTGCCGGTGGCGTCGCGCAGCCAGCCGATCCCGACGGAGGTGTCGAGACCGCCGGAGTACGCGAGGACGACGCGGTCAGCCACTGGTGATCGGTCCGTCGGCTAGTCGTTGGCGAGCAGCCAGACCAGCAGCGCCTTCTGGGCGTGCAGACGGTTCTCCGCCTCGTCCCAGATGACGCTGCTGCGGGCCGTCGATGACGTCGGCGGTCACCTCGAACCCACGGTCGGCCGGCAGGCAGTGCAGGAAGACGGCGTCGTCGGCGGCGTGCGCCATGAGCGCGTCGTCGACCTGGTACCCCGCCGAAGGTCTCGAGGCGCGCTGCCTTCTCGTCCTCCTTGCCCATCGACACCCAGGTGTCGGTGACGACGACGTCGGCACCCGCGACCGCGGCCGACCGGGTCGGTCACCACGAGGACGGATCCGCCGGTCTCGGCGGCGCGCTCCTCGGCATCGGTGACGACCTGCGCCGACGGGGAGAACTCGGCGGGGGCGGCGACGCGGACGTGCATGCCCGCCGTCGCGCCGGCGAGCAGGTACGACTGCGCCATGTTGCTCGCACCGTCACCGATGAACGCCACGGTCTGCCCGGCGAGGGCGCCGCGGTGCTCACGGATGGTGAGCAGGTCGGCGAGCAGCTGGCAGGGGTGGAAGTCGTCGGACAGGGCGTTGACGACGGGGACCGTCGTTCCGGCCGCCATCTCCTCGAGCCCGGCCTGACGCGTAGGTGCGCCACACGATCGCCGACACCATGCGCTCGAGCACGCGGGCGGTGTCGGACGGGGTCTCCTTCCCGCCGAGCTGGCTGTTCGCCGTCGAGATGATCAGCGGGCTGCCGCCGAGGTCGGCGATGCCGACCGCGAAGGACACCCGGGTGCGGGTCGACGACTTGTCGAAGATCACCGCGACGCGTCTGCGGACCGGCCAGCGGCTTCTCCGCCCAGCGGTCGGCCTTCATCTGCATCGGCGAGGTCGAGGATCGCGGCCTGCTCGGCCGGGCTCAGGTCGTCGTCGCGGAGGAAGTGGCGGGTCATGCGGTGGGCTCCTGCGCGTGCGGCGACGGCCGCGAGGCTCTGGGCGAGGATCGACAGGAACTCGTCGATCTCGGCGTCGGACACGATGAGCGGCGGCGCGATGCGGAGGCTCGACTCGTTGGGGGCGTTGATGATGAGGCCCGCTCGAGGGCGGCTGCGGCGACCGCCGGCGGCGATCGGACCGGTCAGCCGACGCCGATGAGCAGGCCGCGTGCCGCGGACCTCCTCGACCAGCGGGGAACCGATGGCGCGGATGCCGTCGCGGATCCGCTCACCCTTGACGCACGGCGTTCGGCGACGAGGTCGGCGCGCTCGATCTCGTCGAGCACCGCGTTGGCGACGCGGTGGCGAGCGGGTTGCCGCCGAAGGTCGAGCCGTGCTGCCCGGCCGAGAACAGGTCGGACGCCCAGCCGAACGTGACCAGGGCGCCGATCGGGAAGCCGCCGGCGATGCCCTTGGCGATGGTGACCGCGTCCGGCGTCGATGCCGTCGCCGCTGGAACGCGAACCAGTTGCCGGTCCGGCCGACGCCCGGTCTGGATCTCGTCGAGGATCAGCAGTACGCCGTGCTCCGCGGTCAGTCGCGCGTGCCGCCAGCGAGGAAGCCCTCCGGCAGGTCGACCACGCCGGCCTCGCCCTTGATCGGTTCGACGATCAGGGCGGCGACGGAGTCGTCGATCGCCGCCTCGAGCGCCTCGATCGTGGTGTCGATGTGCTCGACGCCCGGGAGCATCGGCAGGAACGCCTCGCTGCAGCGCGGGCTTGCCGGTGAGCGCGAGCGCGCCCATCGTGCGGCCGTGGAAGCCGTTCTTGAGCGCGAGGATCCGGGTCTTGCGTGCCGTCCGCACCGTGTTGAGGCGGGCGAGCTTGAACGCGGCCTCGTTCGCCTCGGCGCCGGAGTTGCCGAAGTACACGCGGCCCGCGTCGCCCGCGCCGGTGATGCGCTTGAGGCGCTCGGCGAGTTCGAGCTGGGGCGGGGTGGCGAAGTAGTTCGAGACGTGCACGAGCGTCGCGGCCTGGTCGGCGACCGCCTCGACGAACGCGGGGTGCGCGTGGCCGAGCGAGTTGACCGCGATGCCGGCGAGGAAGTCGAGGTACTCGTTGCCCTCGTCGTCCCAGACGCAGCAGCCCTCGCCGCGCACGAGCATGCGCGACGGCGGTCGATCGCATCGACGGCGTCATCGATCGCGATGCGACGTGCCGCTCGCGGCCAGGTCGTGTCGGTGCGTCGACTGGTCGTCTGCCGGGACCACCTCGGTGCCGATGCCGCTGCCGGGTGAAGACCTCGAGCAGGATCGAGTGCGGGATCGCGGCCGTCGATGATCGCCGCCTTCGCCACCCCGCCGACGACGGCGTCGAGGCACGCGGTCATCTTGGGGATCATGCCCGACTCGAGGCTCGGCAGCAGCTCGCGGAGCTCGTCGACGCGATGAGGTCGAGACGAGCGAGTCGCGGTTCGGGCCAGTCGCGGTACAGGCCGGCGACGTCGGTGAGCATCGACGAGCTTCGCCGCGCCGAGCGCGACCGCCAGGGCCGCCGCCGCGGCGTCCGCGTTCACGTTGAGCGACTGGCCGGGCTGCGTCGACGTCGGGCGCGATCGATCGAGACGACCGGGATGCGGCCGGCGTCGAGCTGCGGCGAGCACGCGCGGACGGGTCGACGTCGACGATGTCGCCGACCTGGCCGAGGTCGACCTGCTCCCCGTCGACGACGACGCCCTTCTGCGTCGCCGGCGAACAGCCAGCCGTCCTCGCCGGAGACGCCGACGGCGAGCGGCGCCGTGTTCGTTGATCAGGCCGACGATCTCGCGGCTGACCTCGCCGGCGAGCACCTCGCGGACGACCGTCATCGCCTCGGGCGTCGTGACGCGGTAGCCGCCGCGGAACTCGACTCGGATGCCGTGCCGCTTGAGCATCGGCGGAGATCTGCGGGCCGCCGCCGTGCACGACGACCGGGCGCAGGCCGGCGTAGCGCAGGTAGACCATGTCCTCGGCGAAGGCGCGCTTCAGGTCCTCGTCACCATGGCGTTGCCGCCGAACTTGACGACGACGACCTGGCCGCGGAAGCGCTTGAGCCATGGCAGCGACTCGATGAGCGTCGCGGCCTTGACCGCGGCGACCTCGTGCTTCTTCCTGCGTCGTGCGTCGGGTCGGCCGCCATCAGCTGGAGTACGCGCTGTTCTCGTGCACGTAGTCGTGGGTGAGGTCGTTGGTCAGGATCGTCGCCGTCGCGTCGCCGACATCGAGGTCGATCAGCACGTGCAGTGCGCGCGGGGTCAGGTCGACGGCGTCGCGCGGCTGGTCGGGCTCGCCCGCGTGGCAGACCCGCACGCCGTTCATGCGACGTCGACCGCGTACGGGTCGAACTCGGCGTCGGTGGTGCCGATCGCGGCGAGCACCCGGCCCCAGTTCGGGTCGTTGCCGAAGACCGCCGCCTTGAACAGGTTGTTGCGGGCGACCGCGCGGCCGACCGTCGACGGCGTCGTCCTCGGTCGCGGCGTCCGACGACCTCGATCGCGATGTCGTGGCTCGCGCCCTCGGCGTCCCCTGCAGCTGGCGCGGCGAGGTCGGCGCAGACCGCGGTCAGGGCCTCCGTGAAGTCGTCGACGCTCGGGCGTCGACGCCGCATCGCGCCCGACGCCAGCAGCGACGACCGGTGTCGTTCGTCGACATGCAGCCGTCGGAGTCGAGCCGGTCGAACGTGACGCGGGTCGCGGCGCGCAGCGCGCTGGTCGAGCTCGGCCGGCGTCGAGCATCGGCGTCGGTCGTGATGACGACGAGCATCGTCGCGAGCCCGGGCGCGAGCATCCCGGCGCCCTTGGCCATGCCGCCGACGGTCCAGCCGTCCTCGGTCACGACGGCCTGCTTCGGCCTGCGTGTCCGTCGTCATGATCGCGGTGCGCCGCATCCGGACCGCCGTCGTCGCTGAGCGCCGCGCTCGCCAGGTCGACGCCGCGCGAGCACGTTGTCGCGGAAGGTCTGGTCGCCGCACGCCGATGAGCCCGGTGGAGCAGACGAGACGTCGCCCGGCGCCGATCCCGAGGGCGTCGGCCGACGGCCTCGGCCGTCAGGTGCGTGGTCTGGAAGCCGAACGGCGCCGGTGAAGCAGTTCGCGCCGCCGGAGTTCAGGACGACGGCGCGAGCGACGCCGTCCCCGACGACCTGCTGCGACCAGATGATCGGGTTCGCCTTGCGCGCGGTTGCTGGTGAAGACCGCGGCCGCGGCCGCGTCGGGGCCGTCGTTGACGACGAGGGCGACGTCCGGCTTGCCGCTCGCTCGAGACCGTCGAGCGCCGGCGGCGCGACGCCGCGCCGGCGCCCGGAACCCTGCTCGGCTGGTGCGTGCACGCTCACGGTGCGACTCCGTCCACGCTGAGGCCCGTGGTCTCGGGCAGACCGAGGGCGATGTTCGCCGACTGGATCGGCGGCGCCCGCCGTGCCCTTGACGAGGTTGTCGAGCGCGGTCACCGCGACGACGCGGCCGGCGGCCTCGTCGACGGCGAGGCCGACAGCGCGGTGTTCGCGCCGATCGTGTCGCGCGACCCGGGGGAACTCGCCCTCGGGCAGCAGGTGGACGAAGGGCTCGTCGGCGTACGCCTGCTCCCAGGCGAGGCGGACGTCGCGTGCGCTGACGCCGGGCGCGAGCTTCGCGGTGGTGGTCGCCAGGATCCCCCGCGACATCGGCACCAGCACCGGCGTGAACGAGATCGTCACGTCGGAGGCCCCCGCGACCTGCAGGTTCTGCAGGATCTCGGGGACGTGCCGGTGCGTGCCGCCGACGGCGTACGCGCTGGCGGACCCCAGATCTCGGAGGCGAGCTAGGTCGGTGCTCGAGCTTCTTGCCGGCGCCGGACGGGCCGACGCGAGCACCGCGACGAGGTCGTCGGACTCGACGAGGCCGGCCGGATGCCCGGCTGCGATGCCGAGCGTCACCGCGGTGACGTTGCAGCCGGGCACCGCGATGCGCTTCGCGCCGACCAGGGCGGAGCGCTGCTTGCCGCCGCCGCGAGCAGGAGCTCGGGCAGCCCGTAGGTCCACGCGCCGAAGTAGTCACCGCCGTAGAACCGTCCCAGCCGCCGGGTCCGTCAGACGGTGGTCCGCGCCGCAGTCGATGACGAGCGTGTCGTCGCCGAGTTCCGCGGTGATCGCGCCCGACTGCCCGTGCGGCAGCGCCAGGAACACCACGTCGTGCCCGCGCAGCGTCTCGGCCGTCGTCTCCGCCAGGGTCAGGTGCGACAGTGAACGGAGGTGCGGCTGCGTCGCGATCAGCGGCTGTCCGGCGTTCGAGAACGCCGTCACCGTCCTGACCTCGAACTCGGGGTGGGCGGAGAGCACGCGCAGGAGCTCACCACCCGCGTAGCCGGAGGCTCCCGCCACGGCGACGGATACGGACATGGGATTCCACCTTTGGTCGGACTGGTCGTCGAGAGAGTCGGAGGCGGCGACCCCGGGCGGTGCTGATCCCGTGTGGGTCAGTCGCGCAGGGTCGCCCCGAATCGCTCGCCGGCACGTCGGACAGCGCCGTCACGGGCCTCGGTGGCCTCGGCAGCGGTCAGCGTGCGGTCCGTGGCACGGAAGCGCAGGGCGAACGTCAGGGACTTCTGTCCCTCGTCCACGCCGGAGCCCCGGTAGTCATCCACGAGCCGAGCATACTCCAACAGGTCTCCGGCGCCAGAGCGCACCGCATCCAGCACGTCACCGGCCGGCACGTCCGCGTCGACGACGAGCGAGAGGTCCTGCGTGGCTGCCGGGTAGGAGACGATCGGCGCGACCGCGACGAGTTCCGGGGCCGCGGCGACCAGCGCGTCGAGGTCGAGCTCGACGACCGCCACCACGCGGGGCAGGTCGGCGGCCTCGGCCAGTTCGGGCAGGAGCTCTCCGGCGACGCCCACGACCGTGCCGTCGACGAGCAGCGACGCGGCGCGGCCCGGGTGCAGGGACGGGTGGGTCGTCTGCGCGACGGTGAGTTCGACACCGACGGCCCAGGCGACCTGGCGGGCCGCATCGATCGCGTCGGCGATGCCGAACGGTTCCGCCGTGGTGCCCGGCTGTTTGACGACCCGGTGGCCGGTGAGCAGTGCGGCGACGTGGAAGGGCTGGGCGGGCAGCGAGGCGTCCAGCGCCTCGAGCGTCGCACGGTCGGGCCGGGCGGCGCCCGCCGGGACCTCGTCGGTGCCGAGCGTCACGCCCGTCACCGGCAGGAACACCCGGGACGTCTCGTAGAGCGCGACGTCGACGAGCCCGCGCGACACGTTGCGACGGGCGGCGTCGACCAGGGCCGGCACGCCGCTGCGGCGCAGGAGGTTCTGCTCGCTGTCCAGGGCGTTGGCGAGCACGACGCTCGGTCCGCCCTGCGGGTCGATCCCCGGGTAGGCGTCCTGCGTGGCAGCGGACACGAACGGCGCCGTGACGACCTCGGTCAGGCCCGCCGCGGCCAGCGCCGAGGCAACCCGACGACGAGCCGCTGGTGCCGGGTCAGGCCCCGACCGGGCGGAGCGACCGGCAGCACGCTCGGGATCCGGTCGTAGCCGACGATGCGCGCGACCTCTTCGACGAGGGTGGTGTCGTCGGTCAGGTCGGGACGCCAGGTGGGCGGGGTGACCGCGAGCTGCTCACCGTCGGCCTCGACCGTGGCGCCGATCGCGCGGAGCGTGTCGATGACCTCGGCGTCGGTGTACTCGACGCCGACGAGCTCGGCCGGACGCGAGAGCCGCATCGTCACGGTCGCCCGCGGCTCGGTGTCGACGAGTGTCGACCCGAGGGCGTCAGCGGTGCCGCCGGCGAGCTCGACGAGCAGCTCGACGGCACGGTTCGCCGCGGCCTCGGCCACCTGCGGGTCGACACCACGCTCGAAGCGACGGGATGCCTCGCTGGGGAGCTTGTGGCGACGAGCGGTGCGGGCGATGGAGACCTGGTCGAACCCGGCGGCCTCGATCAGGACGTCGGTCGTGCTCGCCGAGATCTCGGTGCGGGCTCCGCCCATGACGCCGGCGAGGCCGACGGGACCGTGGTCGTCGGTGATGACGAGGTCTTCGGGGTCGAGCTTCCGGACGGTGCCGTCGAGGGTCTCGAGCGTCTCGCCAGCGGCTCGCCCGGCGCACGCCGAGGCCGCCCGCGACGGTCGCAGGTCGTAGCCGTGGAGCGGCTGGCCGAGCTCGAACATGACGTAGTTCGTGATGTCGACGGGCAGGGAGATGGAGCGCACCCCGGCCAGCGACAGGCGCGACACCATCCAGGACGGTGTCTTCGCGGCCGGGTCGATCCCGCGCACGACGCGCGTGACGAAACGTCGAGCTCCGACACGACCCCGGATCGGGGCCTGGTCGTCGATCGGTGACCCGGAAGCCCGTCGGCCGGACGCGGCGCGACGCGCGTCGACGGGGTCGTGGAAGCCGCTCCGGTGGCGTGCGCGTACTCGCGGGCGACCCCGCGCATGCTGAGCACGTAGCCGCGGTCCGGCGTGACGTTGATCTCGACCGCGGCGTCGTCGAGGCCGAGGAGCGCGATGGCGTCGGCACCGACGGTGGGGTCCATGCCGAGGTCGGCGAAGCGCAGGATGCCGTCGTGCTCGTCGCCCAGCCCGAGCTCGCGGGCCGAGGCGATCATGCCGTCGGACACGTGCCCGTAGGTCTTGCGGGCGGCGATCGGGAACGGCCCGGGCAGGACTGCGCCGGGCAGCGTGACGACGACGTTGTCGCCGACGACGAAGTTGTGCGCGCCGCAGACGATGCCGCGGCGGCTCGCGCCTCGCCGACGTCCACCTGGCACCAGTTGATGGTCTTGCCGTTCTTCTGCGGCTCGGGGACGCGCTCGAGGACCCGACCGACCACGATGGGTCCGGTCAGGTCGAAGCTGTGGACGTCCTCTTCCTCGAAGCCGACCGACACGAGCGCCGCGTGGACGTGCTCGAGGGTGACGTCCTCGGGGAGGTCGACGGACTCACCGAGCCAACGGAGTGGGACGCGCATCAGACCACCGTTCCGAACTGCTGCGAGAAGCGGATGTCGCCCTCGAGGAAGTCACGCATGTCGTTCAGGCCGTTGCGGAACTGCAGTGTCCGCTCGATGCCCATGCCGAACGCGAAGCCCTGGTACTCGTCCGGGTCGATGCCGGCGGCACGCAGGACGTTGGGGTTCACCATGCCGCAGCCACCCCACTCGACCCACCGCGCGCCACCCTTGGCGTTCGGCTGCCAGACGTCCATCTCGGCGCTGGGCTCGGTGAACGGGAAGTAGTTCGGGCGGAGCCGGATCTGCGCCTCGGCGCCGAACATCTGCGCGGGCGAAGTGCTCGAGCGTGCCGCGCAGGTGCGCCATCGTCAGGCCCTTGTCGATCGCGATGCCCTCGACCTGGGTGAAGACCGGCAGGTGCGTGGCGTCGAGCTCGTCGGCGCGGTAGACGCGACCCGGGGCGATGACGTACAGCGGGAGGTCACGCGACAGCAGCGACCGCACCTGCACCGGTGAGGTGTGGGTGCGCATGACCAGGTGCCGGTCGACGGGCTCGACGAAGATCGTGTCCGCCATGGCCCGGGCCGGGTGGTCCTGGTCGAAGTTCAGCGCGTCGAAGTTGAACCACTCGTGCTCGAGCTCTGGGCCTTCTGCCACCTCCCACCCCATGCCGACGAAGATGTCGGCGACGGCTTCGTTCAGCAGCGAGAGCGGGTGGCGGGAGCCGGTGGCGCGGTGGACCGGCAACGCGGTGACGTCGACGCGCTCGGCCTCGAGCCGTGCGCGCTCCTCGGCCACCGCGAGGACGGATTCCTGCTCGGCGATCGCCGCGTTCACCCGCCCTCGGGCCTGCCCGACGAGCTTGCCCGCCGCGGCCTTCTGCTCCGGCGGCACACTGCGCATCGATGCGTTCATCCGCGCCAACGGTGACTGCTCACCGGTGTGCTCGGCCCTGGCCTGCTTCAGTTCGGCGACCGTCGTCGTGGCACGGACGGCGGCGAGGGCCGCGTCCACCGCGTCGGCGACGGCCGATTCGCTGATCTCGAGAGGTTCTGACACGAGACCCAAGCCTACCGGCCGTCGGGATACCACCCACCTGCACCGAGCGGACGGTGGATGACCGACGCCGACGACCGGCCTGGGGAGGGAAGAGCGTCAGCTCCGGAGCGCGAAGGCCGACTCGTACAGGCACACCGACGCGGCCGTGGCGAGGTTCATGGACTCCGCCTGTCCGTAGATCGGCACCTTGACGGCCCGGTCGACGAGCGCCAGGTCGTCGGCGGTGAGTCCGCGGGCCTCGTTGCCGAAGACCCACGCGGTCGGTCCGTCGAGCATCCCCTCGGCGCGGACCACCGGCAGGTCGTCGCCGGAGACGTCCGCCGCGAGCACCGTGTAGCCGAGGGCCTTCGCCCGCGCGATCGTGTCCGCCAGGGTCACGCCGACGGACACCGGGACGTGGAACAGGGACCCGGTCGTCGACCGGACGACCTTCGGGTTGTACGGGTCGACCGAGCGTCCGGTCAGCACCACCGCGTCGGCGCCGGCCGCATCGGCAGCCCGGATGATCGTGCCGGCGTTCCCCGGGTCCCGCACCTCTTCGAGGATGGCGACCAATCCGGGCAACGCGGCCTGCTCGTCGGACGCATCAGCGGGCAGGGCCGAGGGGTCCGGGAAGACGTCCTTCACCGACGTCGGGAACTGCTGGCACACCGCGACCACGCCCTGCGGGGTGACCGTGTCGGCCATCGCGTCGAGCACCTGCTCCGTCACGAACCAGGTGTCCACCGGCGCGTCGTCGAGCCCGTAGCGGGCAGCGGCGGTCGGCGTCACGTAGAGCTCGCGCAGGAGCTCCGGTGCGTACTCCAGCGCTTCGCGGACCGCTTGGGGCCCTTCCAGCAGGAACAGGCCGGTCTCGGCCCGGACGTCCTTCTTGGCCAGGGCCGCAACGGCCTTCACGCGTCCGGCACGGGGGTTCTCGAGGAGATCGCTCACGACCCAAGTCTAGGAACGACGAAACCCCCGCCGTGCGGCGGGGGTTTCGCGAGCAGAAGAACTGACTACGCAGCCTTCGGGGCCGAGGTGTCGGCCGGGAGGGCCTTCTTCGCGGTCTCGACGAGCGCGGTGAAGGTCTCGGGGTTGTTCACCGCGAGGTCGGCGAGGATGCGACGGTCGACCTCGACGCCGGCCAGGTTGAGACCCTGGATGAGGCGGTTGTAGGTCAGGCCGTTCGCACGGGACGCAGCGTTGATGCGCTGGATCCAGAGGCGACGGAACTCGCCCTTCTTCGCGTGACGGTCGCGGTACGCGTAGACGAGGGAGTGGGTGACCTGCTCCTTGGCCTTGCGGTACAGGCGCGAACGCTGGCCGCGGTAGCCCTCGGCGCGTTCGAGGATGACGCGGCGCTTCTTGGCGGCGTTGACCGCTCTCTTTACTCGTGCCATTGCACTATTCCTTTACGATCTGCGGGGCTCAGTGGCCGAGGAGCTTCTTGACGTTCTTCGCGTCACCCTTGGAGAGGACCTGGTCCTCGTTCAGGCGGGCCTTGCGCTTGGAGCTCTTGACCTCGAGGTTGTGACGCATACCGGCCTGCTGCTTCATGATCTTGCCGGTACCGGTGACCTTGAAGCGCTTCTTCGACCCGGAGTGGGTCTTCTGCTTGGGCATGGTGGTGCCTTTCCGTGGGATGGATGGGGGGCCGCGTCGTTGCGGGGTCGGTCCGGGGACCTATTCGGCCGCGGCGTCCGTGGATTCCGCAGCTGCCTCGGACGTGGAACCGGCCTCGGCCTCGTCCTTGCCCTTCGCGGCGTGCTCGGTGGCACGACGCTCGGCCTTCTGTGCAGCACGCTTGGCGTTCTGCTCGCCCTTGACGTCGGACTTGTTCTTGAGCGGAGCGATGATCATCGTCATGTTGCGGCCGTCCTGGGTCGGACGCGACTCGACGACACCGAACTCGGCGATCTCTTCCGCGAACTTCTGGAGGAGACGGACACCCTGCTCCGGACGCGACTGCTCGCGGCCACGGAAGAGGATCATCGCCTTCACCTTGTCGCCACCGAGGAGGAACCCCTCGGCACGCTTGCGCTTCGTCTCGTAGTCGTGCACGTCGATCTTCAGGCGGAAACGGACCTCTTTCAGGTCCGTGTTCACCTGGTTGCGACGAGCTTCCTTGGCCTTCTGAGCGGCTTCGTACTTGAACTTGCCGTAGTCCATGATCTTGGCCACGGGCGGCTTCGAGTTCGGCGCGACCTCGACCAGATCCAGTTCGGCTTCCTGCGCGAGACGCAGTGCCATGGCGATCGGGACAACGCCGACCTGCTCACCCTGCGGACCGACGAGTCGGACTTCGGGAACGCGGATTCGGTCGTTGGTACGGGGATCGGTGATGCGGAGCTCCTTCAATCAGGTGGTGGCCGTCCGGGGCGTTTGCCCTGGACGACAGCACGAGAGAGGAGATCTGACGCACGGGATGTCGACCCGTTCGGCAGCCGCCCTGCATCGGATCCGTGGGATCCGACCGACGAGCACAACACGTGCACTCGCGGAGCGGTGGTGACCCGGTAGCCTGGTGGAACGCGGCCGCGGGTGGGAGAGACTCCTCTTTCGTGACACCGTCCGGGTGTTGTCAAGGGAACTGACGGCACACGGACAGCATCTGCCGCGAGCAAGCCTAGCAGAGGAGCACCGTGAGCGACACCCCGATCGACGACACCGGCATCGACGCCGCCAGGGACATCGCGGAGGTGCCGGCGGTCGAACTCATCAACACCGTTGCGGTGCACCTGCTCAGTGCCGCGGCCGTGAAGGTCGGCCTGGCCGACGACCCGCAGGAACAGACCGACCTGGACGAGGCGCGGAAGCTCATCACCGCGCTCGCCGGCCTGGTGACGGCCGCCGCGACCGAGATCGGCGACCACCACGCCCGCCCGCTCCGCGACGGACTGCGGTCGCTGCAGCTCGCCTTCCGCGAGGCGTCGGCGATCCCGGACCCGATCGGTGCCGGACCGGGCGAGAAGTACACGGGTCCCGTCAACTAGACGACGTCACCCGTTGACGGACGGGAGGCCCGTGGCGGTGTCGCCACGGGCCTCCCGTGGCGTTCGTGGGTCGCGCTCAGGACCCGCTGTCGCCGACCAGGCGTGCGACGGCCGCGAGCGGGATCCCGACCCAGTCGGGTCGGTTGCGGGTCTCGTAGACGACCTCGTAGACCGCCTTGTCGAGCTCGAAGGCGTCGAGCAGCGCGCTGTGGGCGGCGAGGTCCGCGCCGGTGCCCCGCTGGTAGCCCTCGAGGAAGCGGGCTCGCGCCTCGGCTGCCCACGAGGCCGCGTCGACCGGTTCGGCGTCGTGTGCCAGCGCGCCCGCGACGTAGTCGAACGAACGCAGCATGCCCGCCACGTCGCGCAGGGTGACGTCCGGCAGCGAGCGTTCGTCGAGGGGGCGGAGCGGCTCGCCCTCGAAGTCCAGGAAGACCCACCCGCGGGGGTCCGGTGCCGACAGGACCTGTCCGAGGTGCAGGTCACCGTGGATGCGCTGCAGATCCGGCCACGTCGCGTCAGCGGCACGGGCGTAGACCGCGCGGATGGCGTCGGCGTGGTCGGCGACGGCCGGGGCCTCGCGGGCGGCGGTGTCGAGTCGGGCGTGCATCGTCGCGACGGCGACGTCCCGTCGGGGCGCGTCGGCCGGTTCCGTCGGCAGCGCTCCTGCGAGGGTGCGGTGCACAGCGGCGAGCGCGGCGCCGAGCTGCTCGGCGCGGTCACCGAACGGAGTACCGGCCTGCGCCTCCTGCAGGGCGACGCGCCAGGCGTCGTCGAGCCCGGGCAGGAACTCCTGGGCGAAGGCGAGGTGCCCCGTCGCCCTGCCGTCGAGGCGTCCGACGTCGGGCCAGTCGGCGCGGAGTGCGCCGTAGACCCGCGGCACGCGCGTGCTGCCCGCCGCCGTGAGGGCGAGCTGCGTGGTCACATCGGGGTTGTCGCCGTGGTGCAAGACGCGGAAGACCTTGATGATGACGCGGTCGCCCGACTCGGTGTCGCAGATGACCGAGGTGTTGGACTGCTCACCCGTCAGGACGCGGGCGGCGGTGACCCGGCCGATCGGGCTGAGGCTGTCCGGCGCCGCGTCGATGCGTGCGGCGAGCGCCGAGACCCACGCGAGGTCGGTCGTGGCGTCGACGATCGCGCCGTCGGCGTCGCTGGTGATGGGCGACTGGTAGAGGACGGGGACCGCGGGGGCCTCGTCGAGCACCAGCCGCGTTCCGTCGTCGGTGGAGATCGTCCGGAGGCGTGGCACGGACCCCTTCGAGGCGTACCAGCGGCGGTCGGCGATCCAGGACTCGAGGTCGCGGTCGCTCGGCGTGCTGGTGGGGGCCGTGGTGTCGGGGGCGCTGTGGTCTGCGCGGGTGTCGGGGGCGCTGGGTGCTCCGTCGCTCATGCAGCGGAACCTACGCGCCGGGGCCTGGCGAGGTGCCGAGTCCTCCACAGGACGGGCATGTCAGGACTCCGTCCACAGAACCCCGTTGCCCCCGGTCTGACACGGGTGCGTCGGACGACACTTGCGGCATGCCCCGACCCGCTGCCGCTCCCGCCCCCGCCGCCGCTGCACATGCGCTCCCCGACCCCCGCCGGACCTGGCGGATCCTCGACGACCGCAGGCTCCCCGCACTCGAGCCGTTCGCCGCCGACGTGCGCCGTCACGAAGCGGTGACGGTGCGCGAGACGGTGTGGGACTCCGACGACCGGGCGCTCGCCACCGAGGGTGTCGTGCTCACACGGCTGCCGGACGGCGCCTGGACGATCGACCGGGGCGGGCACGGGACCGGCTCCGAACCGCTCAGCGGCGTGTCCGACGATCCCCCACGGGACGCCGTCGAGGTGTTCCTGCGTGGTCGTCCCCTGCGGATGGTCCTGGTCCGTGACACCACCACGACGCTCGTGACCCTGCGCGGCGGGGACGGCCGGGTGCGGGCCGAGGTCGCCGACGTTCGCGTGGACGACGGCGACCCGGACACCACCGTGCTGCGGTCGTCGCGGTGGTGGGCCCTGACGGACGACGGACGCGACGGCGCCACGGCTCGAGCGGCCGAACGAGCGCTGCACGACGCGGCGACCGATCCGGTGGACGTCGCGTCGGTTCCGCTCCCCCGCGGCCCCGAGCCCGCCCCGGAGCGGCGACGCGGCGGAGCGAAGCGCCCCCGGCCGGACACCGCCGCCGGGTTCGTCCTGCGGGTGCTCGATGCCCTGCGGCGCGACCTCGTCGCCGTGGATCCCCGGGTACGGGCCGACGAGTCCGAGGCCGTGCACGACCTGCGGAAGGTGCTGCGCCGCCTGCGGAGTGTGCTCGCGGCGTTCCGCGGCGCGCTCGACCGCCGGGCGACCGAGGAGCTCCGTGCCGCCCTGGCCCAGACCGGTCGGGTCGCCGGGACCGCTCGCGACGCCGAGGTGCTGCACGCCGGCTTGTCCCGGTCGGCGACACGAGCCCCCGACGGGTACGTGGACGCCGAGACCCTGGACCGCATCGCTTCGGCGACCGCGGAACGTCGCAGCGTCGCCGCTGCTGAGCTCCGGCGAGCGCTGCGCTCCGACGCCTGGTTCCGGACGCTCGACGCCCTCGACGACCTGCTGCTGCGGGCACCGGCCGGCCCGCACGCGGACGACGAGGCAGCCGCGTTCGTCACCAGGCGCATCCGGCACGAGCGGGCACGCGTCGGTCGGCTGCTGGGCGATCCCAGCGACGACCTCGACACCCTGCACGAGGTCCGGAAGGCTGCGCGCCGGTTGCGCTACGCACTGCAGGCGGCCGGGGACCTGCCCGACGTCGGCAAGCGTCGGCTCGGACGGCTGCGACGGGTGCAGGAGACCCTGGGCGAGACGCTCGACGCCGCGCACGCAGCCGATGCGTACCGAGGGCTGGCCGCTGTGGCAACGCAGCACGGCGAGGACACGTTCGGGTACGGCGTCCTGGCGACGACCGAGCTGGCGGCCAGTGCGCAGGGCCTGCACCGATCGCGGAAGCTGCTCGCCCGACTCTGACCGGGTGCGAGAATCGGGCCGTGCCGCACTACTTCGAGGACCTCGCTGCCGGACAGACCTTCACCACACCGGGGCGCACCATCACCGAGGCGGACGTGGTGTCGTTCGCCTCGTGGACGAACGACAACAACCAGGTGCACACGGACGTCGAGTTCGCGGGGAAGACCCGCTACCGGCAGCGGATCGTGCACGGGCTGCTCGGTACCTCGCTGTGCCTCGGCCTCATCGCGCGCACGGGCGTGTTCGAGGGGTCCGCGGTGGCACTGCTCGGGATCGACCAGTGGCGCTTCACCGAGCCCGTGTTCATCGGGGACACCGTCACCTGCACCGTCGAGGTCCTGGGCACCCGGCTGACGAGTTCGGGCACGACCGGGATCGTCGAGCGGGCGGTGGCACTGCGGAACCAGCACGGCGTGGTCGTCCAGCAGGGTCGGATGGACGTCATGGTGCTCACCCGCGACGCCGCGATCGACTGAGCGACCGCTCGACGAGAGCCCGCCGAACCTGTTCCGCGCAATCCCGGCTCCCTCTTTACAACGATGTACCGGCACGGGAGCATGGACGCATGAGCACGCTCGACGGCACCGTGGCCGCACCTGACTCCGCTTCCGCCCCCGGCCTCCCCCTCGCTTCGCGGCAGGACGGCACGTACCCCCGGCCGCAGATGCTCCGCACCGCGTGGGCCGACCTCGACGGCACGTGGTCGTTCCGGAACGACGGCGACGATCCCGCCTGGCACACGGGCTTCACCGACGCACGGGACATCGTCGTCCCGTTCCCGCCCGAGTCCCCGGCCTCGGGCATCGACGAGCCCGGCTTCCACCCCGTGGTCTGGTACTCCCGTGCGATCACCCGCTCCGAGCCTCGACGCCGCCGGGTTCGGCACCGGGGCGCCCCGACTCGTGCTGCACTTCGGCGCCGTCGACCACCGCGCCCGCGTCTGGATCGACGGGCAGTTCGTCGGCGGACACGAGGGCGGCCACACCCCGTTCTCCTTCGACGTCACCGAAGCACTGGCCGCCGACCCCGACGCCGTGCACACGCTCGTGGTCCGCGCCGAGGACGACCCGCACGACCTGACCCAGCCGCGCGGCAAGCAGGACTGGCACGAGGACCCGCACGCGATCTGGTACCGCCGGACCACCGGGATCTGGCAGACCGTCTGGCTCGAGGCCGTGCCGACCGCCTCGATCGCGTCCCTGCGCTGGACGCACGTCGACCACGCGACCGTGTCGCCTGGCGTGTCCGGCTCGACGGTCACCGCACCGGCGGGGAGCGCCTGCGCGTCGAGCCCGCTGGGACGAGCGCGACGAGCACCTCGCCACGATCGAGACCACCGTCCGGCGAGACCGGCGACGAGTTCGACGTCGTCGTGCCGATCGCGCGGCAGACGAACGGGCAGGCCGAGGACGAGCTGCACTGGACGCCCGAGCACGCCCCGGCTGATCGACGCCACGGTCACGCTGCTGCCGAGCACCGGCAACGCCACGGCTGCGTGACGACGCGGTCGCGTCGCCAGCTACCTCGGGATCCGGACGGTCGGGGTCGACGGCGGCGTGTTCCTGCTCAACGGCCGACCCTACGACGTCCGCTGCGTGCTGAACCAGGGCTACTGGCCCGAGTCGCACATCGCCGCCCCGTCCCGCCAGGCCCTCCGCCGCGAGGTCGAACTCATCAAGCAGCTCGGCTTCAACGCCGCGCGCATCACCAGAAGATCGAGGACCCGCGGTTCCTGTACTGGGCCGACCGGCTCGGGCTGCTCGTCTGGGGCGAGACTCGCCGGCGCCTACGAGTTCTCCCCGCGCGCCGTGCAGCGTCTGTGCGCGAGTGGATGGACGCCGTCGAGCGTGACGTCTCGCACCCGTCGATCGTGACCTGGGTGCCCGCTCAACGAGAGCTGGGGCGTGCAGCACGTCGCCGCCGACGCCCGCGCAGCAGGCCTTCGCTCGGGCCGCTCGCCGACCTCACCCGCGCGCTCGACCCGTCGCGGCCGTGATCTCGAACGACGGGTGGGAGCACACGGGCTCCGACATCCTCACGGTCCACGACTACGAGGGCGACGGCGAGACCCTGGCCGCGCACCTACGCGGACGAGACCGCACGGACGCGACTGCTCCGGGCACCGGCCCGGGCGGTCGACGCATGCTCGTCGGCGGCGCCGAGCGACCTGGCCAGCCCGTCATGCTCACCGAGTTCGGCGGCGTCAACTACCAGCCGGGTCGGCCGCGCGAGGACGGCTGGGGCTACACCGCCGCCACCGACGGCGACGACTGGCTCGCCCGCATCGACGCGCGCTGTACGACGCCGATCCGCGCCTCGCAGTTCTTGGCCGGGCTCCTGCTACACGCAGCTGACCGACACGATGCAGGAGACGAACGGCCTGCTGACGCCGACCGCCGACCGAAGGTGCCGATCGAGCACATCCGCCGCGCCGTCACGGGGCGCTAGCCGGGAGGCCCGCACTTCGTGAGCAGTAATGGTCGGGTCCGGCAGACGGACCCGACCATTACTGCTCACGATGCACACAGGATGCCGTCGCGGCCGACGCGGGACGGCCCCCGATGCGGGGCGCGGCCCGCGGTCTGGGAGGATCGGGCGGGTGACGAACGTGGCGGAAGCGAGCCGGGCCTCCAGGCGGGGGTTCCGCAGCCTGCTGACCGGACGGCACAGCCTGCTGGCTGCTGCGGGACGACGCCGGCGCACGTTGCTGCGATGCGGTCTGCCCTGGAGGCGCTCGCGATCGCCGACGCGCGACGCACGAAGGCCCGTTCCGACGGATTGGCGGCCACCGACGCCGAGGTGCCCGTGGACACGGCGGCCCCCGTGCCGGTCTCCGGGGCAAGCCCGCGCGCGGCGTTCGCGGATTCGCCGGCCGGGGCGGATCCCGAGGGGCGAAGTCCCGCCACGAAGCTCGGCCGGGCACTCGCGGACGGCCGGTTCCTGATCTCGGTCGAGATCGACCCCCCGCGGAGCATCCGGATCGAGCGGACCATCGATGCCGCACGGCTGCTCCGCGATGCCGGTGCCGATGTCGTCAACGTGTCGGACAGCGCGATGGCGCGGGTCCGCATGGGCGCCCTGGCGGTCGCGTTCGGCATCCAGCACGACCTCGATCTCGAGTGTGTCGTGCATTTCACGACGCGCGACCGCAACCTCATGGCGCTCGAGTCGGAGCTGCTGGGCGCCCACGCGCTCGGCGTGCGCAACATCCTGGCCCTGACCGGGGACCCGCCGCGGGTCGGCGACTACCCGACCGGGACGGGGGTGTGGGACGTCGACTCGATCGGGCTGATCGAGATCCTGACCCGGCTCAACCGCGGCGAGGACCAGGCCGGCTCCCCGATCGGCCAGCGGGCGTCGTTCACGATCGCGTGTGCGCTCGACCCGACGGCCGCTGACGCTGCGGCCGAATGGGACCGCCTGGAGCGGAAGCTGGCGTCCGGCGCACAGCTGGTCATGACCCAGCCGCTGTACGACATCGCGCAGGTCGAGGCGATGCTGGCCGAGGCGCGCCGGCGGTTCGGCCCCAGCGGGCTGCCGGTCCCCTTGCTGCTCGGGATCCTGCCCCTCGTGTCGGCGCGCCATGCCGAGTTCCTCCACAACGAGGTCCCGGGGATCCGGATCCCGGACGAGGCGCGCGATCGGATGCGTACGGCCGGCGCCGCCGGCACCGAGGCCGGGATCGAGATGGCCGACGCGCTGCTGGCGGCGGTCGAGCACGAGGTCGCGGGCACCTACCTGATGCCAAGCTTCGGGCGGTACGAGCAGGCAGCCGAGCTCGTCCGCCGGATCCGCGCCCGCCACCCGGTCGTGCGTCTCGCGCCGTCCTGAGCCCGGCCCGGCGCGTATCGTTGGGACATGACCCGCCTGCGACCCACGATCCTGTGGTCCCTGGTGCCGGCGGCCGCGGCCGTCCTCCTCGCGCTTGCCGGCGCTGCCGCGGCCATCACCAGCGTCGCGGCGGCCGGTCCGCCGTTCCCGGAGCCGGTGACAAACCAGGCCGTGTACGACGAGGCGGACGTCCTGACCCAGGCCACGATCGACCGGGCCGAGTCGATCATCGACGGGATCGAGAACCGGACCGGCGCCGAGGTCGTCGTCTACACCCAGCTCACCTCGGACGACATCACGCCCGACGAGGCCGAGCGGGATGCCCGGGCACTGATGGACCAGTGGGGCGTCGGCCGGCGCGGCATCGACGACGGGCTCGTCATCCTGTTCGACCTCCACCAGAGCAACTCCTGCCACGGCGAGGTCCAGCTGTATGCCGGTCCCGGGTATCGCGCCGCGTTCCTGTCCAACGCGGACCGACAGGCGATCATCGATGACCAGATGCTGCCGCTGCTGCGCGGCTGCGACCTCAACGGGGCGCTGCTGACGGCGCTCGCGGCGGTCGATGCCAACGCCACGCCCGAGCACGCCAGCACGCTCGCATTCGCCCGCCAGCTCAACGCGGTCCTTGGCCTCCTGGTCGCCCCGGTGCTGGCGTTGCTGATCATCGGCTGGGGGCTCCTCCGCTGGCTGCAGCACGGTCGGGATCCGGTCTACCTCGACGACCCGTCGATCCACATGCCCGCACCACCGCCGGGCCTGACCCCAGCCGCGGGTGCGGTCGTCCGCGACGGGCGGGCGACGCGGCGAGCGCTGACGGCAGCCAGCCTTGATCTCGCGACCCGCGGGCTGATCGCGTTCCGGCCGGAGACCCAGGGCCTGCTGGCCAAGACGACCAAGGTCGGGATCGAGATCGCGCCGGACGCGCCGGACGACGCCGGGCAACGGGCGCGAGCGGACCGCGCGCGAGGCCGCACGATGGACGACGCGACGCGCTTCCTCGATGGCCGCCTCGGCTCGATCGCGGGCAGCGACGGCCAAATTGAGCCGGACGACATGCTCAAGCTGGGCACCGACGTCGGCTCGTTCAACACGCGGCTCGAGGCGCACGTCGTGGCGCAGGGCTGGTTCACGGAGGCGCCGGGCAAGGCGACCACGCGCTGGGTGCTGCGCGGGATCGGCGTCGCGGTGCTTGGCGGCATCGCCCTGTTCGCCGGCGTCAACATGCCCTCGGACGGACTGGTGGTCGTCGGCGTCGGGCTGCTGATCGCGGGCGGCGTCCTGCTCGTCCTGTCGCGCAGCATGCCCTCGCGGACGATGCCCGGCGCGATGATCCGGGCGATGCTCGAGGCGTACCGGCGGACGCTCCAGAAGACGGCGGCGCAGGCGCGCTCGATGGGCGAGGTTGTCGAGGCCGCCGCCATCCCCCTGATCGAGAGCCCCGACGATGCCGTGGTGTGGGGTGTCGCGCTCGGCCTCCAGGACGACATCGAGCGCGTGCTCGACCGCACGTCGGACGACCTCAAGGCGGGTCGCGCGACGACCGGCTATCTGCCGCTGTGGTATGGGGCGGCCGGTGGCGCGCACGTCGGAACCGGCGGCACCGGCGGCTGGGCGCCGGGGATGATGAGCGCATCGCCGATCCCCGACTTCTCCGGGATGATGTCGGCCCTGGGGACGATCGGCAACTCGCCGTCATCCTCCGGGTCGGGAGGCGGCTTTGGCGGTGGCGGCTCCGGCGGCGGCGGCGGCGGGGCCGGCGGCAGCTTCTGAGGCTCGCGCGCTACACTCCGAGCCATGGGTGCCACCGACACGATGGAGATCTTCTTCGAGCGCCTCAATGGGGGCGATGTGCCCGGCGCGGTCGAGCTGATGGACGAGCGCACGGAGATGCGGATCCACGTCGGCGACAACGCGCGGACGCTGCGCGGCGTGGAGCAGGTGAGCGGTTGGTTCCTGCGCGCGGACAAGGGCCTCAAGATGATCCCGGGCGAGGTCCGCGACATGGGGAACACCTACCAGGCCGACCTCGTCGTCGTCCGGCCGGGCGCCCCCAGCCAGCATCTCGACGCCCAGTTCCGGGTCGAGGCGGGCAAGATCACCTCGATCAATCTCAGCCCCCGCTGACGCGCCCGCCGGGCGGCATCACCTCGATCTACCCGTCACCGCGCTGAGCGCGGGCGGGATCAGGGTGAGGGCGACTCGCTGAGCTCGTCGGGCAGCGACGTCGGGGCGGCCACCGGGATCGTGATCTCATCGCCGATGGTGATCTTGTCGGGGTCCTTGATCTGCGGATTGGCGGCCATGATCTCGTCGATCGTGACCCCGAACCGCTTGGCGATCCGGGACATGGTGTCGTTCTTCGCGACGACGTAGACCTGCGGTGTCGGGAGCGGCGTTGCGGTCGGGCTCGGCTCCGCCGTGATCACGGGGGACGGCGACGGTGTCGCGCCGCCGAGCCCGGGCCCGTTGCCGCCGATACCGAGCAGCATCGGTCCGACGAAGAACAGGACCGCGGCGGCAAGGACCAGCGCGACGACCGCGAGCCCGAGGCGCGAGAACCCGGGCAGCCCCGGCAGCCCCGGCAGGCCGATCCTGGTGCGTAGGCTGGGATATGCCTCGTAGCGATGGGGACGCTCCCAGGCCGGGCCGAACAGCTCGGCGGCCTCCTCCTCCTGGCGGCGATGGACCTGCTCCCGGCGCGGTGCCGACGGGCGCGCTTGGGGCGCCTGGGGACGGGCCTCGCGCGAGCGCCCGCGCGGCTCCGCCCAGTCGTCGAGATCATCCTCGGCCTGGCGCGAACCGATCCGTCCCGCGGGCGGGATCGCAGGGTCGTCGGACGGGTCGGGGCCGGCCAGCCGGTCGGCGGCGCTTCCCGCGAGCCCACGCGATGCGGCGCGCCAGTCACCGGCATCGTCGTCGTCGGCGTCACCGTGGCCGGCGAGGAACGGCGGCGGCGGCGTCTCGTCAGCCGGGACGTCGTCGTCACCGGCCCACGGCGGCGGCGCCGCCCAGTCCCGGTGCGGGTTCCGGCGCGGCGGCAGCGGCGGCGGCGTATCGGTGCCCGTTGCGTGTCGCGGCTCACGGTCGACCGGGGGCATCGGGCGGCTCACCGGCGGGGCATCGCGCAGCGGCGCGTCTGCGGGCGCCGCGGGCCGGGCGGCGGCGGCCTCGCGACGCGCCCAGTCCTGGAACGTCGGGCACACGGGGAACGCCGACGAGAGGCAGTAGGCCTCCTGGTGCGCGAGCGCGCGGGGTGCGGGGTTGGGCTCCGCGTAGCAGCGATGCCGGTGGTCGGGCGCGGTGCCGCGACCGTCCCGATCGTCCTCGTAGGCGACGAAGGGGCAGGCCGGCGCGCCATCGACGATCGGGAGCCCGCGGTCGGTCATCGGCGCGATGATACCCGGCCGCTCCACCCGGCGATCGGCGACCGTCCATCGCCGGGGCCGATCGAGCGTCCGCGGACCGGTCGCCACCCGGCCGCCACGTCCGCCGGTGCACGTGCTCGTGCGGGGCCCGCCGCCTTGCCACGAGCGGCGACCGTTTGACAGCCTCACCTCGCGAACGGACACTTCGATCCAGGGGCCAAAGCCGGGCCCCACCGCGGCGTCCCCCCGCTGCCCACGCTGGAGGTTCTTATGTCGATCCTGACTCGTTTCCTGTCCCCGACAACCGTCGCGCACGCCCACTGCGACCTTCCGTGCGGTGTCTACGACCCGGAGCAGGCCCGCATCGAGGCCGAGTCCGTGTACCGGATCATCGAGAAGTACGGCGCCAACGAGGATCCGACCTTCCGGACCCGCGCGATCGCGATCAAGGAGGAGCGGGCCGACCTGGTCAAGCACCATCTCGACGTCCTGTGGCACGACTACTTCAAGCCCGAGCACATCGCGACCGTGCCCAACCTGCACGAGCTGTTCTGGAACGCGACCAAGCAGGTCTCGAAGGTCAAGGCGGGCACCAGCCTCGATGACGCCAAGAAGCTGCTGGACATGATCGACGAGGTCGACGCGGCCTGGAAGGCCACCGGTGGCGAGGGCAAGACCCGCGTGGCCGGCCGCCCCGGCTGATCACCGCTCCGGTGCGAGCACCCCGAGGCCCCGTCTCGTGACGGGGCCTCGTCGCGTCCGGGGTGCGACCCGGACCGGGGGATGGCGAGCGCGGATCCGCGGGCCGTGGCGGGTGGCCGTGGTCGAGGGGTCGATGCGCCCCACGATCGATCCCGGTGACTGGCTGCTGGTCGATCCCACGACCAGGCGCTGGCCCCGCCGGGGCGCGATCGTCGTGTTCCGTGAGCCCGGGTCGGACCTGCTGGCGATCAAGCGCGTCGCCGGGCGCCCCGGCGACTGGGTGCCGTTCGCCGACGGCTGGCTGCAGCTGGCCGAGGACGAGGCGTGGCTGGCGAGCGACGCGGATGACGCGGAGCTCGAGGCCGCCGGGCAGGGGCATGCGGTCGATTCGCGCCAGTACGGGCCGGTGCCGGTCGACGCCCTGGTCGGCCGGGCGTGGCTCCGGTACTGGCCGGGCCGGCGGATCGGGCCGCTGCGACCACTCTTCCCGCCGGGGTCGCTGCGTCCCCCGGCGGCACGGGTGCGCGGCTCCGCCCGCTGAGCCGGGCCAGCTCGGCCGCCGACCGGACCCGTCGCGCCGGGAGGGACGCTCGCCCGGACGTGGCGGCGGGCTCGTACCATCGTCCGATGGACGATCTCCGCGCCGGGCTCGGCGCCTTCGATGCCGACGCGCCCCTCGCCGCCGCGCCCGACCCGTGGGACTACCTCCCGATGCCCGAGGTTCGAGACGGCCCACCGTGGGCGATGCAGGAGATGATCGCCGCGGAGCCGGCCCTGGCCGCTCGCATCGCTCGGCGCCTGCTCGCCGACGGGTCCGCCGCCGCGCTCGCCGCAGCGCTCCGCGAGACGGCGATGGCCGGTGGCCGGGTCGTCGTCACGGGGTGCGGAACGTCGGAGCACGCGGCGATGGCGACCGCGGCGCTGCTGCGCGACGGCTGGCGCCGGGCGGCGCTGCCGGGCTGGGGTCCCGTCGCCGCCCAGGCGTTCGAGCTCGCGCTCGACCCGCCGGCGGGCGGGCTCGTCATCGGCTGCAGCCACGAGGGTGGGACCGCGGCGACGATCGCGGCGCTCGAGGCGGCGAGGGCGCATGGCTCGCGCACCGCCGTCGTGACCGCAAGCGCGGGCGCGCCCGTCGCCGCGGCGGCCGACATCGTCCTGGCCACGGTCGAGATGGATCGCAGCTGGTGCCACACGGTCGGGTACGTCTCGCCGATGGTCGCCGCCGTCACGGTGGCCAGCGCCCTCGCCGGCGACGAGCTGCGCCCCGGGGCGCTCACGACCCGGCTCGTCGACGGGATCGACGCCGCGCACGGCAGACGACCCGACGGTGCGCGTCCCGACCAGGCGCTCGCGGCCACGATCGCGGGTTCGGACCACCTGCTCGTGGTCGCATCGGGCGCCGACCGGACGAGCGCGCGCGAGCTGGTGCTCAAGGTCGAGGAGGCGAGCTGGCTGCCGTCGGCGATGCGCGATCTCGAGACGTTCCTCCACGGCCACCTCCCGGCGACCGGCCCGCGGACGGCGCTGCTGCTGATGCTGCTCGAGCGTGAGGGCCTCGAGGCTCGCGCGCGGCGGGCACGGCAGGCCCTTGCCGCGGCCTCCGCCGTCGGCATCCGGCCGTGCGCGATCCTCGGCTCGGACGCGGCCGCGCTCATCCCCGACGACCTGACGCCGGGTGGGCGGATCGTGGTGCCGGAGGCGCCGGAGCTCGGCAACGCGGCGGCAGCGCTGCTCGGTGCGGCGGGTCCGCTCCAGCTGGTGACGCTCGAGATCGCCGGGGCCCGCGGGACGAACCCCGACCCGATCCGCCGCGACGACGCGACCTACCTGCGCGCCGCCGAGCTGGCCGACGCACCCGACGCGTAGCGGGGTCCGCGCCGCGGAGGTTTCGCCAGCCCTGCGCGGCTAGCCGAACAGCGCCTCGGCCGCCAGGTCGATCATGTCGAGATCGCGCGGCAGGAAGTCCTGGAGCATGATCCGCTCGACGCCGGCCGCCTCGAACTGCTCGATCCGCGCCCGCGCCTCGTCCGGCGTGCCGTGGACCCAGCGCGCCCGGCGCGGCTCGAACCATGCCTCGCCGGAACCCTCCTCGTCGAACGCCTGGAGCAGCTCGGTCTCGCGCCGGCGGACCTCGTCCCGGTCCCGCCCGATGAGCACGCCGGCCATCGCCGAATGGACCAGGGTCGAGGGATCGCGCCCGGCTGCGCGCAGCGCGTCGTCGAGCAGCGGCGAACTTGCGGGTGCTCAGCTGGGGGCTGGCGGACGACAGGTTGAACTCGTCGGCGAACCGAGCGGCGATCCGGTACGAGCGCGGTGATCCCTCGCCGCCGACGATGATCGGCGGCCGCCCCGCGTCACGGCCGGGGATCGAGCCCGCCTTGGGCCGGAACCGCGCGTCCTCGATCGCGAAATGGCTGCCCAGGAACGACCAGCCATCAGGGCCGTCCCACAGCCCGTGGAGGATCTCCAGCGTCTCCTCCAGCATGTCGGCACGCTCGGTGATCTCGGGGAACGGGAACCCGTGGCGCCGGTGCTCGCCGTCGTGCCAGCCCGCTCCCACTCCCAGCTCGATCCGGCCGCGGCTCATCTCGTCGGCCGTGACGACGACCTTGGCAAGGTTGCCGGGCGTCCGGAAGGTCACCGGCGACACGAGCACCCCCAGCCGGATCCGGGTGGTCTCGCGGGCGAGCCCTGCGACCACCGCCCAGGCGTCGGTCGTGGGCAGGTCGGCCGGTCCGGGGAAGCTCTCGTAGTGGTCCGATCGGAACAGCGCCTCGAACCCGGCGGCTTCGGCGCGCCGCGCCACGGCGAGCTGGTCCTCGTAGCTCAGCCCCTGCTGGGGCTCGATCATCAGGGCGAAGCGCACGATGTTTCCTCCGTGCCACGCGAATCATTCCGCTTGACAGAACTATTCGTCTGGCGTAAATACTTCACTTCATGCGAACAACTACCACCCGGCTCGCTCCGGGAGCCAACCGCGCCGCGGTCGAGAGCGTGCTCTCCAACCTCGGTCGTGCCGTCGGCTCCCTGCGCTGCGCCGGGTCCCAGCGCCTCGTGCGGATGGGCGTCAGCATGACCCATTTTCACGTGCTCACGCTGCTCCGGCACCACGACGCGATGCCGATGGGCCACCTGGCCGAGATCCTGGACGCCTCGATGTCGAGCGCGACGGGGATCATCGACCGGATGGAGGAGCGCGGGCTCGTGGAGCGCGTCCGCGTGCCCGACGACCGGCGGGTGGTCATGGTCCGGCCCACCCAGACCGGGCTCGACCTCGTCGATGAGGTGGAGCTGGTCAAGAGCGACGTGATGGCCGCCGCCCTCGCGCGACTCCCGGCCGATCGCCTCGACCGGATGGCGGCCGCGGTCGCGGACCTCGAGTCTGCGATCTCGACCGAGCTCGCGAGCGCTCCCGACCGCTACGCCGCCCTCACCCAGTGCGAGCATGCCCACGAAACCCACCACGGCCACGCGCACGTCAGCGTCACGGCCGCCGCTGCGTCCCCACTCCCCGGCCCTGCCGGCTCCTGACGAAAGGAACTCCCTTGGAACCCATGCCCATCGGGCACGATGACGCGCCCACGCACGGATTCGGTGCCCTCGACCTCGATCACCGCGCAAAGATGGAGATCCTGTTCGCCATCCTGCTCGGGCTGTTCCTGGGCGCGCTCGACCAGACCATCGTCGCGGTCGCGCTGCCCACCATCGTCACCGACCTCGGCGGCCAGTCGCTGCTCACGTGGACGATCACCATCTACCTCCTGACGTCGACGATCACCGTCCCGTTCTACGGCAAGCTGTCCGACCTGTACGGCCGCAAGCCGCTGCTGATGATCGGGATCACGCTGTTCCTGACCGGGTCCGTGCTGTCGGGCCTCAGCCAGGACATGACCCAGCTGATCGCGTTCCGCGGCGTCCAGGGCCTCGGGGCCGGCGCCCTGTTCCCGATCTCGCTGGCCGTCATCGGCGACCTGTTCACCCCCGCCGAGCGGGGCAAGTACCAGGGCCTGTTCGGGGCCGTGTTCGGGGTCAGCTCGATCGTGGGCCCGCTCCTGGGCGGCTTCCTCACCGAGCACGTGAGCTGGCACTGGATCTTCTTCGTCAACCTGCCCATCGGGATCGTCGCGCTCGCCGTCATCTGGCACCTGCTGCCGACGGTCAAGCGGCCCGACGCGTCGCGCAACCTCGACTTCGCGGGCGCCGGCGTGTTCACCGTCGCGGTGGGCTCGCTGCTCATCGGCCTGACCAACAAGCAGACCGCGGACTGGGCCGACTTCGGGGTCGGTGGCCTGATCCTGATCGGGCTCGCGCTGGGTGCGCTGTTCGTGTTCGTCGAGTCGCGGGCAAAGGAGCCCATCGTCCCGCTCCACCTGTGGAAGGACCGCACGTACGCGACGTCGATCATCGCGACGTTCCTGATCAGCTTCGGCTTCTTCGGCGCCGCGGTGTTCCTGCCCCAGTGGTTCCAGTTCGTCCAGGGCGCCTCGCCGACCAACTCGGGCCTGTACTCGCTGGCGCTCCTGGCCGGCCTGATCCTGAGCTCGGTCGCCTCCGGCTTCCTCGTGTCCAAGACCCGCAAGTACAAGGCGATCATCCTCGTGGGGCTGGCCGGGATGGCCGTCGGGCTGCTGCTGATGTCCAACATCCGCGCCGACACGCCGCTGCCCGTCCTGTGGGCGTGGATGTTCGTCGCCGGCCTGGGCATCGGGCCCACGCTGTCCGTGTTCACGATCGTCGTCCAGAACGCCGTCCCGATCCGGGAGCTCGGCGTCGCGACGTCGAACCTGACGTTCTTCCGCCAGATCGGCGGCTCGGTCGGGCTGGCGCTGCTGGGCACCGTGTTCGCCAACAAGTTCAGCGACGCGATCAAGCCCGAGATGCTGACCGCGGGCGTACCGCAGCAGCTCGTCGACCAGTTCGGGGCGGCGAGCGGCGGCAACGCGACGAGCCTGATCGATGTCGGCCAGGGGGACGCGGGCACGGCGCTGCTGGCCAACGTCCCGGCCGCGATCCGGCCGGCCGTCGAGCCGTTCGTCCCGAACATCCTGGCCGGTCTGCACCAGGCCCTCAGCCTGGCGATCGCCGAGGTGTTCCTGATCGGTGTCGGCACGACCATCGTGGCGCTCGTGGTCGCCGCGTTCATGCGCGAGCTCCCGCTGCGCACGACGATGGGCGTTCGACGCCCGGAGCCGTCCGACGCAGGGCGCTGCGGGCGACGAGGACTCCGCCTTCGGTGGCGAGTCCGCCGCGATGGTGGCGACGGTCCCGGCGCTCGATTGAGCGGGCACGGAACGCGAGCGGCGATGATCGACGTCCTCGCGTTCCCGCCCGACCTGCTCGCGCCGGGCGCGTCCTCGGCCGCGTTCCGGCCGGCGCTCCGGGTGGCGGAGCTCCCGCCCGGCAGCCTGCGGCGGGTCTCGTTCGGCGATCTCGACGTCCTGCTCGCCCATACCGACCTCGGGGTATGCGCCGTCGACGACCGCTGCCCGCACATGGCGGCACCGCTGTCGCTGGGCGATCTCGACGGCTGCGTTGTCGGCTGTCCGCTTCACAACGGTCGGTTCGACCTGGCGTCCGGCGACCCGGTGCAGATGCCGACCACGGGCGGGCTGTGGCCCGACGGCCGGTACGAGCCCGTGTGGGCGCCACCGGATCGCGAGCTGAGGCCGGACCCGCCGGGCAAGAAGAGCGAGGCCCGTCGGGCGACGCGGATCCGGCGTATTCGCTATTACCCCGTCCGGGTGGTGGACGGCGTGATCGAGGTCGCCATCCCGATCTGAGGCGGCGGTCCACATCACCTGAGCCCGTGATGAGCGTCGCCGCATCGGGGGCCAGGGGCTGGGATATCAGGCGCCTGGAGCCGGCTCCCCAGGCTCGATCCCGTTTGCCTCCGTATAGGCCGTGATGATCGCCACGGCCTCCTCGGGATCGTCGGTGATCTTCAGCAGGTCGAGGTCCGCCTGGTTGATGGCGCCGGCCGGGAGCTGGACGTCGCGCATCCAGGCGACCAGCCCGTCCCAGTAGTCGTGCCCGATCAGCACCACGGGAAAATGCAGGATCTTGCCCGTCTGGATCAGCGTCAGCGATTCGAACAGCTCGTCGAGGGTGCCGAAGCCGCCGGGCAGGATCACGAACGCGTCCGAGTACTTGACGAACATGGTCTTGCGGGCGAAGAAGTAGTGGAACTCGATCGACAGGTCGACGTACGGGTTGATGTGCTGCTCGTGCGGCAGCTCGACGTTGCAGCCGATCGACAGGCCGCCCGCCTCCTGGGCGCCCCGGTTTGCCGCCTCCATGACACCGGGCCCGCCGCCGGTGATGACCGCGAACCCCGCCTTTGCGATCGCGCCACCGATGCGCCTCGCGAGCGCGTACGTGTCATCGGACTCCGAGCACCGTGCCGAGCCGAACACGGTCACCGCGGGTCCCACCCTGGCCAGCGACTCGAATCCCTCGACGAACTCCGACAGGATCCGGAGAGCACGCCAGGTGTCGGTCTCGAGGAACGCCGGACGCGGGCCGGCGTGGCCACCAAGCAGCTTCTCGTCCTCGGTCGCGCGCGGGCCACCGAGCCGGGCCGCCACCTCGGGTCGCATGGTGACCCGGCCGTGGCGGGAGGTGCGGGGAGTGGGCGCGCGCCCGGAGCTGTCGTCGTGGGTCATGCGATCCGTAGCATGCCACCGTACGCCGGGCGGCGAGGGCCCAGCCCCCTTCCGGCGAGGACCTCCGGGTCCGGGATGTGCGCAGGATCGGCCAAATCACTCCATCCGGTGCATGCTCCCGGGCCGGGCAATCGCCAGCGGGCGTTTCGGTGCCTGATGGGCACGGAGACGCTGTTTGCGTGGGCTCCCCGGCCGCGACCACCCGTCGATTGCGCGTTTTGGTCGATCTCAGGCACAAATGGGACGGCTCGCGACCGGCTCGGTGCAGCGGGGGCACCTCGGCGCGGCGGGAGACCTCGGCGCACCGCGATCAGCGGGGCCCCGCGATCAGCGGGGCCGCGCCAGCCAGGCGCGCCAGGTCGCCTCGTCCTTGCCGGCCGTGACGGCGTCCCCGTAGCGGACCAGCGGCAGGCGCAGGAGCCGCACGTCCCCCAGCAGCCGAGCGGTGGTCCCGGCGGCATCGGGCGACAGATACGCAAGCCCGGCCTCCCGGTAGGCGCGACCCTCCGTGTCGAGCAGCGCTGCGGCGCCCAGGCGGTCGATGAACCGCTGCAGCTCGCCCGCGGCGATCGGCTTCTTTCGGAGGTCGACGTAATGGACGACGATCCGCCGCTCGCGGAAGAACCGGAGCGCTGCCCGCGTCGGGTTCGAGTCGTCCATGCCGAACACCTGGATGTTGGGCATCTTCTTCGTCGGCGTCTTGCCCAGCGGGGCCGGCATCGGCTCAGGCGCCCGCGGCGGTCCCGGCGGCGTCGGCGGCCTCGGCGGTCTCGGCTCCGGCCGTCCCGGCGGTCCCGGCAGCCGCTTCGGTCCCGGCGGCCGCTTCGGTCGCGGCCTCGGCCGGCGCCGGGCGCGTCGCGGGCTCCAGGACGATGACCGGGATCCGGCGTGCCGTCCGGCGCTGGTACACGGCAAACCCGCGATAGGCCTCGACCGCGAGACGCCACAGCCGGAGCCGCTCGTCGCCATCGACCTCCCGAGCCACGACCGGCCGCAGCTCCGGCCCGACGCGGACCTCGACCTCGGGGTGCGCGCGGAGGTTCGCGACCCAGGCCGGCTCACGCTCGCCGCCCCCGTTCGACCCGATCACGACCAGCCGGTCGCCGTCCTCGAGCGCGAACAACGGGATCTCCCGGCGCTGTCCGGTCCGCCGTCCGGTCTCGACCAGCACCACGTTGAGCATCCCGAAGCTGCGACCGACGAACGAGCGGCCGCCGACGAGGCGATAGGCGATGGGGTGGAGCCGGGTCAGGACCCGGTTCGTGCCCACGATGCCAATGAATTGGTAGTAGGCGACGGAATGTCGTTTCGGCATGGACCGCAGGGTAACTCGCCGCCCGCGTACCATGGGCGGCCAGGAGGTTCCGCGTGACGATCTGGTTCACCGTCCAGCTCGACGACCGCCCCGGCGCCCTGGCTCGCGTCGCCCAGGCACTGGCGGATCGAAGCGTCAACATCACGGGCATCGTCGGGGTCGCCGAGGACACCGACGGAGCGCTCATGCTCACCACCAGCGACGCTGCCGCCACCCGCGAGGCGTTCACCGCGCTCGGCATCGCGTTCGAGGAGCACGACCCGACCGGCAGCACCGAGCCCAGCGGCATGTCCATCGCCGACGTCGTGGCCGGGCGCCTGGCCTGACCGTGCCCCGGCGCGAGACGCATCCGCTCCCGGTCGCGGTCGCCGTCCGCCTCGAGGTCGTCGACGACGCCCGGGCGATCTCGGTCATCGCCGGCCGGGTCGCCGAGGTCGGCGGGCGCGTTCGGACGCTGTCCACCGTGCGGCGCATCCCGTCACCCGGCGAGGCGGCCGGCGATCAGGCGCTGGCGGAGCTCGAGCTCGAGGTCGAGGAAGCCGACGAGCACGCGCTCGTAGTCGCGCTCGAGGAGCTGGGCGAGGTCGTCGCGATCCGCCTGACTCGGCCGCTGGGCAAGGTCTTCGGCAAGCGGGTGATCGTCGTCGGCGGGGGTGCGCAGGTCGCACAGGTCGCGCTCGGCGCCGTGTCCGAGGCCGACCGCCACAACCTCCGCGGCGAGCGGATCTCGGTTGACACGATCCCGCTCGTCGGCGAGGACGCGATCGCCGCGGCCGTTCGTGCGGTCGCGGACCTGCCGCGCGCCCGGCTGCTGGTCCTGGCCGGCTCGATCATGGGCGGCGAGATCAGCCGCGCCGCCGAGGAGCTGCGCGCCGTCGGCATCCCGATCATCGCGCTCAACATGGTGGGCTCGATCACGGACCACGTCGACCTCGTGGTCAGCGACCCCGTCCAGGCCGGCACGATGGCCGTGATGGCCGTCGCGGACACGGCGACCTTCGACCTCACCCGCCAGCGCGGCCGGAAGTACTGAGGCCGGCAGCCCGATGCGGATCGCGACCTGGAACGTCAACTCGCTCAAGGCCCGCCAGGAGGCGGTCGAGAAGTGGCTCGCTCGCGCCGAGCCCGACGTGATGCTGATCCAGGAGACGAAGCTGTCCGATGCCGACGCGCCCGTGATGCCGTTCCGGATGCTGGGCTATGACCTCGTCCACCACGGCGAGGGTCGCTGGAACGGGGTCGGCATCCTGAGCCGGGTCGGGGCAACCGATGTGATCACCAACTTCGGCGACGGCCCGGTGCGGGATTCGTCGGCGGGCGCCGCGGCAGGCTTCTCGGAGGACGACTTCAACCCGTTCGACGAGGCCCGGATGGTGTCCGCGGTGTGCGGCGGGATCCGCGTGACGAGCCTGTACGCGCCCAATGGCCGGATCGTCGGATCGCCGTTCTACGAGGGCAAGCTGCGCTGGTTCGAGCGCCTTGCCCGCTGGCTGGCGGAACGTGCTCGCCGGAGGAGCCGCTGGTCCTCGGCGGCGACTACAACGTGACCCCGACCGACGCCGACGTGTGGGACGCCGTCAAGGCGCACGGCGGGACCCACGTGTCCGAGCCCGAGCGCGAGGCGCTGGCCGCGCTGCGCGACTGGGGCCTGGTCGACGCCTACCGCTCGCTCCAGCCGGCCGGCGGCCGGTTCTCGTGGTGGGACTACCGGGCCGGCAACTTCCACCGCAACGAGGGGATGCGGATCGACCTGCTGTACGCGACGCCGCCGGTGGCCGCGCGGGTCATCTGGGCGGAGATCGACCGCGAGGCGCGCAAGGGCCCGCCCACGCCGTCGGATCACGCGCCGGTGGTCATCGACCTCGACGAGCCCGGCCGCCCGTTCGATCCGGGCTGGAGCGGCGCGCTCGAGCGGATCGCCGCCCGGACGAAGCCCCGCCGCTGAAGATCGCCCTGCCCGGCATGGTGATCCCCCCGCACCTGACGTACCCGGCGTGTCAGATCGCCAGCGCTCGCCCTGCAGACGCGGCTCGGACGGCTGCCTGGGCTGCGTTGACGGGCGAACAGAGGATCGGGCGACTCGCTGCGTGAGTCGCGACCGGGCCGTGGCTCGCTCGGGGCGCCCGTTTACCCCACGCCGACCGGCTGCGGCGACATGCCCCGATCGAGCGATGCGCCCGAGCGCGCGATGGTCGTGCCGGCCTCGCCGCGAAGCATCGCCGCCGCGTCGGCGAGCGACCCGATGGCCGCGAACCCCGCGTTGGCCCGCACGAACCGGCAGGCGGCCTCCACCTTGGGACCCATCGAGCCGGCGGCGAAGGTGCGGTCCGCCATCTCGTCCGGCGACGCGCGCTGGATCGCCGATGCGTCCGGCGTTCCCCAGTCGGCGTACACGGCGTCGACGTCGGTGAGCATCAGGAACGCGTCGGCGTGGAGCGAGGTGGCCAGCAGCGCACCGGCGAAGTCCTTGTCGATGACGGCCTCGATCCCGACGAAGCCGCCGCCGGGCATGGCCTCGACCGGGATCCCGCCGCCACCCGCGCAGACGACGATCACGCCTTCATGGACGAGCTGCTCGATGACGCCGATCTCGACGATCCGCATCGGCTGCGGCGAGGGCACCACGCGCCGCCACTTGTTGCCGTCGGGCGCGATCGTCCACGACTTCTCCACCGCGTGGCGCTCGGCCTCCTCGCGATCGTAGACGGGGCCGATCGGCTTGGTCGGGTGCTGGAACGCGGGGTCGGCGGGGTCGACCTCGATCCGCGTGAGGAGCGTGGCCAGCTGGCGGCCGGGCAGCAGATTGCCCAGCTCCTGCTCCAGCAGGTAGCCGATCATCCCCTCCGTCTCGGCATCGAGGATGTCCAGCGGGTACTCCTCGTCCGGCCGGTAAGCGGCGTTCTGCAGCGACAGCAGCCCCACCTGCGGGCCGTTGCCATGGGTCAGGATCAGGTCGTGCTCGCGCGCGATGGGCAGCAAGGCCCGGGCGGCGACGGCCACGTTGACCCGCTGGTTCTCGGCGGTCATCGGCTGACCCCGGCGGAGGAGCGCGTTGCCTCCGAGCGCGGCGACGACGCGCATCAGCGGCCGCCTTCGCGGCTCAGGGTGGCCACCAGGACCGCCTTGATCGTGTGCATCCGGTTCTCGGCCTGGTCGAACACGATCGATGCCGGCGACTCGAACACCTCGTCGGTCACCTCCATCGCCGTCAGGCCGTAGCGGTCGAACATCATCCGGCCCACCTCGGTTTCGAGGTCGTGGAACGCCGGCAGGCAGTGCATGAACCGGACGTCCGGATTGCCGGTCGCGGCCATCATCGCGGGGGTCACCTGGTAGCCCCGCAGCAGCGCCACGCGCTCGTCCCACGTGGCCTCGGGCTCGCCCATCGAGACCCACACGTCGGTGTAGATGACGTCGGCGCCGTCGACACCGGCCGCGATGTCGTCGGTCACCGTGATCCGCGCACCGCTCGTGGTCGCCCGGTCGCGGGCCATGTCGAGGAACTCGGGCCGCGGCCAGACCGCCCGCGGAGCGACGATCCGCAGGTCCATGCCCATGGTCGCGCAGCCGATCAGCAGCTCGTCGCCCATGTTGCCCCGCGCATCGCCCACGTAGGCGAGCGCGACCTCCGACAGCGGCTTCGCGACGTGCTCCCGGATGGTCAGGAAGTCGGCCAGGACCTGGGTCGGGTGGTCCTCGTCGGTCAGCCCGTTGTAGACCGGGACGCCGGACCATTCCGCCAGCGCCTCCACGTCGACCTGGCGGAAGCCACGGAACTCGATCGCGTCGTAGACACGGCCGAGCACGCGTGCGGTGTCCTTGACCGACTCCTTGCGGCCGACGTGGCTGCCGCTGGGGCCGAGGTAGGTGACGTGCGCACCCTGGTCGTACGCGGCGACCTCGAACCCGATGCGGGTGCGGGTCGAGTCCTTCTCGAAGATGAGCGCGATCGAGCGGCCGGCCAGCCGCCGGACCTCGCGGTGGTCGCGCTTCTCCTGCTTGAGGCGAGCGGACAGCTGGAGCAGGTGCTCGATCTCCGCGGCGCTGAAGTCACGCAGCGTGAGGAACGAGCGACCGAGGAGATCGATGCCGAGATCGAGGGCCATCGCCGGACTCCGAGGTGGCGCAGCAATGGGTACGAACCCGGACGCGCCGTGCCGGCGTCAGGGTCGAAGTGCCCTGAGGGTGCGCCCGGTCCCGGGGCCTGTCATGGTCCGGGCGGCCCGTTGCGGGCAGGATGGTCGGCCGTACGCGGATGCTGCTGGTGCGCGGCTGCATCGGGCGGCGTGCGTCCGTCGGGAGCTCGGCATGGGTCCGTTGCCGGCGGGCCACGCCACGGTTCGTCACGCCGCGGGCGCCCGTTCCGTTTCCCCGGCGTGGTCTCTCGTGCCACGAATTCGCCGTTCCGGGACCTGGCGGGCTGCGCCGGCGGTTTCGCTGGCTGACGGGCCACGAAACCGCCGCAGCGGGCGCGATCTGCCGGAGATCGCCGCCGGCAGTTCGATTTCGTGGACTCCCACGCCACGCGCGCGGCGATAGCCGATCAGCGCGGCGATGGTCACGGCCGCCGCGATGGCCGATCAGCGCGGCGATGGCTTCGGGCGCGGGCGGCTCGGCGCGGGCCACTCACAGGCCCGTGGATCAGGTCCGCCCGGCCGCCTTCGCGCGTGCCCCGTGGCGGTCCTTCGTCGCGCCATGGTCCGAATGCGGCCCGTCTGCGACGTGGTGATGGCCGGGATCGCCGGCCGGGGGCGGCGGTGCGTCGTACCGCTCGCGGACGACCCGGTGGCTGATCACGCCATCGTCCGCGTACCGGTCCGCGACCATGACGTCGAACGCCTGGACCGACGCCTCGATCGAGGAGTAGCGGCCGGCCTTCCAGGACCGCGATCGCGTTCCCTGCTGCTGGAGCTCGCACACGTGCCAGTCCTGGCGGTTGGTCACGTCCCAGAAGGAGATCGCGTCGGCCGGATCGAAGTCCGGCTCGGCGATCGTCGATTGCTCGAACAGCCACTCGCACTCCACGGTCGTGTGTCCGGCCGCGTGCGGGACGAGGCGATGCACGAGCAGGTAGTCCGGGTGGATCGACAGGAAGGTGAGCGGCCACAGCACGTAGTAGTAGATCCGCTTCTCGTCCGTGGTCGTGATCCCGCACATCGGCGGACGCCCGTCGCGCGAGCCGTGGCCCCCGTCGAGCGCCATCGTCTCGGCCTCGCCGACGAGCTCCATCCAGCCGCCCTGCCATGCACCGTCGGGGTCGTAGTCGCCGCCCAGGTCGTAGGGCGTGAGCTTGTTGAGCTGGGGATGGACGCCCGGGCAGTGGTAGCACTCGCTGTAGTTCTCGGCGATGAACTTCCAGTTGGCGTTGACCTCGTAGTCGATGCGCTTTGCGGAGCGGAGCGTCCGGAAGTCGAACCGGGCGAAGTGCTCGACGAGGTCGCCCAGCTGGTCAGCGAGCGGCGCCACGGCCCCATCGGACAGGTTGACGAACACGAACCCCTGCCAGGTGGCGGTGTGGACGGAGGCGAGCCCGAAGGTGTCGAAGCTGAAGTCCTCGAGGTCCTCGGTGTGCTTGGCCCGGATGAGCCTGCCGTCGAGGTCGTAGATCCAGGCGTGGTAGGGGCACTGGAACCGGACCGCCGTGCCGCACTCGCGCTCCTCGACCGCGGTGCCCCGGTGGCGGCACACGTTGTAGAACGCCCGGATCACCGCGTCCCGGCCGCGCACCAGGAGCACATTCTCGTCGTCGACGACGAGCTGCTTGAAGCTGCCCGGCTGTGCGACCTCTTCCTCGCGCGCGACCATGACCCAGTCGCGACGGACGATGTGCTCGCGCTCCCACTCGAGGATCGCCTGGTCGTGGTAGGCGCGCGCCGGCAGCAACGTGGCCGAGCGGAAGTCGCGGCGGACGGCAGCCAGCTCGTCGGGGGTCAGGACGCTCATGCGCGCATTCTGCCGGTCGGGCGGCCGGAGGCCAAGACCACGATGCGCGGGGCGGGCCGGTACGGCACACTTCGCGGCCATGGCACGCATCGTCGATCGGTTCGAGGCGACGCTCCGTGTCGCCGCAGATGCGGCCCGAAGCCCCGCCCTCCGGCGTGCCGAGCTCGCGTTCCTTGCGTTCAACACCGTCGAGTACGGGTCATGGGTGGCGATCCTGATCTACGCCTACTCCGCGACCGGCGCGACGTCGGTCGGCGTCGTGGCCATCGCACAGCTGGTGCCCGCGGCGGTCGTCGCCCCGCTTGCCGCGACCTTGGGTGACCGGTACCCGCGCGAGCCACCTTCGGGGTCTCGTTCGCGATCATGGGCCTGGCCGGCTCGGGGACGCTGGCGCCGCTGCTGCTGCTCGCGGGTGGCACCGGGCTGACGGTCATGGACGTCGCCGGGCGGACGATCCTGCAGCGCAGCGTCCGTGACGAGGTCCTGGCCCGCGTGTTCGGGATCCTCGAGGGGCTGATGATGGCCGCGCTGGCCTCCGGTTCCATCCTGGTGCCGGTGGTCGTGGCAATCGTCGGGCTGGAATGGGCGGTGATCGTGTTCGCGGCGCTGCTCCCGGTCCTCCTCGCCGTCGCATGGCCGCAGCTTCGGGCGCTGGACCGGCGCGCATCCGTGCCGGTCCGGGAGATCTCGCTGCTGCGCGGGCTGCGACTGTTCGAGACGCTGGACCCGCCCGCGATCGAGGCGCTGGGCCGAGCCTCGACCTGGCGATCCGTGCCTGCGGGGGCGACCATCATCCGCGAGGGTGACCCGGGCGACACGTTCTTTGCCCTGGAGTCCGGCAAGGTCACGGTCAGCCGCGGCGGCACCCTGGTTCGCGAGCTCACGGGCCCCGGCAGCGGCTTTGGCGAGATCGCCCTGCTCCGCGATGTGCCGCGCACGGCAACCGTCACCTCGGTCAGCGATGTGGTCGTGCTCGAACTGGCCCGCGCGCCGTTCCTGGCCGCGGTGACGGGGCACCCGGTGATTGCCGCGCAGGCGAACGAGGCGGTCGAGACCCTGCTCGAAGCGGACGACGCGGCAGGCCGTCGCTGAACGCGTGCGCGGCGCCCGGTCAGAGCCGGATCAGGTCCTCCAGGTTCACGACCAGGATCGTCGCGCCGGCATAGTTGACGACCCGCTCCTGCCAGTCGCGCAGCCGCTCGGTCAGCACCAGCGGCAGCTCCACCTCGCGCCCGGCGCAGTTCGCCCGGAACAGCTCCACGACGTCCTGGAGCGCCTCGTCCTTGACCGCCATGATCAGCGTCGTGTTGGCCGTCTCCAGGAAGCCGCCCGTCGAGGCCACCCGGGTGAACCGATGGCCGTCCCGTCGGAGGGCCTCCGCGACCCGTGCCGCGTCGTCATCCTGGACGATGGCCACCAGCAGCTTCATCGTGTTGCCCCTTCCACGTCTCCACCCTATCGGGCCTGCGCGCGGCTCGTGGGTCCAAAGGATCGTAACGGAGCGGAGTCGATGTGCGCGCGATCGAAGCGCGGAGCCGCAGCGGTCGGGGCGCGTGCCACCGTTCGAGGCCCGCGTCGCCGTCGGAGTGCCGCCCGGCCGTCCGTGCCGGTGGCCCTGTCCGGGCTCGTGGCGATCTTCAGCGTGTGCCCAGGATCGACCAAATCGCTCCATACGGTCGCGGATGGTCCCCGCCCGTGGTCCGCCTGGATCGATGTTGACGATCTCAGGCACATCGCGGCCCGCTGAGGCCGCCATCGCGGCCGAACGCGGCGGCCGGCGGGTAGCGATTGCAGGATTTGGTCGATGTCAGGCACACCGCCGGCCTGGGGTTCGCGCGGCCGGCCTGGGGTTTCGCGCCGCCGGCCTGGGGTTTCGCGCGGCCGGCCGGCGGCCACCCTGCACCCGCTCAGTCCAGCGACACCGTCTGGTGCCAGGCCGGGACCTCCACCTCGAACCCCAGCTCGGCCACCTTGGGCGACAGCGCCTGCTGCGCCGGCGGGTCGCCGTGGACCAGGAACACCCGCTTGGGCACGCCTGGATCGCCCGCGCGCCGGCCGCGGATGAAGCCGCCCAGCCAGGCCAGCAGCTCCGGCTCGTCGGAGTGCGCCGAGAAGCCGTCGAGCGACGTGACCGTCGCCCGGATCGGCATCACGTGGCCGTTGATCCGTGCGGTCTTCGCGCCGCGGACGAGATGCCCGCCCAGCGTCCCCTCGCCCTGGTAGCCGACGAACAGCACCGTGGACGACGGATCGTCGAGGATGCGCGACGCGTGTCCCACGGAACGCCCGCCGGTGAGCATCCCGTTCGAGGCGACGATGATCGTGGGCGGCGTCGAACGCTCGATCGCTTCCGACTCCTGGACGGTCTGGACCACGTGCTGGCCGGGGTAGTCGAGCGGTGACTCGTGCTCGCGCAGCAGCGTCGCCGTCTCCTCGTCATACGCCTCCGGATGCGCCCGGTAGATGTCCGACGCCCTGCGCGCCATGGGCGAGTCGAGGTACAGGGGAACGTCCGGGATTCGGCCCGCCGTGAGCAGGCGATCCAGCTCCCACACGATCTCCTGCGTCCGGCCGATGGCGAACGACGGGATGAGGAGCACGCCCCGCCGGTCCGCCGTCGCGCGCACGACCGAGGCCAGCGTCTCGATCGACTGCTCCGCCGGCTCGTGCTCGCGACCGCCGTACGTGGACTCGCACAGCACGAAGTCCGCGTCCGGGACCGGTGTCGGGTCGCGGATGATCGGCGTCCCCGGCCGTCCGAGGTCGCCCGAGAAGACCACGATCGTGTCACGACCGCCGCCGGGTCGGGTGATCCGCATCCGGGCGATCGCCGAGCCGAGGATGTGGCCCGCGTCCAGCAGCGTGACGTGGACGCCGTGGGCGACCTCGTGCTCCGCGCCGTACGGGATGTGGCGCAGCATCGGCAGCACCGCGTTCGCATCGTCCTCGGTGTACAGCGGCGTGCCGAAGTCCTGGATGACCTCCGGCCCCGCCGCTCGCAGCAGGTCCTCGGGATCCCGGGAGCCGACGTCGCCCGTGCCGCCGGCTCCGGCGCCGTCGGGACGGCCCGAGCCGGCGGAGCCGCCCGCCTCCGCGCCGGAGCTCGCCCCCGCGCCGTCGACGGCCTCCTCGAGCGCCTCCTCGTACGCGCGCTTCTCGCGAGCCTCGGTCTCCGCCGCGCGATCCGGGTTGCGCCGGTTGCGGCGCGCGGACCGCTTGGCGAACTCGACCTGGAGCTTGGCCGAGTCGAGCAGCACGAGCCGGGTCAGCTCGGCGGTCGCCGCGGTGCACAGGATCGGGCCCCGGAACCCCTCGTGGACGAGCAGCGGCAGGAGGCCGCAGTGGTCGAGGTGGGCATGGGTGAGGATGACGGCGTCCACCGTGCTCGGGTCGAAGCCGAGCGGGATGCGGTTGCGCATCGATTCGTCGGGCCCGCCCTGGAACATGCCGCAGTCGACGAGCACCCGGGCCCGGCCAGTGTCCACCAGGTGGCGCGATCCGGTGACCGTCCGCGCGCCGCCGAGAAAGGTCAGCTCCATGGACGGATCGTGACACAACCGGGCCGAAACGGGTCTGGCGTGGCAGCATGGATCCCGATGACGGCCCGCTGGGTCCCCCGATGACCGCCCCCGCACCCCTCGACGCGCTCGAGGCCGCGTACCTTGCCGCCCGCGACGCCCGCGACCGGCTCGACGTTGCGAGGGCGCGCGGCGAGCCACCCGACACCGGCTCGCTCGAAGCCGAGGCGGCCTCGGCCGAGGCGGTCCTGCGGAGCGAGCTGGAGCGCGTGCCGCCCGACGACCCGGCGCTCTCGCCGGAGGATCGCCTGGCGCGCGACGCGATCGGGGTCGGGATGGAGCGCGCATTCGCCGATGACGCAGGCCTGCCCGTCGCGCCCGCGATCGAGCGCGCGACCTGCGACGATCCCGCCGCCTGGGCGATGGCGATCGAGCGCGGAGGCGACGAGCTCCACCGGCACCTCGACGGCTGCTACGGCGCGCTGGCGGGCGACCTCGTATTCGACGGCGCGTCGCTGACCCGTCCCAGGATCCTTGGCCGGCTCGCGACGGAGCCCTCGTCGACCGTGAGGCGGCGCCTGTTCCTCGCGCTCGAGCCGCTGTGGCGGGTGGTCGACGGCGACGCCGGCGAGCGATCGCCGTATCGGGCGCTCCTGGCCACGTCCGCTGACCTGTGGCGCCGGGGCCGCTCCCCCATCGCCGCCAACGCGGTCGCACTCGGCGTGACCGTCGAGGACATCGAGGCATGGATCGTCGCGACCCTGGAGGCGTGGCGAGACGCCGTCGCTACGCCGCCGGCAGCCGACCGCGAGGTGCCCGGCGCCGGCGGTCCCGCGATCGAGCCCTGGGACTGGTGGTGGCTCGCCGGAGCGGCGGATCGCGCGATGGGCGATGCGCTGCCGCTGGACCGCGTATTCAGCGTCAACCGCGAGGTCTACGCGGCGCTGGGCGCCGATCTCCACACGCTGAACGTGCAGCTCGATACGACGCCCCGGCCCGGCCGGCCCGCGGTGCCCGTCGCGTTCACCACGTTCAGCGGCCGCCCGTTCCTCCGCCCGGACGGCTCGTGGTCTCCGGGAGCACCGACGGTCCTCGCCAGCTACGTGGACGGCGGGCTTGGTGAGCTCACCGAGCTGGTCCACGAGACGGGCCATGCCATCCACATCGCGGCACTCCGGACGCGGCCGGCGTTCGCCGACTGGCCGGCCTCGGACGCGCTGACGGAGGCGCTGGCCGAGCTCGTGGCGCTCGATGTCGCCGAGCCCGCCTGGCAGGCGCGCTGGCTGCCCGGCGCGCCCGCGGTCCCGGTCGCGGAATCGCTGCGCTGCCGGTACGCCGGTGTCGTCCTCGACGCGGCGTGGGCGCTGTTCGAGATCCGGCTCCACGCCGACCCGACCCGGCGCCCGAACGATGTCTGGACCGAGATCACCGCCACCTATCTCGGCATCGCTCCACATCCGGAGTGGTCGTGGTGGGCGATCCGGGGGCAGCTCGTCCAGGAGCCCGGCTACATGGCGAACTATGCGATCGGCGCGGTGCTCGTCGCGGACCTGCGGGCGTCGATCCGCGACGCTCGCGGCGACTGGATCGACGGCGACCCGGGCTGGTACGGGTGGGTGCGCGACCACGTCTACCGCTTCGGACTGGGGCGCGCACCGGCCGACGTGCTGCGCGATGTCCTGGGCCGGCCGCCCACGGTGGACGCCCTGCGCGCCGAGATCGCGCGCGCGAGGCGTTGATACGCGCCTGCGCGACGCGGCCCTACCGCATCCAGTTGGGCGGACGTCCCGCGCGAGCGAAGGACGATCACGTACGAGGTCACGGCGACGGCCAGCGCCCCGGCCAGGGCCGCAATCGGCAGGAATACGCTCCATGTTCGATCGTCAGTCGATGCCGTGCTCGCGACCGCAAGCCCGGGTGCCGGCTCACGTCGCCCGGGCGCAGCCGGGCCAGTGCATCGGTCCATGGCGTGGTCCCGGTGCATGCGTCGTCCGCGAGATACCCGTCCCCCCGGGCCGACGATGAACAAGTAGCGCTGGAGGTCGTACGTTCGTATCGACCGATGTCTGAAGTCCGGGCTCGCCGCTCCGCCGTGAACGATCGACCGTCGGACCCAGGTTGGCGGCACCCCGCTCCAACGCTCCTCGACCTTCGCCGTCGCCCAATGGCCACCGTTCTCGAGGCAGATCACGGTTCCCACGAAGACCACGTCGCCTGCGCATGGCATCGTCGATCGACGGCGTCGAGGCACACGACGCCGCGGCGGACGGCGCCGCGGGCCCTCCGAGCATCGCCATCGTGAGCGCGAGCGCCGTGGCGATCCGGCCGGGCGCGCCGGTCAGGAGCCCACGGCCCGCGACGGGCCGCCACCCGAGCGTTCAGCGGAGCTGCCCGATGAGCAGCGTGTCGACGGCCACCGCGACGAACAGCAACGTGAGATAGCTGATCGAGAAGCGGTACAGCCGGATCGCCTGGGCCAGCGAGCCCTCGGGCGACGCCGCCTGCTGCCACAGCGTGAACGCGCGCCACAGGAACACCGCCCCGAGACCGAGCGCGGCGACCAGGTACACCGGCCCCATGTGGGCGACGGCGAAGAACACCAGGCTGATCGCGACCAGGAGGACCGTGTACAGGGCGATCTGGCGGGCGGTCTCGGGCACGCCCCGGACGACCGGCAGCATCGGCACCCGGGCCGCCTCGTAGTCCTTGCGGATCCGCAGCGCGAGCGCCCAGAAGTGAGGCGGCGTCCAGTAGAACACCAGCGCAAACAGCAGCAGCGCCGGGATGTCGACCCGGCCGGTCACGGCCGCCCAGCCGATCACCGGTGGCAGCGCGCCCGCCGCGCCACCGATCACGATGTTCTGGGGCGTGGAGCGCTTGAGCATGATCGTGTACACGACGACGTAGAAGCCGATGGCGAGCAGGGTCAGGAACGCCGCGATCAGGTTCACCTGCCAGGCCATCAGCGCGATCGAGATGGCGCCCAGCGCGATCCCGAACACGACCGCGTTCTCGGGGGTCACGTCGTGCGCGGGCAGCGGCCGCCGGCGGGTGCGGCTCATGAGCAGGTCGATGTCGCGGTCGAGGTACTGGTTGATCGCGTTCGCCGATCCGGCAGCGAGCGTGCCGCACAGCATCGTCCAGAACACGAGCCGGGTCCACTCGGGGAGGCTCATCCCGGGCAGGTCCCGGGTCGCCAGCACCATCGCCGGCACGGTCGTGATGAGCAGCAGCTCGATGATCCGGGGCTTGGTCAGCGCCACGTACGCCCGGATCGTGTCGGCGGTGCGGTGCGTGCCGGCGCCGGGGTCCGATCCACCGGGCGCATCCTCGAGCGGCGTGCCGCCCGCGGGGTCCGGGATGGCCGCCGTGCGGGCGCGGAAGTAGGAGATCGCCACCAGCGCCATCAGCAGCGCCCAGATCACCGCGCCCAGCGCGAGGTGGAGGGTCTGCGTCCACTCGGCGAGGCCGGTCAGGACCTGGAGCCCGCCGACGATCGCCTGGACCGTGAACAGGACGGCCGTCGACACCGCGAGCCACACCACGACGGGGCGAGATCGCTGGGTGCGCCACGCCGCCAGGGCGGTCAGCCACACGATGACGCCGACCACGCCGGCAACCCAGCGGTGGAGGACATGCGCGGCGTTGGCATCGGTGAGCGGCGGGAACAGCGACCCGTTCATGAGCGGCCAGTCCGGGAACACGTACCACTGCGAGGTGGCCGTCACGTTCGACCCGAACAGGAGCAGCGCGAACACCGTCGCCGCCGTGAACGCCGCGAGCAGCGTGAACCGCTGGCTCGCGCCGCGCCCCCCGATGCGGGCCGGGTAGTAGCTCCGGATCAGGATGAACACCAGCAGGCCGAGCAGCGCCATCGCCGACGCGAGGTGCGCGGTGACCGACTGGCCCGAGTTGTTGAGCCGGACCGTCTCGCGGCCGAGCCACGCCTGGAACCCGACCAGCAGGACGGCGACCAGCGACATCGCGGTGATCGTCCGGTTGTCGCGATGGTCGCGGAAGGCGAGCCAGGCGAGGCCCAGGATCTCGAAGCCGATGACGGCTGCGACGGTCCGGTGGATCCACTCCAGCCACGCCTTGTAGTCGTCGAGCGCCGGGATCAGCTGGTGGTGACACAGCGGCCAGTCCGGACAGCCCATCCCGGAGCCGGTGGCGCGCACGATGACGCCGATGGTCACGAGCAGGACGGTCGTGACAACGGTGGCGGCGGCGAGCTTCTGGAAACGAGTCACGGGCGGGTTGATCGTCCTCCGGGACGCGGTGGCGACGGGAGCAGGTGCATCCCGGGAAGCCGCCGACATTCTACGCGTCGTCCTCATGGCCCGGCTTGGGGCGGTCCGGCCGGGCGCCCCCGGTCGGGCCACAACGCGCCCGACCTCGCTCTGCCGCCCTCGCGCGGTCGCGTCGCTGCGCCACCTCGTTCCCGGCGGATCTCCGCGGCCGGGCCTACGATGGATCCCATGTCAGGTCGTCCGCTCCTCCGTTCCGCCGTTCCGATCATGGTCCTCGTCGCGCTCGCGGTCGCCGCCTGTGGGGGCTCCCAGCCCGCCGGATCCTCCGGCCCGACGCCCGGGCCGCCGGGGAGCTCGGCCGCGCAGGCGTCGGTGATCCCGATCATCGTCAGCTCGCAGCAGGTCGTGGGGCACAACCGGTTCCTGTTCTCGTTCCTCGACTCGACCGGCACCAAACCCGTGTCCGCACCGGATCGCACCGCGTCGGTCGCATTCATCGCACCCGGTGAGACGCAGCCGGGGACGGCGGTGCCGTCGATGTTCGTGTGGGCGATCGAGGGCTCTCGCGGGGACTACGTGGCCAAGGTCGACTTCCCCGCCGCGGGCAGCTGGAAGGCCGTGTTCACGACGGCGGCGCCCGGGCAGCCCGAGGAGTCGATCTCCGTCGGCTTCGATGTCCAGCAGACGGGCACGACGGTCGCCGTGGGCGCGAAGGCACCGGCATCGGACACGCCGACGGCCGCGGACGTGGGCGGCGACCTGGCCAAGATCGCCACCGACCCGAACCCCGATCCCGCCTTCTACGAGCTCTCGATCGCCGACGCCGTCGCGCAGCACCGGCCGTTCGTGGTCGTGTTCGCCACTCCCGCGTTCTGCGTGAGCGCCCAGTGCGGCCCCACGCTGGACCGGGTCAAGTCGATCGCCCATGCGTCACCGACGAGCGTCGCGTTCATCAACGTCGAGCCGTACCAGCTGCAGTTCACGGAGGGACGGCTGCAGCCGGTGCTCGACGCGAACGGGCAGCTCCAGCCGGTCGAGGCCGTCAACCAGTGGGGTCTCCTGTCCGAGCCGTGGATCTTCACGGTCGATCGCGACGGAGTCATCCAGGGCTCGTTCGAGGGCGTGGTCGGGGTGGACGAGCTCAAGGCCGCGATCGCGGACATCGCCGGCTCCTGACCACCGGCGACGCGCCGTGGGACTGCCAGCCTAGCTTCCGTCCTCCAGCCGATACACGACGAGGTCGCTGCCGTCCACGCGGAAGAACACCCGAACCGGCGACGACGTCGCGAGGTGCTCGGCGAGGTGCCCCGGCGGGAACTGGGCGCCGTTCTCCAGGATGCCGATTCGGAAGCTGAGCTCCCGGCCGTCGGCCGTCCGCAGGCTGAACCCCGTCACCTGGGTGAGCCCAGACGACTGGATTCCGGTCAGGATCCCGGTGACGGGCGATGCCGGGACCGGATCGTCGGTCGCCGGGGTCTCCACGAGCGGCGAGCCGATGGTCCCGGAACCGGCCTCGCCGAGTGTCGATGAGGCGGACGGGCCACAGGACGCCGCCGACAGGGCCAGCATGATCGCGACGGCGATCGTCGCGGTCCCGCGCCGCGCACGGATCATCTGGGCGCCAGGCCCGTGCCGCTGCTGCCGGGCTTGACCGCGTCATCGCCCGCGGCGCACCGGGGGCAGGTCGCCGGACCGGCATCCCAGGTCGGCAGCTCGAGCTGCCACAGCGCGCGGAGCGGGTAGACACGACCCGTTGCCGGCGATGTCAGCGACGCCATCCCGCCGGAGCGGTCGACCAGCACCGCGCACTCGACGATCTCGCCCCCGGCCGCTTCGACCGCCGGGATCGTCGCCAGCAGCGATCCACCCGTCGTGAGGATGTCGTCCACGAGCAGGACACGCTCGCCGGGCGCGATCGTGAACCCGCGCCGGAACTCGCGGCGGGGCGCGGCGTCCGGTTCGATGGCCACCTCCTCCGCGAAGATCGCGCGGGTGCCAAGCTGGCGCCCCGTCTCGAACGCGAGGATCACGCCGCCGGTTGTCGGACCCGCGACCAGGTCGACCGTTGCGGCGCCGGTGCCGTCACGGTGGCTGCCCGCCCAGAACCCGCACAGCTCGCTCGTCGCCGCCGGGTCCTGGAGCACCTGGAACTTCTCGAGGTACGCGTCCGAGTGGCGGCCGCTCTTGAGGATGAAGTGCCCTGCGCGAAGCGCGCCGCTGGAGCGGAACAGCGCCTCGGTCCGCTCGGCGACCGCGCGGCGCGCGGCAAGGCCCTGGGTCCGCTTGAGGGTGGTCACTCCCCGATTCTAGTCTGACGGCCCGGATCGCCACGCCGGCGGATGCCCGCTCGAGGCGCTGGCCGAAGGTGCTCTGGCCACTGACCGTTCGGGGCGTGGCCCCTGGCGCCACGAAACCCCGGGTTCGCGCCACCATCCACGGTGCAACGGCGGTTCTGCCGTTCAGGACACCACGGAACCGCCCCGGCCGGCGACAAAGGAGCCCCATGCGGGTTCTGAAGGGCGATCTCGTGGCCTATAGCGCCACGCGCGACAGTCCGGGGCATCTACGGCGGCATCGGCATCCACGGCCAGGCGCTCGTGATCCATCGTGCCGCCGATGCCGTGATCGTCAAGCTGTCCACGCAGGCGGAGCCCCTGAACCGCGAGAAGCACGAGCTCCAGCTCGCCGGCGCGATCGCGATCGGGGACGCGCTGGCCCGCGAGGGCTGACGTCGGAGCAGGCGCCCTACGGGACCTGGGCGCGCACGACTTCCTGTGGATCGAACGCCGCGACGACCTGCCACTGCGCCCCGGAGCAGTCGACGCCGGCGGGGGCGTCGCAGATTGCCGTCCTCCAGATCCGCCGGACCAGGAACGGGCCTCTGGTCACGATCTGCCCGACCGTCTGCCGGGACACGGTCGGCGTGATTGCGACGCTCGATCCGTCGTTGCTCGCGAGCATGCCGTCATCGAATGGCTTGTCGTCGGTGAGCCACGGCGGCGGTCCGGGGCACGGCGTGGCGCCGGCGGGCTCGAACGGGCAGGAGTGGATGCCGCCCACGACGAGCCAGCCGGACACGACCGACAGCACGTCCGAGCCCGGGGCATTCGCGGTCGCCAGCAGCTGCGTCGCGCTGACGGGAGCGTCGAGCCGTGCCGGAGGACGGCCGAGATATGTGAGCAGACCGGGGCCGGCGCGGAACAGGAGGTGGCCGGTTGCCGGCATCGGGGTGTCGGCGACGCCGGCGAGCGGCTGCTCGGCCTGCACCAGGATCCCCTCGAGCCCGCGCAGGGACAGCGTCACGCACTGAGGCCCTCGCGTCACCGAGCACGGGGTCGACGCCACCGACTGGAGGCTTCCATCGACCAGGATCAGGCGACCGCTCAGCGACCCGTCGGCGAGCCCGGCCCGGAGCTCTGCCGCCGACATCGCCTCGGATGACGTGCCCGAGCCGCCCGGCTCCGGCGGGATCGTGCCCAGCGAGATCGTGGTCGCCGGATCGAGCCGCGCGATCACCTGGAAGGGCGATGCCCAGCCGCGAACCGCGATGAACCGGACCAGGAACGGGCCGGAGATCGTGGCGGGTGCGGAGCCCAGGCCCAGCGACGCATCGACGCTCACGCTCACCGCCCCGTTGGGCAGCTTCGGCTTGCCGTCCGACCCCGGCGGCTCGTTCGTCAGCCAGGGCTCGACGCCGGGACAACGCGACGGATGTGTCGCCGTCGGGCACTCGACCGTCGACGATCCGCCGACCAGCCAGCCGCCGGCGACCGCGAGGTCGTCGCCACCGATGCCGGTCGCCGGGGCGGTGAGCTCCGTGACGGCCAGGGCGGCCGCGGGCGGCTGGAGCGGCCAGCCGAGGAGGACGAGGTCCGTGCCGTCGACCCGGAACGCCATCAGGACCGGGCCAGGGTGGGCAACGATCGCGGCGTGCACGTCCGCCGAGCTCGCGGTCGGCGACCAGTAGGAGACCGCCACGCCCTCCAGGCCCGCGATCTCGATCGACTGGCACGCGGCCGGACCGAGGCACCGGATCGGCGTGACCGTGAGCGTCGCGGTCAGCAGCACGATCCGGCCGTTGAGCCGCCCCGTGGCGAGGTCCACCCGGAACGCACCGACCGTCAGCGCGGCCGGCGCCGAGACCGGCGACGGCGCCCCGGCGGATGCAGCAGGCGATCGCCCGGCAGACGGGGGGCCGCTCCCCGGTGTTCCGTCACGGGTCGACGGCACGCCCGCGACCAGCAGCCCGCCCAGCGCGACGCCGAACGCGACGACCAGCGCGGCTGCGAGCCCTGCGGGCCACCACGGGCGCCGCCGCATCAGGGGTCGGTCGATCACGACGGGTCGCACGGGCACGTCCAGGGCCGGTCCCCGTCGCTCGATCTGCGCGGCGACGGCCGCCCGGATCCTCGTTGCGGTGGCCGGGTCAGCCCGATCGGCGCGCGCCGCGAGCATCGCGCGAATGTCCCGGTCCTCGAGCGGCACGGTCATCGGGCCGTCTCCCGGGCAAGCGATCGCTCGAGCGCGCGGCGGGCGGCGAACAGCCGCGACTTCGCCGTCCCAACCGGGATCCCCAGGGCCGCCGCGATCTCCGCGAGCGGCCGGCCGTCGAGATGATGGAGCACCAGGACCGATCGCTCGTCGATCGACAGCCGCGCAAAGGCCCGCTCGAGCGCGTGGCGGTCGTCTGCGGTCCCGGGATCGGAGGCGGCGGGCTCATCGGCCGGTTCGAGCGAGTCGAGCGGGATCTCCCGGAGACGCCTGGCGCTGACGCCGCGCCCGACACGCCGGCAGCGATGGACGAGGATCCGGGTCAGCCAGGCGTCGAAGGCGCCCGGGTCACGCAGCGACGCCAGCTCGTGCCAGGCGGTGAGCAACGCATCCTGGACCGCGTCACGCGCCTCGTCCTCGCGTCCCAGGATCGCCATCGCGGTGCGTGCCATCGGTCCGACCCGTGCCTCCACGAGAGCTTCGAACGCGGCGGCGTCGCCGGTCCGGGCCCGCGCGATGCGTTCCGGGTCCTCGTCCGCCGTCATTGCCCTCCTACGAGACAGGAGTCATCGAGCGGCGCATCGGTTCACGCAATCTTCCGGGGCGCGTTGTCTCCGACGCCGCGATTTCGCCGTTGCGAGCCGCGACGGGCGAACCGGGGGCGATTCTGGTGACTGCCATGCCGCGAATCTGCCCGACGCCGGCGGGTGCGGTCACACGGTGGCCCGGCGGGGCGGATTCGTGGCGCGACAGACCACACCGGGGTCGGGAAGCGGCAGCCCCGGCGTCAGCGCGCGTGCTCGGCGCCCTTCGTCGACGGGGGCGTCGAACGCCCGGGCAGCGCGGTGCCCACCAGGTCGGCGACCGTCACCAGCCCGCGTGCGCGGCACGCGTCGGCAAGCTCGTCGGCGAGCCGGACCGGGAGCATCGGATCCGCAAGCACGGCCACGCCCACCCCGACAGCAACGGCGCCGACCGCGAGCAGGTCGAGCACATCCTCGACGGTCACCACTCCCCCGATCCCGATCACCGGCACGTCCACGACCTGGGCGACCTCGTACACGACGCGCAGCGCCACCGGCTTGAGCACGGGCCCGCTGATCCCCCCGTAGCCGCTGCCGAGCGCCGGTCCGAGCCGGTCGCTCGAGACCACCAGCCCCGGCAGCGTGTTGATCGCGCTGATCACGTCGGCGCCGGCATCCTCGCAAGCGTGCGCGATCGCCCGCACGTCCGCGGCCGACGCGGTCAGCTTGGCGATCACCGGCAGCTCGGTCGCCCGACGGACCGCTGCAATGAGCGACCCGGCCGACCCCTCGTCGAGCCCCCACATCGCGCCGCCATGTCCGCCGGCGCAGGAGAGGTTGACCTCGATCCCACCGATGCCGGGCACTCCTTCCAGGCGTCGCACGCACTCGACCATGTCGCCAACCGACTCCGCGCACAGGTTGAGGATCACCGGCACGTGCCACGCCGCCCACGTCTGCGCATACCGGTCGAGCACGATCTCGATCCCCGGGTTCTGCATCCCGATCCCGACCAGCAGGCCCGACGGCAACTCCGAGGTCCGCGGCGCCCCGTGCCCGGCGCGTGGCTTGAGCGTCGTGCCCCGGGTGACGATCCCGCCCAGCCGGTCGAGGTCGACGAGGTCCGCGTACTCCACCCCATAGCCGAATGGGCCGGCCGCCGCGATCACGGGGTTGCGCAGCACCAGCCCGCGTCCGAGATCGACCTCGAGCGCGACCGGTCGTCCGCCCAGCAGGTCGACGGCGGTCGTGCCCGTGCCGGCGGCACCCCGGCCCTCGTCCGAGGCACCGGCGTCGGGACGCGCGACCCCGGGCGACACCCTCGGGGCCCGGGAGACGGGCGTGATCGCGGACTTGACCCGGCGCACGGTCGGCGTGCGGCGCGGCGGCATCCCGGGCACGACGCGTCGCCGCGCCTTCACGAGGACTCCCCCCAGTCGAGCTCGCCCGCAGCGAACACGGGCCCCTCGCGGCACACCCGGACAGGACCGTTCGCACCTTCGACGACGCAGCCCTGGCACGAGCCGGCCGCGCAGCCGATGGAATGGTCGAGCGCGACCTGGAGGAACGCCTTGCGGCGAGCCTCCGCGGATCCTGCGGGGATCGGTCGCCCGCCACCGCGCTTGCGGCCGAGCGTCGCCACACCCAGCCGCTGGCGCCGGCCGGCCGCGAGCCCCGCCACGGTGGCGAGCATCGACGGCGGTCCGCACGCGAACGACTGGTCCGCCCACGCCTCGTACTCGCGAACGAGGTCGGTCACGGGTCCGTGGTACCCCAGCGAGCCATCGGCCGTCGCAACCGCGTACTCGACCTCGTCGGGCAGCAGGCTCGACGGGTACACGTCCGCGGAAGATGTCGCGCCGTACAGGAGGACCACGGATCGGGCGTCACGGATCGCCTCGTCGATCAGCATCCGGAGCCCGGCGATCGACGGTCCCTCGGCGATCAGCAACAGGTGCCGTGAGCGGGGATCGACCTCGAATGGACGGCCCAGCGGCCCGATCAGGTCGCCTGCGTCGCCGGGCCGCAGGCGACATAGCCAGTCGCCGGTTCGGGTGCCTGCCGCGACCTGGATCGTGAGCGTCCCGCTCGCGGGGTCGGCGGTCGTGATCGGGTACGGACGGCGCAGCGGGAATCCGAGCGCGTCGGCGGACCGGACGTGGAGGTACTGGCCGGCGCGCGCTCCCGGGACGACCGCCGGCGCATGCCACGCCTGCTGCCATTGCCCCGGGACGAACTCCCGGCTCTCGACGAGCTCCGCGCCGGCGACACGCACCGGCTGCGGGCGCGCGATCAACGGCGGAGGTCGTCCGCCGCTAGGGCTGCGGGTCCTCGCCGGCCGCGTCGTCGTCACCGTCCTCGTCGCCGGCGTCCTCGTCCGATTCCTCGCCATCCCCGTCCTCGTCCGCGTCCGGACCCTCGTCCTCCGACTCGGGCGCGACCGCGGGGAAGGCCTCGGCAAGCGCATCGGCGAGATCGCCGAACACATCGGTCGGGTCGTAGAACTCGACCAGGTCGTCGGCGGCCGACAGCTCGCGCCACTCGCCGTCGCCGTCCTCGGGTAGGACCTCCGCCCGGAACCGGCCGGATGACCCGAGCACCAGGCGCTCGTCCTCGTCGTCGACGATGATCAGGTCACCGAGCTGGACGGTCAGCTTTGCGGACGCCTCCTCGAACTGCTCGAGCAGGCGGGCCTCGTTCTGCTGGCTGCGCTCCTGGAAGTCAAGGGCGAGGTCGTACAGTGCGCGCGCCGCCGATTCCTCGTCGTCGGCCTCCGCGACCGGCGGCTGGGTGGCGGCCCACTCGTCCGCGGCGCCCGCATATGCCGCCTCGTCGAGGCCGAACGTCTCCTCGGGCGGGATCCCGGCGGTGCGCATCAGCTCATCTGCGTCCGTGGTGGGCTCGGCCAGCCCTGCTGCCTCGCGCGCGGCCTCGGCGAATGCCTGGTAGACCTCGGCGGGGTTGTACAGCTCGACCAGCTCCGAGGGCGATTCGACGATCTCGGTCTCGGACATCCACTCGCCCGTGTCCGGGTCCTCGTAGCGGCTGCGGACGCGGAAGGTGAGGTCCGGGGCAACCGACAGGTAGTCGGGATCGTCGTCGATCAGCGTCAGGCCGCCGAGCTGCGAGATCCGGTCCTTGTTGCGATCCAGGAACTTGCTGAGCTGCTCGGTGGCCTGGACGATGAAATCCGTCCGCTCGAGCGCGGCATCGCTGGCGAGCTCGCCGAGCATGTCGTTGCGACCTACGTCCATTCGAGCGCCTCCTTCAGCCGTGGTATTCGAGATCAGGTCCGAGCCGCTCTCGGAGGAACATCGAGTGATGACGCTCGAACAGCCACTCCCCCGCGCGGTGGCCGAGCGCCCGCGTCGCCTCGTCCGCCTCGAGGCGGTCGAGCGTGCCGTAGTCCGGCAGATCGAGCAGGATCACGTTGTCGAAGTCCCAGCCGTGCGCGACGTTGTACCAGCCCAGGAACCGGATCCCGAACTTGTCCTCGTAGTCCTTCACCTGGCGCGGGAAGACCGTCTTCATGAAGAACTTGAAGAACGGATCTCGACCGCGTCGAACGGAGAAGAACGTCGCGAGAACGGGCACTTGGCGAGCTGCCTCCTGGGGACGCCGGATGGGACGCGGCCTATTCTCGCATGCCGGCGTCGCGCGACCCGGGGTCATCGGGCGCGGCCAGGATCGCGGCGTCAGCCTCCCCGGGCTGCGCGGACGTCTCGGCGGCGCCATCCACGGGCGCGTCCTCGAGCTCGCCGACGGTCGGCGTCGCGCTGTCCAGCGGGCGGCGGCGGCCCTCGCGACGATCGGCGGCGACCAGCCGCAGCAGGAAGATCACCGTCTGACCGGCGAACAGCAGCAGGATCAGGGTCAGGACCAGCAGCCCGGCGCTCACCGCGGGCGCCCAGTCCCAGATCACCGACAGCGGCGTCAGGACGACGAGCACCAGCAGCAGCACAAGCTGGAACCGGAAGCACCCGAGCCCTGGGCCGCGCTCGGCGTCGAGCGGCTCGCCCTTGTACTCGACAGGTCGAACCGAGGTCGGACGATCGGGGGAGGTCATTTGGCCAATGTATCGCCGTTCCGGTGGCGGCGCGGCCTCGCTCAGTCGCGGATCATCGCTGGCAGCGATCACATTTCGCGTCCAGGTCCGCCATCGCGGCTGAGCGTCGTTCCTCGGCTTGTGTCAATCGCCCCGGGCGATCACCCGGCGTCGAACGCACGGTGGCAGATCCGTTCAGCGTGAAAGTGATCGCCCGCAGCGATGGCGGGTTGCACGCGAAACGCGTCCGAGCCGCCCGCCCGACCCTCGCGGGGCCCTACCATTCGCGGCGATGGACGATCACGCGGCGATGGACGATCCTCTCGGGCCGTTCCGCTGGCACCCCGAGCCGGAGCTGATCGGGATCCGCGACGCCGCGGCGTCCCGTGCCGCCCTGGAGACCGCCGGCCGGGATACCTGGCGCGCGGCGCTCGACTGGCTGTACGACGAGGCGATGCGGCGTGCCATGGGTGAGCCCGTCGGCTACGCGGAGCTCAGGCGAGAGTTCTTCGGCGATCGCCTCAACCCGGGTCCGGCGCCCGACGACCCGCGCACGCTGGCCGATGTCCTCGACGAGTTCCGGACCAGGATCGCGCCCCACACGCTCAACAGCTACCACCCGCGCGCGCTCAGCTACTTCACGCCGCCGCCGCTGGTCGCGTCGATCGCGGGCGAGGTGCTCGCCCAGTGGACGAACCAGGGCGTGGACGTCTGGCATGCCGGACCGGTCGGTGCGTTCGTCGAGGAGGAGGTCGTCCGCTGGCTGTGCGACCTCGTGGGCTATGGCGACGGCAGCTTCGGGCTGATGACCTCGGGCGGCGTGATGGCCAACTTCATCGCGATGGCCCTCGTGCGCGACGTGCATCTCCGTCGCCTGGCCGGGCTTGACCGGCCACCCAGGGGCGCGGCGCTCGAGGGCGCGCGCATCTACACGAGCGACCAGACCCATTTCTCGATCGCGCGGGCGCTCGACGAGCTCGGCTTCCCGCCCGAGACGCTGGTCGTGCTCCCGGCCGACGACCGGTTCCGGCTGCACGCCGCACCGGTCGCGGATGCGATCGCGCACGATCGCGCCTCAGGCCTCAGGCCGGTGGCCATCGCCGCCGTCGCCGGCTCGACGAACACCGGGTCCGTCGATCTCGTCGAGGAGCTGGCCCGGCTGGCCCGGACCGAGGGCATGTGGCTCCACGTGGACGCCGCGTACGGTGGTGCGGCCCGGCTGTCGGCCCGGGATCGGGATCGTGTGCCCGGCCTCGCGCTCGCCGATTCGGTCACGATCGACCCTCACAAGTGGTTCTTCCAGGCATACGACCTGGGCACGCTGCTCGTCCGCGACGGAGCTGATCTGCGGCGGACGTTCGACCGGGCGCCCGAGTACTACCGCGGCGGCGAGGGCGGAACGGGCGCGAGCGTGCACGGCGAGCCGGCGGGCGAGGGCGATGCGGCCCACCAGGACGCCCACGCGGGCCAGCTCAACTTCTACAAGCTCGGATTCGAGGGGACCCGCCGGTTCCGGGCGCTCAAGCTGTGGATGAGCTGGAAGCACCTGGGCACGGCCGGGCTGGGTCGCCTGGTCGAGGCAAACGACGACCTCGCCGCGTACCTCGCGCGGCGCTGCGCCGACGCCGAAGACCTCGAAGCCGAGCCCGCCCAACCGGAGCTGTCCGTTGTCTGCTTCCGGCACATGCCCGGCGGCGCCGCGTCGGCGCACGCGCTCCCGGCGGCCGAGCTCGATGCGCACCAGGATCGCCTGGCCGCGGCGCTCGAGGCCTCGGGCGATGGGTGGCTGTCGACCACGACCATCCGCGACGCCACCTGGCTGCGGGCGGGGATCGTGAACTACCTCACCACGGAGAGCGACATCGACCGGCTGCTGGCCACGCTCCGGAGCCTCGCGGCGTCGTGACCAGCAGGTCGCGCGGCATCCGCGCACGCCCGACCGCAACAGCGCCAGGCACGGGCTGCGGTCGCTCCCCGCCGCGGCATCGGTGCTGCTCCTCTCCGCCTCAAAGGCCCTCGGCGCGGACGGCGGCACGTCCGGGAGCTCGGCCACCGATCCCGTGCTCGGCGATCCGCTGGTGCCGTACATCGTGGCCCTGCTCGTCGCCGGCTTGACGCTCCTGGTCGTGGGCATCGTCGTCGTGGTGTCCGGCCGGCGGAAGACAGCGGACGACCGCCGCACACGCGCCGCCGCGGGCTGGTGGCGGTGCGAGATCTGCGACGCCGAGAACGCATCGGACCGCGGTGAGTGCTATGCCTGTTAGTGAAGCACCCCGCGACCGCGGCACTGAACCGTCCGCCGGCGACGAGCCCGACCCGGCGCGCCCGGATCCGCCCGGCCGCCCGGGACTTGAAACGCCGCTCCCTCAGCCGTGGCAGAGCCCGACCTCAACGGATCCGACCATTCCCACGCCACGTACGCTGGTGTGCAGCCGATGATCATCGAGCCCGTCCCCACCGCCCCGCGCACCCGCCGCCGCCGCCTCGCGCACGTCGCGGCCGTCTTCGCCCCGGTCGCCCTCCTGGCCGTCATCGTGGGGGGCGGTCTGCTCGGTGGGGCCGTGACTCCGGCGCGCCCCGGCGACGTGACCGGGGCGACGCCAGGCGCAGGCCGCGGCGCCGCAGGCGATCTGCCCGCCGCCGATCCGGCCTCCACGACGACGCGACTGCCCGCCGGCCGCACGGTCGAGACGGATGGCTCGACCCGCTTCCCGACCGTCGCCGCCGGCCTCGGCGTGCACACCGTCGTCGAGGCCCTCGCCCTGCGCGACATCGACCCAATGGGGCGGCTGCTCGCGGTCGCCGGATACCTCGGCGTGCTGGACCCGCCGGCCGGCTGCCAGGGCGGGCTGCTGGGGCGGTTCGGCCCGGCCTGCGAGCGGGTCGGTGTCCTGGCGCAGGCCCCTTGGTCCTTCTCGGGCGCCGCGGTGTTCGCCGGCCTGGGGCCTCACATCCACCCGCGATTTCCCGTGGGCATCTCGCTCCCTGCCGGGATCTCCCGCACGACGGCGGCTGCCCGGGGCGACCCGATCCCGGTGGTCGTGATCGGGTCGTTCGAGGCCGCGCCCGATGATTGCGGTTCGGTCGCCGACCCGTGCGACACCCGATTCCTCGCGGATGGCATCGCCTGGGCGGATGGAGCGACATTCGACGCGGTGCCCATGCTGGACGCGGGCCTCGACAGCCTGCCCACCGGATGGGTCCTGCGCAACAAGCGCGTTGCGGAAGTCGCGGCGATCGGCTGGGCGGGCACGATCCTGGCCGTCTCCCTGGTCCGGCCCGCCACCGTGCCGAGCCTCGATCCAGCGGCCGGCGCGGCGCTCGCCGGCGCGGCGCCGCCGGCCGGACTGGTCTGGTACGTGCGTGGCCTCGAGACGGGCTATGACGCCGTCGGCTATCCGTTCGGGCACGCGGCGCCGCGGCTCACCTGGGTGGTGGTCGACGACGTCACGGGGGCGGTGCTCGCCCGGAGCGCGAACAGTCAGCCGGCCTCGTAGGCGATCCGGCCTGCCGCGATCGTCAGCCGGACGACGCCGCGCAGCTCGCGACCCAGCAGCGGCGTGTTTCTGCCCTTCGATCGGAGCGTGTCGGGCGACACCGTCCATGACGCCCCGCGGTCGATGACGACGAGGTCCGCAGGCTCCCCCACCCGGAGCCCGGGCGCGTGATCCAGCCGCTCCCCGAGGACCCGCGCCGGACCGGTGGTCAGCGCCTCGATCGCCCGCGCAAGCGGCAGCCCGCCGGACTCGACGGCGGCGAGCACGATCCCGATCGCCGTCTCGAGCCCGCTGATCCCGTTCGCCGCCAGCCCGAACTCCACGTGCTTGTCGACCTCGGTGTGCGGCGCATGGTCGGTCGCGATCGCATCCGCGATCCCGTCCCGGAGCGCGGCCAGGCACGCCGCGGCGTCCGCGGCCGGGCGGAGCGGAGGGTTGACGCGCAGCGCCGGGTCGTACGCGGTGGCCACCAGCGAGCCGTCGGTCCACGGGTCGCGCGTACCGCCGGCGTGGTCCAGCGCCTCCCAGGCCCACCGGCGCGATCCCGCGATCCACTCGTCTGCGAACCCGATGTGGTGGGGCGTCACGTCGCACGTGACCGGAAGACCCGCAGCCTTCGCCGCCCGGACGTGGGCCAGCGCGGCGGCCGTGGAGACGTGGGTCAGGTGGAGGTGCGCGCCCGGCTCGTCACGAACGACGTCGCCCAGGATCGCGATCGCACGCGCGACCGCGCCGGCCTCGGCCGCCACCGGCCAGCCCCTGAGCCCGAGCACCGTGGCGACGTAGCCCTCGGACGCCTCGGCGCCCTCGGTGAGCGTCGGGTCCTCCGGATGATCGATGATCGGGAGCCCCAACGCCCCCGCATACAGCAGGGCATTGCGCAGGATCGCAGCCGATCGAACAGGCGATCCGTCGTCCGAAAACCCGGCCACCCCGGCATCCGCGAGCTCGCCAAGCGGCGCCAGCGTCTCTCCGGTGCGCCCGGTCGTGACGGCCCCGTAGACCAGCACCCGCACCGGCGATCCGGACGCCCCCGCGGCGGCCCGGACGCGCGCGACCACCGCCGGATCGTCCGTCGCCGGCGTGGTGTTGGGCATGAGGCAGACCGTCGTGAACCCGCCGTGCGCCGCCGCCGCGAGCCCGGTCGCGACGGTCTCCGCGTCCTCGTTGCCGGGCTCCCGGACATGCGCATGGAGGTCCACGAAGCCGGGCACGATCAGCGTGCCCTCCGGTCCGATCCCGTCCGCCGCCGCTCCGGTGAGCCAGGTCAGCCGCTCGATTCGGCCGCCGGCGACCACGACCTCGGCCGCGCCCTCACGCCCGGCTGCGGGATCCACCGCCCAGCCTCGGAGCGTGCGACGGTCGGCGACCTTGCCGCGAGCGCGCTCCGCCGCCGCCGTGGCGTTCAGGCTCATTGTCCGGACCCTCCGCCCCGGGCGCCCGCCAGCAGGTACAGCAGCGCCATCCGGACGGCGACGCCGTTGGTGACCTGCGTCGTGATCACCGATCGCGGGTCGGTCGCGACATCGGCGGCGATCTCGACGCCCTCGTTCATCGGTCCCGGGTGCATCACGACCACGTCCGGCCCGGCATGGCGCAGCCGCTCGCGCGTGAGACCGTAGCGCGCCGCGTACTCGCGCAGCGACGGCAGCAGGCCCGACGCCATCCGCTCGCGCTGGATCCGCAGGGCCATCACGACATCCGCGTCCCGGAGCGCGGCATCGACGTCGCTGGTGACCGTGAACCGGCGGCCGGCGGCGCCGCGCGAGGCCCACGCATCGAACCCGCGGAGCAGCGTCCGCGGCCCGCACAGCCACAGGTCGGCGCCCATCGCGGTCAGCGTCCACACGTTGGAGCGCGCCACGCGCGAGTGGAGCGCATCACCCAGGATCACGACCTTGCGGCCCTCGAGCGAGCCGCCCGGCAGCGCGCCGCGGAGCGTGTACAGGTCGAGCAGCGCCTGGCTCGGGTGTGCGTGCCAGCCGTCACCGCCGTTGAGCACCGACCCGCCGAACACCTCGGCGGCCAGGTACGGGGCGCCTGACACCGAGTGGCGCATCACCAACATGTCCGCGCCCAGCGCCTCGATCGTGCGAACCGTGTCCACCAGCGACTCGCCCTTGGACACCGACGAGCTGGCGGCCGCGATGTTGACGACGTCGGCCGACAGGTTCTTGGCCGCGACCTCGAAGCTCACCCGCGTCCGCGTGGACGCCTCGTAGAACAGGATCGTCACGCTGGTGCCGCGCAGCGTCGGGACCTTGGGGATCGGGCGGGCGAGGACCTCTCGCATCTCGTCGGTCGTGCGCATGACGAGCTCGAGGTCCGCGCGCGTCAGCACGTCCACGTCGAGCAGGTGTCGGTGATGCCAGGGAATCTGACCCGGGGGAATCTGGCCCGAGGACGCCGCCTCGGGGCGGTCGGCCTCGATCGTCACGGCCGGGCGTCCGCCGCGGCCTCGAGAACGGGCAGCCGCTCGATCTCGACCGCGTCCTCGCCGTCCGTCTCCTCGAGCTGGACCTTGACCAGCTCCTCGCGCGAGGTCGGCACGTTCTTGCCCACGTGATCCGCGCGGATCGGCAGCTCGCGGTGGCCACGGTCCACCAGCACCGCCAGCCGGATCGCCTGTGGCCGCCCGAAGTCGATCAGCGCGTCCATCGCCGCACGGATGGTGCGCCCCGTGTACAGGACGTCGTCCACGAGCACCACCGTGGTGCCGTTGAGGTCGAACGGGATCTGGGTGCCCTTGACGATCGGCTGCTGCGCGACCAGCGACAGGTCGTCGCGATAGAACGTGATGTCGAGCGCCCCGACCGGAACCACGGCACCCTCGTGCTCGAGGATCGCGCGTGCGATCCGGTGCGCCAGGGGCACGCCACGGCGCTGGATGCCGACCAACACCAGCCCGTCGGTACCAGCCTGCTTCTCGACGATCTCGTGGGAGATGCGCGTCGTGGCGCGGCGGACGTCCTCGGCGGCCATGATCCGGCGACCGGTCACGGGGACCAGCTGCGGCGTCGCACGATCTCGCTCCTCCTTCCCGGCCTCTCGGGGCCACCCGGCCTCACGGGACCGGCGCGGAAATCGAGGTCAGTCTAGCGCGACCGGGCTCGCGCGGCCCGCATGTCCGGAGCGCCCGGCGTCAGTAGATGGAGATCGTGACCCAGGTCGTGCCCGCATACCACGCGCAGCCGCAGATCTGGAAGAAGTCGGGACGGTACATGTCCACGATCCTGATCGGCTTGACCGGCCCGTAGTCCGTGACCGTGCGCTCGATGCAGCCGCCATTGCCGCAGATCCGCACGACGGTCCCGCGCGGCAGCCGCATGGCGGTGGTCCCGTTGTCGTAGAACGTCGCGTAGCCCGACATCGTGTACTTCGGTGCCTTCCACGCGCTGCTCGGTGTCGTCGAGGGCTGCCTGACCACCGGGCGGACCGGCAGCGGCGCAGCCGTGCTGCCGGGCTCCACGAGCGCGTCCGACGCGGACATGAACCCGGCCGAGCGACGGGCAGGTGAAGGTATGCCCGGGGCTCCCTGAGCCGGGGCGCCGATCGCGTGAAGGTTGAAGGTCGAAAAGGCCGCCAGCTCCACCGCCCGGTCGGTCGAGGATGTCCTCGAGCCCACGGGAGCCGGCAAACCAGCCAGGGCGAACGCGGCGATGAGCGCCGCGGCCGCGACGACCAATCTGCGTCGCATGAGTGGGCACACGGTACCCCAGCCGGGCTATCCGTGCTGGTCGCACAGGGCGGCGATGATCGAGCGACAGCTCCGGTGACGTGCAATTGACCCCGGACGTGCGGCGTGTCGCGCGCGCTCAGCGGACGACGATCGCACCCCGCCTGCCGTGCACCGCGAGGTGGCCGACACTCTCCCCCGACCAGGCCAGGACCTCGACCGTGGTGTCCTCTGGATCGGCGCCGCTCGCGTCCGGGGCGGGCGCCGTCCAGGCAAGCCGTCCATGGCGCAGCGAGAACCCCGCGAACGCGGGGGCGTCGGTGAGGATCGGCTTGTCGAGGTTGACCGCACCGGTGACCGGATCGACCTGGTACAGGCTGAGGCGGCCGGCATCCCCGCTCTCGCCGGCGGTCACCCACAGCGCGAGCGCGGTCCCCGACTCGTCCCAGCGGACCTGCCAGTCGCGGATCACGCCGGTCGCGAGCACCTGGCTCCCGGCACCGTCGGGCCAGCCACCGATCACGAGCTGCCCCTCGCCCGGGATCCACGAGAACCCGTCCTCCACCGGCGTCACCGTACCGTCCCACCACACGCCGGTGCGCTGCAGCGGACCGACGGTCGGGCGCCACATCCGCTCGGCGGGAACAGCCTCCTCCGACCCGGTCGCCGGGTCGACGATCCACGTGGTCGGGGTGCCATCGACAAGCCGGCTCACCAGCAGCTGGTCACCCAGCCAGCCGGCGAGCAGCGATCCGTGATCGAGCGTGACCTGGCGCGCCAGGTCATCGGTGGTCTGCCACACGTAGACATCGGGACCGGCCGAGTCGTCGGCAGGTCGAGCCGTGAACGCGAACTGTGTTCCGTCGGGTGAGTACGCGGAGGCAGAGCCGACGACCACGACCCCGCTCGCGATCTCGAGCGCGCCGTCAGGGGCCGGCGTGACCTCCACCGCCGCCGTCGGCGACGGTGCTGTTGACGCGCCCGAGGTCTCCGCCGGTGAGGCGCTGGCATCCGGGTTCTGCGATGGGGCCTCGCTGGCGCCCGCACCGGGCGAAGGCGTTCCCTTCGTGGGCGTCGGGGTCGGGGTGGCTGCCGGCGTCACGGTCGGGGTCGCCGGCGGCGTCACGGTCGGGGTCGCCGGCGGCGTTTCGTCGACTGGCTGCGACGGCGCCGCTGAGGCACTCGCCGTCGCCGGTGTCGCGGTGGCCTCCGGCGTCTGCTCGTCCGTCGAGGCCGGCGTCGGCGACGCGGCCGGCGTCGGCGACGCGGCGGGCGCGACGTTCACGGGCACCACGAACACGCCGCCCGAAGACGAGTTCGTGCCCATGACCACGATCCGATCCTGTGAGGGCGAGATCACCGCGTCGAAGCTGCCCAGCTTGCTGAGGCCCGCCGACAGCGGGGTGGTGTCGCTGGCCGCCGACGTGCCGCAGTCTCCGGCGCCGACGGGACACACGGCGTCGTACCGGCTGGTCGACAGCTCGAGCGCGCCGTCATCGCCGCGGGTCACGAACTGGAACACACCAGCGGGGATCGCGATCGGGGTCGGTGCCGGACCGGAGGCAGCCCCGCTCGCGGGACCCTGGGCCGGGAACAGCGGGCCGCCATTGAGCAGTCCGGCCCCGACCGCCACGGCCACGACGAGCAGCCCGGCGAGCGGCGCGAGCGGCAGGCGACGGCGGCCTCGGAGGCCGTACCAGGGCGCCCGTCGGGCCACGGCCTCGATGCTTGCTGCCGTCCGGGCCCACAGGTCGCGCGGCGGAAGCGGCGTCGCGTCACGCAGCTGGCGCAGCAGCACCCGCTGCTCGTCGTACTCGGCGGCGACGCCGCGGCACGGCACGCAGTACGCGAGATGCCCGACCAGCCACGCGGCATCAGCCCCGGCGAGCGGCTCGTCGACAGCCCGCGCGGCGAGCTCGCGGGCACGCCGGTGATCCGCGGCGCGCGGGTCCCGCGACCACCCGGTCCGGATGCTCACCGTCCCGCACCCGGGCGGCGGCGCCGTTCATCCTCGGCCCCGACGGCTCCTGCAGAGCGCTCTCGGGCGCCATCCGCGGCCGCCTGCTGCTCGCGCTCGGCAGCCAGGGCCCGTCGAAGGCTCTCGCGGGCGCGGGTCAGGAGGGCACGCGCCGCGACGTGCGAGACGCCCAGGGCCGCGGCCAGCTCGATGCCGGTCAGGTCGTGGAGCTCTGCCAGCAGGAGTGCGGACCGCTGCCGGTCGGGGATCTGCTCGAGGGCTCGCTGGAGGTCGCCCGACAGGCGTGCTTCCATCACCAGGTGCTCCGCCGATGGCGCCGCGCCGCGCGTGTCGCCGACCAGCGGAACGAACCGCACGATCCGCCGGCGGCGCAGGTCGTCGAGGGCGACGCGGTGGGCGATCTGGTACAGCCAGGCACGAGCGTTCTCGGGCTTCTGGAGTGCGTCGTAGGCGCGATATGCCTTGACGAACGCGTCCTGCGTCAGATCGGCCGCGAGCTCCGGGTCACGGAGCATCCGCAGGAGGTAGGCGTAGATCTCGTTCTGGTGCCGTGCGAACAGGTCCTCGACGAAGCGGTACGCCTCGTCGCGATCCCAGCCCGAGCTCACGGCAAGCCCCGTGGGCACGAGTCGGCGCTGTTGGATCCTGGGGAGGTCTGCGGCCACTGGAGCTCCGGTGCGGCTGATCGGCCGGGCGGGCCGATCGGGAGCGTTGCGCTCCGAATCCGTTTGACGTCGCGATCCCCGTGCGTGTGACGGCCTCCTCCCCCCGCCGCACTCACCGTGCGGGGTGCTCCGGCGGACTCTCGCCCGGGAAACCCGATCGGAGCTCCTCCACGGCGTCCTCCGGGGATACCGGGTTCACCGGCAAACCGGTGCCGAGCTCGAGACCCGCGATCTCGCGCAGCCTCGGGTGAATCTCCCAGTGCCAATGGTACGTCGCCTCGACCTGCTCCCTGAGCGGGGCGGAGTGGAGCACGAGGTTGTACGGCGGGCCATCGAGGCTCGCTGCGAGCCGGCCGAGCACCTGGCGCAGCGCCTCCGCTGCCGCGGCGATGTCACGGTCCGTCGCACGGGCGAAGTCCGCATCGTGCTGGCGGGGGACAACCCACACCTCGAACGGCGACCGCGACGCATACGGTGCGAACGCGACCGCATGGTCGTCCGCGTAGAGCATGTGGTCCGGGCGCCGCACCTCCTCTCGTACGAGCCGGCAGTACGGGCACTCTCCCTCGCGGATCAGGAACCGGGCAGCACCGCCGAGCTCCTCGGCGACACGGTGCGGGATCTGGGGCAGGTCGTACAGGTCGAAGCACAGGTGGTTGGTCCGCGCACCCGCCTGGGCGCCCCAGTTCTGGACGATCTGCAGATGCTGCGTTCGATCCGCGCGGCGCGCTGCGGTGATCTCGTCGCGGCAGCGGGCCAGCAGCTCCTCGATCGTCGCATTGCCCACGGCATGGAGCGGCCGATGCTCCCCCGGCGGCGCGACCACGGTCCGCCATGATCCGGCGGCGCGCGCATCGGAGATCGTGACCTGGGCCACCGACGCCCGGGCGCGTGCCTCCTCCTCGGTGCCCGCGACCGTGAACGCGAAGTCCTTGAGCGTCCGCAGGCGGATGCCGTCCCCGGGCGGAAGCCGGCAGTTGAAGCAGTCGTCCCGATCGTCGATCCGGGCCGCGGGCAACGCGAACCGTTCGCGCGCGAACGTGCGATCGATGATCGTCGCGACCCACCAGCCGGTGATCGCGTCCTTCCGGAGCTCGAACAGGCCCTGGCTCACGTATCCACCATCGGGCCGTTCACGGGACCGGGAGGGCGGTCAGCCGCTCGATGCCGAGACGCTCGACGGCGACCCGCTCCATCGCCGGGTCGGCGTCGGGCGGCAGCCGGCCCGCGAGGGGCGCGCCGATCCGATCGGCAAGCGCTCGGGCGAACACGGCGGCGGCTGCGGCGACCGCATCCGTCGAAGGCGTCTCATCGCGCCGGCCGAGCTCCGACGCGATCGATGCCGAGGCCAGGCCGGGCATCCCGCACGGGTCGATCAGGTCGAAGTCCGCGAGCGCCACGTTCACGTTGAGCGCGATCCCGTGGTAGGCGACACCGCGTTCGACGCGGATCCCGAGCGCGCCGATCTTGCGCGGGAGCGGCCCATCGCCGTCCACCCAGCAGCCGGGATGGCCGTCACGGCGTCCGGCGCTGACGCCGAAGGCGGCACACGTCGCGATCAGCGACGCCTCGAGAGCGCGGACGAACGGACGGAGCAGGAGGTCCCGGTCGGCGAGGCGGATGATCGGGTACGCGACCAGCTGGCCGGGACCGTGATATGTCACCTCTCCGCCGCGCTCGACCCGCAGCAGCTCGATGCCGCGCGCCTCGAGCAGCGCCGGCGGGGCCAGCACGTGGGCATCGTCGGCCTGGCGTCCGAGGGTGAGCACCGGCGGATGCTCCAGGAGCAGCAGCTGGTCCCCGATCCGCCCTTCCGCCCTTGCCGCCGCGAGCCCTTTCTGGAGGCCCCACGCATCGCGGTAGTCGACCCGGCCCAGCCACCGCGCGGTGAGCGCGGAGGTCGGCCCGTCGTCCGCGGGTTTGTGCTGCCGGATCGCCTCCCCGTCCACGATCGCACGATAGCAGGCACGCCTCAATGACCGGCCGCTGCCGGGCACCACGCTGATAGTCTGGGCGCAACCCATCGTCCCCAGCCAGGGACGGCGGGCGAGGGCCCGGGGCGACGGAACCGCTCCGGGCCCGCTTCCGGTCCGAAGGGGCTGGTCGGCGCGAGGTCCCTGTCGGCGCGAGGTCCCCTGCCCGGGCCGACTACCATCGTCGGCATGCACACCGAACGGGTCCTGGTCGCCGAAGGCGTCGAGCTGGCCGTCGATACCTGGGCACCGGCGGACATTACGGGCCCGCCATACCTGCTCGTCCACGGACTGGCGTCGAACGCCCGGATGTGGGATGGCGTCGCCACGCGGCTGGTCGGGCACGGCCACCGCGTCCTCGCCGTCGATCTTCGCGGCCATGGGCGGTCGTCGAAGCCGGACGGCCCGTACGACGTTGCCACGGTCGCCGCGGATCTCGCCGGACTGATCGAACGGCTGGGGCTGGAGCGTCCGGTGGTCGCCGGACAGTCATGGGGCGGCAACGTGGCGATCGAGCTTGCCGCCAGCGAGCCGGCGATGGTCGGCGGAGTCGCCTGCGTCGACGGCGGCTGGCTCCAGCTCGGCCGCGACTTCCCGGACTGGGACGCGTGCCGTGCTGCGCTCGCGCCACCCGATCTTGCCGGGCGGCGGTTCGCGGAGGTCGAAGCGTACTTCCGTTCGGCACACCCGGACTGGCCCGAGACCGGCATCCAGGGAGCGCTCGCGAACTTCGAGTGTCGGCCCGGCGGCACCGTCGCGCTATGGCTCACCCTCGACCGCCACATGGCAGTCCTGCGCGGGCTGTGGGAGCACCGGCCGGTGGACCGGTATCCGTTGATCGAGGCCCCGGTCCTGCTGATGCCGGCGGACAACGGCGATCCCGGACACACCGCCCGGAAGCGCGCCGACGTCGATGAGGCCGCCCGACGGATCCCGCGGGCGCGGGTGCGCTGGTTCCGGGGTGATCACGACATCCACGCGCAGCATCCCGACGAAGTGGCAACGGTGATGCTCGAGCTGGCGGCCGACCGGGCGGGATCGTGAGCGGGCCCCGCGTGCTGGCGATCATGGGGTCTGGCGAGACCGCGCCGACGATGGCGAAGGTCCATCGCGAGCTGTTCGCGCGGCTCGGCGATGGACCGGTGCCGGCGGCCGTTCTCGATACCCCGTACGGGTTCCAGGAGAACGCGGACGAGCTGACGGCCCGCACGGTCCGGTTCTTCGCGGATAGCGTCGGGCGCACCGTGGCGCCGGCGTCCTACCGGTCTCGCGACGTCGATGCGGTGACCGCCGCGACGGCCCTCGCGCGGATCCGCGAGGCTCGCTACCTGATGGCCGGTCCCGGCAGCCCGAGCTACGCGCTTCGCCACTGGGCCGACGGTCCGATCCCGGCCTCGCTCGCGGTGCTGCTGCGGGACGGCGGGATCCTGACCATGGCCAGCGCGGCGGCGCTCACGCTGGGCGTGCTGACCATCCCCGTGTACGAGATCTACAAGGTCGGCGCCGAGCCGACCTTGCTGCCGGGGCTCGACCTCCTGGGGCCGGCGACGGGGCTCCGGGCCGCGGTCGTCCCCCACTACGACAACGCCGAGGGCGGCAACCACGACACCCGCTACTGCTACATGGGCGAGCGCCGGCTGCGACAGCTCGAGGCGCAGCTCCCGGAGGATGTGTTCGTGCTGGGCGTCGATGGCCACACGGCGCTGGTGCTCGACCTGGAGCGCGGAACCGCCACCGTGTCCGGGCTGGGCGCGGTGACCGTCCGAGTCGGCGGACGATCGGCCGTGTTCCCGGCCGGAAGCGATGTCGCCATCGACGCGCTGGCGGTCGCGGCACGGCGGCTGGCGACGGGCGAGGCGGTCGATATCGCGTCCGGGACCGGTCACCGCGACGCAGAGCGATCCGCTTCCACCGCTGGCCGCGGGACGCGAGCCCCGGAGCCGCTGAGGGACGAGATGGCGGACCTCGAGGGCGCGTTCATCGGCGGCCTCGCGCAGGGCGATACGCACGCAGCCGTGGCCGCGCTGCTCGACCTGGACGAATTGATCGAGGGCCGGATCCGGGCCGGCGAGGACAGCCCGGACCTGGACAACGCCAGCTCGACCTTCCGCGCGCTCATCGTCCGGCTGGGCGAGGCGGCTGCGACCGGAGCCGGGGACCCCCGGTCCGCCGTGAGCCCGCTGGTCGAGACGCTGCTCGCCCTGCGAGCCCTGGCCCGCGACGCCGGCGACTACGCGACTGCCGACCTCGTCCGCGACCGGCTTGCCGACGCCGGCATCGAGGTCCGCGATGGCGCCGACGGTTCGACCTGGGTCCCGGCCGGTGGGGAGCCGGCGGCCTGACCTCGCGGCTGTCACGCACGTCTCATCCGGATCGGCGATGCTGTGCGGTGCGCGGATGACGAACCGTGCGCCGGTTCGAAACCGCCGGTGGCCGCCGTCCAGCCGCCGCGGATGAACGCAGAGGCCCGAGATGCAACCTGGGAACCGCCGGTACCTGTGGATCGCCGTCCTCGTCATCCTGCTGGCCGGGGTGGCCCTGATCGCATTCGGGCTGGGAACGGCCGCGGGCAACCGAGGGCTGTTTGACAACATGCCGATGCGCGGCTTCGTCGCGCGAGGGCAGGCCCCGGGGCCAGGCTCGGTGCTGGGCGGCCTGATCTGGCTGCTGCTGCTCGTCGGCCTCGGGCTGCTGTTCGTCGTCGGGCTCGTCAAGGTGCTCGACGAGCGCACCCCACCGCCGGCCGGCCCCGTCCAGACGCCGGCGCCACCACCGGCGACCGCGTTCCCCGCCCCGGGGGATGACGGCATCGACCGGCTTCGGGAGCTCGCGGAGCTGCACGATCGCGGCAAGCTGACCGACGAGGAGTTCACCGCCGCGAAGCGCCGCCTGCTGGGTCTGTAGCTCGCTGCAAGGCTCCCGGTCTCGCTCGCCGATGACAGATCCGCCGGACGGGCGGACGATAGGTGCGTGCGCAGACCGTCCCACCCGGAGCTGATCGCCCGGGTCGTCATCGCCGCCCTCCTGCTCGCCCTCGCCGCAGGCGGCTCGGTGTCGCCGCGCCCGGTCGCGGCCGCCTCGCTCCCACGCTGGACCGGCGGCATCGACCTCTATCGCAGCGGCGTGTTCACGACGCAGCGGACCTGGCTGTGGTGCACGGCCGCGGACGTGCAGATCATGCGCAACATCGCGCGCCACCAGACCGACCACTCGAGATCCGGCCAGCAGCGCTACTTCGACTACATGCGCGCGCACGACCGCTATGCGATCCCGGTCGGCGACGGCGTCGACCCGGCCGGCTGGACCGCCGGGCTCCGCCACTACGTGGACGGCCGCTACCGGCTGGTGGCGAGCACCAGCTTTGACAGCGCGCTCCGATCGGCGGTCACCAACCTGCGGCGCACGAGCCTGCCGGTCGCGATCACGGTCTCGCGCGGGAACCATGCGTGGATCCTGACCGGGTTCACCGCCACGGCCGACCCTGCCGTCACGACGCACTTCACCGTCACCAGCGTGCGGGTCACCGGGCCGCTGTGGGGCCTCCAGAGCCGGACCTACGGCTACGACATGCGCCCTGACACCAGGCTCACGGTCGCCCAGCTCAAGACGTTCTTCACGCCCTGGCACTACGCCCGGGTGAAGATGGCATGGGAGGGTCGCTGGGTCTCGGTGCAGCCCATCGCGGCGGCCGTCGCAGCGCCCAAGCCCACGCGGACGCCCACCGCGAAGCCGACGGCGACGCCGAGGCCCACCGCGCAGCCGACGGCGATCGCCGCAACGCCCACCGTCGCCGCTGACCGGGCGACGGCACTTGCTCTCGCGACGCCGTCCGCGGCCCGATCGGGCGACGTCGGTGCCGTCGCCGTCAGTCCGTCTCCACCGCCCACGACGGTGCCGGCATCGCCTGCACCGTCCGCCGCGCCCGGCATCGAGACGGCGAGCGCGGCCGGGTTCGACGCGACCGTCGGGGTGGGCATGATCCTGCTGCTGGCGCTCGTCGTCGCCGGCAGCCTGGCGCTCGGCGCGCGCCGCCGTACGCGGCCGCCACGCGGGGTCGACAGGCGGTAGCGTTTGCCTTGCATGAAGCCGTCCGTTCGCCCGACTCCAGACCAGATCCGCAACTACCGGCTGGTCCAGGTCGATTTGGTGTTCCTCGGGCTGGTGGTCGCCGGGGGAACGTTCCTCCCCGTTTACCTGGTCAAGCTCGGGGCGTCGGGTACGGCGGTCGGCCTGCTCACGTCGATCCCGGCCCTCGTCGCGTTCACGCTCGCCATCCCATTCGGGCGCTGGCTCCAGGGCCGGCGCAACATCGTGCCCTGGTACAGCCGGCTTCGCCTCCTCGCGTGGCTCAGCTACGCAACGATGGGCGTGGCTTCGGCGCTGCTGCCCCGAGACGTCGCGGTCCCCGCGATCCTTGCCATCTGGGCCGTTGCCTCGCTGCCCTCGACGGCCGGCCTGGTCGCCTTCCCGATCGTCATGGACGGTGCCGCCGGGCCCAACGGGCGGTTCGACCTGCTGGGCCGGCGCTGGGCGATCTCCGGCATCGTCACCTCGATCGCCGTCGTCATCACCGGGCAGGCGCTGACGGTGCTCCCGTTCCCGGCCAACTTCGAGACCCTGTTCGTGGCGATCTCCGTGGCGGGCCTCGGAAGCTACCTCGTCACCCGGCGGATCGTCCTGCCCGATCAGGTCTCAAGCGAGACGGCCCGGCCGAGCTCGCGTGCGGCCCGCTTGCGGGCGCCCATCGACCTCGTCCGCTCGAGCCCGTCGTTCCTGCGCTTCGAGACCCGCTCGATCGTGTACACGGCGAGCATCGGGCTGGCGATGCCACTGCTGCCGCTGTTCTACGTCAACGAGGTCCACGCATCGAACGGGTGGATCGGCATCATCGGCGCGTCGCAATCGGCCGGGGCGGTGATCGGCTACCTCACGGTCCGACAGCTGGCGCGACGGCGCAGCGCGGCCGGGATCCTGCTGCCGGCCCTGCTTGCCGCGGCCGCCATGCCCGCGGCGCTGTCCGTCATGTCGTTGCTGCCGGCCATCGCGATCGCGGTGTTCGTGGGTGGGCTTGCCGCGGCCGGCGCACAGCTCGCCCTGTTCGACGAGCTGATGCGACGCATTCCCCGCGAGCACGGGGTCACCTTCAGCTCGGTCGACCAGAGCGTCCAGAACCTCGCCCTGATCCTCGCACCCAGCGTCGGCGGCACGCTCGAGGTGGCGATCGGGATCCGCGACAGCCTGGTCATCACGGCGGTCGTCGCGCTCGGAGCGTTCGCGCTGTTCGCCTACGACTGGTGGCGGAGGCGGCGGGCAACCCCGACGCCGGCCGACCCGTCGGTGCAGGCCTCAGGAGCCCCTGGTGTCGACGACCTCCAGGTCGGCGCCGGTGATGCGCCCCAGGGCGTGGAGGTCGCCATCGTCCCAGCGACCGTCGGGGGCGCCGGTGATGTACCAGGCTGAGCCGTTGTCGGCGAGCAGCATTCCGTAGCGCTGGAGCGCGACCAGCACCGCCCGGGCCTGCGGCCCGAACCCGGACAGGTCTACCGACGCCTTGAGGCGGACGCGAAGGCCCATCGGCGGTCGCGTGTCACAGGAGCCCGAGCCGGCGTCGTGGCGGGCGGGCGCGATGTGCCCGGCGCATGTCCTCGGCGCGGTGAACCGGAGGGCGTGGGTGATGGCACCCTTGAACACCTCGTCCGCGCGGGCCAGGCCGGGGAAGATGGGCAGGCCTGCGGCATCCGCGCTGGTCCAGCCATCGGGGCGGAGCCTGTTCGAGCGGAGGTCCCACGTCGCGCCGCTGCCGGCCGTCCAGCCGGTCGACGTCCTGACCGCGTCGTATAGCTCGTACAGGCGACAGGCGCTGGTGTCGACCATCAGCAGGTGGCGGTCCGAGCCGCCCTCGATCTTCGGCTTGGCCGGGATCGGATAGCCGACGCGATCGGACTCGTCCGCGTAGTCGAAGCGAACGGCGCTGTCCGGCGTCCCGGCGCCGACGACGTTGTACGGGATCCCGTAGCCGCCGGCATCGGAGAAGTCGGGGTGGAGGCCGGCGGTGAGGCCGATCGCGGCGATGTACGCATCCGAGCGCGGGTCCACCGGCAGGTTGTCGACGCGTGCGTTCCATGCGTTGGAGGTCGGGAAGATCGGGCACGCGGACAGCGGCGGCGGCTTGGGAGCCGGGCTCGCGGTGGGCCTGGGCGTGGGGGCCGCGGTTGGCTTGGGAGCCGGGCTCGCGGTGGGCCTGGACGTCGGCGTCGCGGTGCGCGGCCGGCTTCGGCGTCGACGCGACCGTCACGGTCGGGGGCGCCGCGGGGATCGACGGTGGCTCGGTGCCCAGCGCCGGCGCCGAGGAGGTCGTTCCCGGCGACGCCGCCGCAGCGGGTGACGGTCCACCGGCAGGGGCGCTCGTCGGCAGGCCGCGGGCATCGCCCGAGGAGTCAGCCACGGCCACCTTGTCATGAGGGATTGGCCCGGTTGGACCGCAGCCGCAGACCAGCGCGGCCAGGAGCATCGAGACAAGGGATCGACGGATCATCGTCGTGCATCGTCGCGGGCCGGCGCGCACCCGAACAGGGGTGCATTCGGTCGGAGGGCGAACCGGATGGTCCTGTCGTTGCACGGGAGAGGGCGGCGCCTCCCGCGGATGCCGGACCCCCAGGGCCGTGACGGCAGCGCGTGTGCTAGACCGCCAGGTCGCGGCGATTGAAGCGCCACCCCCCGGCGCCCACCAGCAGCAGGCTCACGATCGCCAGGACGAGGAGGTCGGCCGGCTGGAGCCCGTTGCGCAGCGGCTGCCCACCCGAGTAGTAGCGGAACGGCGAGATGTCGCGGAGCCACCCGAGGCCCTCGATGGTCGGCCCCAGGTTGTTGCCGAAGAAGCCCAGGATCGCGACGACGGCCACCGCGGCAAAGGCGGCGCTGCGCCGGCCTGTGGCGGCCCCGACCGCGAGCGCCAGCGGCGGCGTCGCGTTCGCCCACTCAGGCGTCCGATCGACGGGCGACCAGGCGCGCCCTCCGCTTGTTGATGTGGACGATGGCCTCCCCTCAGACATCGGACCATCGTCCACGAGCGACATGAGTTTACCAATAGTTTACCAGGCCGTGTGTGCTGTTCCCGGGTCCCAGGCGAGCAGGCGAAGGGATTGGCGGTTTCGGGCGCACCGACCCGATCAGTGCGAGGTCAGTGCGAGGTCAGTGCGAGGTCAGTGCGGATAGGGCGTCTGCGCGAGTGCGGCCGCGGCGCTGACGAGGGCGATGATCCCGGCCGATGCCAGGGCGACGAGGAAGGGGCGGATGCGGTTGGGGCGAGCGGACACAGCATTCTCCAACGACTGGCGCTCGCTCGCCGGTGACCCGGGGAACCGCTGGATTCCCCAGCGATCGACGGGAATGCTAGTCTTCCGGGCATGCGAAAGTCAAGTATTGCTAAACATCTGGGATGGGGTCCGGGCTCCCCAGCGGCCATCGAGCTCGGCCGGCGCGTGCGTGCCCGGCGTCGGATGCGTGGCCTCACCCAGAGCGAGCTCGGGCGGCCGCTGTCACGGGGCTACGTGTCGGCGCTCGAAAGCGGGCTGACGCTGCCGTCGCTGGGCACCCTGTGGCTGCTCTCGGAGCGGCTCGGGGTGACGGTCGGAGAGCTGATCGACGGGGTCAACCGGGATGAGCTGCGCTCGGGCGATCGGGTCAAGTCGTACACTACGGCGCATGAAGCGGCCGACGACCGAGATCGCACGAACCACCAAGAGCGAGCTTGCCCAATCCATCGGCGCACGGATCCGGCGGGCTCGGCTCGCGGCCGGGCTGACCCAGCAGCAGCTTGCCGAGGGCCGGTACACGAAGGCGTACGTGAGCGCCCTGGAGAACGGCCATAGCCGGCCGTCGATGGCCGCGCTGAGCTTCATCGCCGAGCGGCTCAACCTGCCGACCAGCCGGTTCCTCGAGGACAGGGCCGAGCAGTGGACGCGACTCCAGGCGGACCTCGAGCTGGCCGCCGGCCACTGGCAGCAGGCCGTGGACGCCTACCAGATGCTGCTCGAACAGCCGTCGGGCGACGGGACCCGCGCCGAGCTGCTGCTGGGACTCGCCGAGGGATACGCGGGGCTCGATCGCGGCAGGGAGGCGGTCGGGGCGGCGTCGGAGGCGGCGCGCCTGTTCTCGAGCCTGGAGCGGGGCGCGGAGGAAGCGCTGGCCGTGTACTGGCTGTCGTGCGGGCAGTATGAGCAGGGCAACACCGTCGAGGCCCGGGCGCTCCTTGATTCGATCCTCGCCCGGCTGCGGGCCGGGTTGCGCGTGGAGCCCGACTTCCAGGCACGGGTGCTGATGGCGCTGTCGAGCAACGCGTCGCTCGACGGCGATCATGCCGTCGCACTCGCCTACCTCGAGGAGATCCGGGGACTCAGCGAGGGGCTGGACGACCGCCGGCGGGGTGTCTACCTGTTCGACCTGGCCTTCAGCTACCGGCACACCGGTGACTTCGAGGCCGCGATCCGCGCGGGCACCTCGGGGCTCGCGCTGCTGCGGGCCGCACAGGCCGAGTTCGAGGCCGCGTCGCTCCAGCGGGATCTCGCGCTTTCATACCTCGCGATTGGGAACAGCGAGAAGGCGCGCGAGGCGGCGGAAGCCGCACGCCGGTTCTTCGAGCGGCGCGGAGACCGGCTGTGGCTGTCATACGTGGCCGATACCGAGGCCCAGATCCGGCTGGCCACGGGCGACACGGGCATGGCGGCGGAGCTCGCGTCGCGGGCCCTGGCGCTCGCCGAGGACGTCCGGAACGATGTCGCGACGCTGGGCGCCGTGCTCACCCTGGCCCGCGCGCGCCGCGCCCTGGGCCAGGATGACGAGGCGCTGGTGCTGTACGAACGTGCCGCCGACCTCGTCCGGCGCGAGGGCAAGCCGGCGAAGGTGCGACAGGTGCTGGGCGAGCTCGCGGAGGCGCTGGCGGGTACGGGCGCGCATGATCGCGCCTTCGAGCTGATGCGCGAGGCCCTCAAGGCCACGTAGGCGGGCCGTTTCCACGGCATCCACGCCCGGCCGGGTCCGCGAGCGGTCGCCGACGGGCGGGCGCGGTGCCCTCAGTCACCCGCGAGGAGGTCGGCACGCGACCATTCGTCCGCGTGCCCCAGCCCGACCAAGTTGTCGATGAAGCGCATCCGCTCGATGCGGACCCGATGCGCCGCCCGGGCGATCGCACGCGACGCGGCGACTGGATGGCGGCAGCGTCAGCCGCGAGCCGCCCGGGCGATCGCCATGGCCTCGGACGCCGAGCGCCCGACCGTTGCCCAGTCCCCCGCCGCGAGCCACTCGCGATTCACGAACCAGCTACCGCCGCATGCCGCGACGTTGGGGAGCGCGAGGTAGTCGGCGAGGTTGGCCGCGTCGATGCCGCCGGTCGGCACGAACTCGACGGTGCGGAACGGTCCGGCGAGCGCCTTCAGGTAGGCGACGCCGCCGGCCGCCTCGGCCGGGAAGAACTTGAGCGTCGAGAGGCCGGCGTCGAGGCCCATCTGGATCTCGGTCGGGGTGGCGACCCCCGGCAGCGGCGACGATGCCCGCCTTGATCGCCCGCTCGACGATGGCACGGCTGAAGCCGGGCGAGACGACGAACTCGGCGCCGGCCCGGATGGCGCGGTCGAGCTGATCGAGCGTGAGGACCGTCCCGGCGCCGACGAGCATGTCCGGGAAGGCGGCCCGAACGGCCTCGATCGCCTCGTCGGCGCCGGCCGCGCGAAACGTGATCTCCATGCACCCGAGCCCGGCGTCGCGAAGGGTCTTGGCAAGGGGCACCGCGAGCCCCGGATCCGGGAGCTCGATGACGGGCAGCAGGCGGGCTTCCCGGATCCGGCTGAGCACGGTCAACGGACGATCCGGGCGCCGCCGCCGTCGACGAGCCGCTGGAGCTCCGCCGCCGTGACCTGGCTGGTGTCGCCGCGCGTCGTCTGGAGCAATGCGCCGTGCGCGGTCCCGTAGGCAACCGCCGCCTCCGGGGTGCGTCCCGCCGAGCAGCGCGTACGCGAGACCGCTCGCAAACCCGTCGCCGCCGCCCACCCGGTCCTCGACCTCGAGGTCGAACCGGGGTCCCTCGTGGAAGGTGTCGGAACCGGTCTCGTACACGATCGCCGACCAGGTGTTGCGGGTCGCGCTGGCGACCTCGCGGAGCGTCGTCCCGACCATCCGCAGCGTCGGGTGGTCGGCCACGACCCGGCGGACCATCGCCTTGTAGGACTCGACCGGCAGTGCGCGCAGGCCCTCGTCCACGCCCGCGACCCGGTAGCCGAGCACCTGCTGGAAGTCCTCCTCGTTGCCGATCAGGCAGTCGACGTGGCGCATCAGCGGTCGCGTCGCGGCGATGGCCTCGTCGCTCGTCCACAGCTTCGACCGGAAGTTGAGGTCGTACGACACGAACACGGCGTGCCGGCGGGCGGCCTCGAGCGCCTCCAGCGACGAGCGCCCGCGTGGACGGGCTGAGGCAGGTGAAGATGCCGCCCGTGTGGAACCAGCGGACGCCGCGCCGCCCGAACAGGTCGTCCCAGTCGACGTCGCCGGGCTTGAGCTGGGACGACGCGCTGTACCCGCGGTCGTACAGGCTCGCCGACGCCCGCGGGCCGCTGCCGACCTCGGTGAAGTTGAGCCCCAGCCGGGCGGCTCGCCCGACGCCGTCGTAGGGCATGGTGACGGCGCACCCGATGTCGACGCCGACGGACCGTGCGTGATTGCGCACGACCGCGCCCAGCGGGTTGTCCACCAGGCCGCCGATCCAGCCGGTCCGCAGTCCCAGTCGCGCGAGCGCGTAGGCGACGTTGTACTCGCCACCGCCGACGTGGACCTCGAGCGTCGAGGCGAACTCGATCCGGCCGTGCCCCGGCGGGCTCAGCCGGATCATGCACTCGCCCAGGCTGACGAGATCGAGCTCGGCGTCGTCTGCCGGCCTGATGTCCACGCCGTACGTCCTCACTGCGCGGCCGGAGCCGCGCTGCTACTTGCCCCCGGTCATGCCGCCGTCGATCACGAGACCGGACGCCATGACGAACCGCGACTCGTCCGAGGCGAGGAACAGCGCCGCGTTGGCGACGTCCTCGGGCTGGCCGAGGTCGCCGGTGAGCTGCCGCTTGCGGATGTTCGCCATGCCCTCCTCGGGATCTGCGTAGGAGTCGCGGAGATACTGCTCGACGAACGGCGTCATCACCGTCCCCGGGCACAGCGCGTTGACCCGGACGCCATGCGGCGCGAGGTCGACCTGCATCGACTTGGTCATCGCGAGCACGGCGCCCTTCGAGGCCGCGTAGGACACGCGCCGGGCGACGCCGATCAGGGCCAGCGCCGAGGACGAGTTGATGATCGACCCCGAGCCCTGTTCGATCATGTGCGGCACGACGGCCCGGCTCATCAGGTACACGCCGCGCACGTTGACCCGCATCACCCGATCGAACAGCTCCGGGTCCGTCTCGACCACGTCACCGACACCCGGGATGCCGGCGTTGTTGAACAGCACGTCGATGCGGCCAAACTGATCGATCACCCGGGCCACAGCCGCGACCGTCTGGTCGGGATCCGCGACATCGACCTGCTCCGCGCCGGCCAGGCCGCCCTCCGCGACGATGTCCGCCGCGGCCGCCTCGGCGGCGGCCCCGTCGATGTCGGCGACCACCACGGTGGCGCCCTCGCGAGCGAACAGGTGCGCCGTCGCCAGCCCGATCCCGGAGCCGGCCCCGGTGATCAGGCAGACCTTGCCGTCCAGGCGTCCCATCGTGGCCGGCCGCTCGCTCAGGCCAGGTCGAACCGGTCGAGGTTCATGACCTTGTTCCAGGCTGCCACGAAGTCCCGCACGAACTTCTCCTGCGAATCGTCGGTCGCGTAGACCTCGGCGTAGGCCCGGAGGACGGAGTTCGACCCGAACACCAGGTCCACCCGGGTGCCGGTCCATTCGCACCTCGCCGGTCGCGCGGTCATGCCCCTCGAACACGTCCTCGGCCTCCGAGGTCGCCGTCCACTCCGTGCCCATGTCGAGCAGGTTCACGAAGAACTCATTGCTGAGCGTGCCGGGACGATCGGTGAACACGCCGAGCGGCGTGCCGCCGGTGTTGGCGCCCAGCGCTCGCATGCCGCCGACGAGCACGGTCATCTCGGGTCCGGTCAGGGTCAGCAGCTCGGCCCGCTCGACCAGCAGCTGCTCCGCCGGCCGGGTCTGGTCGGCCGCGACGTAGTTGCGGAACCCGTCGGCCCGGGGCTCGAGCACCGCGAACGACTCGACATCGGTCTGCTCCTGAGAGGCATCGGTCCGTCCCGGGGCGAACGGCACCTCGACATCCTGCCCGGCCTGCTTCGCCGCCTGCTCGACCGCCGCGCAGCCGCCCAGGACGATCAGGTCCGCGAGCGAGACGCGCTTGCCGCCCACCTGGGCGCCGTTGAACTCCGACTGGATCCGCGCCAGCACCGCGAGCACCGTGGCCAGCTCGGGCGGGTTGTTGACCGCCCAGTCCTTCTGCGGCGCGAGCCGGATGCGAGCGCCGTTTGCCCCGCCGCGCCGGTCGGTGCCGCGGAACGACGCCGCCGATGCCCATGCGGTCGAGACGAGCTGCGAGACCGACAGCCCGGACGCGAGGATCCGCGACTTGAGGGCGGCGATGTCCGAGGCGTCGACCAGCGGGTGGTCGACGGCCGGGACCGGGTCCTGCCAGATCAACCGCTCCGCCGGAACCAGCGGGCCGAGGTACCGGGAGACCGGCCCCATGTCGCGGTGCGTCAGCTTGAACCAGGCCCGGGCGAACGCGTCGGCGAGCTCGTCTGGATGCTCGTGGAAGCGGCGTGAGATCGGCCCGTAGGCCGGGTCGAACCGGAGCGAGAGGTCCGTGGTCAGCATCGTCGGCGGATGATGCTTCGAGGGGTCGTGGGCATCGGGGACCGTGGCGGTTGCCCCCTTCGCGACCCATTGACTGGCACCCGCCGGGCTCTTCTCGAGCTCCCATTCGTGGCCGAACAGGTTCTCGAAGAAGTTGTTGCTCCACTTCGTCGGTGTCGTGGTCCAGGTGACCTCGAGACCGCTGCTGATGGTGTCGCCGCCCTTGCCCGTGCCGTAGGTGCTCGCCCAGCCAAGGCCCTGGGCCTCGATCCCCGCTGCTTCGGGCTCCGGTCCGACGTGGGTCGCGAGGCCGGCCCCGTGCGTCTTGCCGAACGTGTGCCCACCGGCGATCAGCGCGACCGTCTCCTCGTCGTTCATCGCCATGCGCCCGAACGTGTCGCGGATGTCCTTCGCGGCGGCCACCGGGTCCGGGTTGCCGTTGGGGCCTTCCGGGTTGACGTAGATGAGGCCCATCTGGACCGCCGCCAGCGGGTTGGCGAGGTCCCGTTCGCCGCTGTAGCGCTCGTCCGCGAGCCAGGTGCTCTCGGGGCCCCAGTCCATGTCGTCGGGCTCCCACACGTCCTCGCGGCCACCCCCGAAGCCGAAGGTCCTGAAGCCCATCGACTCCAGGGCGCAGTTGCCCGCGAAGACGATCAGGTCCGCCCACGAGATCCTGCGGCCGTACTTCTGCTTGACTGGCCACAGCAGCCGGCGCGCTTTGTCGAGGTTGACGTTGTCCGGCCAGCTGTTGAGCGGCGCGAACCGCTGCTGGCCGCGGGAGCCGCCGCCCCGGCCATCGCTGATCCGGTACGTCCCCGCGCTGTGCCAGGCCATCCGGATGAACAGGCCGCCGTAGTGACCGAAGTCAGCCGGCCACCAGTCCTGTGAGGTCGTCATGACCTCGACGATGTCGCGCTTGACGGCCTCGAGGTCGAGCTTCGCGAACTCGTCCGCGTAGCTGAAGTCCTCGCCCATGGGATCCGACAGGGGAGAGTTCTGGCGGAGCTTCGCGAGGTCGAGCTGATTGGGCCACCAATCCCGGTTCGAGGTGCCAGCTGTTCGGGTCATCGCATCTTTCCGATCGTGGTTTGGGTTCGCCGTGACGTGCCCTCCAAGGGTACCCGGGACCCACGCGACCCGGCGGCGAGTCGCCGCGACCGGCTCGACCGGGCCGGCCGTGGCATCCTGGCGAACCGGCGTCTCCGGCCGTCGCCCTCGTCCCGTTCCTGCGGTGGGCCGAGTACTGATTGATCGTTTCGCCACAGCGCGCCTGGATGCCAGGGCCGACAATCGGCGTGGAGGTGAGCCATGGACAACCCGCGTCCGAGCTTCGAGGCCGATGTCAAGCCGTTGTTCCGCGAGCGTGACCAGCGGGCGATGACGTTCATGTTCGATCTCTGGGACCGCGAGGCCGTCAAAGCGAACGCGGCCGTGATCCTGGCTGCCGTCTCCGCGGGCGACATGCCGTGCGACGGCGGGTGGAGCGAGCACCAGGTGGCGCTGCTCAAGGCCTGGATCGACGGCGGCTTCGAGCCGTAGGACGGATCACCGGGCACCGCGGAGCGTCCCCGGGGCTTCATCGGCGTCCCGCGCGTCATCGAGGGCTCGTGGCGTGACCGAGCGTCACCGCCCGGCGGCGACACCCCGAACCGGTTCGCCGAACCCCAGTCGCCCGCTGATCTCGCGGCCCGCATCGGCAACGGCACGAGCGGCTGCCTCCATCCGGACCGGAGTGAGCCGGTAGGACGGGCCCGACACGCTGACGGCGGCGATGACGGTGCCGTCGTGGTCCCGGATCGGCGCCGCGACGGCGTTGAGCCCCGCCTCGAGCTCCTCGAACGTGGACGCCCAACCGTCCTCGACGGCCTGCTCGAGCTGGCGCCGGAGGACGGACGGATCGGTGATCGTCTCGGGCGTGTATCGCCGGAGCGGGGTGGCCAGGAGGCGCTCGCGCTCGCCGGCATCGAGGTAGGCCAGCAGGACCTTGCCGCTCGAGGTCGCGTGGAGCGGCGTGGGCTGCCCGATCCAGTTGTGGCTCGCGATCGCCGCCGGCCCTCGGACCTGGTCCAGGTTGATCGCGACGTCGGACTCGAGGCGCGCCACGTTGACCGTCTCACCCACCTCGGCCGCAAGCCGCCTCGTGATCGGCCGGCTCTGCTCGACCAGGTCCAGGCGCGCGCTGGCGGCGCCCGCGAGGCGGACGATGCCGAAGCCCAGGCGGTAGCGGCCGCGCTCCGAGACCTGCTCCACGAGGTCGCGCGATTCGAGCGCCGCGAGCAGGCGGGACGCCGTCGACTTGTGGACGCGCAGCGCCGCAGCAACGTCCGTCACCGACACCTCGCCGTGCCGCGCCAGGTGCTCGAGCACGTCCACGGCACGGTCCACCGACTGGATGACCGCCTGCGGCTGCTCGCCGCCGGTGTCACGCATCGGGTGCGATCCCGCCCCGGCGGCCGAGGTCCGCGAGGTGCTCCAGGTCGTGCTCGTGTGCCTCGCGCAGCAGGGCCGCGACGTCGAGCTCGCCGAACACCTCGTGGGTGCCGGTCCGGCGCAATGCGGCGGGATCCATCCCCGCGACCCGGGCCAGGAGCGCCGCGCGGCCGGCCTCGAACGCACCGAGGGCGGCGCCCAGGGAGGCCGGCGTCGGCCGCCCGGCCATATCGGGCTCGGTCCACGCCCAGCGGGGATGCTCACCTGCGGCGAGCTGGGCCAGGCGGCTGCCCCATACCTCGGCGTCGACGGCCACCAGGTGGGCTGTCACCCGCACCGCGGACCAGCCGCCAGACGGGTCCCCGGGCGCGTCGGGGTCCGGGATCCGGCTCGTCGCCTCGCGCACGGCAAGCGGCGTTCGGCCAAGGCGAGCAAGGAGGTCGGCGATCTCGCCCGGGGCCGCGCTGCCGTCGGTCATCGGGCGGCCCCCACGGGCACGCCACCCAGCGCGTCGACGGTAGGCCCGCCACCAGGCGACGGTCGTCTCCGCTTGGTTGAACGTGTACAGGTGCACGCCCCGGACGTCGAGCCCGGGGTCGAGAAGGAGCGGCCCCAGGCCGGCCAGCAGCGAGTCTGGATCGAACCCACCGGGCCGCACGAGGCGGCCCACCAGGCGCACGTTCTTGCGCAGGAAGCGCCGGGAGTCCGCGACCCCGATCCGAGCGCTGATCGCGAGCAGCTTGCGCAGGTCCGTCACGCCCGGCAGCCCGATGATGGCGGGCAGCGTGATCCCGTCCTCCCGGCGCGACCGGAGCCAGCGCGCGATCGCCCCGGGGTCGAAGCACAGCTGGGTCGTCATCGACGTCGCGAACGGCTGCTTGGCCGCGAGCGCCCCGAGCAGGCGGGCATCCGGGATGTCGGGGTGACCCTCGGGATAGCCGGCAACGCCGACCTCGGGAAAAGCATGGCCCAGGTCGGCCATCGCCCGCAGGAGCGCCAGCGCGTCCGGAAAGTCGCCGGGATCGTCGGCATCGCCGCCGATCACGAACACCGAGCCGATCTCGGCCCCCTCCAACCGGTCGAGCAGACCGCGCAGGTGCGTGCGATCGCGGATCATCCGCGCCGAGAGGTGCGCGGTCACCCGGAAGCCACGCCCGGCCAGCGTCTCGCATGCGGCGATCGTCGCCTCGATGCCCCTGGCCGGTGAAGCCGTGACCGACACCGCTGCCCCGGGCGGGAGCGCGCCGGCCTGCTTGCCGAGGTTGCCCAGCGGGATCAGCTCGAACAGCGGATCCTCGAGCAGCGCCCGGATCGCGGCGCGGACGCCGGGCTCCGAAGCAGCGGTCCGGGCCACCCGTCAGACCTCCTGGTCCGGCATCGACGCCTTGCGGCGCGTGACGAAGTCCCGCAGCGCCTCGTCGATCCCCGGATCGATCGGCGGCGCCTGGTACTCGGCCAGCATCCGCTTGGCGACCCGGTTGGCGCGGGCCGCGGCGTCCTGGCTGCCATCCTCCAGCCACTGCTCGAAGCTGTTGTTGTCGGCAACGTCCGACCGGTAGAACGCGGTCTCGAAGTTGGCGAGGGTATGCGCCGTGCCGAGGAAATGCTGGCCGGGCCCGTTCTCGCGGATGGCATCGAGCGCCTGCCCGTTCTCGGACAGATCCACGCCACGCGTGAACACGCCCATCATCCCGCACTGGTCCGCATCGAGGATGAACTTCTCGTAGCCCATCGTGAGGCCGCCCTCGAGCCAGCCCGCGGCATGGAGCACGAAGTTGGTGCCACCGAGCACGGTGGGCTGGAGGGTCGCGGCGGACTCGTAGGCGGCCTGCGCATCGGCCAGCTTGGACGCCGTCAGGCTGCCGCCGGAGCGGAACGGGACACCCAGCCGGCGCGCGAGCGCGGCCATCACGTACAGGACGAGCGCAGGCTCGGGGGTGCCGAACGTCGGCGCGCCGGACTGCATCGAGATCGAGCTCGCGAACGAGCCCAGGATCACGGGCGCCCCGGGCCGGACGAGCTGGACGAAGGCCATCCCGCCCAGCGCCTCGGCGAGGGTCTGGGCCGCGGTCCCGGCGACGGTCACCGGTGACATCGCCCCGGCCAGGATGAACGGCGTCATGATCGTCGCCTGGTTCGCCTCCGCGTAGGCGCGCGCGGCGCCCAGCATCGACGCGTCCCACACCAGCGGCGAGTTCGCGTTGATCAGGCTCACGATCACGGTGTTGTCGCGGACGAAGTCCTCGCCGAACAGGATCCGGGCCATCTCGACGGTGTCACGCGCGCGCTCGGGCGCGGTGACCGAGCCCATGAACGGCTTGTCCGTGTCGCGGATGTGGCTGTACACCATGTCCAGGTGCCGCTTGTTGACGGGCACGTCCACGGGCTCGCAGACCGTGCCCCCGGAGTGATGGAGGTGCGGGCTGAGGTAGGCGAGCTTGACGAAGTTGCGGAAGTCCTCGAGCGTGCCGTACCGCCGGCCGCGATCGAGATCCCGTACGAAGGGCGAGCCGTACGCCGGGGCGAGCACGGTGTGCGGTCCGCCGATGGTGACGCTGTTCGCCGGGTTGCGGGCGTGCTGCACGAACTCGTGCGGTGCGCTGGCGCGGACGATCTCGCGGCACATGCCCAGGGGAAAGCGGACCCGCTCGCCATCCACGTCGGCGCCGGCATCGGCGAAGGTCCGGAGGGCCTCCGGATCGCCGCGGAACTCGAGACCCACCTCCTGGAGGATGATGTCCGCGTTGCGCTCGATCAGCGACAGGCCCTCCTCGTCGAGCACCTCGAACGGAGCGAGGGTGCGGGTCAGGAACGGCACGCGGGCGACGGCGGCGTGCGCCCGGGCGGCCTGCCGGCCGGCACGCCCCCCGGTGCGACGGTGATGCAGGTCTGTGCTCATCGGTCCTCCTCGTGCGTCGCGGCGGAGGCCATCCGTCGCCGTCGTCCTGGTCGTCCAGCGCGCGTCTCGCGGCGGGGGGCCGGTCGGGCCGGCAGCTCCACCGCGCGGGACAGGTTGGGATATGGCGCGCTGCCATGCGGGATCGCGAGTGCGTCCACGAAGTGCTCCTGGAAGCGCGGCTCGATGGCCGTCTCGATCTTCCTGACCTGCCGGACGGCCTCCTCGACCTCCGCCCGGCCGCGCGCCGACAGCAGCGCGATCAGCGCCCCCGCCCCGGCGGCGTTGCCCACGGAGGCGACGCGGTCGAGATCGCAATCGGGCACCAGCCCCAGGACCATCGCGTGGCGCACGTCGATGTGGCTGCCGAAGGCGCCCGCGAGGCGAACCTCGTCCACCGCATCCACGCCGTAGGCGTCCATCAGCAGGCGAGCGCCCGCGTACAGCGCGGCCTTGGCAAGCTGGATCGCGCGGACGTCGCCCTGGGTGACGGCAATCCGCGGCGTGTCCGCGAGGACGTATGCGAAGGTCCGCCCGTCGGGCACGATCCGTTCGCTGCGCGCCGCGAGCCCGCCGTCGATCACCCCGTCCTGGCCGATGACGCCCGCGAGGTACAGCTCCGCGACCGCCTCGATGATCCCGGAGCCGCAGATGCCCGTGACGCCCGTCTCACCCGTCGCCTCGGCAAAGCCGGGGTCGTCGGACCATACCGGCGAGCCGATGACCTGGAACCGCGGCTCGAGCGTCTCCCGGTCCACGCGGACGCGCTCGATCGCGCCCGGCGCCGCGCGCTGGCCGGCGCTGATCTGCGCCCCCTCGAACGCCGGGCCGGTGGGGCTCGACGCCGCCAGCAGCCGATCGCGGTTGCCCAGCACGATCTCGGCGTTGGTGCCGACGTCCGCGATGAGCACGATGGCCTCGGACCGGTGCGGCTGCTCGGCCAGGATCACCCCGGCGGTGTCGGCGCCGACGTGGCCGGCGATGCACGGCAGGACGTAGACCCGCGCCCCGGCGTTCACGTCCAGGTCGAGCGTCGCGGCGGTGGTGCGCACGGCGTGCTCGGTCGCCAGCGTGAACGGCGCCTGGCCGAGGGGCGTCGGGTCAAGCCCGAGCAGCAGGTGATGCATGATCGGGTTGCCGACGAACGTGAGCTCGAGGATCTCGCCGGATCCGACGTCTGCCGCCGTTGCCAGCCGGCCGACGAGATCGCGGACGGCCGTGCGCACCGCCCGGGTCATCTCGGCCGCCCCGCCGTCATGGAGCATCGCGTACGAGACGCGGCTCATGAGGTCCTCGCCGAACCGGATCTGCGGGTTCATCATCCCGGCCGACGCGAGCACGGTGCCGTCGAGCAGGTTCGCCAGGTGGCCGGCGATCGTCGTGGAGCCGACGTCGATGGCGATCCCGAAGGCACGGTCCCGGAAGCCCGGCCACACGGCGCTCACGGAGCGTCCGTCGTGGACGGCGACGGTGACGGCGCCACCCTCCGCGAGGAGCGCGGGCTGGAGGGCGCGGATCACCGCCAGATCGACGTCGAGCCCGGTCAGGTCCCAGTCCCTCTCGAGTGCGGCGAGCAGGCGCGAGAGGTCCGATGCCTGCGCGCCCAGGTCGGCCGGCGTGACCTCCACGTAGTGCAGGCGGACGACGGGATCGAGCTCGAACGGCCGGACGTCGAGCTCCTTGCGGACGACCTGGCGATGGACCTGGCTGGCGGCCGGGACGTCGATCACGGCGTCGCCCCGGATCGTGGCGGTGCAGCTCAGCCGGCGGCCTTCGGCCAGCCCCTTGCGTGCCGCGTAGACAGCCTCGACCGAGGTCGGCGGCTCCAGGTTCTCGGGGATCGAGGTGATCCCGTGCTTGAGGAACACGCCCAGCCCCTGTTCCACCTGGCACCGCCCGCAGATCCCCCGCCCGCCGCACACCGAATCGATGTCCACGCTCAGCGAGCGGGCGGCATCGAGCACCGTGGTGCCCACCGGGAAGCGCCCCCGGCGACCCGAGGGGGTGAACACGATCAGCGGATCGGAGGACGCGGCCACGATGCGGGGCTCAGCCGCCGGCCGAACCCGCGTCCGCGGCGCGGGTCGCGACGAGCGCCGGTGGCGGCGGCCCGGCGGCGATTGACGCGCCGCCCGGCCTGCCCCTCGACCTCGGGCTCGCGGTGCGCGCGGATCCAGCGCCCGCACTCCGGGTCGTTGCCCATCAGCACGTCCGCGGCCATGATCGCCTCGCGGACCTCGGGCAGCAGCGGGTTGGTGATCGCGCTCGTGAGGCCGCTCGAGATGGCCATCGCGAGGAACGCGGAGTTGATCCCCTCGCGCCGGGGCAGCCCGAAGCTCACGTTGGACGCGCCGCACACGGTGTTGACGCCCAGCTCGTCGCGCAGCCGGGCCAGCAGGCGGAAGACCTGGCGGCCGGCGGTTCCCAGCGCGCCGATGGGCATCACCAGCGGGTCCACGATGACGTCCTCGCGCGGGATGCCATGGTCCGCGGCCCGCTCGACGATCCGGCGGGCGACCGCGAACCGGACCTCGGGATCCATCGAGATGCCGGTGTCGTCGTTGGAGATCGCGACGACCGCGGCGCCGTACTTCCTGATCAGGGGCAGGACTCGCTCGAGCCGCTCCTCCTCGCCGGTGACCGAGTTGACCAGCGCCTTGCCCTGGTAGGCGGCCAGCCCCGCCTCGAGCGCATCGACGATCGAGGAGTCGATCGACAGGGGGACGTCGGTCAGCGACTGCACCAGGCGCACCGTCTGAGCCAGGATGGCCGGCTCGTCGGCGAGCGGGATCCCCGCGTTGACGTCGAGCATGTGAGCCCCCGCGGCCACCTGCGCGACGGCGTCGCGCTCGACGCGGCTGTAGTCGCCGGCGCGCATCTCCTCCGCGAGCAGCTTGCGACCGGTGGGGTTGATCCGTTCGCCGATGACGACGAACGGCCGGTCGTCCCCGATGGTCACGGTCCGGGTCGCCGAGCTGATCACGGTGCGGGTCATGGTGCCTCCCTGGTGGCGTCCGGATCGTCACCGGGCGCCGGTCCGGCTGCCGGCTGCTCGCCGGCTGCCGGGCTGGCCGTGGCCTCGCCGGGGCGCGCGTCGCGCTGCCGGCCGCGACGGCGAGGACCGGAGCCACCGCCGTTCGTGGCCGGGTCGCCGGTACCGGCCGGCGCCGCGCCGAGGTTCGCGACCAGGGACGCAAGGTCGCGGTTGGTATAGCGGGCCTCGAGCCGGGCAGCCTCGGCGGCCACCTCCGCATCGAGGTCCGGCCCGCAGGCGCGGTCGGTCCGCCGCCACTCCGCGAGGTAGTCGTCCATGTGCTTCTTGCCGGCGCGCGTCGCCGCCCGGTCGATCGCGACCTGGAACCGCAGCCCGAGCATCGCCCGGCCCGCCCGGCGGCCATCGCGTGCGGTGACCTGCGCCGGGATGTCGCGCCACGAGATCACGGTCAGCCGCGGTGCCATCCTCAGGCGGTCCCGGCCGCGGCGCGGGCTGCTTCGGGCCGGGCGGCCACGGGCGCCGGCGCCGCCGATGCGCCGAGCGCGGCGATCGCCGTCGCGAGCCCGCCATACCCGGTCCGTCGGTGCTCGAACGCGAGCCCCAGCCGGGTGGAGGCCCGTTGCGCGCGGGCCAGCAGGTCCGGATCGTCGCGCTGTGAGAGGTACACCACCCGCCGGTAGCCCGCGAAGTACACGGGGAGGAGCTCCGGGTGGCGGTCCAGCCCCAGCCCCTCGATCACCAGCCGGTCGAAGCTGCGGGCCAGGAAGTCCGTGAGGTAGAAGGTGCCCGGCTCCTCGTCGGCCAGGCGGTCGAAGGCCGGCCCCCCGTAGACCTGGTAGCAGTGCGCCCCGGGCAGCCGCTCGACGCCGTGGACCTCGAGGATCCGGTCCAGCGCGCCTCCGGTGCCGCAATCGCCGTACGCGACCAGGATCCGCGCGTAGCTGCCGCGCGCCGATCGGATCATCCGGTCCACGGCCGCCGGGATCCGGTCGGGTCGGTTGTGGAGCGATGCCGGCAGGCAGCGGATGTCGACCGCGTCCAGGCGGTTGAGGCGGACGAGCGTCACGAGCTCGCGGCCGAGCGCGCCGCAACCGATGACCAGGGTCGTCGGCCGGGCCGCCCCGGACGTCGCCGGCGGCGGCGCCATCTCAGGCCGGCGTGGCTGCACGTCGCTGGGCCATGAACGACTTGGCGGTCTCGGCCGCGACCGCGGCGTCGCGGCAGTACGCGTCCGCCCCGATGGCCATCCCGAACTCCTCGTTCAGCGGGGCCCCGCCCACGAGCACCACGTAGTCGTTGCGGATGCCACGGTCCTCGAGCGTCCGGATGACGACCTTCATGTACGGCATCGTCGTGGTCAGCAGCGCCGACATGCCGAGGATGTCCGGCTTGTGCTCCTCGAGCGCCGCGATGAACTTGTCCGCGTCCACGTTGACGCCGAGGTCGGTGACCTCGAAGCCGCCGCCCTCGAGCATCATCCCGACCAGGTTCTTGCCGATGTCGTGGATGTCGCCCTTGACCGTGCCGATGACGACCTTGCCGATCGGCTTGGCACCGGTCTCCGCGAGCAGCGGACGCAGGATCGCCATGCCGGCCTTCATCGAGTTGGCCGCGAGCAGCACCTCGGGGACGAACAGGATCCCGTCCCGGAAGTCAATGCCGACGATCCGCATGCCCTCGACGAGCGCTTCGTTGAGGACCTTCTCGGGGCCCCAGCCACGCTCGAGAAGGATGTTGGTCCCGGTGACGATCTCGTCGGCCAGGCCGTCGTAGAGGTCGTTGTGCATCTGGTCGACCAGCTCCGCGTCATCGAGTGCCGCGAGGTCGATGTCGTTGAGGTCCTCGGTTTCCATCGCCTTCCTCAGGACTGCATTTGTCGCGTCATGAGCAACTCGTTGCTGATGGCGAGACAAGTCTAGACACATGACGGCCCCGCGTCCAGCCCGGAATCGTGAGCCGCGGATGGGTCGCGGACGAGGGTCGTGTCGCGCGGCGGCAGGGATGCCGCCGCTCCCGGTCAGCCGGCGACCCGGTTGGGAACGGCCTGCTCGAGGCCGGCATCGGCCGTCGCGGCCGGCGTCGCCCGGCCGGCCGTGTCCTGCGGGGCAGCGGCGAGCGCGGCAACTTCTGCGGACAACGCTGCCGCGGGCGAGACGGCTTCAAGGGGCGGGGCGGCCTCGGGCGCGTGCAGCCGGTCCTGCGTGTACTGGTAGTGGGCACCGACCGCCGCCAGGGCGCCCGGGACATCGCGGGCCGCGATGCACGAGGCGATGCGGCGATGGAGCTCGACCGGGGGCGTCCAGGCAAGCGACGAGCGAGCAGCGAGCGCGGTCCGCATCAGCAGGACGGTCTGCGACGCGAGGTCGTCGAACAGCGCCAGCAGGCGTCCGTTGCTCGACAGCCGGCAGTAGCTCCGGTGGAAGGCCATGTCGGCCTCCCATGCCGCGCCGAGGTCGTCACGGCCGTACGCCGCCTCGGCCTCCGCGAGGACCGTGAACATCGCGGCGATGTCCTCGTCGGTCGCATGCTCGATCACGAGCCGGACGGCTGCCTCCTCGATCGCGCGCCGGATGACGTAGACCTCCTCGAGGTCCCGTTCGGTGAGGCTGCTCACGAACGTGCCGCGGCGCGGGAGGTCGATGGCGAGGCCCTCGCGGGCCAGCTCGCGGAGCGCGTCGCGGACGGGGCCGCGCGATACGCCGAAGCGCTCGGCGAGCTCCGTCTCGAGCAGCCGGGCTCCCGCCGGCAGGCGGCCGTCGAGGATTGCATCCCGCAGCTCGTCAGCCACGGATTCCCAGAGCTGCTTGTGCGCGATCGATGTCATCGGGTCTCCGTCGACCGGTGTCCGACCAGTGCGCCGGAGCATACATCTTTGGGACCGCTGTGTTGTTGACATGACGATTGTCAACAGTTAGCCTCCTGCGATCGGCCTAACGGGCGACAGAGCGCACTCCCGGTCGCGACATCCCAGTGACCAACGGCCCCTGACTTCTCGTCCAGCTCCCCGGCGAGGACCACGCAGACCAGGCACGCGACTCGTCGTCGCGCACACGGCATTGCTGCGAAATCGCCATATCCAGGACAGGAGCACCGTTCATGGCCAGCTTCCCGGCTCGCGCCAAGGTCGTCATCATCGGCGCGGGCATCGTCGGCAACAGCCTCGCCTACCACCTGGCCAACCTGGGCTGGCGGGACATCCTGCTGATCGACAAGGGACCGCTGCCCAACCCCGGCGGCTCGACCGGGCACGCGTCGAACTTCATCTTCCTGGTCGACCACAACAAGGAGATGACCGCGCTCACGGCCGAGAGCGCGCGACAGTACCGCGACTGGGACGTGTACACCGAGTGCGGCGGCATCGAGGTTGCGCGCACCGAGACCCGGATGAACGAGCTCCGCCGGCGGCTGGACTCGGCCAAGAACTGGGGTATCGACGATGCCCGCCTGGTCACGCCGGCCGAGATCAAGGACCTGGTTCCGTTCATCGACGAGTCGATCCTGGTGGGTGGCTTCTACACGCCGGGTGTCGGCGTGTGCGACTCGCTCCAGTTCGGGACGCTGTGCCGCGAGAAGGCCGAGGCGATGGGCGCGCTCACCGTGTTCGCCAACACGGAGGTCGAGGGGTTCGACACCACCGGTGGCCGGGTCCGCTCCGTCCGGACCACCCGGGGCACCGTCGAGGCCGAGTACGTCGTGATCGCGTGCGGCGTGTGGGCGCCGATGATCGCCGAGATGGCCGGCTCGCACATCCCGCTGACGCCGGTCGTGCACCAGATGATCGATGTCGGTCCCGTCCCCCGCTTCGAGCGATCGTCCAGGGCGATCGAGTTCCCGATCGTGCGCGACATGGACGTCCTGATGTACGAGCGCCAGGACGGCATCGGGCTCGAGATCGGGTCCTACGCGCACCGCTCGATCCTCCACGACCCGGAGGACATCCCGTCGATCGAGCAGGCGGCGCTGTCGCCCACGGAGTTCCCGTTCACGCAGGACGACTTCGACCCCCAGATGGGCGACGCGCTGGAGCTGATGCCCGAGATCGTGGGCGACGAGTCCGTGGGCGTGAAGTACGCGATCAACGGGCTCATCGCGCTGACCCCGGACGGCATGCCCGTCCTGGGCGAGACACCCGAGGTCAAGGGCCTGTGGTCGGCGGCCGCCGTATGGGTCAAGGAGGGTCCCGCGGTCGGCAGGTGCGTCGCCGAGTGGATGGTCCACGGCGAGCCCTCGATCGACCTTGGCGCGTCGGACGTGGCGCGCTTCCACGCCCACCAGAAGACTCGCCAGCACGTCAAGGCCCGCGCGTTCGAGGCGTTCCCCAAGACCTACGGCATCGTCCACCCGGCCGAGCAGTACGAGTCCGACCGCCCGATCCGACGGTCCCCGATGCACGACTGGCACACGGCCGCCGGCGCGCGGTTCTTCGAGGCCGCCGGCTTCGAGCGCCCCCAGTGGTTCGAGTCCAACGCGCCGCTGGTCGAGAAGTACGGCGTCGTGACCCGGCCCAACGAGTGGGACGCCCGGTGGTGGTCGCCGATCATCAACGCCGAGCACCTCGCGATGCGCGAGCAGGCCGGCATCTTCGACCTGTCGTCGTTCATGAAGTTCGACATCGTGGGCCCGGGCGCGCTGGCGGGCGTCCAGTCGGTCGCGATGCGCCAGATGGACGTCCCGGTCGGGCGCGTGGTCTACACGCCGGTCCTGTCGCAGGAGGGCGGCTTCAAGAGCGACCTCACGATCATGCGCCTCGACGAGTCGACCTTCCGGGTGGTCACCGGTGGCGCGCACGGCATGAGCGACCTCAAGTGGTTCCGTGACCACATGCCCGCCGATGCCGCGATCGTCGACGTGTCCACCGCGTACACCACGATCGGGCTGTGGGGGCCCTCGCGCGCGGGACATCGTGCAGTCGATCACCCGGGCGGACCTGTCCAGCGAGGCGTTCAGGTTCGGCACCTGCCGCACCGTCGAGATCGGGTCCCAGCTGGTGCTGGCATCGCGGATCTCGTATGTCGGCGAGCTGGGCTGGGAGCTGTACGTGCCGATGGAGCAGGGCCAACGCCTGTGGGACGAGCTGTGGGAAGCGGGACGGCCGCACGGGCTCACCGCCTGCGGGATCGGCGTCTACGTGTCCACGGGCCGGCTCGAGAAGAGCTATCGCGCCTACGGCGCCGAGCTCGACGGCGACTACAACGTGGTCGAGGCGGGCATGGCGCCGGTCAAGGTCAAGGGCGCCGACTTCGTCGGTCGCGACGCCGTCCTGCGCCAGCTGGGCGAGGAACCGGCGGCCATCCTGTGCACGCTGACCGTGGACGACCACACGTCGGCCAGCGGCGAGAAGCGCTACCCGCTCGGCCGGCAGCCGATCGTGACCGCGGATGGCACGCCGCTCTCGGACGCGAAGGGCCGGCGGTCCTACGTGACCTCCGCGGGGGCGAGCCCCTCGACGGGCCAGTACGTGCTGCTGGCGTACCTGCCGCCCGAGCACGCCGTCGAAGGCAACCACCTGTTCGTCGAGTACTTTGCCGAGCGCTACCCGGTGACGGTCGCGGTGGCCGGATCGCGGCCCCTGTTCGACCCCGAGAACCTGCGGATCCGGGCGTAGCGATGAAGGTTCTCGTGTGCATCAAGAGCGTGCCGGCCGTCGGTGGCCGGATCACGCTGACCGCGGACGCTCGTGCCGTCGACACGAAACACCTGGGCTTTGCGATCGGCCCGCACGAGGAGTGCGCCGTGGAGCAGGCGGTGCGCCTGATCGAGGCCCACGGCGGCGAGGCGGTCGTGCTCACCCTCGGGCCAGCCGAAGCGATCGAGCAGCTCCGCGACGCGATGGCCCTGGGCGTCGCGCGCGCGATCCACCTCGTCACCGACGGCGGCGAATGGGACCCGGAGTCGACGGTCGGTGCGATCGTGGAGGCCGTTCGGGCCGACGAGGCTGCATCCGGCCCGTTCGACCTGGTCCTGATGGGCAACGAGGCGGGCGACTCCGGCGGCTACCAGGCCGCCGTCCGGCTCGGCCGAGCCCTCGGCCGGCCCACCGTGACCGGGATCAAGGGGATGTCCGCGACCGCGTCCGCCGTCCGCTGCGAGCAGGAGGTATCGGGCGGGCGCGACGTGTACGAGCTGCCGCTGCCCGCGGTGGTCGCGGTCCTCGAGGGCCTCAACGTGCCGCGCTTCCCGTCCGTGCCGGGGCGGCTGCGCGCCAAGAGCAAGCCGGTCGCCACCTCGACGCCGGTCCGCCCCGAGCAGCGCCTCGAGCTGGTCCGGCTGGTGGTCCCCGAGGGACGGGTGAAGCAGGCGGTGATCCTCGGCCAGGGGGCCGATGCCGCCCCGGCCGTGGTGGACGTGCTCGGCACGCTGGGGGTGCTGTGATGCCGACCGTGCTCGCCTACCTCACGACCGCCGACGGCGCCGCGGACGAGGTCTCCCTCCAGGCACTCGCGCTGGCCGGTCAGCTGGCCGACGGCGGCGCCGTCCATGCGCTGCTCATCGGTGACGAGGCCGCGGCGGGCGGGCTTGGCGCGTGGGGCGCGTCACAGGTCCACGTGGCGCAGCACCCGGCGCTCGGCGCCGCCGCGCCCGATGCCGTGGCGCGCGTCCTGTTCGATCTCGCGACCAGCCTCGACGCGTCGGCCGTCGTGGGCCCCGGATCCGAGCACGGCAACACCGTCCTGGCCCGGGTCGCGGCGCGGGCGAGCCTGCCGTTTGCCGCGAACTGCACCCGCGCGACCCCCGGCAGCCCGGTTGCCGTGACCCGCCAGCGGTGGGGCGGCAGCCTGCTCGAGGAGGCCGTGATCCACGCGGATCGCGCGATCATGACGGTCGCGCCGCATACCGTCGCCGCGACGCAGACGGGTGGCGCGGCAACGGTCGAGACGTTCGCCCCGACGCTGGACGACGCGGATCTCGTGGTCCGTGCGATCGAGCGGATCCCCGCCGCCGTGGGCGGCATCTCGCTGGCCGACGCCAGGGTGGTCGTGTCCGGCGGGCGGGGCGTGGGCTCCGAGGCCGGGTTCGGGCCCGTCGAGGAGCTGGCCGGGCTGCTGGGCGCCGCCGTCGGCTGCTCCCGGGCGGTGACCATCTCGGGCTGGCGCTCGCACACCGACCAGGTCGGCCAGACCGGGACCAAGATCGCGCCCGACCTGTACATCGCGTGCGGGATCAGCGGCGCCACCCAGCACATGGCCGGCTGCAAGGCATCGAAGAAGATCCTCGCGATCAACAGGGACGCGGAGGCGCCGATCATGGCCACCGCCGACTACGCCGTGATCGGCGACCTGCACCAGGTGCTCCCCGCCATCAGCGCGGAGATCCGCCGGGTGCGCGGGGCCTAGGGCATGGATACCGGGATCCTCATCTCGGGGATCCTGTTCCTTGCCGTCTGGCTGACGTTCGTCGGGCTGTTTGCCCGGCGCGCGCTGTACCTCGCGCGGCTCGTGATGCACGGCCGCGCCTCGGCCCGCTTCGACGAGCTGCCGCAGCGGACCGGGCGCGAGGTGCCCCGGGTGCTCGCCCAGTCCAAGCTGTTCCTGCGCCCGATCCCCGGGGTCATGCACCTGCTGCTGTTCTGGGGCTTCCTGGTCCTGCTGCCCACCATCGTCATGTCGTGGCTGGGCGCGGTGAGCCCGCACTGGACCATTCCCTGGCTGTCCGAGCAGGGCTGGTTCGCGCTGATGGCCGACCTGTTCGCGCTGGGCACCCTGGTCGGCGTGAGCATCGCGTTCGCGATCCGGCTGGGGCAGCGGCCCGTCCGGTTCGTCGGCAGCTACCTCCAGCAGGCCTACAACATCCTGCTGTTCGAGGCGGCGATCGCGATCACGCTGTTCATCTGGCACGCGTCGCGGGTCGCGCTCGGCTACAACGAGTACCCGGCGGCGTGGTCGCCGATCTCGACGGCCATCGCGGGCCTCCTCCCGGCCGGCGCGGCCACCGAGGTTCTCGAGCGCGGCGTGGTGTGGGTCCACGCGATCCTGATCCTCGCGTTCCTGCTGTACATCCCGTACACCAAGCATCTCCACACCCTGATCGTCGCGTTCAACATCTTCTTCGAGCGCACCCGCCGGCGAGGCCGCCTGGAGCCGCTCCGGTTCGACGATCCCAAGCGTTCCCGAGGACCAGATCCGGTTCGGGATGGGGACGATCCGGGACATGACCTGGAAGCAGATGGTCGATGGCATGACCTGCACCGAGTGCGGGCGCTGCCAGGACGCCTGCCCGGCGTTCTTCACGGGCAAGAACCTGTCGCCCAAGCTCGTGGTCATGGGCCTCCGCGACCAGCTCTACCGCGAGGGCCACCAGATGCTGGCCGCCGCGGGCAACGGGTCCTTCGCCGGCAGCCCGCTCGTCCCCAACGCCGTCGCCGATGAGACGGTGTGGGACTGCGTGACCTGCGGCGCGTGCGTCCGCGAGTGCCCGGTGGGGATCGAGCACATCGACCACATCGTGGACCTCCGGCGCAACCTGGTCATGGTCGACACTCGCGTGCCCGCGGAGGGCGCGGCGATGCTCCGGGACCTGGAGCGCACGGGCAACCCGTGGGGCGGCGCCGCGACCGAGCGGGTGGACTGGGCGGAGGGCCTCGACATCCGCGTCCTCGAGCCCGGCGACGCTCCGCCCGACGTCCTGTTCTGGGTCGGCTGCGCGCCGGCGTTCGATGAGCGTGCCCGGGTCGGCGCGATCTCGACCGCGAAGCTGCTCAAGGAGGCGCAGGTCGATTTCGCGATCCTCGGCCCGCGGGAGAGCTGCACCGGCGATCCCGCCCGGCGGATGGGCGACGAGTACACCTTCCAGGCACTGGCCAGGCAGAACGTCGACACCCTGGGCGAGGCGAAGGTGACCAGGATCGTGACCACCTGCCCGCACTGCTTCAACACGCTGGCCAACGAGTACCCGGATTTCGGCGGCAGGTACGAGGTCATGCACCACACGCAGCTGCTGGCGGAGCTGGTGCGCGACGGGCGCCTGTCGCCGGCCGCGAGCGCGGACACGATCACCTACCACGACTCGTGCTACCTGGCCCGCCACAACGACGTCCGCTCCGAGCCGCGGGAGCTGGTGGCGGCCGTCGGCCGCCCGCTCGAGATGGCGCGCCGAGAGGAGCGGACCTTCTGCTGCGGTGCCGGCGGTGCCCACATGTGGCTCGAGGAGCGCGCCGGCCAGATCAACGAGGAGCGCGCCCGCGAGGCCACCGCCACCGGGGCGGGAACGCTCGCCGTCGCCTGCCCGTTCTGCACCGTCATGCTCGATGACGGGATGCGAGCGACGGACGGCGGGCTCGAGGTCAAGGATGTCGCCACCTTGCTGGTCGAAGCCGTCGAACGAGGCCGGCAGCGTCCCGCCGCCGCCCTGACGGCAGCCTCATCGGGAGCGGCGACCGCCGCCGTCTCCGACGACCGGGAGGGGGGCAGAGACGACATCTGACTTGCGTGGGTTGTACCAATCCGCCTGGATTGGACGGACAGGAGGAGAAGCACAGTGATCAACACTGGAACCAGGTTCCGGATCGCCGGTCTCGCTGTTGCTGCGGTGCTCATGGTGAGCGCCTGCGGCAGCGGATCGTCGTCCCCGACCGCGGGTGCGAGCAGCGCCCCGGAGTCCGCCGCCCCGGCCTCGACGGCACCCGGCAGCTCGGGTACCGCCAACTGCACCGAGCCGGCGCCCGCAACCATCAAGATCGGCATCGAGGGCCCGTTCACCGGCCCCAATGCCCTGACCGGCGAGGAGATGAAGAACGCCTCGTCCATGGCGTTCGACGCGATCTCCTGGAAGGTCGGGCCCTACACCATCGAGCCCGTCTACATCGACGACCAGTCGGATCCGGCGAAGGGCGCCGCCGCCTATGAGCAGGCCGTCGCCGGCCAGAAGATCATCGCCGGGATCCTGGGCTGGCACAGCTCGGTCGCGGTCGCCCAGATGGAGGTCACCGCGAAGTACAAGATCCCGCACTTCTTCGCGATGGGCGCCACCGGTGTCGTGAACGAGAAGTTCAACAGCAACCAGGCGAAGTACGGCTACTGGACCTCGAAGGGCTGGCCGGATCCGGCCAAGCTCACCATCGGCTACGTCCAGGCCATCGAGGACGCGATCACGGCCGGCAGCTATACGCCCGCCGAGAAGAAGGTCGCGATCTACGGCGAGGACACCGACTGGGGCCGCTCGTTCGGGACGGGCCTCGAAGACCAGCTCAAGGCTGTCGGCTGGACCGTCGTGAGCGAGGACTACTTCCCCACCACGCAGACCGATTTCTCGGCCATCGTGTCGCGCTACAAGAACGACAACATCCCGCTGATCGCGGGCACCACCACGATCCCTGCCTCGATCGCCTCGTTCCTCAAGGCCGTCGATGACGCCGGGGTCAAGGCGCTGGTCGTGGCCGACGGCCTCGGCTGGATCGGCGACTGGTACAAGCTCAGCGGAACCGCGTCGAACTACGTCGTCGACCAGATCCCGCAATTCGCGTCGGATGCGGCGCAGAAGTTCGCAACTGACTACGAGGCCAAGTACGGCAGCAAGCCGAGCCCGTCGGCGGCCGGCCTGTCCTTCGACTTCTCCAACTTCTTCATCAAGATCATGAACCAGACGCTCGCCGACTCCTGTGAGATCACGAGCGAATCCCTCTACAAGACCGCCCAGGAACAGCTCTGGACGGGCAAGCTGACGTACACGGACGGGATCATCATGTCCAACTACGACTACTCGCAGGACTCGATCCCTGACCCGGTCGTCGGCAAGGGCCACTACATCTTCCCTGCCCTCCAGTACATGGACGGCAACCCGACAGTGGTCTGGCCGCCCGAGGTCGCCAAGGGAGTCATCCAGCAGAAGCCCTGACCATCCATCGACCTGATCCAGCAGACTCGGGGGGCCGGGCTCGCTCCGGCCCCCCGTCACCCAGGCGAAGAGGCGTATGGCGTTCCTTGAGCTCTCCGGGGTCACCAAGCGGTTCGGCGGCCTGACCGCCGTCGACAATGTCACCTTCTCCGTCGAGGAGGGTGAGATCTTCGGGCTCATCGGTCCCAACGGGGCCGGCAAGTCCACGCTGCTCAACTGCCTTGCCGGGGCATCGCGTCCCAACGACGGCACGATCCGGTTCGGCGGACGTGATACCACGGGCCTGCCCGCGGAGCAGATGTGCCGGCTGGGCGTCAGCCGGACGTTCCAGATCCCGCGGCCGTTTCCCGGCATGAGCGTGCTCGACAACGTGATCGTGGCCGCGACGTTCGGCGATCCGCATCTGCGGCATTCGGACGTGGCGACCCGCGCGCTGGGGATGCTCACCTACGTCGAGTTTCCACGGCCCGTGGACACCCCCGCGTCGCATCTCAACGCATCCCAGCTCAAGCGCCTCGACCTGGCGCGTGCGCTGGCCAGCCATCCCAAGCTCCTGCTGCTCGACGAGTTCGCCGCGGGTCTCACGCCCAGCGAGCTGGTCGACATCGCGGTCCTGCTGCGCCGGATCCGCGCCGATGGCACGACGATCGTGATGGTCGAGCACGTCATGCGGCTGATCCTCGACCTGTGCGGTCGCCTGTCGGTGCTCCAGTACGGACAGCTGATCGCCCACGGCGATGCCTCGACCGTCGCCCAGGACGAGCGCGTCCGCGAGGCGTATCTCGGCACCAACTACATTCTCTGAAAGCCCGGAGGGAAGGGTGCTCCAACTCACCGGCGTCGAAGCTGGCTACGATCTCCTGCAGGTGCTGTGGGGGGTTGACCTCCATGTCGAGGAAGGCGAGTTCGTCGCGTTGCTCGGCCCGAACGGCGCGGGCAAGACCACCACGCTGCGGACCATCGCCGGCTTCCTCAACCCCATCCGGGGCGAGATCACGTTCCGCGGCCAGTCGCTCAACCGGGTGCCACCCGACAGGGTGAGCACCTCGGGCATCGGCTATGTCTCGGAAAGCCTCAACCTGTTCCCGTCGATGTCGATCTACGAGAACCTTCTCGTGGGCGCCCATTCCGTCCGCGACAAGGCGCAGATCCGGGCAACGACCGAGCTCGTGTTCGAGCTGTTCCCGCGACTGTTCGAGCGGCGGAACCAGCTCGCCGGCACCCTCAGCGGCGGCGAGCGCAAGATGCTGGCCATCGGCCGGGGACTGATGCCGTCACCCTCGCTCCTGCTGGTCGACGAGCCGTCCCTCGGCCTCGCCCCGATGGCGACGCTCGCCGCGTTCGAGGCCCTCAAGCAGCTGCACCTGCGCGGCGTGACGATCCTCCTGGTCGAACAGAACGTGAACACCACGCTCCACCTGGTGGATCGCGCGTACGTGCTGGAGCAGGGCCGGATCGTGCTGGAGGGAAGCGGCGACAGCCTGCTGAAGGACACCCACGTCCAGGAAGCCTACCTGGGGATCTGAGCTACCCATGACGACCGCAACCAACCTCCGTTCCGTCCCGCTGGCCAAGCGCTTCCTGTCGTTCACGTGGCTCGTGATCGGCCTGGTCGTGGTGGTCCTGGTGGCGTTCGCGTTCATCCAGCCCTCGATCCTCGTCGACACCCTCGTCACGGGCGGGATGTGGGCCCTCATGGCCGGTGGCCTGGCGCTCGTGTTCGGCGTGATGAACGTCCCCAACTTCGCCCATGGCGAGTTCTTCATGATCGGGTCGCTGACCGCGTACACCGTGTTCACGCCGATCCAGGACGCCCTGTTCGACAACCCCGACTCGGTGCTGCTCAAGGTGGCCGGACCGTTTCCGGGCATGATCGTCGCGGCGCTGGTCGGCTTCGCGTGCGGCGTGCTGCTCGAGGTGTTCCTGTTCCGGCCGCTGCGCAAGCGGAGCCGCGACCAGTGGGTGATGAACACCTTCCTGCTCACCGCCGGCGTGTCCGTGGTCCTGGTCAACGGCGACCGCCTGGTGTTCGGCAACGACTTCCGGGGCATCACCCGCTACTGGGACGTCAAGCCGATCGAGATCCTGAACGTGCCCATCTCCGTCGACCGGGCGATGGTGTTCGTGGTCGCGATGGTCTCGATCGCCGCGTTCTCGGTGTTCCTCCAGCGGACGAGGACTGGCCGGGCCATGCGCGCGGTGTCCCAGGACGAGACCGGGGCCCAGATGGCGGGGATCAGCCTCAACAGCATCTTCGTGCTGACGATGGGCCTGAGCCTCGCGCTCGCGGCGCTCGCCGGTGCGGCGCTGCTGTTCATGTTCCCGTCGTTCCCCGACGTCGGCATCCAGCCGCTGTACATCGCCTGGTACGTCGTGATCCTGGCGGGCCTGGGCAACGTCCAGGGCGCGATCATCGGCGCGTTCATCGTGGCGCTGCTCCAGACGCTGGCCGTGTACTACGTCGGCCTGGGCTGGGTGGACGTGCTGCCGACCGGGTTCATCATCCTGATCCTGCTGTTCAAGCCATCGGGCCTGTTCGGCAGTGAAGTGAAAGGCGTGTGGGAGCTCTAGTGGCCACCGACGGTGCCACCCCGGTGGCGGTCATGAAGCAAACGAGCTCTCGCTCACGGAGGACGTCCCGCCTGGCGGCCATCGCGGTGGTCGCGTTCGCCGTCGTCCTCCCGTTCATCCCGCCGTTCGACGGCCAGGACTACCAGCGCTGGCTCGTCGGGGCCGCCCTGATGGCGGCGATGGCCGTCGCCTTCGACTTCACCGCGGGCTACATCAACATCGTGAACTTCGGGTTCGCGGCGTTCGTCGGCGTCGGCTCGTACACCTCCGGCCTGGTGGCGGCGAACCTCGGGATCTCGCCATGGATCGGGATCTTCGCGGGGGCCGGCACCGCGGGGTTCGTGGGGCTGCTCACGGGCATGCTCACGCTCCGCCTGCGCGGGATCTACGCGGCGGTCATGACCTGGTTCGTCGGCCTGGCGCTGATGGGCCTCGCCCGGAACATGACCGAGATCACCCGGGGATCGCTCGGGCTCAACGTGCCGCTGCTCCTCGATACCTCGGACAACCTCCCCTACTACTACGTCATCCTCGGGATGCTGGTCGTCACCGTGATCGTGCTCACCGCGGTCACGCGCTCGAACCTCGGCCTCGCGTTCCGGGCGATCGGCCAGAACCTTCAGGCCGCGCGGGCGTCGGGCATCAACCCCACCCGGTTCCTGGTCATCAACTTCACCCTGTCGTGCGCGTTCGCGGGCTGGCTGGGCGGGTTCTACGCGCACTACTACGGCATCCTCACGCCGGACGTCATGCTCACCTCGCACACCGTCGAGGTGCTCGCCGTGGCCTACATCGGTGGCCGCGGAACGCTCTGGGGACCGGCCGTGATCGCGTTCCCGCTGACGATCGGGGTCGAGCTCCTGCGCACGCAGTTCTCGAACCTGCCCGGGCTCCACCTCGTCCTCTACGGGCTGGTGCTGATCCTGGTGATGATCTACCAGCCGGGCGGGTTTGCCGGGGTCGTCAGGTCCGCGCGCGACTGGGTCGCCCATCGCCGGGAAGGGCAGGCGGAGCCGGCGCTCGGGTAGCCCCGAGCCGGCGCCCGCGATCATCCGTCCGGCTACGCCCGGATCCGAGCGTTGCCCGGATCGTAGGGCGCCCGCAGGGACGCGGTCGCGGGCTGCCGCTCGAGGGCGACCTCGACCTCGATCCGGCCGGCCGCCAGCCAGTCCGAGGTCACCGGCCCGTCCTCGCGGGTCACGTAGCCCAGTCCGATCGAGCGCCCGATGGTGTGCCCGAAGGCGCCGGAGCTGACGCGGCCGACGATGCGGCCGTCCCGCAGGATGGGCTCGTTGTGGTACATCAGCGGCTCTGGATCGTCGAGGATCACGACCGCGAGACGCCGCGAGAACCCCGCCTCGCGCTGGCGCAGGAGCGCCTCGCGGCCGATGAACCCGCCGGGCTTGTCCCAGCCCACCGTGAAGCCGAGACCGCCCTCGAGCGGCGTGTCCTCCTCGGTGATGTCGTGGCCCCAGTGGCGGTACGCCTTCTCGATCCGCAGCGAGTCCAGCGCGTGGTAGCCGGCATGGCGCAGGCCGAAGGCGTCGCCGGCGGCCACGATCGTGTCGTACACGTGGGTCGCGAACTCCATCGGCACGTACAGCTCCCAGCCCAGCTCGCCCACGTACGTCACCCGCGCCGCGCGCGCGTAAGCGAAGCCGAGGTCGATCTCGCGCGCGGTCCCGAACGGGAACGCCGCGTTGGACAGGTCCGCGTCCGACAGCGAGGCCAGCAGCTCGCGTGAGCGTGGGCCCATGACGCTGATCACCGTCTCGGCGGAGGTCACGTCGGTGACCGCGACCCGCGCCTCGGGATCGATCGTCCGGCGCAGCCAGTCGAGGTCGCGCATCGTCGAGGTGCCGGTCGTGACGACCATGAACCGGTCGTCCGCGAGCCGCGTGATCGTCACGTCCGACTCGATCCCGCCGCGCTCGTTGAGCCACGGCGTGTAGACCAGCCGCCCGGGCTCGACGGCGACGTCGCCCGCGCACACCCGGTTGAGCTCCCGCTCCGCGTCCCGGCCCTGGACCAGGATCTTGCCGAACGACGTCTGGTCGAACAGGCCGACCGCCTCGCGGACGGCGCGATGCTCCTGGGCCGAGTACGGGAACCAGTTCTGGCGCCCGTACGAGTACTCGTAGCGCGGCTCGACGCCCTCGGGGGCGTACCAGTTCGCGCGCTCCCAGCCGGACACCTCGCCGAAGCACGCGCCGCGCGCCGCGAGCCGGTCGTGGAGCGGCGAGCGGCGGACGCCGCGCGAGGTCTCCATCTGCCGGAACGGCCAGTGCATCTCGTACAGCAGCCCCAGGGTCTCGGTCGTCCGCTGGTAGAGATACCGGCGGTTGCGCTGGAAGGGCATGAACCGCCGGATGTCCACCTCCCACAGGTCCATCGGCGCGTGGCCGTCCACGACCCAGTCGGCGACCGCGCGCCCGGCGCCGCCGCCCGACGCGAAGCCCACGGAGTTGAAGCCGGCGGCGACGAAGTAGCCGCCCAGCGTCGGCGCCTCGCCCAGGATGTACCGGTCGTCGGGCGTGAAGCTCTCGGGTCCGTTGAAGAACAGCTGGATGCCCACCCGTCCGAACACGGGGAGGCGCTTCGTCGCCCGCAGGATCCACGGCTCGAGGTGGTCCCAGTCCTCGGGCAGGGTGAGGAACTCGGCATCCTCCGGGATCCCGTCCGTCGCCCACGGCTTGGCGCCGGGCTCGAAGAACCCGACCATCAGCTTGCCCGCCTCGTTGCGGGCGTAGGTCGCGTCGTCGGGCATGCGCAGGACCGGCAGGTCCGGGGTGAGCCCCTCGACCGGCTCGGTGACCAGGTAGAAGTGCTCCGCCGCATGGAGCGGGACCACGACGTCGCTCTGGCCGGCCAGCTCGCGCGCCCACATGCCGGTGCAGTTCACGACGTACTCGCAGGCGATGTCGCCGCGCTCGGTGGACACGCCGCTGACGCGGCCGTCCCGACGGAGCACGCCGGTCACCTTCGTCTGCTCGAACACCCGGGCGCCGGCCATGCGCGCGGCCTTGGCCAGCGCCTGGGTCACGTCGGTGGGGTTCGCCATCCCGTCGCCCGGGATGAAGGCGGCGCCCAGGATGCCGGAGGTGTCGAGCAGCGGCCACATCTCGCCGACCCGCTCGCGGTCGACGAGCTCGAGGTCGACGCCGATGAGGTGGCCCATCGACGCGCCGCGCCGGATCTCCTCCCAGCGACCGGGCGTCGACGCGATCAGCAGGGACCCGTGCTGCTCGAAGCCCGTGCCGTCGCCGGTGCGCCGCTCGAGCTCGCGGAACAGGTCCTTCGCGTAGCTCGCGAGCAGGCTCATGTTGTAGGTCGCCCGGAGCTGGCCCACCAGCCCCGCGGCATGCCAGGTCGTGCCGGAGGTGAGCGTCTTGCGCTCGAGCAGGACCACGTCGGTCCAGCCGCGCTCCGTCAGGTGGTAGAGCACGCTCGCGCCGACGATGCCGCCGCCGATCACGACGACGCGCGCCTGGGTCGGGAACGGCGCCGCGTCGGGCGCGGGCGGGGTGGCGGTCGTCATCGGGTCGACACCTCTCGTGTGCTGGAGCGCCGCCGTCAGGCCGGCGGTTCGCCGGGATCTGGTCCGACGCCGAGGAGCGTGCGCGCCGCGTCCACGAGCGACGACAGCAGCTGGTCGCGCGAGGTCCCCGGCGCCGCGAGGACGGTCGCGACCTCCGCCCCGTCCACGCCCATGATCAGCAGGTCCACGAGGCGCTCGGGACATCGCCGGGCGGAACAGCCCGCCGGCGATCCCTGCTCGATCGCCTCGCGGAACGGCGCGCCGCCACGCCTCGTAGAAGCCGGCGAGCTCGGCCCGCAGCCCCTCGTCGCGGGCCATCGCCAGGAACTCCACCCAGATCCGGCTCCGCCGCAGGAGCGGCTCCGCGAGCGCGTGGGGAGCAGGGTCTCGATCCGGCGCCAGGGGTCACGTCACCGGGCTCCATCGAGGTCCAGGCCTCCAGGCGGCGGCGGCCCGACCAGTCGAACAGCTCGGCGACCAGCCGGTCCCGGGTGTCGAAGTAGTGCTGGACGGTCCCGATGGACACGCCCGCGGCCTCCGCGACGTCGCGCAGGCGCATCCGCTCGACGCCGCTGTCCACGAGGAGGTGCTCGGCGGCGGCGAGGATCCGCTCGCGCTGGCGCTCGCGGTGCTCGGCGGTCCGCCCGGCGCCCACGGTCCCGCGGGCGGGTCGCCGGGTCGACGCTGCTGACGCTCATAGCACCATATTATTACAATGGCGGGGACGGTGCTCGGAACGACGACGAGGCACACCCCGGCACGGATGGAGGTGGGTCGATGAGGACAGATGCGCGGGTCGTGGTGATCGGTGGCGGGGCCGTCGGCTGCAGCCTCCTCTATCACCTCGCGAAGCGTGGCTGGACGGACACCGTCCTGCTCGAGAAGCACGATCTCACCGCGGGTTCGACGTGGCACGCCGCGGGCCTGTGCACGCAGTTCAACGCCAGCATCAACGTGACATCGCTGCTGATGTACGGCGTCGACCTGTTCCGGCGGATGGAGGCGGATACGCGGCCAGACCGTCGACTTCCACGGCGTCGGCAGCATCCGGCTGGCCACGACCAGGACCGGATGGACCAGTACCGCGACGAGGCGGGCCTGGCCAAGATCGTCGGGCTGCCATACGAGCTCATCGGGCCCGCGGAGATCGCCCGGCGCGCGCCGCTGGTCAACGTGGACGGCGTGATCGCCGGTGCCTGGACCCCGACGGACGGGTACGTCGACCCGAGCAGCATCACCCGGGCGATGGCCAGGGGCGCCCGCGACCTGGGCGCCGAGATCGAGCTCGAGACGCCGGTCACGGAGCTGCGGCCGCAGCCGGGCGGCGAATGGGACGTGGTCACGCCGCGCGGGACGATCCGGGCCGGGATCGTGGTCAATGCCGGCGGGATCTGGGGCCGCGAGATCGGCCAGCTGGCCGGGGTGGAGCTGCCCATCGTGCCCATGGAGCACCAGTACCTGATCACCGACGCCGTGCCGGAGCTCCTCGCCGAGCACGCGGAGATGCCCGTCGTCCGGGACACGGAGGCGTCGTTCTACGTCCGCGAGGAGGCCAGCGGCCTGATCGTCGGGCCCTATGAGCACGACCCGAAGCCGTGGGCTGCGCACGGGATCCCGCGGGAGTTCGGGCAGCAGCTGCTGGCGCCGGACTTCGAGCAGGTCGGCGACGTGCTCGACCTCGCCCAGCATCGGCTGCCGGTGCTGCAGACGGCCGGCATGAAGCAGCTGCTCAACGGCCCCACCAGCTACACGCCGGACGGCAACGCGCTGATGGGCTGGGTGCCCGGCCTGCGCAACCTCTTCGCGCTCACCGGGTTCAGCTACGGGATCGTCCAGAGCGGCGGCGCCGGGTACAACGCGGCGGCCTGGATCATCGACGGACAGCCGGTCGACAACCTGTGGGAGCTGGATGTCGCCCGGTTCGGGCCGTATGCGAGCGCGCTGCCGTTCGTGATCGATCGCGCCCGCGAGGTCTACGAACGTGAGTACGCGATCCCCTACCCGTTCGAGGAGCTCCCCGCCGGCCGACCGCTCAAGACGGACCCGCCGTACGACCGCCTGCTGGCTCGCGGTGCGGTGATGGGCGCCCGCAACGGCTGGGAGCGCCCGCTGTACTTCGTGCCCGAGGGTCAGCCGATCGGCAATCGGCCGACGTACCACCGGCCTGACTGGCTGCCGTACCAGGTGGCCGAGTGCGCGGCGGTCCGGGAGCGAGCCGGTCTGCTGGACATGACCAGCTTCGCGAAGTACGAGGTCCGGGGGCCGGGCGCCGCCGCGCTGCTCGATCGTCTCGGCGCCAACCGGCTGCCGCGGGTGGGCCGCGCGTCGCTGGTCCAGATGCTCACGCCGGCCGGCGGGATCTGGTGCGATGTCACGGTGTCGCGGCTGGCCGAGGACCGGTTCTACCTCATCACGGCGGCCGGGACGGAGACCCACGACCTGGACTGGATCGCCCGGCATGCGCCGGACGACGGGTCGGTGGTCCTGGAGAACGTCACGGCGGCCTGGGGCGTCCTCGCGATCGCCGGGCCGCGCGCGCGCGACGTCCTCGCGGCCGTGACCGACGACGACCTCTCGAACGCGGGCTTCCCGTTCATGGCTGTCCGGGACATCCAGGTCGGCCCGGTGCCGGTACGGGCGCTCCGCGTCACGTACACGGGCGAGCTGGGCTGGGAGCTCCACCACCCGATCGAGGATTCGCGGACCCTGTACGACCTGCTGCTCGCGGCCGGCGAGGCGCACGGCCTGGCCGACATCGGGTACTGGGCGCTCGACTCGCTGCGGCTCGAGAAGGGCTACCGGCTGTGGGGCGCGGACATCTCGGCGCTGTACACGCCGCTCGAAGCAGGCCTGGAGCGGTTCGTCGCGCTCGACAAGGGCGAGTTCATCGGGCGTGACGCGCTGCTGCGCCAGCAGGCCGAAGGCGTTCGCCGGCGCCTGGTCACGGTCCGGATCGACCTCGAGCCGTCCGAGGACCTGTTCCCGCGAGGCGGCGAGCCGGTGCTCTCCGACGGGCGGCTGGTCGACTACCTGCGGGCGGCCGCCCCCGGCCATGCCGTGGGCATGACCCTGGGCCTCGCCTACCTCCCGGTCGAGCTGGCCTCACCCGGGACGCCGCTGGAGATCGAGATCCTCGGCGTCCGGCGCCCGGGTGCGGTGATCGAGTCCCCGGTGTACGACCCTGACGGATCACGGATGCGCGGATAGGCGTCGGCGGGCCGGCCGGTTCGCGGCGCGCCCGTCGCCCCTCAGGCGCGGAACCGTCGCGGGCTGAACGGCGCGAGGACATCGGGCTCGATGCCGTCGAGGATCATCGACGCGAGTGTGGCCCCGGTCCGCGGCGCAAGGGTGAGGCCGAGCATCGCGTGCCCGCTCGCGACGTACACGTGCTGGTACGGCCGCAGGCGTCCGATGACCGGGATGCCGTCGGGGGTCATGGGTCGCAGCCCGGCGCTGGGTGCGAGCGACGGCGCATCCGGATCCCAGGACCGGAGGTACCGGCCGGGGGCAAGACGGATCGCGCGCAGGCGGACCGGGGAGATCCGCTCGTCCAGACCGCCGAACTCCATCGTGCCCGCGACCCGGGTCGCGCCATCGAGCGGGGTCACGGCACAGTGGACCTCCGAGAGCATGACGACGGGCCCCATCGCGAGCTGCGCCGGCACGTAGTCGACGCTGTATCCCTTGCCCGGGCGGATGGGCAGCCGCACGCCGAACAGCCGGGCAATGCCGGCGCTCCAGGCGCCGGCGGCGATGACCACGGCATCCGCGACCACCGAGCCGAAGGCGCCGCGGAGCTCCGCACCACCCGACGGCAGCGCCCACGCCGCGGTGACCGCCCCGTCCTCCCACTCCGCGCCGAGCGCCCCGAGCCGGGCGACGAGCGCGCTCACGACCGTGGCCGGTCGGACATGGCGCTCGTTCGGGAAGCGGATCGCCCCGACCACGGCATCGGACAGCTCGGGGACCGTGGCCCGGGCCTCGTCGCCGGTCAGCGACGCCGGCTCGAACCCGGCCTGCTCGTACGGCGCCAGGTCCGCGGCCGCCGCGCGGTGCTCGGCGGGGTCGAGGTAGGCGCGCACCTCGCCGTCCGCGTGCAGCTCGAACACCAGGCCGTCCGCGGCCCATGCGTCGAGCTCGTCCATCGTCCCCGCGGCAAGCCGGCTGGTCGCCTCGAACGCGCGCCGGTACGCCGTCGCATTGCAGGCGCGGAGCATCCCGGCCATGAACCGGACGAAGCCGGGGCTCGCCTCGGGTCGGACGTAGACCGGGCTGTCGGCGTGGAGCATCCAGCGCATCGTCTGGAGCACGACGCCGGGACGCCGGCACCGGTCCGCTCTCGGCCGGGACCACCCAGCCCGCGTTGTTGCTCGACGCGCCGCTGCCCGGCGCGCGGTCTCCGACGAGCACCACCTCGGCGCCGCGCTTCGCGAGGCTGTACGCCGTCGCCAGCCCGATGATCCCGGTTCCGATGACGGCGACCTTCATGGCAGACACCCTCGCACCGATGACGTTGGTCCCCTCTCGGGCGGGTCGGATGGGACGGCGGGCCCGGGCGGCAGGGTCTCCATACTGTAGGTCCCCGGGCAGGTCGGCGGACGCCGGCCGGGCCTCGAGCATCGGGCCGGCGCGGACCCGGGGTCGACGAGGGCAGGCGACGGATGGACAGCACCACGCGCGCGAGGGCCGTGATCATCGGCGCCGGGATCGTCGGCAATGCCATGGCCTGGCACCTCGCCAGACTCGGCTGGCGAGACATGGTCCTGGTGGACAAGGGCCCGCTGCCGAACCCGGGCGGATCCACCGGGCATGCGTCGAACTTCTGCTTCCCCGTCGACGGCACCAAGGAGGAATCGGCGCTCACCGTCGAGTCGATCCGCCAGTTCACCGAGCTGGGCGTGTTCACCCGGTGCGGCGGCATGGAGGTCGCCCGGACGCCGGAGCGGATGGCCGAGCTGGCGCGCCGCCAGGGCCTCGCCACGTCGTGGGGGATCGAGTCGGAGCTGAAGACCCCGGCCGAGGTCAAGGCGATCATCCCGTATCTCGACGAGACCGTGATCCTGGGCGGCTGGTACACGCCCAGCGCGGGGGTCGTGGACTCGGTCCGCGCCGGCACGCTGATGCGCGAGGCGGCCGTGGACATGGGCGCCCTGTCGATCATGGCCCGCACCGAGGTCACCGGCATCGACGTCGTCGACGGCCGGGTCGCAGCCGTGCGGACCACGGCCGGCACGATCGAGACCGATACGATCGTCGTCGCCTGTGGCGTCTGGAGTCCCCGGATCGCGGAGATGGCCGGCGCCCATATCCCGCTCGTCCCGACCGTCCACCAGTTCGTCAGCGTTGGCCCGGTGCCGCGGTTCGCCGATGTTCGCGGAGAGCAGGCCTACCCGATCCTGCGCGACATGGACAGCCTGATGTACGAGCGGCCGAACGGCAGCCAGCTCGAGATCGGCTCCTACGCCCACCGGCCGATCCTGCTCCACCCCGACGAGATCCCGTCGATCGAGGACTCGGTCCTGTCGCCCACCGAGCTGCCGTTCACCAAGGAGGACTTCGAGCCGCAGTACGAGGACGCCCTGGAGCTGATCCCCGAGATCCTGGGCGACGAGCGGGTCGGCGAGCAGTACGCGATCAACGGCCTGCTCTCGGTCACGCCCGACTGGAGCCCGGTCCTGGGCGAGTCGCCCGAGGTGGCGGGGCTGTGGTCGGTGGCGGCGGTATGGATCAAGGAGGCGCCCGCGATCACCGAGAACATCGCCCGCCGGATGAGCGGCCTGCCGCTCGAGATCGACCTCCACGCCGCCGACATCGCCCGCTTCTACCCGCATCAGCGGACGTGGACCCACGCCACGGCTCGCGTCAACGAGGCGTTCAACAAGTTCTACGGCATCGTCCACCCGTCAGAGCAGTGGGCCTCGGACCGCGGCATCCGGGTGCCCCCGATGTACGACCGCGAGCTGGCGCTGGACGCGGTGATGTTCGAGGTCGCCGGCTGGGAGTGCCCGATGTGGTACGCCTCCAATGCGCCGCTCGTCGCCGGGTACGGCGACCGGGTGACGGATCGGCCGGCCGAATGGGACGCGCGCTGGTGGTCGCCGGTCACCGCCGCCGAGCATCTCGCGATGCGCGACCGCGCCGCGCTCATCGACCTCACCACGTTCGCGATGTTCGACATCAGCGGACCCGGAGCGCTCGCGTTCCTGGAGGGCCTGTGCGTCAACCGGATCGAGGCGCCGATCGGCCGGACGGTCTACACGCCGCTGCTCGATGACAACGGCGGGATCGTCGCGGACCTCACGGTCATGCACGTGGGGCGCGACCTGTACCGGGTCGTGACCGGTGGCGGCATGGGCATGCGCGACAAGAAGTGGTTCACCGACCACCTCCCGGACGACGGGACCGCGCAGCTCACCGACGTGACGTCGGCCTGGACCACGATCGGGCTGTGGGGGCCTCGCGCGCGCGACATCCTGTCGACGGTGACCCGCGCCGACCTGTCCAACGAGGCGTTCCCGTTCGCCACCTGCCGGCCGCTCGACATCGATGGCGTCGCCGTCCTCGCCAACCGGCTGTCGTACGTCGGCGAGCTGGGCTGGGAGCTGTTCGCGCCGATCGAGCTGGGCGGCCACCTGTGGGACACGCTGTGGGAGGCCGGCCGGCCGTTGGGGGCCATCGCCGCCGGGATGTCCGTGATCTTCTCCAGCGCGCGGCTCGAGAAGGGCTATCGCGCGTATGGCGCGGAGCTCGATCTCGACCACACGCTCGTCGAGGCCGGCCTCGCCCGTCCCAGCGTGAAGCGCGCCGAGTTCGTGGGCCGGGATGCGTACCTCCGGCAGCGCGCCGAGCCTCCCGTCTCGCTGCTGTGCACGCTCACCGTCGACGACCACACCTCGAGCGACGGCACCCGGCGCTACATGCTCGGCCGCGAGCCCATCCTGACGCCCGATGGCCGGCCGATCACCGACGCCCGCGGTCGCCGCTCGTACGTGACCAGCGCGGGCGCCGGGCCGTCGGTCGGCAGGCACCTCCTGATGGCCTACCTGCCGGTGGAGCTCGCGGTCAGGGGCACCAGGCTCGCAGTGCAGTACATGGGCGAGCGCTACCCGGTGACCGTCGCCGTCGCGGGCGCGACACCCCTGTTCGACCCGGCCAACGAGCGGCTGCACAGCTAACACCGGCGAGCCCGGGCGAGCCTTCGGACGTATACTCAAGCGCCTTCGGACCTCGATCACGGCGGCGGACCAGGCCGACCCCGCTTGACGACCGCCATCGATGGTGGCCATCCTCACCCTGACCACGGGGCTGGCCGCGCCCCTGCCCACGCGGCCGCTGCGTCCCCTGACGACGGCCGTGCCCGCGTCTGAACGAAAGGACCTCGCTCCCTTGGAATCCATGCCGCTTGCGGACGGGCCGGAGACCCCGGATCTCGCCCACGACCCGGCGCTGGGGCTCGCTCGACGGACGAAGTTCGAGATCCTGGCCGCCATCCTGCTCGGGATGTTCCTGGGCGCCCTCGACCAGACCATCGTCGGTCCGGTCCTGCCCAGGATCGTCGGCGATCTCCAGGGTGCCGACTACTACGCCTGGGTGGTGACGGCCTACCTGCTGACCAGCACCGTGAGCGTGCCCATCTACGGCAAGCTGTCCGACCTGTACGGCCGCCGGCCGCTGCTGATGATCGGGATCGTGATCTTCCTGGTCGGCTCCGCGCTGTCCGGCCTGAGCCAGGAGATGTGGCAGCTGATCCTGTTCCGCGGCATCCAGGGCCTGGGTGCGGGCGCGTTGTTCCCGATCGCGCTGGCGGTCATCGGCGACCTGTTCACGCCGGCCGAGCGCGGCAAGTACCAGGGCCTGTTCGGTGCCATGTTCGGCCTGGCGTTCCTGCTCGGCCCCGGCCTCGGCGGGTTCCTCACCGACTCCTTCAGCTGGCACTGGATCTTCTACGTCAACATCCCGATCGGGATCGTGGCCCTGGCCGTCATCGCCCGCCTGCTGCCGACCATCCGCAAGGAAGGCGCGCGGCCGGCCATCGACTACCTCGGCGTGGCCAGCATCATCGTGGGCCTGGTGCCGATCCTCATCGCGCTCACGATCGCCGAGGACGGCAACTGGGGCAACCCGTGGATCTGGGGGCTGTTCGCCCTCGGTGTCGTGGGACTGGCTGCCTTCGTGCTCGCCGAGTCCAGGGCAGCGGAGCCAATCGTGCCGCTGCACCTGTTCCGGAGCCGCACCTTCTCGGCGTCGATGGTGGCGATCTTCCTGGCCACGTTCGGGTTCGGGGCCGCGATCATCTTCCTGCCGCTCTACTACCAGGTCGTCGAGGGCGCCAGCGCCACCGAGTCGGGCTACAAGCTGCTGCCATTCCTGATCGGCCTGATCTTCGCCTCGATCGCGTCCGGCCAGATCGTCGCCCGCCGGGGTCGCTACCGCAACGTGCTCGTGGTGAGCATGGTGCTGCTGGGCATCGGCCTCGCGCTGATGACGCAGCTGCGCGCCGGCACGTCCGACTATGCGCTGTGGGGCTGGATGTTCGTCGCCGGCCTGGGCGTCGGACCCACGTTCGCGGTGTTCACGATCGTCGTCCAGAACTCGGTGCCGTTCCAGGAGCTGGGCGCGGCGACCAGCGACCTGACCCTGTTCCGGCAGATCGGGACGACGGTGGGCATCACGATGGCGTTCACGCTGTTCCGGAACAACCTCACCTGGGACCTGCTCCGGGGCGAGATCGTCACGGCGGGCGCGCCGGCCGCGGTCGTGCCGGCGACGACGCCGCCCGGCTTCGACCTGGGCGGCCTGACGAACCCCGCCGGTGCCGCCGGCATGGCCCAGTTCCTGGGCAGCCTGCCGGCACAGGTGCAGCCGATGTTCGTCGAGGGGTTCCACAGCGCGATGACGATCGCGATCGCGAACAGCCTGTGGCTGGGCGTGGGCGCGACCGTGCTGGCGCTGGCGGCCACGCTGCTGCTGCGCGAGATCCCGCTGCGCGACACGCATGGTGCCGGGTCGGCTCCCTGAAGCCATGGCGTGACGATCCGATCAGGCGAGGATCGCCCCCCGGGTGGGCAGGATCTCGTCGATCTCGTCGAGCACGTCCAGGAAGCCCTGCGAGCGCCGGCGAACGTGAACCAGCCGCACCCCGATGGACAGCCACGATCCGCCGCCGCGTCGGCGCGACGCCCACGAGGTCCACGGCTCGCAGGTCACCACGCGCGAGATCGCCGGCGATCGCCGTATGCGGCAGGAGGGCGATCCCCAGGCCCTGCCTGACCATGTGCTTGGCGGCCTCGATGTTGTCCAGCTCGATCACGCTTCGGGGCGCGACGCCGGCAGCCCGGAAGATCGCATTGGTGAGGCCGTAGTAGCTCGAGGTGCGGTCGAACAGGATGAGCGTGGAGTCGGCGAGCTGCCCGACGCCGGTCGCGTCGACACGGGCGAGCGGATGGTGAGCAGGGACCACGAGGATGAGCTCGTCCTCGTACAGCAGCCTGACGGTGACACCCGGCCGGACGAGCTCGCGGATGAGGCCGATGTCAAGCTCGTCGCGCGCGACAGAATCGGCGATCTCCTCCGAGTGGCCGGTCCGGACGACCAGCCGCACCCCGCTGAACCGCCGGACGAAGCGCGCAAGGATGCCGGGCAGGACATAGGCGCCGACCGCCGGGGCCGTCCCGATCGTGAGCTGGCCCGCGGTCCCCTGGGCGTGCTCCGCCACCAGGTCCCGCCCGGCCTCGAGCGCCCGGATCGCCCGCTCCGCGTGTGGCAGGAACGCCCGACCGGCGTGCGTGAGCTGCATTCCACGACTTGACCGCTCGAACAGCGGCGTGCCCAGCTCCTCCTCGAGCAGCCTGATGCGCGCCGTCAGCGCCGGCTGGGTGACGTGGAGCGCAGATGCGGCACGACTCAGGTTCCGCTGGCGGGCGATCTCGAGGAAGCCTTCCACCTGGGCGATGAGCATGGCTGACCCTCGATCATCAATGCAAATGATATGTCTGATCATATCAAGTGATTTGACTGATACCAGTGCCTCCCCCAGGATGTGGTTCCAACCCCACAGGAGGGCCGATCATGACCCACCTTTTCGAACCCAACGCCTTTCCCATCGACCTGCTCGTGCAGCGCACCCCGCCGCCCGAATGGGTCGTGACCTGGGCTGCCATCGGGACCCAGCTCACGTGGCCGCCGGCGCCTCCGTCGGAGCCCGAAGCTGCCGAGTGCACCTGTCCCATCGACTGCATCCGCGACCACGAAATCGACTGATCGAGCCACGGCCCCATGCTCGCAACACCGCCCCCGGCAGCGGGAGGCCCGGCCCAGCGCCCCGACCCGGCCATCGCCGAGGTCCGGGACTGGCTGACCGGCCCCCGCTTCGCCGGCATCACGCGCCTGCACTCCGCCCGCCAGGTCGCGGAGCAGCGAGGCACGATCGCCTCCGACCACACGGTCGCCCGGGACGCGGCGACGGCGTTTCACGCGCGGTTGCGCGAGCTGTTCGAGCAGCGGCGGTCCATCACGACGTTCGGCCCCTACTCACCCGGCCAGGCCGTGGTCGCGAAACGGCTCGGGATCGAGGGGATCTACCTCGGCGGCTGGGCGACCTCGGCCAAGGGATCGGCAACCGAGGACCCGGGGCCCGATCTCGCCAGCTATCCGCTGTCCCAGGTCCCGGACGAGGCGGCGGGCCTGGTCCGGGCGCTGCTGACCGCCGATCGGAACCAGCACTTCCTGCGCTCGCGCATGACGCCCGAGCAGCGCGCCGCGACCCCGGCGGCGGACTACCGCCCGTTCATCATCGCTGACGCCGACACGGGCCACGGCGGCGACCCCCACGTTCGCAACCTGATCCGGCGGTTCGTCGAGGCGGGCGTGCCCGGCTACCACATCGAGGATCAGCGGCCGGGCACCAAGAAGTGCGGACACCAGGGCGGCAAGGTGCTGGTGTCGTGCAACGAGCAGATCAAGCGCCTCAATGCCGCGCGCTTCCAGCTGGACGTGATGGGCGTGCCCGGGATCATCGTGGCCCGGACCGACGCCGAGTCCGCCAACCTGCTCGAGTCTCGCGGTGACGAGCGCGACCAGCCGTTCATCCTGGGCGTCACGAACCTCGCGGTGCCCTCGTACAAGGTCGCCTTCCTCGCCCTGCTCCGGCGCTTCCACGAGGCCGGCGTGGAGGAGCTCAACGGGCACCGGCTGTATGCGATCGATGATCGCGAGTACCGCGCTGCCGACGCCTGGCTGGACCGCACCGGGATCGCGGACGTCGTGCGCGCGGCGAGCGCCGAGATCGCGGGCGGTGCCGATCTCGACGCGACGTTCGACCGGGCGGCCGAGCAGTTCCTCGCGGCCTGGGAGGAGGACGCCGGCCTGGCGACGTACGCCGATGCGGTCGCGGACCTGATCGAGGAGCGTGCGCTGGAGGCGCGCGAAGGCGAGGACGATCCTGACCACGAACGGGACACAGAGGGCGGAGAGACGTCGTCGCGGATGACCCGCGAGGCATGGCTGGCCTTTGCGCGGGGCGCGTCGCATGCGGTCGCGCGGGCGCGCGCGGCCGAGCTCGGGCTGGAGGTCGACTGGGACTGCGAGCGAGCCACGACCCCGGAGGGCTACTACCAGGTCGCGGGCGGCATCCCGTATGCCATCGCCAAGTCGCTCGCGGTCGCGCCGTTCGCCGACATCCTGTGGATGGAGACCAAGACCGCCGATCTCGCCGACGCCCGGCAGTTCGCCGATGCGATCCATGCCGTGCACCCGGACCAGATGCTCGCGTACAACCTGTCGCCGTCGTTCAACTGGGACTCGACCGGCATGAGCGACGACGAGATGCGGGCGTTCCCCGAGGAGCTGGGCAAGCTCGGGTTCGTGTTCAACTTCATCACCTACGGCGGACACCAGGTCGACGGTGTCGCGGCGGAGGAGTTCGCGACCGCGCTCCAGCAGGACGGGATGCTCGCGCTCGCCCGGCTCCAGCGGAAGATCCGCCTCGTCGAGTCGCCGTACCGCACGCCGCAGACGCTGGTCGGTGGCCCGCGCCTGGATGCCGCGCTGGTCGCGTCATCGGGCCGGACGGCCACCACGATGGCGATGGGCAAGGGCTCGACCCAGCATCAGCACACGCAGCAGACGGAGGTCCCCAAGCGCCTGCTCGAGCAGTGGCTGGCGACTGTGGGCGGAGCACAACGGGTTCGAGCCGGCGCCACGGGTCCGGCTGCTGCCGCACCGGGCGGGGTCGGAGCTCCTCGAGCTCGCCCTGCTGGGCGCCGGTGACCGCAAGCTGGCCGGCATCGTGTTCGCTCCCATCCGCGATCGCCGCGGCCGGAGCATCCTGTCCGTCCGCGACCAGAACACGTTCGATCCCTCACTCCGGCGCCGGCGGCTGATGACGCTCGCGCACCTGTACCTGATCCACCGCTACCGCGCGGAGTCGGTCCACTACGTCAGCCCGACCGAGGACAACGCGATCCAGACGGCCCGGATGCAGGAGCTGGGCATCTTCCGCGAGGTCAACACCGAGGTGGGCGAGGTCATCGTCGCCGAGGTGAGCCGTGAGCGGATCGCCGAGCTGGTCGCCCCGGACCAGGCGGCCCTGCGGCAGCTGATCGGCAAGAGCGGGTAGGCGCGCACGCCTCGAGCAGCACCATCTCGGTTCCCGACTCGATCCAGTGCTCGGTCTGGGTGCCGTGAGCGAGATCGTCTGCGCCGGGGGTTGAGACGGCGCACCGCGACGACGACCCTAGTAGCGGTACAGGGACGCCAGGAACGGGATCCGGTTGTAGAGCAGTAGCCCGAGCGGCAAGGTCAGGATCAAGACGCACAGCACCCAGGCCACGATCATCGCGATCGCCGACGTCCACGAGCCGATGAAGATGAACCACACGAGACGGATGTACCAGGGTTGCTGGCTCCGCTTGTGCTCGCTGATCCGGAGCAGACCGGCCTCCATCGTGGCCGTGATCTGCCGCGTACGGGGCCGCAGGGTGATGAACGTCGGGATGCGATTGATGAGGTAGATCCCGAGTGGTAGCCCGATGATGGTGATCATCGCAGCCCAGGCGATGGCCGACATGATCGCGGTCAGCCACCACCCGACGAACAGGAACCAGACGGCTCGGACCAGGAGGCCAGGTCCCGACTTCGTCTCGAAGACCACGGCTGCGTTCGCCACGTGTCACCCCTCGGAGTTGCATTCATGCGGGCAGGGAGCGTCCGCGCGTTAGGCTTGGAGAACCACTCTCGATCCAGGCGGCAAATCAGGTCACTACCCGAAGGTACGGGTTGGCGGATGCGCGCTCCGTGGCACCGGAGCGGCGCGGCATCGCCCTCCCCCCCGAAACCGCCTCCGTCGCAAGCATCGCTTGAGCCAGCAGGCACTCTCGATTAGGATTGGCAGGCTCCCGAGCGGGAGTAACTCAGCTGGCAGAGTGTCTGCTTCCCAAGCAGAATGTCGCGGGTTCGAATCCCGTCTCCCGCTCCACTTTCCCGCCATGAACGTGTGAAGAAGCCCAATCGGTGCCTTCTCCCGCTTCTCGGGATCATCCGCATTCCGTGGACCCTGCATTGGGATCTGGAGCCCTGCGATGCGACCGGGCGAGAGGATAGAGGTTTGTCACTGCGACACGCCTTCCGACACCAGCCGAAACCCGCACTCGCGCAGGTACTCATATGTCTCGTCGAGGACCGGGATGGGCGGCACGAATACCACTGTGGCGTCCCGACTGCGCGTTAGCAGGACCCGGTACGAGTTCAGGCGGAGTCGATATGGGTCTTTGAGCATCCATGCTTTCTGGTAGCCGCGAGCGCGTGCGTTCGACCAATGCCCATGATCGCGGACGAAGTCCGTCCCCCAGGCAAGCAGCGAGGCGTCGAGCTCCAGGCCCTGCGCCCCGAACTCGGTCACGCACTCTCGAAGCGTCCGGCACGATCGCCCGAGGTAGTCGCCGTCGCCCTCCGCGTACCAAGGTCCGAAGTGCACTCGCTTGGTCGACTGGAAATCGTTGTTGACTCCGAAGCGTGGGAGATCCCGATCCTTCGATGACGCAATGAGCCCAAATCGCGCTGTCGGATCCCCCGCGTAGCGCGTACGAAGGTAGTCGGATGCTTCCGCTAGATCCCGTGTGAGCCGCAGGTGGTAACCCTGCCTCTCGAGTAACTCGGCCAGCGGCCGGAGGGATCCTGCCGGTGCACCCTCGAGCAACTGCGCGACGAATGCATGGTTGTCCTCCGCCAGGTGATAGCGCAGTTCCTCGTCCAGTCGCAGTGCGGGCTCGAGCATCGCCCGCGCAAGATCCCCGAACTCATTCGCCAGATCGGGCGATGCGTGGACGATCCAATCGGCCGCGACACTTTCCTCCACCGCTCGGCGCCATTGGATTGACCCACCCTCCTCGCCGACGTGGATCTCCTGGCCCGTGCCGATGAGCCCGATGACCACACACCAGCCAGGCACCCGCTCGGCGAACTCGATGAAGTGCTCAGGCTCGGACCGACGATCCCCATTCTCGGGATGCTTCTGCGCGACCATCGCCGCGTCGAATGCCCGCTGGGCCTCGTCGAAGATCAGCACGTGCTCGGGTGGGATCAGTTGCCGACTGCGGCTATAGGTGGAGACGTACTCCTTGACGCCGCGCACGAACGCCTTGCCGCCGCCCCCTGCACCTTTCAGCTCGTACTGCAGGACTTCTACGAGAGGTCCGTTGCCCGACAGGAACACGGCCGGGGCTGATGGCTTGCCATTCCCGCGATCGACCGCGAGGTCATCGAGCCACCTGGCGTGCGCGACCTGAAGGCCAACGAGTGTCTTGCCAGAACCCGGGACACCGGTCAGCAAGATCAGCCGACGTGTCTGCGTACGAGCAGCTTCGTGAATGAGCTCTGAGATGCGACTCAGCGCGGGCTCTGTCGCCGCGGCTGCACGATTGATCCGTGGCAGCTCGCCACTCTCGAACAAGGAGCGCGCGGACTCGACCAAGCTGGGGAGCGGCCGGTAGGCGTTGGCTGCGAGGAACTGCCCGGGAGTAACAATCGCAGCCGGGTCGTGTACGTCGAGCCGCTCAGCGAGGTCATCAACTGCGTCGAGCCCAAGCACGTGGATGCCGACGTCCTCGCCGACATAGCCACTCGCCTGCCCGAGCACGACCGCACCATGTACGGGCCGGTCGGCACACTCGCGGTGGTAGGCGCGCAGGTCGCGCACGTACCCCGCCGCTTGGTCGATATCTGCCCGTTGGGCGACGTTTCTGCCTTTGAGTTCAAGCACGAGTACGGTTCCGCCCATGAGCAACACGACGTCTGGTCGCCGGAACTCGAGCGGCAACTCGTACTCGAGGATGGCCGTGTAGTCCGCAGCCATTGAGTACTGCAGCAGGACCTCACTGACCTCGCGCTGCAAGGGCGGGATCGACAGATCCCAAGCATGGATCTGCTCCGCCGAAACTTCACGAAGGAAGTCCTGCAGTGAGCCTCGGATCTGGATCGCCGGTGTCGAACGAAACGTCGGGAAGGTCGAGGCCCAACCGTACCCAGCCTCGCCAAGCTCCGGGTAGCGCCCCTCATCCACGATTGCGAGCCTAGCAGCTTGGCAACTCAGCCATGCACGACCCAGGGACTCGCGTGCGCTCGAGAGCGACGGAGATCGCCACGCCGAACCACCACGTCCCGGGTAGTTGACGGCGCACGACAGGGCCCCACAATCCCGGAGTGCGAGCGAGATCGGGCGAGCAGTGACGCCGACACGTCCGTCCCGGACCGAGACGTTCCTGTTCACGGACATCGAGGGGAGCGCGCGGCTCTGGGAGGAGCACCGGGCCGCGATGGGCGCCGCCCTCGCCGCGCATGACGCCCTGCTCCGGACGGCCGTCGAGGATGCGGGCGGGACGGTCGTCAAGACGACCGGCGACGGGATGCTCGCCGCGTTCGACCAATGCGAGGCCGCGCTGGCCGCGGCGATCGAGGGCCAGCACGCGCTCGACCGTCACGGCTGGCCCGAGACGGGCCGCCTGCGCGTCCGGATGGCGATCCACTCCGGGACCGCCGAGGTCCGCGATGACGACTTCTTCGGACCGACGGTCAACCGGGTGGCGCGCCTGCTCGCGATCGGCCACGGCGACCAGGTGCTCGTCTCGGGCGCGAGCGCGGCGCTCGTCGCGGGCAGCCTTCCGGCGGGGTGCGAGCTCGTGGACCTGGGCGAGCACCGGCTGCGCGACCTCGACCGGCCCGAGCAGGTCTTCCAGCTCGTCGCCCCGGGCCTGCGCCGCACGTTCCCGGCCCTGCGAACGAGCGCCGAGCACCCGACGAACCTCCGGCCCCAGGCGACGTCGTTCGTCGGTCGCGAGCGGGAGCTGGTCGACCTCGCGCGGCTGCTCACCACCAGCCGCCTCGTGACGCTGGTCGGCGTGGGCGGCACCGGCAAGACCCGCCTCGCGCTCCAGGCCGCGGCTGACGGCCTCGACCGGTACCGCGACGGCACCTGGCTGGTCGAGCTCGCGCCGGTCAGTGACCCCGAGCTCGTGACGTCCGAGATCGGCCGCGCCCTGGGCATCCAGCCACAGCCGGGACAGCCTCCGATCAACGGGATCGTCGACTACCTGCGCTCGAAGGAGCTCCTCCTGCTGCTCGACAACTGCGAGCACCTCATCGAGGCCGCCGCCGAGGTGGCCGATCAGCTGCTCGGTGCCTGTCCCGCGCTGCAGCGTGCTGGCCACGAGCCGGGAGCCCCTCGGCGTCGAGGGCGAGGCCGTCTTCGCCGTGCCGTCGCTGGCGCTGCCGACGCTCGCCGGCGAGGCGCGCGACCCGGACGCGGCGATCGACGACGCGGAGGTCGAGCAGGCCGGTCGATCCGAGGCGGTCCGGCTGTTCGTCGACCGTGCGACCGCGACCCTCCCGGCCTTCGCGATCGATCGGTCGAACGTGCGGGCCATCGTCGAGATCTGCCGGCGCCTGGACGGCATTCCCCTTGCCCTCGAGCTCGCGGCAGCCCGCGTCAACGTCCTGTCGGCCAACGAGATCGCGGAGGGCCTGGGGGACCGCTTCCGCCTCCTGACGGGCGGACGCCGCACCGCGGTGCCCCGGCAGCGAACGCTGCAGGCCCTCATCGACTGGAGCTGGGACCTGCTCGAGGACGAGGATCGCCGGCTCCTGCGCCGGGTGGCCGTGTTCTCCGGTGGCTGGACGCTCGACGCCGCGGCCGTGGTCGCCGTCGACGACGCGGCTGGCGAGGATCCCGCCCGGGCGGAGCGCGCGGACGCGGCCGCGCGGTTCGCCGCCATCGACGGGCTCGGCCGCCTCGTCGATCGGTCGCTCGTCGTGGCCGACCACGAGGGCTCCACCCGATACCGGATGCTCGAGACGTCCGCCAGTACGCCGCGGACCAGCTCGCCGCGAGCGGCGAGACGGTGGCGCTCCGGGACCGGCACCTGCGGTTCTTCCGACAGCTGGCGCTCGATGCCGAGCGGGGGCTCGACGGCGCGGAGTCGCCGGTGTGGCTGCGTCGCCTGGACACGGAGCTCGAGAACGTGCGATCGGCGCTCGATTGGGCGTCAGAGACCAGCCCCGAGGCGGGGCTCGAGATCTGCGTCTCGATGGTCCGCTACTGGCAGGCCCGCACGATGGGACCCGAGGGGCGCGACCGCATCCTGCAGGCGGTCGATCGCGTGCGACGGAGTCCTGCGCCCGATCAGGAAGCGGCCCAACGCACCCGAGCCAGCCTCACCGCCCGTGCGCTCGCGGGCGCCTCGTTCCTGGCCGCGATGGGCGGCCGAATGGAGACGCTCGCGCTGGGCGACGAGGCGCTCGCCGCTGCCAGGGCGTCGGAGGATCCGGTCGCGATCGCCGACGCCCTCCATGTCTGGCTGTTTCGCGGGGATCCCAGCGCGCCGGCGGGGCTGCGCGGCGAGTGGCGCTCCGTCGCCGACGATGCGGTCAGGATCGCCACGGACCTCGGGGACTGGGGCCGTCTGTCCCGCATTGCGGTCTCGGTCGCGATGATCGAGGCCCAGTTCGACCCGGTCGCAGCGGATGGCTGGCTCGAGCGGTCGCACGAGGCCGCCGGTCGTTCGGCCAACCCGTTCGACGCCGCCTACGTCGCGCAGGCTCGTGGCCGCGTCGCTGCCATGACCGGCCGGCTGGGCGATGCGCAGCGTTGGTACCGTGAATCCAGGGCGCGCTTCGACGCGCTCGACGACCGACGGTTCGCGCTCTCCGCGCAGAGCGAGCTCGGCCATGCCCTGCGGCACGACGGCAGGATCGACGAGGCCGAGGCCGAGTACCGCGAGTCGATCCGGGGCTGGCAGCGGACCGGGAACCGCGGGGCGGTCGCGAACCAGCTCGAGTCGTTTGCGGCAGTGGCGCTCGCGAGGGGTGACGGCGCTCGGGCGGCTCGCCTGTTCGGCGCAGCCGAAGCGCTCCGCGAAGCCTCCGAGTCCCGGATGACGCCGGCCGAACGCGAGGAATACGACGCACAGATCGCCCGACTTCGAAGCGAAACCGACGAGGAAGTCCTCGGGTCCGCGTGGGCCGCGGGTCGCGTGATGACCAGCGACGAGGCCGTCGCCTTCGCGCTGTCCGAATAGACCGAGCGAAACCGTCTGTTGCCGCACGCCGAGGTCGAGCCTCGGTCTAGGGGCAAACAGCTTCCATTGCCCCTCGGAAATGACGGTGACGGTGTCGTCGACGACCTGTATGGCGGTCTGATCGTCGATCGCGTACCCCGGTCCCGGCACGCGGGCGGCCCATCGTTCCGCATCGGCCAGCGAGTGTTCCGGCATCGCCTCGTGGTCGAGGTGCGGGAACATCGAGAAGCCAACCAGTCCCAGCGCTCGGTCGCCACCGGTCGGCGGATCGCCGTCGACGAAATCCTCCCCGACGCGCGGACCCATCACCAGGCTCCCGGCGCTCACGCCCACGTAGACCGTCTCAGCCAGCGACGGGAAGAGGTCCGCAAGACCCGATTGTCCATCCAGTGGCACAGATCAGGGGATCGCCACCGCCCACCAGGAGGGCGTCGGTCTCCCGGACCATGGGGATCCAGAGGTCATCGTCGATGCCGGGCAACACGGTCAGCTCCAGCACTCCGAGCGACTTCCAGCCCAACCCGCACGGGCGCTGGCCTCGCCGATCGGCTTGCCCAGGAGGCCGACCAGCGCGTCGTGGATGCTCGGGTTCATGATCCCCGCGGACTGAGCAGAAGCTTCATGGCGTCACCTTCGTTCCGGCCTCGTTGGACTCTGCCGGTGCGCACGCCGATGGCCCGTCGAGCCCGGGAAGGGCGTCAGCGGCCGGCGTCGGGGGTATCGGCCAGGTGGATCTCCACCATCAGGTCGCCGGCCAGGCGCTCCAGGCCCTGGCGGACTGCGGCCAGGTCGGCAGCCTCGGGGACGGTCACGCGGATCAGGGCGCGGAACATGCGGTCGCCGGAATGGGCGGCCGGTGGAAGGTCCGTGGCCAGCTCCTCGACGTTGATCCCGTGCGCCGCGAGCACGGCCGAGATCTCGTGGACCAGGCCGGGGCGGTCGAGGCCGAGCAGCTCGATCTCCCTCGCGGGCAGCCGCGGCGCCTCGACAAGTTCGCTGCGCTCGACCACGACCCGCAGCCCGCGGCCCCCGAGACCGCCCAGCGCCTCCTCGAGCGCCGCCACCTGCTCGTCGGCCACCTCGACGCGGAGCACGCCGGCGAACTTGCCCGCGAGGTGCGCCATCCGGCTGTCGAGCCAGTTGCCGCCGTGCGCGGCGACGACCTCCGACACCGAGTCGACGATGCCCGGGTGGTCCGGACCCACAAGCGTGATGACGAGATCGATCATGGCCGGATCGTAGCGCCTTGCCGGTCGGCCGGCGCCGCGAGCGCTATTCGAGCCGGGTCTTGAGGACGACCTTCACCCCACGAATGGTGCCCTGCACCGCGTTGCGGACACGCGTCGCGGCCGCGTCGCCGATGTCGCCCGCCGCGTCGATCGCGCCCGTCAGCGTGCCGTTCGGCTGCACCGACACGATCATCCACCGGTCCCCGAGCGCCCGCCGGACCGCGAACGTGAGCGCGAATGGCGACGTCTGCCGGTCGAGCAGCGCCCCACTCGGCATCGTAGGTCTCCTCGGTCAGCGTGCCCGTCGACTCGAACCCGATGCTGCCGCCGGTCTGGACCCCGAACGGCGCGATGACGATGACGTGGACCGAGTCGAAGTGGTAGTGCGCGACCGTCGTCCGGCCGGATGTCACCGCATCCTCGAGCCGGCCCTGCATCTCCCTGAGCCGGTCGCCGTGATCCACGGCCGTGAGGATGTCCGGGTCCGAGCGCAGCAGTGCCTGGTTCTCGAGCTCGAGGTCCTCGCCCAGCGTGACCAGGATCCCCTGCGCCACCGGTGCGGCGATCGTCTCGTCCCAGGCCGGGACGTCGACGTGATCACGGGCAGCGTGGCCGGATCGATGGCATGCGGGACGCCGTTGAGCAGCTCGCCGGTGTCGGGCGCCGCCGGTTCGCGGGCGGGCGTCCCCGCAGCAACGATCCCGACGCCGAGACCGAGCGTCGCGGCCACGATCAACCCTGCGCGGAGCGCACTGCGGGCGAGCCCCAGGCCCGCGCTGCTGCCCCGGACCAGGCGGGTCGCGAACGGGACCAGCCGGTCGGCGGCGGAGCGCGGCTCGGGCAGCACGCGATCGAGGAGCGGGCGAACCGCGCACACGAGCACGAGGCCTGCGAGCAGCCCGACCTTCGTCCCGAACTCGTTGGTCTGGGGTGCGATGAGGAGCGTGCTCGCAGCGGCAACCAGGACGCCGAACAGGACGCGCCCGACCCGGCTCGCGGGCACGGTCTTGGGGTCCGTGATCATGAACAGCAGGAAGATCAGGACCTCGGGTGAAGTGAGGATCACGCGCACGAAGTCCCCGCCGCAGACCGGCGCGAACGCCCAGTTGGCGGTCATGCAGTGCCCCGAGGCGGCCAGCAGCCCGACACCGGCCGCGAGGGCGACCCAGAAGGCCGCGGCCATCAGGAGCAGGTGCAGCCGCCGGGTGATCAGCAGGCCGCCGACCAGGATCACCGCATAGGCGGCCAGCATCCAGGCGTCGAGTGGCGCCCACCAGAAGTCGAGCGGCTCCACGCGCCCGCTGCCCAGGACCACGAACGCCACGACCAGCCCGAGGTTGGACGGGTTGAACACGTGCGAGCCGCGATAGCGGATCACGTACTTGGACAGCAGCGACAGCCCGGCCACGACGGCGAACACCCACAGGTCGTTGGTCGCCCAGGGCGTGTCCAGTGGCGTCCCGACGACGCGCAGAATGAGCGCGACGCCGCTCCCCGTGAGCATCGCGCTGGCCGGCCATACGAACGCGCGGCTCAGCCTGAACGTCAGCACGACCTCGATCACGGCGCAGGTCAGGATCGCGGCCAGGATCTGGGGCACGCTGACCCGGAAGTGGAGCCCGACCTGCCCCAGGACGTGGATCGTGATGATGACCGCGGCGACATGGAGGCGCGGATCGCGGATCGTGGGCAGGACGAGGGGATAGCTCGTCCCGCTGACGGTGAGCGTTCGGCTCGTCAATTCGTCTCCCGGCCCTGACCCGCGGTGCTAGCTGTACCCCCGGACCGCGATCTCGGCGGCGCGGCCTCGATAGGCGTCGGGGGTGGGCGCAGTCCTCGCTCTCAGCCCGTCGACCATCCGGTTGTACATCGAGAACGCGGCCGAGATGAGCACCGCGAGCTGGACGTCCGCGTCGGTGGCGCCGGCCGCGAGCGCCGCGTCGACGTCGGCCGCCGTCAGGTCGCGGGCCTGGCCTCGCACCGTTCGCGCGATATTGAGCAGGGCCTGCATCTTGTCGCCGAACCCAGCCGATGACCCGGCCTTCAGCACATCGATGAGGGGCAGCCCGTCCGGCGCACCCGTCAGCTCGAGCAACGCGCTCGCGTGTGCGCCGTGCGAGTCCATGCAGAAGAAGCAGTCGTTGGCCGCCGAGACGGCCGTCGCGAGCATCTCCCGGTCGGCCCGGGTGAGCGTGGTGCCCGGGTAGTCGTTGACCAGGAGCTCGTCGGCGAGGCCGCGCAGGTGCGTCCCGAGACCCGGCGTCAGCTGGATCGCCGCGACGATCCCCGGGACATCGGGCAGCCCGCCCACGATCGGCGCTTCCCGCGAACGCGTCAGGCGCTCGTCGATCCCGTGTCATGGCAGCTGTCTCCGTTTGGGGGCCAAGTGGGGGTGAGTATGCCGCAACGTCGATCGCGGGCCCGTTCCGGGCCCTCGCGACCCCGCACTCCGGGTCCCGCGCAAGCTATGCGCCCTCGTCGTCCGTGGCGACGTCGACCATCAGCCGCCAGGCGTTCCATACGGACGAGCCGAGCGCGATCGCCGCCCCCGGCAGCAGCAACCACAGGCCGGGACCCGCCTGCGCGATCAGGCTGACGCCGCCGAACACGGCCAGCAAGGCACCCACCATGCCTGCCACGAGCTCGGCCGATCTGCCCAGCCGATCCGACGGGGGCAGATGAGCCAGCCCGCGGATGCTGTACGCGGGGCTGGCCAGTGCGATGAGGATCACCTCGATGCCCAGGGCGACCGGGTCCTGGCCGGGTATCAGCACAGCGACCGCGATGAGGACCGTGCTCATCAGCGCAAGCAGCGACGACCCGGCGCGACCCCGGTGCCACGGATCCCGCAGCACGATCCGGAGATGCATCGATACGGCGACGAAGATCAGCCCGGTGAGCACGGCGCCCGCGCCGCCTACCATCAGGTAGAAGTCGTGCCACGCCTCGGGCTGGAAGGTCGGGTCCACGGTTCGCGGTTGGTCTCGCCGTCGAGGGCTACGCCGGCGCGGACGTCAGCGGCCGCGGCTGCCTCGCGGGCAGCAGAGGCCGGATCATGACCAGCGCCGTCGTGTCGAATGCGAAGTGGACGCCCATCGACGCCGCAATCCCGAGCCGATCATAGAGCACGCCCAGCAGGATTCCCATCCCCAGCGCCAGCGCGGCATAAGCCACCTTTCCCGGAGACGGATGGCGGAAGTCGGCGATCACGCTGTGGGCGAGCATGAACAGCACCGACGCGATCAGGATCCCGCCGACGGGCTGGATCGCCGCGCGAAACAGCGTCTCCTCACCCAGCGCCGCTGCAATGCCGATGAGCGCGAAGTTGGCGGCCGTGGGCCGGGCCGATGTGAACCGGGTGAGGAACGGACGGACACGATCCGCGAACACCGGCCGAGTCACACCCAGACCGAACGCGCCGCCCAGGGCCGTGCCGAGGACGATCCCCGCCGCCACGGCGAGGAGCGGCTCGACGGGCGTGTCGAAGGCGTCGGCCAGCGAATGGCCGGTGACCACGATCAGCACGATCCCGATCAGCCCGAACGCGAGCTCGACGATCACCGACTGGACCAGCGTCGGGGCGTCCGGCCCCGCCGGCTCCTCCACGGACATGGGCACCTCCACAGAACCGGAGCGTAGGCCGCCCCGGGGAGGTCGAGAGGTGCCAGAGGTATTCCCCCCGAGGGCCTTCCGAACTGCCGTCGGGAGCGCGCGCAGCCATGACGACCGGCTAGACTCGTCGTGCGCCCCACCGGACCTGCGGTGCGCCCCACCGGCGAGGTGCCGGTCGTTCCCCGGACCCGAGGGAAGGCCTGAATGCCAACGTTGAGCAATCGTGAGCGGATGGCGGCGACCCTCGCCGGAGAACGACCGGACTACATCCCGTTCTGGAACATCGGGTTCAACACCGAGGCAGATGCCCGCCGCCTGGTGCCGCCGGAGCTCGTGCCCGCCGGACCTCTACTACATCCCCCCGGACGGCGTGTACGGCTTCGCGGCACACGAGCCCGCGGAGCTGGACACGGTGATCCGCTACAACCGCTTCACCGACCAGGTCGCCACGGGCGTCGGGCGAGGTGCGAACTTCTGCTTCGGGCACGCGGGGCCGGGCGAGTTCAACAGCCGGGTCGTGGAGCGCTCGCCCGGTTCGTTCGTGGTCGAGTACGAGACGGGGGCGCGCGACCTTCACAACATCACGCCCCAGTACAAGCACCAGCTCGTCCGTCCGGTCACGACGCTCGACGACCTCGACCGGCTCGAGCTGCCCGATCCCGACGACCCGGCCCGGTGGGCGGGCTTCGCGGCCGACGTGGCGTACCTCAAGGCCGCCGGCGAGTACACGGTGGGCTGGGTCAACGGCTACTTCTCCGGGGGCCACTACTTCTTCTGCGACTACCAGGACTGGCTCGCGAACCTGCTCCTCGAACCCGAGCTCGCGGAGCGACTGCTCGCCCGCCTGGGCGACTGGAACATGCGAGCGGCCCGCCACATGCTCGAGGCCGGGGTCGACTGCATCGGGTTCTGCGACGATCTCGGTGCGACCGCGAACCTGCTGATCAGCCCGGCGCTCTACCGGCGGTACTTCCGGCCCTTGCACGCGGCCCTTGCCGAGGAGGTCCACGCCGGTGGCGGGGTGCTCCACATGCACTGCCACGGCAACATCAACGCCATCCTCGACGACATCGTCGGGACCGGGGTGGACATGCTCAACCCCGTTGACCGCACCGACGGGATGGACCTTGCCGCGATCCTGGAGCGGCATCCGCGGCTGACCCTGGTCGGCGGCGGGATCGACAAGTTCCTGTACGAGCGGGGGCTGGACGAGATCGAGGCCGGCCTGCGCCAATCGGTCGAGATCGCGGGCCGCCAGGGCCGCTTCGTGTTCATGGACGGTGGCGGAGTCCCCGAGGGCATCGATCGCGAGCGGTACCTCGCGGTCCAGCGGGTCCGCCGCCGCGTGGGTGGCCAGCCCGACGCTTAGTAAGTGGCCCGCGGCGGGCCGAGACCCGACCGCGTCCCCGTGTCGACCGGCTCCGCCGCTCCGGACGCTACGGCTTGCGGCGCTCCAGGGGCAGGCAGACCTCGAAGCACGTCTCGCCGGGCTTTGACCGGACGTTGATCCGGCCGCCGTGGCGGGCGACCACGTTGTGCGAGATGTGGAGGCCGAGCCCGGTCCCGCTGCCGGGCGGCTTGGTCGTGTAGAAGGGCTCGAAGATCCGCTCCCGGACCTCGGGCGGCATCCCCGGCCCGCTGTCGCAGATCTCGACGACCAGGTCGGTGTTGCGAACGAACGCCCGGATCCGGATCTCGCCGCGTCCGTCCATGGCGCCGATCGCGTTGTCCAGGATGTTCGTCCAGACCTGGTTGAGCTCGCTGCCGAACGCCTCGATCTCGGGCAGGTCCGGCTGGTAGTCGCGGGTGACGGTGATCCCCGCCTTGGTCTTGGCGCGCAGGATCACCAGCGTGTTGTCGAGCCCGGACCGGACGTCCACCTGCTGGACCGGGGCCTGGTCCATGAACGAATACTCCTTGACCGCCTTGACGATCTCGGAGATCCGCCGGGCACCGGTCGCGACCTCGTCCACGAGCGCGTGGACCGCGCTGCCGGCGGCGACCCAGGACAGGATCGGACCGAGCGCCTCGCCCGGGAACTCCGCCTCGATCCGCTCGAGGTGCGATCGCTCCCAGCCACCCGTGACCAGCGCCGGTGCGAGCTCCCCGGCGTCGGCGACGCCGCGCTCGGCGAGGAACGTCTCCAGCTCCCAGGCACGGTCGCTGGCGTCAAGCGGATCGAGCGCTTCCCCGGTCCCGGCGTGGCGCGCCACCTGGGCGCCGAGGTCCGCCAGATGCGCCGCGTCCTGCTGGTCGTCGACGACGGTTCCCAGCGCGCTGGTGGCATCCGCCCAGCGGTCGAGGCCGTCCTCCAGGAGGGCGGCGCTGCGCTGCACGGCGGCCGCGGGATTGTTCAGCTCGTGGGCGAGCCCCGCGGACAGGGTGCCCAGCGCCGCCAGCTTCTCCTGCTCGCGGAGCATCGACTCCGTGTTGCGCAACCGGCCCATCATCGTGCGCAGCATCGACAGCGTCACCGACGGCCGGGTCTGCAGGATCGCGAGGATCTCGTCGCGCGCGATCCGGATGACCCGGGTCTGTTCGACGGCCCGCACCGTGGCATTTCGCGGCTGCGCCTCGAAGATCGCCATCTCGCCCACGATCTCGCCGGGCCCCAGGACCGCGATCGGGACCTCGGACGTGCGGGACCGCTTCACGACCTGGAGCTCGCCCGACACGATCACGAACATCGCGTCGCCCGGCTCGCCCTCGCCGGCCAGCTGCTCGCCCGGTGCCAGCTCGACGGGCTCCCCGGTGTCGGCAACCCCGGTGAGGTCGTCCTCGGACAGCTCCGCGAACAGGGGTGCCCGGCGCAGCAGCGCGCGGTCCGAATCGTCGATCGTCACGGGCGGCGGGTCACAGGTCGGCGAGATGCTGGTGGACGAAGCGCACGGCCATCGCCCCCTCGCCGACCGACGAGGCGATCCGCTTGACGGAGGCCGCGCGAACATCGCCCGCGCAGAAGATCCCCGGCACGTTCGTCTCGAGCATGTACGGCTCCCGGGCCAGCGGCCAGCCCCTCGGGTGGTCGCCGACACGCTTGAGATCGACGCCGGTCAGCACGAAGCCGCTGTCGTCGCGCTCGACCAGGTCGCCCAGCCAGTCCGTGCGCGGCGCCTGCCCGATGAACACGAACATCGCGGCGACGTCCAGCCGCTCCTGCGATCCGCCGGCCTTGGCCACGATGTCGATCCCCTCGAGCGTCTCGCCGCCGTGGATGGCCGCCACGTTGACGCCGGTGCGGACCGTGATGTTCGGGGTGGCCGCGATCTGGTCGACGAGATAGGCGGACATCCCCGCCGACAACGAGTCACCGCGGATGAGGACCGTGACGTGCTCGGCGAACCGCGCCAGCCAGACCGCGGCCTGGCCGGCGGAGTTGCCGCCGCCCATCACCGCCACGCGCTCGCCCCGGTAGAAGGTCGCCTCGGTGGTCGCGCCGCCGTAGTAGATGCCGGATCCCGCCAGCCGGTCGGCGTCGGGAAGGTTGAGCTTGCGGTATTCGACGCCCGTCGCGACCAGCAGCGCCTGGCAGCTCAACTGGGAGCCGTCGACCAGCTTGACCACCTTGTACGGGTCCTCGACCGTGACCCCGACGACCTCCTGCGGGGTCAGGATCTCGGCACCCAGCCGGGTGGCCTGGGCCACCGCCCGGCGGGCAAGATCGGCGCCCGACAGGCCGACCGGGAAGCCCAGGTAGTTGTCGATCCGCGACGTGGTCCCGGCCTGCCCGCCCGGAGCCTCGCGCTCGATCATCAGGGTCTTGAGGCCCTCCGAGGCGCCGTAGACCGCGGCGGCGAGGCCGGATGGTCCGCCGCCCACGATCACCAGGTCGTAGTAGGGCAGCGCGGCGTGCGTCCGCAGCCCGACGTGGGCCGCGATCTCGGCGTTGGTGGGCGCCACGAGATGCGATCCGTCGCCGAACACGACCATCACCTGGCGGACGGCGTCCACCTCGGCGCTGACCGCCAGCTCGGACGCCTCGGGCTCGATCTCGACGTCCAGCCAGCGGTATGGGATCTGGTTGCGGGCAAGGTAGTCCTTGATCTCGTGCGCGCGGGCGGACCAGCGATGGCTGATGACGCGCACGCCCTCGAACGGCGGCAGGAAGCCCGCCTGCCAGTCGTCGAGCACGTCCTCGAGGACCGGGTATAGCTTGTCTTCGGGCGGGTCCCAGGGCTTGAGCAGGTAGTGGTCGAGCTGGATCGTGTTGATCGCGGTGATCGCCACCTCGGTGTCCGCGTACGCGGTCAGCAGCACCCGCTTTGCGTCCGGGTAGATCTCGCGCGCCGCGGTCAGGAACTCGACCCCGGTCATGCCCGGCATTCGCTGGTCGGCCAGGAACAGCGCGACGGCGGAGCTGCGCAGCTTGAGCCGCCGGACCACGTCCAGAGCGGTCGCGCCGCTGTCCGCGGCGACGATCCGGTAGGCCGACCCGAACCGGCTGCGCAGGTCGCGCTCGACGGCTCGCAGGACCTGCGGATCGTCGTCGATCGCGACGATGACCGGATTCTCCACGCGTTCCCTCCGCTGGTGTGTGCCTGTCGGTGCGCGAGATCGATGCCCCCGGGCGGCCGGATCGGTGTGACGTGCCGCGAGGAGCGATCCGCGCCCGCGGCGAGAATCCTCCGGTGCCCGAAGTCTATCGGGTTGGCCCGCGCACAGCGTCCTCGCCGCTCCCGGCGGGGCCCGATCGGGCCCGAATCTGCGGGAATGCGACGCGAGTCCTATGCTCCGGCCGACGCGCATCCACCCCTTGAATGTCCCGGAGGGAAGACGTGCTTACCGTCGGACGCCTGCGTGGTTCGATCATCGCTGCGGCACTGGTGATCGCACTGGCCGGGTGCGGGTCCGGTCCGTCGGCAAGTCCGGCGGCAAGCCAGCCGGACCAGGCCACCGGGGACGTCGGGGGTAGCGGGCAGGTCATCTTCAACGTCCAGGTCGACTTCACCGGCGACGACAACGTCCAGGGCTCATTCGTCGACAACGACACCGGCACCGGCTACGCCTCGTGCACGGAGTACGCGACGTTCAACCCGACCGGGGTCGGGTCCTGGCTGAGCCCGGGTCCGCCCGCCGGTGCCGACACGCAGATCGGCGGCAAGAGCCTGACCTTCGCGTTCATGGTCTCGACGGCGGACTTCCACGGCCCGGCGACCTATGCCGACAGCCTGGGCTCGCTGGTGATCGGCGACGACACGTTCGTCCGCGGCACGACCGGGACCTCGACCGTGACGCTCAACGCGGACGGCTCGGGCCAGGGGTCGTTCTCGGAGCTGTCCGACATCGGCGCCGCAGTCCGGCACCGAGTCGGGAACCATCAGCTGGACCTGCTCGGACTGAGCCGTGCCCGAACGGGTCAGCGCGGGCCGAGCGTCCGGTAGCGGTCGGCGGCGATGTCGATCACCGCGTCCAGGGCACGCTGCAGCTCGGGCTCCCGGTCCCCCTGCAGCGCCGCCGCCATCTCGGGCAGCAGCGCCGCGCGTGGCCGGCCGGCGACGAACACGCAGTAGCGGAACCCGAACCGACGCTCGTAGGCGGCATTGAGCCGTGCCAGCTCCGTCGCCACGCGAACCCGCTCCGTATCGGCGGCCGCCTCCGCGCGCTCGTTGTCGTAGCCCTGCTCGCGGAACGACAGCGCCGAGACGGACCCGGGCGGCGCACCCAGCGGGGGGTGGGCGTCGATCAGCTCGACCTGCTCGGGCTCCGGCATCGCGTGGGCGATCGCGCGCGCCCGCGCGAACAGCGTCGCCGCATCGCCGAACGGGCGGGCGGCCGCGAGCCGGGCCAGGAACCGTGGCGCGCCCTCGAACAGCGGCGCCAGCGCCGTCGGCGCAGGCGGGACCGTCGAGCGCGTCGAGCTCGGCGATGCTCGATGGAACCGGGCCGGGCTGCCGCGGACCCCACGCGTCAGGAGCCGCGGTAGGTCGTCAGCCCGTACGGCGCCAGCAGCAGCGGGACGTGGTGGCTCCGGGCGGCGTCGTCGATCCGGACCTCGAGCGTGACGCGCTCGAAGAAGCGCCCGGATCCCAGGTCGAACGACAGCCGGTACAGGCCGGGTACCAGCGGCACGCCGCCCAGCAGGTCGCGGATCCGGCCGTCGTCGTCGGTCACGCCGTCGCCCACCGCCTCGGCTGCGTCGCCGTCCAGCCGCCAGCAGCGGACGGCGATCCCGGGCGCGGGACGGCCGCTCGCGGTATCGAGCACGTGCGTGGAGATGGTCGGACTGGCCGTCGGGCACCGTATCCTCCGCCGATGAGCGAGCTGTCGATCCGTGTCGGTGACCTGCACTTTAGCGCCCGCTGGGAGCCCGAGGCCCCGCGAACGATCGAGATCATCCGCGCGATGCTCCCCCTGCACGCGCGCCTGATCCACTGCCGCTGGAGCGGCGAGTCCACCTGGATCCCGTACGGCGACCTGCGACCGGATGTGGGCTGGGAGCACCACACCTCGCACCCGGCACCCGGGCACCTCGCGCTGTACCCGGGCGGCGTCTCCGAATGCGAGATCTTCTTCCCGTATGGCGCCTGCACGACCTCGTCCAAGGTCGGCCAGCTGGCCGCGAACCATTTCGCCTCCATCCTGCCCGACGAGGGCTGGGAGGAGCGGCTGCGGGAGATGGGCCGTCGCTGCCTGTGGGACGGCGCCCAGGACATCGAGATCAGCGAGGGCTGACGATGACCGACCTGGTCGTCCGCGGCGGCACGGTCGTGACGGCGGGCGGATCGCGGGTCGCCGACGTGGCCGTCGATGGCGGGCGGATCTCGGCCGTGGAGCCGGACCTGGGCGGCGCTCGCCGGGACGGCCCGCGAGGTCGTCGAGGCCGCGGGCCTGCTGGTGCTGCCGGGCGTGGTGGACGTCCATACGCACACGCGGGTCGCCACCGACGCCGAGCCGGACCGGTTCTTCGCGGACTCGGTCGCCGCGGCGTTCGGCGGCACGACCACGTTCCTCGCGTTCAACAACCCGGGGACCGGGTCGTCGCCCGCGGCCGCGCGGTCGCTGGTGACCGGGCTCCGCGAATGGCGGGCGGCCACCGACGGCGACGCGGCGGTCGATGTCGCGCTCAGCCTGGTGGTCACCGCCATGCAGGCGGACCCGGTCGGCGAGCTGCCGCGGGTGATCGAGGCCGGCGTCCCGACCGCCAAGGCGTTCATGGTCTACGACTTCGGCGTGGACGACGCCACGCTGTTCCGGGCGCTCGCCGCGGCCGGCGCGCACGGCGGCATGCTCGAGGTCCATTGCGAGAACCGGACCATCCTGGAGTCGCTGACGGCGCGCCACCTCGCGGCCGGCGAGGTCGCGCCGCGGTTCCACGCGAGCTCGCGGCCGCCATACGTCGAGGCCGAGGCGACGACCCGCGCGATCGCGCTCGCGCGCGCTGCCGATGCGCCGCTGTACGTCGTCCACCTGTCCTCCGCGGAGGCGCTGGCGGCCGTCCGCCGCGGGCGCGATGAGGGGCGGCCGGTGTTCGCCGAGACGTGCCCCCAGTACCTGACGCTGACCGAGGATCGCTACGACGCCCCGCCGGAGGTCGCCGCCCGCTTCGTGATCTCGCCGCCGCTGCGGGCGCCGGGCAACCCCGACGCGTTGTGGGACGGGCTCGCCGATGGCTCGCTGTCGCTGATCGCCACCGACCACGTCCCGGACCGGATCGGCATCGAGAAGCAGTCGTGGCGCGAATCGTTCGACCGGATCTCCAACGGCGGTCCGGGGATCGAGACGCTGCTGACGCTTGCCTGGGACGAAGGCGTCGCCGGCGGCCGGATCCCGCGTGGAACGCCTGGTCGACCGGCTGTCGACGACGCCCGCCCGGCTATTCGGGCTGCGCGCGAAGGGAGCGATCGAGGTGGGTCGCGACGCCGACCTGGTGCTGTTCGATCCGGCGGCGCAGCGGACGATCCGCGCCGCCGAACTTCACCACTCGAGCGACTACACCCCCTACGAGGGCCGCGAGGTCCGGGGCGCCGTCCGGTCGACGATCGTCCGCGGCCGGTTCGTCGTCCGCGACGGGGTCTTCGTCGGGCAGCGAGGCTACGGTCGGTTCGTCGAGCGCGAGCTGGAGCCGATGCGCTAGGCGTGCTTCCAGCCGCGCCGGCCCGGTCGGCAGGACGATGCGCGGCGCCGCCCGGTCGCGTCAGGCGAGGTGGCGGTAAGCGTCGAGGGTCAGGAACTCCGCGAACGTCATCGTCCAGGACCAGGCGGTCGAGCAGCGCGGTCGCCTCGGATACACGTTCGGCTTCCCCTCCCCCGCCGCCCCGCCGGACCCGATCCGTTCCAGCTCGGCGTCGCGGATGGCGCGGTATCGGTCGGCCGTGAACGGCGCCCCATCGTCGAGGGCCACCGCGTGGCGCCGCCACTGCCACAGCTGCGACCTCGAGATCTCCGCCGTCGCGGCGTCCTCCATCAGGTTGTCGATCGCGGCCGCCCCATTGCCGCCCAGCCAGGCCGCGAGATAGCGGATGGCAACGCTGATGTTCTGCCGGACGCCGGCCTCGGTGACCCGCCCACCGGGCACGGTCACGTCGAGCAGCGCCGATGCCGTCGCCGACGCGTCGCCCGGTGCCGTCTTCTGGTTCGGCCGGTCGCCCAGCACCCGGTCGAACACCTCGCGCGCCACGGGCACCAGGTCCGGGTGGGCGACCCAGGTGCCGTCGAACCCGTCGCCGGCCTCGCGCTCCTTGTCCTCGCGGACCTTGGCCAGCGCGTTGGCCGTCACCTCCGGCTCGCGGCGGTTGGGGATGAACGCGGACATGCCGCCGATCGCGTGCGCGCCACGCCGGTGGCAGGTCGCGACCAGCAGCCGCGTGTAGGCGCGCATGAACGGGACGGCCATCGTCACCTGGCCCCGGTCCGGGAGCACGAACGCCGGGTCGTCCGCGGAACCGCTTGATCACGCTGAAGATGTAGTCCCAGCGACCGGCGTTGAGGCCCGCGGCGTGGTCGCGGAGCTCGTACAGGATCTCGTCCATCTCGAACGCGGCGAGGATGGTCTCGATCAGCACCGTGGCCCGGACCGACCCCCGCGGGACGCCCGCCGCGGCCTGGGCATGGACGAACACGTCGTTCCACAGCCGCGCCTCGAGGTGCGACTCGAGCTTGGGCAGGTAGAGATAGGGCCCTGTCCCGCGGGCGAGCGCCTCGGCGGCGTCGTGGAACAGGAACAGGCCCGCGTCGAACAGGCTCGCGGACATCGGGCGGCCGTCGACCAGCAGGTGCCGCTCCTCGAGGTGCCAGCCGCGCGGCCGGACGAGCAGCGTCGCGGTGCGCTCGTTGAGGCGGTACGACTTCTCGGGCGTGTCGAATGCGAGGGTCCGCCGGACGGCATCCCGGATCGCGACCTGGCCGCCGACGATGTTGGCCCAGCCGGGGCTCAGCGCATCCTCGAAGTCGGCCATGAACACGGACGCGCCGGAGTTGAGGGCGTTGATCATCATCCGGGGCTCGGCCGGTCCGGTGATCTCCACCCGCCGGTCGTCGAGGTCCGCCGGCGCCGGCGCCACCTGCCACGTTGCCGCCCGGATGTCCGCGGTCGCGGCGAGGAAGCCGGGCCGCTCCCCTGCATCGATGCGCGCGTGGCGCTCCGCGCGACGCCCGAGCAGGGCAGACGCGCTCGTCGCGGAACCGGCGCTCGAGATCACCCAGGAACGCGGCCGCCTCCGCGGTCAGGATCTCGTCGGCACCGGCGACATCGGGGCCGTCGACCTCGACCCCCGGCGCGAGCCGGGTCACGCGACCGGTCACGCGCCGGCCGACCGGCGGACGGTCGCCTCGATCATGCCGTAGGGCTCGCTCGTGGCCACGAAGATCTCGCCCTCGTTGGTGCCGCCGAACGGCGCCAGGTCGACCAGCCAGTGATGGAGGTTCGGCAGCCGCATCGTGACCTCGGTGATCCCGGGCTCGGCGGCCAGCATGGCGTTCGCGATCACCCAGATCGAATGCTGGACGGACTCGCTGTCGTGGTCGGCGAAGGTGGCCAGCAACGTGCGCACGAGCCCGTCGTGGCGCGCGTCCCAGTCCGCGGTCGTGCCCGCGTGGCGCCACGTTGCGCTGACGCGGGTGGCCATGATCCGGTCGCGCACCTCGCGCAGCGTCGTGTAGCGGTCGCGTGCGAAGCCCGAGAACGCGGAGCGCCGGGTCTTCATGACGACCAGATCCTCGATGCCGCCGTCGACCGTGATCGGGGCGGCCCCGGCCGATGAGGCGACGGCGACCGCGGTCCGGATCGCGCCACCCGTGCGCCGGAAGGCATCGGGAGGCGGGGCACCACCGGCCCCGATCGGCTCCCAGGCGTGCTCGCGGATGGTCACGGTGGCCGCCGACACGGCGTCGGATGCGACGGCATCGGACGTCGACGAAGTGGCGCGCGAGGTCGATCGCGAACGGCTCGATGGCGCCGGTGAGGTGCTCGGGCGCGAGCGCGTACACCGTGTTCTTCATGGTGTCCGTCGCCACGACCGACGCGTTGTCCCCGTCGAGGAAGGCCGCCTCGAACGTGCCCTCGAGCGACACGTCCACGGTGAGGTCGCGGACGCGGTCGACGGGTCCGCGGATCACGCGCACCAGCCGGATCGACTGCTTGCCGTACCGGTTCGGGCCGAGCTCGGTCACGCTGCACCTCCGTGGATCGTCGCGTCGCCATGGACCCCGGCGGCCTCGGCGAGCAGCCGCCGCACGACCCGCCGGGCGGCCTCGCGCCGGTAGGCGGCCGTCGACCTGACGTCGTCGATGGGGTTGATCGCCGATCCCAGCGCCGCGACCGCCGCCTCGATCGATGCGAGGTCGCGCGGACGGCCCTCGAGCGCGGCCTCGGCCGCGGACACCCGGATCGGGGTCGGGGCCACCGAGCCAAGCGCGATCCGCACGTCCCGCCAGGCATCCACGCCGCGCCACGCCGCCGCGACCACGACCTTGGAGATGGCCTGGGCGCGTCGCGTGCCGACCTTCCGGAACCGCTGCTCGCGGTCCGCGACCACCGGGATCCGGACCCGCACGAGCAGCTCGTCCGGACGCGCCGCGGTCCGCCGGTACGCGGGCCAGAAGTCGGCCGCGGCGACCTCGCGCTCGCCGGTCGTGCTGCCCAGCACGAGCACCGCGTCGAGGGCCAGCAGCACCGGCAGCGTGTCGCCGGCCGGGGAGGCGTTCATCACGTTGCCGCCGATGGTGCCCCGATGCTGGATCTGCACCGCCCCGATCGTTGCGGCGGCGTCCACGAGCGAGGGGGCGTGCGCCTGGCAGGCGGCGGAGCGCCGGATCCCGGTATACGTGGTCAGCGCCCCGAGCTCGAGGACGTTGCCCCGCACCTCGATCCCGCGGAGCTCGTCCAGCTGCCACAGGTTGAGGACGCGCTCCGGGGCCGGACCGAGCTCGCCGGTCAGCTGGACGAGCAGGTCCGTGCCGCCGGCCAGCGGGCGGTATGGCTGCTCGGCCAGCAGCGCGAACGCCTCGGCGAGCGAGCGCGGCGAGACGACCGGGGGCTCGACGGGCATCAGGCCGGTCCTCCGTCCGGGGAGGCGCCCGCTCCAGTCCGTTCGGCGGCCAGCCGGATCGAATCGATGATCTTGGTATAGCCCGTGCACCGGCACAGGTTGCCCGCGATCGCCTCGCGGATCGCGCCGTCGGTCGGTTCGGCGCCCGAGGCCAGGAACGCCTTGGCGGCCATCAGCATGCCCGGGGTGCAGATCCCGCACTGGGCGCCACCCGCTTCGAGGAACGCGTCCTGGAGCACACCCAGCTGGCCGGGCGCCGGGGCGAGGCCCTCAACCGTGCGCACGTCGGCACCCTCGACCTGGCACACCGGGACGAGACAGCTCAGGATCGCCTCACCGTCGATCAGCACGGTGCAGGCGCCGCACTCGCCCTCCCCGCAGCCCTCCTTGGTGCCGGTGAGCCCGAGGTCCTCGCGGAGCACGTCGAGCAGCCGCCGCATGCCCGGCGCGTCGACCGATACCGGGTCGCCGTTGACGACCAGCTGCCAGCTCATGCGGCCGGCCCTCCGGTGGCGGGGCGGGCCGACGAGGTCGCCGCGGGCGTGACTGCGCCGGGCGCGGGCGCCGACACGGCGGAAACGCCCGGCGGGCCCGGCGGCTCGATGCCGGCCAGCGCGGCCAGGATCCGTTCCGGCGTGGCGGGCAGGTCATGGATCCAGGCACCCGTCGCATCGTGGATCGCGGCCACGACCGCCGGTGCGCCGACGTCCATCGGCAGCTCGCCGACCCCCTTGGCGCCGTGCGGCGCATCCTCGAATGGGGCCTCGACCAGGATCGTCTCGATCCGGGGTGCATCGAGCGCCGTCGGGATCAGGTACGTCTGGAGCCGGTCGTTGAGGTACCGGCCGTCGAGCAGCTTGATCTCCTCGATCGTCGCGTAGCCCACGGCCTGGAGGGTGCCGCCCTCGACCTGGCCCTCGCACAGGACGCGGTGGATCACGCGCCCGACGTCGTCCGCCGCCACGACGGACAGGACCGAGACCTCGCAGGTGTCGAGGTCCACCTCGACCTCGGCCACGGCGGCGGCCCAGCCGTACGACGGGTAGGCGTCGCCGGTGTAGGTCGCGTCGTCGAAGTGGCGGCCCGGGTACGGCGCGAACTGCTCGTCGATGCGGGTTGCACCGTGGCCCCGGGCGTCGTCCGGATATGACAGGCCGAAGTCGCGGCCGGTTCGATCCTCGACCTCCGCCTTGAGACGCCGCGCGGCGTTGACCAGCAGGCCGCCCACGACCATCGCCGTCCGGGAAGCGACGGTGGGTCCGGAGTCGGGCACGATCGAGGTGTCCTGGGGCGCCAGCTCGACGGCGTCGATGTCGATCCCGAGCTCGCCCGCGACCAGCTGCGGGAAGATCGTCTTGGTCCCCTGCCCCATCTCGGTCGACGCGGTCAGGACCCGGATCCGGCCGTCCGCGGTCAGCTCGATGCTCGCGATCGAGCCCATCTTCTCCTCGCCCGAGCCGGTGAAGCCCGCGCCGTGCCAGGCCAGGGCGAGCCCGATCCCGCGCGCCGTCCGGGCATCGGGCGAGTCTGCTCGGCGCGCTCGGCCGCCGTCCGCGCGCGCGTCCGCTCGAGCTCCGAGGCCTCGGCGGCGCGATCCAGGACCTCGAGCGCGGCGACGTCATCGGCCAGCACCTGGTGGGTCGCCGTGATCCCGCCCGGACGGTACGCGTTGCGCCGCCGGATCTCGAGCGGCGACATCCCCAGCGCGTCCGCGGCGCGGTTGACCTGCATCTCTGCGGCGAACTCCGCCTGCGGCGCGCCAAAGCCGCGGAACGCGCCGTTGGGGGGCGTGTTGGTGGCCACGGCGCGGGACCGGATCCGGACGTTGTCGACGTCGTACGGGCCGCCGGCGTGGATGGTCGCCCGCGACAGCACGACGGGCGTGAGGGTCGTGTACGCGCCGCCATCGAGCACGAGGTCGATGTCCTGGGCCACGATCCGCCCGTCGCGGGTCAGCCCGGTCCGGTGATGGATCACGGCCGGGTGGCGCTTGGTGGTCGCGGACAGGTCCTCGTGGCGGTCGTAGATCATGCGCACGGGTCGCCCGGTCCGGCGCGCGAGCAGCGCCGCGTGGAGGGCGATCATCGACGGGTACTCCTCCTTGCCGCCGAACCCGCCGCCCGTCTCCGCCTGCACGACCTGGACGTGGGCGTCGTCGAGGCCGAGGCCCGCGATCAGCGCGCGGTGCACGTAGTACGGGCACTGGAGGCTGCCGTGGACGGTGATCCCGCCGTCCTCGCGGGGCAGCGCGATCATCGCGTTGTTCTCGATGTACAGCTGCTCCTGGTGGCCGACCCGGTAGGTGCCCTCGATCACGACGTCGGCGGCAGCCAGCGCGGCGTCCACGTCGCCCCGGCCAAGCTCGAAGTGCTCGAACACGACGTCCGAGGCGAGCGGATCGAACACCGGGGGCAGGGGCTCCGTCCGGAGCCCGATCCGGCGACGCGCCTCGCGCAGCGTGTCGCGGTCCGGTGCGGCGACCAGCGCGACCGGCTCCGCCTGGTGCCGGATCTCGCCGCCGATGGGGACCAGGATCGGCTGGTCCGCCGCGATGCTGGCCACGATGTTGCGGCCCGGGATGTCGGCCGCGGTGACCACGACGACGCGGTCCCAGGGGAAGTCCGCGCCAAGGTCGATGCCGAGGAGGTGGGCATGGGCGTCGGTCGACCGGATCGTGGCGCCGTACCAGGCGCCCGGGAACACGAGGTCGTCGGCGTAGGCGGCCGTTCCGGTGAGCTTGGCCGGGCCCTCACGCCGGGCCGGCGTCGCCCGCCCGATGCCTGTGCCGGAACGCGGTGGCGCCACGACGGGGGCCGGCGCTGCCGTCGCGGAAGCCGGGCCGGATGGGCGCCGAGGCGCCCGATCGATCGTCAACGTGGACTGCCTCCGTGGGGTTCCCGGAAGGGTGGAACGGTGCACCAGCGCGTGTCAAGCGACGGGCCGTCCATGACCGCCCGCCGGCACCTCACCCGTGATGTCCGCGCCGCAGCGAGCGCCCCGGCGTCGCGCCCGTGTGCTCGCCGCCGTCGATCACCGGCACGCCGTTGACGAGCACCAGCGGGATCCCCACCGGGAAGCGGCGCGGATCGTCGTAGGTCGCCCGGGACGCGATCGTGGCCGGATCGAACGCGACGAGGTCGGCGGCGAGGCCGTCGGCGATCCGACCCCGATCCGCGAGCCCGAGCCGCGCCGCCGGCGCGCCCGTCATCCGGTGGACGGCCGCCTCGAGACCCAGCCAGCGCTCCTCCCGGACGAGCTCGCCCAGGATCCGCGGGTAGGAGCCGTACGTCCGGGGCGCGGGCTTGTCGCCGATCAGCACCCCGTCGGTCCCGATCATCGCCCCGGGATGCTGGAGGAACCGCCGGATCCCGTCGCGGTGCGGTCCCGGGCGTCACCTGGTTGACGCGCAGGTCCTCCGCGAGCAGCAGGTCGCAGATCGCGTCCACGGCGTCGCGCCCGGTCGCGCGCATGAGGTCGCCCAGCATCCGCCCCTCCCACTCCAGGTGCTCGGGGCGGGTGAGCGCGCCGATCCGCAGCTCGTCCCAGGTACGGTCGCCCGCGAACAGCCGGCCCCGTGCGCGGAGCTCGTCGCGGATCCGGGCACGCATCCCGCGGTCGGCGAGCCGTTCGCGCAGCGGCCCGATGCCGCCGGCATGGACCCACTCCGGCAGCATGATCAGCAGTCGCGTGCTCGCCCATTCCGATGGGTACAGGTCGAAGCTGACGTCGAGGCCCTCGGCGCGCGCATCGTCGACCAGCGCGAGCATCTGGTCGGGCGTTCCCGGGAACGTGGCCCGGTGGTAGAAGTGGGTGATGTGGACCGGCGCACCGCTCCGCCGCCCGATGTCGATCGCCTCGCGGAACGGGTCCAGGAAGCCGTCGCCCAGCGGATAGCGGACGTGCGTGTGGTAGATGCCGCCGAGCCGGGCGGCCTCGGTCGCGATCGCCGCGAGCTCGGCCGTCGTCGCGTACGAGCCCGGCGGGTAGTCGAGCCCCGTCGACAGCCCGAAGGCGCCATCCTCCATCGCCTCGCGCAGCCGCGACCGCTGGTCGGCGATCGCGGTCGCGCCGGCCTCGACGTCGTCCCAGCCCAGCGCCGCGATCCGGAGCGGCGAGTTGCCGACGACGCAGGCGATGTTCACGGCGACCCGGCGGTCGTACCGGGCAAGGTGCTCGGCGACGGTCGCCCAGTCGTAGTCGAGCTCGGGCCGGCCGTCGAGCCCGCCGTTGAGGACCACGAAGTCACGCAGGTCGCCGGGATCCGGGAACGGGGCGTACGAGTTGCCGTCCACCCCGATCACCTCGGTCGTGACGCCCTGTCGGACCTTCGGCTCGTGGCGCGGCTCGGCGAGCATCACCAGCCCGCCGTGGCTGTGGAGGTCGATGAACCCGGGCGCGATCACGAGCCCCGTGGCGTCACAGGTGCGGGCGGCGCGGAGCGTCTCCCCCGGCGCCGGGAGCACGATCCGGTCACCGGCGACGGCCACGCTGGCCGGGTATCCGGGCGCACCCGTGCCGTCGACGACGGTGCCGCCCTCGAGCAGCAGGTCGACGTCGCGCGTCATCGTGGTTGCGGGGCGGCGTGCCGGTCCGTCACGCCGGCCCCGGCGGACCGTCGAGCAGCCGGCCGCGGACCCAGGCGGCACGGACCATCGCCGGATGCGGCCGGAAGGCCAGGCGCGACATGATCTCGTCCGGCTCGTCCGAGTCGATGCCCTCGATCGGGGCTACGAGGCGCGGGTCGACGGCGATCAGGTCGGCCTCCTTGCCCGGCTCGAGCGAGCCGATCTCCCCGTCGAGGCCAAGCGCACGCGCGCCGTCAAGCGTTCCGACCCGCAGCCAGTCCAGCGGTCCGAGGGGCGCCTGCCCCCGCCCCTCGTCGAGCACGCCCAGCCCGCTCTGCGTGTACGCCCCCGCACGCATGTTGGCGAACAGCGAGAGCTCAGGACCGCCCGACACGTCGGACCCGAGGCCCACCCGGAGCCCTGCGGCCCGGTACCGGTCCAGGCGCATGGCACCCGAGGCAAGGAACAGGTTCGATGCCGGGCAGTGGGCGATCGCGGTGTCGGTCTCGGCGAGTCGTGCGACCTCACGGTCCGACAGGTGAATGGCGTGGGCCATGATCGTCCGGTCGCCCAGGGCGCCCGCCCGGTCGTACACGTCGAGGTAGTCGATCGCGTCCGGGTGCAGCCGCGCCACCTCGCGCAGCTCGTGCCGGTCCTCGGACAGGTGGGTCTGCCAGTAGGCGCCGGTCGAGCGGGCCAGCGCCGCCGACTCGCGCAGCATGTCCGGCGTGCAGGACACGGCGAACCGCGGGGTGAACGCGTAGCGCAGCCGGCCGCCGTCGCGACCGTGCCAGCGGCTGCACAGGTCGGCCGACTGGCGGAGGCTGGTCTCGAGCACGCGCTCGGGCGGCAGCCGGTCGTCGTAGCTGCCCCGGTCCATCATCACCTTGCCGATCACAGCCCGGATGCCGTGCGTCTCGGCGGCGCGGAACGTGGCGTCGAGCGAGGGCTCGTAGACGGCGCCGTAGATCACGGCGGTGGTGGTGCCCGCCGCGGCGAAGGCCCCGAACGCTGCCGGGGCGAGGCGCTCCGCGGTCCGCTCGTCGAAGGCGCGCTCGAGCGGGAAGATGTAGCGCTCAAGCCAGTCGAGCAGGTGCAGGCCGGCGCCCACGCCCGCGGCCGGCAGCTGCGGCAGGTGCACGTGGAGGTCGACCATGCCCGGCAGGAGGACGAGGGGCCGGAGGTCGAGGGTCGGGGTCGTGTCACGGCCGTCGCCGTCACCCGCGAGCGCGGCCGGCTGGTCGCCCCACGGACCTACGTCCGTGATGAGCCCCCGCGCATCAACGGCGAGGCGGCCGTCGGGCTCGTAGCGGGTCCCACCGGCAGGCAGCGGCGTGAGCACGCGAGCCCGGATCGTGAACGGTGGTCGTGCCGGGAGGGTTGGGCCCATGGGATGTGATCCTAACCCCGGGTCGTTCCCCGCTCGAGTGCCATCGCGCGCGACATGCCCTGCCTCACGTCGTCCATGCTGAGACGTCGCCGGCTCGATCGCGCACCATGTGGGGATGCCTGACCAATCCGCCAGCCATCGCGCGACCGTCACCGTCTGCCTTCCCGATGTCCCGGAGCGAGCACACATGGGCACGCTGCCGGACAACGTGGAGGTGGTCCTCGTCCCGCAGGAGCCGGAGGCCATCCCGGATCTCGCGGGCGTGGATCTCGTCATTCCCTACCATCGGATCCGCGAGACGCTGCTCGCCCTGCTCGACGGGCCGCCGGGACGGCTGCGCGTGATCCAGACGCTGAGCGCAGGCGTCAACTGGCTCCGTGGCCAGGTGCCCCCGCAGGTCACGGTGTGCAACGCGCGCGGCGTCTACGACGTGCCGCTGGCCGAGTGGGCGGTGGGCGCGATCCTGGCCATGCAGCGCGGGCTCGTCCGGGCGCGGGACGCGCAGGCGCGCGGCGAGTGGACCTCGTACGAGCCGGACGAGCTGGCCGGGACCAGGGTGGTCATCCTGGGCATGGGTTCGATCGGGTCCGCAATCGCCGAACGCCTGCGCCCGTTCGGTGTCGAGATCGTGGGTGTCGCGAGGACCGCGCGCGAAGGAGTCCACGGCATGGCGGATCTCGACTCCGTCCTCCCCGGTGCCGGGATCCTGGTCAACATGCTGCCGCTGACGAACGAGACGGACGGCCTGCTCGACGCCCGCCGGCTGGCGCTGCTGCCCGATGGCGCGATGGTCGTCAACGGCGGCCGGGGTCGCACGCTGGACACCAACGCGCTGGTGCGGGAGCTGGAGATGGGCCGGCTGCGCGCCGCCCTCGACGTCACCGACCCGGAGCCGCTGCCCGAGGGCCACCCGTTGTGGGCGCTGCCCAACGTGCTGGTCAGCCCGCACATCGCGGGCGACTCGCCGCAGGCGACGGTCCGCACCTTCGAGCTTGCGGGCGACCAGGTGCGCCGGTTCGCCGCAGGGGAGCCGCTCCTCAACCAGGTCCCCGGCTACCTGCTGGAGTGAGCCGGGCCGCCGGACGACACAGCGCCCGCCGCCAGGGAGGACATGATGAACCCGACCGAACCACCCGTGACGCCCGGATTCCCGGAAGCCGGCGTCGAGATGACCCACATCCTGGTTGTCAGCGACGTCGAGCGCGCCCGCACGTGGTGGGTGTCGGTGCTCGGTGCCTCGCTGTACCGCGAGTACGGTGCCACGTCGGCCGTGCTCCAGCTCGGCGGCAGCTGGCTGCTGCTGGTGACCGGCGGTGGGCCAACGCCCGACAAGCCGGACGTGACGTTCGCGCCTCCGCCGGACCCGTCCACCGTCAGCCACGCGATGACGATCCGCGTCGCGGACTGCCGGGCCGTGTACGAGGTGCTCCTGGCGCGCGGGGCCAGCCTTCCTGACCCCGCCCGTGGTCAACGGGCTCGAGACCCGGTGCTTCACGCGCGACCCGGACGGCCATCTGGTGGAGCTCAGCCAGTACGGCTGACGGGGCGGACCACCGACGGGCCCCGTCAGTGCCCGGGGTAGCCAGGGTGAGTACATTTCAGTCAGCACACGAGCCGGCGGCGTCCAATCGCGCGCATTCGTCGTCCGCGCGCCGGCTCGATGGAGGACGAGCATGGCCGAGCACCTGAACGCGAAGGTCGTCCGCGAGATGAACGAGGCGATGAGCAGCGGTGACATGGAGGGCGCTGCCAGCCGGGTCGCCGATGACGTCGTGTGGCACGAGATCGGGCGCGCCGAGCCCCGTCGCGGCAAGGCCGACCTTGCCGGGTCGATGGCCGACTTCGAGGGCTACAACATCACCTACGAGGTCCACGATGTCGTCGCCAACGACGATCACGCGATCGCGCTGGGAACCGCCCACGCCACGAATGGCGACCGCTCGCTGACCTATCGCACGGCGGAGATCTACCACGTCCGCGACGGCAAGGTCACCGAGCGCTGGGCGTTCTCGGACGACACGAAGGCGATCACCGACTTCTTCGGCTGAACCCGGCACCCGCGCCGCCGCGGCAGCCGGCGGCACGGGTCAGTCCACGATCACCAGCGGCTTGATCCCCGCGAGGGGTCCGTCCGGCCTGGGCGCTGCAAGCTCCGGCTCTGGGCCGCGATCGGTCTCGCGGGCGGCGAGCTCGGCGTCGAGCAGCTCGACCAGTTTCGGCAGGCTCGAGCGGAGCGCCGCGCCGTATTCCGCGCCGACATGCGCGGCGAGCGCACGATCCTTCTTTGCCTTCGGCGGACCGAACCGCATGTGGATCACCGTCCCATCGGTGACCGGCTCGAACTCGATCGTGTGCGGAAGCTTCAACGGGCCGGCCGGCGTGTCGAGAATGGTCCGGTCGGTGACGTAGTCGTACGGCCGCCAGTCGAGGATCTCCTCGATCACGGCGTCCTTCCCGTGCATGCAGTGGTTGGCCGATCCGACGCCGCGCCGGCCGCCGGTGGCGCCCTTGATCGTCACCTCGGTGACCCACGGCTGCCACAGCATCCGCTGCCCCGGTTTCGTCAGGAACTCCCAGGCCACCTGCGGCGGCGCGCTCGTCGGGACCGAGACGGTGAGGATGGAATCCTCGGGCGCCACGAACACGCGCGCGCGATCCTCCTCCTCCTGCCAGCGTCGCCCGAGGTCATGCGCCCACCCGGGCACGGCGCCGATCCGGTCGTATGTCTCGGCGTGAGCGCGCATGCCCAGCGCCGCCGGCTCGATGTCAGCGGCGTCGATGCACGCCTGCGTGATCAGGGCGTAGGCGGGCATCCGCAGCGCCTCGACAACATCGTTCTTGAGCAGCCGGTGGACGACGATCACGTCCGACCCGAGCAGCTCCCGGCGACCTGCCACCTTCTGGATGATCGTCTCGCCGTGGTGGACCACGAACTTGAGGTCGAGGTCCGGGATCCGGCTGCACGCGTTGCACGGGCACGAGGTTGCCTGGCGGACGTCACGGCGGCGACGCCGGAACCCGAAGTAGCAGCGCTCGATCGTGTCCAGGAGCATCGAGCCGTCGATCCGCGCTCCCGTCATGTACGTGAACGCCGCGTCACCCTCGAGCTTGGCCAGCCGGAAGTCGGGTCGCAGCGCGCTGACCACTGCACCGATCAGGTCGGCGAGGATGTCCTGCGCGTGGTCGAGCTCGACGTCGGCGAGATACCCGGTGTACCCGGAGATGTCGGCGATCAGGAAGCAGGCGGGTTGCGCGCGCGCCGAGCATCGATCCTCGACTGTGCGAGGCATGGCGCCAGTCTACGGTCGGCTCCAAGCCGTGCGCCGGACCTGCCCTGGGGACGCCGCTGTCGTATCGTCTGGATATGGACCTGACCCGCCATGCCTCGGCAACCTCGCTGCTCGCGGCCGTCGGCGACTATCTCGAGGCACGGGAGGCCGAGCACAACCTGCCGCTCGGGATCCTGGGCACCCTGCGGGATCACCCGGAGGTCTACCCGGATCCGCCGTACCTCGCCGCCGTCATGGATCAGGGCGCGGTCGTGCTGATCGCGGTTCGCACGCCGCCCCATCACCTCATCCTGTCGGAGCCCGGCGTCCCCGCCGGCCGGGTCGCGGACGCGGTGACGGCGCTGGTCGACGACGTCCGGACCGTGACCCCGGACCTGCCTGGCGTGCTTGGCCCGAAGGCGGTCGTTCGCCCGTTCGTCGAGCGGTGGTCCGCGGTCACCGGGCAGCCCGCGACCCTGCTCGTCGAGGAGCGGATCTACCGCCTTTCGCGCGTGATCCCGCCCCGGCCCACCCCCGGCGCCATGCGTCGCGCCGGGGAGGCGGACCGGGCACTGCTCGTCTCCTGGATCACCGCCTTCGACCGCGAGGCCCTCCCGGACGACGAGCCCCGACGCGACGTGGATCGGATGGTCGATCGCTGGCTGGGCGAGGCCGACCGCACGGCATGGCTGTGGGAGGTCGACGGCCGTGCCGTCTCGCTGGCCGGCTCCGGTTCGCCGACCCCGACCGGCATCCGGATCGGGCCCGTCTACACCCCGCCCGAAGCGCGGCGGCAGGGCTACGCCGGGGCCCTGGTGGCTGCCGCGAGCCAGGCGTTGCTGGACCAGGGCCGGCGCTTCTGCTTCCTGTTCACCGACCTCGCGAACCCGACGTCGAACCACGTCTACCAGGCCATCGGCTACGAGCCGGTGGCCGACGTGGACCAGTACCGCCTGGGCTGATCCGGGCGATCGCCGCGCAGGGTCGGACCCGCTCCCGGGGGCACCGACGCCACGGATGGCGCATGCTTCCGCGATGACCGAGCAACGCCTGGTACCGACGCCCGACGGCCGGCAGCTCGAGGTCCGGATCGCGGGACCCGAAGACGGTCGGATTCTGCTGTTCCACCACGGGACGCCCGGAGCGGGGCTCCCCTCACCTTCCTGGGTTGCGGCCGCCGCGGAGCGCAATCTGCGGCACGTGTGCGTCGTGCGCCCGGGCTACGGCGAATCCACCCGCAACGCGGGGCGGACGATCGCCGATGTCGCCGCCGACGTGACGGCGGTCCTCGACGCGCTCGGCGCGGCACGCGTGCTGACCCTGGGGATCTCCGGCGGCGGTCCGCACGCGCTGGCGACCGCGGCCCTGTTGCCCGACCGGGTGGACGCGGCGGCGACGATCGGGAGCGTCGCTCCCTACGAGGCCGACGGGCTCGACTTCCTGGCCGGGATGGGGGCGGAGAACGTCGAGGAGTTCGGCGCGGCCGTCGCGGGACCGGCCGAGCTGGCCGCGTTCCTCGAGGCCGCGGCACCCGCATTCGCCAACGCGACGGGGGCCCAGATCGCCCAGGCGTTCGGCGATCTCGTCCCCGATGTCGACCGGGAGGCGCTCACGGGCGAGATGGCCGACTCGATCGCGGCCGACATTCGCGCGAGCCTGCGAAACGGCACCTGGGGCTGGCACGACGACGACCTGGCGTTCACCCGGCCGTGGGGTTTCGACCTCGCATCGATCCGGGTCCCGGTCACGGTCTGGCAGGGCGAGCAGGATCGGATGGTGCCGTATGCCCATGGCCGGTGGCTGGCCGGGCGGATCCCAGGCGTGCATGCCGAGCTGCTCGGGGCGCACGGCCACCTGTCGCTGCAGGCGGATTCGATCGGGATGGTGTTCGACGACCTGATCGCGACAGGCGACAGGTGACGGACCGGCCGCCGGCGGCTAGATTCCGCGCAGGAGGTGTCCCCAGATGACGATGCGCGAAGCCCTCGACCATGCGATGCACCGCGACGGCCCGGACGCGGCGATGAGCGAGCTCCAGCAGCGGGGCGTCGCGCTCGCCGACGAGGACACGATGACCCAGGCGATCCACGACGTGTACTGCGGGATCATGGCGGACCACCAGCATCCGAACGCGAAGGATCGTGAGCAGGCGCAGAAGCTGATCGCTGCACTCCGCCAGACGGGTGTCTGACGACGGGGGCCCGCGGGGCCCCCTCGCCCATGTGATCGAGGTCCGTGGCGGTGTCCCGGCCGGAAGCCAGATCCGGCTCGAGCATCGCGAGGCGCTGATCTACACGCTGGGCAAGGCGGCCGAGCTGGAGCACCTGATCATGCTCCAGTACCTGTACGCCGCCTTCTCCCTCAGGCAGGGCGAGGCCGACGGCCTGTCCCCGGCCCAGGCGGCCGCGACCCAGCGCTGGCGACGCACCCTGAGCGGGATCGCCGAGCAGGAGATGCTCCACCTCGCCCTCGTCCAGAACCTGCTCACGGCGGTCGGCGGTGCACCCCGCCTGGCGAGGCCCAACTTCCCCGTTCCCCAGCACCTCTACCCGGCTGGCGTCCAGGTCGGCCTGCACCCGTTCGGTGAGCCGGCTCTGCGTCATTTCGCCTATCTCGAGCGCCCGATGGGCATGGCGTTCGACGACGCGGAGGGCTTCGTCGCGCTGGAACAGGCCACCCCGCTCCCGCGCGACGAGACGGACGAGATCGCGCCGCAGCTCCAGGACTTCGAGACGATCGGACAGCTGTACCGGTCGGTCGAGACCGGGCTCGAGCACCTCACCGAGCGGCTCGGGGCGTCGCGGCTGTTCGTCGGCCAGCCCAACGCGCAGGCCACCGAGGAGCACTTCCGGTGGCCGGAGCTGGTCGCGGTCGTGGATCTCGCGTCCGCGCGCCGGGCGATCGACACGATCGTGGAGCAGGGCGAGGGGGCGCGCGGCGAATGGCGTGACGCGCACTTCGGACGCCTGCTGGGGATCCTCGAGGAGCTGACCCAGCTGCGCGCGGAAGACCCCGGCTTCGAGCCCGCCCGTCCCGTCGTCGCGGCCCGCGTCCGTCCGACCGCGGTCGGCCCGGCGATGCCCACGATCTCGGACCCGGGAACCGCGCGGGCGATGGACCTGCTCAACGTCGTCAACGAGGTCCTGCTCCAGGTCCTGTCGCGCTACTTCGCCCACACCGACGAGACCGACGAGCAGCTGGGCGTCCTGGCCGACGTCGCCGTCGGGCTCATGTACACCGGGATCCGGCCGCTCGGGAACGTGCTCACCAGGCTGCCCATCGGGTTCGACCAGCCCGGCGTGACGGCCGGGCCCGTGTTCGAGCTGTTCTACGAGGTCGACTACCTCCTGCCCCATCGGGACGCGGCATGGGTGGTCATGGAGGAACGCCTGCGCGAGGCGGCGGCGTTCGCCCGGCGATGCACCGCCGCATGCACGCCCGTGGTGATGGGCCCGCTGTCGAAGGCGGCGACGGCGCTCGAGAAGTACGCGGACGCGCTGGCTGCGGCGCGGGAGCCGGGAACCGGCGACGGCGTGGGGTGATGGTTCCTCCACGCACCCCAATCGGCCGCGACGCCTGTTGATGCTGCATTCGCACGATCGCGCGTCTAGGATTGCCGCCACGCCGTTCGTCCCCGCCATGGAGATCCCCACATGCGCCGGCTCGTCTCCGTCCTGATCGCCGTGTTCGTGCTGTCAAGCGCCAGCGTGGCATCCGCTGCCGCCGGTGCCCCATCCAACGGTGCCGAAGCACCGGGACGGATCCTGGGGATCGTGCCCGTGATGCAGCAGGCCCGCGGCGGTGCGCGCCCCACCAGACCAAGAACCTGACCTATCACAACGGGCCCGTGATGCACGTGAACACGACGTACCTCATCTTCTGGGGCGCCGCATCCACGTGGGAAGCGACTACCGCGAGCACCATCGTGCGTACTTCCTCGACGTTGCCGGCGACAGCGGCGGCACCTCCAATGTCTACGCGAGCGACACGCAGTACTACGACGTGACCGGCTCGAGCAGCGCTACATCTCCTACACGTCATCGTTCGGGGCGTACCTCCGACCCCAACCCATACCCCTCGAACGGCTGCAACGACAAGGCCACCAAGATCTGCCTTAGTGACGCCCAGCTCCAGGCGGAGATCCGCCTGGTGATGCAGGCCAACGGCTGGACCGCGGCACGCGACCACCTGTTCTTCATCTTCACCCCGCAGGCGTCGGCAGCTGCGCCGGTTCGAGCTGCGCTACACCAACTACTGCGCCTATCACTCGTGGGGGTCGGGCTCGTTGCTCTATGCCAACCAGCCGTATGCCGCCCAGGGGTACCGGATCTACACCTGCGACTCCGGCCAGCGCCCGAATGGCAACAGCGCAGACGCAACGCTCAACGTCACCAGCCACCAGCACAACGAGGCGATCACCGATCCGTCAGGGCCAGTGCTGGTATGACAGCTCCGGCGCCGAGAACGGCGACAAGTGCGCCTGGAACTTCGGACCGCGCTCAGCGCGCCAGCGCCAGTACAACCAGGTGATCAACAGCAACCACTACTACCTGCAGCAAGTGAACCAGCTCCGCTGCGTGCTCTCCGGCACCTGGCGGCCGCGCTCCAAGGCGCACAGTTGGCGCGGCGATGGGCCCGGCGTCAGCCGCCGACGGAGATGGCGATCTCGTCGAGCGCAGCGTCCGACGGCTCGACCAGCGCGCCTCCGGCGGGCGTCAGGACCACCGGTGTGGCGAGATACCCGGCGCGCCTGATGATCGCGCGGACGGCCGGATCCTGGTCCATGTTCACGTACCGGTACCGCGTGCCCGCGGCGTCAAGATGGCGACGTGCCCGGGTGGTGTCATCGCAGGAGTCGACGCCGTAGACGGTCACGACCCCCGGCCGCATGAGCGATTCGAAGTCTTCCAACCGCATGGCTCCTTGCTGGTGGGGCACGAGCCTACCGGGATTCCGGCGGCAGGCCTCGCTGCGGCGCTGCCGATCGAATGGCGGTCGCCATCTCATGCACGCCTCTGCGGTCCGGCGGATGATGGGTCCGCCGCGGGCCTGATGGTGGACGCCGGCCGTTGGCCCCGCGATCCGCCGGCCGAGAAGCAGGAGGCATGGTCGTGACGTTCTCGATCGTCGCTCGTGATCAAACGACCGGTGACCTGGCGGTCGCGGTCCAGTCAAAGTTCCTGTCGGTGGGATCGGTCGTCCCGTGGGCCCGCGCCGGCGTTGGCGCAATCGCGACCCAGTCCTATGCCAACGTCCGGTTCGGACCGGACGGGCTGGCGCTTCTCGAAGGCGGCGCGAACGCCGAGCAGACGCTCGCCGCGCTCGTCGACGCCGATGACATGCGCCGGCAGCGCCAGGCGGGCGTCGTGGACGCGAACGGGCGGGCGGCGACGTTCACCGGCCGGTCGTGCTTCGCATGGGCCGGCGGACGGACGGGCCCGGACTACGCGGCCCAGGGCAACATCCTCGCCGGAGCCGGGGTCGTCGACGGGCTCGCGGACACGTTCGAGGCCGGTGGCCGTCCGTTCCCGGATCTGCTGGTCGCATGCCTCGCCGCGGCAGATGCCGCCGGCGGTGACCGGCGCGGCCGCCAGTCCGCGGCCCTCCTGATCGTGCGCGAGGGTGGTGGATATGGCGGGGGCAACGACCGCTGGATCGACCTTCGAGTGGACGACCATCCCGACCCGATCGCGGAGCTCGGCCGGCTCCTGGACCTCACGCACCTGTACCTTGAGCGACCCACGCCGATCGAGCTCATCGCCGTCGACGCGTTGCTCGCGAGCGAGCTCCGCGACGGGCTCGAGCGGCTCGGATGGGGCATCGGCGCGACGGTCGCCCCCGTCTATGCGCCGATGTGGCCCGACGAGAGCGAGGCGGACGAGGAGCGGCCGTCCGTGGGCGAGCCACGCCCGTTCGCGGATGGATGGGATGACGCATGGCAGGAGCGGCTCCTGTCATGGATGGCCGTGGAGAACCTCGAGGAGCGGACCGCCGCCGCGGGCTGGATCGACCCCAGGGTCCTCGCCTATCTCCGCGACGCGGTCAGGACGACCGGCGCCGGCGCCTGAGGGCAGGTCGCAGCGGCTTGGTCCCGCGGGCCACGCGACGGGGCGCGCCCGTCGAGCCCACGGTCAGGACGGCGACCGGCCGGTATCGCTCGCGACGGCCTTTTTGCCTCGTGATCCTCGGGGAGCTTGTGGGCTTCGTCGGGGAATGCCCGCATGAGATGACGTAGCAGTCGAAACAGCTCCGAACGCTCAGCGGGATCAAGGACTGACGCGATCATCGCCTCGCGGCGCGCCTGCGTGCCGACGGTGCGATCCCAAGTCGAGTGACCGTGCTCGGTTGGCTCGATGATCGTGCCCCGTCGATCGCCGGGATCCGCCAGGCGACGGATCAGGCCCGCGGCTTCCATGCGATCGAGGCGATTGGTCATCGCGCCGCTGGACAGGTGCATGTCCGATGCCAGCTGGCCGGGCGAGCGCTGGTACGGCGGCCCATAGCCGCGCAACCGGCCGAGCAGGTGGTACGAGCGCCGGTCGAGGCCGTACACCGCCAGTGTCTCGTCCATCGAGCGGCCGAACGCCTTGGCCAGGATGCCAATTCGCTCGACGATCCCCTCGGTGAGCGGGTCGAGGTCAGGGATCTCGCGCTCCCAGACGCGGAGCCACTGATCGACCTCGTCGAGCTGCTCGCCCTCGTCGTCCATGCCCCGAGTATCACCAATACCGTCGCAGTGTCAAGATACTCTTGGTCATACCTCTTGACATCAAGAGACTCTATGCCGTACATTCCGCGAAGTACTTCGAGATCGAGAGTCTTGACATCGAAAGCCGGTCGCGAAGTCACCGAGGACAATGCGATGGTCGCAACGAACGATCTCCGGGTCTGCGAGCCCGGGGTGAACGCAGTCACCATGACCCGGCCGGCACCGCAGCGCGGCCCCGGTCTTCTGGCGCGCGCCGCCGCCCTGCTCCAGGAATGGACCGCGCAGGTGTCCACGGACACCGGCGACCGTGTCACCGTCAACGGGCGGGGACGCGCCGACCAGGCCCTCGACGACCGCCGCGCGCGCGAGGCGGACTGGGCGCTTGGCCGCTGGACGAGGCTCTCCTGACCGATCCTCGCATGCGGGCGGGGCCCGGTATCCTCCGGCTGATGCCCGCCGATCGGTCCGACGCCCTGATCCGTACCCCGCGCGTCGAGCTCCATTCGATGTCGCTCGCGTTCATGGAGGCGCTCGTCGCTCGCGACGGCGAGACGGCCGAGCGAGAGATGAACGCCCAGCTGCCCGCCGACCTTCGCGAGCAGCTGGGCCACTTCCTCGACTACCGGATCCCGTCGCTCACGGCGGACCCCGGGAGCTGGCCGTGGCTGGGACGCGGGATCATCTGGACGCATCCCGACGGGCGACGCGAGCTGATCGGCACGATCGGGTTCCATGCGCCGCCCGACGAGGACGGCCGAGCCGAGATCGGCTACCGGGTGGAGCCGGCCTTTCGCCGGCGAGGGATCGCAACCGAGTGCGTGGCGGCGCTCCTCGACTGGGCGGAGTCGCAGGGCTGCCACCGGTTCCGCGCCTCCGTGTCGCCCGGCAACGAGGCATCGCTGGCGATCATCCGCTCGTTCGGCTTTCACGAGGTGGGCGTCCAGGAGGACGAGTTCGACGGCGAGGAGCTCGTGTTCGACCTCGATCGCCCGGCACCCGATCCGGGCTGAGGCCCAGGTCCGGGTCGCGGAGGTCACGCCCGTACCGGACGTTGCGAACAACCCCATCGGGGCGCTCGTCGTCCCGCACCGAACCGTCGAGCACCCAGCCCGCCGCCTCGTAGAAGCGCCGAGCACGCGCGTTCGCCTCCAGCACCCATAGGATCGCGCGCCGGTACCCCTGGTCGCGCAGGTCTCGGGTCACGCGGACAAACAGCAGGTGCCCCATGCCCATCCCGAACACGTCCGGATCCAGGTAGATGGTGTGGACCTCGCCGGTGTCGTCCGGCGCATCCGGGTCGCGGCTGGGACCGACGATCGAGAACCCGACCACCATCCCTCGATCCACCACGACCCACGCGCGCCTGGGATCGTCCGCATCGGTCACCACGGTGCGGATCCGCTCCGCGCGGGCGGTCCGCTGCGTGACCACCCGGTCGATCATCGCGTCCGGGATCAGGCCCCGGTAGGCGACCTGCCACGAGCGGGCATGGAGCGTGACGATCGCGTCCACGTCGTCCGTGGTTGCGCGCCTGACCTCGGGCGACCCGCTCATCAGGCGTGCACGGGCCGGCCGGTCACGGATGCTTCCTGCCACGCGGAACGCAACGCACCTCGCCGGCCGACCGCATCCTCCAGGAGACTGACCCCGATCGACAATCCGATCCCAACCTTGCTCATCGCGCATGCTCATCCTGGCCTGCCGCTGTGACCGAGCGTCCCGAGCTCCAGCCAACCGACGCGTCCGTCGGTCCCGAATCCCGCGCCAGCCAATGATGCCGCGGACGCCGCCCGGACCGAGGCACGGCGGGCATCCTGCTGGGCACCCTCGCGGATTCTCCCTCCAAGTGCGGCAACTCGCCGTTCCACGGTCGCAGGGGGAGCTGTGGGCCAGCCGTCCGCCGGTCGTCATCGGCTGCCCGATTGGTAGCATGATCCTGCGGCACCTGACGAGGTTGCCGTCCATGTTCGGAGGCTCGCGCCGCCGGCCATTCCACGCGCACGTCCATCCAGTGACGAAGGGGTCTCGCCATGCTCGGTCGACCGCTCGCCCTGTGCCTGGGCCTCAGCGTCCTGCTCACGGCATGCGGCGGGTCGTCCTCGAGCCCCGATGGGACGACCTCCCAGCCGCCGGACAACGCGGCAGGCAAGACCGCCGGATGGGATGCGGGCGGCAAGGTCACGTTCGAGGTCACGGGGGTCCCGAACCCGTTCGGCGATGCCCTCCGCTACTCGGCCTCCCGGAGCTTCTTCGGGGGCGACGCCCAGACGTTCCTCTCGTTCGCGAACGAGGGGGCCGACGACACGCTCATCATCCAGGTCCTCGACGGAGCGGTGACCCTGCAGTACGCGGGGTCGACGATCTCCATCCCGTCCGCCGAGTGCGCGGTGCCGGACCTCAAGCTCGATGCCGTCCTGTCATCGGGAACGTTCGATTGCGCGGCGCCGACGGCGACGAGCTCGAGCGGGGCGAAGCTCCCGAGCGCCCGGATCGCAGGATCGTTCGAGGCGCGCGGCTGAGTCTCGGACGGCGCGCGCCGTCCCCGGCGCGGGCCCGGGTTGCCCAGCGGGGTAGCCTTGGGTTCGGAAGGGAGGTCCTCATGAGCGACCTGAACCAGGACCCCGGCGTCTCTCCAGCCCCATCGGCTCCGCCTCCGGGCCCGCCGGCGACGGATGGCTGGAACGCAGTTGGTGCCGCCCCGGCTGCGACGAGCGCCGCGCCGGCAAACGCGGCCGCCGACGCCGCGTCCGCCGCGACCGCGGCCTTTGGCCGGCTCGGTCGCGCGGAGCAGATGGCGGTTGCGGGCGCAGCGCTGCTGATCGTCGTCGAGCTGCTGTTCGGCGTCGTGCTCGAGGAGTACTGGGTCGGGGACGTGGCGTTCATCCTCGCCCTCGCCGTGCTGGTGGCCGCGTTCGTCATCCATGTTCGCAACGGCACGCTTCCGGTGAGCGAGAGCACGGTCATCCGGGCGGCGGGCATCGGAGTCGCGGCCCTCGCGATCGTGAATCTGCCGTATGAGCTGAGGAACGGCATCTTCGACAACCTCGCGGACGACATCGGCGGCCTCGGCTACTACGCCGGGGCGGCGCTCATGGCGGTGGGCGCCTGGACGACCAGCGAGGCCTGACGACCGGGGGCGGTTGCCACAGACCGTCGGATCGGCGCCTGCATCTCGTCACGGGTAGCATCGCCCGGCCGGACGCCGATCCGGCCTGGTGAGGAGCCACCCAGGGAGCCTGCGGCTTGGGCGACAGGGATCCGATCCCGCACCTGGACCTGTACGCCGAGCTCGAGGTCGAACCCGGGGCGACGGTCGAGGCAATCGAGGCCGCGTACCGGGCGCAGATGAAGCGCAGCCACCCGGACCTGGCCGGTCCGGGTGGCCTCGAGCGGTCCAAGCGCCTCAACCTCGCCCGGGACTGGCTGACCGATCCGGGACGCAAGGCCCGGTACGACGCATCCCGCCGTGCCCGGCGGGCGGCCCCGGCAGCCCGGAGGGCGGCCCCGGCGCCGGCATCCCGCGATCGACCGGCGCCCCGCTCGTCACGCACGACGCCGGGAACGCCGGCCGCGTGGCGGCGGCGCGCGACGGCCGGACCGCGGCGGCCACCGGCTGCAGGTCCGCGGCGCCGCCGGCGCCAATCCCCGGCGGTCGTGCAGGCTCTGGCCGTCATCTCGGTGATCGGGGTCCTCATCCTGGCGGGCGTCATCGTCGGTCTCCGGGACGTGGGGAGAGGCGGCCTCGCGGCGACGCAACCCCCGACGCTCGCCCGGACCGCGAGCCCGCCCGTGCTCCCGGCGAGCTCGCCCGGCGAACCGACACCCCGGGCATCCTCCACGGAGACCCCGACCGCGGTCACGACCGTGATCCCGTCGCCGTCGGGCGCCGCCGGCGGGTCACCCCATGTCACGACCGGTACGGCCGACCTCCGGTTCAGCGGCGACTACGTCGAGCACGACGTCGCCACGCTGGGTCCGACCAGCTCCTGCACCGCGGTGGACCAGCCCGGGGAGTCGCCCGCAGCCCCACATGGCTTCCGTCTCGTGTCCGGCCCCGGATCCCCCGCGGCCTGGTCGCTGGAGCTCGATGACACGACCGGATCCTGGACGATAGGGATGAGCTTCGACGACCCGTCGCTCGACCTGTACTGGCTGGCGGGCAGCGATCCCGGCTCCCTGTCCCCGTCGGCGTCCGGGTACACGTTCGACGTCCTGCTGACCGGCGCCACCGCCTCGATCCGCGTCGAGGGCTCGGTTTCCTGCGGCCCTGGCGGTCCCTGACGGCCGGTGCGTGCGACGATCAACACCAGCCCACCCCGCGCCGGGCCATGAGCAGGAGCCAGGACCATGATCGTATGCATCCCCGTCACCACGACCGACGAGATCGACGCCGGCTGGGGTCGCGCCGCACGCGTCGCCGTCGCCCACGTCGTCGATGGCGCGATCACCCGCTGGGAGACCTTCGACGTCGGGTGGGATGCGCTGCATGACACCGGCACCGAGGGCAGCCACCACGCCCGGATCGCACGGTTCCTCCAGGATCACGCGGTGCAGGTCGTGGTCACGGGTCACATGGGCCCGCCGATGGCCAACATGCTCGAGCGCATGGACATCCGCGTCCGGCTCGGCGCGACCGGCGACGCGCGCCGGGCGGTCCTGGAGGCGCTCGCGCGCTGAGCCGGCAGCTGCGACGGCGGCGAACGATCAGCCGGTCGCCGTTGTCCGGGATGAGGAGACGGCCCGGGTGTGGACCGTCGCCGGCCGGGGTGCGTGCCACCGGCCGGGAGCGACCAGCCTGTCCGCGGCGTCCGGCCCCCAGGTTCCGCGCCGGTACGGCGCCGGCGGCTCGTCGGGATCCAGCGCGGGTCCCACGATCCGCCATGCGGCCTCCACCGTGTCCTCGCGGGCGAACAGCATCTGGTCGCCCTGGGCGGCGTCGCCGATGAGTCGGTGATACGGCGGCAGCTCGCCCCCGGAGTCGTGGCTCGCGAACAGCTCGACGGGCTCGCCGACCATCCGCTCACCCGGCGCCTTGGCCAGCGCACCGAGCGAGATCGACATGTCCGGCGTCAACCGGAACCGCAGGTAGTTCGCATCCAGGGGCTGATGCTCCGCGAACACGTCGACCGGCGGTCGCCGCAGCTCGACGAGCACCTCCGTCGCGGTCACCGGCAGGCACTTTCCGGTCCTGATATGGAACGGGACGCCACCCCAGCGCCAGGTGTCGACGTGGAGCCGGATGGCAGCAAACGTCTCGACCCGCGAATCGGCGGCAACGCCCCGAACCTTCCGGTATCCCTCGTACTGGCCCCGCACGACATCGCCCGGCGCGACGGGCCGGATGGAGTCGAGCACCTTGAACTTCTCATTCCGGATGACCTCGATCGCCTGCCCGGACGGTGGCTCCATGGCCAGGACGGCGACCGTCTGGAGCAGGTGGTTCTGGATCACGTCGCGGATCGCCCCCGCGCTGTCGTAGAACGCGCCCCGATCGGCCACGTCGAATGCCTCCGCCATCGTGATCTGCACCGACGACACATGGTTCGAGTTCCAGATGGGCTCGAGGAAGCGGTTCGCGAACCGGAAATAGAGCAGGTTCTGGACGGGTTCCTTGCCCAGGTAGTGGTCGATCCGGAAGATCTGCTGCTCCTCGAACACCTCGTGGAGCGTCCGGTTGAGCCGCCGGGCACCCGCGAGGTCGCGGCCGAACGGCTTCTCGACGATGACGCGTGCTCCGTCCGCGCAGTGCGAGGCACCCAGCAGCCTGACAACCTCGCCGAACAGGGCCGGCGGGATCGCGAGGTAGTGGAGCGGATGCCGGGCGGCGCCGAGCGCGTCGTGCAACCGCCGGAACGTCTCCGGTTCGTCATCCGAGCCATCGATGAACTGGAGCTGGGCCTGCAGCCTGGCGAGGATCCCGGGGTCGCTGATGCCGTGGGCCGCGAGGCTGTCCCGGGCACGGTCCCGCAACGACGCCAGGTCGCCGTGGCGGGCAATGCCGATGATCGGCATGGTCCAGCCATCGTCGCGGATGAGACCCGCAAGGGCGGGGAAGATCTGCTTGAACGCCAGGTCCCCGGTCGCGCCGAAGAACACGAACGCGTCCGAGCGCGGCGGCGGTGTGCCTGTGCGGATCCGGGGACGGGACGGTCATCGTGCGACGCAGGTCAGCTGGCGCTTCAGTCCTTGGGCTTCTCGAGGTGGCCGCCGAACCCGAACCGCATCGCCGACAGCACCTTGTCGCCGAAGTCCGCCTCGCCGCGCGAGCTGAACCGCTCGTACAGCGCGGCCGTGAGTACGGGCGACGGCGCCGCCACGTCGATCGCGGCGATGCTGGTCCAGCGACCCTCGCCGGAGTCGCTGACCCGGCCGCTGAAGTCCTCGAGCTGCGGCGACTGGTGGAATGCCTGCGCCGTGAGGTCGAGCAGCCAGCTGGCGATGACGCTGCCACGCCGCCAGACCTCGGTGACCGCCGGCAGGTCGAGGTCGTACTGGTACAGCTCGGGATCCCGGAGCGGCGTGGTCTCGGCGTCGATCTCGCGCTGGTGCAGGCCGATATTCGCGTGCCGGAGGATGTTGATCCCCTCCGCGTAGGCGGCCATCACGCCGTATTCGATCCCGTTGTGGACCATCTTGACGAAGTGCCCGGCGCCGGCCGGCCCGCAGTGGAGATATCCCTCCTCGTCCCTCCCCGGCGTCCCGTCCCGACCCGGGGTCCGCGGCGCCGCATCGACGCCCGGGGCCAGCGCCCGGAACAGCGGGTCGAGCTTGGCGACCGCGTCGTCGGGGCCGCCGATCATGAGGCAATAGCCGCGCTCGAGGCCCCATACGCCACCGCTGGTGCCACAGTCGAGGTACTCGATCCCGTCCTCGGCGAGCGCCTTCGAGCGGCGGATGTCGTCGACGTAGTACGAGTTGCCGCCGTCGATCACCATGTCACCCGCGGCGAGCTGCGATCGCAGCTGCTCAAGGGTGTCGTCGACCGACGCGGCCGGCACCATCAGCCACACGACGCGCGGCGTCTGCAGCTGGCCGACGAGCTCATCGATCGACGTCGCGCCCGCCGAGATCGCCCCGTCGGAGACCAGCCCCTCGACCGTGCTCCGGGTCCGTGCGTAGCCCACCACGTGGTGACCGTTGCGGATCCAGCGGCGCGACATGTTCGCGCCCATCCGGCCAAGGCCGATGATCCCGACTTGCATTGCAGCTTCTCCTCTGCCCGCGGCCCGGCGGGCCGACATCCGCGTGATCAAGCCGGCGCGGGGCCGGCGCTGCCCGGAAACCCAATGGTATGCCCGCCGGCGCCGGCACCCCGGCTGATCGCCCGCGCCCTCGGCTGATCGCCCGTGCCCACCCGGCGTGGCCCGGCGGGGCCCGGCGTGCCCGGCGTACGGGGGCTAGCCCCACCCCAAAGACGCCCGCTGCCCGGCTGGTTCCGGAACCCGGGTCTCCGTAGCGTTGGGGCCATCAACAGGAACACATCGGTCCGCTTGCGCGGGCCGGCCCACGACCTGGAGGCACATGACCATGGCGGTACGTCGCCGGCCCCTCTACTGGGGCATCTTCTTCGTCACGGCGGGAGCCGTGATGCTGCTCGCGCAGGGCAACGCGCTCGATCGCGACGCGGTCGCGGGCGCGCTGTCGCTGTGGCCGGTTGCGATCATCGTGATCGGAGCCGCGCTGCTGCTCCGCGGCACTCGGCTGGGGCTGCCGGGCGGCATGGTCGCGGCCGCGATGCCGGGGCTCCTGCTCGGGGGGATGGTCGTGGCGGCACCCGGCATGTCGATCGACTGCGGCGCCGCGACCGTGGGCAGCACGCAGGCCCGGCAGGGGGTGTTCGGGGGCCCCGCGGCCGTCAGCCTCAACCTGGCGTGCGGCGACCTGACGGTCACGGCCGTGCCGGGTGACGGATGGCAGCTGGCGACGGGCGACGGCGCGGCCGCGCCCGCGGTCAACGCGACCGCGGACCGGCTGTCGGTCGCCTCGGCGAATCACCGACGCTGGGCCAGCTTCGCGCACGACAAGGACACCTGGCTGGTGTCGCTGCCCACCGCGCACAGCCTCGACCTCGACGCCGAGGTGAGTGCGGGCCGGGGACGCTTCAACCTCACCGGCGCGCAGCTCGGCAACCTGGACCTCGCGATCAACGCTGCCGAGGCCCGCGTCGACCTCACCGGGGCGACGGTCGGCCAGGTGTCGCTCGACGTCAACGCCGGCGCCGGCTGGCTTCAGCTGCCGGCCACGGGCGACCTCAGCGGCGATCTCTCGGTCAATGCCGGGAAGCTGAGCGTGTGCGCACCCGACGGCCTCGGCCTGCGCGTCCGCGGTGACGCGTCGCTCGGATCGATCGACCACGGGGGCCTCATCCGCAACGGCAATGGCTGGGAGACGCCCGGGCTACGCCACCGCCCCGAACCACGCCGACCTGGTCGTCTCGGCCAACCTCGGCGCCATCGACATCAACCCTGAGGGAGGATGCAAGTGAACACCCGTCGTCTGTATCGCAGCCGCTACGATCGTCAGATCGCAGGCGTCGCCGCCGGCATGGCGGAGTACCTCGATCTCGACCCGACCCTGGTCCGCATCCTGTGGATCCTGTCGGCCCTGTTCGGCGGCTTCACCATCGTGCTCTACGTGATCCTCGCGTTCGTGATCCCCGAGGCGCCGTTCGTCGCAGCGCCCGGTGGCCCCGGTGGTCCGGGAGCTCCTGCCGCAACCGGTGGCGTCGCCGCCGACGGGACGGAGACCCCGGGTGAGCCCGGACCGATCGAGGGCTGGACCACCAACCCCGGCTGGACGGCGTACCCCGCCGGCCAGCCAAACCGCCGGCGCGGCGCCGGCGCAGGGTTCTACGCCGGCGTGCTGTTGGTCGTGTTCGGTGCGCTGGCCATGGCCAACTCGGTGATCCCGGGCTGGGCCGGCAGCGTCCACCTCGGGCCGGCCCTGCTCGTGGCGCTGGGCGCCGTCCTGCTGCTGCGCTCGATGCGCAACACCGCGGACGAGCGTTGATCGGAGTCCCGCTCCTCGTCCTCGGCACGCTCCTGATCCTGAGCGCCTTCCTGGGCGCTCAGGTCACGGGGCGACAGCGTGGCGCGATCGCCACGTTCGTCCTCTCCCCGCTCCACCCGGCCACGTGGCGCGCCCTGCTGGCGATCTTCGTGGGGTTCTGGGTGGAGCTGTTCGCCGTCTCGCTGATCGGCGCGCTGTTCTCGGCCGGTGTCTCGCTGCTGGTGGTTGGCGTCGGCATCGTGCTGATCGGCCTGGCCATCGAGGCATGCCGGGTGGTCGCGAGGATCGAGCGCCGGCGCGCGATGCGGGTCGATCCGAGAACCCTTCGCCCGCACGCGTACCGCCCCTACGGAACCGGCTTGCGGGACCTGCTGTTCGCGGTGTTCCTCGACCTCAGCCGGTGGCGCGACGTCATCTACGTGGTCGTCGCGTTCCCGTTGACCATCCTCGAGTTCATCGCGGCCGCGATCCTCTGGACCGCGTCTCTTGCCCTGCTGTCCGTGCCGGTGTCGGCCCTCGTCCAGGGCCTCCCGTCAGATGGCGGCATCCTGCCCCCGGCGATCGCCGCGATTACGGGCGGCCTGGCCGGGCTCGTCCTGCTCGCCGTCGCATCGTCCGTCACCCAGGGCCTGATGGCCCTCCACCGCGCCGTCATCGCCGGCCTCGTGTGCGAGTCCGAGGAGCAGGCGCTGGCCCGACGGGTGGCGACGCTCGAGACCAGCCGCCGGGCGGTCATCGACACCGAGGCGAGCGAGCTGCGCCGGATCGAGCGCGACCTCCACGACGGCGCCCAGCAGCGGCTGGTGATGCTCACGATCGACCTCGGGCTCGCGGCCGAGAAGATCGACACGGACCCGGCGGCCGCACGCACGCTGGTCGCCGACGCCCAGGACCAGGCCCGCCAGGCCCTCGCCGAGCTGCGCAACCTGGTGCGCGGGATCGCGCCCGCGATCCTGCTCGACCGCGGGCTGGTGCCTGCGCTCAGCGCGATCGCCGGCCGGTCCCCCGTGCAGACCACGGTCTCCAGCACGATCCCCGACGGCACGCGTCTGCCCGACGCCATCGAGCGGGCCGCCTACTTCGTGGTCGCGGAGTCGCTGGCCAACGTCGCCAAGCACGCGACGGCGACCCGCTGCGAGATCCGCTGCCGGCCGGACGGTCCGAACCTCGTGGTCGAGGTGTGGGACGACGGCGCCGGCGGCGCCCGGCTCGTCCCCGGTGGCGGGCTGGCCGGGCTGGCCGGCCGGGTCGAGGCGCTGGACGGCACGCTGACGGTCGACAGTCCGGCCGGCGGGCCGACCGTGGTCCACGCCGAGCTCCCGGTTTCCGCCGCCGCGGCGTTCCGGCCGCCGGCGATCCCGGGCTGGAACCCGGGCTAGGCCAGGCGCCAGCCCGCGGGCTCGGCTCAGGAGCCGAGATACGTCAGCACCGCCAGCACGCGGCGGTGGTCGTTCTCGGAGTCGGGCAGCTCGAGCTTGCCGAAGATGTTGCTGATGTGCTTCTCGGTGGCGCCCTCGGAGATCCCCAGCAGCGTGGCGACCCCCATGTTCGTCCGCCCCTCGGCCATCGCCGCAAGCACCTCGCGCTCCCGGGGCGTGAGCGAGTTGAGCCGGTCGTCAGAGTGGCGCGGGATCATCAGCTGCGCGACGACCTCGGGATCGAGCGCCGTGCCGCCGCGGGCCACCCGACGCAGCGCGTCCATGAACTCGCGGATGTCGGCGACGCGGTCCTTGAGCAGGTATCCGACGCCGCCCGCCCGGTCGGCGAGCAGCTCGGTCGCGTACTGGTGCTCGACGTACTGGCTGAGCACGAGGACCGGCGTGCCGGGGATCCTGCGGCGCGCCTCGATCGCGGCGCGCAGGCCCTCGTCGCGCTGGGTCGGTGGCATCCGCACGTCGACGACCGAGACGTCCGGCCGGTATTCGACAACGGCGTCCACGAACGACGGGCCGTCGCCCACCTTGGCCACGACCTCGCCCCCGGAATCGATGATCAGTCGCGCGAGGCCCTCGCGGATCAGCGCGGAGTCCTCGGCGATGATCACCCGCAGCGGCTGGGAGTCCACGCTCCGATCATGCACCAGTGGCGGTGCTCCGGTCACCCCGAGCCGCGGCACCGCCGTCGACTGGGCGCACCCGGTAGGCTGCAGGCAGGAGGATGACTCGATGACCCACGAGTACGTCATCGCCGTCGGCGGCTCGGTCCTGGGCACGGGGATTGCATCGGTGAGCGAGCCCGCCACCACGGGCGAGCCTGCCGCGACCGCGATCGCATGGGCGGCCGACCGGATCCTCGCGGTCGGAGCGGATCACGCAGTCCGGGCGATCTCGCGCGGCGACTCCACGTTCCTGGACCTGGCCGGTTGCACGGTCACCGCCGCACCACCCGATCCGCGCAGTGCGGAGGCGGCGGTGCGGGCGGCCGTCGGGGCCGCTGCGAAGGTGCTGGCCGAGGACCGGCGGGGCGCGATCGACCTGGTCGCGGTGCTGGTCGGGTCCGGCCAGCTGCGGCCCGACGCGGTTCTCGAACCGGGCGCACCCGCCGAGCTCGCGTTCTGGCTGCCGGATCCGGCCACGGCCGCGTCCGGACCGCAGGTGCCACGGATCATCGGCATCGTCCGTGGCGGCGCGTTCGTCGACGGCGATCCGCACCGGGGACCCTTCGCCGCGTCAGGAACGAGCGAGCGCGGCTAGGGCAACGGCCTCCAGGCACGCCCGAGCAACAGCGCCAGCGCGGCAAGGAGCGCGCCGGCCCCGACGAACCCGACGCTCAGCTCGACGACCTCGTGCTTGGTGATCAGCTGGGTCGGGAGCTTCGCGAACACCTGCTCGAGGTCGGTCGCGCTCTCGGCAGGGTAGTAGGTTCCACCGGTAAGGTCGGCGACCTGGCGCAGCGTCTCCTCGTCGATCCCGCGACGGAACCCGCCCGGCTGGCCGCCGCCCCCGCCGAACCCATTGCCGAACCCATTCCCGAAGCCGCCGGCTCCGAACGGCTCATTGCCGAGGAACTGCCGTGCGCACTGCGTCTCGAACTCGCCGCCCTGGGCGGTCCCGAACCCGATGGTGTAGACCCGGACGCCGCGATCGGCCGCCTGCTGGGCGGCATCGAGGGGCGGCGGTCCGGCGTTGCTGGCCCCGTCGGTGAGCAGCACGATGATGTCGGGCGCGAAGGCGCCCTGGACCACTGGCGGCGGCTCGACGCCGGGACGGTTCGGCAGCACCGCGGGGCCAACGCTCGGATCGATCTCGGAGATCGCGTCGATCGCGGCCAGGAGGCCGCTGCCGACCGCGGTCCGACGCCCCGTGGTCAGGCTCTGGAGGGCCTCGATCAGGACCTGCTGGTCATTGGTCGGGGGCTGGATCAGGGCGGCCAGGCCGCTGAACGCGACGATGCCGATCTGGGTCTCGCTGCCCTGGCTGCGGACGAACAATTCCGCGGCGGCCTCGGCGGCCAGCAGCCGGGTGGGCGCGATGTCGGTCGAGCACATGCTCCCCGAGACGTCGATCGAGAGCAGGATCGTGGTCTGGTTCGAGGGCACGCTGAGCACCGCCGCGGGGCGGCCGATGGCGACCAGCAGCGCGACGAGCGCCGCCGCGAACAGCGCGAACGGGACGTGGCGGCGGATCCCCGACGTCCCGGGCATCGCCGCCCGGACGAGGCTCAGGCTGGAGTACCGGGCGCCCACCGGGCGCCGCCGGCGCAGGCTCCAGGCATACACGCCGATCACGACCGGAACGATCAGCAGCAGAACGAGCAGCCCCGCCCACAGGAAGCTCATGGCATGGCATCCGTGGGGCGTGATCCGGGCGCGACCGGACGGGTCACGGCAGCCGCCCCAGCCAGGCGAAGGACAGGACCCCGCCCACAACGAACAGCAGCACGCCCGCCGCCGCGAGCAGCGCGGTAATCTCGATCGGCTCGGTCCGGAGCACCAGCCGGGTGTCCAGGTCACGGTAGATCTCCAGCAGGCCGGCCGCGTCCGATGCCTCCTGGTAGGTCCCGTCCGTGATCGAGGCGACCTGCTGGAGCGTCGCCTCGTCGAGCTGGGTGTGGACCGAGAAGCCATCGAGGTTGAGGGTCGTGCCGGCCGCGCTGCCGATCCCAACCGTGTCGATCCTGATCCCGCGGTCGGCTGCCGCCTGGGCCGCCGCGACCGGGTCGGGCCGCTGGTTGTTCTCCCCGTCGCTGAGCAGGACGATCACAGCGGATCCGTGGGTGCCGGCGGGTACCGGGGTCGCCGCCGGGGTGGGATCGGGTGAACGGTTGCTGTAGTAGGACGGCGGGGTGTCCGCCTCCGCCTGGTCGATGGCCGCCAGCGCTGCCTGGATCCCCTGCCCGATCGACGTGCCGCGCGTCGGGGTGATCCGCTCGATCGCCGCAAGCACCGCGGTCGTGTCGCTGGTGGGCGCCTGGACCGCGATCCCGGCGTCGCTGAACGCGACCACGCCGATCACGACGCCCGCCGGCTGCGCCTCGACGAAGCGCTTCGCTGCCGCCTTGGCCGCGTCCATGCGGGTGGGTGTGATGTCGTCTGCGGCCATGCTGGCCGAGACGTCGAACGCGAGGATGACCGTCCCCTCGGTTCGCGGCAGCGAGACCGCCGCCTGCGGTCGCGCGAGCGCGAGTGCGAGCACCGCGAACGCGGCCACGAACAGCGCGCCAGGGATCCGCCCGCGAGCCCCCGGGCGCCGTCCGCCCACGGGCGTGGTGAGCCCCGGCGCGCCGAGCCCGGCCGCCAGCCGCCGGCGCCGCCGGTCGATGGCCTGGTACAGCACGATGCCCAGTGGCACGAGCAGGATCGCCGCGAGCATCGGGGGCCACAGGAACGTCACGCCGCCTACCTCCGACGCCGCCGGCGGCGCAGCGTGGCCATGCGCACGATCGCGCGGACGAGGTCCTCGTCGGTGGACAGCGTGACCGCCTCCACGCCGGCCCGGGCGAACGCCGCGGCAACCGCCGCCTCGCGCGCATCGGCCGCCGCCCGGAACCGGCGGCGGAACGCCGCATCGTGGGTGTCGACGTACAGCTGCTCGCCGGTCTCCGCATCCTCCATGATCATCGGCCCGACATCGGGCAGCTCGACCTCGCGCGGGTCAAGCAGCCGGACGGCGAGGATCTCGTGGCGACGGCTGAGCAGCTGCAACGGGCGCTCCCAGCCGGGCTCGCTGATGAAGTCAGACACGACCACGACCAGCGACCGCCGGCGGATCGTCCGGTGCGCGGTCTCGAGCAGCGGCACCAGGTCGGTGAACGGCGCGCTCGGCAGCCGGGGCTGGCGCAGCAGGTCCTCGATCAGGCGCAGGACCTGGACGCGCCCGCTGCCGGCCGGGATGGTTCGTCGCTCGTGGCCGGCGTAGAGGACCGCGCCCACGCGATTGCCCCGACGGGTCAGCACCCGGGCAAGGGTCGTGACGAAGTCGAGCAGGACGGTCCGCTTCTCGCGATCGTTGGCGGCGCCATCCGTGACGGCGCCATCCGCATCATCGCCGCCGGCGATCGCGCCACCCCTCGCCGTGCCGAAGTCGACCGACGGGCTGAGGTCGAGCAGGAACCAGGCCGTGATCTCGCGATCCTCGAGGTACTCGCGGACATACGGCGTCGTGAGCCGCGCGGTCACGTTCCAGTCGATGTAGCGCACGTCGTCGCCGGGCTGGTACTCGCGCAGCCCGGCGAGGTCGACGCCGGCCCCGTGGAACAGGCTCCGGTAGTCGCCCTGGAGCAGCCCGTCCAGGCGCCGCACGACCTGCCAGTCGAGGCGCTGGAGGATGCGCTCAGGCGCTGACGGCGCGGACAGCGGCATGGCTCTTCAGGGGCTCGGCGGGGGGCTGGACCCGTTGCAGGATCGATGTCAGGAGCGCGTCGGCCGACACGTTGTCGGACAGTGCCTCGAACGACAGGACGACCCGGTGGCGCATGACGTCGAGCGCCATGTCCAGCACGTCCTGGGGGATCACGTACTCGCGTCCGCGCACGTACGCGAGCGCGCGAGCCGTGAGCACGAGGTTGATCGACGCCCGCGGGCTCGCTCCATAGGTGATGTAGCGCTCCAGCTCGGGCAGGCCCGACCGGGCCGGGTTGCGCGTCGCCGTCGCCAGCCGGACGGCGTAGTCGTAGAGCGCCGGGTCGACATACACGCGGTCCACGGCCTGCTGGAGCGCCAGCAGCTCGGCCGTCGACAGCACCTGCGCAACGGGCTCGAGCGGGCCCGTCATCCGCTCGACGATCGCGTACTCCTCGGTGGAGCTCGGGTAGCCGATGATGACCTTGAGCATGAACCGGTCGACCTGTGCCTCGGGCAGCGCGTAGGTGCCCTCGGTCTCGATCGGGTTCTGGGTCGCGAGCACCAGGAACGGCTCCGGCACCGGGTGGGTGTTGTGACCGATCGTGACCTGGCGCTCCTGCATCACCTCGAGCAGCGCGCTCTGGACCTTGGCCGGCGCCCGGTTGATCTCATCGGCCAGCAGGAGGTTCGTGAACACGGGTCCGAGCTCGGTCGCGAACTCGCCCGTCTTCTGGTTGTAGATCCGGGTGCCGACCAGGTCCGCGGGCACGAGGTCGGGGGTGAACTGGATCCGCTTGAAGTCGCCGCCGATCGCCTGGGCCAGCGTCTTGATGGCCATCGTCTTGGCCAGCCCGGGGACACCCTCGACGAGCAGGTGGCCGCGCGCGAGGAGGGCCACGATCATCCGCTCGAGCAGGTGGTCCTGGCCGACGATGACCTTCTTGACTTCGTACAGCAGCCGTTCCATGGGAACGGCGGGGCCGGTGGTCGGCGCTTGGTCCATGAAGCTGTCTCCCTGCAGGCGGCTCAGTACTGTGGCAGCCCGGCGGCACCGCCGGCCACGTCGATGGGGACGGCCAGGCCGATCCCGATGAACACGTCCTCGGACGTCGGGTTGACGAGCGCGGTCACGATCCCGATGACCTGGCCACCGCGGTTGAGCAGCGGTCCGCCGGAGTTGCCGGGATTGACGGCAGCATCGACCTGGATCAGGCCGTCGAGGGTCTGCCCGCTGTCGGGCAGCTTGAACGAGCGGTCGAGCCCGGAGACGACACCGGCGCTCAGCGATCCGGTCAGCCCGAACGGGTTGCCGACGATGAACGCGTCGCTGCCGACCCGGACGGCGCCCGGGTTGCCGAGCGTCGCGGGCGTCACGGCCGCGGGAACGGTGTCGGGCTTGAGGACCGCGATGTCGTGGTCGGGCTGGGTGGTGGTCACGGTGGCCGACGAGGTGCTTCCGTCGGCGAACGTGAGGTGGATCGAGCCCGCGCCCGCGACGACGTGGAGCGCGGTCAGGACCTGGCCGCCGGCATCGACCACGACGCCCGTGCCCAGGCGGTGGGTCGCCGACCCCCCGGCGTCGGCTGCGTCGGTCTCGATCAGGACGAGCGACGGGCGAACCGCGGCATAGACCAGCTCCGAGATGGCCGGGCCCGGTGTCTGGGCGGCCAGCGCCGAGGCGATCGCGTCATCGACCTGCGCCGGGGTCAGCGGCTGAGGGCCCGGGCTCAACGCTCCGTAGAGCCCGACCGCGATCAATGCCGCAGCGATGCCGCCGGCGAACGGCAGCCCGCGCGCGATGCGCGTCCGGATGCGTCCGGCCCGGGACGGGGCGGGCGGGTCGCTGGCAAGGGGCCTGTCGGGTGCCGGTGTCATCTCGCCCTGGATGCACTCCATGGGTTGGGCACGCGGCGAGTGCCGCAGGTTCCGTGCTCGGGCGGTGCCCCGGCCAGTATCCGGACCCTCTCTGAGAGGTACGTGACAACGGCTCCTGTGGATGACCGCGGCGCGCGTGAGCCACGAGCCGGGTCGTCAGGCCTCGCCAAGCGGCGGAATCGGCCGCTGGAGCCAGCCGGCGATGTCCCGGATCGCCGACACCTCCTCGTGCGAGACGGGGGGCTTGCCGACCGTCCGGTCTGCCCGCGCCAGGCGGATGGCAAGGACGATCAGCCAGTCGCGGACCGCGGCGGACTCGTCGTCCGGCACCTTGCCCAGCACCTTGCGGGCGCGCCTGAGGTCGTGCCCCGGGTGGCGTCCCGAGCTCTGGTACGCAGCCCACAGCATGTCGAGGTTGGCGGTCAGGGTCTCGGCCAGCGTCCAGCCGATGGTCCCGTCCGCGAACGCCTGCCTGGCCGCCGCGACCTCCTCGCGCAGGGCGCGGAACTGTGCCTGCGTCACCTCCGCCTCGGTCGCGATCACGGCGAGGTACACGCAGAACGGAGCGTGCAGCAGCGACTCCCACTCCTCGCGCGAAAGCTCCGGCGAATCGCCCATCGCCAACAGGATATGCCTCGATTCAACGGGGGGCCCTTCGCCCGGGAGCCGGCATGGATCGGCAACGCGGTCCGCCGTGTGATCGGCGGCGCCCGGGCCAGTCTGGCCGGCCTGGCTAGCTTCTGGTCGCCTCGCTGACCGCGGCCGAGCTCGGCGCGGGCATTCGGGCGTTCCGGCTGGTCATGCGCCTGGCGATCCCGTCCACGATCTCCGCGGCGTCGGCACCGACCCCGAGAACCAGCGGCGACACGAAGCCCGTCTGAAACGGCAGCCCGACGAACGACAGGCCCGGCTCGCTTGCGACCACGCCTCGCTGGTGCCGGGGCAGGCCGCCCGGCTCGAGCACCGGCAGCCGGATCCAGTCGAACGCCGGGCGGAACCCCGTGCACCAGACCACCGCGTCGACCTCGAGGCTCCGCCCGTCGGCAAGGACGGGCCGGCCATCCTCAACCCCCGCAACGCGCGCCACGCGGGAGACACCGGCACCGTCCAGGTCTGCCTGGCGGACGCGGATCACCGGTGCTGACCCGTGGTCGCCCATCCGCTCGCGCATCCGGCGCCCGATCGGCGTGTCGAGCGTGAGCACGCGTCGTGCGAAGGCAAAGAACGGACGGCCGCCCCCGACGCGGGCGATGCGCGGCAGGAACGTGCTCGTCCCGGCGAGGCTGACCCGACGACCGGCCCGGGCCAGCTCGAGGGCGATCTCCACGCCGGAGTTGCCGCCACCCACGACGAGCGCGGAGGCGCCGGGCACCGACCCCGGGTTCCGGTACGCGGCACTGTGGAGCTGCCGGATGGCCGGATCGAGCCCGGCGCCGGCCGGTGGCACGAAAGGCGCGGACAGGAACCCCGTGGCAACGACGACCTCACCAGCTTCATACCGTCGGTCTGCCGCCGCGAGGGTGAACCCGCCAGCGGCCGATCGGTCGAGGCTGTCGATCCGCACGCCATGCTCGATCGGCGCGTGGTTGCGCGCGGCGTATTCGGTGAGGTAGTCGGCCATCTGAACCCTGGTGGGCAGGCCCGCCGCTTCCAGCGGGAACGGCATCCCGGGAAGCCCGTCGATGCCCGCCGGCGTGAACAGGCGCAGCGAGTCCCAGCGGTCGCGCCACGCGTCGCCGACCCGGGCGCCGGCATCGAGAACGACGTGCTCGATGCCGATCCGGGTCAGGTGGTGGGACGCCGCGAGACCCGCCTGTCCCCCGCCGATCACGACAACGTCGTGCCGCGCGGCCACCGTCGACACCATGTCACTCACCCTCCACTGCCCCCGGCAAACGACCGGCCGGCGCATCGACGCCCTCCGGCGTGGACCGGCCCGGGGCGTAGCCCAGCTGCTGGAGCATTCCGAGCTGGTCAGCGACGCCCCAGTGCTCCACGACGCGCCCCGCTTCGATCCTCGCCAGGTCGAACACGTCGACCGAAACACGCCGGCCCGTCGGCGCGAGGCCGTTGACCGGCCCGGTGTTGGTGCCGGCGACCCGCATCCGCAGCCAGACCCGGTCGCCCACGACGGCCAGGTCCTCGATCCGGAGCTCGAGATCGGACAGCCAGCCGTGGAGCCTTGACACGAACTCGTGGACCCCCGCGACACCCTGCGAATGACCACGCTGGTGCTCGATGCAGTCCGGGGCGATCAGCTCGTCGATGATCACCCGATCGTTGTTGGCGAACCCCTCCTCGATCAGCCGGTGCATCCGGCCGGCCACGTCAATGCTGGTGGGTGCGTCGAGCATCTGGCAGACTCCCTTCCTGGGGTCGGTATCCACGAGATAGAGTGTGACTCTACCGAGTAGAGCGGTACTATAGCGACATGCCAGGGACTGTCAACCCGAGACCGAGCCTCCGCGCGGAGCAGGCCGCGGTCACGCGTCGCCGCATCGCGGACGCCGCGCGCCTGCTGTTCGTCCGCGATGGCTACGGCGCGACCACGCTCCAGGCGATCGCCGACGGGGCCGGGGTCGCGGTCCAGACCGTGTACGCCGTGTACGGCTCCAAGCCCAGGATCCTGCGGGAGCTGCGCGACGCGATCGTGTCGCTGCCGGAAGCCGACGAGCGCTTCCGGGAGGCGGTGGCTGCCGCGACCACGGGCGACCCGGGTGCCGCGCTAGACACGTTCGCGCGTTCGATCCGGATCCGCTGGGAGGTCGGCGCCGACATCGTGCTGGTCAATCGAGAGGCGAAATCGACCGATATCGAGCTGCGTGCCGAAGGAAACGTGCCGTACGAGCGTCGGCGCGTGGGCATGCGGGTGCTTGTGGATGCCATCGGACCGGGACTGCGGCCGGGCCTCAGGCCCGACGACGCGATCGCCGCGCTCGATGCGCTGACGCTGCCCGACGTGTACGTGGAGGTGGTGCGCGGGCTGGGCTGGTCGGCCGATGCCTACGAGGCGTGGCTCGCGCGCTCGCTCCGCCGATTGCTGCTCGCGGGCTAGTCGCTGCCGGGGATCGGCGCTCGGGACACGCGCTCGCGCGCCCGCTCCCGCCAGGCGAGGATCACCAGCGCCACGCCGGCAATCGGGATCGCCCCGAACATGAGGATCCGGCCCGCATCGGGCCCCGCCGGGTCACCCGACGCGAGCAGCACCAGGTACCCCAGGTAGGCGACGTAGAACGCGACCAGGAGCAGGCCCTCGCGCCGCGAGACGAGCCGGCCGGTGTACAGGATCGGAAGGCAGGCGAACGCGGCTGCCACCATCAGCGGCAGGTCGACGGCCAGCAGCGACGGCGAGATCGAGATCGGATCCGGTGAGACCACCGCCGTGGCGCCGAGCACCATCAGGATGTTGAAGATGCAGCTGCCCACGACGTTCCCGACCGCGATGTCGCGATGGCCGCGGAGCCCGGCGGCGATGGACGTCGCGACCTCCGGCAGCGACGTGCCGACGGCCACGACCGTGAGGCCGACGATCACCTCGGGGATGCCCAGGGTCGTGGCCAGCGCGACCGCGCCGTCGACGATCCAGCCTGCACCCACGACAAGCCCGATCAGCCCTGCGGCTCCGAGGCCGAGGCTGCCCGCGATCACGCGGCCCGGATGGCCGGCCCCAACGCCGAACTCGGCGGCGAACTCCGCCCGCACCGCGACGCTCGCGCTCCGGCTCGACCGAGCCAGGTACACCGTGTAGGCCACGATCCCCGTGAGCAGGACCAGGCCCTCGAGACGCTCGATCCTGCCCGACAGCGCCATCAGCCACAACAGCAGCGATGCCGCGATCATGACCGGGACCTCGCGGCGGACGATCCGTGTCGCGGTCGCGACCGGGACGACCACGGCCGCCAGCCCGAGCACGAGCAGGATGTTCGCGATGTTGCTGCCCACGACGTTGCCCAGCGCGATGTCGGGCTGGCCCGACAGCGCCGACCCGACACCGACCGCGAGCTCGGGCGCGCTGGTCCCGAACGCGACCACGGTCAGCCCGACGACGAGCGGCCGGACCCCGAGCGCGGTCGCCAGGCGGCTGGCGCCCCGGACGAGCGCCTCGGCACCGGCGACGAGCACCACCAGCCCGGCGACGAACAGGACGAGCGTGACGGGCTCCACCCAGAGGATGCTACCGGGCGCGGATGGCGCAGGCGGCCACCCTGATCACCGACCCGGGCGTCCGAGGAGCACGGTGGGTGCGATTGATAGCCACCCGGCTTGTGTCCCCTATCATCAGGTGATGCCGATGCTTGAGCCCGCAACCAGACGTCCCGGTCCCGGTCACCCGGATGCAGACACCCTGACCGACGACCTGGAGCGGATCGTGGTCGGGGCCGTCGGCCTGACCACCCGATCGCTTGCGAGCACCGATGCCGGGTTCGAGCTCACGTTCCCGCAATGGCGCGCGATCCTGGTCCTGGGCGAGGCCGACGATGGCGCCCGGATCGGCGAGGTCGCGGCCCGGGTGGGCGGCACCCTGCCGGCGACGAGCCGGCTGCTGCGCCGGCTCGAGGGCCGTGGGCTGACGGCGCTCGCCGTGGACGAGCAGGACCGGCGGGCGACACGAGCGCGGCTGACCGAACGCGGGCAACAGGTCAGGGCGGCGATCCTCGATCACCGGCGGACGGCGCTGCGCGGGATCGCCGGCGCGCTCCCGGACCGCGGCCGCGTCGACCTTGCCTCGGGGCTCCAGTCGGTGGCCACCGAGCTCGAGCGGTACGCGTGAGCGGCGTTGTTGCGAGCCAGGTCAACAGCTGGCGGCGCCTGCTCCAGCAGCGGATCCGTTCCGCGAGCTACCTGCGCAAGTGGGTCGTCCTCGGTGCCCTGATCGGTGTCGTCGGCGGGCTGGGCGCGATCGTGTTCTACACCGCGCTCGAGGTCGCGACGCAGGTCTTCCTGGGCGGGCTCGCCGGCTACGTCCCTCCCACGCCGGCCGGCGAGGGCGGCGCGCTGATCACCGACGCCGCCCGACCGTGGGCCATCCCGCTTGTGGTGGCGCTGGGCGGCCTGATCTCCGGGATCATCGTGTTCCGGCTCGCGCCCGAAGCCGAGGGCCACGGCACCGATGCGGCGATCGCCGCGTACCACCATCGCCCCCGCGGGATCCGCGCCCGGATCCCGTTGATCAAGCTGGTCGCCTCGGCGGTCACGATCGGATCCGGCGGGTCCGGTGGCCGCGAGGGCCCCACGGCGCAGATCAGCGCAGGGTTCGGCTCGTTCCTCGGGCGCGCGCTGGACCTCGATGCGCGTGACGCCCGGATCGCCGTGGCGGTCGGCATGGCCGCCGGCATCGGCGCCATCTTCCGGGCACCGCTGGGCGGCGCGATCCTGGGTGCCGAGCTGCTCTACCGCGACGACGTGGAGTCCGAGGCGCTGGTGCCGTCGTTCATCGCGACCATCGTCGCGTACTCGATCTTCGGCGCCGTCGAGGGGTTCAGCCCGATCTTCGGGACACAGGCCCGGTTCGGGTTCTCGAACCCGGCCCAGCTCCCCTGGTATGCCCTCATCGGCCTCGTGTGCGGGCTGGTGGGCCTGCTGTACATCCGCAACTTCTACGGGCTGACGGCGTGGTTCGGACGCTGGCGAATGCCCCGCGCGCTGCGACCCGCGATCGCCGGCTTCGCGGTCGGCTGCATCGGACTGATCCTCCCCGGCGCGCTGGGCACGGGCTACGGGTTTGTCCAGGTGGGCCTCGATCGCCAGACGCTGCTGGGCATGGACCTGTGGATCATCCTGGCCTTGCCGTTCGCCAAGATCCTGGCGACCTCGCTCTCGATCGGCTCCGGCGGATCAGGTGGCATCTTCGGTCCGGGAATGGTCGTCGGCGGCCTGCTGGGTGCCGGGATCTGGCGCTTGCTGGAGCCGATCGCACCCGCGATCCCCGCCGAGCCGGCGCCGTTCGTGATCGTGGCCATGATGGCGCTGTTCGGCAGCGTCGCCCACGCACCGCTGGCGGTGATGCTGATGGTGGCCGAGATGACGGGCAACCTGTCGATGCTGGCGCCGGCGATGGTCGCGGTCGGGCTGGCCACGTTCATCGTCGGCCAGAAGTCGATCTACAGCAGCCAGCTGGCGACTCGCGCGGACTCGCCCGCGCACCGCTTCCGGTTCGCGATGCCGCTGCTGGCCGCGGTCCCGGTGGGCGATGCGGCGCGCCAGGCGCGGGTCGTCCTCAACGTCGGCGACACTGTCGGCGCAGCGCGCGCCCGGATGGAGGCGCTCGGCGCTCCGGGGGCGCCGATCATCGGCCGCGACGGGACGGTCGCCGGGCTGATCGACCTCGAGACGCTCGAGCACCTGCCCGACGACGAGCCGATCCCGTCATCCGCGATCGTGCGCGAGCCGATCCTGGCGGCCGACGACGGCCTCGACGATGCGCTCGGCTCGCTTGCCGACAATCGCCGATCCTGGGCGCCCGTCTCCGCGGGTGGCCGGCTGGCCGGGGTCCTGTCGGTGCGCGACGCGATGTCGGCATACCGGGGGGCGCTGCACGGGAACATCCGCCAGGTGCGCGGGCTGCGCACCGGAGGCGTGATCATCGAGACCGAGCTCCTGGCCGGCTCGCCGCTTGCCGCCCACCGCGTCGCCGACATCCCGTGGCCGCGCGAGGCGGTGCTGGTGGCGATCGAGCGCGACGGCGCCCTGCTCGTGCCGCGCGGTGACCTCCGGTTGACGCCGGGCGATCACGTCTCGATCTTCGCCACGCCCCAGGCCCAGCCGGCCGTCGAGGCGCTGCTCGGCCCGGTCGACCCTGCCGTGGAGTTCGTCAGCACGGCCGCGTCCACGGGCATCAGCGACGACGTGCTCCCGGGAGCCGGCACGAACCCGGCCTGACGCAGGGCTCGCTGCCCGTTTCCGGCAGCCTCGACCCGCCCGCTCGTGCCCGACTGCCGTTCTGGGCCCACGGTCGTCGCGCCCAAAGCCGACGCGCGTCGCCGCCGGACAGTCTCCGCGTTGCCCGGACGACGACGGCCGTTGCCGCGGGACGCACATGCGTCGCTCATGTTCGGCACACCCGCTGCCGCAGCAGCCATCCGGCGTATCTGGCTCCGATCGCCCTGTCCGTCCGACGATCACCGCAGCAATTGGTAGTGGGAGCCGACACACGGCGGGAGAGATGGCCATGCAGATCGGGGAAGTCACGGAAGATATCGCGCTGATCCTGCCGATCGTGATCCTCGTCGAGGGGGTTGTCGGCTTGGTCGCGTGGCTGGCGTTGGGTGCGCGCGGCGGTCGTGCCGCGCGGGTCGCGGCCTGGATCGGCCTCGTGACCCTGACCCTGTGGTGCGGTTCGGCCGCGGCGTTCATCCTGCTCCACATCCTGCTGTTCGCCTTCGGGTCGACCGCCGCCATGGCGGGCGCGTTCGTGGTCACGGTGCTGATGGTGCTCATGCCGTTCGGCTGGGCGGCCGTTATCCGCCATCACGAGCCCACCAACCACGAGCCGCTGCACCGCTGAGCGGGCCGGTCCTGTGTCCACCACCCACGACGCGACCGGTCGCGCAGGCCAGGCCGTATCCCAGCTCGGCGTGCTGCTCGCCATCGTCGACTTTCCGCTGCTCGCGACCGCGTTCCGCGAGGTGATCGACCGCGAGCACGACATGCACGTGGTCGGCCAGGTCACCAGTCGCGGCACCATGGTCGAGGACATCCAGGCGGCATCGGCCGATGTCGTGGTCATGGAATGCGAGGCGTTCGGCGGCCTCGGTTGCGCAACATTCGATGCGATCGGCGTCGTGCGCGCCGCCTGTCCCCATACCCGGATCATCGCGCTCGACTGCCGCTGTGCGGCCGAGCAGTTCTCGGTGGCCCTCAAGGCGGGTGCCAACGGGTTCCTCACCCGCGAGACGATGGAGGGCGAGGTCGTCGAGGCGGTTCGCAGCGTCGCGGCCGGGCACACGTACGTGAGCCCCGCGATCGTCACCCGGATCGTCGACACCTACGTCCGGCACAGCCCGGACGCTTCCCTCGACGACCCCTACGAGTCGCTGTCGGAGCGCGAGCGGGAGATCCTGCTGCTCGCCTCGATGGGGCACACCAACCGCGACATCGCACGGTCACTCCAGCTGTCCGAGCAGACCGTCCACTACCACCGGGCCAACATGATGGAGAAGCTCGGGCTCCACGACCGCGTGGAGCTGCTCCGGTTCACCATCCGTCGCGGCCTGCTCAACCCGGCAAACCTGTGAGCCTCCCGGTGCGCGCCGCGGCGTTCTGGCGCAGCGTCCGCCCAAGGTCGCGTCGCGGTGGCGCGCTCGCGGTGGTCGCCATCCTCGCCGGCGCGGCGGTCCTGTCCGTGGTCATGTTCGCGGGCGCCGTGATGGCCTGGTCGCCGTACCTCGACTTCAGCCTCCATCGGGACGTGAACGCCCGGCACTGGGCCGCCCTCGATGCGTCGTTCGCGAGCAGCGGCATCTGCGCCAGCTGCCACGCGCCGGAGGCCGCGAAGGCGTCGTCCGCGAACCATGCCGGCATCGGCTGCCAGAGCTGCCACGGTCCGCTGCTCGCACACACCCTGGCCAGCCCCGACGCCGTCGGCTCGACCGTCGCCGTCGCGGTCCCGACCAACGACGTGTGCGTGACGTGCCACGTCCAGGCGGATGGCCGCCCGGCCAGCCTCCGCCAGATCGTGCCCGCCGACCACTACGTGTCCGCCTGCCTCGATTGCCACGACCCCCACACCGGCGTCGCGATGCGGCCGCCGGTCGTCACCCACCCCCTCGACAAGCTGCCGCCATGCCTCACCTGCCATGGACCCGAAGGGTTCAAGCAGCGCAACCAGCGCCATCCGGCCGGCACCTCGGACGACAGCCTGTGCCTCGACTGCCACGCGGCAGGGCGCGGCCCCGATGACGAGCCGGGGACACGATGAGCGGATCGATGCTTCCTGACGACGTCCGAGCGGCGGGCGAGCCGGCGACGCCGGACGAAATGGCGGAGCCGGTGGTGGACGAGCTCGCCCACGAGGCCGAGCCGGTCGCCGAAGCCGAGCTGACGGCGGCCGAGGCCGAGCCGGTCGCCGAAGCCGAGCCGGTCGCCGAAGCCGAGCCGGTCGCCGAAGCGGAGCTGACGGCGGCCGAGGCCGAGCCGGTCGCCGAAGTTGAGCCGACGGCGGCCGGGGCCGAGCCGACAGCGGCCGAAGTTGAGCCGGTCGCCGAGCCCGAGCTGATCGCCGAGCCGGAGCCGGATGGCGAGATCGCGCCCATGGTCGCCCCCGAGGTCCTCGGCGCAATGCCGCGCACCGACCCGCTGCTGCCGGTCCCGGACGCCGCCACGCTGGTCCCGCTCGATGACATCGCCCCGGCGATCGTCGAAGCATCGCTCTCGCGACGCGCGTTCCTCGGCTTCGGGCTCGCCCTGGCCGGCGGCCTCGCGGGCGCGACCTCGCTGGCCCGGCTGTTCCCGGTGTTCGATGACACCTCGGACGCCGCGTCCCCGATCGTGTCCACCTACGACCCGGCCGGCAAGGCATGGACCTTCGTCGTCGACACCTCCGCCTGCATCGGCTGCGGGCTGTGCGTCGTCGCGTGCAAGGAAGAGAACGACGTGCCCGAGGAAGCCGCCTACACGCGGACCTGGGTCGAGCGGCACGTGACGACCACCGACGGCGAGCTGTTCGTGGACTCGCCCGAGGCCGGGATGTACGGGTTCCCGGCCCAGTCGACGGCTCCCGGCGCCGCCGGCAAGGCCGTCGATGCCGCCTTCTTCGAGCCGCGGCTGTGCATGCAGTGCGAGGACTCTCCGTGCACCGCGGTGTGCCCGGTCGGGGCCACGTATCGCACCGAGGACGGCGTGATCCTGGTCGACGCCAGCCGGTGCATCGGCTGCGGGTTCTGCGTGGTGGCCTGCCCGTACGGCGCCCGGTACATCGTTCCGGCCGGGCCCGACGCCCCCAACGGCACGCCGGGCGTCGCCGACAAGTGCACCTGGTGCTACCACCGCATCAGCCGCGGCGCCAAGCCCGCGTGCGTCGAGGTGTGCCCGGTGGGCGCCCGCCGGTTCGGCGATGCGAACGACCCCGGCAGCGAGATCGCGACGCTCGTCCGCGAGCGCAACCCCAAGCAGCTTCATCCCGAGTACGGCACCCGCCCGCGCGTGCTGTACCTCGGACCGGCCATCGAGGAGGCCTGACGAATGCAGGCGACCGGACACACCCTGACGCTCGGCCGGTACGTCGTGCCGATCGAGCCGCACGCGGCCGTGGCGGCCCTGGTCCGCGAGGTGCGGAGCATGTCGCTTGGCCTGCGGCTGTGGCTGGCCGGCCTGTCGGCCGTGATGGCCGTGGGCGCCGTCGCCGCGCTGATCGCGATCCCGCCGGGCTGGGAGGTCTTCGGGACCTCGCCCAGCTTCGAGTGGGGCCTGCTGATCGTCGGCTACGTGTTCTTCGCGATCATGACCAGCGGCCTGTGCCTGGCATCGTCGCTGGGCACGGTGTTCGGTATCGAGCGCTTCCGGCCGCTCGAGAAGCGCCACGCGATCCTCGCCGTGCTCAGCCTCACGACGGCGTTCGGGATCATCGCGCTCGATCTCCACTACCCGGTCCGGATGGTGTTCGGCGCCGTCCTCGTTCCCTCGCCATCGTCGCCGATGTGGTGGATGGGCGTGTTCTACGGCGCCTACCTGTGCGTGCTCCTGGTCGAGGTGTGGAGCATGTTCACCGAGCATCCGAAGATCCACCAGGCCGCGTGCACGATGGCCGCCGGCATCGCGATCCTCGCGCCGGCCACGCTGGGCGCGGTGTTCGGCGTCGTCGCCGCCAAGCCGTTCTGGCACGGCCCGTTCACGCCGGTGCTGATGGTCGCGTCCGCGTTCCTCGCGGGTACCTCGCTGCTGGGCATCGTGTTCTACGCCGTCCAGCGGTTCGGGCTTGAGGGCGCGGAGCGCGCCGCGAGCGTGGCCATCCCGTCGATCCGGCTGCTGCTCACTGTCGGGCTGGTCCTCGTCGCGCTGCTCGTCGGTCGCGAGGTGATCGTCGGGCTCACCGGCACCGAGCGCGGTCTGCGGGAGGCGACCGAGGCTCTGTTGTTCGGCCCCATGGCCTGGCAGTTCTGGGGCATCCGGATCGCGGCCGGCCTCGTCGTCCCGCTCGCGCTCGTGCTGCTCCCCCGCACCCGGACGGCGCGCGGCATGCTCGCGGCGTCCGGCCTGGCGCTGATCGGCGTGTTCGTGGACCGCATGACGTTCGTCTCGGGTGGCCAGATCGCGCCGACGACGACGGCCGCGGGAACCGTGTCCTACCCGTACGCCTCGTACACGCCGTCGCCCGTTGAGATCGCGATCATCGCCGGAGCCCTGGCGCTGCTCGCGTTCGCCTACACCCTGATCGAGCGCTACGTCGACATGAGCGACACGGACGCGCACGTCGGGTTCTCGCTGCCGTGGACCCGCCGCCACGCAGCCCATGACACCGCCGAGGCCGCGTCATGATCCGGCACGCGCTTGCCGGTCGCGCCTACCGGCTGAGCATCACCGTTCTCGTGGTCGCGATCTGCGTCGTCGCCGGGTATCTCGCGGTCGTGGCGCTGCCGGACCTGACCGGTTCATCGGCCGGTCGCGCCGCGGCCTCCGAACCGACCCCGACGCCGGTCCCCACGGAGCGCTCCGCCATGGCGCTGTCACCGATCGGGATCGAGATCCCGGCGGGCTCTGACTGCGGCGCCTGCCACCTGACCGACGCGGGCGCGGTCGGGACCAAGCCGATCCCCAGGCTGGGCCACCCGCTGTGGGGCTTCCGCGACTGCACCGCCTGTCACAAGCCCGACGGCCTCGTCCAGACCGCGCCCGGCCACTCGAGCCTCCACAAGAACGACTGCCTGGTGTGCCACCAGGTCCCTGCGACCACGACCGCCGATGGCAGCCTCGCCCCGATGCGACCCGAGCACATGGGCGTGGACCAGCCGTGCACCTCGTGCCACGGCGTCGACGCGCACGCACCCCTGCCCGCGGACATGCAGGGTCGCGACAGCTGCTGGATCTGCCACAACGGGCCGGAGTTCCAATACCTGTTCGAGAGCGCTGAGCCGTCTGCGGTCCCCTCGCCCAGCGACCTGCCGACGCCGGGCTCAGACCTGGGACGCGTGTCGAGCCGCTGATCGCCACACCGCCAGCCTGGGATGGATAGCGGCGGCTCGCTACACCGGCTCGACCGCGAGCGCCGCCAGCTCGCCGGGATCAAGCGCGCGGTCCCAGACGCGCACGTCCGCGAGCTCACCTTCGAAGCCCGCGCGCGGGCCACCCCCGATCACGAGCGGCGTACCGGCGTCCGGGGCGACGGACTCCCCGATCGTCGTGACCTCGGACGTGGCGACCATCTGCCCGTCGACGAACAGCTCGACACGATCGCCCCGCCGGACCCCCGCGAGGTGGCGCCAGCCGGGCGCCAGCGATCCGTCGTCCGATGCCACCGCACCCGCCCGCATCGAGTGGACGTGCCCCGAAGGCAGCGTGCCCACCCACAGCTCGCCGCGGAACAGGGCCATCGAGGCGGCCCGCCGGTAGCGGACGTCGGGCGTCGCGTCGAGGGTGGCGACGAGCGACCAATCGTCGTCCGCGTCGTACCGGAAGATCTGCGCATGGGGCAAGGTGCCCCCGTAGAGCATCCCGTTGTACGCCTGCAGGTTCATGATCTCGGTCTCGTCCCCGAGCTGTCCGATCGGCTGCCACGTCGCGTCATCGCCGCCGTCCAGGTTCGCTCCACGGAACACCAGGCCTGCCGGCCAGGTGCCGATGTGCAGCCGGTCGCCGTAGGTCTCGATCGAGTACAGCTGCGTGGTGTCCGGCTGGAGCCCCCGGCTCACCCAGCGGTCACCGCCTTCGTAGCGGAACACACCGCCCCCGCCCTCGGCCGAGCGCGCCGCCACGACGACGCCGGCCTTGGTCTGCGCGATCGCGCTGCTGACGTCGGCATGGTCGTTGCCCGCGCCGTACAGGGCGCCGCCGTGCACGCCGAGCGCGAGCAGCCGGCGCCCGGGCGACCCGCACCAGGTCCACCGCCCGGGGCCATCGAACCGGAACACCCCCTCCGAGTACATGGGTGCGGCATACAGCGAGCCCGCGAACGGGACGAGCGCGGCGATCGAATCGGCGCCCTCGACCTGGCCCATGTCGGACCAGGCCTGCCCGCCGTCGTAGCGCAGGACGCGCCCGCCCGGGCCCTGGTTCGCCGAATCCTCCAGCCCGGATCCACCGCCTCGGAGCCGCGATACACCGGCGTAGAGCATCCCCTCGTGGACCGCGAGGCGCGTGACGGCATTCGCGTCCCACGGCGAACCGCAATCGACCCACGCGCTGCCATCGAGCCGGTACACGTGGCCGCGGGGCGCGGGGCCCTGCTCCCAGGTCGCTGCGTACAGGCTGCCGTCATGGGCGGCCAGCGAGCAGACCATCACCGTGGCATCGCCCGGGCGTCCGTGGTCGGCGATCTCTGGAGTCGTCCCGGCGTCGATCCCGAACCAGGCCGTCCGGTCGTTGCCATGGCTACCGCACGGCGCGCCGTGCTCGAAGGCGAGGTTGAACCCGCGCCGCGCCTGCGGGTCGAACCACGAGACGATGTCCCCCAGCACGGTCGTGGGTCCCGCAGCCGCGTTGACCCATGCCCCGACCGTGAGGTCGCCGCCCGCGAGACCCGGCGCCGGCACCTCCAGCCGTCCGGCACCGGTCAGCCGCGCGCAGGAACGCCCGAGCGCAGGATCCACCGATGCTCCGAACCTGGCGTCGCCCCGCACGATCCCGTGGCGCCCGTGCCCGGAGCCGTCTCGACCATCGACACCCAGGGCCCAGGAACCGACCGGACCATGCTCGCGAGCCATCGTGCACTCCTCGGGACGCGCTGACCGGGATCGGTGATGCCGCCTCGACTCCACCGACCCTCGCGATCGTTGACCCTCGGATTGTCGGTCAATCGGACAATCCTGTCGAGACCTGCGATGATGATCGGGCGAGACGGTGACCGCGTGCCCATGGAGGTGGTTCGATGACAACGCCACTGGCGATCCGGGCGGATGGAGCGCTCGACCTCCTGGCGCTCGGTGCGGTGGTCACGAGGCTGGATCCCGGCATCATCCCGTTCCGGAAGGCCTCGTCCTTCGACATCCACGTGTCGGGCGGCGAGTTCAACGTCGCCGCGAACCTGGCCGACGCGTTCGGGCAGCGGACGGGGATCGCGACCGCGATGGTCGACTACCCGATCGGGGACCTGGTCGCGGCCAGGGTCCGGTCAATGGGCGTCACGCCGTTCTATCGCCACTTCGAACACGACGGCGCGACCGGCCCGAACATCGCCACGGTGTACAGCGATCGCGGGTACGGCATCCGTGGACCGGTCGTGTTCTACAACCGCGCCAACGAGGCGGCGGCGCGCCTTGCGCCGGGCGACTTCGACTGGCCGTCGATCTTCGGCGCCGGCGTCCGCTGGTTCCACAGCGGCGGGATCTTCGCCGCGCTGTCGCCCACCACCTCGGAGCTGATCATCGAGGCGATGCAGGCCGCGCACGATGCGGGAGCGATCGTCTCCTTCGACCTCAACTACCGCGCCAAGCTGTGGCATGCGCTGGGTGGTGGCGCCCGGGTCCACGAGGTCCTGCGCCGGATCGTGGAGCACGTCGACGTCCTCGTCGGCAACGAGGAAGATCTCCAGACGGGCCTCCAGATCCCCGGACCGGAGGTCAGGAGCACGGGCCTGGACCCGGCGTCGTTCCTCGACATGATCGACCGCGTGGTCGCGGCGTTCCCGCGGATCCGCGTGGTCGCGACGACGCTGCGCGAGGTGCGGTCGGCGAGCCGCCACCGATGGAGCGCCGTCGCGTGGGTGGCCGGCCAGCCGTTCGTCGCACCGGTCTGCGAGCTCGACGTCCACGACCGCGTGGGCGGTGGCGACGGCTTCGCCTCCGGCTTGTTCTACGGGCTGCTCAACGGCGAGGCACCCGAGGATGCGCTGCGGCTCGGCTGGGCGCACGGGGCGCTGCTGACGACGTTCCCGGGGGACACGACGATGGCAACGCTCGACCAGGTCCGCGCGTTCGCGGCCGGGGAGTCAGCCCGCATCCAGCGCTGACCGGCCGAGGGCGGCAGCGGCTGCGGGACCGGGGTCGACGGCGGCCTGCCTCAGGCGGCCGGCGCCTCGAACACGACCGTCCCGTCCACGAGCGTCCGCACGATCTCGATGTCCCCCGTCGCGCCGGACCGGCGGAACATCGTGAGGTTGGCGGCGACGCCCGTCCGCAGGCTCTCGTGACCGGCGGCGATCGGAAGCCCCAGCAGCCGGGACGGGTTCGCGGTGACCATCCGCACGGCATCGGCCAGCGTCGTGCCGGCGTGGCGGACCGCGTTGGCGACGCACGTCGGTAGCGCCGTGACGGCACCGGCGAGCAGCGGCGTCCCGGCGAGCTCGAGGCGGCCGCTGGGCTGCAGCTCGACCTCGCCGCCGTCGAACAGCGTGTACCGGCCGGGCGGCAGGCCCGCCATCGAGACCGCGTCGCTGACCAGCACCGTGCGCTCGACACCCTTGGCACGGACGACGGTTCGCATGACCGCGGGCGGCAGGTGGTGGCCGTCGAAGATGAAGCCTGCGCTCAGCCGGTCCTCGGCAAGCTGGTCCCAGATGTAGTTCGGATGGCGCCGGATCATGGCGTGGGCGCCATTGCCCAGATGGGTCGACCAGCGCGCCCCGGCGTCGACCGCGGCCCGGATCTGGTCCGAGGTCGCCGTGGTGTGCCCGATCGAGACCAGCACGCCGTCGGCGGCGACCGCCCGGATGTACGGAACGGCCCCGTCGTACTCGGGCGACAGGGTCACGATCCGGATCCGGCCCTCGGCCGCCTCCTGCCAGCGCCGGTACTCCTCGATATCCGGGGGGCGGACATGGCGCAGCGGGTGGGCGCCGCGGGGGCCGTCCTCGGTCGCGATGTGCGGCCCCTCGACGTGGATCCCGACCAGGGACCCGGCGATCAGCGGATCCGCGTCACCGGCCGCGACGATCGCGCGCAGGTTGTCCTTGATGTGCGCCTCGGATTCGGTGCAGATCGTGACGCACGAGCCGGTGATGCCCTCCGGCCACAGCGAGCGGGCCATCCCCGCGGTGGTCGACCCGTCCGCCTCGGTCGCGTTCGGATCGTAGCCCGCGTAGCCGTTGATCTGGATGTCGATCCAGCCCGGCGAGATCCAGGTCCCGCCAGGATCGTCGTTCACCCGCTCGATCGCGGTCACCAGACCACCGTCCACGGTGACCCGCACGGTTCCGCCGTCCTCGGTGGACCGGCCCAGGTACGTGAGCGGGGCGTTGTGGCGGGCAGGGGCAGCCGGGGTGGCGCTGATCGAGGTCATGGAACGAAGCCTTTCCGGGGGCTCGCGGTCAGCCCTTGAGCCCCGTGAGCGTGATGCCCTCCACGATCCGGCGACGCAGGAGGAGGAAGGCGATGAGGGTCGGCAGCATCGCGAACACGGCCGCCGCGCTGACCGCCCCAAAGTCGACCCGGGTGCTGTTGGCGAACTGCGACAGGCCGAGCTCCATCGGGAAGTACTTGGGGTCGTTGAGGATCAGCAGGGGCCAGATGAACGCGGTCCACGCCTGGATGAACGCGAGGATCGCCAGCGCGGCCATGGCCGGGGCGAGCAGCCGGGGTACCAGCCGGAGCATGATCCCGAACTCGCCCATGCCGTCGATCCGGGCTGCGTCGAGCAGCTCGTCGGGGACGCTGGTCATCGTGTTCTGGCGCATGAAGAAGATGCCGTAGCTGAGCACGAGGTAGGGCAGGAACAACCCGATCGGGTTGTTGACCAGGCCCAGCGTGTTCATCTGCAGGAACAGCGGGACCATGTAGATCTCGAACGGCACGATCGCGGTCGCCAGCACGAGCATGAACAGGAAGTTGTTTCCGGGGAACCGGAACTTGGCGAAGATGTAGCCCGCCATGGTCGACGTCAGCAGGATGAACACCGTCGACAGCGACGCGAACACGACGCTGTTCCACAGGTATTCGAGCATCGGCGCTGAGTCGAACACCTTCTGGTAGTTCGCGATCGTCCATTCCTGCGGCAGCAGCGGCGGCGGCACGATGAGCAGCTCGGTCGCCGGCCGGAGCGACGTGCTGAACAGCCAGAACAGCGGGAACACCATGATGATCCCGCCGATGGTCAGCAGCGCGGCGACCACCCAGTAGACAACCCGGCCGACGACCGAATGCCGGGTGTTCACGGATTGGACCCCCGAAGGAACCGGAACTGGATGATGGTCAGGACCAGGATGATGATGAACAGGTACATCGCCTCCGCGGCGGCGTAGCCCATGTTGAAGAACCGGAACCCGTTCTCGAAGATGTCGTAGACGAGCACCCGGACGAGCCTGCCCCGGGGCGCCCTGGACGTCGGATGCCAGCACGTACACCTGGGTGAACACGTTGTAGGCCGAGATGGTCGTGATCACGACCACAAACAGCGTGACGGGCGCGAGCAGCGGCATGGTGATGTGCCGGAACTGCTGCCAGGCGCCGGCCCCGTCACAGGCGGCAGCCTCGTGATAGACGTGCGGGATCGCCCGCATGCCCACCAGCAGGATGATCATGTTGTAGCCGACCTGCTTCCACACCGACAGGATCACCACGGCCACCAGGGCCATCGTGGGGTCGCTCAGCCATGGCTGCTTGGGGATGCCCACGATCCCCAGGGTGGAGTTCAGGATGCCGTGCTGGTAGTTGAAGATCTCACGCCAGCCGAGCGTGACCGGAACCATCGGGACCAGGACGGGGGCGAAGTACAGCAGCTCCAGCGCGCCGCCGAGCTTGCCGGTCACGAAACGGGCGAGCAACGCCGCGAGGACCAGCGCGATCAGCACCGAGAAGATCGTGGTGGCCACGGCGAAGATCGTGGTGTTGGTGAACGCGAGCCGGAAGTTGTCGTCCCCCAGCAGGTTCACGTAGTTGTCGATGCCGACGAACTTGTCGGCCGGCTTGATGAGCGCCCAGTCGAAGAAGCTCATCAGCAGCGCCTGCCCCGTGGGCACGATGCGCAGATAGGTGAACAGGAGCATGACCGGGGCCAGGACGATGAACACGAACCGGTACCGAACCCATGTCCGTCTGGGCACGCGTCGCACGGCAGTCAGCGGACTGATCACCCGTCGATCCTCAGCTCATCGGTCGCGATGGTGGGTGGGGCGCCGCCGGCGATGCCGGCGGCGCCAATTCTACGAGGACGTCAGCCGCCGAAGTGGCTGTTGTCCTTCAGGATCTGGTTGGTCTCGTCTGCCCAGCCGTTGAGCAGGGTCTGGATCTTGTCGGGATTTCCGGCAAGGTTCGCATAGTCGGCATAGCCCTCGACGAGGTGCGTGGCCAGCTTGGTCTCGATCTCGTCGAACTCGGCGATCGCCGGAGTCGTCGTCAGCTGGAAGCCGTCCGGCCGCTTGAGGAAGCCTTCGTAGGTCGGGTTCTCGGCGAGGAACGCATCCAGGTCGGCCCCGAGGTCGTGGCGGGCGGGCGGCCAGCCGGAGACCTTCACGAGGTTGATCTGCTGCGCCGGATCACGCATGAACCGGATGAACTCCCAGGAGCAATCGGGATGCGGCGCCGCCACCGGGACGAACATGGACTCGACGGTCAGGATGTCGCCGACCGGCGGCGCGACCGTCGCGTAGTGCCCGACGAGGTCGGGCGCGCTGGTGGCGATCTCGGGGATCACCCAGGACTCGCGCGCGAGCTGCGCGGTTTCCTTCTTCTCGAACGCCGCAGCATCGGAATCGATGTTCAGCGAGTCGACGCCGTCGTGCAGCATGTCGACGTACATCTGGAACAGCTTGACGCCCTCGGGGCCGTTGTACTCGGCGACCCACTTGCCGGAGCCTTCAGGGGTCTCACGGATGAGCGTCTTGCCGTACTGGAGAAGCAGGATCCAGAACTTCTCGGCCACGCCGCTGCCCTGGCCGCTGAGCCGGAGGCTCAGACCGGACACGGTGGTGGCACCCGACGCGTCCGTCTTGTAGGTCTTGTACGCGTTCGCGATCAGCTCATCCATCGAGGTCGGGGGTCCGGTGATCCCCGCCGCGGCGTACATGTCGGTGTTGTAGTAGATGCCCGTGCCGCCCGTGAAGATCGGCAGGCCCCACATGTTGTTGGCGTAGGTGCTGTCCGTGAGGACCTCCGGTGCGTAGCCACCTGCGGTGATGGCCGTGTTGAGGTCGGCGGGCAGCGGCATCAGGAGGCCTTCGTCGATGAACCGGGCCAGGAAGTTGGTCGTCCTGACCACGACGTCACCGGCCGTGCCGGACGGGATCGCCGTCGTCAGCTTCTGCTCGAAGCCGCGCAGGTCGGTGGAGAAGACGGTGAAGCTGACGTTGGGGTGAAGCGCTGTGAAGGCCTCGCCCGCGGCCTTGTAGACCGCATCGAGCTCCGGGTAGCCGCCCCAGATGTTGAGCGTGATCGGATCGGTGCCGCACGCGTCGGCAGCCGGCGCGCTCGATTCGCCTGGTGCGGTGCTGGCCGCGGTGGTCGGCGCCGTCGACGGGGTGCCGGAGCCGCAGGCCCCGACCACGATGACGAGCGACCCCGCGACCGCAAGGGCTTTGACCCATGCGCGAGGGTGAATTATGTTTCTCCTCCAAGTGCGTTCGCCACGGTTGACGTGAGGCGGCGGATCAAGGTCAAGGGCACCAGCCTCCTGTGTGCTCAGGTCCAGATCTTCGAGTCGCACCCCCGGTCCGACGAGGGCCGGGTGGCGTGGACGGGATGGGCTATCGATCGCTCCCGGGCTGCGGGCTTGAACGCCTCGGGTGCGGACTGGCGCCCGAGGGCCAGCGACCGAGGCCGAAGGTTGTCGATTGGGGACGCTTCGTCCGTCCTGCCTCCAGCGCGGCCATCCGGGTCATCAGCAGCTCACCGGCCTCGATGACATGGGTCCGGACGGCGGCGTCGAGCAGCTCCGCGTCGCGCAGCTCGACCGCCTCGACGATCGGGGCGTGCTGCGCGATGAGCGTCGGCGCATCGGCGGACGAGATCTGGTTGGTGAGCACGATCCGGTACGACAGCGCCTGGAGCGTCAGCAGCCGGCTGAGCAGCATCTTGTGGCCGCACCGCGCGAAGACCGCACGATGGAACGCGACGTCCGCGTCGGCGACGTTCACGGGGTCACCGGTCGCGATCGCCTCCTTGAGATGCTCGAACGCCGCGTGAACCTCCTGCTGGATCGCATCGTCGGAACCGCTCGCCTCGAGGGCCAGCCGCGAGGCGTAGGGCTCGAGCAGCGCGCGCAGGCTCGTGATCTCCCACGCCGCACGAACCGACAGCTGGGACACGAACACGCCCCGGCGCGGGATGATCTGGATGAGGCCCCCATCGGCCAGCGTCCGAAGCGCCTCCCGGACGGTGCCGCGTGACGTCTCGAGCTGGGCGGCGAGGGCCACCTCCGGGAGCCGGGAACCGGGCGCGAACTCGCCGCGCACGATGGCGTCCTTGACGTATGCGGCGACCGCGGTGGTCAACGTCTCGGGTCGCTGGAGACTCATGGTTCGAGCATCCCCTCCAAATGCATGATTGTCGGACAATAGATCATCTGACATGGCAGGCGCAAGGCGCTTCGGCACCCCCGAACCGGGTACCTCGAGCGGCGGCGTCGAGTCCATACGGCCGCCTCCTGCGCGGTCGATCCAGGGCCTCAGAGGTTCCGCGCCCGGTTTCGATAGCGCTCGGTGACGGCAACGTTCGCCTCGTCGCCACCGGGGCTGTTGGAGCTCCGCCAGATCGGCGGCTCGATGCCGCGCCGGGCCAGCTCCGCGATCGCCTCGAGCATGATCGCGTTGAGAGCGAAGGCGTTGAGGTAGGTGGACACCGGGGCGACCTTCTCGCTCACGCCGTCGAGCTTGAGCACGGCGTCCCCGAGCGGCATCTTGGTGTCGATCAGGATGTCCACGAGGTCGCACAGGTCCTGCCCGCTGGGGTGCCGGCTCGGGTGGCCCTGGGGCAGCCCGCGCTGGTTCGCGACCGATGTCACGCCGATGCTCGTCAGCCCCTTCTCTCTGGCGTACATCGCGCTGTCGATCGTGGCCGCGTTGATGCCGTAGGCGTTGACGATGACCAGGACATCACCGGCGCCCATCTCGCCGCGGTCGAGGATCGCGCGGGCATAGCCGGGCGTCCGCTCGATCGCCATCGACCGGGCCGCACCGTTGCCGAGGTAGAAGCCGTCGTCGATGAACGACACGATGCAGGCGAGGCCGCCCGCCCGGGAGAACACCTCCTCGGCGCCGATCTGCGAATGGCCGCCGGGACCGATCACGTGGATCATGCGGTCCGCCGCGATCCGGTCCGCGATGACCGCCCCGGCCCGGGCGATCGCGTCGCCCTCCTCGTCCCGGATCTGGGCAAGCAGGGCGGTGATCTGGTCGAGGTAGGTGGCGTAGATCGGCGTAGCCATTGGTGACCTCCTGGTGGTCCGTTGTCCGGTCGCTGGTGATCCTGGTTCCGTGTCGGCCCGTGTCAGGCCGCGGGCGCCCTTGACGCGAGGGCAACGGCGGCGTCGACCAGGCGCTCGCCCTCGCCCGGGTGGAGCACGCTGGCGTTGGGCTCGTATCCGCCGACGGCGAACGCGTCCGCGGTCGGGATGTAGCCCACCGTGCCGTCGCACAGTGCGGCGACGCAGGTCTGTCCGTCACCCAGCTTCCGCCGGATCTGCTGGCCAAGTGCCACGAACAGCTCGCCCGACACACCCACGTGGAGCAACGGTCCGATGGCGAGCCCGCTCGCCCGGATCCGGACCGGTTCGTCGCGCTCCGGATCGGCCGCCTGGCCTGCGACGAGCTCCGCGTATGCGGCGGCCACGAGGGCATGGTAGGTGGCGTCCGCGCTCATGTCGGCAGCCACGACGAGGCGCTCCGCGTCGCGGGCCGCGACGGCCGCTTCGCGGGCGACATCGGGCGCGGGCAGGCGCTTGCGACGGAGCTCGACCACCCGCGCGTCGCCCCACACCCGGTCCGAGGGGCGCGGCTCGAGCTTCGCGCGCACGTCCAGGACGCAGTCCGCGAGCAGGCGTCCGTACCGCTCGGCGGACTCGAACGTGCGCCACGGGACGACGATCCCGACCATGCTGCCCTCGGGCGAGTAGCCGCCCGGGTTCACGTCGCCCTGCGGACCGGTCGAGAACACGGTCACCCCGCCGACCGCCTCATCGACCAGCCGGCACAGCACGCCCGGATAGTCGGCCGTGTAGAGCAGGTTGTTCGGACCCAGCGTGGTCGGATGACAGCCGTAGTTCACGTGGGTGGCGATCGGCTGCCCGTCGACGCCGTCGAACCGCGTGACCGTGACCCGGTCGTCGACCGGACCGCCGTTTGGCCGCCGGTTGACGCCGATCCCGGTGACCTCGCCGATGCCCACGGCGGCGACCGCCTCGCGTCGCTGCTCCCAGGCACGCGTCACCGCATCGGCGATGCCGTGGCCGATGGCGCGCTCCGCGTCCGACGGCTGCGCGAGCCGCGGTCCGCTGTGCGTGTGCGTCCCGGCCAGCTGCAGGTGATCCCGGGTGATGCCGGTTCGCGCCAGCACCTCGTCAGCGACCAGCCGCTGCAGTCGCGGATCGACCTGGAGCAGGTCCGCGACGAGCAGCGCGACGGTGGTGCCGTCCGCGCCCTCGGCGACGATCGCCCGCGCGTGCAGCGGGTCATGGATGCCCGTCGCGCCGTCCACGCGGACCTCGAACCCCTCGAGCTGCATCCCCAGCGGGGGCGTGATGTCGACCCTGGCGGCCCCGATCCTCATTCCCGTTCTCCTCCGAGCACGACGGCTCGTCCGGCACGGTCGGCCTCGTAGGCGGCCGTGATGATCTCGACAGCGTTGCGGCCGTCCTCGCCGGTCACGGCGGGTTGGCGACCGGTCCGGACAGCCTCGACGAAGTCCGCGTACTGGCGGAGATAGCCGATCGCGTTGGTCCCCCACGTCTGCGTGGCGCCGACGCCGGGCAGGTCCGCGACCGCCTCGGCCTCGGCGGCGACGGGTTCGGGGGCCGTCACCCCGGGCACATCCCATTCGACGACGGCCTCGCCGGCGAGCCGAACGTGCCCGCGGTCCCCGTAGACCCGCAGCTCCACGGGCAGCTCCGGGTTGGCACAGGTGGTGGCGACGATCTCGCCCAGGGTCCCGCCGGCAAATCGGAGGCTGACCGATGCCGTGTCCTCCGCCTCCATCCGGTGCCCCAGCGTCGCGACGTGGCCGGCGACCGATGCCACGGGTCCGCCCATCCAGCGCAGCAGGTCGATCACGTGGATGGCCTGGTTCATCAGCACGCCGCCGTCGAGGGCCTGCGTCCCACGCCATGGCGCGCTGTCGTAATACGACTGCGGCCGGTGGTACAGGCCCTCGGCGATGATCAGCGAGATCGTGCCCAGCTCCCCGGCCTCGATCGCGGCGTGGAGCGCGCGCACGGCCGGCTCGAACCGACGCTGGGAGATGGTCGCCACGACCAGGTCGCGTTCGCGGCCGGCGGCGACGACGGCGTCCGCATCGTCGACCGACAGGGCGATCGGCTTCTCCACGATCACGTGGCGGCCGGAGCGCAGCGCCGCCAGCGCCTGCGCTGCGTGCAGCCCCGACGGCGTCGCGATGGTGATCGCGTCCACGTCGTCCCGGCCGAGCAGGTCCTCGAGATGCGTCGTCCACGGCACGCCCCAGCGCTCGCCGACCGTCCGTGCCCGGTCCGCGGACGCGCTGACGACACCGGCAAGCGACAGCTCAGGCAGCGCCGAGATCGCCTCGAGGTGCTGGGTCGAGATGGCCCCGCAGCCCACCAGGCCGACGCGGATGGCCGCGGCCGTGCTCACGCGCGGACCGCGGCGACCTTGGCGACGGCCTCGGCCACGTCATCGAGATCCTGGTGCGTGCCCATCAGGATCGACAGCGAGAACATCAGGATCTCGTCCGCCTCGGCCTTCTCGGCGTTCGGGCAGGGCACCGGTGCTGGCCCGCCGAGCCGCGCGATCTCGTCGATCACGGCCTGGTTCCGATTGAGCGGCGTGTAGCCGTGGAACACCGGCACGCCCTCGGCGCGAAGCGCCTCGGCGAACTGCATCTTGGGCAGGCCGCCGTCGGCCTCGCCCAGCCATCGCCAGTGGTACGTGTACCAGCTGTGCGCGGTGACCCCGTCGGGAACGCGCAGCGGCACCGCACCCGGGATCTCGAGCAGCCTCGACGACAGGTACGCCGCCGCCTCGGTCCGGTGGGCCTGCTGCGCGGGCATGCGCTTCATCTGCTCCAGCAGCACCGCCGCCTGGAACTCGGTCATCCGGAGGTTCCAGCCAAGACGGACATGCTCGTACCACTCGCCGCCACGCCGGCGCCCGACGTTGCGGTACGACCACAGGAGCTCGTCGAGCTCGTCGTCGTTGGTCAGCATCATCCCGCCCTCGCCGGCGTTGATCGGCTTCGACGACTGGAAGCTGAACGTGCCCACGTCACCGATCGCGCCGACGGGCCGGCCGCGCCATGCGGATCCGTGGGCCTGAGCGGCGTCCTCCACGACCTTGAGCCCATGTCGCCGGGCGGCCTCCATGACGTCGTCCATGTCCACCGGCGATCCGCCGTGGTGGACCGGGATGATCGCCTTCGTGCGCGGGGTGACGGCCGCATCGATGAGGGTGGGGTCGATGAGCAGCGTGTCCAGCTCCACGTCGACGAACACCGGCACCGCGCCGACCATGAGCGCCGCGCTCGCGGTGGCGATGAACGTGTACGGCGGGACGAGGACCTCGTCACCTGGCCCGATCCCGAGGGCTTTCAGCGCCACCGACAACGCCATCGTGCCGTTGACGCAGGCAATCCCGTGGCGTGCGGCCTGGAGCGCCGCGAACTCGACCTCGAGCTGCTTCACGTAGGTGCCATCGATGGAGCCCCAAACGCCGGAGCGGAGCGCCGCCAGCAGGGCCTCCTCCTCCTCGGTCCCGAACACCGGCCAGCCGAGGAAGGGCTTCGTCCGGACCGGCGTGCCCCCGTGGATTGCCAGCTTCGACATCGTGACTCCCTTCGACATCGTGACTCCTCTGTTCATGGGTGGCCCGTTCGAGGCCGGGACCGGGCTGCCGTCAGCGGCGGGCCGCCGACGCCGCGGCCTCGTCGACGAACAGGACCGCATCCGGGTGGCCGCGCAGGACGGAGGCCGGACAGGCCGTGCTGACCGGACCGTCGAGCATCGCCGCGATGGCGACAGCCTTCAGCGGCCCGGGGACGACCAGCGAGATGACCCGGCAGGCACGGATCGTGGACATGGTGACCGTCAGCGCGACGCGGGGCACGTCCTCGACCCGGTCGAACGCGCCGTCGCGAACCTGCTGGTGGCGGCTGGTGTCGTCGATCTCGACGGGCTTCATCCAGGCTGGATCGTCGAAGTCGGCGACGTGCGGATCATTGAACGCGACGTGCCCGTTCTCCCCGACGCCGACGAGCGCAAGGTCGATGCCGCCGTCGGCGAGCAGGGCGCCGTACCGGATGGCCTCGGCCGCGCCGCCGGCGGGGTTGCCGCCGTCGATCCGCTCCACCCGGCCGGGATTGACGCGCGACCAGATGTGGTCGTCCAGCCACCGCCCGAACGATCTCGGGTGCCCCAGGGGCAGCCCGACGTATTCATCGAGGTGGAACGCGTCCACCCGTGCCCAGTCGATGCCCTCGGTCTGGCCCAGCGTGGCCAGGACCTCGTTCTGCGAGGCCGCGGCGGCGAAGATGACCCGCACGCGATCCTGGTGGTCGAGGAGGTGTCGAAGGCGATCGGCCGAGTACGCCGCTGCCGCAGCACCCAGCATTGGCCGATCCGGCTGGACGATCACGCGCAGGCGATCGCGAACGAGCTCGGTCATGCGTGGGCCGGGACGAACACGACGAAGAACACGTAGTCCAGCACGTCCGTGCCGGTGTTCGTGATCTCGTGCTCGGTGCCGATCGGGATCAGCACGCTGCTTCCCGCGGACACCTCCGTGCGCTGGCCGTCGAGAACGACGAACCCGGTGCCCGAGGCGACGTAGTAGACCTGGTCCTCGTCGTGGTGGGTATGCGTGGGGACCGTCTCGCCGGGATGGATCCGGACGTGGGTGACGTTGAGCCGGTTGGTCTCGAAGATCGGCCGGTAGTCCGCGTACGGCTGGGGCTCGACCGCGAGGTCGGCGAACTGCTTGATCATTGGTCCTCCTCGAGGCGCGGTCGCCGCATGCGGGCGCGCACCATCGCCATCAGCCTTCCCGAACCACGTACGGCTCGCCGTCGACGGGTCCCACCTTCACAGCGTCGAAGTCCCAGCCATTGGTGGCACACATCTGGTGGACGTGGCTGTCCCAGGTCGGCTCCGCGGGGTTGGGGCCGGCGACGAAGCAGTCGATGCTCAGGTACACGAACCGGTTGTTCCCGATGCAGCTCACGGCGTGGGGCACGCCCGGGGGGGTGCGGACGAAGTCGCCCGGCTTGAGCGGATACCGCTCGGCTGCCTCGGGCCCGATTCCCAGCTCCCCCTCGCCCTCGAGGACGAAGAACACCTGCTCGGCATCGTCGTGGGTGTGGATCGGCGGCGCCTCGCCGGGCTCGAGGATCACGAAGAACGCCTCGGCGGCCGAGGCGTGCTGGCGGTCCATGATCAGGTCGTTGGTGTGGGTCGGGTACCGGTACCGGATCACGTCGTGCGGATCGAAGACGTACTGCGTCACGCCCTGGGCACCTCGAAGATCTACCGTGATGAACGATGGTTGATTGTCCTACAGTAGACCCTTGGACACGGCGCCCGCAAGGGCCATACTGGCGGGTGACGCCGGTGCTGCAGGCAGGCACGGCGACGAGCCAAGACGCGCCCGGTGGGGAAGCACGGAAAGGCATTTGATCGATGACCACGACCGGCGTTTTCGATCTGGGCGGCCGGGTGGCCGTCGTGATCGGCGGTACGGGCGTCCTGGGCGGCAGCATCTGTCATGGGCTGGGTGCGGCGGGTGCCGCCGTCGCCGTGCTCGGTCGCTCGGAGGAGCGCGCGGCGGTCCGGGTCGCGGCCCTCGAGGCCGCGGGCGTCCGTGCGATCGCGGTCCACGTGGACGCCACGGTGCCGGCGACGGTCGAGGCGGCGCGCCGCGAGGTCGAGGCCCGGCTCGGTCCGGTCGACATCCTCGTGAACGCCCCGGGCGTCAACAGCTCGACCCCGTTCTTCGACATCGAGCTCGAGGAGTGGCGACGCCTCCTGGACGCGAACCTGACGTCGGTGTTCGTGGCCTGCCAGGTGTTCGGCCGGGGCATGGTCGAGGCCGGCCGCGGGGGGTCGATCATCAACATCTCGTCGGCGTCGTCCGGGCCACCGCTGTCCCGGGTGCTGGCCTACTCGGTCGCAAAGGCCGGGCTGAACAACCTGACCCAGTACCTGGCGCGCGAGCTCGCGCCGCACCACATCCGGGTCAACGCGATCGCGCCCGGGTTCTTCCCGGCCGAGCAGAACCGGGCGCTGCTGTCCGACGACCGCCTCGCCGCGATCTATTCGCACACGCCGGCCGGCCGGCTCGGCGAGCCGGACGAGCTCGTGGGGACCGCGGTGTGGCTTGCCTCCGACGCGGCATCGGGCTACGTGACGGGAGCCATCGTCCGCGTGGACGGGGGCTTCACGGCCATGACGATCTGAGGACGGCGATGACGATCCCCCGGGACGACGATCCACCGGTCCCCGACATCGGAGCGCGCGCGCCGGGCTCGTGGCTCGACGTGTTCCGTCACGAGCGCCTTCCGTCGTGGGCCCTCGTCCGGCACGAGATGGATCGGGCCGAGGTCGAGGACATCGACGCCGCAGTGGCGAGCGCGCTGGCCCCGGTTCGCGACCTGCTGCCGGCGGGGGGCCGGGCGTGCGTCGCGCTGGGCAGCCGGGGCATCGACCGGATCGCAGAGGTCGCCCGTGCGACCGTCGCGGCGCTCCGGGCGTCGGGCCTCGAGGTGTTCGCGGTGCCCGCGATGGGCAGTCACGGCGGCGCAACCGCAGACGGCCAGGCCGCAGTGCTCGCGTCTCTTGGGATCCGCGAGGACACGATCGGATGCGAGATCCGCTCGAGCATGGACACGGTCCAGATCGGCGAGGTCCGGGGCGTGCCCGTGTTCGTGGATCGGGCAGCGCTCACCGGCGCCGATGTGATCATCCCGGTCAACCGGGTCAAGCCGCACACCGACTTCTCGGGGCCGATCGAGAGCGGGCTGCTCAAGATGATCGCGATCGGCCTCGGCAAGCAGCGCGGTGCCGACACCTTCCACCGCGAGGGCTTCTCGACGTTCGCGGAGCTGATCCCCGCCGTCGCCGAGCACACCCTTGCGAGCGCGCCGATCCCGTTCGGCCTGGCCCTGATCGAGAACGGGTTTGCGCGTCTCCGGCGGATCGAGGCCGTCCCGGCCGCGGAGATGCACCAGCGCGAGCGGACGCTACTGGAGGAGGCGGACGCGCACCTCGCCCGGCTGCCGCTCAGCACGCTCGACGTCCTGATCCTGGACCGGATCGGCAAGGACATCAGCGGGCTGGGAATGGACTCCAACGTCGTCGGCCGCTACTACACCGGGCCTACCGGCCGGGACCCGCTCATCCAGCGGATCATCGTCCGCGGCCTGACCGAGGCCACCGAGGGCAACGCGGTCGGGATCGGCATGGCCGATGTGGTGCTCAGGCAGGCGGCAGACGGGATGGACGTCGCCAAGACGTACATGAACTGCATCACGGCCAAGACGCCCGAGGGCGCGCGGGTGGCCCTCACGGTGGACACGGACCGGGACGCGCTCGACGCCGCGATCGCGTGCTGTCTCAAGGTGTCCGCGGACACGGCACGCATCGTCAGGCTGGTCGACACGAAGCACCTCGAGTGGTTCTACGCCTCCGAGGGGCTGCTGCCCGAGCTGCTCGCGACCGGACGCTGCCAGGTGGAGCGCCCGCCGGCTCCGATCGGGTTCGACGCGATGGGGCAGCTGACCGACATCCTGCCTGACTGACGGACCCGGTGACCGCTTCCACCCACCCGGTCGCGGCTCGCGTCGCGGGCCTGTCCACGGCCCGCCGCGGTGCGCTCATCTTCATGCTTGCCGGGATCGTGTTCGTCGCGACGGACTCGATGACGAAGACGCTCGTCGGGCAGCAACCCGTGGTCCACGTCGTGTTCGGCCGGCACGTGTCCTACCTCTTGGCGTTCGCGCTGATCGCCGGCGGCCGGCATCCGGGCCGGCTGCTCGCCACCAGGCGGCCGTGGACGCAGCTCGCCCGCGGGCTTGCGATGTTCGCCGCGACGGCGACCTACTTCCTCGCCCTGTCGCTGCTGCCGATCGCCGAGGTCAGCGCCCTGGGTAACACGACGCCCCTGATCGTGGTCCTGCTCGCGGGTCCGCTGCTGGGCGAGCGGGTCAGCCGCGCCGCGGGGCTGGGCGCGATCATCGGCTTCACGGGCGTGGTGATCCTGGTGGGGCTGGATGCGGCGGAGCTCAAGGTCGCGATGCTGGTGCCGCTGGGGACGGCGCTGTCGTACGCGCTGTTCAGCCTGCTGACCCGTGCGCTGCACGATGAGCCGGCCGAGGTGACGGTGTTCATCTCCGGGCTGGTCGGCCTGGTGGCCGCGTTCGTGCTCGAGGTCGGGGTGCCGACGCCGACATCGCCGACGCCCCTGGAGTGGATCGGGACCGGCGTGGTCGGCCTGTCCGCGCTGCTCGGGCACCGGCTGCTGGTCGCCGCCTACCAGCGCGGCCGGGCGAGCGATCTCGCCCCGCTGGGGTACCTGTCGCTCGTGTGGTCGTTCACCGCGGGCGCCGTCATCTTCGGGGAGGCGATCATCGCGCGGGCGGTGGCCGGGGCGGCGACGATCGCGCTGGGCGGGATCATCACGCTCCGCAGCGGGCCGGCGGCCCAGGTCACGCCCGGCGGACCCGTCGAGCCGGGCGAGTTCGAGGACCCACCCGCGCCGGCCGACGGTGGGGCCGTGCGCGACGCGTCATGAGCGGAGATCGGCCGCCCGCCTGGGTCCGCGCAGCGTGGCCGGAGGGATCCCCGAGCGCGACCCGCGCACCCTGGGGCTTCGATCACGAGACATGGCTCCTCACCGGTGACGGGCGACGGCTGGTCGTCCAGCGTCGGTCCGACACCTCGGATCCCACGGAGCCCGGACCCCGCTCGATCCGGGCGGCGGTCCGGCTCGCGGGCATGCCGGTTCCCGAGCCGACGCTGGTTGGCCGTGACGGCGGCCATCCGATCCTCACCCTGCCGTACATCGAGGGCCGGCCGGGGTCGGAGCTGCTCGGCGACGCTGCGGGGGCGACGGTCGTCGGGCGCGCCTGCGGGCAGGTCTCGGCCCGACTGTCGGCCATCGCCACCGGCACCCTCCCCCTCCCCGGCACGTGGGCGTCCGGGGAAGCGCTGCGGGTCGCCGGCGCCGCGTGGCTGCGCCGCTCCGCCGACCTGCTCGATGACCGCACGGCCGCCAGGCTCGGCGAGCTCCTCGGCGTCGCCTCCCGGGAGACGGACCGCGTCCCAGCGGTGTTCGCCCATGGCGACCTCGCGCCCGTCAACGTCCTCGTGCTTGCGGACGCGACGTGGCGGCCGTCCTCGACCTCGACCGCGCCTGCCTCGCGCATCCGCTGTTCGATGCGGCGTGGTTCGCCTGGGTCGTCGGCCATCACCACCCGGACGTCGCGCCGGTCGCGTGGCGCGCCTTCGCCGCGGGGACCGGCTTGCCGGATGGCGAAACCGGGGCGTTCGCCTGGCTCCAGCCGCTGCAGCTCCTGGAGCGATGCGCCACCTCTGGCGCCGCGGCCGACCGAGCGAAGTGGGCGATTCGGCTGACGGCTGCCCTGGAAGACGGCGCGGTGGGTTGATCTCGCGCGGCGGACGACCCTGGCGGCGCCCGCTCGCGCCACCGCCCTACGCCGCCGGTGCCTCGCGCTCCCAGGCCTCGACGCGCCACACGTGCCCGTCGCGGATCCGGCGTCGGCGGAAGCCCGCGGTGCGCAGCACCTCGGCGAGCAGCGCCTGGCGGTGGATGCGCATCCGGTAGCCGGCCGACCGCCGGAACATGATCGGGTTCGCGAGCGTGACCCCGATCCGCATCCACCAGGTGTCGCGGGGATACACGACGCCCACCCGGCGGGTGGCCAGCGCGGCGGCGGCGGCAAGGAGGGCCGGCGCGTCCGCGTAGCAGCAGACGACGCGATCGAGCGCCACCAGGTCCGCCGGTGCGACATCGCCCCACAAGGTGGTCACGTCGCCCAGGATGTGGGTGACCCGGTCATCGAGACCGCGCCGGGCTGCCTCGTCCCGCGCCGCCGCGAGGTATGCGCTCGATCCGTCGATGTCGACCGCGGTCCGGGCACCGCGCTCGAGCAGCCCGATGTGGACCGCCCCGACGCCGGCGCCGATGTCCACCACCGAGAGGCCGGACACGTCCAGACCGTCGGCCAGCGCGTCGATCAGCTCGCGCGTCGCCCACGACGGACCGTCCTCGCGAAACTGGCGCAGGTCGTCGCCCGCGGTCCGGTCGTCGAAGACGTGTTCGCAGGAGGGAATGCCTCCGCCGCAGCAGCTGCCCACGGGCGGAGTATCCCACCGCGGCGGTCACCATGGGACCGGCGGCGCGCGACACGACGCGACCTTGACGCGGGGCAACGGGTCCGCGTACCGTCATGCACGTACTGTGTAGTGTCTGTGTAGGTTTAGCCGTGGACGAGGATCGAACCGGGCGACTCAATCTCCAGCTCGACCCCGAGCACCGGATCAAGCTCGATCGAGTGGCCGCGCGCCTGTACCTGCAGCCCGGAACAGCCGGCCGATCGCTGCTGTACACGATCCTCGACCAGATCGAGCCCGACTCCGTAACGATCACGACCCTGCTCGACGCAATCCCCGGGGCCTACGAGCGGGCGCAGGCCGGCCTGGCCGACGCGGCTGCTGGTCGCGTCGTCGAGCTCGACGAGCTCTGATGGCCCGGGTCGTCGTGACGGCGACGGCGCAGCGCGATCTCGCGGATCTGATCGAGTCCAGGAGCCTCCCGGGGTCAACCCGCGATCGAGTCCGGGCGCACCTTGCGCCGCTGGCGACCTTTCCGCGGCTCGGCCGCGAGCTCGAGGGGCGTTGGGCACCGCTCCGGGCGATCCTGGGTCCCTGGTCCTGGATGCTGATCGTCTACGGGTACGACGAGGCCGGCGACATCGTCGCCGTCGTCACGATCGCCGACTCGAGAACGGCAGTCGCACCGAGGTAGCCGTCGGGAGTCCGGGGTGGCCCGGTCCCACCAGATCTCAGTGCGGTGCGGCCGCCCCTTCCAGCTCCTCGAACGTGATGCACCCGTCGACCGGGCACACGTACTGGCACAGCCGGCAGCCGACGCAGTAGTCGCCGTCCACGGACAGCCGCGACGATCCGTTGTGCCCGTCGAGGCAGATCGCCTGGTGGGCGCCGTCGTTGCAGGCGGCGTAGCACGCGTTGCAGTGGATGCAGCTCGCCTCATCGATGTGGGCGAGCAGCCGGAACGTCTGGTCGAGCTCGCCCCAGTCGCCCAGCGTGGGCAGCGCGCGCCCGACGAGCTCGGACGGGCTGTGCAGGCCCTTCGAGCGGAGATAGGTCGACAGGCCGTCGACGAGGTCGTCGATGATCCGGTAGCCCAGGTGCATGACCGTCGTGCCGACCTGGACCGTGGTCGCGCCGACGAGCAGGAACTCGACCGCGTCCCGCCAGTCGGCGATGCCGCCGATGCCGGAGACCGGGATCCGCACCTCGGGATCCGAGGAGACGGCACGACACCATGTGCAGCGCGATCGGCTTGACGGCCGGCCCCGAGAACCCGCCGTGGCTGCCGCGCCCGCGGACGTCCGGGACGGGCGCCCACGTGTCGAGGTTGACGCCGATCAGCGAGCTGACGGTGTTGATCAGCGCGATCCCGTCGGCACCGCCGGCGCGGGCGGCACGGGCGGGCGGCCGGATGTCGGTGACGTTGGGCGTGAGCTTGACGAGCACCGGCAGCTCGGCCGTCTCCATCACCCATTCCGTGATCATCCGGACGTACTCGGGCACCTGCCCCACGGCCGCCCCCATGCCCCGCTCGCTCATCCCGTGCGGACAGCCGAAGTTGAGCTCGAACCCGTCGGCGCCGGTGTCGTTCACCTTGCGCACGATCTCGTGCCACGCCTCGCGGTTGGACTCGACCATGAGCGACACGACCACCGCCTGGTTCGGGTAGCGCCGCTTGATGTCGGCGATCTCGGCCAGGTTGTCCTCGGTCGGACGGTCGCTGATGAGCTCGATGTTCGACAGGCCGACCAGGCGCCGGCCGTCGACCTCGAGCGAGCCCAGGCGCGACGTGACGTTGCGGACCTGGGCGCCGATGGTCTTCCAGACCACGCCGCCCCAGCCCGCGTCGAATGCCCGGGCGACCATGTCGCCGTTGTTGGTGATCGGGCAGCTGGCGAGCCAGAACGGGTTGGGCGACCGGATCCCGGCCATGTCCGTGAACAGGTCCACGCCGGGAACGGTCGCATCGGCCGGCCTCACCGGGACGATCCGCGGTCCGCCGGCGCCGAGGGCCTCGACGATCGATCGCGCGGCCAGCTTGCCGGCCTGGACGGCGTTGACGACCTCTGCCCCGCCGCTCGTGATGTCGCCGATCGCCCAGACCTTCGGGCTGCTGGTCCGTCCGGTCGCCGGGTCGGCGACGATGCCATCCTGCCGCACGGGCAGGCCGAGTCCCTCCAGGACGCTCGCGGCGCCATCGGGCTCGTCCTGGCCGACGGCGCGCACGACGGTGTCCAGGGGAACCTCGAACCACGAGCCGTGCACCGGCGTCGGGCGCGGGCGCCCGCTGGCATCCAGGGCGCCCAGGTGCATCGACTCGAACGCGACCCCGGTCACCCGTTGGTCGCCCAGGATCTCGATCGGCGCGGTCAGCCAGCGGATCGTGACGCCCAGTCGTCGGGCCAGCTCGATCGCATGCGGATACGCGGGGCACTCCGCGATGCTCCGCCGGTAGAACAGGGTGACCTCCTCGGCCCCGAGGCGGACCGCAGCGGCCGCGGCATCGAACGCGGTGCTGCCACCACCGATCACGCCCACCCGGCGACCGATCGGCGCCTCGCCCGGTCCGCCGTCGATCGCATGCCGGATCAGGGTCAGGGCATCGACGACGCCGGTCTTGTCCTCACCGGGCAGGCCGAGCGCCATGCCGTGCCCCAGCCCGATCGCCACCACGACCGCGTCATGCGCGGCGAGCAACGTCGCGGGCTCCACGTCCCGGCCGACGCGCGTGCCCAGCTCGAACCGAGCGCCGGCTGCCTCCACCCCGGCCACGTCGAGGGCGACCGTCTCGCGGGGCAGGCGCCAGGGCACGATGCCGTGATCGCCAAGCCCGCCGGCCCGCTCGTCGGCTTCGTACAGCGTCGCGCCGATCCCCGCCCGGCGAAGCTCGGCGGCACACGCCAGCCCGGCCGGCCCCGCGCCCACGATGGCCACCCGCAGGCCCGTCTCCTCGCCGGGCGTGATCAGGGCACCGCCGGAGGCCGCATACGCCTCGACGGCGTGGCGCTGGAGCCGCCCGATGGCGATCGGCTGATCGACGGCGTTGCGCACGCAGGCGCCCTCGCACAGCCGCTCGACGGGACACGCCGCGCCGCACGTGGCGCCCAGCGGGTTCGCCGCGAGGATGGTGCGGGCGCTGCCCTCGATGTTGCCGGTGGCGATCTTGCGGATGAACGAGGGCACGTCGATGCCCGTGGGGCAGGCGCGCGTGCACGGCGCGTCGTAGCAGTACAGGCAGCGCTCGGCCTCGGCCCGGGCCGCGTTCGCGGTCATCGCCGGCAGCGGCAGGAACGGGTCTGGCTGGTGCTCGGCCAACGCGTCGACAGTCATGGTCGGTCTGGACCTCGGTCGGTCGTCTGGGCAGCGACGACGGTGTGGACGCAAGGTCGACATTGTTCACCGCCCGGCACCTCCCGCCGACGGCCACATCACCCGCTCTGACAGTGCCGGAGGGGGTGTCCGGGCCGCGGATGTGGGGCGACGGCGGGTCCGGGGCCGGTGCCCGGATCAGGCCTCGCAGCTCCTCCGGCGGGCGGAGGCGGCTGAATGCGCGGTACAGGAGCAGGTCGTAGAAGACCTTGAGGCCGCCCGCGATGAGGAACGGCAGGCTGGCCAGCGATGCCGTCGCGAACAGCGGGCCGGCGATCAGCGGCGCGGCCGCGACCCCCAGGCTGCGTGCGATCCCGGTCACCCCGGCCGCAGCCGACCGCTCGTCGGGGGCGACGATCGCCATCGTGTACGACTGCCGGGTCGGGACGTCCATCTGGCTGATCGCGAAGCGGGCGAGGAGCGCCGTCACGGCGAGCGGCAGGGTCGGCATCAGCGGGACGAGCATCAGCAGCACGTTCGACGGCAGGTGCGTGAACACCATCGTGCGCACCAGCCCGAAGCGGGCGGCGAGCCGTCCCGCCGCGAGCGCCGAGAAGCCGGCCAGCAGGTTTGCGGCGGCGAGCACCAGCCCCAGCGCGGCCGGGTCGACGCCGTACCGGGTGTGGAACCAGAACGCGATGAAGCCCTGGATCGCGAACCCGCCGGCAAACGCGTCCAGCGCGAACAGCATCGACAGGCGGAGCACCACCGATCGCGAGCGATGGAGGCCGAGCCGGTCGCGGATCGTGCCATCGGCGGCCGCCTGCGCGGGCACCTCGACGCGCGCCGACACACGGGTGAACAGCAGCGCCAGGGCTGCCCCGACCAGCGCGTAGCCCACGATCACCAGCCGGTACGCATCGGGAGCGCCGGCGCCACGGTCAAGCGCCAGCTGTGAGACGAGACCACCGGCGAGCGTGCCCGCGGCGGTCGCGAACGAGCCGGTCAGCTGGTACCAGGCGAACACGCCGGTCCGGCGCCGGCCGGGGATCAGCTGCGCGAGCGCGGCCTGCTCGACGGCAAGGAACGGGCCCACCTCGTTGCCGCTCGGGCTGAGGACCCCGATCGTCGCCGCCACCAGCAGCACCGCGAACACGGGCGTGGTCACGAACACGAGCCCCGCGACCAGCATCAGGATCGCGCCGGCCACGAGCACGCGCCGGCGGCCGATCCGGTCGGCGTGCGTGGTCAGCCACAGCGACACGGCCGCATCGCCCAGCAGCGTCAGGCCCAGGAGGAGCCCGATCTCGCCGCCGGACAGCCCGATCGCTGCCAGGTACAGGACCAGGACGACCGCGAGGAACCCGTAGCCGAACATCCGCAGGCCTCGCGTTGCGAACAGCAGCGCGACGTCGATGCCCGTTCCGCGGGAGCCCGCGCCCGTTCGGCGGGCGCCCGCCGCGGGACCGTCCACCCTAGGCACGACCCCGGACAAGGTCGATCAGCCGGCCCAGGACGCGCTCCCCGTCCGCGCGCAACCCGTTGTGCTCGTACTCGTCGGTCAGCCACGGACGGAGGCCACGGACCAGCGCGGCCGTCTCCTCGGCGAACTCGCGCTCGACGTACAGGTCATTGGCGTAGATCGTCGCGGCGACCGGCACCTCGTTGTGCCGCAGGCGGTCCTCGTCGTACAGCCGTGGCCACGGGTGGTCGGCCAGCAGGTGCGCGGCCTCCCGGTGTGCCCGCAGCCCGCCGTAGTCCTCGAACATCCAGGGGAAGATGTGCTCGGCGGTGAACATCTCGCCATCGCGGATCTCGTCCGGCAGCAGCCGGTCGGCCGACCAGCGGGTGGCCACGCCGTCCGCGTACGACGACTCGTGGAGCGTCGCGTAGATCGGGTTGCGGCCGAAGTCGTGGGCGGTCTCCACGTCGTGGAGGAAGGCCGGCGAGTCCACGGGCAGCTCGAGCACGTGGTGCAGCAGCTCGAACCCGCCGCTCGCGCCAAGCCACAGCCCGAGCTGGCGGAACCGGCGGACGGTCAGCCGGTCGCCCGACGGCAGGCGGACCTCCTCGCCCTCGAGCCGGCGATGGATCTCGCGGACGCGGGCCTGGTCGGACGGATAGCGCTCGTAGTAGCGCCGGTTGGCCTCGATCAGACGGCGGTAGGTCGCGCGGTACACGACATCGACCGAGCGCCCGTCGACGGGCGTCAGGCCGCCGGTCAGGAACGCCTCGCGCAGCCCTTCGGGCGCGATCGAGAGGTACGCCAGGCTGGTGAAGCCGCCGAAGCTCTGGCCGAGCACGCTCCAGCGATCCACGCCCAGCTCGCGCCGGATGAGCTCCGCGTCGCGGACGATCGAGTCCGCCCGGAAATGGGTGAGGTACGTCGCCTGGTCCGCGGGCGTCGCGCCCGGGATTTGTGGGCCGACCGGCGTCGATCGCCCGGTGCCGCGCTGGTCGAGCAGCAGCACCCGGTAGTCGGCCAGCGCGCGTCGCATCCACGAGCCGGCCGGGGCCGGCAGCACCGGCCGGGCCGCCTCGTAGCCCGGACCACCCTGGAGGAACACGAGGTACGGCCGGTCGAGGCCGTCGGGATCAGCGACCTCCCGCGTGAACACCGCGATCGTCGGTCCGTCGGGCCGCGCATGGTCGAGGGGGACGATGTGATCGCGCTCGGTGAGAACCGCGCCGGGCACGCGGAAGGTCGTGGTCATCCGCCCACGATAGCGGGCCCGTCGCCGCTCGGTCTCGCCGGCGCGCCGTTACCAGCGCTGGTGAACGAGGGGCCTGATCCGCTCGTCGTAGAGCGCCTCGATGCGAGCCATGGTGGCCGCCGGGAGCGGCGCCAGGTCCGCAGCCGCGGCGTTCGAGCGCGCCTGTTCGGGCGTCTTCGCGCCCGGGATCGTGGCGGTGACCTCGCGATGCATGAGGATCCAGCGCAGGGCCATCTGGGCCATCGTCGCGCCATCGGGAACCAGGCGGCGCAGCTCCTCCACGACCGCGAGGCCGGTCTCGTAGTCCACCCCCGCGAACGTCTCGCCCATGTCGAACTCCTCGCCGTGGCGGTTGAACCGCCGGTGGTCCGTGGGCTCGAACTCGGTCGATGCGCTGAGCTTTCCGGTGAGCAGGCCCGACGCGAGCGGCACCCGGGCGATGATGCCCACGCCACGGCGGGCGGCCTCGACAAGGAGCCGCTCGGCGGGACGCTGCCGGAAGATGTTGAAGATGAGCTGGACGGTCGCGACGCCCGGGAACTCGATCGCCTTGAGGGCCTCCTCCACCTTCTCGACGCTCACGCCGTATGCGGCGATCGAGCCGTCCGCGACGAGCTCGTCGAGCGCGGCGAAGGTCTCCGGCTGGTAGAACAGGGCGGTGGGCGGGCAGTGGAGCTGGACCAGGTCCAGCCGGTCCATCGCCAGCCGTTCCCGGCTTCCGTCCACCCATCGCCGGAACGCCTCGGGCGTGTAGTTGGCGACCTCCTGCGGGACTGCCCGGCCCATCTTGGTGGCCACGAAGAACGACTCGCCGGGGCGCTCGCCGAGGAAGCGCGCGATCAGCTGTTCGCTCCGTCCATCGCCGTACACGTCCGCGGTGTCGATCAGGGTCACGCCCGCGTCGGCGGCGGCATGAAGCGCACGCAGGCTCTGCCCGTCATCCACGGTTCCCCACGACCCGCCGATCGCCCACGCGCCGAACCCGACGACGCTCACGTCACGGCCGGTGCGGCCGAGCCTGCGGTATTCCATGCGTCGAAGCCTCCGTCGGGTGGGCAGGTTGGTGTCCGAAGCCTAGCCCCCGGACATGGATCGAGCCCGCCACCCCGGTGGGGCGGCGGGCTCGATTGCAGCCGGGATCAGCTGTTGCCGGGGAACACCAGGCTCAGGGGGCCCTGCTTGCCGGGCTCGGGCCAGCGGATCGTGACCTCCTTCTGCTGGCTGAAGAACCGGAGGCCGTCCTGGCCGCGCATCGGCAGGTCGCCGAACGAGCTCGCCCTGCCGCCGCTGAACGACAGGTAGCCGGCGGGAACAGGGATGGGCACGTTGACGCCCACCATCGGGACGTCCACCTCGAGCTGGAAGCGCCGGGCGGCGCCGCCATCGGTGGTGAAGATCGCGGTGCCGTTTGCGTACTGGTGGCCGTTCACGAGGCCCAGCGCCTCGTCGAACGTGTCGGCGCGGACGATCCCCAGCACCGGGCCGAAGATCTCCTCGTTGTAGATGTCCATGTCCGGCTTGACCTGGTCGAACAGGGTCACGCCGAGATAGAACCCGCCGGGGTGCTCGGGATGGACGAACGGCCGCCCGTCGACGACCAGCTCGGCGCCCTCGGCCTCGCCGCGGTCGATCCAGTTCATGACCGACGCGCGATGGTCTGCGGTGTAGATGGGGCCCATGTCGACGCCGGGCTCCATGCCTGGCCCGATCTTTAGGCGGGCGATCCGCTCCTCGATCAGCGGGCGCAGCTTGTCGGCGACGCCGCCCACCGCGATGAGCAGGGTCTGGGCCATGCATCGCTCGCCGGCCGACCCGAAGGCCCCCGCGACCGCCGCATCGGCCGTCATCCCGAGGTCCGCGTCTGGCAGCACGACCATCGCGTTCTTCGCGCTGGTGAACGCACCGACCCGCTTGCCGCGCTTGGTGCCCTCCTCGTAGACGTAACGCCCGACCGAAGTCGAGCCCACGAACTGGATCGCCTTGATGTCGGGGTGCTCCACGATCCCGACGACCGCGTCGCGTCCACCGTAGACGACGTTGAACACGCCGTCGGGCAGGCCGGCTTCCTTCCACAGGTCCGCCTGGAGCTGCGTCGCCCCCGGGGTGTGCGAGGACGGCTTGAGCACGAACGTGTTGCCGGCGGCCAGCGCGATCGGATAGATCCACATCGGGACCATGGCCGGGAAGTTGAACGGGGTGATCGCGGCCACGACGCCCAGCGGCTGGCGCAGCGTGATGGCGTCCACGTTGGTCGCGACGTTGGGGGTGTTCATGCCGGCGAGGTGAACGGGCAGCCCGCACGCGTACTCGATCGTCTCGATGCCGCGGGTCACGCCGGCCAGGGCGTCGGGGAACGTCTTGCCGTGGTCGCGGGTCACCAGCGCGGCCAGCTCCTCGCGGTGCTTCCACATCAGCTCGCGGAACGCGAAGAACAGCTGGCTGCGCGCGATGAGCGGCATGTCGCGCCAGGCGGGGAACGCGGCCTTGGCGGCGGCGACCGCACGGTCGACCTCGGCGGCCCCGCCGCGCGGGACGCGGGCGATCACCTCGCCCGTGGCGGGATTGAACACCGGGCTCGTGTTCTCGGGCAGGACCTCGACCGGGTGGCCATCGATCCAGTGGGACAGGATCGGCAGCATCGCCGGCGGCGTCTCTTCCGCGTTGGGTCGGGTTTCCGTGGTCACGTCCGTGTGCCTCCTGGCGTGCTGAGATCGCGTGGCGTCCGACGGCTGGGATGCGCGGCGGCTGTGCCGCATGTCGACGTCGCGACAGACCTGATCCTCCGCACTTCGCGCTGGCAAACAAGGTCCGGGTGGGGTCACCGGGAGGGGCTGGACGGACTGCCCGCACGGGACGTGACCACCGGCCCTACCGCGACGGGGCACCTCGGCCGGACGATGCGGCATTCCGCAGCGCCAGCATCCCCACAGCGCAAGGAGGACGAACCCAGTGGCCGATCTGTCCACGGTGTTCACGGGCATTCGCTTCGAGAACCCGTTCCTGCTCGCGTCGGCGCCCCCGACCGAGTCCGAGAGCAACATCATGCGGGCGTTCGAAGCCGGCTGGGGTGGCGTGGTCACCAAGACGATCGGGCTGCACCCGGTGGTCAACGTCGCCGGGCCCAAGACGAAGTTCCTGCGCGCAGACATCGGTGGCTCGCGACTTTCGATGGCGAAGCGCCCCGACACGGCGCTGATGGCGTCCTGGAACTGGGAGCTGATCTCGGACAAGCCCATGGACTGGTGGCTGCCGAAGATCCGCTCGATCAAGGCGGCGTGGCCGGACCGGGTCCTGGTTGCCTCGATCATGGCCGGCTCGGGCTCGGACAAGGAGCTCGGCAACTGGCAGACCCTGGTCGAGGGCGTCCAGGACGCCGGTGCCGACGCGCTCGAGCTCAACTTCTCGTGCCCGCACATGGACCGCATCGACATGGGCTCGAACGTCGGCAAGGACCCCGTCCTGTGCTCCGTATCCACCCAGGCGGTCAAGGCCGTGGCCCGGGTCCCCGTGTGGGTCAAGCTCACCCCGGCGACAGCCAGCATCGTGGAAGAGGCCGAGGCGACGTTCCGCGGTGGCGCCGACGCGATCTCCTCGTCCAACACGTTCCCGTCGCTGCCGCTGTTCGACCCGGTCACGCTGGAGCCCGAGGTCAACGTCGACGGCCTGGTGTCGCCGGGCGGCCAGGGCGGCCCCGGGATCCTGATGCAGTCACTGGCCAAGATGGCCGAGATGACCCAGGCGTTCCCCGATCACGAGTTCTCGGCGATCGGCGGGATCTCCACGTTCGACCACGCGCTGAGCTACTTCCTGCTCGGCTGCGGGACGGCCCAGGTCGCGACCGCGGCGATGCTCGATCACGCGATCGGGCCCAACGTCATCCGCAACCTGACGACCGGCATGGCCGAGTTCCTCGACCGCAACGCGGAGCGCGGCTGGACGTCGCTCGACGACTTCCGGGGGATCCGCCGCGGCCGGGTGGTCGCCCAGTCGGCGATCCGGCGTCCGGAGGCGAAGGACTACCACGGCGGCTACGAGGAGCTGGAGGACGCCGAGGGGTACGCCGAGCCGCTGGCGCAGGTCTGATCGGCGAATCCAACGGCGGCCCGGGTAACCGGACCGCCGCTGCGGGGTTCAACCGGCGGGCTTTGAGCCCTTCGGCTTCGCCGACTTCGGCTTCTTCGGCGTCTTTGCCTTCTTGTCCATCGCCCACATCCTCGGACGGCCGCGGGTAGCGGCGACGCGTTGCCTACCGGTACGCGCAACGATGATGCACCCTCGGCGCCAGCGGCCCCATCTCCCGGATACGCGGAGACCCGCCCCTCGGTGGGCGGGTCTCCGATCGCGGGATCGCGTGACGGGTGCGGGCGATCAGCGCACGAAGATGCTGCGCTCCCGCTTGACGAACTTGCCGTCGCCGGCCTTGCCCAGCCACTGGCCGTGATCGACGATGACCTTGCCGCGGCTCATCACGACATCGGAACCGCCCTGGACCTCGAGCCCTTCGTAGCACGAGTAGTCGACGTCCATGTGGTGCGTACTGGCGCTCAGCGTGTGCTTCCGGTCGGGGTCGTAGACCACGATGTCGGCGTCAAAGCCGGCCGCGATCGCGCCCTTCCTGGTAAGCCCGAACAGCCGGGCCGCGCCCGTGGACGTGATCTCCACGAATCGGTTGGGCGTGATCCGGCCGTCGACGACGCCCTGGTGGATGAGGTCGACCCGCTCCTCGACGCCGGGCACGCCGTTGGGGATCTTGCGGAAGTCGCCCCGGCCCATCTCCTTCTGCCCATGGAAGTCGAACGGGCAGTGGTCGGTGCCGATGAGCGAGAGGTTGCCCTTGGCGAGTCCCTTCCAGAGCTCCTCCTGGTGTCCGGCTGCCCGGTCGCGCATGGGCGGCGAGCACACGAACTTCGCGCCGTTGAACCCGTTGCCAAGGTCGTCCAGCGACAGGTACAGGTACTGGGGGCACGTCTCCGCAAACGCCGGCAGGCCCTCGTTCTGTGCGGCCCGCAGGACGTTGAGCGCCTCCTTGGCCGACATGTGCACGAAGTAGACCGGGGCCTTGGCCGCCTGGGCCAGCCGGATCACCCGGTTCGTCGCCTCGCCCTCGAAGATCGAGTAGCGGGCGAGCCCGTGCCCGATCGGATCGGTGACGCCCTGATCCACCAGCTCGGCGGCGACCACGTCGATCACGGGCCCGTTCTCGGCGTGCATCAGGACCATGCCGCCGTTCCTGGCGGTCTGCTTGAGGGCCTTGAAGATGGCGTCGTCGCCGCTGAGGAACACGCCCGGGTAGGCGGTGAACAGCTTGAACGTCGTGACGCCCTCGTCGACCAGCTCGTCCATCTCGGGCAGCAGGTCGTCGCGCATGTCGGACACGATCACGTGGAACGCGTAGTCGATGCACGTCTTGCCGTCGGCCTTCTCGTGCCACGTGGCCAGGCCGTCCCGGAACGACCCACCCCGCGGCTGGACGGCAAAGTCGATGATCGTCGTCGTGCCACCGAACGCGGCCGCGCGGCTGCCGGTCTCGAACGTGTCCTTGGCGAAGGTGCCGCCGAACGGCAGCTCCATGTGCGTGTGGGGGTCGATCCCGCCCGGGATCACCCACTTGCCGCTGGCATCGATCGTCTGGTCGGCCTCGACATCGAGGCTCTCGCCGATCAGGGCGATCCGCTCGCCGTCGACGAGCACGTCACCGGCGCCCGTGGCGTCGGCGTTGACGATGGTGCCTCCCTTGATGAGCGTGCGCATCGTTCCTCCTCGGGACTTCGGGTCAGTGGACAGGATGCCGCTTCGTGCGCGGGCCTGTCACGTGGCGTCACCGGAGCCGGGGGGCGCCGTGCCGGCTCCGATGACGTGGTGAATCGCGTCGTCAGGGTCGGACCAGGTCCCCGTACTGGTCGGGACGGCGGTCGCGGTAGAACTGCCAGGTCTGGCGGACCTCGGTCACGAGGTCGAGGTCCATGTCCCGGAGGATCAGCTCCTCGTCGTGCGCGGAGCCGGCACCGCCGATGATCTGGCCCCGCGGATCGGCGAAGTAGCTCTGGCCGTAGAAGTCGTCATCGCCCAGGGGCTCGATGCCCACCCGGTTGATGGTGCCCACGAAGTAGCCGTTGGCGACCGCGTGGCTGATCTGCTCCACCCGCCACAGGTATTCGCTCAGGCCGCGGCTGGTGGCCGACGGGATGAACACCATCTCGGCCCCGTTGAGCCCCAGCGCCCGGGCGCCTTCGGGGAAGTGGCGGTCGTAGCAGATGTACACGCCCACCTTGCCCACCGCGGTAGAGAACACCGGGTAGCCGAGGTTGCCCGGGCGGAAGTAGTACTTCTCCCAGAACCCCTTGCACGTGCGGGATGTGGGTCTTGCGGTACTTGCCCAGGTACGACCCGTCGGCATCGATCACGGCCGCGGTGTTGTAGTAGATGCCGGACGCGGTGCCGTCCTCCTCGTACATCGGCACCACCAGGACCATGCCCGTCTCCTTGGCCAGCGCCTGCATGCGCTTGGTCGTGGGGCCGTCGGGGATGAGCTCGGTGTAGCTGTAGTAGCCGGGTTCCTGCACCTGGCAGAAGTAGGGGCCGTAGAACAGCTCCTGGAACAGCATCACCTGGGCGCCTTGCTTGGCCGCCTCGTGCGCGTAGCCCTCGTGCTTCTGGATCATCGACTCCTTGTCGCCGGTCCAGGTTGCCTGCAGGAGCGCGCCTCGGACGATACGGGGCATGGGTTCCTCTCCAATGCGAGAACGGGGGTGGCTCAACGCGGCCACCGTCAATGATCTCCAAGCCTCGCGCTTCACGCGTGGCACCGGCATGAGCCGGAATCCCCGAAGGACCCGGGCCTGTCGGTTCGTCGCCCCCGCGCGGGCACCGGCGTCATCGGCGACTGACACGCACAGGCCCGAAGGGGGGGTGATTCTCGGGACCTCAGGCCCTCTGTCGGGTGCCGGTGCCGGTGCTGTAATCGGCTATCAGCAACCCGCACCCGGGTTTCGCGCTCCCACGGCACACAGGTCGGTGGGTGCCTGTTCCCGGCTTGACCCGGCGCGCGGGCGGAGCAAACTACGCCCATTGGGGATGGAACCGGATCACGGGTGGACCGGAGGGATCGACCCGAGGAGGTGCCCAGCGACGACGATCCCGGCTGCTCGTACGGTCTGGGGGCGTACGCACAGCCGATGCGAACGGTTCCTGAACCGTTGTCCAACTTCGCGGAGGGAGGCACATGGCACTAGCTTCGGCAGAGCAGAACATCCTCTCGGACGGCCGAATCGAGCTGAACGCCGACGTGGATCGCAGCCTCGATCAGTACCCGCTGCACAACGCGGACCTGGCCCCGGTCCCGATCAGCCGGCGGAACTGGAGCACCTACAACTACCTCGCGCTGTGGGTGGGCATGTCCATCAACATCCCGAGCTGGCTGCTGGCCTCCGGCCTGATCGCCCTCGGGATGTCGTGGACCCAGGCGATCATGACGATCTTCCTGGGCAACCTCATCGTCCTCGTCCCGATGCTGCTGATCAGCCACGCCGGGACCAAGTACGGCATCCCGTACCCCGTGATCGCACGCGCGTCGTTCGGCGTCATCGGCGCCAACCTGCCGGCGCTCATCCGGGCCCTCGTGGCCTGCGCCTGGTTCGGGATCCAGACGTGGATCGGCGGATCGGCGTTGTTCGCCGTCATCGGAGCCCTGCTCGGCGCGGACTCCGCGTGGATGACCGCGGACAAGATCTCGATCGGCTTCGGCGTCGCGGCTGCCCAGCCGTGGACCCTGTGGCTGAGCTTCGCCGTGTTCTGGGCCCTGAACATGGTCGTCATCCTGTGGGGCATGGAAGCGATCAAGAAGTTCGAGAGCTGGGCCGCCCCGTTCCTGATCGTGGTCTTCCTGGGCCTCATGGTCTGGATGATCGCCCAGGCCGGCGACTTCGGCAGCGTCGTCCAGGAGCCGGGCACCCTCGGCTGGGGCAGCGGGTTCTGGGCCATCTTCCCGATCTCGCTGATGGGCATGATCGCGTTCTGGTCGACCCTGTCGCTCAACATGCCCGACTTCACCCGGTTCGGCCGCAGCCAGCGTGACCAGGCCTACGGCCAGGCGCTCGGGCTGCCGACCACGATGACCCTGTTCCCGCTGGTCGGTGTCCTGACCACGTCGGCCACGGTCGTGGTCTACGGTGAGGCGATCTGGGATCCCGTCGCCCTCACGAGCCGGCTGGACAACCCGCTCCTCCTCGTCATCATGCTCGCGACGCTCGCGCTCGCGACGCTGACCACGAACGTCGCGGCCAATGTCGTGAGCCCGTCGTACGACTTCTCGAACGTCTGGCCGCGGATGATCTCGTTCCGGACCGGCGGCATCATCACGGGCATCGTCGGCATCGTGATCCAGCCCTGGAACCTGCTCAACGATCCCAACGCCTACATCTTCACCTGGCTGGGCACCTACGGCGGCGCCACCGGCGCCATCGCCGGCGTCCTGATCGTCGACTACTGGCTGGTGCGCCGCACCAAGCTCAAGCTGGCCGACCTGTACCGGCCTTCGGGCGTGTATCGCTACGTCCGCGGCTGGAACTGGATCGCGGTTGTCTCGCTCCTCGTCGGCATCTTCTTCGCCATCGGCGGGGCGTACTCCAACCCCGGCGGCCAGCCGTTCCCGGCCGACGGCATCATCCCGGTCCTGAAGTCGCTCTACGACTACAGCTGGGTGGTGGGCCTGGTCGTGTCCGGAGCCCTGTACTACGGGCTCACGTACGTGCTCGACCGGCCCCGGATGGCGGAGCAGACCGCCTGACCTCGCGGCCGGCTCCGCCGGCGCGAAGGCTGCAAACGGTCCGAGGCCCCTCCCGCACGGAGGGGCCTCGGCGCATCGACCGCACATCCCCACGGCCGGCTGCCGCGAGTCGGCTCGAACAGCCACCGGGGCCCGGGTCGGAGCATGATCGGTGACGCAGAGGAGGGACGCATGGAACCGGTGCGTTACAGCGGAGTGCGGGACATCGCCGCGCTGCTGATCGCGGCCGCCGCCTGCCCGCTCGCGGTGTTCGGGGGCGCCAACCTCGGGTGCGTCGGCCAGGGTTTCAACAGCGATTGCGCGATGACGGCCGTCGTGATCTCGCCCATCCTGCTGCTGCTGGGCGGCGGCGCCGCGGGTCTGATCACGCGCGGCTGGACGGGCCTGATGGTCGTCCTGATCGGCGTCCTGCTGGGGATGATCCTGATCCTGTTCCTCTCGTTCGGCGTCGGCCGGCCGGTGCCGCTGGACCCGATCTCGGGCGTGCTCGCCTCGATCTGGTTCTCCGGTCCGGTGACCATCGGCTATGGCATGGGTCGAATCGTGTCCCGGCTGTTCGAGACGCGCGACCATGGAGATCGCCCGAGCCATTGACCCGGCAGGACCCGGCCCGACCCGAAATCCGCCCGGTCAGCAGATCCGGGGCAGCTGCTCCCCGACCAGCATGTCCACGATGCGCTCGCTGCCCACGATCGTCCGGATCGTGACCATGCCCGAGTGGTCGGCCACGACGCTTCCGATCCTGGCGGCCTCGGCGCCCTCGGGGAGGGCCCGCATCGCCCCGAGCACCAGGTCCGCGGAGGCCGCCGGCACGATGGCCACCAGCTTGCCCTCGTTGGCGACGTGGAGCGGATCCAGCCCGAGCAGCTCGCAGGCGGCGCGGACGGGCCCCGGGATCGGGATCGCGGGCTCCTCGAGGACCATGCCCACACGGGAGGCGGCGGCGATCTCGTTGAGCGCGGATGACAGGCCGCCGCGCGTCGGGTCCCGCAGCACGCGGACGTCCGGCTCCACGGCGAGGATCGCGGCCACGAGCGCGTTGAGCGCCTGGGTGTCCGAGGCGATCTCGACCTCGAACTCGAGCCCCTCGCGGACGCTCATGATCGCGACGCCGTGGAGGCCGATCGGGCCCGACAGGATGACGGCATCACCCGGCTGCGCCCGGTCCGCCGAGGGGCTGACGCCGTCGGGGACGAGCCCGATCCCGGAGGTGTTGACGAACAGCCGGTCCGCGGCGCCCCGCCCGACGACCTTGGTGTCGCCGGTCACGATCCGCGCGCCGGCCCGGGCGGCGGCGGCGGCCGCCGACGCCGTGATCGCGCGCAGCTCTTCCAGCGGCAGCCCTTCCTCGATCACGTAGGCGAGGCTGAGTGCAAGCGGCTGGGCGCCCATCATCGCGAGGTCGTTGATCGTGCCGTTGACCGCCAGCTCGCCGATGTCACCGCCCGGGAACCGGATGGGCGACACCACGAACGAGTCGGTGGTGAACGCCAGCCGGGTGCCGGCGACGTCGACCACGGCCGCGTCGTTGAGCGGGCCCTCGGGCGCGGCGATCGCGAGTGCGGGCGCCAGCAGGTCACGCATCAGCGCGCTCGACAGCTGGCCGCCGGAGCCGTGCCCGAGGATGACGCGCTGGTCCTCGGGGATCGGCGCCGGGCAGGCAGCACCGGTGGCGTCGATCGTGACCCGGGATTCGCTCGACGAGGTCATCGGGCCGCCTCCCGGGACGCGAGCGTCGCCCGCGCGGCACCAGGGGCATCGCGCCGCTGAACCCGCCGCTTGCGTTCAGCCCACGGCCGGCCCCGAAGAACGCGGCGCAGGTGCCCTCGGAGCTGACCATCGGGGCACCCAGCGGTGTGCGCGGCGTGCACAGCGTGCCATACGCGGTGCAGTCGAGCGGGGTCCGGTCGCCGGTGAGGATCGCGCCCGCGATGCAGGCGGGGTTCTCCAACGTGTGGATGTCGCCCACGTCGAACCGGCGCTCGGCGTCGAAGCGGGCGTACTCGGGCCGCAGGTGGTAACCGGACCGCGGGATCTCGCCGATCCCGCGCCACGTGCGCGGGCCGACCTCGAACACGGCGAGAACCTGCTGCTGGGCAAGCGGCACGCCCTCGCGCTGCACGGCGCGGACGTACTGGTTCTCGACCACGTGGCGGCCCTCCTCGAGCTGCCGGATCGCCATCAGGATTCCCTCGAGGAGGTCGAGCGGCTCGAAGCCGGTGACGACGATCGGGACCCGGTACCGCGCCGCGATCGGCTCGTACTCGGTCCAGCCCATGATCGCGCACACGTGGCCGGCGGCGAGGAACGCCTGGACCTGGTTGCCGGGCGAGTCGAGCAGCGCGGTCATCGCCGGCGGCACCAGGACGTGCGACACGAGCACGCTGAAGTTGTCGATGCCGCGCCGGGCCGCCTCGGCAACGGCCATCGCGTTGGCGGGTGCCGTGGTCTCGAACCCGACCGCGAAGAACACGACCTGCCGGTCCGGGTTGGCGAGCGCGATCCGGAGCGCGTCGAGCGGCGAGTACACGATCCGGACGTCCGCGCCGCGGGCCTTGAGCGCGAGCAGGTCCGTGGTCGAGCCGGGCACCCGGAGCATGTCGCCGTAGCTGGTGAAGATCACGTCCGGGCGGGCGGCGATCGCGAGCGCCTTGTCCACCTGCTCCAGCGGCGTCACGCACACCGGGCAGCCGGGACCGTGGATCATCCGGACGCCCGCGGGGAGCGCCTCGTCGATCCCCTGCTTGACGATCGTATGGGTCTGGCCGCCGCACACCTCCATCAGCGTCCACGGCCGGGTCGTGATCCGGTGGATCTCCGCGAGCAGCTTCTTCGCAAGCACCGGATCGCGGTACTCGTCGAGGTACTTCACGACGACCGACCGTTCGTCGTCGCCCGCACGACGCCAGTACGCAAATCCTCGCCCGCAGGCGCCTCGCCCGCAGGCGCTTCGTCGGACACGACCGCGGGCTCCGCCATGCCCGGTCCCATCGTCATCAGCTCGGGCTCGATCACGCCCATCGTCGCCAGGATCTCGAGCGTCTTGAGCGCCTCCACCTCGTCCACCTTCGAGATCGCGAAGCCGACATGGACGATCACGTAGTCGCCGGGCGCGATGTCCGGCAGGTACGCCAGGCAGGTGTCCTTGCGGACGCCGCCGAAGTCGACCTTGCCCATCGCGAGCCCCGCCTCGTCGTGGATCTCCGTGACCCTGCCCGGGATGCCGAGACACATCCGATCAGCCCTCCGCCGCCAGGGCGGCCGCGACGGCGTCGGACCCGAGGCGTGCCGCATCGGCGCCCATTCCGAGCCGCGCCGCGCCGATCGCGGCCTGGCCGTAGCTCACCCCGCCGTCGTTGACCGGGACGCGTCGATTGATGAACACCTCGAACCCGTCGCGCGCCAGCCGCCGGAGCAGCGTGGACGCAAGCCGCCGGTTCTGGAACACGCCGCCCGACAGGCACACGGTGCGCACGCCGGTGGCTGCCCGGGCCTCGGACAGCAGCGTCCGGGTGACCTCCGCGATCGTCTCCTGGAACGCGGCCGCCAGCGGCGCCACCGCGGCGCCGTCCGCCCGGGCAGCCGCGAGCGCGGCGAGCGTCGGGCGCGGGTCGAAGACGAGCAGCCCCTCCGACCGCGCGATGGCGTACGGGAGCGGTCGGGCCGTCCGGTCCCCCGCCGCCAGCTCGAGGTCGATCGCCGCCTGCGCCTCGAACTCGGCGATGTCGCGGATCCCGAGCAGCGCCGCTGCGGCATCGAACAGCCGGCCGGCCGACGAGGCGACGGGCGCGTTGAGCCGCCGTGCGACCTGCGTGCGCACGAGCGCGACCTCGCGCGGGTCGAGACGGTCGAGGAACGCGGCGATGGCGTCGTCGGCGAGCGGGACGCCGGGCACGTCCTCGCCACCGTCGAGCGCCTCGGCGCCGAACAGGTAGCCGAGCGCCATCCGGTAGGGCCGCCGAACCGCGAGCGCGCCGCCGGGCAGCGGCGCCCGTCCGAACCGCGCCAGCCGGCGGTACCCGTGCAGGTCGGCCAGCAGCAGCTCGCCGCCCCACAGCGTCCCGTCGTCGCCCATGCCCAGGCCGTCGTAGGCAACGCCCAGGACCGGCTCGGTGATCCCGTGCTCGGCCGCGCACGAGGCGACGTGCGCGTGGTGATGCTGGACCGCGATCCGGCGGGACGGCGGGAACCGCTCGATCGCGTACTTGGTCGAGAGGTACTCCGGGTGGAGGTCGTGGACGACGATCTCGGGCTCGAGCGCCAGCAGCCGCGAAAGGTGGGCGAGCCCGTCGGTGAACGCCCGGTGGGTCGCGAGGTCCTCGAGGTCACCGTTGTGCGGCGCGACGTGGGCACGTGCGCCCCGGGCCAGCGTGAACGTGTGCTTGAGCTCGGCGCCCACCGCGAGCAGCGGCGTCGGGGTCGGCACGGGCAGGTCGATCGGGTCGGGCGCATGGCCGCGGGCGCGGCGCACGATCGACTCGCGGCCCGCGACGACGCGCGTGACCGAGTCGTCGTAGCGCGCGCGGATCTCGCGATCATGCGCCAGGAAGCCGTCGGCGAGACCCGACAGGCGGGCCAGCGCGTCCGCATCGTCGGTCGCCAGCGGCTCGTCGGTGAGGTTGCCGGACGTGAGCACGATCGGCCGGTCGAGCTCCGCCATGAGCACGTGGTGGAGCGGCGTGTAGGGCAGGAACACGCCCAGCCGGCGGTTGCCCGCCGCGACGGCCGGGGCCACTGCCGGGGTTATCCCCGGGCGGACGTCGCGCCGCGCCTCGAGGAGCACGATCGGTCGCGCCGGGCCCGTCAGCAGGCGGCGCTCGGCTGCCCCGATCCGGCACAGGGCACGAGCCGCATCGAGGTCCCGGACCATGATCGCGAACGGCTTCGCCCAGCGCCGCTTGCGATCCCGGAGGCGCAGCACGGCCTCCTCGCTCGTCGCGTCGCAGGCGAGGTGGTAGCCGCCGAGGCCCTTGATCGCGACGATCCCGCCGTCGAGCAGCAGGCGGACGGCGGCTGCCAGGGCCCCCTCGCCCGAGGCGACGGCAGCGGCGGCACCCGTCGGCCGCCAGGCGAGCCTGGGTCCGCAGTCCGGGCAGGCGACCGGCTCCGCGTGGAACCGGCGATCCGCGGGATCCCGGTACTCGGCGTCGCAGGCCGGGCACAACGGGAAGGCCCGCATCGTGGTCTGCGATCGGTCGTACGGCAGCTGGTCGATGATCGTGGCCCGCGGGCCACAGTCGGTGCAGTTCGTGAACGGGTAGCGATAGCGCCGGTCCGCCGGGTCGCGCAGCTCGGCCAGGCAGGCGTCGCAGGTCGCGATGTCGGGCGGGAACAGGCGGTCGGCGCCGGCCGCGCCCACGCTCTCGACGATCTCGAACGGCCGGGGCAGCGCCGGCTCACCGCCGTCGGCGCCCAGCTCGCGCACCGTGACGCGTTCCACGCGGGCGCGGGGCGGCGCGTCGGACCGCAGCCGTCGAGCCAGCGCATCGAGGGCCGCCGGTGCACCCGCGGCTTCGATCTCGACCCGGCCCGCGGCGTTCCGGACCCGCCCGGCGAGATCCAGCTCGGTGGCCAGGCGCCACACGAACGGGCGGAAGCCGACGCCCTGGACCACGCCCTCGACGACGAGGGCGCGAGCGCATCGCCGGTCGCTGACGGCCGGGACGCGCACGTCCGGGTGGACGGTCGCAGCCATGCTCCTAGCGTCGGGCCGACGGCGCTGCGCTCAATGAGCCGAACGGCCCGCAATTCCGCCCGCAGGTCTGCAGGTCGGACCCCATCGCCGGCCCGAAGGTCCCGGCCCGCGTTCCTCGCACCGGTCCCGCGGGTACCATCGTGAGGCAGCCCGGCGCCCGCCGGGACGCGGTCGCGGAGGAGGATCGGGTGCCCGAGGCCCATGTCGTCGCCGTCACCGGTCCCCGTCCCGCGTCGGCGCTGGGCGTCGTCGATGCGCACGATCACCTGATCCTCGACTCGCCCGCCGACCCGGCCGGTGCGTTCACGGACGTCGAGCGCTCGATCGACGAGGTGCGCGACGCGCGGGCGAGCGGGATCGGCACGATCGTCGAGATGACCCCGATCGGCCTGGGGCGCCGGCCGGACCTGCTGCGGGCGATCGCCGAGGCGACCGGGGTCACCATCGTCGCCGCCACGGGGTATCACCGCGACTGGCACTACCCCGCAGACCACTGGGTCCACGCCGCGCCGGTCGAGCTGCTGGCGGACCGGATCGTCGCCGACCTCACGGTCGGGATGCATCCCGCGGACTGGCTCGACCCGGGGCTGCCGCCGGACCCGGCCCGCGCGGGCGCGATCAAGGGCGGCGCGTCCTACCACCGGATCACGCGCGGCGAGCGACGACGGCTCGAGGCCATCGGCGGCGCGAGCGCCGCGACGGGTGCCGCCGTCCTCGTCCACACCGAGATCGGGACCGCCGGTCACGAGGTCGTCGACGCGCTGGAGGCGGCCGGGGCAGCGCCCGGCCGGATCGCGCTGGCGCATCTCGACCGGAACCCGGACGCCGAGCTCCACGCGGAGATCGCCGCCCGGGGCGTGACGCTCGAGTACGACACGATCGGGCGGACCAAGTACCACCCGGACAGCACGGTCCTCGACCTGATCGAGGCCGTCGCCGCGGCGGGGCACCTCGACCGGATCGTGCTCGGCCTCGACCTCGGGCAGCGCGGCTACCTGCGCGCCTACGACGGAGGCCCCGGTCTGCGGTACCTGATGACCGCGTTCGCGCCGCGTCTGCGTCGGCGGCTGGGCGACGACGCCGCGCACCGGATCCTGGTCGCCAACCCCGCCCGGCTGTACGCGATCGCCGGCGCCGCCGGGGCCGCTGCCGGCACCGCTGCCGGCGCCGGCGGGACCGACGAGGTCAGCGCGTGACGGCGCCGTTCGACGTCGTGGTCATCGGATCGGGGGCCGCCGGATCGGCCGCCGCGATCACGGCCGCCCGGCTCGGCGCGCGCACGCTGCTCGTCGACCGGCTCGCGTTCATGGGCGGCACATCGACCGCCGTCCTGGACACGTTCTACGCGTTCTACACGCCGGGCGAGCGGCCGCGAAGGGTCGTCGGCGGCATCGGCTGGGAGGTCGCACAGCGGCTGACCGCCGATGGCGTGGCGTTCGAGCGCCCAAACACCTACGGCGCCGGCACGGGCGTGACCTACGACGCCGAGGCGCTCAAGGTGCTCTGGGAGCGGCTGGCAGAGGATGCCGGCGTGGAGCTGCTGCTGCACACCTGGGCGACGGGCGCCCGCGTCGGGGACGACGGCCGGCTGACGGCGATCCGGCTGTGGAACAAGGGGGGCGAGCGGTGGGTCGAGGCCGCGGCGTTCGTGGACGCCTCGGGTGACGCCGACGTCAGCGCGATGGCTGGCGCCCGCTACGAAGATGCGACCACGACCGGCCAGGTCCAGTCGCTGTCCACGCTGTTCAAGGTCGCGAACGTGGACGTCGAGCGGGCGCGGGCGGTGCCCCGGTCGGAGCTGGTGGCACGGATGCGCGACGCGGCCGCCGACGGCGCCTACCGGCTGCCGAGGATCGAGGGCTCGTGGCATCGGACCCCGTACCCGGGCGTCGTCCTCGTCCACATGACCCGGATCCCGAACGTCGACGCGACCGATCCGGAGCAGCTCACGCGCGCCGAGGTCGAGGGCCGCCGCCAGGTACAGGAGTACCACCGGTTCCTCCGGGACCGGGTCCCCGGGTTCGAGCACGCGGTGATCGTGGCCACGAGCCCCGCGATCGGGGTCCGCGAGAGCCGGCGCGTCCACGGCGACTACCGGCTGACCCGCGACGACGTGCTCGGCGGACGCCGGTTCGCGGACGAGATCGCGCTGTGCGGGGCGCCGATCGAGGATCACCACGCCGGCGGCGATACGGCCTGGGACTACGTGGGCGACCAGGGCGTCTATGGCATCCCCTACCGGTGCCTCCTGCCGGCGGGGCTCGAGGGCCTCCTCGTTGCCGGCCGCTGCTTCTCCGCGACGCACGATGCGCACGCGTCGGCGCGATCGATGGCAACCTGCATGGCCATGGGCCAGGCCGCCGGGACGGCCGCCATGCTCGCCGCCGCGGGCGGCATGACACCGCGGGCGGTGCCGGCGGGTGATATCCGGGCGCGGCTGCTCGCCGATGGCGCGCTGCTGGACGCGGTCGGCATGGAGGTAGCGACAGGATGACCGTCGACACACTCAGGTCCGGGCCGATCGCCGACCTCATCCGCCGGCACCGGCTGCTCGCGGTGCTCCGGCCGTCCAGCGCCGACGTCGGCCTGCTCGCGCTCGTCGAGCAGCTCGCGGATGCGGGCGCGAGGGTGTTCGAGATCCGGCTCGAGACGCACACGGCGGAGACCGACCTGGCCGCCGTGCGGGCCCACCTCCAGGCGCGGACGGATGGCCCGTTCCTGGTCGGCGCCGGCAGCGTGCTCCGGCGGAACGAGCTCGAGGCAGCCCGCCGGGCGGGTGCCGATTTCGCCGTCGCTCCCCTGCTTGACGCGTCGCTCGTGGCGACCGCCGTCGAGGAGGGCATGCCGTTCATCCCCGGCGCGTTCACCCCGACCGAGATCGCGACCGCGTGGGCGGCCGGCGCGACGTTCGTCAAGCTGTTTCCCGCGGCATCGGTCGGGCCGGCATTCGTGCGCGGGCTCCGGGGCTCGATGCCCGACGCGCAGCTCATCCCGACCGGTGGCATCGACGCGGCCAGCGCCGCCGCGTATCTCGAGGCAGGGGCCGCCGCGGTCGGGATCGGCATCGCGCTCGCGCTGGGCGATGCCGCGACCCGGCGCGCGATCGTGGAGTCCGTCGTGCCGCGCGAGGTCCGGCCTTGACCGATGGCGGGCGGTTCGCCGGCCGCAACGTACCCGTGACCGGGTCCGCGGGCTCATGACCGCGTTGGCAGGCCCGGCCGGCGCCGGGCGGTTCGGCGGCCGCAACGTGCTGGTGACCGGGTCGACCGGCCTGGCCGCGTCCGCCGCGCGCGCGATCGCGGCCGAGGGCGGGTCGGTGCTCGTCGTGTCCAGGACCGAGGCGCACGCCTCCGAGCTCGCGGCGGAGATCGAGAGCTCGGGCGGCCGGTGCCCGTGGCAGGCCGCCGACCTCCGCGACGAGGCAGCTGTCGAGGGCGCGTTCGAAGCCTTCGACCTGCAGCTCGGGCGGCTGGACGCGGTCTACAGCGTGGCCGGGATCAGCGGACGCCGGTTCGGCGATGGACCGGTCCACGAGGCGACGCTCGAGGGCTGGGAGACGGTCATGGCGACCAACGCGACCAGCCAGTTCCTGGTGACCCGGGCCGCCATCCGCCGGATGCTCGCCCAGGATCCCGATGCCGGCGGCGAGCGCGGCGTGATCCTGATGATGTCGAGCGTGCTCGCGACGCATCCGGCACCCGCCCATTTCGCGACCCACGCGTACGCGGCGAGCAAGGGCGCCATCGACGCGTTCACGCGCTCGGTGGCCGGGTACTACGCGCCGCACGGGATCCGGGTCAACGCGATTGCACCGGCGCTGGTCGCGACCCCCATGAGTCGTCGCGCACAGGAGGATCCCGCGGTCCTCGCCTACCTCGCCGGCCGGCAGCCGCTCGCGGGCGGACCGATCGATGTCGAGGCGGTCACGCCGGTCGCGCTCCACCTGCTGAGCAGCGAATTGCGGATGGTGACGGGGCAGGTGGTCGAGGTCGATGGGGGCTGGAGCGTGAGCGAGCCGGGGCGGGGCTGATCCGGCGACCGCCCGACCGCGACCTTCCCGATCGCGACCTTCCCGATCGCGACCTTCCCGATCGCGTGACTCACACAGCGCATCAACCGTGGCGCCCGACACGCGGCTACCGCCGGACTGGCCCCCAACAGAGCCGCGTCCGCCAGCCTGCCATCGACGTTGACGCACCCGGTGAGTCGGGATGCGTCGCGCCGCGCTGAGCCGGCGAAGGACCGTCAGCCGGCGCCGTCGATCCAGCCTGCGCCGCGGGTAACCCGGCGCACTCGCAGCGCGGCGTCGAGCTCCACCAGGTGCGCACGACGGCCCACCTCGATCCGCCCCCGGTCCGCCAGGCCGAGCAGATCGGCCGGGTTGGCCGAAGCCGCCGCCAGCGCCACCGCGAGCGGGATCCCCGCGGCGACGAGGTTCCGCACGGCGGTATCGAGCGCGATCGTCGACCCGGCGAGGGTCGTCGTCCCGGCCAGGGTCGCCCGGCCATCGACCACGTCCACCGCCAGCCCGCCCACGATCGTCCGTCCATCGCCCACCCCGGCGAGCGGCAGCGCGTCGCTGACCAGGATCACCCGCCCGGCCGGCTTGGTCCGCGTGATGATCGGCCACACGGACGGATGGACGTGGTGGCCATCGGCGATGAGCTCGACGAACGCCTCGTCATCGGTCAACGCGGCGACGGCGAGGCCGGGCGCCCGGTGGTCGACGCCGGTCATCGCATTGAACAGGTGGGTCGTCGTCCGGGCACCGGCGCGATACCCGGCCCGTGCCTCGTCCAGCGTCGCGGCGGAGTGACCCATCGATGCCGCGACGCCCAGCGCCGCGAGCCGCTCGATCAGGGCCGGCGCCCCCGGCAGCTCGGGGGCGATCGTGATCACGCGCAGCCCGTCCAGGATCGCCGCGATCGTCGCCTCGTCGAGCGCCACCGGCTCGCGCAGCAGCGCCGGGTCGTGCGCGCCCTTGCGCGCGGGGGCCAGCAGCGGACCCTCGAGGTTGAACCCCAGCGGCTCGGCGCCATCGCCCGGGGCGCCGGGCATCCACCGCCGCACCCGATCGGCAAACCGGGGCAGCTCCTCGACCGCGAGCGTCGGCGCGGTGGGCAGGAACGAGGTGACCCCCCGACGCAGCAGCGCCCGCGCCATCCCCGACAGGGCGTCGGCGTCGCCCGTCGCGTCGTGGCCGCCCCAGCCATGGACGTGAACGTCGACGAAGCCGGGCGCGAACAGCGGCGCATCGGCTGCGACCGGGCCGCCGTCGCGCTCGACGGCGGCGATCCAGCCGTCCTCGATGACCAAGCGACCGGCAACCACCGCGCCGTCGAGGAGCAGCCGGCCCCGGACGACCTCAGTCGCGCATGGGACGCCGCCCGGACCTCGGACCACATCGCGAGCAGGTTGTCCGGCGGCACGTTGGGCTGGACGTTGTGGACGGTCGCGAACACGAACCCGCCCCCGGGCGCCAGGTCGGCGACGCGTCGCCGGACCTCCGCGCGGACCTCGTCCGGCGATCCGGCCCCGAGGATGCGCTGGGTGTCCACGCCACCGCCCCAGAACGTCAGGTCGCGGCCGAACTCGCGCTTGAGTCCGGCGCTGTCCATCCCGGTGGCGGACACCTGGACCGGGTTGAGGGCATCGACGCCGATCTCGATCAGGTCCGGGATCAGCTCCCGGATCGCGCCGCAGGAATGGAAGAACACCCTGGCGTCGGTGTGCGCGTGGAGGAACGCGAACAGCTCCTTGTGGAGCGGCTTGACCATCGAGCGGTACATGGCCGGCGAGAACAGCGTCCGGTCCTGCCCGCCCAGGTCGTCGGCCTCGCCCACCACGTCGACGACACCGTCGAGGAGCGGCAGCACCCGTCCCCAGTACTCGAGCTTGATCTCGAGGATCCGCTCCATCAGGCGTCGAGCTCGCGCCGGCTCGGCCGCGAGGTCCATGTACCCGTCCTCGAACCCGCGCAGCTTGAACAGCCCTTCGGTCACGCCGCTGCAGATCGACCCGACGTGGACCGCCCGCTGCTCCTCGAGCGCGTACCGGCGGGCCTCGTCCGCCATGCCGGCATAGCGCGTCTCATCGCCCGCGTCGGGCCACGCGAACCGCTCGATCGCGGCGTCGTCGATCTCGCCGGCGAGCGGCTGGGTATGCGCGTCGTAGTAGAAGCCACCGTTGAGCGGCATCCGGCGGGTCACGCCCCAGTCGTCGACGAACGACAGGTGCTCCCCGTCGTTCCGGATCTCGCGCCGGTACGACGACGGGCTCCGGGGCAGCACCGCCCGGACGTCGCAGCCCAGGGCATCGAGCACGTCGGGCTCCACGTCCGCCAGCTGCTGCGCGATGTCGATGATCCGCGGGTCGCGGTCGGGCAGCCCGAGCGCCGGACGCAGCCGCTCGTAGGCGCGGACGTGGATGCCGGTCATCCGCGAGCCCCCGAGGTCGAACGGGATCCGATCGGGCTCGCGGTGGGCGAGCGCGGCCCGGACCCGTTCGCGGCTGGTCATCACCGGGGACGTCGTGGCCATCGCGTCATCGGCCGGGGCCGCGGACCTGGCCGTCATGCCGCCCCGACCACCCGGTCGATGAAATCACCGGACTCGGGGTCCTTGAGGATCAGCTTCTGCCGTCCGTCGGGGAGGACCTCGCGCTTGATGACCACCTTGCCCTCGTGCATCTCCGGGCTGCGCGCGATCCGCGGCGTCGTGCCACCACGCCATTCGAACAGCTCGACCGGCGCCCAGGCCCCGCTGCGCGCCGAGCGGTAGGCGGCGTCCATGACGGCGTTGACCACGTAGCCGTCGTAGAACGTCTCGCGCGGCGCCGTGCCGCCGTCGATCGCCTCGAACATGTCGTCGAACATGTCCACGTAGCCGAGCTCGGCCACCTCGTCGCCCACCGGGAACAGCCAGCCCGCGGCGGTCTCGGCCTTCTCGGCCACGTAGCCGCCACTGCCGCCGGCGGTGAACATCTCGTACCCGGTCCGCAGGAAGTGGTTGAGCCAGATCGTGCCCTCGGTGCCCGCGACCTCGTCCCGCAGGTCCATCCCGCCCCGGAACGTCCAGCTGACCTCGAACTGGCCGATCGCCCCCGACTCGAACCGGATCAGCGCGACCGCGTTGTCCTCGTCATCGATGGGGTGCACGAGGGTATCGGTGTGGCACATCACCTCGACCGGCCGGTTGCCCTTGCCCACGAAGCTGCGGATGATCTCGATGCAGTGGCAGCCGAGGTCGATGATCGCTCCACCACCCGTCAGCCGGCCGTCCCAGAACCACGCGCTGTGCGGCCCCGGATGGGCCTCGCGCGCCCGCACCCACGTGATCTCGCCCAGCGCGCCCGCCTGGACGGACGCGACCGCCTTGAGCGACTTGGGCGTGTAGGCGAGATCCTCGAGGTAGCCGGCGAACACGCCCGCCTCCTCGACGGCGGCCAGCATCCGGCGCGCCTCCTCGGCGTTGCGGCCCAGCGGCTTCGTGCACAGGACCGCCTTGCCGGCAGCGGCCACGGCCTTCACCGCCTCCGCGTGGAGGTGGTTGGGCAGGGCGACGACGACCACGTCGGTCTCGGGGTGCCGGATCGCCGCGTCCATGTCCGTGGTGACGTCCGGGATCCCCCACCGCTCGCCGAACGCCCGGCCACGGTCCTCGCTGCGCGCATACGCGACGCGGATCCGGTCGTGGCTGCGCAGGCGGTGCAGCGTGGTGGCGTAGAAATCGCCGATGAACCCGGTGCCGAGCATCGTGATCGCGTGCGTCCGCATGGCGTCAGCTCCTCGTGGCTGCGTCGGTCGACCTCCAGGGGGCGTTCGGGACCGAGATTTCAGTTCGTCGCCTGAGATTGTATAGACGACCTCCGGCGCGCCGTGTCCCGGCCCGTTCTCACGCGCGGGTCGCGGCCTCCACGGGCTCGCCGCCTGCGGGGGTGTAGTACCGCCGGTACTCGCCGGGCGACATCGAGCACGAGCGGTAGAACACCTTGTAGAACTGGTACAGGTTGGTGTAGCTGACGGCGCGGGCGATCTCGGCGACCGACAGGTCGCCGGCGAGCAGCAGCCGTTTCGCCTCGGCGACCCGGACCTGGGTCACGTACTCCTTGAAGCTCACGCCGGTGACGTCCTTGAACACGTGCCGGACGCGGGACGAGCTCACATGGGCGATGTCGGCCACGTCGTCGAGGGTGATGCTCTCGCGGCAGTGGCGGTCGACGTAGGCGAGGACCGGCCGGATCTGCTCGCGACGGTCGGCGGCCGCCCGCGCGGACGCCGACGGCACGCCCGCCGAACCCGACCGGTTGACCAGCGCAAGGATGCGGCGGAGCGTTGCGTCGGCGAGCTGGAGCTCGGCCGGGTCGTGACGCTCCCACGTCGCGCGGAGCTCGTGGAGGACCGGCGCGATCTCTGCCGCCAGCGGGGACTCGCCGCAGATCCGGGCGGATGCCGTCCGCTCGTCGATCCGGAACGGCGCGAGGTAGCCCAGATCGAGCTCGCGGCAGCCCGGTCCGGCGATCAGCTCCGGGCGGAACAGGACCAGCAGCAGGCGGATCGACGTCCCGGGCTCGGCCACGGCGACGTGCGGCTGCGAGTTGTCGATGAAGAACAGGTCGCCCGCCTGTGCCGGCAGCGAGCGCCGGCCAAAGCGGAACGCGCCCCGGCCATCGAGGACCAGGGCGATCTCGAGGTGATCGTGCCAGTGCATCGGGTCGCGGTCGCCGTGCGCCGCGTACTCGATGACGGCGAGCGGGAACCCCGGGTCCATCTCCTGCTGCCAGACGTAGACGGTCATGCCGCGACCGTGCCAGCGCGCCAGCCACATCGGACAGGGCCACTTGGAGCGAATCCGGACTGACCCACGGGACCCGCAGCCGCTTCTGCCAGATCATCGACCGCTGCTGGCATTGTCCGGACGGGCGGCTCGGGCGAGCATCGAGGGGTCGAGATCTGTCTCGCCGCCAGGAGATCCGGTCATGGCCTTTCCGCATCTGTTCAGCCCGCTCCAGCTGGGGAACATCGAGCTTCCCAACCGGATCGTCCACGTGCCGACCGACATCAGCTCGTCGCATGCCGACGGCGAGGTGAGCGAGCGCGACATCCACCATCACGGCGACATCGCCCGTGGCGGCACCGGGTTCATCATCGTGGGCGCCACGACGCCCGACATGAAGACCGGCCGGCCGACGGTCACCTGCCTCGTCGCCGACGGTGACAACTACGTCCCGGGTCTCGCCCGCCTGGCCGAGAGCATGCATCGCTACGGGGCGAAGTGCGCGGTCCAGCTCCAGCACCCGGGCCGCCAGTGCGCGATCCCGCGCTACAACACGCTTGGGGCGACGGATCGCGTGCTCAAGCTGCCGTGGTCGGCGGGCCACGAGATCGTGTACGAGAACGCGGAGGAGAAGGGCAAGGAGATCCGTGAGGCGTCGATCTCCGAGATCCTGGAGCTCGTCGACCTGTTCTCGGAGGCCGCCTGGCGGGTCAAGCAGGCGGGCTTCGACGCGGTCGAGCTCCACGCCGCGCACGGGTACCTGCTCTCGGAGTTCATGAGCCCGTACCTCAACATGCGCACCGACCGGTTCGGCGGCAGCTTCGAGAACCGGATGCGGTTCCCGCTGGCGGTGATCGACTCCATCCAGAAGAAGTGCGGCAGGGCCTACCCCATCCTGGTCCGCTACTCGTTCGAGGAGTGGTGCCCCGGCGGCCGCGACACCGAGGAGGGCCTGGAGACCGCGCGCGTCCTGGAGCGGGCCGGCGTCGCCGCGCTCGATCTCTCCCAGGGCATGCAGGAAAGCCCGGGGGCCGGCTTCGATCCGATGCAGTACCCGCAGGGCTGGGCCACCTACGCGGCCGAGGCGACCAAGCGCGTCGTGCGGATCCCCGTGATCACGTCGCACTCGCTGCGGGACCCCGACTACTGCGAGCAGATCCTGGCCGAGGGCAGGACGGACCTCGTCGGGCTCGCGCGCCAGCTCCTCGCCGATCCGTACTGGCCGGTCAAGGCGCAGTACGGAAAGGTCAAGTCGATCCGCAAGTGCATCTCGTGCCTGGGTGGCTGCTGGCAGGAATTGCTGATGGCCAAGAAGGAGATCGCCTGCTCGATCAATGCCGCCTGCGGCAACCCGGCCTACGCGGACATGCGCAGGACCGGCAAGCCGGTGCGCGTCGCCGTCGTCGGCGGCGGCCCCGCCGGGATGGAGGCGGCCCGCATCGCCACCGAGCGAGGACACGTCGTGACGCTGTTCGAGCGGTCCGCGGAGCTCGGCGGCGCGATGAAGTACGTGTGCATGGTCCCGGGCAAGGAGAAGATGCGCTGGTACCTGGACTGGATCCGGGACCAGCTGCTCGACCTCAACGTCGACATCCGGCTCAACCATGCGCCCGGGGTTGCGGAGCTGCGCGACTTCGACGTGGTGCTCAATGCGACCGGCGCCGCCTCGTACGTCCCGCCGGTCGTCGGCGACACGTCGCGGGTCGTCCCGTTCGAGGAGGCGATGGCCTGCCCCCGGGTCGCCTGCGAGTGCCATCCGGGCGGCCGCAAGATGCGCAAGCTCGGCGCGCGCGTCGTCCTGTGGGGCGACAGCTATGCCGCCGCGGACACGGCGACCTGGCTGGCCGACATCGGGCGCGAGGTCACGATCGTGACCGAGAACCGCGAGTTCGCCGCGGACTGCGAGGTCATCCACATGTACGTCGCCCGCAAGCGCTTCGCGCAGGGCGATGCCGAGGTCCTCAAGTCCCGGCCGTACAAGCACCCGGTGACGGTCATCACGTCAACCACCGTGGCCGAGATCCGCGACGGCGAGGTCGTCCTCCAGGACAAGGACTTCAACCGGACCGTCGTGCCCGCCGACGACATCGTCACCTGCCACACGCGACCGGAGCTCGGGCTGTTCACCGAGCTGCGGGCGGCCGGGATCCACGTCCTCAACGTCGGCGACTCGGTGCGGCCCCGGAACCTGTACCACGCCGTGAAGGAGGGGTCCGACTTCGGCCTCGCGGTGGACGAGCACCTGCTGTTCAACCCCAACGGCGCCATCGTCAACGAGCTGCCGGCCGACGTCCTGGCCCAGCTCACGCGCGACGAAGGGCCGTCGTACACCGCCCGGCGGATGCTCGAGCTCGCGGGCATCGCCGCGGATTGAGGAGCCGGATATCGCAGCCATCCAGCGCCGAACGCCCGACCGGCGACGGCGCCGGCGGGCCTCGCGAATCAGCCATCTAGTCGTATAGACTGGTCGCGTCCCAGCGAGGCCGGCCACCCCGGAGATCGATGGAAATCAACGCCACGGCGCCCCCAAACGAGGAGAGCCCAGCGCATGCCGCGACGCAGTGACATGGGCGCTGCCGTGATCGGCAGCGGCTTCATCGGCACCGTCCACATCGAGGCGCTGCGCAGGATCGGCGTCCGGGTCACGGGGCTGCTGGAGTCCTCGCCGGAGCTCGGCGCGCGACGCGTCGCGGAGCTCGGGCTCCCCCGCGCCTACGGCAGCCTGGCCGAGCTGCTCGCCGATGACGCCGTCGAGGTCGTCCATGTCACCTCGCCCAACGAGCTCCACCACCCGCAGGTGAAGGCGATCCTCGCCGCCGGGCGGCACGTGGTGTGCGAGAAGCCGCTCGCGATGACCTCGGCGCAGTCCGCCGAGCTGGTCGCGCTGGCCGCCGCGAGCGGCCGGGTCAACGCCGTCAACTTCAATATCCGCTGGTACCCGCTCAACCAGCACGTCGCGTCGATGGTCGCCGATGGCGGCGTGGGCGACGTGCGCCTCGTCACCGGCCGCTACTTCCAGGACTGGCTCCTGTTCGACACGGACTGGAACTGGCGGCTGGAGGCGGACCAGGGCGGGGCGCTGCGGGCCGTGGGCGACATCGGGTCGCACTGGCTCGACCTCACCACGTTCCTGACCGGGCTGCGCATCGAAGCGGTGATGGCGGACCTGGCGACGTTCATCCCGGTCCGCCGCAAGCCCGCGGGGCCGGTGCGCACGTTCTCGACCGAGCGCGCCGCGGACACCGTCCCGGTGGACATCCACACCGAGGATGCCGCGACGATCCTGCTCCGCTTCGAGGGCGGCGCGCGCGGCAGCGTGGCCATCAGCCAGCTGAGCCCGGGCCGCAAGAACAGCCTCAGCTACCAGATCGATGGCTCCTCCTCCGCCGTCGCCTGGGATTCGGAGCAGCCGGACTCGCTGTGGATCGGTCATCGCGACCGGCCCAACGAGCTGCTGCTCCGGAACCCAGCCCTGATGAACGAGGCCGGAGCGGCCGCGGCCCGATTACCCGGCGGGCACGTCGAGGGCTTCGGCGACACGTTCGGCGCCGTGTTCACCGCCGTCTACGACGACGTGCTGGCCGGCCGCCCGTCCGCCGCCCCGAGGTACGCCACCTTCGCCGACGGCCACGAGGAGATGCTCGTGGGCGACGCCGTGCTCGAGAGCTCCCGCACCGGCCGCTGGGTCGAGATCGCGAGGCCGGCATGACCAGCCACCAGCAACCAGCCTGCCGCATCCCGGAGGACCTGCCGCGATGAAGCTCGGTTTCCTGACCGCCCCGTTCCAGGACACGCCGCTCATGGAGGTCGCCGACTGGGCCGCCGGCGCCGGCTTCGAGGTCCTCGAGATCGCCTGCTGGCCGGCGTCGGGCGGCGACACCCGGCGCTACGCGGGCACCAGCCACATCGACGTGGCGGACCTGTCGGCGTCGCAGGCGACCGAGATCGTGGGCTCGCTCACCGCCAAGGGCCTCTCGATCTCCGGCCTCGGCTACTACCCCAACCCGCTCCACCCGGACCCCGCGCACCGCGAGCAGGTCATCGGCCATCTCAAGCACGTCATCACGGCGGCCGAGAAGATGGGCGTCCCGCTGGTCAACACGTTCATGGGCGGCGACGGGGCGAAGGAACCACGACCAGAACTGGGAGTCGGCGCTCGAGGTGTGGCCCGACATCGTCAAGTTCGCGCAGGACCACGGGCGGAAGATCACGCTCGAGAACTGCCCGATGCTGTTCTCCGACGACGAGTGGCCGGGCGGCCACAACATCGCGACCACGCCCCGGATGTGGCGCCGGATCCTGGAGCAGTGGGGCGGCACGATCGGGCTCAACTTCGACCCCAGCCACCTCGTGCTCCAGATGATCGACACCCGCCGGTTCCTCAAGGAGTTCGGGGCGCACGTCCTCCACTACCAGGCCAAGGACCTGATGATCGACCGCGACGGGCTGTACGAGCGCGGCATCTTCAGCATGGGCATGGGCTGGCAGATCCCGCGCATCCCGGGGCTGGGTGAGGTCGACTGGACGGTCGTGTTCTCCGAGCTCTACCGCCAGGGGTTCGAGGGCGACTGCATCATCGAGCACGAGGACCGGCGGTTCGAGGGAACCGACGACAAGGTCAAGCAGGGCTTCCTGATCGCCCGCGACGTGCTCCGGCCGTACTGCCGCTGATGGGCACCCCAGGGATCCCCATGGCGCTCTCGATCGACACCCTCACCGAGCGCGACATCGCCAAGACGATCGATCACTCCCTGCTCCGGCCGGAGCTCGATGACGCGTTCGTCGAGGCCGGCTGCCGCCTGGCGGCCACATACGACGTGGCGTCGGTGTGCGTCCGGCCGGCCGATGTCAGGCGGGCCTGCGCGATCCTCGCGGGCACGGACGTGAAGGTCGGCACCACGATCGGCTTCCCGCACGGCAACCACCGCACCGAGACCAAGGTGTTCGAGGCGACCCAGGCGCTGGCGGACGGCGCCACGGAGCTGGACATGGTGCTCCAGATCGGGGCGCTCAAGTCGGGTCGCGACGCCGACGTCCAGGCCGACATTGCCGCCATCGTCGACCTCGCCCATGCCAACGGCGCCATCGTCAAGGTCATCCTCGAGAACGCGTACCTCACCGACGACGAGAAGATCCGCGCCTGCCGGCTGTCGGAGGCGGCCGGGGCCGACTTCGTCAAGACCAGCACCGGGTTCGCGCCATCGGGCGCGACGCACGACGACCTGCGCCTGATGCGCGCCAACACCTCGCCCCACGTCCGGGTCAAGGCCGCGGGCGGCGTGCGCACCCTGGACGCGCTGATCGCCGTGATGCAGCTGGGCGTCACCCGGATCGGGGCCACCGCGACCGAGACGATCATCCTCGACTTCCGCGCCCGCAAGGCGGGCGAGAGCCCCGCGAGCCCGACGAGCGCGACCGCAACCGCGGACAGCGGCTACTGATGCGCACCGTGGGCGTGGGGATGCTCGGCTCGGGGTTCATCGGCGAGTTCCACACGCTCGGCCTGCGCTACGTTCCCGACACCCGCGTGGTCGCCAACTTCGGCGCGGGCGAGGAGCGGCGCGCGGCCTTCGCCCGGCGGTTCGGCAGCCGCCCGTTCGATTCGATCGATGCGCTGTGCGCGGATCCCGAGGTGGACCTGGTCGTCGTCTCGCTGCCCAACCACCTCCACCGCGAGGCCGTCCAGGCCGCCGCAGCCGCGGGCAAGGCAGTCGCCTGCACCAAGCCGCTGGGCCGCAACGCGGTGGAGGCGGCGGACATGCTCCGCGCCGTCACCGATGCCGGCGTGTTCAACGCGTATCTCGAGAACGTGGTGTTCAACCACGACGTGATGCGGATGCGGGACATGATCGACGCGGGCGCGATCGGGCGGGTGACCACGTTCCGGGCCCGCGAGGGCCACAGCGGGCCGCACGCCCCGCACTTCTGGGACGCGGAGCTGGCCGGCGGCGGCGCGCTGCTGGACATGGCCTCGCACGGCACCGAGTGCGCCCGGTTCCTGTTCGGCAAGGACTGCGGCATCCGCGACGTGTTCGCGTGGGGCGACACCCTCGTGCACGGCGCGCGGACGACGGGCGAGGACAACGCGGTGATGGTGATCCGGTTCGAGGACGGGCGAGCCGCGACCTGCGATGTCTCGTGGTCATCGAAGGGCGGGCTCGAGGGTCGCTTCGAGGTCTACGGCGATGCAGGCCGGATCGTCGAGGACATGAGCGTCGGGTCCCTGCGCGCGTTCATCGAGCGCCCGGCCGGCTACCTGGGCGAGAAGGCCGACGCGGACACCGGCTGGGTGTTCCCGGTGCCGGACGAGGTGCGCGTCCACGGCCACGACGCGATGATGGCCGACGTCGTCGACAGCCTCCGCGCAGGGCGACCGCCGCGCGAGACGTTCCGAGACGGCTACGTGGTCAACGCGGTCCTCGACGCCGCGTACCGGTCGATGCGCAGCGGGTCCTGGGAGCGGATCGCGATCGACGACCCGCTGATGGCGGCGGCAAGGTGACCACCGCGGCAGCCACCTGGATGGACGAGGCCGGCAAGGTGCTCGGACGCATCGCCGCTACTCAGGGCGACGCGATCGAGACCGCCAGCCAGTGGTGCGCGGACGCGATCGCGAACGACGGGCTCGTGCACCTGTTCGGCACCGGGCACTCCCGGATCCCGGTGGAGGAGATGTTCCCGCGCTACGGCTCGTATCCCGGGTTCAATCCGATCGTGGAGCTGTCGATGACGTTCCACACGCAGGTGGTGGGCGCCAACGGGCAGCGGCAGGCGATGTTCATCGAGCGGATGCCAGGCCTGGCCGAGGTGATCCTTTCGAACTACGGCTTCGGCCCGCACGACGTGATGATGGTCTTCTCCGCCGGCGGGCACACCGCGGTCCCGATCGAGATGGCGCGCGGCGCGCGTGCGCGCGGCCTGCGGGTGATCGCGGTGACCTCGGTCGCCCAGTCGATGTCGGGCGATGCCGGCCCCGGCGCCCGCGCCCGGCTGCTGGACGAGGCGGACCTCGTCCTCGACCTGTGCACCCCGCCCGCGGACGCAATGGTGACCATTGGCGGGCTGATGAGCCCCGTTGGGCCCGGGTCCACCCTGGCCGCCGTCGCCATTGTCAACACGATCAAGGTCCGGACCGCCGAGCTGCTCGTCGAGCGCGGGGCGATGCCCCCGGTGCTCACGCGCGCCAGCGTGGTGGGGGAGGAGCGGTCGCGGACGTTGTTCGATGAAGCCTATCGAGAGCATGCGCGGCGGCTCGCCCGTGCGATCGGCCAACGAGGAGGTGGGTGACGGAACGACGAGCGAACGCGAGACCGGCACGTCCTGGTGGGATCCGGCTCCAGCCTGGAGCCCGGGGCCGCCGCAAGGAGGAGAGTCAGCACATGAAGCATATTGACAAGGCCCGCGGCCTGGTCGCCCTCACCGTGATGGCGATGATCGTGGGCGCGTGCGGCAGCAGCGGGCCCGCGAAGGCCAGCGCGCCGTACTCGATCGGGTACTCGAACGGCGGCGGCGTCGGCAACGGCTTCCGCGAGGAGCAGGTCTGCACCGCCAAGGCCGAGGTCAAGGCGCTGGGCACCGACAAGATCTCCGGGATCAACGTGATCCACCGCAACACCGACGCCGCGGGCCAGCTGTCCGACCTGCGCGACCTGATCTCCGCGAATGTCAACGCGATCGTGCTCAACCCCAACGATCCCGACGCGCTCAACCCGGCCCTTGCCGAGGCGCATGACGCCGGCATCATGACGATCTCGGTCGACGCCTACGTCACCGATCCCAACACCTGGAACCTGTACAACAACCAGATCAAGTACGCCGAGCTGGGGGCCAAGTGGCTGTTCGACCAGATCGGCGGCAGCGGCACCGTGTGGTACACCCGCGGGCTCGCCGGCCACCCGGCCGACTCCGACCGCGACATCGGGTTCAAGAACGTCCTCAAGGACTACCCGAACATCAAGATCGTCCCGGATGCCAACGGCGTGTTCACCGGCTGGGATCCGACCACGACCACGAACCTGGCCAACGACTTCATCGCGAGCGGCCAGTACGACCAGATCGATGGCATCTGGGCCTCCGGCATGGGCGCCCAGATCGTCGATGCGATCAAGGGCGCCAACAAGCCGTTCGTGCCGATCGCCGACGCCGACATCGGTGCCTTCGTCGCGCAGCTCCTCAACCCGACCGACTACCCGAACCTGGTCGGCGCGGCCGTGACCAACACGGCCTCCGTCGGCGGCGCGGGTGTCAGCCTGGCCTACAAGCTGCTCAACGGCGATGCGGTCGAGCAGACCGCGGGCGCGGGGCGCCCCAACACGATCCTGCTCGATCCGCAGATCCTCGACAACACCACCGACAAGGGCAAGGCTGACCTCAACGCCTGGATCTCTGTTCCCAACATGGATCCGCTGTGGCCGCTCAGCCTGTCGATCCCCGGCTGGACCGACTACGATCCCAACGGGGTTCCGGCGTCCTGCACCGGCTCATAGCCTGATCCGTCCCGAGGGGTCGCCGGCTCCGCCGGCGACCCCTCGCATACCCGATAGGAGCCCATGACCTCCACTGCCACCGACCTCCTGCTCGAGGCGACCGGCATCTCCAAGACCTACGGCGCCGTCGTCGCACTCGCGTCGGCATCGCTGGCCGTGCGACCGGGCGAGGTGCACGCCCTGCTGGGTGCCAACGGCGCCGGCAAGAGCACGCTGGTCAAGATCCTGACCGGCGCGGTGCATCCCGACAGCGGACGGATCGTCGTCCGTGGACGCGAGCGCACCTCGCATTCGCCGGCCGAGGCGCGCCGCAATGGCCTGGTCTCGGTCTACCAGGAGCCGTCGCTCATCCCCGACCTCGACATCCGTGCCAACCTGCGGCTGACCCGGACACCGATCGAGCCCTTCCGCCACTGGGTGAGCGAGCTGGGTCTCGAGGACATCGACCTGACCAGGCTGGCCCGGCGGCTGCCCCTGGCCTCGCTGCGGATCATCGACCTCGCGCGCGCGCTGGCCATCGAGCCCGACGTGCTGCTGATGGACGAGATGACCGCCGCCCTCCCCGCCAACCTCACCGAGCGCGTGCTCGACGTGATCGGCCGCCAGCGCGGCGGTGATCGCTCGGTGATCTTCATCTCCCACCGCATGATCGAGATCGCGGCCGTGTGCGACCGGGCGACGGTCCTGCGCGAAGGAGAGACCGTCGGCGTGGTCGACATCGCCGCCGGCTCCGAGGAGCGCATCGTCGAGCTGATGCTGGGCGAGATCAAGGGAATGCCGGCGCGGCTGGTGACAGGTGGAGGCGCCCGCCGACGCACCGACGCGACCCCACGCGTGGAGGCCCGCGGGCTGGCCGCGACCCACCGGCTGCACGACGCATCGTTGAGCGTCCATCCGGGCGAGGTCCTGGGCATCGTCGCCCTCGACGGCCAGGGCCAGGACGAGCTGTTCGCCATCCTTGCCGGGTCCGATCGTCCGACGGCAGGCCAGCTGCTCGTGGATGGGACACCGGTCTCGTTCCGCGACCCGGCCGACGCGATTCGTGCGGGGCTCGTGTACGTGCCGGCGGACCGGGCGGAGGCGCTGCTCATGCAGCGCTCGGTCCACGAGAACGTCGCGCTGCCGTTCCAGACCCGGCTGCGCAGCTGGGGCCTGATCGACCTTGGCAAGGAGCGCGGGACGGTCCGGGAGGCGGTCGACCGGCTGCAGATCGACGCTCGTGCGGGCAACGAGGTGCGACGGCTGTCGGGTGGCAACCAGCAGAAGGTCACGATCGCTCGCTGGGTGGCGAGCGGTGTGAAGACGATGCTGTGCTTCGACCCGACGCGGGGCATCGACATCCGGACCAAGCAGCAGATCTACGTTCTGTTGCGCGAGCTGGCCGAAGCCGGCGCCGCGGTCCTGCTGTACACATCCGAGCTCAAGGAGATCCAGCTCGTGTGCGACCGCGCGATCGTCGTCTTCGGTGGCCGGGTCGTCGCCGAGCTGGATGGCGCGCTGGCCGACGAGGAGTCGCTGCTTCGGGCGGCGCACAACCTGCCGCCGCAGGGCGCACCCGCGAACGGACCGGCGGCCGTAGCCGGGACCGGCGCATGAACGCCACGACCGGAACCCTCGACGCCCTGCGTGGCCAGCCGCGCGAGACCGCCGCGGTCATCGCCCGGCGCAATGGCTGGACGCTCGGCCTGCTCGCGTTCTTCGTGGTCCTGCTGGTCCTGACCAACGTGATCCAGCCCGGCTACGGTGCCCGTGGCATCCAGCGCCTGGCCGTCTCGGTCCTGCCGCTGGTGATGGCCGCCGTCGCCCAGGCGGTCGTCGTGATCGCGGGCGGGATCGACCTCTCGATCGCCTCGATGATGGCGCTCACGAGCGTCGTGTCCGCGGAGCTGATGAAGGGCCAGAGCGAGGAGCTCGCCGTCCTCATCGTGATCGGGGTCATCCTGTTCGGGATGCTGCTGGGTGCGGTCAACGGCGCGCTCGTGGTGTTCACGCGGGTGCCGGACATCGTCGTCACCCTGGCGACCTTCTTCGTGTGGTCCGGCTTCGCCCTGCTCGTGCGGCCGTCACCCGGCGGCGGCGCGGCGACGTGGCTCAAGGACCTGATGACCGGCTCGGTGGGCATCGACGTGGTCCCCAAGGCGGCGCTGGTGATCCTGGTCCTCGTCGGCGCGATCTGGATCCCCATCTCGCGCTCGAACGTGGGCCTGTCCATCTATGCCATCGGCAGCAGCCGGCTGGCCGCGTTCCGGAGCGGCGTGCCGGTTGGCCGGACCAAGGTCACCTCGTACGTCATCGGCGGCCTGTTCGCGGCGCTCGGCGGGCTGACCCTCACGGCGAGCACCGGGATCGGGACGCCCGTCCCGGAGCCGACCTACACCCTGATCAGCGTCGCCGCCGTCGTCCTGGGCGGTGTCAGCCTGGCCGGCGGCGTCGGGGGCGTGGTCGGCCCCATCATCGCCGTCCTCGTCCTGCAGCTCATCCGGACGGACATGACGTTCCTCAGGATCAACCCCAACATGGCCCTGGTCGCCCAGGGCGTCATCCTGATCGGAGTGCTGATGGCGGGCAGCTGGATCCAGATCCGCCGGAGCCGGACATGACCGCCGCTGCGGAGGCTCCGGGCCGCGGCATCGCGCGTGGCACGTGGCGCAATCTCCTGCGCGACCATCCGCTGGTCCCGCTGACGGGGCTGCTGCTGATCCTCGTGCTCGCCGTCGAGATCGGCCAGCCGGGCACCGTCAAGCCGGCCTGGATCGGCGTCGTCACCCGTGCGGCGATTCCCCTCGCCATCCTCGCGGCCTGCCAGACGCTGACCATGCTGACCGGCGGCATCGACCTGTCGGTCGGCTACGTGGCGTCGATGGCCGGCTTCGTCACCGCGACGCTGGTGGGGCCGCTGGGCGTACCCCTGGCGATCGTGGTCGCGCTGGCGGTTGCCGGGATCGCGGGCCTGATCAGCGGCATCGGGGTGGGCATCTTCCGCGTCCACCCGCTGATCATGACCCTGGGCATGGGCCTGGTCGTGCTGGGCGTCGCCAACGTGTGGCAGCTGCAGATGGTGCAGACGGGGTCAGGCGTCCCGGACGAGCTGCGGACGCTGGGCGTCAGTCTGCTCGGGGACGTGGTCCCGTACAGCCTGGTCGTGTTCGTGCCGCTCGCCGCTCTGATCCTGATCGGCCTGCGTCGCACCGGCTATGGCCGGCTGCTGTTCGCCATCGGCGACAACCCGGTCGCGGCACGCCTGTCGGGCGCGCGATCGTGGCAGGTCCTGATCGTGCTGTACGTCATCTCGGCCGTCCTGGCCGGGATTGCGGGCCTGCTGTACTCGGGCCTTGGCAACACGGCCAGCGTGACCCTCGTCCAGTCGCAGATGCTGCCCTCGGTCGCCGCCGCGGTCATCGGCGGGACCTCGATCCTGGGCGGTCGCGGCACGTTCACCGGCACCATGCTCGGCGCCCTGATCCTGACCGTGCTGACCGCGCTGCTGACCATCCTCGGCCTGCCCGAGCCGTGGCGCCAGATCGTGTTCGGGTCGATCATCGTCGCCGTCGCCGCGGCCTACACCCGCGTCACGGCCGAGTCCTGAGCGGCGGATCGAGCCCTGAGATGACCCACGAGGCCGCCACCCGGCACCTCGGCCTCGACCTGGGCGCGACCAACCTCAAGTGGGCGGTCGTCGCGCATGACGCCGGCGCCTGGACCACGCTCGCCAACGGGCAGGTGCCCGACCCGCCTCGTGCCCGATCCGGCCGCGGTGCCGGCGTCGGTCGTGGCGCAGCTCGCCGAGGTCGCGGCCGTCGCCATCGACGAGTGGGGGCCGGTGCTCAGCGTCGGGATCGGGGTGCCCGGGCTGTACGACCCGCTGGCGGGCACCACCCGCTTCCTGGTCAACGTCCCCGGGCCCTGGGCGGACCACCCCGTTGCCGCGCCGGTGGCCGCCGCAGCCGGGGTGCCCGCGTTCCTGGTCAACGACGCCCGGGCGTTCGGGCTCGCGGAGCTCCGGCTGGGCGCCGGCCGCGGCGCGGGCACGATGATCGGGCTGACCCTGGGGACCGGGGTCGGCGGCGTCGTTGCCATCGGGGGAACCGTGCTCCTGGGCCACGACGGGACGGCCGGCGAGATCGGCCACCAGACGATCGACCCCGACGGGCCGTGGTGCGGCTGTGGCAACCGCGGCTGCCTCGAGGCGTACGCCCGGGCCGACCAGATCGCCGCGGCGTGCGGGACCGAGACCGCCGAGGCGGCGGTCCGCGCGGCTGCCGCGCGGCGATGCGCGGGCGCGGGCCGGGCTGGCCGCCGTCGGGCGGTACCTGGGGATCGGGATCGCCAACATGATCACGGTGGTCGCGCCCGACCGGGTCGTCCTGGGCGGCGGCGTCGCCGCGGCCGGCGAGCTGCTGTTCGCGCCGATCCGGGCGGAGCTCGGGCAGCGCGTGCGGACGACCGCGCTCGACGCCGTGACGCTGGTGCCCGCCGAGCTTGGGACGTGGGCGGGATCGATCGGGGCGGCGGTCCACGGCGCCGAGCGAGGGGCGATCGGATGACGCACGCGCCGGAATCTGTGGGTCCCGTTCTACCGCCAGATCGAGCAGTCGCTGCGCGTCCGGATCGCGTCCATGCGGCCCGGAGACCGGCTGCCGTCGGATGCGGACCTGTGCCTCGAATTCACGGTGAGCCGGATGACCGCGCGCAACGCCATGCAGCGGCTCGTCGACGAGGGCCTCGTCCGGCGGGTCCCCGGCCGCGGGTCGTTCGTGGTCGCCCCGCCCGCGCATCGCTACGCGGACCGGCTGCTCGCGTTCTCGCACGAGATGGAGCGACTGGGCCGCAACCCGACCTCGCAGCTGCTCACGCGGGAGGTCCGCCCGGCGACGCCCGATCAGGCGGCCGCGCTCGGCCTCCGCCCGTCCGAGCCGGTGATGGTTGTCGAGCGGCTGCGGCTCGCGGATACGGTGCCGATGGTGATCGAGACCGCGGTCCTCGACGGGCGTACGGCTGACGCCGTGCTCGCCGCGGACCTCGAGACCGGGTCGCTGCACGAGGCGCTCGCCGTGGGCGGCTGGCACCTGCGACGCGGCGAGGGAACGATCACCGCCGAGGCGGCCAGCGCGCACGATGCCGAGCTCCTCGCGGTCGCACCCGGGGAGCCGCTGCTCGTCGAGCGCCGCGTGATCAGCGACAGCCGCGGGCGGACGGTCGAGGCGACCGAGTCGCGGTATCCGGGCTCGCGCTATGCGCTCGATGTCCGGTTCGATGTCGAGGACGCGGGAACCGTCACCCGGGCTGGGCTGACCCGGCCCCGGCAGGCCACGGTCAACGGCGCGACGGGTCCCGACGCGCCGCGGTCAGTACCCGACGGACGGCATCCAGGCGCCGCGCGGCTCCTGGTAGATCCCCTTCGCCATCAGGGTGGTCACGAAGAACACCCGCAGGCCGTGCGCCAGGCACCACCGGAACAGCGGGGCGTTGTCGAGCGGAACGAGGATGCCCGGCGTCGGGATCCCGTCCGCGTCGCCGATGAGCGCGCACAGGTCGTCGTTGGACTCCGCGACGGAATGGGCGAAGTAGGTGATCCCGGTGGTGTAGCCGGTGACCCGGCCCAGGTGCTCCACGACCCGGGCCGTCCCGGCCGCGACCCCCTCGGCCAGCTCCTCGGCGCGGGCGAACCCGTGGACCCGGACGCACAGCGCGTTGCAGGGCGCCTCGTCTGCGGCCGTGGCCGCGCGGACGAGGTACCCGGGCATCGTGACGCGGATCGGGTCGCCGTGCATCGCCGCCAGCGGGGCGCGAACCTCGAAGCCGAGCTTGGCGTACAGGCTGAGCGACCGGTTGTGGTAGGCGATCTGGACCAGCCGGACCCCGGGCGCGCCGCGTTCGGCGACCCGATCGAGCATGGCCGTCATCAGCGCACGTCCGACGCCACCGTCCTGGTCATCCGGATCGACGCTCACCGGCCCGATCGCCGAGACCAGCGATCGCTCGTCGAGGAAGCTGCTGCCGACGATCCGTCCGTCGCGCTCGGCGACCACGCCGTAGATGTGCGGGTGGTTGATCAGCCGGCGGATCGGCTGGGCGGCGGCCTCGACGGTGGGAAAGTCGGGCGGGAACCCGTGGTGTGCCGCGAGCGTGGCGAACGCCAGGTAGCAGATCCGGCCGGCGGCCTCCCAGTCGGCGTCGACCGCCTCGCGGACGGTGACCCGCCCGGAATCGAGCATCAGGCCCGGTGCATCAATGCGAACTTCGACGGCCATCCGCGTCCTCCGATCCGGCACAGCTGTGGCTCGCCGGGGACGCGTCCACGACGGCGATCGTAGCCGCGCCCGGCGGGTCCATCGGAGGGCCAGACGGCCTGTCCCGCACAGGCTCGGCGCCCCTGGGCTCGCCGCCCCTACGCTCGGCCCGCCGCCACCTCGTCCGCCCGGGTGCGGCCCGCGAGCAGGATCAAGTCCTCGTGCAGCTCGAACCACGCGCCGTGGTAGCTGTCGACGCGGGGCGAGGCCACGTATCGCCCGTCCCCCGCGAGCGCCAGCTCCATGGCGGCCGCCAGCCGGCGCCGATAGCCGTGCGCGCGCGGCCACCGGGGCTCGAGTGGTGCCAGCCACGCGACCGCGTCGGCGTGGATCGCGGCCAGCCGGCCGAGGACGGCGGCGTCGTACGTCGGGGTCGGCATGGTCGTTGATGACCGGGTCGCCGTCGGAGGGCCGCATCTGCCAGTCGGTGACGGTCGTCTTCACGCGCTGGTCGAGCGCGAGGAAGGCTTCGAGCGACGCGCCGGCGTTCCCCATGCCAAGCGATGCCTGCTCGGCGGACAGCAGCGCTCCGCCGCGCTCGCGGCCGGCCTCGGTGAGCCGGAATGCGCCGGCGACCGTGCCGGCGAGCCCGTCGTCGACGAGCCGGTCCAGCAGCGGCTGCACCGCGTCCGCCGGCGACCCGAGCGCCTCGGCGACCGCCCCGGCGGTGGCGACGCCCTTGAGCCGGAGCAGGTGCGTGCAATCCTCGAGGGTGGCGGCCCCGCCCCCTGGTGCAGGATCTGCCGGCGCCGACGGCTGGTCGCCCGACATCGCGGGGCCCTCCGGCCGGTCGCCCGACACCGCGCCGATGTCGATCCCAAGCTCTTCCGCCCACCCGAGCAGCGGCCCGGCCTCCGGGGCGATCCCTGACGCCGCGGCGATCGCCCCTGCGAACACCTCGCCCGTGTCGCCGTCGATCGTGATCGCGTCGCCCGCATGCAACGTCAGCCCGGGGAAGCGGACCTCGCCATCGAGCACCTCGATGTCGCGCGCGCCGACGACGGCCGGGATCCCCCACCCTCGTGCGACGACAGCGGCGTGGCTGGCCAGCCCGCCGCGCGCGGTCAGGATGCCCGCGGCGCGGGCCATGCCGTGGACATCGTCCGGAGACGTCTCGGCGCGCACGAGGATCGGCGAACCCCCGGCGTCGGCGAGCCGGACGGCCGCCTCCGGGCTGGTCACGATGTCGCCGCTCGCGACGCCCGGCGATGCCCCGAGCCCGGTGCCGATCGAGGTCGCGCCGGGATCCCGTTTTGAGGCGACGCGCGGCGGATCGGCGAGGATCGCGGCCACCCGCTCGACCGCCTCGCCGCGGGTCAGCGGGAACGCGGCGTCGCTGGCCATGTCCAGCGCGATCCGCAGCGCGGCGCGCGGGCTCCGCTTGCCGACCCGGACCTGGAGCAGCCACAGCCTCCCCTGCTCGACCGTGAACTCGATGTCGCACAGGTCGCGGAAGTGGCGCTCGAGCCGCACGGCGTGATCGCGAAGCTCTCGCCCGACCGCCGGCAGGCGCTCGTCGAGGACCGCGAGCGGCTGGGTCGCGTGCGTCCCCGCGACGACGTCCTCGCCCTGGGCGCCGAACATCACGTCGCCGTACAGCCCGGGCTCGCCCGTGGCGGGGTTGCGCGTGAACACGACGCCCGTCGCCGAATTGGCGCCGCGGTTGCCGAACACCATCGCCTGGACGGTGACCCCGGTCCCGATGTCGTCGGGGATGCCCTCACGCCGGCGGTAGGCGCGCGCGCGATCGCTGTTCCACGAGCGGAACACCGCTTCCACGGCGAGGCGCAGCTGGGCCCACGGCTCGTCCGGCGACCTCCCGACCCACGATCTCGCCGAACATCGCCTCGAACCGTCGCCGGCAGTCGCGCGCGAACGCATCGTCGTTGGTCGCCCGCGCCAGGCCGTCCGTGGTCGCGTCGGTCAACCCGAGGTCCAGGATCGTGTCCATCATGCCAGGCATCGACACCGGGGCCCCGGACCGGACGCTCACGAGGAGCGGGTCCGCTGGATCCCCGAACCGCCGCCCGATCGCCGCCTCGACGTCCGCCATCCGCGCCCGAAGCTCCTCGTCCAGGCCGGCCGGCCAGCCCGATGCGAGGTATTCGCGGCACGCGGCGGTCGTGATCGTGAGGCCCGGCGGGACCGGCAGGCCGAGCTCGCGGGCCATCACCCCCAGGTTGGCCGCCTTGCCGCCGACCAGCGCGGTGACCTCATCGGGCGGGAGCCCGTGCGGGTGGTCGAGGCGGTAGGCCAGGGTCATCGCGGGCCGGTCTCGCCCGTGCCGCTGCCCGCGCCGTCCGGCAGATCGCGGAGCGCCCGCCACACGCGCTCGGGCGTGAGCGGCAGGTCCCGGATGACCGCGCCCGTGGCATCCCGGACGGCCGCCGCGACCGCGGGCGCGACGCACAGCAGCGCGCCCTCGCTCATGCCCTTGGCCCCGTACGGACCGGGTCCGTCGCCGTTCTCGATCATGTCGCTGTCGATGGTGTGCGGCAGGTCCATGCTGGTCGGGATCCGGTAGTCGATCGCGCCCAGGTTCCGGATCCGGCCCGCGTCGTCGAAGATGATGTGCTCCATCAGCGTGTGCCCCAGGCCCATCACGGCGGCGCCCTCGTCCTGGCCGCGCACCTGCGCCGGGTTGAGCGCCCGGCCGACGTCGGACACGGTCACGTGGCGCGTGATCGCGATGTCGCCGGTGTCCCGGTCCACCTCGAGCTCGACGGCCGTGCAGTTGAACTCGAAGAACGCCGCCGTCCCGCCGAGGGGATGCCCCGGGTCGGCCTCCTTGCGCATCTCGCCCACGCCGATCAGCTCGCCGCCCAGGCGCCCCAGGCCGCGCCGCAACACGTCCCGGATCGGCAGCTCGCGACCGCCGATCGCGACCACGCCGCCGTCAACCACGACCTCGGCCTCGTCGACCCCTTCCAGGCGCGCGGCCATCGCCCGCAGCTTCACCTGGATGTCGCGGCACGCGAACAGCACGGCGTTGCCCATCAGGACCGAGGATCGGCTGGCCGACGTCTGCTGGTCGTACGGGACGGTCGACGTGTCGCCCATGACGACCGTGACCCAGTCCATCGGCGCCCCGAGCTCCTGGGCGGCGATCTGGGCGAAGATCGTGCGCGCACCCTGGCCCATGTCCGACGTGCCCGCGTAGACGACGACGCTGCCGTCGGCGAGCAGGCGGACGGTCGAGTACGACAGGCCGGTCGTCGGCCCCGACTTGAGGCCGACGGCGATGCCCCGCCCGCGACCCGGCACGACCGGCCCGCCCCAGTCGAGCATCGCGGCCGCCCGCTCGAGCGTCTCGGCCCACCGCCCGTCGGCCGGCGTGTCGCCGGGGATGAACGTCTCCCCTCGCTCGGGGAAGTTCCGCAGGCGGAGCGCCACGGGATCGATGCCCAGCACCCGGGCCGCCTCGTCCATGTTCGATTCCACGGCCCAGATCTGCTGCGGATTGCCGAACCCGCGGAACGCCGTCGACGGCGTGGTATGCGACAGGACGCTGCGCGCCACGATCCGGACGTTGGGGGTCCGGTACGGCCCCGCGGCCGTGTAGCCACCCTTGGTGACCGTGCGGTCCGCGATGTCCGCGTAGGCGCCGATCAGGTAGTCGGCGTGGATCTCGCGCGACACCAGCGTGCCGTCGGCGCGGAAGCCGGACCGGACGTGGACCTCGCACGCGCCGCGCCGGACCGCCTGGAACGACTCCTCGAGGCTGAGCACGAGCCGGACCGGGCGGCCGGTCGCGAGCGCCATGAACGCGACCAGCGGCTCGAGCTTCGCGTGCTGCTTGCCGCCGAACGCGCCGCCCGGGTCCGGGGCGAGCACACGGACCTTTGCCAGCGGCAGGTGCAGCAGGTCCGCGATAAGCCGCTGGAGCCAGCTCGGGTGCTGGATCGAGCTCCAGACGACGATCCCGTCGCCGTCGGGCGCGGCGATGAACGCGTGGGGCTCGATGGCGAACTGGGTCACGATCGGGAACGAATACGTCCCTTCGACGACGACGTCGGGGCGCGCGGCCTCGACGTCCCCCCACCCGTAGTGGTGCTCGCGGAGCACGTTCGTGTCACGCAGCGGGTCGTCGGGGCGAAGCCCGGGATCCTGGACGAGCGGAGCGTCCGGCGCGAGCGCCGCGGCGACCGAGAACGCGGCCGGCAGGACCTCGTGCTCGACGCGGACGAGGCGTGCCGCCGCCTCGGCGGCATCCTTCGTCTCGGCGGCGACGGCCGCAACCGGCTCGCCGTGGTACTTCGTCTCGCCCACCGCGAGCACCGGGCGATCGCGGAGCTGGGGGCCGAACCGGGGCATCGGCTGGGGCAGGTCCGCCGCGGTCATGACCAGGCGGACGCCCGGCACCCGGAGCGCCTCGGTCACGTCGATCCGGTCGATCCGCGCGCGGGCACAATCGAGGGTCACCAGCTTGACGTGGAGCGCGTCCTCGACGTGGAGATCGGCGACGTACGCCTGGCGGCCGGTCACCCGGTCGAACCCGCCGACCCTGGCCGGCGAGCCGCCGACGAGGGAAGTCGGACCGGCGATGGACGCAGACCCGCCAACGGCCGGCGAGTCGCGCATGCCGTGCGCGCTCATCGCCCGCCCTCACCGGCGGCGTCCAGCACGGCCTCGATGATCTGCTGGTATCCCGCACACCGGCACAGGTTCCCGGCCAGCCCCTCCTCGACGTCGGCCCGGCTGGGGTGCGGGTTCTCGGCCAGCAGCGCGTGGGCCGCGACGAGCTGGCCCGGGATGCAGAACCCGCACTGCACCGCACCGTGATCGAGGAACGCCTGCTGGACGGCGCTCAGCCCGTCCGCGGCCGCGAGGCCCTCGACCGTCAGCACCTCCCCGCCATCGGCCTCGGCGCCGAGCACCAGGCAGGAATCGACGCTCCGCCCGTTCAGCATCACCGTGCACGCGCCGCACTCGCCGACCAGGCAGCACTCCTTGGACCCGGTGAGCCCGAGGTCGTCGCGCAGCACGTCGAGGAGCGTGTGATGGGCGGCGATCCGGACGTCGCGCCGGCGCCCGTTGACCGTGATCGAGATCGCCAGCATGTCGCTCATGGCCGGACACCTCCGGCCAGCCGCGCGGACGCGACGTCGACCGCCCGCAGCGCGAGCACCCGGAGCATCTCGAGCCGGTACTCGGGGCTGGCGCGCATCGACCGCAATGACGGGCTGGCATCGGCGAACAGCGAATCGAGCACGCGGCGCCTCGCTTCCGGCGAGGTCCCCGGGTCGCACAGCGCCCCCGTGTCGTCGGTCACCAGCAGCGGCCGTGGGCCCAGGCTGCCGTACGCGATCCGGGTGCGGCCGCCCTCGAGGACCGCGCAGGTCAGCGTGACCGACGCGAGGTCGTGGCCGCGGCGCCGCGTGCGCCGGACGTGGACGCTGCCGCGCGGCTCGACGGGCAGCGGGAGCTCGATCGCCGTGAGCAGCTCGCCCGGCCCCAGCGCCGTGCGCCCGGGTCCCACCAGTAGCTCGTCGATTCCCAGCCGCCGGGTGCCGGACGGGCCCGTGGCGACGATCGTCGCGTCGTAGACCAGGAGCGAGGGTACGGTGTCCGCGGCCGGGGAGGCGTTGCAGATGTTGCCCGCGAGCGTCGCCCGGTTGCGGATCTGGGCCGACCCGACCACCGCGGCCGCCTCGGCCAGGGCGGCGAAGTCACGTCGCACCCGCGCGTGCGCGGCGATGTCGGTCATCACGGTCCGCGCGCCGATGACCAGCCGGTCCCCGTCCTCGCGGATGCCCGACTCCAGCTCCTCGATCCCCTTGACGTCCACGACCATCGACGCCCGGACTGACCCGTCGCGGAGGCGGATGATCAGGTCGGTGCCGCCGGCGAGCGCCCGCGCTTCCGCGCCGTTGGCCGCGAGCAGCTCGACGGCCTCGGCGATGGTGGCGGGACGCTGGTACGAGAACGGGCGCATGGTCCGGCTTATACCACCCGGTCCACCTCGTCCAGCAGCACCTGCGGGGTCGCGGCACGGACGAAGTAGTAGGGCCGATCCGCGAAGCGCTGGACGAAACCCGCCCGCGCACGGCGCAGCGGCTCGGTGTCGACCATCGGGATCGGGAAGCCCGGCGCGAGCAGCTCGTTGAGCAGGAAGTAGTTCTGGAGCGAGTGGAGCGTCTGGAACTGGCGCTCGAACGGGATCATCTCCGCCATCGACGGCTCGAAGTTGCCATCGATCGCGGGCACGATGACCACGTCCACCTCGCTCGGCTCGAGCCACGTCTCCCACGCGGGCATGTCGCCGAAGAACTTCTGGACGCCGGCCTCGGGCGCCGCCTTATCGGCGCGCTCGGTGCCCTCGGTCCGCCGCTTGAGGAACACCGACTTGGAGCCCATGACCGCGCGCGCGTCCTCGTCGATGATCGTGGTCTCGGTCGAGATCAGCATCCCGCCCCGGCGGCACGCCTCGATCTGGCCCATCGACTTGCCGTGGTTCGATTCGCCGCCCAGGAACAGCACAGTGCGGTCCCGGTAGCGGACCGCGGACGAATGGAACGGGTGCAGCCCGAGGGCCTCCATCCGGAGCGCGAGCATGGACACGATGACCTTCTGGATCGGGCCGGCGGGCCAGTCTCCGCGGAACGTCATCCGACGCCCGTCGTACGCGATGTCGCGGTCGCCCTCCTGGTACCACAGGATGTCGGGCTCGGCGAGCGTGACCCCGGGCTCGACGCGCACATCCGCGAGCCGGTAGTTCATGAAGCTCATGTCGTCGAGGACGTGCTCGCGGGGGTGCGGCCCGATGACGTCGATGCGGAGCCTGGCGGCGCCGGCCGTCATCTCCTCGGAGCGTTGGACGGTGGTGGTCATGGTGTCCCTGCTGAAGTGGTCGGCTGGTCCGGTCGGGCATCGGCTGCCGCCGGTTCGGTCATGTCCCCGGTCTCGCCGGGCAGGCCGGTGTCCGGCCAGCGCTGCGCCATGTTGGCGCTCGCGTCCGTGAAGTGACGCTCGATCGCCGCGGCCACGCCCTCAACGTCACGCCGCCGGAGCGCGTCTAGGATCGGGCCGTGGAGATGCGCCGACCAGGCGGGATCGGCGCCCTGCGCGGTCAGGCTGATGTACGTCCGGGACACCGGCTCCAGCGAGCGCCACACCTTGGCCAGCGTCGGATTGTCGGCCAGCTCCACAATCCGCCCGTGGAGCCTCGCGTCGGCGTCGGCCACCGCGCGGCCGTCGCCCGTCGCCGCGGCGGCGTTCATCGCGTCGCCGTAGCCGGCCAGCTCCGCGAGATCCGCGTCGTCCATCCGGGCGACCGCGAGCCGCGCCGCAAGCACCTCGAGCGCGGACCGGACGGCGTACGCCTCGAGGATCTCGCGCCGGGTCGGGCGCCGCACGCGAGCGCCGCGGAACGGCGAGATGACGACCACGCCCAGGGCCTCGAGCCCGCGGAGCGCCTCGCGGACCGGCGCCTGGCTGGTGCCCAGCTGGCGCGCGACCTGGGTCTCGACGATCCTCGAGTGCGGCGGGTAGCGGCCGCTGAGGATCCCCTCCAGCAGGTGGTCGCGGACCTGGTCGGCCAGGACGCTGCGGGACGGCAGGTGGTCGGTCGTCACGCGGCCGCCGTCACGTTCCCACCGGGTTGGGCATGGATGGTGCGACAGCCGGCGCCGCACCTGCGGCCGCGGCGAGGATCTCGACCGTGCCAGCGGTGCCATCGATCCGGATCCGGTCGCCGGTCGTGATCCGGTGCGTGGCCACGGAGGTGCCGATGACGGCCGGGATCCCGAACTCGCGGGCGAGGACCGCGGGATGCGAGGTCGTGCCCCCGGTGTCGGTGACCAGGCCCGCGATCTTGGTGAACAGGACGACCCAGGCCGGGTTCGTCATCTGGCACACCAGGATGTCGCCGTCGCGCACCTCGTCGAACTCGTCGACGGTGCGCACGACCCGGGCGATCCCCTCGAGGATCCCGGGCGACGCACCCAGCCCGGTGATGCTGCGAACGTCGGCGGACTGCTGCTGGTGGAACCGGTCCGGGTACCCCCAGTTGACGAGGTACGGGAACGCGAGCTGCGACGGCGTGGCCGTGCCGATCCAGTCGCGCGGTCGCAGTGCCTCGGAGGCCGCCCGCTCCGCGCGTCGTGCCGCCACGATCGGGCGTGCCTCGATCGCCGCCGCGTCGCCGATCAGCGCCCGCAGCTCGTTGTAGCGCAGGAACATCACGTCGTCGGGCTGGTCGAGATGGCCCGCCTCGACCAGCTTGCGGCCGATCGCGATGAGCACCAGACGGACGTGGGCGTTGGCGCCCTGGTCGATGTAGAAGTGATGGTCGGGCGTGAGCGGTGCCATCCGGAGGTTGACGGCGTTTGCGGCGCGCATCTCCTCGAGCGCGTCGCCGGTCAGCCCGTCGAGGATCTCCCGCGACGCCGCCTCGATGTCCCGGCGCATCGCGTCGATCGCCGCGGGGTAGTCGTAGTCCGTGTCGAGATACCCGCGGACCAGCTCCAGGACGGGCTCCATCTCCTCGCGGGCGGTGGGGAAGATGAACTCGTGGCTCCACACCGCGTGCCAGCCGAATTCGCGCTGGTATGGCTCGACGCGCTCGTTGATGAACTGCCGCCCGCGCTCGGACTCGCGGAGCGCGGCGCCGATCTCGCGCGGCGCCGTGCCGGCGAAGGCGGCCCGCAGCTCTGGGTCGTCGCGGACCTCGTTCTTCATCGTCCACAGGGCCTCGATCGAGTCCCAGTTGCGGTCCGAGGCCGAGTTCTGGAGCCGGCCGAGCAGCTGCTCGTCGACGCCGCCGCGTGTCCTGTCCATGACCGCGCGCAGGTTGAGCGTCGCCGACAGCTGCGCGAAGTTGAGCATCCAGTGGATCTTCCAGTGGCGGTCGTGGATGTCGATCGCGTCCTCGAGCACGCACGCGACCTCGGCCAGGCTCATCCGGTCCGCCTCGTCCAGGCGGCTCTCCAGGTAGCTGAAGTTGCGCTCCATCTCGGGGCGCAGCCGGTCCCGCCACCACTCCGCGAAGTGCTCGCCGTACACGGGAAGCACGGTGTCAAGGTACTTGCCCATGGTGGTCGCGTAGGCCGCGTCGCGCGGCACTCGGGCGCCGTAGCGCGCGGAGTACTCGGTGGCGTCGATCCGCAGGTCCGGGTCCGCCGGGATGGCCGTGGTGTAAACGTAGCCGTTCACGTTCTTGGCCAGCCAGTCCACCGCGAACGGGGTGCCGAACCGCCGGAACATGTGGTCGCAGCTGAGCCACCAGCCGCCGATGTCGAAGAACATGGGGCTGACAGGGTGCGGGCAGTGGAGGTCGTCGTAGACCCAGAAGAACTCCCGCTCGACATCGGAATCCCAGGTCACCGGGAACGATTCGTCGCCGAGGAACTGCCCGAGGATCTCCTCTGCCACAGACACGGCCCGGACCTCCTTCCGATCGATCGCCGGCGCCGTCCCGACGCACGAGTCTCCCGTCGCCGCCTGACCGCCCCCACGTCCGTCGGAGACCGAGGGACGCCGACGACCGCCGGTTTGGCAGATAATCGATTGTCGATGATACTAACACTGTCATCGGGATGGGAGATAGGTGGACGATGGGCGATCTGAACATGTTCAGCCTGGCCGGGCGCGTCGCCCTGATCCCCGGCGGGAGCGGCGGGATCGGTGCGGCGCTGGCGGAGTCGTTCGCCGTCGCCGGCGCGCGGGTCGCCGTCGCGGGACGGACGCAAGCGGCCCTCGACGCCGCCGTCGCGCGCATCGCCGCGGCTGGCTCCGAGGGCCTGGCCATCGTCGCCGACGCGACCAGTGAGGCTGACTGCGAGCGGATGGTCGCGGCCACCATCGAGCGGTTCGGCAGGATCGACATCATCGTCAACGCCGTCGGCGGCGGTGCCGGCAATGTGCTCCACCCCGCCCAGGACTACCCACGCGCGGACTGGGACTGGATCATGGAGCTCAACGTCCGGAGCACCCTGGTCGCCACCCAGGCAGCCGTGCGGGCCATGATCAGGGCGGGCGAGGGTGGCAGCGTCCTCAACATCTCGTCGGTCAGGGCCAACCTCGGCATCAACGCCGGATACTCCGCGTACGTCGCCGCCAAGGGCGCGATCAGCTCGCTCACCCGCCAGTGGGCGACCGAGTGGGCGCGGCACGGCATCCGGGTCAACGCGATCATGCCCACCTTCGTCGACACGCCTCAGGTTGCCTCGCTCCTTGCAGATCCGGGGTTCAAGGCCGGGATCGTCAACCGGATCCCGCTCGGCCGCGTGGGCGAGACCCGGGACATCGCGGGGCCCGCCATCTTCCTGTGCTCTGACGCCGCCTCGTTCGTGACCGGCCACGTGCTGGCGATCGACGGCGGCCTGACCGCGACCCAATAGGCTGACCGGAGGACCTCGCGACATGGAAGCGCTCGCCTCGATGATGGAACGGGTCACGCCCAACGTGTACACGACGACGAAGCTGCGCGGCTGCAACCCGAGCTTCGTCGTGACCTCGGACGGCGTCGTCGTGATCGACACGCCCCAGCTCCCGACGCGGGCGGTGGCGATGCGCGAGGAGGCCGAGACCCACGGCCCGATCCGCTACCTGATCAACACCGAGAACCACGTCGACCACATCTTCGGCAACCACTGGTTCCGCGGCGGGGGCGAGGTCGTCAACCACAAAGCGCTGTACGACATCTTCATGGATTCGACGGCGGCGCTGGACCCGTTCGCGTACGCGCTCGAGGCCATCCCGACCGACGATCCCGAGGCCGCCCCGCTCATCCCCGACCGCGATGCCTACTACGCCGACCTGCCGCGCGGCACGGTCGTGTTCACCGGCGACCTCATGCTCAAGGTCGGCGACCACACGTTCCACTGCCTGTGGACCCCGGGGCACACGCCCGGCCAGCTCGCGGTGCACGTGCCCGAGGAGCGGGTCGTGTTCACCGGCGACACGATCTTCTCCGGCTGCCAGACGTGGCTGATGACCTCGGACGTCGACCAGTGGCTGGAGGCGCTCGAGCGGATCCGGCAGCTCGACGTCGACCACGTCGTGCCCGGGCACGGGCCGGTGGTCTCGCTCGACTACGTGCAGACCCAGCGTGCGGTGCTGCTGCGCTGGAAGGCCGCGGTCGCCGATGCGGTCGGCAAGGGCTGGTCACGCGAGGAGACGATCGCCCGGGTCCGGTTCGACGACGAGTTCGGCCCGGTCGACGTCGGGCAGGCGTACATGATGGACCACATCCAGAACCAGAACGCCGGCTCGCTGTGGGACAAGCTCACCGCCACGGGATACGCGAAGGGTCGCTGAGGCGGGTTCAGGCCGGCAGCCGCAGCCCGAGCCTCGCTCACACGCCCTCGACGACGAGGCCCATCGCGCGCGCGGCGTCCGCCTGGCGCCGATCGAAGGTCAGCACCACGATCGGACGCGGCAGTCGGTCGGCGGCCGCCAGATGCAGCGCGTCGAGCGTTCGGACATCGTGCCGGCAGCCGAGCTCGGCCGCCCGATCCAGACAGGCAGGATCGACCGGCACCACGTGGCAGCGCTCCCAGTCGTCGCGCAGGCGCTGCCGTAGAGCCTCGAGGTCGTCGTCTGCGAAGCCGAGCCGGCAGAGCGTGATCTCGGCTTCTGTCCGGGCTACCGACGACACGGCCCACTCCGCGTCCTCGTCCATGCGCCGGACGACCTGATCGGTTCCCTCCTCCACGACGTAGCGCTTGATCAGCGCCGAGGTGTCGAGGAACAGCATCAGCGCTCGCGCAGCTGCCCGAGGACGTCCGAACTCGAACGGTCCGACGGAGCACGCCGGGGCTCCGGGCGTGGCGGAACACTGCGAGTCCGCGGAGCGAGGACCGTGCCGGCTGCGATGAGCTCCTCGATGCTGGTCGCCCGCCCGGCGGTGCTCACCGGCCCGATCTCGGCTGCGGGCACGCCGTCGACGGTGATGATCAGCCGCTCACCCGACCGAGCCCGACGCACCACCTTGCTGGCCTGATTCCGCAGCTCCCGAACAGCGATGCGATCCATGAGCCGCAATGTAGCACATGGACTACGCCACCTCAATCGCGCTCTTGAGCTGCGAACGGCCGTCCTTCGGGGCCGGAGCTCAGGCCGGCAGCCGCACCCAGAACGTCGTCCAGCCGCGCTCGCTGGTGACACCCACCCGGCCACCGGCGCCCTCGACCAGCTGGCGGACGATGGCGAGCCCGATCCCGGCCCCGCCGCGCTCGCGGTCGCGCGACTTCTCCACCCGGTAGAAGCGCTCCCAGACGCGCGGCAGATCCGGCTCCGGGATGCCGGGACCGGTGTTGGCCACCCGGATGTCCACGCCTCCCGCCACGCGGCTGGCGGTCACCCGGACCTCGCCGCCCTCGGGCGTGTAGCGCACCGCGTTCTGGAGCAGGTTCGCCAGCACCTGGGTGAGCTCGTCCGGGCGGACGTGGGCCTGGAGCCCGGGCGGCACGTCCACGGCGAGCGAGATCGAGCGACGAGTGAGCACCGGCGCGACGAGATCCGCGGCGTTCCTCACGATCGGCGCCACGTCCAGATCACGCGCGATCCCGGGCTCGCCCTCGGCGCCGGCCAGGACGTCGAGCGAGGCGGCCAGGCGGGTCAGCCGGTCGACCTCCTCGCGCAGCGAATCGAACATCGCGGGGTCGGGCGGCAGCACGCCGTCGCGGAGCGCCTCGAGATAGCCCTGGAGGTTGGTCAGCGGCGTGCGCAGCTCGTGCGACGCGTTGACGATGAACTCGCGCCGGATCGCCTCCTGCTCGGACAGCCGCGCGGCCATCGTGTTGTACGACGCCGCGAGCGCGCGCAGCTCGACCGGGCCCTCCTCCGGCACGCGGGCGGACAGGTCGCCGTCGGCGATCCGGGCGGCGGCCTTCGCGAGCCGCTCGATCGGCCGGGCCAGGCGCCGCGACAGGACCGTCGCCAACACGACGGCGACCACCGCAGCCACCGCGGCCGCGATGGCGAACACGACCGTGACGCTCGAGTCGAACATCTCGTGGGCGTGCTCGGCGCTGGCTCCCGCGGCCATCATCAGCGCCTCGAAGCTGTCACCGCCGACGCGCAGCACACCCACGGCGACGATCCCCAGGGATACGGCCGCCACGGCGAGCGCCGCGAGCAGGATTCGGGCCGAGAGCCCGTCGCGCGGTCCGCTCACCCGGGCGCCCGCCGCTCGACCGGCCCGGCCGCCCGGTAGCCGACGCCACGTACGGTGGCCACGTACCGCGGCGCGCCCGGATCGTCGCCCAGCTTCTCCCGCAGCCGCTTGACGTACTGGTCGATCGCGCGGTCCGTGACGTCGCCCTCGCCGGTGCCGTGGATCGCATCGAGCAGCTGGTCGCGGCTGAGCACGCGGCCGTCCGCATCGAGCAGCGCGCCCAGCAGGCGGAGCTCGAGCGCGCTGAGCGAGACGCCGGCGCCGCCGACACTCGCCTGGTGCCGGTCAGGGTCGAGCTCGAGGTCGCCGAGGACGAGGACCCCGGACGGCTCGCCCGGCCCTGCCCGCTCGGTCCGCCGCAGGATCGTCCGCACCCGCACGACCAGCTCGGCCGGCGAGAAGGGCTTCGGCAGGTAGTCGTCTGCCCCCTCGCTCAGGCCCAGGATCCGGTCCCCCACCGCCCCCCGCGCGGACAGGACGAGGATCGGGACGTCGCCCAGCTCGCGCGCGCGCCGGATGACCGTGAGGCCGTCGATCTCGGGGATCATCAGGTCCAGGACGACCAGCCGGGGCGACGACTCCTCGATCGCGCGGAGCGCGGAGCGACCGTCCATGGCGGTGACCACCGTGTAGCGCTCACGCTCGAGGTAGGTGCGAACGAGGCGCACGATCTTTGGGTCGTCGTCGACCACGAGGATCGGCGCACCGTCGAGTGCGGGGGCTGCCATGAACGTCATCATCACCCGGCGGAGCGTGCCCGGCAACGGTGACGCCCGCGTGACATGCGCCGGCCGGTCGTCGCGGCCGGCGGCGCGGCCGCTCCTAGCTGGTCGTCGCCTGGTCCCAGGGGATGCCGGGGCTGGCCGAGGCGTCCCCGACCGGCTGCGTCTTCGAGATCCGGTCGCGATTGACGAGCAGCACGTCCTGGTGCCGCGCCGGCGCGTCGCGCCCGACGCTGAGCTCGGCGTCGGTCACGGGCACGAACTTCGCCCAGCGGGCGAGCGATGCCAGCGGTTGCGTGTTGGGCGCCCGGTGGAGGTTCCCGATCACGATGAACGGCCCGACCTCGAGCACGACGCGGTCCTCGACCGTGCGCAGCCGCCGGCCCGGGTCGCCCCGGCGGCCAGTGACCTCGATCACGTGGAGGTCGCGCCGCTCGACCTCGAGCTCGTCCATCACGACCTGGTGTCCATCGTCGAGGGCCTCGAGCGTCGCCGTCCGGAACGTCAGCAGCTCGCGGTCGTTGACCGCGTCGCTCAGGCGCCCCTCGCCGAGCTCGACCTCACCGCGCAGCACGCAGTCCTCCGCATATGCAACGAGTGACTCCTGCACGCACCCTCCTCGCGCCCGACGTCCCTGCGATCTCCGATCCCCGCGAGCATACGTCGTGGCGGTCCGCTGTGGAGCGATGGTTTGCGGTGTGGCCGCTCAGGGCAGCGCGGCAGCAGCCTGCGCGGCGAGCGCGGCGTCGGCGGTCTCGATCAACAGGACGTGGTCGCCCTCGGCCAGGAGGTAGTCGATGGTGCCGCCGTCGCCGTAGTCGATCCGGGTGAACTGGTGACCGCCGAGCGTCACCGTGTCGGTCGCAACCCCGGGACCGGTGGCCGCAAGCCACGAGGTCATCACGAGGGACTTGACGGCATCCAGGCTCATGCCGGCGACGCTGACCCCGAGGATCGACAGGTCCGACTGGTTGGTCGCGTCATAGGCCTGGGCGACGCGCAGGTCGTCCGGCGTGCGGCCCTCGGCGCGGAGCGCCGCGGTGATCGCACGGCTCCCCTGGTCATCGCCCAGGATGTCCGGACCGAGCGCGCTCTCGACCGTGAGCGTGACGTCGCCCACCTGGGTCGGCATGGCCGCCACGAGCTCCGGCGCGGCCGGGCTGTCGGTGGGGACCGGCGGGTCGGACGCGCCCGGGCTTGCCTGACCGTCGGACGGGCTCGCGCCGCTTGTGTCGGGGGTTCCGATCGCGAGCGCAGCACCGTCGCCGCCCATCGCCAGGTCGAATGCCGAGGCGACGGCCTCGACCTCGCTGTCGGTGGCGTCACCAGACGCCGCGATGTAGACCACCACGTCGCTGTGGCGGAACTGGACGAAGGCCGCGCCCGACGCGTCGGTGGCGCTGAAGCCCTGGTCGCCGAGGTCGCTGCGCGAGGTCACCGTCTGTCCCGCGGCGGCCGCGGCCTCCGCGGACTTTGACACGGACTCGGCGGCGCCCTGCGGGTAGCAGGTGACGGTCGCGTACAGGACGGCCTGGTTGGACGTGCCGTCCGACGGCGCCGGGCCCAGCAGGGTCATCGTCTTGCGGCTGACGTCGTACTGGCTGGAGCTGATGGTCCAGCCCAGCGGCAGCTGGTCGATCGCCGGCGACGCGGCCCAGGCCGCGGACTGGCAGCCGGCGTCCGCGGGCAGCACGAACCGCCACGCGACGAGACCGAGGGCGACCAGCGCGCCGGCCAGCGCGACAATCGCGATCCGGCGGTTCGTGCGCGCGGCATGGGCGAGCAGCGCCCGCTCGTCACTCGGACGGAGGCGCTGGTCACGGCCGGGCTCCACGCGGGGCGGGCGTGAGGTCGTCATTCCGGGTAAGGATGCCCTGCCCGGCTGAGGACTGCCTGAGAGCGACAACCGGCGTCAGAGGCGCGGCAACCGGCTGCCCCGAAACGCTAGAGGGCGAGCGTCCGCAGGCCGTGGCTGCGGAGGATGAGCGCGATCTCCGCGCCGTGCTGGAGCTCGTGCTCGATGACGTGCCAGATCACCCACCCGCGCGTCGACGCCTGGCCGTGCCCGCGGGGCCGCGGAAACGCGACGCGGAGGTCTTCCTCGGTCCAGCGGTGGAGGCAGTCGTCGATCAGCCGCCAGGTGACCTGGAATGCGTCGACGAGCTCGGCAGCGGTTCGCGGATGGTTCTCGTCGTCCTCCCATCCGGCATCCACGAGGGGAAGGCCGGGCACCGTCGTCGTGGCAACGCGCAACCTGTCACGAATGGCCGGGTCGCCTTCACCGAGAACCTCGTGGAACCAGTACGCCCGGCCACCTGCCATGTTGGACGCCAGCTGCCAGATGGCCCAGTGGTCGGGCGTGGGCCGCAGCTGCATCTGCTCGTCGGTCAGCGGACCGATGACCTCGAGGAGGCGGTCCTGGTGGGCCGCCCACCCGCGGTAGATGTCGGTGAGGGCGGGCAGCGGATACTCCGGAGTCATGGATGTGCCCGCCTTCAGCGCGCCCGCATCCGGTTGTTCCTGGGGTTGTGCTCCAGCTCCGCGGTGCCCAGGTGCTCGAGGAGCGGCGGCAGGTACACGCCGAACCGGCCGCGCAGGCCCTTCTTGAGCCCGTACCAGCCGCCCACGGGGTTGTCCTCGGACCGACCCCACGCCTCGACCGTCCCCTCGGGCGCCGGCTTCTGCTCGTCTGCCCCGCCGAGGGCGACCCAGTCGCCCTGCGTCCGCAGCCACGCGTGCAGGTCGTCGATGGCGCGCAGGTGATACCGGAGCTGGGTGCCGCCGACCTGGCACACGAGCGCCGGCGGATCGGCCGTCTCGTCGCGCCACATCTGGTATTGGGACCCGCCGTTCGCGGTCGTCAGCTGCCAGGGATCCTCGCGGGTGCCGGTGCCCGTTGCCATGGTCGTCCTCCGAGGCCTGCGGTCGTGGTACGTGGTGATCCGTACGCCGCCAACCGTACGACATCGAGGGAACCGGCTCCGGATTCTGGCCCACCCGAGTCGCCCTGCCCGATACGCCCTGACTCGATCTCCCCGCCCGATCTGCCCTGACTCAGCGGGCGCGTCAACAGCGACGCCAGCCTGGCGGTTCCCGGTCTCAAGAAGGCTTCGCGGCCCGCAGACCTGCGTGGGGGAGCTCGCTTGATGCGCCGTGTGAGTCGCGGCCTGCGATGCCCCGCCGCCCGAGCCGGACGGACAAGACGCCACCGGCCGCGTGGGGCTACGCTCGGGGCAGGCCGGCGTCGAGTCCCGGCCGCCGGAGGCCCCCATGCCGATGACCCCGCGCGAGCGCGTGCTCGCGACGCTTGCCCACGAGGAACCCGATCGGGTGCCGATCGTGCTCGGCCCCAGCAATGCCACCGGGATCAAGATGTCCACGTACCAGGGCATCAAGGCGCTGGCCGGGATCGAGGCACCGGACCGCTACATCTACGACTGGCCGGAGCTGGGGACCGCGCTCCCGGACGAGGCCACCTATGCCCGCCTCCATGGCGACGTGCGCGGCGTGCTCGACCGCTTCCCGGCGGCGACGCGGGCGCGGAACGCGGCGCGCGACCCGCACTCCCCATTCATCGACGACTGGGGCAGCGGCCAGCTCGAGGCCACCCCGGGCACCTGGTTTCCGGGCGTCCACCCGCTGGCGGACGCGACGACGCTGGACGAGATCGAGGCGTACCCCTGGCCCAACGTGACCGACCCGACTCGCTTCGAGGGCGTACGTGCCGAGGCGCAGCGGCTGCGAGACGAGAACCTGTTCGCCAGCCTGGCAACCCCGTGGCTGCTGTTCCCGCTCGAGCGCGCGTTCGCGATGCAGGGCACCGATGGGTTCCTGCTCAACCTCGCCGCGGAGCCCGAGTTCGCGCAAGCGCTGCTGTGGAAGATCCAGGGCGTGTGCAAGGGGATCATGGACGGCTTCCTGCGCGAGTGCGGGGACCTCATCGACATGATCAAGATCGGCGACGACCTGGGCTCGCAGGTGGGGCTGCTGATGTCGCCCGCGATGTACCGCCGGATCCTCAAGCCGATCCACGCGGACTACATCGCGTTCATCCGCGAGCGGACCGACGCCAGGCTGATGTTCCACACCGACGGCGACGTGTACGACCTGCTGGGTGACTTCATCGAGATCGGCGTCGACATCCTCAACCCGGTCCAGGCGTCGGCGGGCGGCATGGCCGACTTCGGCGGGCTCAAGCGCCGCTTCGGCGACAACCTCGTGTTCTGCGGCGGCATGGACACGCACCGGGTCCTGCCCACGGGATCGCCGGACGAGGTTCGTGCCGAGGTCCGCCGGGTGATCTCGCTGCTCGGCCCGGGCGGCGGGTTCATGCTGGGCGCCGTGCACACCGTGATGGGCGACGTGCCGCCCGAGAACGTGCTGGCCATGGTCGACGCCGTCGAGGCGTTCGGCCGCTACCCGCTGGCCGGCTGATGGCAGCGAAGCGCCTGCACGCGATCGCGTGCGACATCCTCGCGCGGCCGGTCTACCTGTGTGCGGCCCGATCGCCGCACGTGGTCGACGTGACGCTGTTCCGGCGCGGGCTGCACGACGATCCGCCCGATCTGCGCTCGCAGCTCCAGGGCGCCATCGACGCCACGCCGCCGGGGTACGACGCCGTCGTCCTGGGCTATGGGTTGTGCGGTGGCGCCACTGCCGGGATCGAGGCGCGCGACGTGCCGGTGGTCCTCCCGCGCGCGCACGACTGCATCACGCTGTTTCTCGGAAGCCGCGAGCGCTATGAGGCGGAGACCCGCGAGGGTGCCACGTACTGGTACGTCGCGGACCAGCTGGAGCGCCTCGACGGCAACCGCTCCGGACCAGCCGGTGCCGGGTTTGCCAGCGACACCGAGGAGGAGCTGGCCGCCGTGCGCGCCGAGTACGTCGAGAAGTACGGCGAGGACAACGCGGACTACCTGATGGAGGTCATGGGTGCCTGGCGCGCCCACTACCGCCGAGGCGCGTTCGTCGCCATGGGCGTGGGCGACGACGATGCCGCGAGCACGATCGCGCGCGAGCAGGCGGATCGGCGCGGCTGGGCGTTCGAGCGGGTGGAGGGCAGCCTGGTCCTGCTGCGCCGCCTGATCGACGGAGACTGGAACGACGACGTGCTCGTCCTCCAGCCGGGCGAGCGGCTGGCGATGAGCTACGACGACGGCGTGGTCAAGGCCGTCCCAGCATCGGGAAGCCGGGCGCCTGCATAGGGTCGCGGGTGAGGGATGCTCCGAGCGTTCCGCCGCGGACGGTCAGGCCTCGACGGGCTCGGTGCTCAGGCGGCCCGCGCGGAACGCGCTCACGTACTCGACCCCGAACGGATCTCGCCCGAGCAGCAGGTCAGCGGCCAGCCGGTAGGGCTCCGAGTCGCGGTCCGCCCCGAACACCCGCCCGAGATCCGACGCGACCGGGTCGATGATCCCACCGTCGATGCCCGCCTCGGCCGCGAGGTCGATGAACACGTCGTTGAGCAGGCGTCGCTCGGGCAGCCCGAACGAGACGTTGGACAGCCCGCCGGTCAGGTGGATCGACGCGCCGTACGCCGCTCGAAGCGCGCGCGCCGTCGCCAGCACGTGGCCGGGCGCGTCGGGCTCCACCGCGACCGGGAGGACGAGCGGATCGGCGTACAGGCGCCCGGTCTCGATCCCGCGGGCGGTGGCCTCCTCGATCAGCGCGGTCGCGTTCGCGATGCGCTGCTCGGCGTTGGCCGGCATCCCGGACCGCCCGCTGGCAGCGAGCACCACCGCGCACCCGGACGTCGCGGCGAGGTCGAGCACCTCCGGCCGCTCGAGCGAGGCGGAGTTGAGCAGCAGTCGCCCGGCCGGTTGCGTCGATGCCTCGACGCCGGCCGCGAGGACCGACACGTCCGAGGAGTCGATCGAGATCGGCACCCCGGCCGACCCTTCGACGACGCCGACCAGCCAGGCCATCGCCCGCGCGCGGACGGCCGATTCGGACGCGATCTCGTCCGCGTTGAGGTCCAGCCAGTCGGCCCCCGCACGCTCCTGGCGGGCGGCCATGGAGCGGATGTAGGCGGCGGCGAGGTCCGCGAGCTCGCCCTCGTCGAGACCCCACCGGATCGCGCTCGCGACGTGCTTGATCTTGCCGTTCGCGAAGTCGCGGCCGGCGGCGATGTCCGGGTGCACGGGGAGCACGCCGCGCCCGCCGTCGGGCAGGTCGAAGCCGATGCCGACCGCGCCGTCCTCGAGCTCGACGGCGTGCCTGCCGATCCGCTTGACGATGCGCGTGGCATGGATGTTCTCGCCCACGACGAGGAACGGGTTGCCGGAACGGTCGGGCCTCACGAGCTGGATCCTTTCTCGGGGGTGGTGGCGGGTCTTGCGATGGGGGTCGGCCCGGAGGCCACGGCAAGATGCGGCACAGGCGCCGGCGCGGCCGGAGTCGCCGGAGTCAACGGGGTCACCGGAGTCCCCGCGGTCGCCGCGGCCGGATGGGGCCCGAAGTGGTCGCGCCCCAGGAACGTGTTGGCCCAGGCGCTCGTCCGTCGCAGGCGGTTGTCCTGGATCACCGGCACGCGGTCGAGCATCGTGCGCTCCTCGCCGTACGGCTTGAGCCGGCGGTACGCCTCGGCCCAGACGCACGGCCGGTCGCCCACCTCGCACCGGCCGTCGTGCGCGCCGCCGCACGGCCCGTTGCGCTGGTTCTTGGCGCAGTGCGACTCCGGGCACAGGTAGGCGATGTCGGGCAGCGAGCAGTCGCCGCAGTCGCGGCAGTCGAACAGCGGCACCTTGACGGCCTGCTCGAGCACGTGGAGCGGCTTGCCGATGTGCGCCCGCTTGATCGTCCCGTAGATGCCCGCCCAGGTCCGAAAGCCCGGCGTGCCCGGCTCGAACACGCGGGAGTGGAGGGCCCGGTTCACCTTGTAGAACGGGTCGACGCCGCGCCGGGCGCGGCTGCGGCTTGCCGCCGTCAGCGAGTCCACGTACGGCGCTGCCGGCTCGTCGGTGTTGAGCCCGGCGCCGTCCGACTGGAACAGCTGGAACGCGCCCGGCAGCCCGAACGAGACATCGCCGACCAGGGTCCGCCAGTCGTGCGGGTCATGCGCCGCCGCCAGCTCCAGGACACGGGTGATCTCGGCGGCATTGCGGTGGCCCGACAGGTACACCCCGCGGTAGCCGAGCCCCCGGGCGACGACCAGCTGCCTGGCCGCGAGCTCGAGGAAGAACCCGCGCCCCTTGTCGGGGCCGGCCGCGTGGCGCTCGACGAGGGCGAGCAGCTCGTCGGTGACGACGCAGCCCGGTACCCGGCCGGCGTGGAACGCGCGTGCCACGCCGCGGTCCAGGATGTACGCGTTGGCGATGACCGGCAGGTCGATGGCGTCGCGGCGCATCACGCGCAGCAGCTCGTCCTGCTTGCGGGCGTCGTAGCCCACCTGCGTGATCACGAAATCGGCGCCGGCACGGGCCTTCATCGCGAGCTTGAGGTACTGCGGGACGAGATCGCGCTCGAGCCGCTTGTGCGGATCAACCGCGCAGCCGAGGAAGAAGTCGTGGTCCTCGGCGTCGGGCGCCCCGTCGGCCGTGGCGCGGGCAACCGCGGCGGCGCCAAGGTCACGGTACAGCGCGAGCAGCCCCACCGAGTCCATGTCGAACACCGGCTTGGACAACCCGCCGAACCCCTCGACCGGGTAGTCGCCGGTGACCGCCAGCACGGTCGTCAGGTCCCGGCTGAGCAGGTCCCAGCCCAGGCTCTGGAGCCCGTTGCGGTTCCGGTCGCGACACGCCACGTGGACGATGACGTCGTGCCCGAACGCCTGGAGCGCCTCCCCCGGCGCGTGGGGGCTGAGCCGCACGTGGCCGCCGGCGTTGTCGGTCACGCTCAGGGCCGTGACCCGGGTGTCGCCCGCGAGGTCCGCGGCCATGCGCAGCGGGCGCTGGCCGCGTGCGTCGGTCAGCTCCCCGGCCCACGGCACGAGCTCGACCACGACGGCGAACCCGTCGGAACGGGAGAGGACGTGCCGCAGGGCGCCGGGACCGGCCATCGGGCCGGGCGATGCGGCGGTGACGGTGCGAAGCTTGGGCATCGGGCTCCTCACGCGGCGATCGGCTCGAACAGGCAGCCGTCGGTGAACAGGTCGAAGAAGTCGGGCTCTGACTCGAGCTCCACGTGCTCGATCCGCCGGACCAGCGCCTCCAGGCTCGCGCGGCGGTGGCCGGAGAGGAGCAAGGCCCGGGCACCGGCGATCGATGCGTTCCCGGTCCGGACCACCCGTTCGACCGCCACCGGGACGAGCAGCCCGATGTCGACCGCAGAGCCGACGTCGAGCGCATTGGCAAACCCGCCCGCGAGGTACACGTGGTCCAGCTGCGCGGGCGTGATCCCCAGCCGGCGCAGGAGCACCCGCTGGCCAACCGTCGTCGCTGCCTTGGCGACCGCGAGATGGCCGATGTCGGCGCGCGAGAACGTGATCCTCGGATCGGCTACCACGGTCACCTCTGCAGCATGGTCCGCAAGAGCCCCGCGCGGGCTCAGCCACTCGGCTCGCCGCAGCTCCGCGAGCAGGTCGACGAGGCCGGAGCCGCAGATTCCCTCGGGTGGCCCACCGCCGATCGTCCGGATATCGAGCCGGCCCTGGAAGAGCCGAACGGCCTCGATCGCGCCCTCCGCACCGGGCATCCCATGGCGCACGCCGCCGCCCTCGAACGCCGGGCCGGCGGGGCTCGACGCGGCCAGGATCCGGGCGCCGTCCGAGGCGATGACCTCCGTGTTGGTGCCGATGTCCACGAGCAGGAACGAGCCACCGCGCTCGACGGCGCCGGTCGCGACGAGGTCCGCGGCGGCATCCGCCCCGACGTGGCTCGCGATCAGCGGCCCCCCGGTGATCCGGGCCTGGGGATGCACGAGGATCCCCAGCTCGTGCGCCCGGCGGGTCACGGTGGTCGAGGTCGCGGCACCTTCGCGCACCGCGGTCTCGGTGACCGAGCGGTACGGGATATGTCCGATCGGGCGGACGTCGAGGCCGAAGAACAGGTCGCGCATGGTCGGGTTGCCGACCACGTACAGCTCGACCAGCCGGTGGCGGTCGATGTCGAGCGTCCGGGACAGCCGGCGCAGCTCGTGGTTGAGCGCGCGGCGGAGCGACTGGCGCAGCTCGCCCGGCCGGTCGGTGTCGTACGAGACGCGGGTCACGACATCGCTGCCGCCGAACCGCTGCGGGTTCTCGAACGCCGCGACCGCGAGGATCGTGCCCCGCACCAGATCCACGATCTCGAGCACGACTGTGGTCGTGCCGACGTCGAGGGCCACGCCCAGCGGGGATCCCGCCGATGGGCCGAGGTCGGTGCCATCCTCGGCGAGCCGCCGGCCGTCCTGATCGCGAACCCGGGCGTCGACCTCGACCGTCGTGGCCTCTGGCGCCAGCTGGATCCGCAGGCGGCGGCGCAGGACGGCGAACTCGAGGTCCTGCTCGGCCCGCTCCACGCGTGCCTGGCAGGCGAGCCGGAACCCGGGCCCGAGGAACGCCTCCGGCTCGGTCCGCGGAGACAGCTGCTCGCCACCGGCGCGGATCTCGATGACGCACTCGTGGCAGCGCCCGGTCCGGCGACAGGACGCGGGAACCATGACCGACAGCTCCGCGGCATCGTCGAACAGGAGGCGGCCGGGGACGAGCGGTCGACGCTCCATCCCGAGTACGACGTCGGGCATCAGCACAGTCTCGCCGGGGGAACCGGAGCGCCGGATGGTCCGTCGGTCCCGTCCCGAGGGACCGTCCCGCCCTATCGCGACGGGTTGCCTGGGGGCGACGCTGGCGATCGACGACCCGTCCAGGAGGCGTCCTTGCTTTCGCGTACCCGGATCCCGAGCGCATCCCGCTCGCCGCGCTACGACCGGCTCACACCGGCCGACTGTGACCGGCTGCACGACGCCAGCATCGCGATCCTGGAGCGCACCGGCTGCGTGCTCCACGATGCCGAGGCGGTCGAGCGCCTCCACGGCGCGGGGGCACGCGTCGACAGCGGCCGGGTGCACATCCCCGGTTCGCTCGTCGAATGGGCGCTGTCAGTGGCGCCCAAGGGCGTCACGCTCCACGACCGGAGCGGCCGGCCGGCGCTCGCCGTCGAGGGCGACAACGTGTTCTTCGGGCCTGGATCGGACTGCCTCAACGTGCTCGACCATCGCACGGGCGAGCGGCGTCCGGCCCTGCTTGCCGACGCCCGCGACGGCATCACCCTCGTCGACGCGCTGCCCAACATGGACTTCGCGATGTCGATGTTCCTGCCATCGGACGTCGACCCGGCGCTCGCGGACCGGCGCCAGACGGCGCTGATGCTGGAGCACACGACCAAGCCGCTGGTCGTGGTCACCTACGACGTGGACGCGATGCTCGACGCGATCGCGATGGCGGAGGCCGTGGCCGGCGGCGCCGAGGCGCTGCGCGAGCGCCCCAACGTCGCGCTGTACATCAACGTCACCCGCGGGCTCGTCCACAACGAGGACTCGCTGCGCAAGCTGCTCATCCTCGCCGAGCGCGGTCTGCCCGCGATGTGGATCCCGGTGACCTCGTCGGGGACCACCGGTCCGATCTCTGTCGCCGGCAACCTCGCCCTCAACAACGCGGGGGTGCTGGTGGGGATCGTCCTCGCGCAGCTGGTGCGGCCCGGGACGCCGGTGATCGTGCCCGGGTTCGGCGGCGATGCGCTCGACCTGCGAACGATGGTCGATCCATATGCCGGTCCGGACCACCGGGGAACGGTGCCCTCGCTCGCGCACCACTACGGCCTGCCGATGTTCAGCCTGGCCGGCGGCAGCGACAGCAAGGTCGTCGACCAGCAGGCGGCGATCGAGGCCGCGCTCACGATGCTCGTCGACGCGCTGGCCGGCGGCCAGCTGCTCCATGACTCGGGCTACCTCGAGTCGGGGCTGACCGGATCGCTCGCCCAGCTCGTCGTATGCGACGAGATCGCGTCCTGGATCCGGGCCGCCATCGCGCCCGTCGACCTTGGTGACGAGGCGCTCGCGCTGGACCTCATCGACGAGCTCGGGCCCGACGGGTCGTTCCTCGAGACCGACGACACGATGACCCACTACCGCGAGCGCTGGTACCCGTCGCTGATCGACCGGCTGGGGCACCCGGCGTGGGCCGCGCGCGGCAGCCGGACCATGGGTCAGCGAGCGGCGGCCCGCGTGGACGAGCTGCTGGCAGCGCACGAGCCGCCGCCGCTGCCGGAGCCGGTGACGAGGGCCATCAGCGACATCCTCGAGCGAGCCGCGGGCGATCGGGATGCGGGTCGCGACCGAGCCGCTGGCGTCCGCCACACCGTCCCCGACTCGTAGCCACGACCTCGAACGGGTCCGCGACCCGGGACCCCCGCAGGCATCCGCAGCCACGACCACCCACGACCACCCACACCCACGAACCGGCTCCAGGAGGATCACCCATGACGGACAACCTGTTCGGCGCGATGCGTCAGGCGATCATCGACGGCGATGCCGCGAAGGCAACGGCCCTGGCCGAGGAGGCGCTCGCGACCGGCGTCGCCCCGCTGGCGGCGATCGACGAAGGCTTCGTGCCCGGGCTGACGCATGTCGGCGACGAGTTCGCCGCCGGCGAGCTGTTCCTGCCGGACATGATGCTCGCCGCCCGGGCGATGCAGAAGGCGGTCGCGGTGCTCGAGCCCGAGATGGCGCGCCAGGCCACGGAGCGCCACGTCGTCGGGCGGGTCGTGATCGGGACGGTCAAGGGCGACATCCACGAGATCGGCAAGAACCTGGTCGGGATGATGCTCTCGACCAGCGGCTTCGAGGTCCACGACCTGGGCGTGAACGTGTCGCCCGACCAGTTCGTCGAGGCGGCGCGCGAGCACAACGCGGACCTCATCGGCGTGTCCGCGCTGCTGACGACCACGATGGCGGGGCAGCGCACGGTGGTCGAGGCGCTCGAGGCGGCCGGCCTCCGGTCGAAGGTCAGGGTCATGGTGGGCGGCGCGCCTGCCAGCGCGACCTGGGCCGCGGAGATCGGCGCCGACGGGTACAGCGAGGACGCGATCGGCGCGGTCGCGCTGGCGCGCCGGCTGGTGGGCGCGGCGGAGACGGCGACGGCGTGAGACACGTCCCGTCGCGCGACCGCCCGCGGTCCCGCGATCGGGGACAGCTGCCCGGCGGCACGCCGTCGGGCCGGAGGCACTGATGAGCACGACACGGCACCACGCCGCGGACAATCGCCCGCGGCTCGAGGTCCTTTCCCCTGCGGCCGTCCGCCGGATCCACGACGCCACGCTCGAGATCATCGAGACGGTCGGGGTCCGGTTCCCGTCCGAGCGACTTCTCGACCTGTGGGCGAAGCACGGCGCCACCGTCGATCGCGCAACCTCCGTGGTCCGCGTGCCGCGCCACGTGATCGAGGGCGCGATGCGCAGCGCGCCGCCCGCGTACACGCTGGCCGGCCGCGATCCCGCGCACGACCTGCCGCTCGACGGCAGGCACGTCTACCTGGCCACCGACGGCTGCGGCATCGAGGTGCTGGATGCGTGGACCGGCGAGCGCCGGCGCTCCTCGCTCCAGGACGTGGCCGACATCGCCCGCGTCGCCGACGCGCTCGACCCGATCGCCTTCCACTGGGTCGCGGTGAGCGCCCAGGACCGGCCACCGGAGACCCGCGGGCTCGAGGAGCTGGCGGCCGTCTGGCGCAGCTCCACCAAGCACGTCCAGACCGAGAGCATCGTCACCCCCTCGGAGACCGCGGCGGCGATCGAGATGGCGGCCGCGATCGTCGGCGGGCGCAACGAGCTCCGCTCGCGCCCCGTGCTGTCGCTGATGCAGTGCACGATCAGCCCGCTCGCCCACGACGACGGCGCCATGGAGTCGGCCCTGGTGGCCGCCGAGGCCGGCGTCCCGGTCGGGTTCATGACCATGGTCTCGTGCGCGTTCAGCGGCCCGACCACGGTCGCGGGCTCGCTGGTGGTGGGCAACGCCGAGGTCATCTCGGCGCTCGCGCTGATCCAGCTCGAGCATCCCGGGGCGCCCGTCTACTACGCCGCCGCCCAGACGGCGATGGACCTGCGGACCGGCGCGTACACCGGCGGCGGCCCCGAGGACTTCCTGTTCGGTGCCGCGACCAACGCGCTGGCCGACTTCTACGATGTTCCGCTGTCGATGGGCGCCTACGCCACGGGTGCCAAGCGGCCCGACTGGCAGGCCGGCGTCGAGAACTCGCTGTCGTCGTTCATGGCGTCGGTGGTGGGGTCGGACATGCTGCTCGGGGCCGGGCTCCTCCACGGCAGCCGGATCTGGTCGTACGAGCAGATGATCCTCGACACCGAGATCGACGGGATCGTCAAGGCCGTCCTCCACGGCATCCCCTGGGACGACGAGGCGCTCGCGCTGTCGACGATCCGCGAGGTGGGGCCGATCGGCGACTACCTCACCGCCGAGCACACCCGGGCGACGATGCGCGGCATGTGGCAGGCGCGCTACCTCGACCGGCGGCCGTACGGGCAGTGGGAGGAGGACCCGGACGCGACGCACCGAGCGGCGCTCGAGCGGGCGCGGACGCTGCTGCGGGACCACCGGCCGGAGCCGCTGGACCCGGCGCTCGATGCCGAGCTCGACCGGATCATCGCGGCGCACGGGCGTTCCGCGGGCACCGAGCTCGCCGGCGTGCGCTAGCCCCGGACCCGATCCCACTCACCCATCCGGCTCGGCGCCCGCCCATGCGCGGCCCGAGCCGGCGCCCACTCCCGGAGGTTCCGCCCATGCGACCCCGCTTCGAGCTCCTCGACTCCGACCTGATCGCGCGCGTCGTCGACGAGGCGCTCCAGCTTCTTCGCGACCCGGGCGTCAAGGTCGAGGAGCCCGAGGCGATCGCCCTCCTCGTGTCCGGTGGCGCGACCGTCGACGGTGACCGGGTCGCCATCCCGGAGGCGATGGTCCGGCGCGCCCTCGACACGGTCCCCGGGTCGTTCGACCTGTTCGACCGGGCCGGGCGTCCGGCCGTCCGCTACGGACAGGGCATCGTCCACTTCGATCCCGGGTCATCCGGGGTCGCCGTGCTGGATCCCGACACGCTCGACACCCGGCAGTCGATGGCCGCGGACCTCGCGCGCCTGATCCGGGTCGCCGACTCGCTGCCCGCGTACGACGCCGTGTCCACCGCGATCGTGTGCCACGACGCGCCGACCGAGATCGGGGACGTGTACCGGCTGTTCGTGGTGCTCCTGCATTCGTCGAAGCCGGTGGTCACCGGGGCGTTCACGCCGCGGGGAGCCGGCGTCATGCTCGACCTGCTGGCGCTCGACGCCGGTGGCCGGGCGGCGCTGGCGGAGAAGCCGCGAGCGGTGTTCGACGTCTGCCCGTCGCCGCCGCTCACCTGGTCCGAGTTCGCCTGCCGGAACGTGATGGACCTGGCCCGGGCGCACGTCCCGGCCGAGCTGATCTCGATGCCGCTGGCCGGCGTGGCCTCCCCGGTCACGCTGATCGGGTCGATCGTCCAGCACGCCGCGGAGTCGCTGGCCGGGGTCGTGCTCCACCAGCTGGCCGAGCCCGGCGCCCCGATCGTGTGGGGCGGCGCGCCGACCATCGTCGACATGCGCAGCGGCTCGACGCCCATGGGCGCGATCGAGACCGGGCTGATCAACGCCGGCAATGCGGCGGTGGGCCATTCGCTGGGCCTGCCGACGCACGGGTACCTGGGCGCGACGGATTCCAAGGTCATCGACGCGCAGGCCGGGCTCGAGACGGGAATGACGGCGCTGGTCGGCGGCCTGGCCGGGATCGACATGATCAGCGGCGCCGGGATGCTCGACTTCCTGCTCGCGCAGAGCGCCGAGAAGCTGGTCATCGACGCCGACGCCATCGGGATGGTCCAGCGCCTCCTGCGGGGCATCGGGACGCCGACCGAGACGCTGGCGACCGGGTCTGTTCGCGGCGGCCGGACCCGAGGGCCGGTTCCTCGAGCTCGAGGACACCCGGCGGCTGTTCCGCGGCGAGCAGTTCCTGCCGTCGAAGGTGATCGACCGCGACTCGCGACGAGCCTGGCTGGATGCGGGTGGCCTGGACGCCTTCGCACGGGCGCGCGTGCGGGCCGACGATCTGGTCGCGCGCCACGCGCTGCCGGAGATCGACCCGGGCGTCCTGGCCGCGATGGCCGGCCGGATCCGCGAGGCCGGCGCGCCGTTCGGGCTGGCCGGACCGCTGCCGGGCGTGCCCGACGGAGTCGGCGCCGCCTAGCACGGTCGCTCGGCATTCGGCGCGGGAGGAGCAGGCCGCGCCGGCGGAGCCGCGCGTCGCCGTGTCCCGGACCTGGCAACTACTACGGATCCGTAGTAGTCTCCGCCGATGCCATCCATCCTCGGTCCCGGGGCCCGGGTGTCGCGCCGGCTCAATCGATCCGCGATCCACCTCGTCACGATCGCGGTCTTTGCATCCGGATGCGCGGCCCCGGTCGGGCCCTCCGCATCCGGTCAGCCGTCGGCCGCCCCGTCCGCACCGGGTGCCGGGCAGTCGACCCCTGGGCCATCGGCGGCATCCGCGCGGGTTGACGGCTGGCGGGCCGACCTCGAGAGCCTGCTCCCGGCGATGGAAGGGCTGCATCCGAACCTGTACCACGGCACCCCGCGGCCGGATCTCGAAGCGGCCATTGACGCCGTCCGGGCGACGCTGCCGGCGGCGTCCGATGACGAGCTGCTGGTCGGCTTGCTCAAGGTCGTCGCGCTGGTGAGCGCGAACGGGCGCGACGGCCACACGGGCGCCTACGTCTGGGGCGGGGGCGACTACCCGCTGCACAGCCTGCCACTTCGCCTGTGGCTGTTCAGCGACGGAGTGTACGTGGTTGACGCCCTCCCGCCATACGAGTCCCTCATCGGCCATCGCATCTCGACCGTCGCGGGGCGGCCCATCGCGGCCGTGCAGGCCGCGCTCGACCCGCTCATCCCCCGCGACAACGCGGAGACCGTGACGCTGTTGACGCCGCGATTCCTGCTGATCCCCGAGGTGCTCCACGGCCTGGGGCTCGTTGCCGCAACTGACACCGTGGAGCTCGGCTCGGTCGACGGCGGCGGGCGGGAGACGACCACCGCGGTCCAGTCCGTCCCGATGGCCGAGTACAACGCCTGGGCCGGCGCCTACGGCCTTGATCTCCCGGCGCGGCCGGCGTCCGGCTTCCTGGCCAGGATGGACGAGCCGCTGTGGTGGTCCGACGCCGGCCCGTCGGGCGTGCTGTCCGTGCAGTACAACCGCGTCGATGGGGTGTCGGATCCGCAGCCATCGACGGGCTCCGGGCGGCCTTGGCGGGACCCGACGTCCGCCGGGTGGTGGTGGACATCCGGCACAACTACGGGGGCGAGACGCGTGCCATCCGTCCTGTGCTTGATGCCCTGGAGGGGGCGCCGCCGCATCCGCTCGTGCTGGTCACCGGCCGGAACACCTTCTCAGCGGCCGTGCTGTTCGCCGCCGAGCTTGAGCGGATCCTGGATCCTGCGTTCGTCGGCGAGCCGATGAGCGGCAGCCCGAACTTCTTCGCCAACTCGCGCGACATCACCCTCGCGCACGCCGGGATCACGGTCAGCGTGGCCACCGAGTGGTACGTGGGAAGCACCGCCGACGACCCACGTCTGGAGATCGAGCCCTCCGTCATGGTCGCGATGAGCTCCGCCGACTATTTCGGCGACGCGGATCCGGCGCTCGCGGCGGCGATCGGCACGCCATGACGACCCGACCCGGCGATGGTCGGCCGACGATGGCGACACCCATTCGCTCCTGTTCGACGTCTTCGTCCTCGGCCAGGCCGTCGCGGAGCTGCTGGCGGTCGCGATGGCGGACAGCCCGCTGACGCCCGGCGAATACGCGCGATACAGCGTCGTGTTCGAGGAGGAGGCGGTGACTCCGACCGCGATGGCGCGACGCCTGTCGATGCCCCTCACCACGATCGTGGACGATCTGCGGCACATGGAGGCACGCGGCCATCTCCGGCGGATCCCCAATCCCGGTGACGGGCGGTCGTACATGGTCACGCTCAGCGCGGACGGCCTGCGGGCGCACCGGGAGGCAAACCGCCGGTTCGAGATTGCCTATGCCAGGTTCACCGCCGAGCTCGGGATCCCACCCGCGGTTGCCCGCGGGCAGCTCCGAAGCCTGATCGCCGCGGTGCGGCGCGCGACCAAGGCCTCGGCCGTCGACGAACCGCTCGCGGGCCTCGACGGCATCCGCGGTCGCCGCAGCCTGTAGAACCCAGGTGCGGCCGGCGGCCATCGCGACGCACCGTGGCCTGTGGCGCCACGATTCCGGGCCAGCCGGCGGCATCGTGACGCGCCGTGGCCTGTGGCGCCACGATTCCGGGCCAGGCCGGCGGCCATCGTCGTCGCGCCGTTGCCTGTGGCGCCACGATTCCGGGCCGGCCGGCGGCCATCGCGACGCGCCGTGGCCTGTGGCGCCACGATTCCGGGCCAGGCCATCGCTCGGTGGGCGTGGGCGCGGATTCGTGGCGTCTGAGACCACGGGAACCGATCACGACGTCGTTGGTTTCGCGATAAGCCGAAGGTAAGGGCGATGTCGTTGACTGTGGCGCCACACCCGCTGGCGCAGACAGGGTTGACATGGGCGAGACGAGCCTCCAGCGCGACATTCGGGGGCGTCAGCGGTCCGTCCGCGTGGCCGTCGCTGCGGAGCTGGAGCGGGTCCGACGGGATGAGAACGTGTCATTGCGGCGCCTTGGAAAAGCCGTCGGGGTCGACCCGAGCCACCTCGCCCGCGTCGTCACGGGCGATCGTTCGCCCAGCCTGGATGCCATCGTCGCTGCGGCCACGGGTCTCGGACACGACGTTTCAATCCGCCTGTTCCCCACGACCGGTCCGCGCGTCCGCGACCACATCCAGGCGCGGATGATCGAAGCGCTCCTGGAGGCCCTCCACCCGCGCTGGGTCGCCCGCCTCGAGGTGGCCGTCTACCAGCCGGTGCGCGGGGTCATCGATGTCGTGCTTCGGGATCGGGCCTCCGGAGACATCGTGGCTGCCGAGGCACACAGCGCGCTCCACGCAGTCGAGCGCCAGCTCCGGTGGGCCGGGCAGAAGGCCGATGCCCTGCCATCGGCGCGCGGCTGGCCGTGGTCGGACCGGCCGGAGCCGCCACGCATCGGCCACCTGCTGATCCTGCGCTCGAGCCGGGCGATGCGCGACCTCGTCGCGACCGTGCCACGGACGTTCGCGACGGCCTACCCCGCTCGGACGTCGGCAGCCACCGACGCCCTGACATCCGGCTCGGCGCCCTGGCCGGGCGATGCGATCGTGTGGATCCAGGTCGACGGCGCGGCCACCAGGCTGATGGACGGACCACCGCGCGGCATCGGGACCTGAACGGGCCGTCAGGCCATCGAATTGGGTGAGGTCCCCGTCCCGGGCGCGCCCGCCGGCATCGAACGCGTCCGAGGCCGCCCGCCCGCCTGGTACGTCCGGCTTCGCAGCGGATGCCCGACCGCGTCCTCGATGAACGCCGAGGCGGCGATCACGCCCTCGAGGCTTGCGCCGTGCGCGATGCCCAGCCCGTCGAGGAAGTAGATGAGATCCTCGGTCGCCAGGTTGCCGACCGCGCCCGGTCCCGCGAACGGACAGCCCCCCAGCCCGCCGGCCGAGCTGTCGAGGATCGTGATCCCGCGCTCGAGCGCCGCGTACACGTTGGCCAGCGCCTGGCCCCGCGTATCGTGCGCGTGGAGCCCGACGCGGGTGGCGGGCACGACCCGGAGGACGGCGTCGAGGACCCGGCGTATGTCGCCGGGCGTGGCCGCGCCGATCGTGTCACCGAGGCTGATCTCGTCGCAGCCGAGGTCCATCAGCCGGGCGGCGACCGAGGCCGTCAAGGCCGGCGCCACCGGGCCGTCGTACGGGCAGCCGAACGCGACCGACACGTAGCCGCGGGCTCGGATGCCCCCCGATCGTGCCTCGCCGATGACGAGCGCCGCATCGGCCAGGGCCCCGTCGACGGTCCGGTTGAGGTTCGCTCGGTTGAACGCGTCCGTGGCGCCGATCACGACCGCCACCTCCTCGGCGCCGGCTGCCAGCGCCCGCTCGAGGCCGCGGGGCGTCGGGACGAGGACCGGGTACCGGACACCCGGGCCGCGGCGGATCGCCCGCAGCAGCTCGTCCGCGTCGGCCAGCTGGGGCACGGCGCGGGGATGCACGAACGATGTGGCCTCGATGACCTGCAGGCCGGCGTCGGTGAGCCGGTCGACGAACCCCACCTTGACCGCGGTCGGGATCTCCTCGGTCTCGTTCTGGAGGCCGTCCCGCGGACCGACCTCGACGATCGTGACTCGCGACGGGAGCGCCATGTCAGCCGGTCTCCAGGACGTCGAGATCGACCAGCGGCGCGCCACGGCTCACCTGGTCGCCGACGCCGACGTGCAACTGCGTGACGCGGCCCGGGGCCGTGGCGGCGATCACGTGCTCCATCTTCATCGCTTCGAGCACCAGCAGCGGGGCATTGGCCCGTACATGGTCGCCCAGGGAGACGTGGATGCGCACGATCCGGCCGTGCATCGGGGCGACGAGCGCATCCGGTGCATCGGCGTCCGAGGTCAGCGTCTCCGCGGACGGCGGCGGCGCGAGCGCGATGCGGTGCCGGCGACCACGCCAGGTCACGGTCTCCGCGACCCGCGCCCCAACGGCTGGACGAACGAGCGCCGGATCCCCCGCCACGACCACCGACCACCCGTCGTCGGCATCGCCCACCGAGCCAGGCGGCCTCGATCGCATGGCCGTCGACGGTCACGGTCGCCCCGTCGAGGCCGGGGGCGACCGTGGTCAGCGCTTCGCGCTCGCGGCCCCCGGCGAGCCACCGCGTTCGCTCGCCCGATCGCCCATGCCGCCACGGACGACCCGACAGCCACGGACTGCCCGAGGCGGCGGCGCTCATCGGTACCGGGGGTCGATCCGCGGCCGGACCCTCCGCCGCCGTCGCCGGTGCCGGCGTTTGGACCGGGGCCGTCATCGGCGCCAGGGATCGAGCCGCTGCGGCCGCCGCGACCACCTCGTCCGGCACCGCCGCCAACCGTTCGACGACGCGATGCGCATCGAGGAACCCGGTGTCGAGGTCACCCGCGGCGAACGCCGGCTCGTCGAGCACGGCCGCGAGCAGGTCGAGGTTCGTTGCCACGCCCTCGATCCGCGTCGCATCCAGCGCGTCGCGCAGGCTGGCGATCGTGTCAGCCCGGTCCCAGCCGTGGGCGATCACCTTGGCGAGCAGCGAATCGTAGAACGACGAGACCACGGAACCCGTGGCGATCCCCGTGTCGACGCGCACGCCCGCCGGCAGGTCGAGCGCCGTGACCACGCCGGTCGCGGGCAGGAAGCCGGCCCCCACGTCCTCGGCCACGATCCGCAGCTCCATCGCGTGGCCGTCGGCGCGCACGTCTGCCTGCGAGAACCCCAGCGGCTCGCCCGCCGCGACCCGCAGCTGCTGCTCAACGAGGTCGAGGCCGGTGACGGCCTCGGTGACCGGGTGCTCCACCTGGAGCCGCGCGTTGACCTCGAGGAAGAAGAACGCCCCGGATTCGTCGAGCAGGAACTCGACGGTCCCGGCGTTCCGGTACCCGGCCGCGCGGGTCAGCCGGAGGGCCGCCTCGCCCATCGCCGCCCGCAGGTCGGCCGACACCGCGGGCGACGGCGACTCCTCGATCAGCTTCTGGTGACGCCGCTGGACGCTGCACTCGCGCTCGCCGAGGTGGACGAGCGTGCCGTGGGCATCGCCCAGCACCTGGACCTCGACGTGCCGGGGCAGCTCGAGGTACCGCTCCAGCAGCAGCCGGTCATCCCCGAACGCGGCGGCCGCCTCGCGACGCGCACCGGCCAGCGCCTCCGGCAGCGCATCCGCGGACCGCACCACACGCATGCCGCGCCCGCCGCCACCGGCGCTCGCCTTGACCAGCAGCGGGAACCCGATCCCGGCCGCTCGCGCCGCCAGCTCCTCGTCCGATGCCGCCTCGCCGTGGTATCCCGGGCAGGACCGGCACCCCGTTCGCCTCGGCCAGCGCCTTGGCCCGTGCCTTGTCGCCCAGCGCGCGCATTGCCGCGGCCGGCGGCCCGACCCACACCAGGCCGGCCGTCTCGACGGCCTCGGCAAACGCGGCGTTCTCGGCCAGGAACCCGTAGCCCGGGTGGATCGCCTCGGCGCCGGTCGTCGCCGCGGCCCCGAGAATGGCGTCCATCCGGAGGTAGCTCTCGGCCGCCGGGCCGGGCCCCAGGCGGACCGCGGTGTCGGCGGCCCGGACGAACGACGAGCGCGCATCGGCATCGGAGTACACGGCGACCGTCCGGATCCCCATGCGCGCGCACGTCCGCATCACGCGCAGCGCGATCTCCCCCCGGTTCGCGACCAGGACCGACGAGAACGCCGGCCACCCGCTCGCGGAGGGGATCACCGGCGACCCGGAGCCGGACGTGCCCAACCGCTACATCCGGAAGACGCCGAACGGCGTCTCCGGGATCGGTGCGTTGAGCGCGGCGGACAGCCCCAGCGCCAGGACCATCCGGGTGTCGACCGGGTCGATCACGCCGTCGTCCCACAGCCGGGCGGTCGAGAAGTACGGGGATCCCTCGCGCTCGTAGGACGCGAGCGTGGGCGCCGAGAACGCCTCGCGCTCCTCGTGGGTCATGTCCCGGCCCTCGCGGGCGAGGTTGTCGAGGCGGACCTGGAGCAGCACGCTGGCCGCCTGCTGGCCGCCCATCACGCTGATCCGCGCGTTGGGCCACATCCACAGCTGGCGCGGCGAGTACGCCCGGCCGCACATCCCGTAGTTGCCGGCCCCGAACGACCCACCGACGATGACCGTGAACCTGGGCACCCGGGCGTTGGCGACGGCCATCACCATCTTGGCGCCGTCACGCGCGAGCCCCCGGTTCTCGTACTCGCGGCCGACCATGAACCCGGTGATGTTCTGGAGGAACACGAGCGGGATCCGCCGCTTCGTGCACAGCTCGATGAAGTGGGCGCCCTTGAGCGACGACTCCGAGAACAGGATCCCGTTGCTGGCGATGATCCCGACCGGGTAGCCCATGATCCGCGCGAACCCGGTCACCAGCGTGGTCCCGTAGCGCGCCTTGAACTCGTCGAGCTCGGAGCCGTCGACGATCCGCGCGATCACGTCCCGGATGTCGTAGCCGGCGCGCAGGTCCGCGGGCACGATCCCGTACAGGTCGGCGGGGTCGTACAGCGGCTCGCGCGGCGGCAGCACGTCCCACGGCGCGTCCTTCCAGGGGACGGGCACGTTGGCCAGGATCCGGCGCGCGATCGCGAGGGCGTGCGGGTCGTCGTCCGCGTAGTGGTCCGCGACCCCGGAGACGCGCGTGTGGACGTCCGCCCCGCCCAGGTCCTCGGCCGAGACCTCCTCGCCGGTCGCGGCCTTCACCAGCGGCGGGCCGCCGATGAAGATCGTGCCGGTGCCCTTGACGATCACCGTCTCGTCGCTCATCGCCGGGACGTACGCGCCGCCGGCGGTCGACGAGCCCATCACGACCGCGATCTGCGCGATCCCGGCCGCGGACAGGTTGGCCTGGTTGTAGAAGATCCGGCCGAAGTGCTCGCGATCCGGGAACACGTCCGCCTGGAGCGGCAGGAACGCGCCGCCGCTGTCGACGAGGTACACGCACGGCAGCCGGTTCTCGGCCGCGACCTCCTGCAGCCGCAGGTGCTTCTTGACCGTCATCGGGTAGTACGTGCCGCCCTTGACCGTCGCGTCGTTGGCGACGATGGCGACCTCGCGGCCGCCGACGACCCCGATCCCGGTGACGATCCCGGCCGACGGCGCATCGCCGTCGTACATGTCCCAGGCCGCCAGCGGGGACAGCTCGAGGAACGGGGAGCCGGGGTCGACCAGGAGGTCGATGCGCTCGCGCGCGAGCAGCTTTCCCCGGGCCCGATGCTTCGCCACCGCCTCCTCGCCGCCGCCGCGGCGGACCTGCTCCAGGCGATCGCGCAGCTCCTGCACCAGCCCGAGGTTCGCCTCGCGGTTGCGGTCGAAGTCGGGCCCGCGGGGGCTGTCCGGGATCACGGTCATGTCATCGGCCCTCGAACCGGGGCCTGCGCTTCTCGGCAAACGCCCGGAACCCCTCGCGCCGGTCGTGCGAGACAAGCACGACCTCGTACAGCGCGTTCTCCTCGGCGAGGCCGTCGGCCAGTGCCCGGTGCGCGCCGCGGATCGCCGCCTTGGCCTGGCGGATCCCCAGCGGCGCGCCCTCCGCGATGGACGACGCCAGCGCGACGGCCGAGGCTCGCGCCTCGCCGGGCGAGACCATCCGGGCGACGATCCCCCACGACTCGGCTTCCGCCGCCGACAGCCGGCGCCCGGTCAGGATCACGTCCCGCGCCCGTGCCGGCCCGACCAGCCAGGTGAGCGTCTGGGTCGATCCGCCGCCCGGGAAGATGCCGACCCCGACCTCGGGCAGCCCGAACACCGCCGCCGACGATGCGACGATCAGGTCGCAGGCAAGCGCGAGCTCGAACCCGCCGGCCAGCGCGAACCCCTCGACGGCCGCGATCGTCGCCACCGGCAGCTCGTGGATCCGCGCGATCAGCGACACGATCCGCGCCCGCTGGGCGCGCAGGTCGTCGTCCGAGAACCCGGCCCGCTCCTTGAGGTCCATCCCCGTCGAGAACGCGCGGTCGCCGACGCCGGTGATGACCACGCCGCGCAGGCCCGCGTCGCGCCTCGAGCTCGTCGAGCACCCCGTGCAGCGCGGCCAGCAGCGCGTCGTCGATCGCGTTGAGCGCCGCCGGCCGGTGGAGGGTCAGGACGGCGATCGCGTCATCCGGGCCCGCGCGCGCGACGAGGAGAGGACCGGCGGTGCTCATCGGCGCGACCGTACCGCATCCGGCACGGCCGGTCCACGTCATCGCGTCGCATCGCCGATACGCCGCATCGCATCTCCTTCGCCCCGACTCGCGTGGCGCATCAAGCCGGCCCCTGGACTGGGGCTTCACGGGCGATCTGGCGCCGCATCTCGGCCGCGAACCGCCAGGCTGGCTTCGCCGTTTGACGCACCGGCTGAGTCGCGGCAGGACCGGCGCCGGGTGAGTCGCGGCAGGACCGGCGCCGGGATCGGGGACGGGTCGCGCAGGCCGGGCGCCCGATGACGCCGCTCAGAGCGGCTCGAAGCGCGCCTGGAAGAACCGCAGGTACCTGGGCTCGAACACCATCGCCAGGCCGCGCGCGTGATCCCGCGCGTCGAAGCAGGCCTTGACCGACTCGGCGACGACGTCCATGTGCGCCTGCGTGTACACGCGCCGCGGGATGGTGAGCCGCGTCAGCTCCAGCCTCGGGCGGTAGTGGTCGCCCGTCTCCGGGTTGCGTCCGGCCGATGCGATCCCCCGCTCCATCGACCGGATCCCCGAATCGAGGTACAGCTCCGCGGCCAGCGTCTGGGCCGGGAACTGGTCCTGCTCGAGGTGCGGGTAGAACCGCCGGGCGTCGAGGAAGATGGCGTGCCCGCCGATCGGCTCGACGATCGGGATGTCCCACTCCTGGAGCAGCTCGCCGAGGTACCGGACCTGCCCCACGCGCGACCGGACATGCTCGTCCTGGACCGCCTCCTCGATGCCGATCGCGAGCGCTTCCATGTCGCGCCCGGCCAGCCCGCCGTACGTGTGCAGCCCCTCGTACACGATGACGAGGTTGCGCAGCTCCTCGAACAGGTCCGCGTCGTTGACGGCCAGCCAGCCGCCGATGTTGACCAGGTTGTCCTTCTTGGCGCTCATCCAGGCGCCGTCGGTGTAGCCGCAGAACTCGAGCAGGATCTCGGCGATCGGCTTGTCCGCGTAGCCGTCCTCGCGCTCCTGGATGAACAGCGCGTTCTCGACCATCCGGGTTGCATCGAGCATGATCCGGATGCCGTGGCGGTCGCACAGCGCCCGCAGCTCGCGCAGGTTGGCCATCGACACCGGCTGGCCGCCGGCCATGTTCACGGTGCCGGCCAGGCTGACGTACGGGATCCGGTCCGCACCCACCTCGGCGATCAGCGCCTCGACCTTGGCCAGGTCGACGTTGCCCTTGAACGGGTGCTGCGCCTGCGGCGAGTGCGCCTCGTCGATGATCACGTCGTGGAACGTGGCGCCGGCCAGCTCCTGGTGGAGACGCGTGGTCGTGAAGTACATGTTGCCGGGGACGTGGTCGCCGGCCTTGATCAGCACCTGGCTGACCAGGTGCTCCGCGCCGCGACCCTGGTGCGTCGGCAGCATGAACTTGTACCCGTAGAAGCGCCGGACGGCGGCCTCGAGGTGGTAGAAGTTCCGGCTGCCCGCGTAGGCCTCGTCGCCGAGCATCATCCCGGCCCACTGCCGGTCGCTCATCGCGGACGTGCCGGAGTCCGTGAGCAGGTCGATGTAGACGTCGTCCGACCGCAGCAGGAACGTGTTGTAGCCCGCATCCACGAGGGCTCGTTCGCGCTCCTCGCGGGTCGTGACGCGGAGCGGCTCGACCATCTTGATCTTCCACGGCTCCGCCCAGCTGCGGCGGTCGTGCTGCTGCCCCATCGTGTGGAGCGAGTTGGCGGACATGGGTCTCCTCATCGTTCGGTCGTAAGCGCCATCGACGAGACGCGGCGCGACCATCGGGACGCGGGGTTCGTGACCACCAACGCTACTCGCACCCGGGCCGCCGACCGGGGGCCGTTCGGACCCGCCGGACCCTTGCCGAAGGTCGCGTGTGCGCCGGCTATCGCCGCCGCTGCGAATCGAAACGCCGGCCGGGGTGGATCCGGCCGGCGTCTGTGCGCGCTCCGCGGTCAGGCGTCCCGGGCAGGCTCGGCCTCCGCCAGCGCGTTGACCGTCACGGTCCGCTCCTCGGCGCCGCGGACGAGCGTGAGCTCGAGCGGGAAGGTGGCCTCGCGCAGCAGGTCGTGGAGCGCGTCGACGTCCGTGATCGGTGTGCCACCGGCGGCGACCAGCAGGTCTCCCTCCGCGATGCCGGCGGCTTCGGCGGGGCTGCCGTCCTCGACGCCGCGGACGAGGATGCCCTCGCGCTCGGGCAGGCCGACCGATCGGCGCAGCCGGCGCGCGACGTGCGCCGGGGCGACCGCGATGCCCAGTCGCGGCCGGTCCTTCGTCTCACCGCGGGCGAGCGCGTCGACGCGGGCCTGGAACGCGGCATCCGCGGGCAGCGCGAGATAGAAGCCCTCGCCGACGCGGTTCGTGTTGAGCCCGGCGAGCGCGCCGTCCGCATCGAGCAGCGGGCTGCCGGACGATCCTGGCGCCAGCGGCGCGGTGTGCTCCACCGAACCCGAGATGCGTCGCCCGCCGGGTCCGCGGAATGCGCGGGCCACCGACGACACGAACCCGAACGACACGCGCGGGCCGCCGCTCGGCGTGGCCGCGGCCGCGAACACCGCCGAACCGATCGTGGTCTTGCCCGCCGACCAGGCGATGGCCGGAGCGCCCGTGGTATCGACCTCGACCACGGCCAGGTCGCCGTCCCAGTCGACGCCCTTCACCGAGCCGCGCTCGGCACGACCATCGGCGAACCGGACGGTCACCTCGGCGCCGCGCAGGTTGTGGGCATTGGTGAGCACGCGCCCGTCGGCGATGACGACGCCGGAGCCACGGAGGCGGGAGCCGATCCCGACGACGGACGGGCCGACGGCGCCGGCGACGGCGGCGACGGATTCCTGGAGCTCGCTGAGCACGGACATTGGGGCGTCTTCCTCGGTGGAACCGTGGCGGCGATGCGACCTGCCGGTCAGCCGTCCCGGTGATGTTGTAACTTGCAATCTGCAATCTACTCCCCGCCGGCCAGGGACGCAAGGCCCTCGCCTACCATTGGATCGACATGTCGCAGCTGCCGTCCCCGACCGCCCCGCCGACCGCGCTCGCGGCCGCGCTGGACCGCGTCGGTGACCGGTGGAGCCTGCTGCTCGTCGAGGCGCTGCTCACCGGCCCCCGCCGGTTCGGGGAGCTGGGCGAGACGATGACGGGGATCGCGCCCAACATCCTCGCCGACCGCCTTCGGCGGCTCGAGCGTGGCGGGATCCTGGTGGCGACGCCGTATACCCGGCGCCCGCTGCGGATGGAGTACGCCCTCACCGCCGACGGTCGCGAGCTCGCCGGTGCGCTGCACCTGCTGGCCGACTGGGGGGTTCGTCGCGGCGGTGTCGGCGAGCCGTTGCGCCACGACGTGTGCGGCACGCCGCTCGAGGCACGCTGGCATTGCCCGACCTGCGAGCGCCTGGTCGCCGACGACGAGCCCGACGAGCTGACGCGTCTCTAGCCCGACGTAGGGCCGACTCGGTCTGCGCCGGCCGCCCGCTCCGTCAGACGGGCGCACCCCGCTCGAGGACGGCCAGCGGATCGAATCGCTCGGTGCGCTCGGCGACCGCGTCCCCGGCGAGGCGCGCCCCGTCGATGCCCAGCGGCTGATCCACGATCGAACGCCACCCGCGTTCCTCCAGCGCGGCCAGTGTCGAGGCCGCGGCCCGGACGACGGCGACCGCGTGCTCGACCGAGACCCCGGCCAGGACGGGCAAGGCCCGCGAGCGGCCCAGGCTTCGCGCAACCGCCGCGGCGGCCCGGGTCAGTCGCGCATCCGTGCCGAGAGCAGGGCCCGGGCGGCACAGGATCACCTCGACCTCGCCCGCGTCGGGCAACAGCGCGGCGACGATCGCCTGCCAGGTGACGGCGGCATCGTCGCGAAGTGCGGGCTCGATGAGCGCCAGTGGATGCTCGGGCAGCAGCGCGCGGCGAAGCGCGAGCTCGGCCGCCGCCCGTGCCGGCGCGTCGGGCTCATCGACGATCCAGTCGGGCAGCGCGCCCACGGAGATCGACGTTGCCGGAATGCCGTCGCGCCGCGCCAGGGCGATGGCGACGAGCTGGAGCGCGAGCGCGCGCCCGGAGCGCGTCGCGGCGTTGGACGGGATGCCGCTCGCGAGGTCCGGTGCCACGACCAGCGGACCCGCCGGGATCAGCACCCGGGTGTCGGCCCTGGCCAGCAGGCGGTGCGCAAACACGTGGTCGGCGATCGCACGGTCCGGGTCCACCTGGCCGGTCACGATCTCGCGCATCGGATCCGCGACCACGATGTCGATCCGCTCGAACGCGGCGACGACCGCCTGGTCCGGCGCCGCGAGGGCGGGGGCGTCGGTGACCAGCCGGACATAGCCGCGCCGGCGCGCGCCGGCCTCGTCGGCGAACCGACGCAGGACGCCCAGCGCGCGCTGCGATCCGGTGGGGATCGGCATGCCGACGGGGTCGAAGGCGGACAGCCCGCCGCGCGACGTGGGAGCGGCGCGCCACGGCTCGACCTCGGCACCCAGCCGGGTGCCGCGGTCGGACAGCTCGCGATTGGGGGGCACGTCGACGCGCAACAGCTCCAGTCCGACGTCGATCGCGACGCCGGCCTCCTCGAGCGCGTCCACGATCGCGGGCTCCAGGAGCGCCGTGCCGATCCACGGTCGAGGCGGATCCCCGAGCAGCGTCAGCAGCTCGCGCCGCGCGACCCGGTTCGCGTCGATGCGATCGAGCGCGGCGTGCGCCAGGCGGGTCGCGTCCGCGATCGCCACCGCGCGGCGGTCCGGCTCGGCGAGCAGCTCAGCCTCCAGCCCGAGGTCGACGTTGCCGGCCGACACCTCGAGGGCGAGCTCGAACGGCCGCAGGTCGTACTCGGCCATCGCCATCGCAAACGGCAGCGCGATCCCCCCGGCGAGACGCGCCGGGTCGGCAGAGATGTACCGATCCACGACCTCGGGTGCCAGCGGGCGGCCGGCGCGGTCGATCCCGGCCACGCCGAACAGCCGGAGGACGGCGCGCTGCTGGCCGATGGTGGTCATCGTGGCGGCCGTCGCGCCCCACGCGGAGGCCAGCGCGGTCGCCCGATCCCGCAGCGCCTCGAGGTCCCCGGTCGCTCCCAGCACGTCCATGGCTGCAGTATGGCGGCCGCGCGAGGTGCTACGCGCCGCCGGTGGGGTCATCATCGACCGGTGCCGGCGATCTGGCGTCCCGCGCCCCGGTCCGCACGGGGTGGCCGATCCACACGTGCCCGTCCTCGAAGCGCTCCGCCTTCCAGATCGGCGCCCGCGCCTTCGTCTCGTCGATCGCGTACCGCGCGGCCGCGAACGCCGCGTCCCGGTGCGGCGCGGCGGCGATCACCAGGATCGAGGGCTCGCCCAGCGGAACCGGGCCCGTCCGGTGGACGATCGCGAGCCGCCGGACCCCCCACCGCGTCTCGATCTCGGTGGCGATGTCGTCGAGCACCGAGATCGCCATCGGCTCGAACGCCTCGTACTCGAGCGCTTCGACCACGCGTCCCGCGTGGCGCGCCGCCTCGGCCTCCTGACCCGGCGCCGGTGTCCCGGGCGTCATCCGCGTCCGGCCGATGAACGTGACGATCCCACCGTCGGCAGGCGTCGCGAGGCGGGCCGCAAGAGTGGTCGCGAGATCGGGCGCAAACGAGTCCGCGTGGATCTCGAGGATCCGGATCGGCGGGTCCGGATCGGGCGGTGCGTCACCGGCCCCGCCGCTGACCGGCGGGATGCACGCGATCTCGTCGCCGTCCGCGAGCAGCGTGCCGGGGTCCTCGTAACTGCCGTTGCGCGCGAACCGCAGCGACGACCGGCCTGGGGCGAGGGCGGGCACCGTCTCGACCACGGCGGACCACGCGTCGTCGATCGTTGAGCCCACCGGGACCTCGAGGCGCAGCTCGCGCATCCCCGCCGCCTCGCGCTGCATCGCGAACAGCCGGACCCGGATCCGCAGCGGCGGCAGCGCATTCAACGGACGAGCCTGTTCATACCAGCAGCCCCGCGCCGAAGTACAGGCCGGCGGCAAGGATCGTCCCCGACGCGATCGCCCCGACATCGATGTACAGCAGGCCCGTCGCCGATTCCATCGAGCGCGACCTGGCCGTCTGGACCGCCGCCCAGGACACGACCAGCGGGAAGATCAGGCCCACGACCAGCCGCAGCCACACGAACAGCGCCCACGGCCCGCCGAGCGCCCCGAACGGACCCGCGCCACCGGCGGTCCCACCGGCTCCCGGCCCGGCGCCGAACCCCACCCAGCCCACGAACAGCAGCACCTGGATCCCGACGATCCACAGCAGCCGGCGCGCGACCAGCACCAGCGGCGCCTCGGGCAGCTTGGGGGTGACGAGGTACCAGTGGCCCAGGATCATCGCGGCGAACACGCCGCCGGTTGCCATCGCGAGGACGATCAGCTGGATCGCGAGCGGGATCGCGCCGGCGAGGTCCCCGCCCCACGTCAGCGCGCCGAGCACGAGCGTTGCGACCGCCGGCCGCGACACCCGCCAGACCCGGCAGGATCGCTCGCTGGCGACGGGCGATGGCGAGCATGGTGACGATCGCGAGGACGATGAACAGCACCAGGGCGATCCGCCGCGGCAGGTCGAACGCCGCGTCGACCGTCACCGGGGAACCGGACGCGAGCGGGGGCAGGCCCGTATCGGACAGCCAGGCCAGGATCCCGAATGCCGCGGCGCACAGGGCCGTGAACCCGAGATACCCGCGCGTCGCCGCGGTTGCGATGCGCGCGAGCACGACCACGGCGAACGAGCCGACCGCGAGGCCGGTCAGGACCGTCCAGTTGATCAGCGCAAGGTTGGAGGCGATCTGCTCGGCGGGCACGGCACGAGTGTATGCCGCCCGCTCCCGATGGCCCGGGCGGATACCGGCGGATAATGGGATCAACGTCCCGATCCGCAGCTTGCCGGGCAGCAGGAGGTCTCACATGGCGATCGGTCGCGACACCACGTTCACCTGGTACGGCCACGCATGCGTGGAGGTGCGGTCACCGGGCGGCAAGACCATCCTGTTCGACCCCTGGTTCGGCAACCCGAAGAGCCCCAAGGCGGCCGACGCGGTGACCACCTGCGACCTGCTCCTGGTCACCCACGGTCACGACGACCATATGGGCGATGCGGTCGCGATCGCCAGCCGGCTGCGACCTGCCTGGCCGTGCATCCACGAGATGAGCCTGTGGCTCGCGCGACGCCTGCCCGGCGGCGGCGACCAGGTCACCGGCATGAACAAGGGCGGCACGCTCGAGGCCGCCGGCCTGAAGGTCACCATGGTCCCTGCCGAGCACTCGGCCGGCGACTGGAACCCCGACGGCGGCGTGCCGCTGTATCTCGGCGAGCCGGCCGGCTTCATCGTGGAGCTGGAGAACGGGTTCCGGATCTACCACGCCGGGGACACCGCCGTGTTCGGGGACATGGCGCTCATCCGCGACCTGTATGCCCCTGACCTCGCGATGCTGCCGATCGGCGGCCATTTCACGATGGACCCGCGGGCCGCTGCGCTCGCGGTGGGCCTGCTGGGCGTGAAGCACGTGCTGCCGATCCACTGGGGCACGTTTCCGCTCCTCGCCGGGACACCCGCGCAGCTCGAGGCCGCGGTTCGCGCGCGCGGGTTGGATGCGACCGTCCACGGCTGGGCGCCGGGCGACACGGTCAGCTGACCGGGCGACCTCGGGGGGCAGGTCGGCGCCCCAGCGGTGACGTTTGGCACCCCGATGCCTTGCCTGGAGGTGAGGTTGGTGCGGTCGCGTGGTGTTTGGGGGCACGGGCGGCGCCGAGGATCCTCCATGACCGGTACCATTCACCCGTTGATATGCCGTCGCGTCGCCCCCAAGGTGGCCTGTAGCAGATTGGGCGCGACGGACTCCCGCTCACGCCCCTGCCGCGCGGTCGCGACCCATTCGTCGGCCGGCAGCGACAAAGGCAAACCCGGTGTGAGCCGGGGACGCAAAGCCACGGGACTGGTAGGTCACACTCCAGTTAGCCGGGTTGCCGAACCAGCGGCAGGAGGTTTGAAGCATGCGGGTCAAATCCGTACTCACACACGTGACACAGGCCGTGGCCGAGGGCGCCCTCATCGCCCTCCTCGTCGTCGGTCTCATTGCCGGTACCGCATTCGCCGGCAAGGGCGGAAGCGGCACAACCGGCGGCGGCCACAGGGGCATAGGGGCGGCGGCACGAGTGGCACGTCAACAATCGTTCTCGCGCCGTTGGTCACCGATCTGAATGGCAACGGTACGCCCAATTGGGGCGATTTCGTGACATTCAACATTTCGACGACGGCGACCACCCAGCCGTGGGTGAATTTGGTCTGCACGCAGAACGGCGTGATTGTGGCCCAAGGCTGGAACGGCTACTTCGACGGTTCCATCACCAGCCGCAACTTCGGGCTCTACTCCAGCGCTTGGACCAGCGGGTCGGCCGACTGCACGGCCTACCTCACGACGCCGACCTGGTCTCAGCTGGCCAGTACGAGTTTTCACGTCGATCCGTAACCGTTCATGGTCCTCGCTCGAACGCTCCGCCCACTAGACGTCTGAATACCGAGGGCGGCCAACCGCCCTCGGTATTTTCGCTGCACCTGGGCGCAGAGGAGCGGGCGCGGACGGACCCTGGCGCCCCCTGAGGCTTCCTCCTCGAGGCGCGTTCCCGGCGCGGCGAGCTCGATGTGAGGGCGCGCGCTTCGCAGCACGGGAAGTGTCGGCGTCAATGCCCTGTCGGGCGGCGCACCTGACAACTCGTGCTGCACCAATGAAAGAGCCCCGGCGATGCCGGGGCTCTTTGCTACGAGCGTGCTGTTACGGGGTTGGGAAGATCGATCCGGGACCGGCGTCGCCGGTCAGGGTCGCGTTGATGTTCTCGACGCAGCTGCTCTGGACGCCCGTATGGGCGGTATCACCCGCTGGCGGGGCGTACGTCACGAGCCAGTAATAGATGCCGCTTCCGCTGATGCGGAAGGTCGTGTTGGTCGTGCCCACAGTGACCGAATGGGCAGCAACTCCGGTCGAAATGCCGGCCGGAGCGTAGACGCGGCCGGTGCTACCGGCTGCCTGGCAGTTCGCGAGAGCTGTGGCGACGGGGCCGGTGGTCGCACCGTAAAGGCTGAACGTCACCGTGCCATTGGCTGCCAGGTTGTTACCCGCCACAGACGATGTAATGGTCGCGGAATCCTGCGGGTAATAGCTGGGAGCGGTCGAGATCTGGGTCGGGATCGTTCGAACGGTCACCTTCTCATTGCTCGGCTGGTTCGCGCAGGTGACGGCCGGGTTCGGGGCACTGAGTGTATTCGGGCCGTCGCCGTCGTACGTGGCGACGAAGACGTATTGGCCCGGGGCTGCCGGCATGAACTCGAACGTTGTACCTGTGCCGCCGATGGCGCTATCGCCGTTGGCTGCGAGCGACACGGGCCCATACGCTACGGTCGAGCAACTGTCCGGACCGTAGACGGTCAGGTTGATGTTGCCCGTCGCTGCGCCGCCGCGAGTCGCGTTGATCGTGCCGCCCGGACCGACGCCGCCCGTACCCGGCTTGTTGGCCGTGCCCGTGGGCGTGACGGTGTCCGAGATCTTCTGGCCGAAGTCGACCGGGCCGCTGGTGGCCTGGGTCGGCAGCGTCGGCTGGAGTGGAGTCACCCGGAAGCACTCGTTCGCACTGTCATCTTCCGAGCCGGGTACGCCAGCGGCGTCGTCACCCGAAAAGACCGCGTGCCAGCAGTAGTAGCCGGCCGATGTCAGCGTTGCCGTTTGATCGACGGAGCCATTGGACGTGATCGCGTGGGTCGAGCCAATCGCGGTTCCCGAGGACGAGCAGGTCGAAATGGATGTCGCGCTCGGGCCGCACAGGTAGAACTGGACCGTGCCACTGAACGACGACACGCCAGTAACGTTAACCGTCGCGGTGTCCTTCACGGCGAGGGTGCCAGTCGCGGGGATCGCGACCGGGGACGACAGGGTGTTGCCGGCGCCGTCCTTCGCCTGCGTGGTCGTGGTCGACGCGCACTCGCCGAGCGTGCCGAGGGCGTAATCGAAGATGGTTGCCGTGAGCGACTGCGACGAGCGCGTGTCGCCGACGAACGTGTTGAAGCAGTGGCCACCGAGGTTCTCCGACGTGAGGTCGACCCCGCCCTCGAAGAACTCTGACGGCTGGAGGGTATGGCCAACATTGTCCCCGGCATTCGAGGTGAGCCACGGGGTCGTGATCGGCCCGTTGAGGCCGCCGGTGCTAGCGTCGCCGCCGTTGGTGGTGGCGCAGATGGCGTCGCCGCCGCCGGTGCCGCCGCCGGAGATGCAGTCCACGCCGTGGCCAACCGAATTCGTGCCCAGGCTGCCGGTCGCGCCGCCGTTCCAGCGGTAGACGTCGATGCCGCTGACACCGCCGCCGTTAGTGAACGCCGAGACGACCAGGAGGTCACCGTCTTGGTGGTGGCCCTGGAACGTCGCGGTGCCGGCGGAGCTGTCGCAGCTCACGTCACCTTGGAGGAACCAGAAGGCGACGTTCGCGTCGCCGTTGTTGGAGTTCCGCTCCAACCCGAAGTAGAGGATCTGATGTCCGCGAATCGCCACGTTTGGGTCGTCCGCCGGCACCGTGTACGCCAGCGCGTAGGCGTTCATGATGTCGTTCTTGCTCAGGACGTTGTTGGACGAGGAGCACTGCCAGCCCGGGTTGATGGGCAGGGTGTCCTTGCTGCCGGTCGCGAACGTCGTTGCATCCAGGGTAGCGAAGACGGTGGCGCCCTTCTTGGTCGTGGTATTGAAGTCCGCCTTGAAGGCCGAGGCGGTGAAGCCCTCGCCAGTGGTGCTCAACGCCCCTGAGACCTTGTTCCCCGACGCGTCGAAGAAGCTTGCCCAGTCCCTCGGCTGATCGTGACCGCCAACGGTCGTGACGGGACTGGCAACGACGTTGCCGTCGAGCTGGAACTGCAGGTCGTGGACCGCGAGCGCGATGGCGGCGATCAGCAGCGTGGCGACGACGACGCCCAGGATTGCCAATGCGGCGAGCGGCCGACGGCCTCTCTGCTTCCTCACCAGTGCTCTAGTCAATAGCATCGATGTGTCTCCCTCATTCGAGATCCGCTCACCGCGGAGCTCCTTCCCGATACAGATGCGTGCGCGCTTCCCAATCGTCCGCCGCACAGCGAATCGACCACACCGGATGGAGCCCTTTGTTCATTGACCTCCTCTGCCTTCGGGCTGAGCCTCGAACTGCCCGCAGACGTGGACGCTGTGATTTCCAAACTCCTCATCGCCGACCACATCAGTGATCCGAACGCGAACGTGAGAGATTTTTCAGGGGAACCTCACGTCCCAGACGAGAATTGCCAGGGATGTCAGGGGCTGGCTTCCTTGCCGGTTCTTGCAGACGGCTCGACTTGTCACGATCGCTTCCCCCGCTTGAGGCCAGTCAGGACTCGCCACGGGCTCTCCTCTCGATGATCGAGGTGTGTGCAGGTATCCGGCCTGCGGGCCCCCGGACGAACCAACCGCATCACTCGATGCCGTGCCCTATGCCGTTGCCTCCCTTCCCGCGGCCGGCCTCCCTTCGCTCCCACGCCGCGACCTATGACCGACGGGCTGGTCACCCAATGTGGCTCTCTTCACTCGTGCGCCGTGCTTTCGGCCACGGACACCTGTGCTGGGAAGCATCGCGCCCGGTGCGCGGACGCCCTTCCGCCCGAACCCGAGAACGGCACGACGCCATCTGGCCCATGGGCGCACCGAACAGTCGCGCCGAACAAATCAACGGATGAGGGTCTGCGGTACACCCGCACGGAGCTCTCCCTGCTCCCCCGGCGATCGGTTCCCGGGCCTCCCACTGCGCCCTGGGATCTATCACCCGCCCCGGCGTCGGACCCCCGTCGCCAGCCAGTGCGTTGCGGGATGGTGTACCCCCAAAGGTCCTAGGTCAAGTGCCCTATTCAGCCCTTTCGCGGTCATCCGTGCATGCTGTACGCGCGCTGTCGGCTGATTGACACGTTGCGCTCGTGCGCCCGGGCACCAGCGGTGCTGGCTTGACATCCCGCAAGCTCGAAGGGCCCAGCACTCCGCGGGCGACTGGAACCCCGACGGCGGCGTCCCGCTCTATCTCGGCGAGCCGGCCGGCTTCATCGTGGAGCTGGAGAACGGCTTCCGGATCTACCACGCCGGTGACACCGCCGTGTTCGGGGACATGGCGCTCATCCGCGATCTGTATGCCCCTGACCTCGCGATGCTGCCCATCGGCGGCCATTTCACGATGGACCCGCGGGCGGCCGCGCTCGCGGTGGGCCTCCTGGGCGTGCGCCACGTGCTGCCGATCCACTGGGGCACGTTCCCGCTCCTCGCCGGGCACCACCGGCCGAGTCCATCGCGCGATCGACTCCGCGGCGTGGAGGCCGGGGTCCGTGCCTGGCCCCTGGGCGATCGGTGAGCCGACAAGAGGCCCCGATGGTGCGCAGGCGCAACATTGTCTGGCTCCAGGTACCTAGCGGATGTAGCCCTAAAGTGCTAGGTTCGGGCTCCAAGGATGTGGTACTGGCAGGACCGCTCCACCGCCCTTGGGTCGAACTTATCCAGCCGAGGGCGGCTATCCGCCTCCCGGAAATCCTAGGGGTCCGATTGCTCGAACCCGAGCCCGCGTCGCTCCATGTGGAAGAGGAGCCGTCGGGGCGCCGTCCGCGACTTGTCGCGCTCGACCGCCGCGAGTCGACGGTCCTCGTTGTTGGTGGCGCCGGCTACATCGGCTCAATCCTGTCCGCGAACCTGCTCGATGACGGCTACCACGTCATCGTCCTCGATCCGCTCCTCTACGGAGGGCGATCGGTTGCCTCGCTCGTCGGTCGTCCTGGCTTTGAGCTCACGTCGCCGACACGCGCGACGAGGCGATCGTTCAGCGGCTTCTCAGCCGGGTAGGTGCCGTCATCCACTGCGGTGAGATCGTCGGCGATCCCGCGTGTGACCTGGATCCCGCCGTGACGATCTCGGTGAACTACACGGCATCCGTCCGCCTCGCTGAGCTGGCGGCCCAGGCTGGCGTCGCGCGCTTTATCTACCCTTCGTCGTGCAGCGTCTATGGCGCCTCGGATCGGATCGTCGACGAGGAAGGACCACTCAACCCCGTCTCCCTGTACGGGCGGGTCAAGCGTGCCGCCGAGGGAGGCTATCCTCGGACTGGGTGATGTTGAGTTCCATCCGACAGTGTTCCGGCTCGCCATGCTCGATGGGATATCATCGCGTCCGTGCTTCGACCCCGTCGTGAACACGCTGGCCGGGCGGGCGTCGGTCGATCGTCGGATCGTTGTCCAAGGCGGCGGCCAGTGGCGTCCGTTCGTCCACGTCCGGATGTGGCACACATTGGCGCGCCGCTTCGAGCTCCCCTCGAGCTGGTTTCAGGTCAGATCTTCAACCTCGGGTCCAACGTTCAGAATTATAGTATCGGCGAAATCGCCGAAATCGTGCGGGAACGTATCCGGGATGTGCAGGTGGACATTATGGACGGGCAGGATCGATGCAATTACCGGGCCGCGTTCGACAAGCTCGCCATCGCCTTTGACCTCGAGCCGTCACGGACGATTGGCGACGGCATTGCCGAGATCCTGAGTGCGGTTACGAAGCGGAGATCAGGGATATCAAGATCCTGTCACAGCAATGTTCGCGCCCTCGTCGAGACCGTGGCCAGGCGCGGCTATGGCGCGAGGACCTCGGCGATTCGAGCCGGCAAACCCGTTCCGCCCGCGTGACGTTGAAGCGCTGGAGTGGACCGCACCGGCGACGCGTGCGGTGTTGCTGGAGGACGCGGTTCCCTGACGACGGCGCCAGGCCCGAGACTCCAAGGTTCGGTGCACCGCACCATGAAGCTGGTCTCACCCATCCGACGGGCGATCGGACCCACGGGAACGGGCCAGGTACCAAGCCCGGGTAAGGCACCGAGCGCGAGCGTTGCCGCCCCGGTGGCGGGGCCGGCCATGCGGCGCAGGATCACCCGCTCCTGGCTCGCATCGCGAGCCCGCCGTCAGGACCTACGCACCTGCCGTCGGATCGACGAGAAGATCAACGCGGCAACCAGGCCGATGAACAAGCCGGCCAGGTTGTTGAACACGTCCGCAGATTTGCACTCGCGACCGAGCGAGGTTACGACACTCTGGGTCGCCTCGATTGCGACGGGCAGGATCAATGTGCCGGCGACGATCGGCAACCGATACGGCGACCTCGGGAGCAGCCCGATCATGAAGCCGAGTGGTACGAAGAGGGCGACGTTTAGCGACGCGTCGTTCAGCCCGATGTATGTCGACAAGGGAGCCAGGCCGATCGTTGACAAGTCGCAGGTCCCGGAGCCAACCGCCCCTGTAGAGGACCGCTTCGCGGCTCGGTGTCACCGTTGCCGCGAGGGCCACGCCCAGCGCCAGGAGCAACATGAAGGCGAGCACGCGCCGTACGGACAGCCGACGCGCCACGGGCCCGCACAGCACCGCCGCAAGTGCGAATGTGACGATGATCCCTGGCACCAGCCCGGCATAGTCGCCGAGGATGTCGACGAGCTCGCGCAGCCGGCTCAACGCGCCCGCGCGCGCTCGAGGATCCCGGTCAACGAGCCCACGACGCGGCCGATATCGTCATCCGTCATTCCCGGCCAGATCGGCAGCGACATGACTCGCTCGTACTCGGCGGTCGCGACCGGGCAGATCCGCGGGCGGTAGCCCCTGCGCCGCGGTAATACGGGTGGAGGTGGAGCGGGATGAAATGGACGCTGGTCCCGATCCCGAGCTCCTGCAGCCCGTCGATCACGTCCGCCCGTCGATCGTCCGCGCCGCCAGCTCGCAGGCGGACGACGTACAGGTGCCAGGCGTGGGAACCTCCGGGCGCGTCGACCGGCATCTCCACCGAGGTCCGCGACGGTGGACTGCGCGGCGATGCAGGCCGTGTAGCCGCCGCGAGCGCCCGGCGAGCCGCGAGCAGCTCATCTGCGCGATCGAGCTGGACGAGCCCGATCGCGGCCGCGATATCGGTCATGTTGTACTTGTAGCCGGCGTCCTCGATCTCGTAGTACCACGAGCCGCCGCGCGTATATCGCTTCCAGGCGTCGCGGCTGATCCCGTGCAGCGACATCAGCCGGGCCCGCTCGGCGATCGCGTCGTCGTCGGTGACGAGCATCCCGCCCTCGCCGGTCGTGATGGTCTTGGTGGCATAGAACGAGATAGGCGCCGGCCGCGTCCGAACGTCCCTGCGTAGCGGCCCCGGGGCCGCCGACTCGGCTCGGAAACGCGTGCGCCGCATCCTCGACCAGGGCGACCCCGCGGCTCGAGCACGCGACGAGCCGTCGATCTCGACCGGGAGCCCCGCGAAGTGGACGACGATGACGGCCTGGGTCCTGGGGGTCACCGCGGCCAGGATCGTCTCGGGCGTGGCGTTGAGGGTGCGGGCATCGACGTCGACGAGGACCGGCCGCGCGCCACGGTAGGCGACGACCTCCGCGCTTGCGGCGAACGTCCAGGTCGGCACGATGACCTCGTCGCCTCGCCCCGACCTCGAGGCCTCGAGCGCGAGATGCAGCGCGGCCGTCGCCGAGTTGAGCGCGATCGCGTGCGGGCTGCCGACGCTCGGCGAACCGCTCTTCGAACTGCTTCGCCTGCGCCCGTCGTCAGCCAGCCCGAGTCGAGGACGTCGAGGACGGCCTGCTTCTCGCGCTCGGTGATCGAGGGCCGGGCGAACGGAAGATAGGGTCGCGGATCCGGATCACTCACGCGGTTGTGGCGTTGATGCCCCTGCAAGCTCGCTCATGGCACCGTCCACGATAAGACGGCGGAGGATCTCGCGCGCGCCGGTGCGGTCCGCAGGTCGCTGCTGGCACTCGTCGCGGGTCCAATTGCTGCCCTACCATGGTTCCTGGCATCGCGGACAGCGGGTGCGAGGCTCGGGAGAGGTCGTTGCCGGTGGAGGATCTCGACGCTGGTTCGCGCGCATCCCTGTCGAAGGACATGATCACAGGGTATGGGCTGCTCCCGCTCGCGTTGGACCAGCGGATCGAGGTATCACCGCTCATGGGCTCGAAACGGACGCTCGATCTCATCCTGGGCTCGGTCGCTCTGTTATCGCCACGCCCATCCTGGTCGGGGTTGCGTTGGCGATGCGGCTTTCGGGCGATCGTGGGCCGTTCCTCTACCGCGCGACGAGGGTCGGTGAAGGAGCCCGCCTGATCACCATCCTCAAGGTACGGACCATGGCGGACGGCTCGGGCGGGTCCCGGCTGACCCTCGCGCGTGACCCACGCGTGACGCCCCTCGGGCGTCTGATCCGGCGATCGCGGATCGACGAGCTACCCCAGCTGATCGGCGTGCTTCGGGGAGACCTGTCGCTTGTAGGCCCGCGACCGGAAGATCCACACTACGTTGACCTGTCCAACCCGCTGAATTCGGCGCGTCTTCTGCGCGAAGCCCGGGATCACGGGCCTGGCCCAGCTCGAGTTCCACAACGAGGCCGAACTGCTTGTAGGCCCCGATGCGGAGCGACGCTACCGTGAGGAAATCCTGCCGGCGAAGCTGCAGCTGGATGCCGAATACCTTGACAATCAGACGACGCTCCTGGACTTGAGGATCCTGCTGCGAACGGTTCGCACCATGCTGTTCGCAATGCCGATGCACTGCCCTCGGCAGCGCCGGGCCGAACTGGTGCGGTTGACGGCGTCGGACATCGTCCTCGATGATCTCTCGGCCACGCGCCGGCCGAACATGGATGGCGCCAGTAGCCCCCGGGAATCTGGGGCAGAGAGAGTGAGGCCCGTGGAGTTCCGGGCGCCGATCACCATCGGTCGGACGTGGTTCCCGTTGCTGACGGTGAGCGTCCTGCTTGCCGCGGGCGCCGCGTTCGTGCTCAGCAACCTGCAGCCGAAGGTCTACGAAGCCAAGGCAACCCTCATCGTGGGCCAATCGCTGTCCGGGATCAACCCGGACTACACCCAGCTCCTTGCTTCGCAGCGGCTGTCGACGACGTATGCGGCGGTGGCGACCCAGCGACCGCGGCTCGAAGCGGTGATCAAGAAGCTCGGACTCGATGAGACCCCCGAGGAGCTTGGAAGGCGGGTGGTGGCAGAGGCGCCGGTCGAAAGCGCGTTCGTGACGATAACCGCCCAAGCCCTGGACCCGGATGAGGCCGCGGCCATCGCAAATGCGCTCGCCGATGAGCTGATCGCCTCGTCTCCCGCGGTTCAGGGTAGGCAGGCCGAGCTCCAGGCATCGGTCGAGGCCGACCTCAATGCGACCCAGGCGCAGGTCCTGACGACGCAGGCTCGGATCGAGGACCTCACTGCGATCACCGAGCGGACCACCGCGCAGGAGGCCGAGCTCGCGACGCTCGAAGGTCGCCTCGTGACCCTCCGCTCGACGTATGCCACGTTGCTGTCGTTTCTGTCCGGGAGCGCCTCCAACCTGCTTAGCGTCTCCGAGCCCGCGGCGGCAACTCCAAATCCGGTGGCACCACGGCCGTTGCTCAACACCCTCCTGGCGGCCATCCTCGGTCTGTTGGTCGCGGTCGGGATCGTGGTCGTCGCGGAGTACTTCCGAGATGCCGTGAAGGATCCCGAGGACATCGAGGCCGTGACTGGCCTCAGCACGCTCGGAACGATCGCCCGGATGAAGGGCGCCGGCAATCGCAGCGAGATCTACCAGCTGGCCCACACTCCTCTACCCTCGCTCGGGGGTGGCGGAGGCCTACCGGACCATCCGCACAAACATCGAGTTCGCCTCGCTTGACGCGCCGATCCATACGCTCCTGGTGAGCAGCGCGCTGCCAGGCGAGGGCAAGACCGTCACCGCGGCGAACCTCGCGGTCGTATTCGCCCAGGCCGGACGACGCGTGCTCCTCCTCGACGCCGATCTCCGTAAGCCGGGTGTCCACCTGCTGTTCAACTTGCCCAACCTCCACGGGCTTACGACTCTGCTCCGGCGTGACGGGACGAGCATCGAGACGACGGTGCAGCGCACCGAACAGGACAACCTCCACGTGCTCACGACGGGTTCCTCCCGCCTAATTCCTGCCGAGCTGCTCGGGTCGAAGCGCATGCGCGCCATCCTCGAGACGTTCGAGGCAGGCTACGACATCGTGGTCGTTGACAGCCCGCCCATCCAAGCGGTCTCCGATGCGGCCATCCTGAGCTCGTTCATGGACGGCTCCGTGTTTGTTGTCGACGCCGCGAGGAGCCGCCGTCGCGCGATTTACCATGCGTATGCCGCCCTCGACCGAGCCGAGGCACACGTGCTTGGCGCCATCCTCAATCGCGTCCCCGTCGGGTCGCGCGCCAGCTACGCGGGCTACTACGGTGATGTGTACGGGGCCGACCCGGGGTTCGGGGTGGCAACGGCGCAGACGGGAAACACCCGGCGGCAAACCGGAGCGGTCGGCCACCTGAGCGCGTTTGCGGGCAGCGGGACTCCGCCGCCGCGCGATCATCGTTGGAGTCAGACCGGCGAACACCGGACGTAGGATGCGGGAATGACCTGGGCACGTGGCCTGCTCGTCGGGATCATCCTGGTGGCGATTGTCGCGCTGGCCGCACTGGTGCTGCCGGGACCCGGGCGCGGCGGTCCAGATCCAAGTCTCGAGGCTAGCGGGACACCGAGATCGGTCGGCCCGACCGTCTTCTCCGTCGCTGATCTCCGTCGCGAGCTTGCCGATGATTTCGTCACCGACATCACCATCACCGTGAATGGCACCTACGTCGTCCCCGACGCATCGTCGATCACCGGACAGGTGAGCGGGCTGTGGATCGACCAGCGGTTCGCTGCTCGCACGAACGCCGTCCTCGTCCACGCCGAGACGACCGGCGGGGTGACGATCTCGGGTGGCGGCGCAACGGACTGGATCGGCCTTGCCTTCCGCGATGGGGTGCACGACCAGACGTGGCAGGGCCTCCGGTTCGCCAACGCGGAACCGACGCAGACAGGTGTCATCGTGTTCGGTCAGAGCGGCAGCGTAACCCCAATTGCGCCGCACGACATCACCCTGCGCGACATGACAATCGAAGAGACCATCACCTCCGATAACCCGCCCGGCATGTCGGGCGACCACGCGGTCTACTTCAGCAGAGCGTTGACGCCGGGCGTACACGACATTCTCATCGACGGGCTGACCGTGAACGCCTCGACGAGCGGGCTCGACTCGGCCATCCAATTCTACGGCCTGCGCCTGGGGCGCCGAACGCCAACAACGTCACGATCCGGCACCTCCGCGTTACCGGGACCGACCAGGCCGTGATCTTCTGGGACGCCACGATCCACGACATCGTCATCGAGGACTCGACAATCAGCGGGGCCAAGCAGTTTGCGGTGCGATACGAGCTTGGGCACAGCATCACGCTGCGCCGCGTTAGCTCGACAGGATCGGGACGGTCCGGTTTCTACAGCTCACTCGGAGCCAACCCGCCCGGCGTGACTCTGGAGGGCGTTGACCTCGCTCAGGCGCGGGGCGCCATGACTCGAGATTGGCCGGGCGGGGACAAGACCAACCAGGCCGGGCTTGACCAGTCGCCGCGCGACCGGGTCATCGCCGCAGCTTCGTTGCCACCTGTCGCTGCAGGTCCTCACGCACGAACCGCAGGTCGTATCCGTCGATGAGCGTTCGGCCCCCGACGGCCGAGATGGTGTGCAGGCCCTGAGGGTACGGCGAGCCGCGGCGGGGCACGAGGGCCTTGATCGGTCGCTCCGTGAAGTCGGCGGGCGTGATGACGTCCACGCGGTTCAGGACACCGCGGCCACCGTATCTGCGAGAGCAGTCCTGACTCGGCCGGTAAAGCTTGCCCTCGGCGACGAAGGGCGTCCCTCCCGATCGGGTCGACCGCGCGTCTGTCTTGACCGGGTTCGCCGCATGGCCCGTCCACGGGCCCGTGAGGTCGGGGGCGTGCCACACGAGCAGCGTGTGGTTCTGGCCACGCCCCAAGAATTCGGCGAACATCCACCAGCGGCCATCGTGTTCCACTACGGAGGCGTCCACGGCAGGAACACCGGGCAGCAGCGCCTTGACGCGCCGCCAGCGTCGAGGGAACTCGACGGCCTCATAGAGCACCAGCTCGCCTGCGGCCGAGGTCTCGGGCAGCATGAACACGGTGCCCTCGCGCTCGACCAGGAACGGATACGAGGCGTGGACGCCGACATCGAGGACCACCTCCGGGTCAGAGACCGTGCCATCCGCACCGATTGCGACGTGGCTGATGACGCCGCGGTTGACCTGTCGCGAGAAATCCTCGAACAGGACGTGGAGCTCGCTGTCACGCTCGATCCCGAACGGGTCCGCGGCCCATGCGCCCGTCGTTCCGGCAGCCACTGGATGGACCGCTTGCCCCCCGCCCGCAACAGCCCTTCGATCGGCTCGTTCATGATTTCGACATTCCACTCGGGGTGTCGTGTGAGGGACACCGCGATCTCCTCGGCCCGCCTGGCCGCGGCGCCGAGCATGAGGACCGGTCGCGGCAAGATGTCCAGCCGACGTCCACGGCGGGGAGTGTCGCGGCCCGCCCGCGCCTGCTGATCGCCGGGGGTGGGAACCACGGAAGAGGCGCGCCCGGCGAGCCGCTCGCGGGCGACGATCGCGGGCCACTCCGCGAGCTCCAGCAGCCTGGCCTCCAGCGTCGAGCTGCCGAACCACCGCGCCGAACGCGGCCATCCTTCCCGGATGCTGGTTCCAGAGGGGTGGCTGACCAAGGCCGTCTTCGTCACGCCCGGTCCGCGCACGTAGTCGGCGAGGACGACGCGGGCGAAGTCGCGAGACGACCGCGGTCCATACCGGAAGCTCCATGTCTCCGGGAAGTCCTGCGCCGCCGGCGGCAGCGTTCCGGTTGAAAGGTCCAACACCACGTCGACCTCGCCGATCAAGGTGGTGCCGGGACCTTCGGGATCTCTGTGCGAGTGGATCTCGACGGCCCGGAGCGAATTGGGGACGGGGCCGGACGGCTCCACATCGACTCGACCATGCCTGCCTGAGGAGCGGCGCACGGCAGCTGGATCCACTGATCGAGCACGACCCCGGGACAGCCGCCAGGAGGCCGACGCACCGAGCCTGCCAGTCGGGCATGGGCACGTCAGTGCAAACCGCGAAGCGAAGCGTCGGCTCAGTCATGATCGTCCCGGGAGGACGCCCACTCGGAGGCCGGTCCGATGAACTCCCGACTGACACCGTTCCCTCGGATACCGGCAAGGATCTGCGACGTCGTCATCGTTGGCCCCGGCCGCTGGCGCATTGGCGCGGGGCGGCACCGCGTCGCACGAGGGAGACCCGATCTGCCGAACGACGGCCTTAAACGACGGGCCCGGGACGGGACTCTCACGCAGACGCCTCGGCGGAGGGCTCGCCGATGCCGATCTGTCCCGTTGCCTGACATCCGCCTCCGCTCAACGAACGCAGCGATGCGTCCGATCGTCTCGAGGTTCTCGGGGATTGTGTCGGAATCGCTGATCGAGATTCCCATTCGGGTCTCGAGGAACAGGATCACGTCCAGCATGCCCATCGAGTCGACGATGCCTGTGTCGATCAACGAGGCGTCGACCGTCAGCTCCGCCGAGTCAGCCACGTAGACCTGCTCGAGGATGAAGTTGCGGACAATGTCCTCGGTCGTCACCTCGATTCCCCCTCCGCAAGGCCAGGTCCATCCGACAGCAAGGTGGCGCGGTCGACGAGGGTCGCCAACTCGATGGTGGGCACATGCTGCGGTCCGGCTCGAAGGTGCTCGACCAGCAGCCCCGTCGAAGTACCCGCCAGCGCCATGTTATCGGCGTTCGACGGGGAGGCCGTCGTTCGGCACTTCCGCCACAGCAGGTCGACCGCCGCCGGATCGAAGATCCCGGCGTCGGCCAGCTTGGCCCGGGTCGTCAGCTCGCCCACCCAGTCGGGCACCGGATTGCCGGTGAAGGCCGTTGCGTCAGGGGCGCGGTACGGCTGCTTGGGACGAGCGAGGATCTCGTCCGGAACGAGCCCCCGCGCGACGCGCTTGAGGATGTGCTTCTCCCTGAGCCCGCGGAGCTTGAATGTGGGCGGCAGCGAGTTCGCCAGGCGGGCCACGTCCGGGTCAAGGAACGGGAACCGGCCCTCGACGGAGTGGGCCATCAGCATTCGGTCCCCCTGCGACGCCAGGAGATACCCGGTCAGCAGCGTGCGAACCTCCAGGTACTGATCCTGCGACAGGGACGACCATCGATCGAAGTCCGGCGGACGCGACTCGAGCAGTCGCTGCGTCCACGTCGCCCGCTCTGCGACGAGGCGCACACGCGGCGCAGAACAGGCGGAAGAGCGCGCGGTCGACCGCCAGCGGGGCCGGTGCGAGAACCCGGCTCGGCCCAGTGCTCCCGATCGCGCCCGAAGAACTCGCGGGCCATTGTCCGCCTCGCGACGGGCGATCGGCTCAGATACGGGTACAGCCGCTCGAGGAGCCGCGGCCGCAGCTCCGACCCGGGAGCTCGCCCCCAGAAGCGCCGCACCTTGGCCTCGCGGAACAGGTCGTAGCCGGCGAACATCTCGTCGGCACCCTCGCCCGTCAGCACCACCTTGATGCCCGCACTCGCGCACCAGTCGCGAGAGCAGGAAGAGCGGCGCCGGCGCCGTGCGCAGCAGGGGCGCTCGGCGTGGGCGACGACCGTCGGGAAAGGCCTCCGCGATGTCGCGCCGGGTGACGACCAGCTCGGTGTGCTCGCTGCCGAGCCGCTCGCCATGGCTCGCTGGAACGCGTCTCGTCGTACTCGGGATCCTCGAACCGGATCGAGAACGTGTGGAACCGCGTCGCCCGTCACGCGACGCGCCGAGCGCGGCGATCAGCGAGCTGTCGAGGCCACCCGAGAGGTAGCTGCCCGACCGGCACGTCCGCGCGCAGCATCCGCAGCGACACGGCATTCGCGAGCGCCGCGCGCGTCTCGTCCGCCGCCTCGTCCAGCGATCCCTGGAAGGTTGTCGCCGCGTCAACCGGATACTGCGGGGACCAGAACGCGCTCGGTCGTCGACGCCGGCGTGACGATCTCGCACGTGCCCCGGCTCGAGCTCCGTGATCCCCTCGAATACGGTCTGCGGCGGCACCGTCGACCAGAAGGTGAACGTCTCCGCCAAGTCCGACCGGGTCGACCGCCGCGGAATGCGAGCGGTCGCCGGCGAAGATGCGCCTTGACCTCGCTCGCGAACCAGAGCCGACCCTCGTGCTCGAGAGATACAGCGGCCGGACGCCGAGCCGATCTCGCGCCAGGACAGCGTCTCGCCGGCGCCGGTCCCAGATCGCGAGCGCGAACTGGCCGTTGAAGCGCTCGAAGGCTGACTCCCCCACGCCTCATACGCGTGGAGGATGACCTCCGTGTCGCTGTGCGTGCGGAACCGGTGGCCCAGTCGCGGAGCGTCCGCGCGCAGCTCGATGTAGTTGAAGATCTCGCCGTTGAATGCGATCCACAGCGATCCCGTCTCGTTGCGACATCGGCTGCTGCCCGGTGGCGAGGTCGATGATCGAGAGCCGGGCGTGCGCGAGGCCGGCCCGTCGATCGCGGTAGATGCCGAACTCGTCGGGGCCCCGGTGCCGCAGCGCCCCGCCATGGCCCTGAGATCCTCGACGCCAGGCGGGGCAGGTCGCCCCGGATGTGACCCTGCCGCGATGCCGCACATGGTCAGGAGTCGCCGGATGCGTTCGCAATCGTCGGCACGTGTGCAGGTACCGGCTGGCCCGACGCTTGGCCCGGATGTCGCGGAAGACCCGCTCGACCTCTTCCGTGGGAGGCCGGCGGCCGACGCCACGCGGGCAGCCGGCATCTCGTGATCAGGCCCCAGACGCACAGATCCAGCTGCTCGTACGGCAGGGCGAAGAAGAACTCCTCCTGCGACTGCGGTATCGAGTAGGTGTCGGTCGTGGGCACCCCGAGCGGATGTCGTCCGGTATGCCCAGATCCGGCGAGTGCGAAGACCTGGGTCTTGTACAGATGCGCGATGGGCTTGAAGTCCGCGGCGCCGTCCCCCTGCTTGACGAAGAACCCCTGGTCGTACTCGAGGCGGTTGGGAGTTCCGGCGACCGCGTATTGCAGCCGGTCCGCGTGGTAGTACTCGGTCATCTTTCGGGTCCGCTGCTTGAAGTTCGTGGCGGCCACCAGCTGCAGACAGGCCTCTGGCGCCAGGCGCGTTGTGCGCTGGGTCCCGGACCCGTCCTCGACCGTCAACCGGATGATGTTCAGGCGGTCGCCGTCAAGCAGCGACGGGAGCACGAGCTTGAACCGCCACCCCGGCTCGAAGTCGGGGAACGCCATCCGAACGGCCTCGTCCTGCCGCGCATAGCAGCCCACGGCAGTGAGCGCCGGGGCGATGTCCTCCACGATGCGCTCGATGCCCAGGTCATCGGCAAGCAGGGTCGCCAGGCGCAGTGCATCGCTCGAGGAGTCCCGCTCTGGCAGCAGCAGCCCGAGGACCCGCTCACGGCCGAGGGCGCGGGTGCAGAGCGCGGCCACGACGGAGCTGTCGATGCCTCCGGAAAGTGCAACCACGGCGCCTCGCCGGCGCATCACGTCGAGAACCTCGGATCGGATGCCGGCATCGATCCGTGCAGCCACTGCTGCTGGGTCGATCAGGATCGCGTCCCGCGTCAGCATCGCCCTCGCCTTAGCATGCTCTTGGCGTGGCACCCGCCCGAGCGAGCCACCAGCGCACCGCGAATGCGAGGATAGTCGATACCATCTCGATGGTGGTTGCTGCCGTCGACGTCCGCGCCGCGGGCTGTCGGCACCGGGGGACGAGGCTGGGAGTGGACGAGGGGCGTCGCGTGCAATCCCCGTATCTGCACGAGTGGGCGTACCGCAACGCCGATCGCGCGCCGAGCGCGCCGGCGGTCGCGACCCCTGCCAGCCGCCTTTCGTACGGTGAGCTCGCAGATCGGACGCGCCGGCTCGCGGCGGATCTCGCCAGGTCGGGCTGCGGGATGGCCGATCGGGTGCTGATCGCGCTGCCGAACCGACCCGCGACGGTCGTCGCCGCTCTCGCCGTCAACACGGTCGGTGCGACCACCGTGGAGGTCAATCGCAGCTGGTCCCCCGCGGTGCTGCGCGATCTGGTCGCCCGAATCGACGTCCGTCGCGCGTTTATCGCGGAGCGTGACATCCACAAGTGGGCGGCGGCGTTCGACGGCCGCCGACTCAGCCAACTCTGGGTCGTGACACCGAGCCCGGCGCGCGAGGAAGCGGCAGTCGGGATCGCGACCGACGAGGCGCGGGTGCTGCTCGAGGACGGCCGCCCCATGGGCGGTGACGCAGCGCCATGGCTCCGGGTCGCCCAGCCCGGGCTCGATGCACCCGCAGCGGTGCTCTACACCTCGGGCAGCACTGGCCGGCCGCACGGGGTCGTGCATACGTTCCGCAACATCGACGCGAACACCCGCTCGATCGTCGAATACCTCTCGCTGACGGCGTACGACCGCGCGCTGCTCACGCTGCCGCTGCACTACTGCGACGGGCGCAGCGTGCTCCAGACGCACCTCCTGGCCGGCGGCTCGGTGTTCCTCGACGATCGATTCGCCTTCCCCCAGGTCGTCCTCGAGACGATGGCTGCTGAGGAGTGCACCGGATTCGCCGGTGTCCCCCAGACCTTCGAGATCCTCCGGAAGGCCGCGTGTCCACTCGAGCCGCTCCTTGCCGCGGCTGCGCTACGTCACCCAGGCCGAGGAGCGATGGCCCAGGACACGATCGCCTGGGCGCGCCGGGCCTTCGCGCCGGCCAGGCT
>CAVRGY010000008.1:0-206087 GCA_963720825.1 uncultured Chloroflexia bacterium | reverse complement strand
CGCGCCAGAGTGGACGCAAGGATCCACCCGGCCCGCGCGGCGCGTCCCACCGGCCGGCAGCTCGACAGACGGGAGCCGCTCCCATGACCAAGACCGCCCACCAGCCCGCGACGGGGCGCTCGATCGGCACGCCCGCCGCCAACCAGGCCGGATCGCGGATCAACCCCGACGCCTACGCCGAGGCGAAGGACTTCCTGCCCCTCGACGGCATCGATCACGTGGAGTTCTGGGTCGGCAACGCCCGACAGGCCGCGGCGTACTTCCGCGCCCTGTGGGGCTTCACGCCGGTCGCCTTCGCGGGGCTCGAGACGGGCGTCCGCGATCGCGCGAGCTATGTCCTCCAGCAGCACGCCATCCGGATCGTGGTCACGGCACCGCTCACGCCCGAGGGCGAGCTTGCCGAGCACGTTCGCCTGCACGGCGACGGCGTCCACGACATCGCGTTCGCGGTGCCCGACGCGGCGGCCGCCTGGCGCGAGACGACCAGCCGTGGCGCCCGCTCGGCGACGGTTCCCGGTGAGCTCGATGGCGGTGACGATGGGGTCCTGCGGATGAGCTCGGTGTTCACGTACGGCGAGGTCCGACACTCGTTCGTCGACCGCCGGGACTATCACGGCGTGTTCGCTCCAGGCTACCGGCGGGTCAAGAAGCCGGCGCGCGCTGCGGACGGCCTGAGCCTGCTCGAGATCGACCACTGCGTGGGCAACGTGGACCTGGGCGAGATGGACCGCTACGTCGACTTCTATCGCGACGTGTTCGGCTTCGCGCAGCTGATCCATTACGACGACACGGTCATCCACACCGAGTACAGCGCCCTGATGTCGAAGGTCATGACCAACGGCTCGGGGCGGATCAAGTTCCCGATCAACGAGCCAGCCAGCGGGCGCAAGAAGAGCCAGATCCAGGAGTTCCTCGACTGGTACCACGCTGCCGGCACGCAGCACATCGCGCTGCGGACAGAGGACATCGTGGGCACCGTGCGGCGGTTGCGCGAGAACGGAGTCGAGTTCCTGGGCATGCCCCATGCCTATTACGAGACCCTCGCCGATCGCGTGGGCGACGTCGGCGTGCCGATCGACGTGCTCGAGGAGCTCGGGATCGAAGCCGATCGTGACGAGGAGGGCTACCTGCTCCAGATCTTCACCCGGCCGATCCAGGACCGGCCGACGTTCTTCTTCGAGATCATCGAGCGCCACGGCTCCCGCGGGTTTGGGGTGGGCAACTTCCGGGCGTTGTTCGAGGCGATCGAGATCGAGCAGGCGCGGCGCGGGAACCTCTGAAACCCGCGATGCGACTCGCCCACATCCGCGAACGACACGCGCCGGCCGGCGCCCCCTGGCGCCTGGCGGCCGCGCTCGATCCGGCCGCCGCAACCTGGCTTGACGTCGAGGTCGCTCGTCGCCGGGCCGTGGCCGCCAGGCCCAGCCTCGCCCACGACAGCCTGCTCCACCGCAAGCCGGTCACGACGCTCGACGATCACCTGGCGCGCGGCCTCCGGGTCGAGGCGCTCGCCGACCTCGTCGAGGGCTTCTCGCCACGGGGTGACGACGATGATGCGCTGCTCGACGCGGACGACCTCGACGTCGGGCCCCCGATCCTGCGCCCGCCCTCGTTCCGAGACTTCTACGCGTTCGAGCAGCACGTCGGCACCATGTGGCAGCGGCGTGGCCAGGAGATCCCGGAGGCCTGGTTCCGGCTGCCCGTCTTCTACTTCTCGAACGTGTCGGAGCTGCGGGGACCGGGCGAGGCCGTGTGGGCACCGCGCGGTTCACGGGAGCTCGACTACGAGCTCGAGGTGGGGATCCTCATCGACACGCCCGTGCGCGACCTGGCCCCCGAGCGAGCGGAGGAGGCGATCGGCGGCTACCTCATCCTCAACGACTGGTCGGCGCGCGACCTGCAGCGCGACGAGACGACGATCCGGCTGGGGCCGGCGAAGGGCAAGGACTTCGCAACCTCGATGGGCCCCTGGCTCGTCACCCCCGACGAGCTCGCGGACCGGCGGCGCCCGGGCTCGACGATGCCGGACCTGGCCATGACGGCCACCGTCCGGACGAGCGACGGGACGGTCATCGAGACGTCGCGGGGAACGCTCGCCTCGGCCCGCCACGGGTTCGGGGCGATGGTCGTCCGCGCCTCGGCCGACGTGCGCCTGCGCCCGGGCGACATCATCGGCAGCGGCACGGTCGGCCGTGGCTGCCTGCTCGAGATCCGCGAGGAGACGCTGGGCCGCTACCTGGAGCCGGGCGACGAGGTGACCCTCGAGGTGGAGCGGCTGGGTCGCCTGGTGACCCCCATCGTTGCCGATTCCGGGAACCGAGCCGGATTGGGAACCTGACGCGAGGAGGCCTGTCGTCCGATGTTCTACGTCTCCCGCGGGAGCGTCCCGCCCACCCGGCACACCCAGCACCGCGCGCCCGACGGCAGCCTGTACGCCGAGGAGCTGTTCGGTGTCGAAGGGTTCACCGGCCGCAGCTCGCTCCTCTACCACCTCGTCCCGCCGACGCGCGTGACGCGGATCGAGCCGCTGGGCATGGTGACCGTCGAGACCGCCGACGATGGCTCGCACCACCACCAGCTCGTCGACACGGCTGGTCTCGAGCCGGCCGGCGATGCCGTGTCGGGGCGGGTGCCGCTGTTCCACAACGCCGACGTGGTGCTGGGCGTCGTGCGCCCCGCCGGGCCGATGGCACCCGATACGTTCTATCGCAACGGCGAAGGCGACGAGATGCTGTTCGTCCACGAGGGGACGGGCACGCTCCGGACCAACTTCGGCGACCTCGCCTACCACGCGGGCGACTACCTGGTGCTGCCGATCGGCACGACCTGGCGGCTCGACCCCGACTCGGGCGTCGGCCAGCGGATGCTGTACCTCGAGTGCCCGTCGGAGATCGAGCCGCCAAAGCGCTATCGCAACGACTATGGCCAGCTGCTCGAGCATTCGCCGTACTCCCAGCGCGACATCCGCATCCCTGAGTTCCGGGAGCCGGACGCCGGCGCCGGCGACTACCGGGTCATCGTCCGTGCGCGCGGCCGCCACACCGCCTACCACTTCGCCAGCCACCCGTTCGACGTGGTCGGCTGGGACGGCTACCTGTGGCCGTTCGCGTTCGACATCGCCGATTTCCAGCCGATCACCGGGCGCGTCCACCAGCCGCCGCCCGTCCACCAGACGTTTGCCGCCCGCAACTTCGTCGTGTGCTCCTTCGTGCCGCGGAAGTTCGACTACCACCCGCTCTCGATCCCGGCCCCCTACAACCATTCGAACATCAACAGCGACGAGGTCATCTACTACGTCGCCGGCAACTTCATGAGCCGGCGTGGCGTGGGGATCGCGTCGTTCACGCTCCACCCGGCGGGCATCCCGCACGGTCCGCACCCGGGAACCGCGGAGGCATCGATCGGCAAGGAGGCGACCGAGGAGCTTGCGGTCATGGTCGACACCTTCCGTCCCCTGTGGCTCACGCCGCAGGCGGCGGCGCTCGAGAGCCCCGGCTACCCGTACACGTGGCTGCCGTCGGATGACCACGCCACCGAAGCCTCCGAGCTCGCGCAACGCGGCCCGGAAGCGTTCCCGGACTGAGGTGCGTGCGATGTTCATCGAGTGCCTCCCCAGCGCGAAGCCTGCGGACGCTCGCACCCGCGGGAGGGCCGTGGCATGAGCTTTGACCACCATGACCCGCAGTTCGTCCAGGATCCGGAACGCGTGATCGGGCCGATCCGCGAACAGCAGCCGCTCCTGCACTCGGACCTGTACGGCGGCTTCTGGCTGCTCTCGCGCTACGACGACGTGACGGCCGCGGCGCTCGACCACGAGGCGTTCACCTCGGCCGTCGCCGGCACCACGCTCATCCCGCCCACGCAGCCGCGGACCGATCCACTGCTCCCGATCGAGCTCGACCCGCCCGAGCACACCCGGTATCGGGCGCTCGTCAACTCCGTGTTCGCCAAGCCACGTATCGACACCATGCGCCCCGACCTCGAGGCCGTCGCAACGCGGCTGCTCACGCAGTATGCGCAGCAGGGCGGAGGCGACGTCATGGCCGACTTCGCCCATCCCATGTCGCTCGCCTCGCTCGCGCGGCTCATGGACCTGCCGCCGGAGGACGAGGGGCTGTGGTTCGACTGGGTCGAGCGGATGTACTCGAACGCGCTTCGCGATCCGGAGGACCGGGTGGGGGCGGCGCGCGACGCCGAGGCATACATCGGCGAGCGCATCGCGGAGCGCAGGCGGGAGCCACGCGACGACTTCCTGGGGATGCTGCTCGAGGCCGAGGTGGACGGCCGCCGCCTGTCCGAGCTCGAGCTGCGCCAGTTCGGGATGCTGATGCTCCTCGCCGGCTACGAGACGACCTCGGGTGCGATGGGCATGAGCCTGCTCCACCTGGCACAGCATCCCGACCAGCGCGCCCAGCTGTTCGGCGATGTCGACGGGCTCGCGCACACGGCGGTCAACGAGCTCCTGCGCGTCATATCCCCGGTCCAGGTCTTCGGCCGGAATGCGGCGCACGACATCGACCTGCACGGGCAGACGATCCCGGCCGGCGACGTCGTTCTGCTCGCGTACGGTGCCGCGAACCACGACCCGCGCGCGTTCGAGGATCCCGAGCGCTGCGTCCTTGACCGCCACCCGAACCCCCACCTGGCGTTCGGTCGCGGCCGCCACCTGTGCCTGGGTGCGAACCTCGCCCGGCTGGAGCTGACGATCATGATCGAGCGCTTCGCCCGGATGTTCCCCGATTTCGGGGTCGATCCCGCACATCCGCCGACGTGGAAGCGGCGTGGCGACGTGCGCGCCCTCGCGTCGCTCAACCTGGTCGCGGGTTCAGCGGCGGCGTCGGGCGGCTGACGTCGGTCGCGATGGGGCCGAAGGCGTCGCGCAGCATGGCCCGCGCCCTCTCGTGACCGGGCAGCCTCCGAATCGAAGGATCCGGGCGAGATCGCTCACGCGTGGCTCCGTTCCTCGAACCGCCGGCGGTCGGCGGTCTCGAGCTGGAAGGTCGAGTGCTCGATGTCGAAGTCGTCCGACAGGCACTCGCACAGGGCGTCCAGGGTGATCGCGGGATCCGCCCCGTCGGCCAGGATGACGTGCGCCGAGACGACGTTCATCCCCGACGTGATCGTCCAGGCGTGCAGGTCATGGCAGCCGATGACCCCGGGCGCATCGAGGATGTGCCGGCGAACGTGATCCATGTCGATGCCCTTGGGCGTTGCCTCCAGGAGGACGTCGGTCGCGTCGCGCAGGAGGGCGAACGTGCGGGGCAGGATCAGCACCGCGATGACCACGGAGGCGGCGATGTCCGCCTGCAGCCAGCCGGTGGCGGTGATCACGATCGCGGCGACGATGACCGCGGCCGAGCCCGCGAAGTCCCCCATGACCTCGAGGTACGCGCCGCGCATGTTGAGGCTCTCCGCCTGGGCGTCGCGGAGGAGGTACAGCGCGACGGCGTTGGCGCCCAGGCCGAGGAGCGCGACCGCGAGCATCAACCCCGATGTGATCTCCGGTGGTGCCGACAGCCGCCGCCAGGCCTCGAACAGGATGAACGCGGCAACCCCGAACAGGAGCACGGCGTTGGCCACGGCCGCGAGGATCTCCAGGCGGAGGTAGCCGAATGTGCGCCCGGTGGTGGGCTCGCGGCGCGCGAACCAGATGGCAAGCAGCGCGAGGGCCATCCCGGACACGTCGGCGAGCATGTGTCCGGCATCCGCGATCAGGGCCAGGCTGCCCGACGCGAGCCCGCCGGCGACCTCGACGACGAGCATCACGAGGCTCAGCCCGAGGACGGCAACCAGTCGGTTCCAGCTGGTCGCGGCCGCGGAGCCGTGCGCGTGGGTCATCAGGCGACCTCGGCGACGTGGGTCGCCGCCCCGAGGACGAGGTCACGAAGGTGTGCATCGACGAGCCGGTAGTACGCGATCCGCCCGACCTTTCGTCGCTCCACGGCGCCACGCTCCCGCAGGAACCGTAGCTGGTGCGAGAGGGCCGAGACGCTCATCCCCAGCACGAGCGCGATGTCGCACACGCACAGGTCCTGACCCGTGATCGCCAGCAGGTGGACGATCCGCGCACGGGAGGGATCGGCGAGGGTGGCAAACAGGCCGCCGACGGCTCGGGCGCCGTCGCTCCCCAGCGAGCGACCGAGCAGCGGCGCGACGGCCTCCGGATGGATGCATTCCGTCGAGCATGCATCGGCGTCGATCTCCGAGGCGTACAGTTGAGCCATTACTCAAGTATAGGCCCGGGATGGTGCAACGAACCCCTCGGCGGCTTGCGACGGCGCGCATACTGCACTTCTTGGTGACGGCGCGGCGGGACCCGCGTGACTTCCGGGAGGTGCACTCGTGGCGGAGCGACCGTCGGAGGACAAGCCCAGTCAGAAGCAGCGGAGCACGGCCGACGCCCTGAACGAGTGGCGGACGGCCGAGCGGACCGTCGCCGTCGCGCGTCGTGGACGGCTGGCGGCTGAAGCCGCCGCTGCCGCGGCCGCCGACGCGGCACAGGCAGCCGATGCCACCGCCGAGGCAGCCCGGTCGGCATTGGCGGCGGCAACGCTCGCCGAGAGCTCCGCCCAGAAGACGGCCGCAGCCGCCAAGCTCTCGGCGCTGAGCGCGACTGCCGACCTCGCCGACTCGGATGCCGAGGTGTCGCTGGCCGAGGTTGCCGAGGTCGAGGCGAAGGCGGGCTACCGAACGGCCTCGGTCAAGGCTGAGCAACGATCTCGAGAGCCCGCCGGCGGGGAGCTCGGCAGCTGATCAGACCGGCCCCGTGCCGGGCCGGGAGCCCATTCGCGCGGCGGTGCGCACGACCGCGTCCCGGTGTCCCGGCAGCTACCCCGTCTGATCCGCCCGCTGCCACCACAGCAGCGTGGCCAGGAGCCCGGCCGACGCGGTGACCGCGACGATCGCAACTCCGCCGGCGGATACGGCCTCGGCGTCGGGGCCGGCCATGCCCGATACGAGTGCCGGGACGGACCACGGGAACCACGCGCCCCAGCCGAGCGCCGCGAGGACCTGGGCGAGGAAGATCGCCAGAACGGCCCATGCGAGGCCGGGGATGTAGCCACGCCCGACGCCCGCGAAGAAAGCCGTGAAGGTCTGCAGCCCGATCGTCAGGACCGCGGCGGCCGCAGCCCCCGCCAGCCCGTGCAGCACGACATCGCCCGACCATCCCGGAAGCCCGACAAGCGCGTCGATCCCGAGGCCGATCGCGAGCGCGAGCAGCAGCGTCCAGCCGATGATCGCCATCGACCAGGCGGACCCGACGGCGACCTTGGCGACGACGACCGCCGAGCGCGAGGTGGGGCAGGCGACGAGGTCGCGCACGGTCCGGTCCGCGAACTCACGGCCAAACAGCCAGGCAAAGAGGAACGCGAACAGGACCGCGCCCCCGATCGCGACGGCCTGCGAGATGAGCGCCACGAACGTCGGCCAGTCGGCGGTCCCGGCCGCGAGCTGCGCCTTTGCGCCCAGCAGTCCGAGCTGGCGCGCCCGTGCGGGGTCCTTGAGGATCAGCATGAACAGGCCACCGACGATGGGGAACATCGAGAAGCCGGCGGCGATCCCCCACGGAACCCTCGATCGACGGGCCTTCAGCAGCTCCACGGACACGGCCGCCCCGAGCCCGTTCATGCCGCCACCTTCGCCGTCGCGGGCGACGCGGCCGGCTCCGTGGCGGCATCCGTCCGGGAGGTGAGGCGGATGAAGTGGTCCTCGAGGGTTTCGCGTGCGAGCGCAAGGTGCGTCGGCGGCGAGCCCGCCTCGACCAGGATCCGGGCGATCTCGTCGGGCGCGGCGATCGCGCGTGGCTCGCGAAGCTCGAGGCGCGCGCCCCGGGCGCTCCGGCGACTGGGCTGGAAGCCCGCCTGTCGCAGCGCGGCCTCGGCGACCGTCGCGTCCCGGGCGCCGACCTCGAGCCGTACGTCCCGGTGCCGCTCGAGCGCCGCGCCGTCGAGCTCTTCGATGAGCCGGCCCCGGTGGATGATGCCGATCCGCGTCGCGAGGCGATCGACCTCGGCGAGGATGTGGCTCGAGATCAGCACGGTCATGCCGTGGCCCTGCGCAAGATCGCGGAGGAGCTCGCGGACCTCGATGACGCCCGCCGGATCGAGCCCGTTCGCGGGCTCATCGAGGATCAGCAGATCGGGTTCGTGGAGCAGGGCGCGAGCAAGCGCGAGACGCTGCAGGTTGCCAAGCGAGAGCGTCCCGGCCCGGCGGTCGGCGTACTCGCCCAGGCTGAGCCGATCGATCAGCCGACCGATCGACGCCCGATCGTCGACGCCCTGGAGGCGGCGGGCGACCTCGAGGTTCTCGCGGACGGTCAGCTCGGGGTACGCGGTCGCGCTCTCGACGAGGTGACCGACGCGCCGCCACAGGTCGGGCGCCTCGGCCCGCACCCGCTCCCCGAACAGCTCGGCGTGACCGGCCGTGGGCGCGATCATCCCCAGCAGCATCCGGATCGTCGTCGACTTCCCGGCGCCATTCGGTCCGAGGAACCCGTAGATCTCGCCTCGCGCGACGCGGAGATCCACCCGGTCGACGGCGAGGACATCGCCGCGATAGCGCTTCGTGATCGCGAACGTGGCAACCGCGAGCTCGGTCATCGAGATCCATCTCCCGTGTATCCGAGCCCGCGGAGGATGAACGCGTTGAGCTCGGCAGCGACCACGCTGACGTCGGTCTCGTTGCCGACGAGGTCGTGGAGCGAGTTGAACGTCGCGAGCACGAAGCCCGCGGCCAGGTGCGGGTCCTGGCCTTCGAACTGCCCCGCCGCGATCCCGTCGGCGACGATCGACTCGACGGTGGTGCCGGCACGGGCGAGGATCCGCTCCGTGAGCCGGTCATGGATCGCGCGGTTCTCGGGCCGATGGTAGATGTCCATGAGCTCGCGTTCACGCGGATCGGCGCCGACCTGCCCGACCGATCGCCCCAGCGCGAGGAGGCGCTCGACGGGGGACAGACCCGTCGCGGCGGCGGCCGCCTCGAACGCCTGCACCACGCCATCGACGACCCGCTCGGCGACCGCGTTGATCGCATCGTCCTTCGTCCTGAAATACAGGTAGAAGGTTCCCTTCGCGACCCCCGCGGCCGCGACGATGTCGTCCACCGACGAGGCGGCAACCCCCTGGTCCATGAACACGTCTGAAGCCGCGTCGAGCAGCGCCCCCTTGCGGGACTGTCGCCGTTCGGCGGCCCTCGTTGCGGTGGTGGTCATCGATCTCCGGCTGCTACAACTGACTGACGGTCAGTCAGCGTAGCAGAATGTGTGATACGGGACGCGCAGGCCTGGCAGGCCGGATCGGTCGCGGAAGGCGGCGCGATCAGGGCTCCCGGGCGACCGCCTACATCCGCTCCTTGAACCCCGCCGAGACCAGCCACCAGTTGACGGGGTAGGCGGTCAGGAACCCGAGGGCCATCCCGATCTGCATCATGAACCAGAAGGTCGCGCTGTCCGGCTCCAGGTGCTCCGGGAAGGCGGCCAGCTGGACGAAGATCATCCAGCCGAACAGGCCCACCTCGAACGCGATGAGCGACAGCGCATCGGCCCTGATCGCCGCGACCAATCCGTCACGCAGGCCCAGACCCCGCATCGGCGCGATCGTGAGGTACTGGAACACGATCCCCAGCGAGAAGGCCAGGACGAAGTCGATGACGAGCTCCGGCCATAGCGCGAGCCCGGCGATCGATAGCCCGAGCATGAACACGAGGAAGCTGCCCGCGATGTCGCCCAGCGTGCAGCCCGCCCCGCAGTGGGTGACGGCGAGCGTGGTCGCGTCACGCATCGAACGCTCGGGGCTCGGTGATCCTGCCAGCCGTCGCCAGCGCCGGAACCAGAGCACGGCCAGGGGGCCGAGATAGAGCGCGGTCACGGGCCACACGACCTCCATGACCGGCATCGACAGCCGCTGCCCGCGGACGAGGATCTCCCACAGGATGAACGCGGCCGAGCCCAGCCCGAGCACGACGGCCAGCGACGCGACCAGCGCGAGCGGATCGCTCACCATCGGGTGCGTGCCCACCCGCGAGGATCGCGCCGATGGATGCCGGGAATGACGGTCACAGTGTGGCGAGACCGGCCCGGGCGGCAGGGCTCAGCGGTCAATCCTCACGTCCGCCGAGCACCTTGTCGGCCTTGCGGTCGACCTTTGCCTTCTCCTTCTCGGTGAGATTGCCCGCGCTCTCCTGCTGCGATGCGCGTGCCTTTGCGTTGCGAGCGTGGGCCTTGTCGGGCATCGGGTACTTGCGCTCCTCCGGAAGGCCGAAGTCCGACGCCGGCTCCTGCTTGCGCTGCTTGGTGGTGAGGTCGGACATGACGAAACCTCCTTCGCTTGGTCGCGATCCACGCGATGTCATGGCTCGGTCGCGGCCGGCTCGCATCGACCCAGGCCGCCCGGATCTCGCCCAGCGTGGGCGCGATCTCGTTGCAAAAGGTTCAGAGAAGGCTCCGCCAGCCTTGCGGCTGGGTGAACGTCCGCCGGCCGTCAGGCCGGCTTGGGCCGCGACTCCGGCTCGTTCATCGTCTCCGCCACCGCCCTGATCGGGCAGCCCGGCAGCGCCTCGTAGTGCTCCGCATGCCACTCGGCGAGCCGGTCGGCGTGGCGCGTTCGTATCTCGGCGTCCTCGGCGCCCGTCGCCTCCTGGACGTTGGCCCACGTCTCCCACAGCGAGAGCGTGACGAACCCGTCCGGCGGGTCGACCGCGAGGTACAGCGCCCGCGGCCCGACCTGCAGCTCGCGGTCCGCGACCGTGCCCTCCCGGGCTCGCGCCACGTAGTCGTCGAGCGATCCCAGGTTGGTCCGTCCGATCACGAGGCGGATGATCGTGACCTCGGCGCCCGGCTCCGGATCAAAGGCGACTGCGACCGGTAGCGTCACCACGCTCCGGTCGGTCGTCGTCTCCAGCAGCTCCGGATGGAACACGGGTGGCTCGAGCTGCTCGCCGACTGCATCGACCATCGCCGAGTGGGACTGCCAGAGCGTCGCGACGAGCCGGGGGCCGTTTTCGCCGGGTCCCCTGCGACCCGCGAAGACCGCGCGGTTCCCGGGGAGGCGGGCGGCTTCCGGGATCAGGTTCGCACGGAGCGACCGATCGAAACCGGGGCCGGTGGGCCGGAACCGGACAAGCCGGAGGATGGACGGGTTCAACAGATGCTCCTGAGGGCACTGTGGAGCGTACGCAGTCCGATGGTTGCCCGCAATACCGGCTGCAATCCGCCTGTGACCGGCACGGCGTTAGCATGATCGCGGACGCGAGGGCGAGAGCGCTAGGGTCCTCGCTACGCTGCCTGGGTCAGATGGCGGACCGACGGGAGAATCCAGATGGACGAGTCCCTCAGAGATCATCCGGTTCTTGGCCCCATCGCTCGAGACGAGGTCATCAGGGCGGCCGTCCAGGCCGGCTACGCGGACGTCGTCGTCACGGAACGGCGCCTTGTCATCGCCTCGGAGGCCCGGGTGATGATGGACGTGGAGATGGACAACGTGCGACGGATCCAGTTCGACATCGAGCGGGTCCGTCCTGCGACGCTGGTCGTCGTCCCCGAGCACTCGACGCACGCACCCCAGGTGATTGCCGTGCCACCCGAACAGTACGAGCGCGTCGCGCACCTGCTGGTCGTTCTCGGCCAGCACCTGGCGGGGACCCCTGACGCGGAGTCCTGACGAGGTCCCGCGGGCTGGAGGTGCCGTCCTGGAGACCGAGAAGCAGCGCATCGACCGCGAGCTGATCGAGCAGCTCAACGAGTTCCGTGTCGCCCTGCCCGGCGTGCAGGTGCTGTTCGCGTTCCTCCTCGTCCTGCCGTTCCAGACTGCGTTCGACAAGGTGACCCAGCTCCAGCTGGCTCTGTACTATCTCGCCTTCATCGCGACCGCGAGCGCCTCGGTCCTGCTGATCGCGCCAACCACGTACCACCGGATCACGTTCCGTGAACCGGACAAGGCGCGGATGCTCCGGACGTCGAACCGCCTGTTCCTGATCGGGATGGCGCTGCTCGGACTGTCCATCGTGTCGGTTGCCTATCTCGTCACGAGCGTCGTGCTCGGGGACGCGATGGGCATGCTGGCGGCGGCTGCCGTGGCCGTCCTCGTGGCCTACCTCTGGTTCGGGCTTCCGCTCCTGCGCAAGACACGCGACGCGAGCCGGAGGGCCTCGGGCTGACGGTGCCGGCGGGAATGCGGGGGCTCACTCCGCGGGCTCATCGGGGCACGACGCGCGGGCGCTAGCTCCCGGCGATCTCCTGGCACAGCACCGTCGGCGCCAGCGCGTCGACCGAGCACCGCTCCCCGAGATAGGCGATCGGGTCATAGTCGGCCGGGTGCGCGGCCGGTACCTGCTCCCAGGCCGCACGCCAGTCGGCAATGGACCGGCAGGCGCGGACCGCATCATCAAGCGGGCTGACCTTCGCCGGGGCCCCCGCCCGCGGCTCGGCGTTCCGGAATGCGGCGACACACGCGGCGTAATCGGTCGTCCCGTTCGTCGTCGAGCTGGTGGTGCAGGCGCCGGCGGCGATCGCGAGCACGGCGGCAAGGACCGCAGCCAGGATCGAGCGTTGCAGTCGCGGCATGAACCCAAGCCTGCCTGCGGGTTCGTATCCCCACGATCAGCGATGGACCCACGGGCCTAACGACGGCATTCCAGGTACTGCGCCGATCGGTCGTCCAGGAACAGGGGCGAGCGCGGGCGTGCCGGACGGTGGGACGTGCAAGGAATCCGAAACAGCCGCACCGGGGACTGTGGTGGAGGAGGTCCGGTCGGACGCGTACGTTGGCCGGGTGGTGACCACGTCGGGCGATGATTCGGCGGGCCCCGAAGCATGGAGGCGCCGGTGGACGACGTGTTCGCGAGCTCGACGGGGCGCCGCGAACGGTGCCCGAATGGAGGGGAGGGCTGACGCGCGCGGGACGCGCGGGCGGCGACAACGGGCCGGCGGTGGCCCTGGTGAGTGGTGCCCAGCCGGCGACTCGCGACGCGCCCCGGATTGAAGCGCTCGACATCAGCGTGTACACCGTCCCCACCGATGCCCCGGAGTCGGACGGGACGCTCGCCTGGGACCGAACGACCATCGTCGTCGTGGAACCCCGGGCCGGGGGGGTCAGCGGCCTGGGCTACACGTACGCGGATGCGGCGGCCGGTCGCCTGATCCGGGACGCGCTGGCACCGGTCGTGATCGGCCGTGACGCGTGGGACGTGGCCGGTGCGTGGTCGGCGCTGGTGGACCGGGTGCGCAACCTCGGTCGTCCGGGCATCGCCGCCACCGCGATCTCGGCTGTCGACAACGCGCTCTGGGACCTGAAGGCGCGGCTGCTGGGGCTGTCGCTCGCCGATCTGCTGGGGCGGGCGCGCTCGGCGATCCCGGCCTACGGCAGTGGCGGCTTCTGCTCGTACGACGACGCGCGCCTCCGTGACCAGCTCGGAGGCTGGGCCGCCGACGGCTTCCGGTTCGTCAAGATGAAGGTCGGCCGCGACCAGGCCGACGATCCTCGCCGGGTCGACGTGGCGCGGGCCGCGATCGGCGCGTCGGTGGAGCTGTTCGTCGACGGCAACGGCGCCTATCAGCGCCACCGCGCGTTGGCGGCCGCCTCGGCGTTTGGCGAGCGTGGCGTGACCTGGTTCGAGGAGCCCGTCAGCTCGGACGACATCGCCGGCCTGCGGCTCATTCGCGACCGGGCTCCCGCGGGTATGGCGATCGCCGCCGGCGAGTACGGGTGGGATGCCTTCACCCTCCGACGCCTGCTGGACGCCGGCGCCGTCGATGTCCTCCAGGCGGATGCCACGCGCTGCCTCGGCACGACCGGCTTCGGTGTCGCCGCCGCTCTGTGCGAGGCACATGCCACCCCGCTCTCGGCCCACTGCGCCCCCGCCCTGCACGCACACCTCACCTGCGCCGCGCGTCCTGCCGTGCACGTCGAGTGGTTTCACGACCACGTCCGCATCGAGCACCTGCTGTTCGACGGTGCCGTCGAGCCACACGACGGGCTGCTCGAGCCGGACCGCCGGCGGCCGGGTGTCGGCCTCGATCTCAAGCGATCCGACGCACAACCGTACCTGGAATGGACCACCACATGACCATTACCCGCCAGCGCCCCATCTCCCCGACCCGGAACGCCGCCGGCGCCAACGGCGGGCTGCCCTCCGATGCCGAGCACCTCGCGGTCGACCTACTGAACGCCGTGCGAGGCGAGGTGCGCTTCGATGCCGGGAGCCGTGCGCTGTACGCGACCGACGCCTCGAACTACCGGCAGGTCCCGATCGGGGTCGTCATCCCGCGCGACACCGACGACGTGATCGCGGCCATCGAGGTATGCCGGTCGCACGACGCCCCGATCGTGTCGCGGGGCGGCGGCACCAGCCTCGCCGGCCAGGGCTGCAACGTCGCCGTGCTGATCGACCACAGCAAGTACAACAACCAGCTGCTCGAGCTTGACGCGGCGGGACGCTGGGCGCGCGTCCGGCCCGGGATTGTGCTCGACGACCTGCGGAATGCCGCGGAGGCGCACCACCTCACCTTCGGTCCTGACCCCGCGACGCACGATCACTGCACCCTGGGCGGCATGATCGGCAACAACTCCTGCGGCGTGCACTCCGTGATGGCGGGCAAGACGGTGGACAACGTGCTGGAGCTCGACGTGCTCGCCTACGACGGGACTCGGCTGCGGGTGGGTCCCACCGACGATGCGGCGTTCGAGCGCATCGTGGCCGCGGGTGGCCGGCCCGCCGAGATCTACCAGGGCATGCGCGACCTCCGGGACCGCCACGCGGACCAGGTACGGGCTCGCTTCCCGGACATCCCGCGGCGGGTCTCGGGATACAACCTGCCGGACCTGCTGCCAGAAGGCGGGTTCAATGTCGCGAAGGCGCTGGTCGGCTCGGAATCAACCCTCGTCACGGTGCTCGAGGCAAAGCTCCGCCTGGTGCCCAGCCCGCCCGGCCGGACGCTGGTCGCCATCGGGTATCCCGACGCCTATACGGCCGGGGACGACGTCCCGCGGGTGATCGAGTCGGGCTGCATCGCGTGCGAAGGGATGGACCAGAACCTGGTTCGCGACGTTCGCTCGCGGGGCATCCACCCGGACGCCCTCGGGCTTCTCCCCGAGGGCCGGGCCTACCTCCTGGTCGAGTTCGGCGGGGAGGATCGCGAGGAATCCGACGCCCGCGGGCGCGAGTTCGTGCGATCGCTCGAGCAGCGACGCCAGGACGTGCACACGCGGCTGTATGACGATCCCGCCGACGAGAAGAAGCTATGGCGCGTGCGCGAGTCGGGGCTCGGAGTCACCGCGATGATCCCGGGCAAGCCGACCACCGGACCCGGCTGGGAGGATTCGGCGGTCCCGCCCGAGCGGCTGGGCGAGTATCTCCGCAAGCTCCGGGCCCTGTGGGACCGCTACGGCTACGCCGCCGACATGTACGGCCATTTCGGCCAGGGCGTGCTCCACTGCCGCCTCGACTTCGACCTCGTCACCGCCGGCGGCCTGGAGACCTTCCGCCGCTACCTGACCGAGGCGGCCGAGCTCGTGGTGGGCATGGGCGGCTCGCTGTCGGGCGAGCACGGGGACGGCCAGGCCCGCGGCGAGCTGCTGCCCATCATGTTCGGCGACGAGCTCGTTGGTGCGTTCGAGGAGCTCAAGGACCTGTGGGATCCGCGGGGACGAATGAATCCCGGCAAGGTCGTTCGACCGAACCCGATCCTGTCCGACCTGCGCCTGGGCGTGGACTACGCTCCACCCCGTCCCCGGACGTGGTTCCGATACCCGGAGGACGGCGGATCCTTCGGCCACGCCGCATTCCGATGCGTCGGCGTGGGCGAGTGCCGGCGCCATGACGGCGGGGTGATGTGCCCCAGCTACATGGTCACCCGCGAGGAGCGGCATTCGACCCGGGGCCGGTCGCGCCTCCTGTTCGAGCTGCTCAACGGGACGGAGCTCGAGGGGGGCTGGCGGAATGACGACGTCGAGGAGGCCCTCGACCTGTGTCTCGCCTGCAAGGGCTGCAAGGGGGACTGCCCGGTCAACGTGGACATGGCCACGTACAAGGCCGAGTTCCGCGCCCACCACTACGCCGGCCGGCTCCGCCCGCGCGCGGCCTATTCGATGGGCCTCATCCACTGGTGGGCGGGCCTGGCTTCGCACGCGCCGCGCCTGGTCAACGCTGCCGCGCATGCGCCGGGTCTCGGGCCGCTTGCGAAGCTCGTTGGCGGGATCGCCCCCGAGCGCGAGATCCCGCGCTTCGCGGACGAGACCTTCCGTGCGTGGTGGCGGCGGCGCGGCGGCGCCACCACGGGGCGCCGGGGTTCCGCGCCGGGCTCGGCCCCCGTGACGGCCGGCACCCCGGCCGTCGGATCGCCGCGTCGCGTCATCCTGTGGGCGGACACGTTCAACGATGCGTTCCATCCCCAGGTCCTCCGGGCGGCCGTCCGGGTCCTCGAGGATGCCGGTTGCGAGGTCGTGGTGCCGGAGAAGCGCCTGTGCTGCGGCAGGCCGCTCTACGACTGGGGCTTCCTGGGCCAGGCCAAGGGCCTGCTCACCTCGGTCCTCACCGAGCTCCGGGATGAGATCCGGTCGGGCGTCCCGATCGTCGGTCTCGAGCCCTCGTGCGTGTCCGTCTTTCGCGATGAGGCCCCGAACCTGCTCCACGGCCACGTCGACGCCAGGCGCCTCGCGGACCAGACGCACACGATCACCGAGCTCCTTGCGTCGCTCGACGGCTATCGTCCGCCGCGGATCGAGGGCCGCGCCCTGGTCCACGGGCATTGTCACCACCGGTCCGTGCTGGACTTCGACGCCGAGCTGGCCGTGCTGCGCGAAACGGGCCTCGAGCTCGAGGTGCCCGACAGCGGCTGCTGCGGGATGGCCGGCGCGTTCGGGTTCGAGCGCGGCGAGCACTTCGACGTGTCCATCGCGGCCGGCGAGCGTGTGCTCCTGCCGGCCGTTCGCGAGGCGGCTCCCGCAACCCATGTCGTGAGCGGTGGCTTCAGCTGTCGCGAGCAGGTCGAACAAACGACCGATCGCCGGGTCGTCCACCCGGCCGAGCTGCTGGCCACCGCGCTCGAGCGACGAGACGCGGACGCCTCGCCCGGCTCCGACAGCCCGGCCCCTGGCTCGCGCGGCCGCGGCGAAGGCTCGCGTGGCCGCGGCGAAGGCTTGCCGGACCGGGCCGCAGGCTCGCGTGGCCGCGCGGCCGCGACGTCCGGCCGCGCTGCGACGCCCGTCGCCACCCCCAACGCCCCGGAGGTCACAACCTGATGCGCACCCTGACCCTGTCCACCGGCCCGAGTCGCTCGATCGCGGTCGTGTTCGACCCCGGCGACGAGCCGATCGAGGGCCTCACCGGTTTTGCCCGGGACTCCGGGCTCGACGCCGCGCACTTCACGGCGATCGGCGCGTTCCAGCACGCGACCGTCGGCTGGTTCGACCTCGAGGTGCGCGACTACCGGCGGATCGAGGTGGACGAGCAGGTGGAGGTGCTGGCGCTCGTCGGCGATATCACCAGGGCCGGACCCGATTTGGGGGACGACCCCAAGGTCCATGCCCACGTCGTCCTCGGGCGCTCAGACGGCTCGCTGGTCGGTGGTCACCTGCTGGCCGGACAAGTCCGCCCCACCCTCGAGGTGATGCTGACCGAGACGCCCGCCGAGCTCCGCCGCTCGCACGATCCGGCCACCGGGCTCGCGCTGATCGACCTCGCTCGATCCAGCGGGCCGGCGAATCGCGAGGGCAGCCTGCCCCCCACACCCGCAAGCCTGGACGCCACGCCCCCGACGAGGGCCGCGGCGGCCGATGGAGGTTCCGATGCCTAGGACTGCCGCCGATGCACTTATCGAGACGCTCGTGGACTGGGGCGTCGACACGATCTTCGGGCTCCCGGGCGATGGCATCAACGGGCTCATGGAGTCGCTGCGGACGCACCAGGATGAGATCCGGTTCGTCCAGGTCCGGCACGAGGAATCCGCGGCCCTCGCGGCTTCCTCGTACGCCAAGTTCACCGGGCGCCTGGGCGTCTGCCTTGCCACCTCCGGACCGGGCGGCATCCACCTGCTCAACGGGCTGTACGACGCGAAGCTCGACGGCTCCTCCGTGCTCGCGATCACCGGCCACCATTACAGCGACCTCATCGACACCGCCCAGCAGCAGGACGTCGACCTGTCGCGGGTGTTCGAGGACGTGACCGTCTACAACACGCGCGTCATGAACTCGGCGCATGTGGCCGCCGTCACCCCGCTCGCATGTCGCATGGCGCTGGCGCGACGCGGCGTGGCGCACATCTGCTTCCCCACGGATCTGCAGAGCCTCCCCGCGGACGATGGCCCGCGCTCAAAGGACGATGTCCCGGGCCACGCCGGGGACGTATTCGCCATGGGCGCATCGGTGCCGCCCGAGTCGGAGCTGCGCCGCGCGGCTTCGTTGCTCAACAAGGGGTCGCGGGTGGCCATCCTCGCCGGACGCGGCGCGCTCGACGCCGGCGACGTGCTGGAGCGCGTCGCGGACACGCTTGCGGCGCCCGTCATCACGGCCCTCCTGGGCAAGGGCGCCATCCCCGACGACAGCCCGTTCGCCACCGGCCCGATCGGTCTGCTGGGCACCACGCCTTCCGAGGACGCGCTCCGCGACTGCGACACCCTGCTCATCGTCGGCAGCTCGTTCCCGTACATCGAGTTCTACCCCGAGCCCGGGTCCGTGCAGGCGGTCCAGATCGACATCGACCCCGCCCGGATCGGGCTTCGCCATCCGGTGGACGTGGGGCTCGTGGGTGACGCGCGCCGTTCGCTCGAGGCCCTCCTGCCGCTTCTCCGGCGAACCTCCGACGACCGCTCGTTCCTGGAGCACGCGCAGGCGGGCATGACCGACTGGTGGTCGCTCATGGACGAGCGCGCCGCCCGCTTGGAGACGCCGCTCAAGCCGCAGCAGGTGGCAGCCGAGCTCGGCCGCCGGCTGGACGACGATGCCATCGTCGTGTCCGACTCGGGCACGATCACGAGCTGGTTCGCCCGCCATATCCGTGCCCGGCGCGGCCAGCGCTTCTCGGTCTCCGGCAACCTGGCGACGATGGCCTGTGGCCTGCCGTACGCGATCGGCGCCCAGGTCGCGCACCCGGACCGGCAGGTGGTCGCCCTCGTCGGCGACGGCGGGTTCAGCATGCTCATGGCCGACTTCGTCACGGCGGTGAAGTACGAGCTCCCGATCAAGGTCGTCGTGTTCAAGAACGACTATCTGGGCCAGATCAAGTGGGAGCAGATCGCCTTCCTGGGCAACCCCGAGTTCGGCGTGGAGCTCCAGCCGATCGACTTCGCGATGGTGGCCCGAGCGTGCGGTGGAACCGGCGTGACGATCGACGATCCGCACGCCTGCGCCAGTCAGGTCGAACAGGCGCTTGCGACACCGGGCCCGGTCGTCATCGAGGCTGTGGTGGATCCGTTGGAGATGCCGATGCCCGCGCACATCAGTCGCAAGCAGGCGACCAATTTCGCGGAGGCGCTCCTGCGCGGCCAGCCGGACCGGGTCGAGATTGCCGTCGGCGCGCTCGGACAGAAGATCCGGGAGATGGTGTAGCTCGTGGCGGGCCGGCGCAGCGGGCGGCCCAGCGGGGCCCCGCGTGACACGCAGAAGGACGACGAGCGCAAGCTCAGGGCCCTGACCCAGGAGCACGCATCCAAGGTGCCCAGCATCGGGGACGCCGTGGTGATCAAGGACGGGGACCCGTTCTTCATCTGCCCGCGGAATGGCCAGATCCCGCTGACCGGCACCCACGGCTTCGGCCTCTACCACCACGACATGCGGTACCTGGCCGGGCTGACATTGAAGGTCCAGGGGGTCGAGCTCGAGTCACTCGGCACGACGGCCGCGGCGGGAACGACCGCGATCCTCGAGCTGACCAATCCCGAGCTGTCGCTGCCGAACGGACGGACGGTTGGCAAGAACGTCCTCACCGCCCGCTGGACGCGATCCCTCGACGGCGATCGAGCGCTGCTCCACGACCGGTTCCAGGTCGAGAACCACGGGTCGGACGACGCGACGCTGGAGATCCGCGTCGACGTCGCCGCGGGCTTTCGCGACGTCTACGAGATCCGCGGCCTGGCCGAGCCACCCAGCGGCCGGCGTCACCGGCCCACCTGGGAGGAGAACCGCCTCGTCGCCGCGTACGACGGCGGCGATGGCGTCCACCGCACGCTCAGCGCGACCTTCGACCCCGCGCCGTCGTCGCGTGACCGCAAGGGGGCCATGGTGACGCTGGTCGCGCCCGGGCGCGGCGCCGCCACCCTCGAGCTCCGGTTTGAGATCGGGGAGGCGGTGAAACCCGGGGCTCCACCCATGGAGCCGACATCGCCGGCTGCAACCCCGGGCAGCGACGCCGCGCACACGGATGGCGGCGCCACCCACGATGCGTGAGGCCAGCCGGCGCCAGACCCGTACGAACTCCTGGCCGACCTCCATGCACAGCGACTCCCGGCTGCTTGACGGCGTGGTCCATCGCTCGCTTGCCGACCTCGCGATCCTCCGATCCGACCTCGACGGACACTGCTACTACGGCGCCGGCCTGCCCTGGTTCTCGACCCTGTTCGGTCGCGACGCGCTCATCGCCGCGTATCAGACCCTCGCCTGGGAGCCGTCCGTCGCGGCCTCCACGCTGCGCCTCCTTGCCGGCCGCCAGGGCACCGACGTCGACAGCTGGCGTGATGAGCAGCCGGGCAAGATCCTGCACGAGCTCCGGGTGGGCGAGCTGGCGCGACTGGGCCGGATCCCCCAGACGCCCTACTACGGATCGGTGGACGCCACGTCGCTGTTCCTCATCCTCCTCGGCGAGCACGCGACGTGGACGGGCTCGCTCGACGTGTTCCGCGACCTGCGGGGCAACGTGGATCGGGCGCTCGACTGGCTGGATGGGTTCGACGATGGCGATGGGGACGGACTGATCGAGTACGCCAGCCACCGGGACGGCGGCCTCGTCAACCAGGGCTGGAAGGATTCGGGCGACGCGATCGTCGATGCCGCCGGCCACATCGCACGACCGCCGATCCGTCTGGCCGAGGTCCAGGGCTATGCCTTCGCGGCCAGGCACGCGATGGCAGACCTGTTCGAGCGCGACGGGCAGGCTGGGCGGGCCGCAGACCTCCGGGCGCGGGCCGACCAGCTCCGGTCGCGCTTCGAGCGTGCCTTCTGGTCCGAGGACCTGGGCTGCTACGTGATGGCGCTTCAGGACCGGCAAGCACCGTGCGCCGTCGTGAGCTCCAACGCCGGGCAGGTCCTGTTCTCGGGGATCGCCTCACCGGCCCGTGCGGCGAGGGTGGAGCACCGCCTGATGGCCGACGACATGTGGAGCGGGTGGGGCATCCGGACGCTGTCGACGGAGGCCGTCGCATACAACCCGGTGGCCTACCACCTGGGCACGGTCTGGCCGCACGACAACAGCCTCATCGCGGCCGGCTTTCGCCGCTACGGGTTCGATGACTCGGCCGAGCAGATCCTCGAGGCCCTCGTCGAGGCCGCCGGCGCGTTCGACCATCGCCGGCTCCCCGAATGCTTCAGCGGGATCGCGCGAAGCCTGTTCGAGATCCCGGTCAAGTATCCGATCGCCTGCCACCCGCAGGCGTGGGCCGCGGGGAGCGTCCCGTACCTCCTGGGCGTGACGCTGGGCCTCCGGCCCGATGGCTTCGCTCGCCGTCTCCGGATCGTGCGGCCACGCCTGCCCAGCTTCGTCAACCACCTCGAGCTGCGCGGCCTGCCAATCGCCGGGGCCCGCGTGGACCTCGCGTTCCGGCGCGAGGGCGACGCCACCGAGTTCACCGTCGACGGCGTCGAGGGTGATCTCGAGGTCGTGGTCGGCGAGGGGCATCCCGGTGATCGCGGTTGACCGGGGGCCGAGCACGGGGTGGAGCGCTCGTCGTCCTCGCGCTGCTCGGGCTGGCCATCTCGTCGCACCTCGCCGCGTTCCAGCTTGGCGTCATCGGCGCCCCATGGGAGCCGCTGTTCGCGAACGGGAGCCGGCAGGTGCTGACCTCGAGCCTCTCGCGGGCGTTGCCGGTGCCCGACGCGCTGATGGGAGCGGGCCTCTACCTCGCGGACGCGGTCCTCGGCACGTGGCTGTTGCTGCGCCCACGCGCGCGGTGGGGGCTCGCGCTTGCGCTCGCCGTCATCACCGCGGGCGGTGCCCTGGTCGGCGCCTTCCTCGTCGCCTACCAGGTCCTGGTCGTCGGGGCGCTGTGCACGCTGTGCCTCGCCTCGGCGCTCTGCTCCTGGCTCCTCGCGGCAGGTGCCATCGCCGAGGCCCGAGGGCGGCGCCGGCGCCTCGGGACGTGAAGCCACGCCCGGACGCTGACGCGGTGCCAGGTCCGGCGCCGCCCGGGCCCACCCACAGAACCCGATCGACCCACACGAATGGAGGTAGCAGCAACATGATCGTCGTCATCACCGGAGCGTCCGCCGGGGTCGGACGCGCCACCGTCCGCGCGTTCGCCGCCGACGGCTGGGACGTCGCGCTCATCGCGCGCGGCCACGCGGGACTGGAGGCGGCAGCCGAGGAGGTCCGGGCCGCCGGCCGGCGGGCGCTCGTGCTGCCACTCGACGTGGCCGACGCGTCGGCCGTGGACGAGGCCGCGGGACGTGTGGAGGAGGAGCTCGGCCCGATCGACGCCTGGATCAACATCGCGATGGAATCGGTGTTCGCGCCCGTGGCGGAGACAACCGCCGACGAATACCGCCGGGTGACCGAGGTCAACTACCTCGGGTACGTCCACGGCACGCTCGCCGCGCTTCGCCGGATGACGGAGCACGACTCGGGCGTCATCGTCCAGGTCGGGTCCGCCCTCGCGTACCGGTCGATCCCGCTCCAGTCCGCGTACTGCGCGACGAAGCACGCCATCGTGGGCTTCACCGACTCGCTCCGGTGCGAGCTGATTCACGATCAGAGCAACGTGCAAGTGACGGCGGTCCACCTGCCCGCCGTCAACACGCCCCAGTTCGGGTGGGTGCGCAGCCGCCTGCCGAGGCGGGCCCAGCCGGTCCCGCCGATCTTCGCTCCCGAGGTCGCGGCGAAGGCGATCCTCGCGGCGGTGCACGACCCGCGGCGGGAGCTGTTCGTCGGCTGGCCGACCCTGCTCTCCGTGTGGGCCCAGAAGGTGGTGCCCGGCCTGCTGGACCGGTACCTCGGGCAGACGGGCTACGAATCGCAGCAGACGGAGCAGTCACGGCCGGACCGCGCGGACAACCTGGATCAGCCGCTCGATGACGTGACCGATCGGGGCGCCCACGGACCATTCGACGACCTCGAGCGGGGCTGGTCGCCGGCGCTCGAGCTATCGCTCCACCGCAGGCTCGTTGCGGGGCTGGTCGCCGTCGCGGGGGCCGCCGCCATCCTCGGCGCGCGCCGGCGGGATCCCGGCCGGGCCAAGCCCTGATCGTCCCAGGTCGTGGCGCCAGACCGACCGGCGGCGCCGAGCGTGCGCGCAGCCGGTTGGGCCCTGGCCGCGCCCGCCGCTCGGTGGCCGCGCCCGCCGCTCGGTGGCCGCGCCCGCCGCCCCGTCATTGCGCCGCCGGTGTCGGCGGCGCTGTTGGGGCAGGCGTGGCAGCCGGGGTCGGCGTGGGGGCAGGCGTGGCCGCCGGGGGGGGCGTGAGCGTCGCCGATGTCCCCGGAGGCGGCGAACCAGCGGCCGACGGCGCCGGAGTTGGCGTGGCTGCGGCCGACGGTGCCGGGGTGGGTGACGCACCGGGTGTCGGCGCGCCGCCCGCCGGGTTCGACTGGCCCGGTGAGGACGATGGCGCCGCCGACGTGCCGGGCGCCGGCGTCGGGCTGGCGATTGCGGCCGGCAGGTTGTCGCCCACCGCCGGGAGCGGGACGGTCGCTGCCGTGCGATCCGCCTCGGATGCGATCGCGGCCACGGTCAGGACCGCCACCCCTGCCATGGCGAGCATCGCGCTCACCTGCAGCTGCGGCGCGCGCAGCGACCGGCCGACGCCGGCCCCGAGCTCGAGCCTGTGCCTTGGAACGCATGGCCGCGGGTGGCCGCGTCGGGTCGCCGATCGCGAACAGGGTGGCGGATCCGTAGATCAGGACGCTCCACGCCGCGAGCACCCCGATCGTGAGCGACAGGAGCGACAACCCCGCCACGGCGATCGCCCACACCCCGAGGAGGACGGACATGCCGGCGAGGATGGTCTCCCAGATGACCACCCGGAGCTCGTGCGCGATGGCTGAGCCGCGGAACTTGGGCGTCCGCAGGAAGACGCCGTGCTGCTCGATGAGGGCCCGCACGCAGGCGACGGTGACCACGAACGACAGGCTCAGGTTGACCCGCATCGCGTCGAATGCCTCGCGCACCGCGACCCCCGTCGCCACCCGGATCCCCCACACGTACCGGGTCAGGCCGAGGACGATGTAGAACAGCGGCAGGATGATGCCCAGACCCCACAGGCGCTGGACCACGAACGGGTGTCGGGTCGCGACCCCCAGCGCCGTCGCCATGACAAAGGCCGTGAACAGCAGCGTCAGGCCGTCGTTGAACCACCACAACCCGCCCAGCAGGTAGTCGCGCCGCTGGCGCTGGGACAGCCTGGTACGCGACCATGGCGTCAGGCTGCGCCAGTGCTTCTTGAGGATCTGGACGCCCCCGAAGGCCCAGCGGAAGCGCTGCTTGCGGAGGGCCTCGTACGTGAGCGGCATGATCCCGCGGCCGTACGCCTGGGGCACGAAGATGCCCCGCCCGCCGCCGCCCAGGATCCGCAGGCTGGCCTCCGCGTCCTCGGTGATGATCTCCTCGTCCCAGCCCCCGATCGCGTCGAGGTCGAGGCGGCGGATGAGCCCCATCGTGCCCGCGAAGATGATCGAGTTGCGGTACGCACGGCTCACCATGCCGACGCGGAAGAAGTACTCGAATCCCGTGTGGCAGGCGCGGTAGAACGCGCTGTCACCCCAGTCCCGGTAGTCCTGCGGCGTCTGGACGAAGGCAACGGTCGGGTCGGCGAAGTACGGCACCGTGGCCTTGAGGTAGGCCGGGTCGACGACATAGTCGGCATCGACGACACCCACGACCTCGACGTCGTCGGGCAGGTGCGTCCGGCCCCAGTTGAGGGCGCCCGACTTGAAGCCCGGCCAGTCCTCGAGATGGACGAACTCCACGCGATGGCCCGCGTCGCGGAGGCGGTTGCACTCGGCCGCCAGGGGCTGCCACAGGTCCGCATCGGTGGTGTTGTTGTCGAGGACCTGGACGACCAGGCGGTCACGCGGGTAGTCGAGCCCGACCAGCGACCGGATCGTCTCGATCACGAGGTCCGGCGGCTCCTGGTGCGCCGGCACCTGGAGGCACACCACCGGCCATACCGCGGGCGCAGAGGGGACCATCTGGACCATCAGCGGACGGCACAGCGAATCGACCACCTCGAACACGGCCGCTGTCATCAGCGCCAGCGCCGCAAACTCGATCGCGAGGAGCACGAGACCCAGCAGCAGCCCGACCGGCGAGTCGGTGAGGGCGACGGTGACGCCGACCAGGTACGCCGCGTACACGACCGTGCCGACCACCAGGCTGCCGAATGCCGCCGCGCCCGCCGCCCACCACTCGCGTGGCGAGGCAAGGGCCACCACCAGGGACGCCGCCGTGATCAGCGAGGCCGGCGAGGCCGGCTCCAGCTGTCCTGTGAGCCAGGCGGCGATCGCACCGGGCACCACCACCAGCGGGATCCGCCACACGCGCGCGGAGATCCGTGACCGGCCGGCGGTGAACAGGATGGCCGTGGTGAAGGCCATGAGCAGCGTCGACGGGGCGAGGCCCTCGATCATCGTGCTGCTGCTCCGTTGCGACCGTGGCCGGCCGCCGCGGGGAGATCTCGCGGGTTCGTGTTCAAGGCGTCGCTCCATGGCGGGTCGCTGGTGGCCGGTTCGGGGTCGCTGGGGGCCGGTTCGGGGGCGCCCCGGAGGTGCTGCGCATCGCTCGGCGGACCGGCAGTCCTTCGACCCTAGCGAGCGCCCGGCTGCGGGCCCCTAAACCCCCGCGGGCAAGATGTGTGGGGAACCTTGCAGCGCGAGGTCGGGGGCAGTGCGCAAACGTCCGGGCGTGGCTGCAACCGGCCTGCAAGGCGACGCGGGGCCGCTGGGGGCGGAGGCATGACGCTTCCTCGCGGAGAATCGCAAGGGGCAGCCGCCGGCGACCGTGAAGCCCGCCGAGTTGCTGCCGTGCGCCACGCCGGTGGTCGCGGCCGAACGCGCGAATGGCCGTGGTGCCGGCAACGTCGGACGGCCGCGACGGGCCACCGACGCCCGTCGCCGGGCCCGCGACCGCCGGCCATCGAGGTACTCGCATGACCACGAACGAAAACCGCACGATCGTCGAGCGTCACTACGGCGAGCCACCGCCCGCCCCGGATGACGCGCCCATCGAGGCATCACGCACCGTCGTCACGACCCGCCCGACTGCGGTCGAGGTGCTGCGACGGCTGGCCATCGTGGGCTTCGGCCTGGTCCAGCTCGCGATCGTCCTGCGGATTCTGCTGCTGCTCATCGATGCCCGCGAGGCCGCACCGGTGGTGGCGTGGATCCTCGACATCAGCGGGACGCTGATCGCGCCATTCGACGGCATCCTGCGGCATGACAGCCTGCGCGCCAGTGGGTCCGTGCTGGACCTGACCGCCGTCGCCGCGTTCGTCGGCTGGACGATCGCCGAGGCTGTCGTGCTTGCCATCCTTGGCGTCTTCGGGCGAGACGCGTAGGGTTCAGGCGCGGGCGTCCCGGCGTGTGGACCACTTCCCGTGCCTTAGATGGGGCGGCTCGCTCACGATGAACGGAGGATCAGGGTGATGCGATGGAACGGCCTGCTGCTGGGCGCGCTCGTCGTGCTCCTCCTGGTGGTCGACGTCCTGGCATTCCACGACATCGGCGAGGCACACTCGGCGAAGGATTGGCTGGTGCTCGTCGCCTCGCTGCTCGCCGTCGCTTACGCGGCACGGGTGGCCGCCATCCAGGTCCAGGGCGGCTCGCGAGACTGACGACCCGTCCCGGCCGGCGCGGTCCCGGAGGTGCGCCCGGCTTCCTGGCGTCCCCCGTCGTCAGCCCGACCGCATCTGGCTCAGACTGCTCGAAGGGCCCGATGTTCGCGGCCGATCCATCGCCAGCGAAGGAGCATCAAACCATGGCGACCTGGGCAGACTTCGCAGCGGTCGCACCGCGGATCGCCGCGGAGGGGCAACGCCTCCTCCGGTGGCGCGGCGAGATCGACGAGGCGTTCCTCGCCAGCGTGGGCGGTGACGCACTGCCGCGGATCCACCCCGTGTACGTGAAGATCATCGGGGAACGGCTCTACGCGTTCATCGGCCGTTCGGCGAAGCGCAGTGATCTTGAGCGCGACGGCCGCTATGCGATCCACGCGCATCAGGACGCGCAGATTCCGTGTGAGTTCCAGGTCCGCGGTCGTGCATCGATCGTCGCGCCTGGCGACGTCCATGACCAGGTGGCCGCCGCGTGGTACTTCGAGACCGGCGACGAGTACGAGCTGTTCGAGCTCGACATCGAGTCCGTGGTGCTCGGGGAACGGACCAGCCAGGACGACTGGCCGCCCAGGTACTCCACTTGGCGCGCTGACACCTCACCCGGGTGATGCCGTCGGGCGCAGGTGATGGCCCCCGGGGTCTTCGCGGTTCCTGCGCGAGCCGCCCCGCGCGGCCGCGGGGAGGCTTGGAGTCACCTCCTGGCGGCCCCGGACGGTAGACCCGCCCTGCTGGCGGGCGGCTCACCAGTCCCTGCGTGGCGGCCTGCCAGCGACGTTACAGATCCGTGTCGTGACCGACCGCGCTCCGGGCGTCGAGCTCGCGGGGAACGCGTGGCGCCACGGACCGTGTCATGATCCGACGCATGGCGACGCCACGCGGCGCACATCCGGGCGACGGTCGGCCACGGGTCCACATGTCGCGACCGGCCGTCCCGTGGCCCGTGCTGCTGATCGCCGGCCTCATGGTTGCCCTCCTGCTGGCCGTGGCGGGTCAATACGGGTTCCACGGCGACGAGATGTACTTCGTCGTCGCGGGCCAGCACCCGGCGTTCGGCTACGTCGACCAGCCGCCCCTGACCCCGCTGCTGTCCGCCGCTTCGGTGGCCCTGCTCGGGGTCTCGCCGACGGCCGTGAGGGTCCTGCCCGCGCTCGAGATGGCGACGGTCGTCCTGCTGATCGCGCTGATCGCGCGAGACCTGGGTGGCCCGCCGCGGGCCCAGGTGCTGGCGGCGATCACCGCGGCCCTGTCCGGCTATCTCGGTGCCGGACATCTCGACACCACCACGGAGCCCGACCTGCTCGCCTGGGCGATCGTGCTGTGGCTGCTGGTCAGGCTCCTCGCGGGCGGTGATCGCCGGCTGTGGCTGGCGGTGGGGGTGGTGACCGGCATCGGGCTCGAGAACAAGGACACGCTGCTGTTCCTTGGTGCCGGCCTCGCGGCCGGGCTCGTCCTGACCCGACGCTGGGATGTCGTGCGCTCGCCGTGGGCGTGGAGCGCCATCGGGATCGCGATCCTGATCTGGGCGCCGAACCTCGCCTGGCAGGCGGCCAACGAATGGCCGCAGCTGACCATGGCCTCGCAGATCTCGGGCTACGCCGCCGACAACCGGGCCCAGGTCGTGCCGCTGCTGTGGCTGTTCACGGGTCCGTTGCTGTTCCCGGTCAGCGCGGCGGGGCTCGGCTGGCTGCTGTTGGCGCGAGCCGCCACGCCGTGGCGCACGATCGGGATCGCCGGCATCGTCGCGCTCGTCCTCGTGTTCGCCATCGGCGGCAAGGCCTATTACGCGATCGGGACCGCGTCGGTGTGCATGGCGGCCGGCGGGATCGTGCTCGATCGGTGGCTGGCCCGGGGCCACCCCCGCCTGAAGACCGCCGCATTCGCCATCGCTGCCGTGCTGTCGAGCTCGCTCATCGTGCTGTTGACGCTGCCGATCCTGCCCATTGCCACCTACGCCACCACGTCGCTCCCGGCGACCGTCCAGGACACCGCGAACCAGGTCGGCTGGCCGCAGTTCGTCGCGACGGTGGAGGGCGTCGTCGCGTCGCTTCCCGCAGACGAGCGCGCTCGCGCGGTGATCCTGACCAACGACTACAGCGAGGCGAGCCCGCTCATCCTGCTCGGTGCCGGACTGCCCCCCGTCTACTCGGGCCACAACAGCTACTGGTCGTGGGGGCCTCCGCCCGACGATCGCACCGTCGTCATCCACGTCGGCGGTTGGCGGCCGGCCGACTACGGCAGCTACTTCAACGGCTGCCGGGACGTCGCCACCATCGACAACGGGCTCGGGATCCCGAACGGCGAGCAGGGCCAGGCCGTTACGGTCTGCACGGGGCTGCGCCAGCCGTGGTCCGTGATGTGGCCGGCGCTTCGGACGATCAGCTAGCCGCAACCCGGAGCGCGTCACAACCGAGCCGGCGGTACCGGTGCCGTTCACGGACGGCCCCACCGGCGATGGCGCACGTCCACTCCCTCACGTACCATTCGCGGCGGGTCCGTTACCGGATGACCCGCGTCCCGGGGGTCGCCATATGCCAGATCGATCTCGTCCCCGTCGGTCCGTGGTTCCCCGTGCCGACGAGCACGCCGTGCTCGATGCAAGTCCTGATGCCGTCGTCGCGGTCGATGCCGAAGGCCGTGTCCGATATGCGAACCCGAGCGTCGAGACGACGTTCGGCTGGCCGCCGACCGAGCTCATCGGCGAGCCGATCGAGGTGCTCATCCCCGGACCGCTCACGGATCGTCACGTTCGGCACCGCTCAGGATTCATGGACCGGGCGAGCGCCCGGCCGATGGGCATCGGTCTCGATCTGGCCGGACGCCGCCGCGACGGGACGACGTTTCCCGTCGAGATCAGCCTGGCGCCGGTCGACACGCCCGCCGGACGCCTCGTGTACGCGATGGTCGTCGACATCAGTGCCCGCAAGACGCTCGAGGCGCAGCTGCTCGAGGCCCAGAAGATGGAGTCGATCGGACGGCTCGCCGGAGGCATCGCCCACGACTTCAACAACATGCTGTTTGCCATCCGGGGCTACGTCGACCTCACCCTCGAGGACCTGGCTGCCGCCGGCGAGGTGATCCCGACGCGGGCCGTCCGCTCAAACGTGGCCGCAATGGGCGAGGCCGCCGACCGGGCGAGCGTGCTCACGAGCCAGCTGCTCCTGTTCAGTCGGCGACAGACCGCGCATCCGGTGGTCACCGATCTTCGCGACGCGGTTGCATCGATCGAGCCGCTGCTGCGCCGGGTGATCGGCGAGCAGGCCCAGCTCGCGATCCGGCTCGATCCCGAGACGGGCGAGGTGCGGATCGACCCCGGTCAGCTCGATCAGATCGTGATGAACCTCGTTGTCAACGCCCGGGACGCGATGCCCAGCGGCGGAGTGATCACGCTCGAGACCGGGAATGCGACGTTCGACGAGGCGTACGCGATGGAGCAGATCGACGTCTCGCCCGGCTCCTACGTCATGTTCGCCGTCAGCGACACCGGGTCGGGCATGGATCGCGAGACCCGCCGCCACATCTTCGAGCCGTTCTTCACCACCAAGGAGCCGGGCAAGGGGACCGGGCTCGGGCTGTCGACGATCCACGGGATCATGCGCCGCGCCGGCGGGCACATCTGGCTCTACTCGGAGCCGGGACGGGGCACGACGTTCAAGCTGTACTTCCCGCGCGTGGACGCGCCGCCCGCGGAACCCAGGCACGGCGATCTGGATCGGGTTCACGCTCGCGCCGGGGTCGTCCTCCTGGTCGAGGATGACCCGATCGTCCGGGAGCTCTCGCGCCGGATGCTCGACCGGGACGGCTACGTCGTCGTCGTCGCGACCGATGCCCCGGAGGCGCTTCGGCTGCTCGAGTCGGGAGCCCGGGTGGATGCCCTTGTCACGGACGTGGTGATGCCCGACCTCTCGGGTACCGAGCTCGCCAGGCGGGCGTTGAGCCTCCGACCGGGCCTGGCGATCGTCCTCCTGTCCGGCTACAGCGCGGAGACCGACGAGATCCAGGCGCTGGTCAAGGAGGGCGTCCGATTTGCGGGCAAGCCGATCCCGGGTCGCGACCTCCTCGCGCTGCTGGAAGGGGCGATCGCGGAACGGGTACCGGGTTCCTGATCGTCGATCGCTCCGCTCCGGGCGTCAGGCGTCACCAGGTGCGTCGCCGCCGAACAAGGCCAGGCGCTCGACCGACGGGATGAAGTAGTAGCTGCCGGAGACCGGACGCGTGACGCTGATCAGCCGATCGGTTGGCCCGCCACCGGTACCGACCATGCTCTCCAGCATCGTCTGCAGGATGCGCTGGTCCCGGCTGAACCCCACGAAGATCGTTCCGTGCCGGAGGAGCGTTCCGTAGGCGATGTTCCGCCGGAAGATCTTCCCAAGCCGGTCCTGGTCCGTTCGTGCGACATGCGACGTCGGGGGCCGAGGGTCGAGCTCGACGCTGTCGCCCTTCCGCCGGCCGATGATCGCCTCCTGGGCGTCGACCGGCAGGCGCTCCCACCCGACGGCGTCGTGCTCCCACTGCTGGAGCAGCAGGATCGAGCCGCCCTCCCCCGGGTGCCCCGTCGGGACAAGCGTCACGTCGATCGCCTCGACGATCGAGGGGTTCTCGGTGCCGTCGATGAACCCGGTCAGGTCGCGATCATGGTGGTACGGCCAGCCGACCATCTCGTTGGCCAGCGTCGCCACCGACGCGAGCTCCATGACGATCACGCGGCTCAGATCGAAGACGGCGTCATAGCTGCTCCCCGTCAGCCACATCACGACGTCGTGCTGCGTCGCCGGGAGGACATCGCCCGCGGGGCCGACCAGGGGCTCGTTGAAGCCGGCGACTCCGGGTGGAGCGTCGTCCGGGGCGACGGCTGCCCACAGCTCGGGCCGGAAGCCCGTCACCAGGTTGACGCCACCGATCGTCGTTCGGGGCTCGCGGAGCGCAGCCACGCGAGCGACCGCATCCGCGGGCGGCACATCCGCGACCAGGTCGAGCTCGAGATAGGCGTGCGAGCTCGTGCCAAGGGCAAAGATGCCGGTCTGGGGTGATGCCATGTCAGGTCGTGCTCCGTATGGCCGTGCTCGAGATCGTCACTGGCCCGTCGTGCTGGACGGGGCGACCCTCTCGGACCGGGTCGAGCGTCGCGCGATCAGCTCCGCGGTCCACTCCCGCAGCCGGCCGACGTGCTCGCCGAAGTGGTCTGCGGCGCATTTCCGGATCCACCAATCCGCCTCGTCACCCGGACGGTCAAACGCGTGCCACGCCTCGACCATCAGCGAGCGCGCCGCGTTTGCCTGCAGCCACGCAACCTCAAACGGCTGGCCGTTCATGGCGTCGAGAAGTGCCGCATTGAGCGCGTCGACGTCGACGTCGTGCCCCTCGTAGGTGCCGGCGCTGATGCGCTCGAACTGGGCATGCGCCTCTGCCAGCCACGTCCCGAGATGCGCCACGACGTCGCGGGCCGTCCAGCCCTCGTCGGGGTAGTACCCGGGCTCGACGCACTCGTCCGGCGTCAGCGATCGGACGAGCCCGGCAATCTCGTACCAGCCGGTACGTTCTGCCTCGATCTCGGCGCGGTACGGGTGGCCTGCCGGGGTCGCGTGTGGTGTCGAGCCGGGCGTGCTCAAGGCTTGACGAACTCACCTTCGAGCGGCAGCCCTGCGTCTTCCCAGTCCAGGAGTCCGCCGGCGTACCTGCGCACGTTGGAGTAGCCGCGGCGCACGAGATCCCGATACAGCGCGACGCTCGACAGACAGTCGACATGAGAGCAGTACACGACCACCTCGTCGTTCGGGGCGATCGCCGCATACAGCTCGCCGGGTGTGTCGAAGTGGAGCGACCCCGGGATGTGCTTGGCCTCGAAGGCCCAGCGGTTGAGGGCCATGATCAGCCGCAGGTCGTCGCCCCGGTCGAGCTTTGCCTTCAGCTCCTCGCGGCTGATCGTCCGGATCGGCTCGTCGCCCAATGCGGCGCTGGCTCGAGGCTGGTCCATCATCGGTACCAGCATGAACATTCGGTCAACCCGGCCGTGGCGCCGGGGACCCGGGTCGCGTGACATCGAGGATCCGCCGGGCCGTCATCGGCTCAGACGGCAAGGTGCGGCGCCCGCCATCCGCCGGATGCGGCCTCGATGATCCGGGCACCCGCGAGGGCAACGTCCTCGCGCCACGGCGGGGCGATGATCTGAACCCCGATTGGCAGGCCCTGGTCGGACGACCCCCCGCGAACGACGACCGCCGGCCACCCGGTGAGGTTGTGGACGTCGCTGTAGGTGTCGCCGAACCATGGCGCTGAGCTCTCGCCGTGCCGGATCGCCGGCTGCGGCATCACGGGGCAGACGATCAGGTCGACGTCTGCGACCCACCGCAGCAGCCGGGAGCGAACGGCGTCCGCGCGCTCGATGAGCTCGGTCAGTGCATCGCCCGGGAGCGGGTCGGCCGGCGACAGCCAGTCGCGGCTGGCGTAGGAGCCCCAGCCCTCGGTCCCGGCCGACCGGATCAGGCGCCGGAGCCAGGCAAACCCGTCGGCCTGGATCAGGCCGTCCCAGGCCCGCCACGCGTCGCCGAGATCGGGCGGAACCTCGTGCCTGACCCGGGCCCCCGCTGCCGCGAGCGCCTCCGCCGCGGCGTCGACCGTGGCGATCGTCTCGGGGGTCGGCGTCCGGATGCCGTTGTCGGTGAATGCGACGACGCGCAAGCCATCGGCGACGACGGCCGACGGGTCCCCGAGGCTGACCGGCGCGACATGCGGGTCGATGCCGTCCGGCCCGGCCAGGATCGGCAGCAGCAGCTCGAGGTCCTCGACGCGCCGTGCGAGCGGGCCAAGCTGCGTGAACGACTGGAACAGCCCCTCGAACCCCGGCCAGTGCCCCGTCCGCGGAACCCGTCCGCTGGTCGGCTTGAGGCCTGCAATCCCGCACACGTGCGCCGGCTGGCGGATGCTGTCGCCGGTGTCGCTGCCGATGTCGAACGGTGAGCCACCCGCTGCGACGATCGCGGCCGCGCCGCCGCTGCTGCCGCCGGGCGTCCGCTCGAGGTCGTAGGGGTTGGAGGTTCGGCCGTAGACGTCGTTGTCGGTCTCGTCGGACCAGGTGAACTCCGGCGTGTTGGTCTTGCCGAGCAGGATCCCGCCCGCTGCCCTGAGCCGCGCGACGACCGTCGCGTCCTGCGCCGGGACCCGATCCCGCCACCCGACGGTGCCCGCGGTGGTGACCACGCCCGCGGTGTCAAGGGAGTCCTTGAGCGTGAACGGGACGCCGTGGAGCGGTCCGAGCCGCGTGCCGTGCGCGAGCGCACGGTCGGCCTGCCGGGCACGATCCCGCGCGTCGCCCGCCAGGCGGACGATCGCGTTGATCGCCGGGTTGACGCGGTCGATCCGGGCCAGGCACGCGTCGACGAGCTCCTGCGAGGAGACGGCGCGGGAGGCGATGGCCGTCGCCATCCACGTTGTCGAGGCGAAGCACAGCTCGTCGGTCACGACGCATCGTCGGTCACGACGCAACGGTACGCGCCGGCGAGCGTTGACATCGGGCGCACGATGACGACATGGCGGTGCAGATGCCCCGGGTGACCCGACACCGGGTGCGCCGAACTCGCCGGCTTCTCGTGCTCGCGATCGCGGCCGCGTCGCTGACCACCGCGTCGCTCGTCAGGGCGCCGGCCGCGGTCCTGGCCGCGAGCGACCCGATCATTGCGCTCCAGCCCGTGGTCAGCGGGCTCGACCACCCGGTTCTGGTCACGGATGCCGGCGATGCTCGCCTGTTCGTCGTCGAGCAGACCGGCCGGATCCGGATCGTCAGCGACGGAAGCCTGCTCGCCACCCCATTCCTCGACCTCTCGAGCCAGATCTCCAGCGGCGGCGAGCGCGGGCTGCTGGGGTTGGCGTTCCACCCCGGGTATGCGACCAACGGCCGCTTCTTCGTCTACTACACCCGGTCCGACGGCGACATCCAGGTGTCCGAGTTCCTGCGCTCGGCCGGCGATGCCAACCGCGCCGCCGCCGGCTCCGAGCGACCGATCCTGCGCATCGAGCACTCCACCTACAGCAACCACAACGGCGGCATGCTCGCGTTCGGGCCGGACGGGTACCTGTACATCGGGACGGGTGATGGCGGCGGGGGCGGGGACCCGCTGGGCAGCGGCCAGAACATCGACAGCCGCCTGGGCAAGCTCCTTCGCCTCGACGTCGACAGCGCAAGCCCATCCATCGCATACGACATCCCGCCGACGAACCCGTTCGTGGGCACCGCGGGCGACGACCTGGTCTGGTCGTACGGGTTGCGCAACCCATGGCGGTTCTCGTTTGACCGCGCCACGGACGACCTGTGGATCGGCGACGTGGGCCAGGGTGCCTGGGAAGAGGTCGATGTGGCCCGCAGCGCCGCCGGCGGCGGCCGCGGGCTCAACTTCGGCTGGAACGTTCTCGAGGGCGACCACTGCTACAACGCGACGACGTGCGTGCGGACGGGCAAGACCGCGCCGGTCGCCGAGTATCCCCATGGAACGGGGGATTGCGCGATCACCGGCGGGTTCGTGTATCGCGGGTCCGTGAGTCCGCTGCTGGTCGGTCGCTACCTGTTCGGCGATTACTGCAGCGGCCGGATCTGGAGCCTGGTGGCGTCGGGATCATCGCCACAGTCCGAGGTGCTGCTGACGGACACCAGCCTCCAGATCAGCTCGTTCGGGGAGGACGCGGCGGGCGAGGTCTACGTGGTCGCGCTCGGCGGCACGATCTACCACATCGTCGAGTCGCACGTTGTCCGCCGCTCCGGGCACGATCGCTACGGGACCGCGGCCGCGATCAGCGCGGCGGTATTCCACCCGGGCGTGCCGGTGGTCTACGTGGCGAGCGGCCAGAACTATCCCGATGCGATCGCCGGTGGTCCGGCCGCCGTCGCCGAGGGCGGCCCGGTCCTGCTCGTCCAATCGGACGCGATCCCTCCGGCCACCGCGGCCGAGCTCAACCGCCTCAAGCCCGGCCACATCGTCGTGCTGGGCGGGACGGCGGCCGTCTCGGCCGGCGTGGCCAGCGCGCTGGCGGGCTACACGGCGGGGCCGGTTGTCCGCCGCTCCGGGCACGATCGCTACGGGACCGCGGCCGCGATCAGCGCGGCGGTATTCCACCCGGGCGTGCCGGTGGTCTACGTGGCGAGCGGCCAGAACTATCCCGATGCGATCGCCGGTGGTCCGGCCGCCGTCGCCGAGGGCGGCCCGGTCCTGCTCGTCCAATCGGACGCGATCCCTCCGGCCACCGCGGCCGAGCTCAACCGCCTCAAGCCCGGCCACATCGTCGTGCTGGGCGGGACGGCGGCCGTCTCGGCCGGCGTGGCCAGCGCGCTGGCGGGCTACACGGCGGGGCCGGTTGTCCGCCGCTCCGGGCACGATCGCTACGGGACCGCGGCCGCGATCAGCGCGGCGGTATTCCACCCGGGCGTGCCGGTGGTCTACGTGGCGAGCGGCCAGAACTATCCCGATGCGATCGCCGGTGGTCCGGCCGCCGTCGCCGAGGGCGGCCCGGTCCTGCTCGTCCAATCGGACGCGATCCCTCCGGCCACCGCGGCCGAGCTCAACCGCCTCAAGCCCGGCCACATCGTCGTGCTGGGCGGGACGTCGGCCGTCTCGGCCGGCGTGGCCAGCGCGCTGGCGGGCTACACGGCGGGGACCTAGCGTTCCGGTGCGGGCGGTTGCGCGCCCACTGTCCGCCGATTCTGCCCGATCGTGCCGGGCACGATGCCCGGTTGGCGCGTGCGGAGGGCACACACGGGACTTGTCCCGGCCCTGCCCCGGTCGGACAATCGGACGGCGGTCCGGGAGCCAGGCCGGCTGCCGCGAGCCGTCGAAGGCCGGCGAGGCGCGGTGCTGCCCCGGAGCCGCTACGCCCGCATGGTGAGTGCGCGATGACGGAACGCAGCCAGCTTGAACAGCAGTCCCGGGAGATCCGCAGGCAGCGCGGCATCATGGCCGCCAACGAGCCGATCGCGCCCGCCGCGGCCGTGTTCGACGCTGCCGCGCGCGAGCAGGCGCCGGGTCGCGGCGGGGCGCCTGCCGTCGGGCGCACGATCGACGGTCTGCATATGAGCGCCGGCAACGCCGCGGTCGCCCGCCTGTTCGAGGGCGCCATGACGCATCGTCACGGAGAAGGCCATGCGATGGCTCGCGCCGGCCGGACCAGCACCACGGACCGACCGGTGGTCCAGGCAAGCGCCGCCGGCGAGGCCGCGCCGGCGGACGAGATGTCGAACGTGTCCGACACGACGCTGACGGCACTGGCCGCGGGCCCCCCGAAGCACGGCCCGAGCTGGACGCATGTCGGCCCGCCGTCCAACACCACCTACGCCGTGTCCGGAACGCTGCGCGACGCGGCCAACACGATCGCGGCGCGCACCGAGGCGGGCTCGGTGACCACGACACCTTCCAGCGATACGGACGTCTGGACGCCCGACGGAGGCAATCCGCAGGTCATCGGGTCACGGGTCATGGTGGACCAGGTGGAGGAGCTGCCGACCTGGGCGGACGAGGCGCAGGCGACGGCGAACCAGCAGGCCGAGTGGAACCGGTTTCACGGCGCGATCACCACGCACGAGGCCGGGCATGTATCGACCGACAAGACGGCGTACGCGAACGCCCACTCGACGATGGTGGGCAAATCCCCGGAGAGCGCGGACAAGGCTCTTGACACGGTCGAGGCGAAGGCGACCACCGACAACGAGACGTACGACACGAAGACGGCCCACGGCCTGAACCAGGGGACGGGCATCAACGCCAACATCGACGAGGTCACGAAGGTTCCCTGAGCCCGGCCGCGGCGAACGGCGTCAGCGGTTGCCTGCCTCGAGCCGCACCTGCCGCCCGATGTATCTCCCGTACGCTTCGGCGGCCGCCTCGAGACCTGCGACCGCCGCGACCGACAGGGGCGCAAACGGGATCGCGTCGATGTGCACCACGCGCGTGGCGACACGCCGGCTCCAGGTCCCGACGACCTCGCCATCGACCACGATCGTCGGCTTGAACATCCCGTTGGCGCCCGGGACGATGGCGTTCGCATGCTCGGGCGAGAGCACGGCCGACCGATCCTGGTAGCCGAGGATGTACTCGTCGAAACCGGGAAGGAGCACGACGGCTGCCGTCGGACCCGGCGCATCGAGGACCTCCGCGCCGAGGTGGTAGGTGGTGTCCTCGATCTCGATGGTGGTGAGCCTGCCGCCACCGATGTCCAGGCCTCGCCTGACCTCGCGCATCGTCAGTCCGGACCAGCGCGCAAGATCCTCGGCCGTGGCCGGCCCATGGCTGCGGAAGTACCTCCAGGCGAGCTCGCCCAGCGCCTCGTCACGTTCCAGCCGCCTCGGGTTGGGGATCCAGGCGTCGAGCCGGGCGAATGCCTGCTGACGGCCATCGGCAGGCCCCAGGACGAGGGTGCGCGTCTGGGCCAGGTACCACAGGATGTGATAGCCGCGCTGTCCGGCAGTGCTCACGCCGCCGGCCTCGATCGCCGCGAGCAGGGCGGCTCGTCCCAGCGCCTGCCGGCCGGGCAGCGCGCCGACCGCGGCCAGCCGCGCTCGCTCGACGTCGGCATCGCTCAGCCCGAGGGAGGCCCTGCGCTTGGCGGCCGAGGCGACGGATCGCTCCGCGGTGAGCGCGAGCAGCCACGGCAGGTCGTCGGCGGGAACCAGGTGCAGCGTGCCGCGGAGCGGCCATGAACGCACGATCTCGCCGGCATCGAGCGCGGCGTCGATATCGGGCTCGCGTGCGTCGCCGGCGCGCACGCCGACAGACCATTTCACGCCCGGCAGGTCCTGGCCCTGCATCGCGAGCATCCAGCGCACGACGTCGGCGGGGGTGGACGGGCGACCCTGGCCGGCAAGCCGGTGCGCGGTCAGCCGCAGCGCCGCGAGCCGGCGCTGTCCGGCGGTGAACGAAGGTCGGGATGGCACGGATGGAGTATCGATTGTCGGGCGACGGGACGCTCGCGGCACGTAGTATCGCCGACGTGAGTCATGATCCGGCCGCTGTCGTCTCGCCCCGCACCATCCGGCTATGGCTGCCGCACCAGCACGGCGCGTGGGCGATGCTGGCATTGCCGATCCTCGTGGGCATCGCCGCCAGCCGGTTCGTGCCGGCCCAGCTGTTGCTGATGGGCGCGGCCGTTGCCGCCTACCTGGCATCCGCGACCGTCCAGGCGTGGCTCCGGGCTCGCCGCCGGCCATCGTTCGTGCCGTCGATCGTCGCGTATGGCGCCGCGGCCGCCGCGCTCGGCATCCCGCTGCTCGTGCTCGAGCCGCGCCTGCTGATCGTTGTGGTCGTGCTGCCTCCCGGCCGGCGGGCTGACGCTCGCGGCCGCGCGGCCCGGCACGCCTCGCGAGCTGGCCCTGAGTCTCGCCCACGTCGTCCAGGCGTCGACGCTGGCCCCGGCCGCGATGCTCCTCGCCGGCGAGGCCGGCGCATACCTGCTCGTGGCCGCGACCGCGATCGTCGCGGCAGAGATGAGCGGGTCCACGCTTGCGGTGCGTTCGGTGATCCGGGAGCGGGACAACGTGGGATTCGCGGTCCGATCGGTGGGCTTCCATCTTGTCGCCACGCTCGTGGCGGCGGCAACCCTGCCACCGGCCTACGCCGTGCTTGGCGGGCTGCTCACCGCGCGGGCGGCCGCGCTGCCGCTCGCGCGCCGGCGGCTCGCCGCGACCCGGTGGAAGCTGCGGCCGATCCACGTCGGGCTGATCGAGGCGGTGGCATCGATCGCCACCGTGGTCGTGGTGGCGGCGGCTCCGCTCGCGGCCGCCACGTAGCGAGCCGCACAGCGGTATCGGCGCTGTTCGGCGCCACCGCGTCATAATCCGCCGATGCAGGGTGAGCTGACCTCGGACCGACAGGGCGCGCGCCCGAGCGTGGTCGATGGCGGCGCGCTCGACCCGCTCGTCGGGCCGCAGTGCTCGCTCGCCGTCCAGCTCCGCCGCGCGACGGGCGCGGTCATCGGCCGTAGCGCCGAGCTCGACGCGATCTCGCAGGTGCTCCACGAGGCGACCGGACGTCTGGCGGCGTTGACGCTCGAGGGCGAGCCGGGGATCGGCAAGACGCGATTGCTGCTGGAGGCCGCGGAGCTTGCCGCGACCGCCGGATTCACCTGTGTCGCGATCACCGCGGACGAGGAGATCCGTGGGCCCTTCCTGCTCGCGCGCAGCCTGTTTGCCTCGAGCGCCATCCGCGACTGCATGGCGGGGACGCCCGCCGAGGCGGCGGTCAGCCGTGTGGTCGAGGCCATCTCGGGGCGCGACGAGCCCGGATACGAGACGCTGTCACCGGATGCCAAGCTGCTCCGCGCCTTCGATCTCGGGGGTGTCGCGGTCTCGGCGCTCGCCGGGATCCGGCCGCTGGCCCTGCTCATCGACGATGTTCAATGGGCCGACGACGACACCCTCAGGCTGCTCCGGTACGTCGTCCGCAGCGATGCCGATCGGCCGGTCTTCCTGTTCCTGACGATCCGGCCGGACGAGTTCGCGACGGTCACCGAGGCCGTCAATTTTGTGGCCGACATGGAGCGCATGGGTCTCGTCCGTCGCCTGCGGCCCGGACGGTTCGGCTCGGTCGAGACGGCCGAGCTGCTCAAGCGGATCCTCGGTGGTCGCGTCGAGCCGGCATCGGCAGCCGCGATGCACGCCCAATCGGAGGGGGTGCCGTTCATCGTCGAGGAGCTGGCGCGGACGCATCGCGAGGCCGGGACCCTCCAGCAGATCGACGGCCAATGGCGCCTCGGCCGGAACGCTGCGCGGCTGGTGCCGTCGGCGGTCCGGACGCTGATCGATCGCCGGGCCGCGCGACTGCCTGCCCGGACACGCGCCGCGATCGGCGATGCCGCGATCCTGGGTCGGAGCTTCAGCCTTCGGGACCTGCGCGCGATCCGCGCCCGGATCGGTGAGGGCGATGTCGGCTCATCGGGTGGCGCATCTCCTGACCTCGAACCAGCCGGATCCGCCGATGGCGTCGATCCGCTCGCGGATGACCTCGCCCCCGCCGTCCAGGCCGGCCTGCTGCTGCCGCAGGCGCAGGGCGAGCCGGCGGACTACACGTTCACGCACGAGCAGGTCCGGCAGTTCGCCGCGAACCAGCGCTCGGCGGCCCGTCGCCGTCAGGTTCATGCCGCGGTCGTCGACCTGCTGCTCGAAGGTGGTGAACCTGCCCCCGCCGGCCTGCCGATGCTCGCCCAGCACGCGCTAGCCGCCGGCGACACCGGGCGCGCGGCGCGGTTCTCGATCGACGCCGCCGCGGCCGCGCTGGCATCGAACGCGCCGGAGGAAGCGTTGCGGCTGGTTGAGCAGGCGCTTCCGGTCGTCTCGACACCCGCCGACCGGCGGGTCCTGCTCGCGACCCGCGACGATGCCTTTGCCGCGCTCCGGCGGACCAGCGAGCGGCTCGAGGGGCTGACGGAGCTGGCGGCGCTGGCCGAAGCGATGCGCGATCCGACCGTTGAGCTCGACGTCCAGCTCCGGCGCGCGTCGGCGCTGCGGATGGATCACGATGAGGATGCCGCCGCGGAGCTGGCCGGCCGTGTCCGGGCCCGCGCTGCGGAGCGGGGCGACGCGGCCATGGAGCTCAGGGCAACTCTGGAGCTTGGCCAGGCGATCCAGCGGAGCCCGGTCGGCGAGTCGTTCGGCGGCGCGGCGGTCGAGATCGACCTGGATGCGGCCGAGGAGGCGTACCGGCACGCCATCGAGCTGGCGGAGCAGCTCCACGACGACCGCAGCCTGGCGGCCGCCCTGCGCGAGATCGGCACGATCGACTTTGCCCGTGGGCGTGGCTGGTTTGCCGGTGAGGTCCGAGCCGGTCGAGCGAACGAGCTGCTCGCGATGCTGTCCGCGGGCGCCAGCATCGAGGAGATGATCCTGTCATCACCGATCGGGGCGCTGTTCGTCGAGGCGGGCCAGGTCCTCGAGCGGGCGCTGGGCATATTCGAGCGGCTGGGGGACCGAACCGGCGTGATGTCGACGGTCATCGCCATGGCCTACACCCAGTACGGGATCGTCATGCACCTGTCATCCTCGGCGCGCCACCTCGAGGAGATCCGGCGCGTGACGAGCCGCATGTCCGAGCTCGTCACCGAGAGCGAGCGCGCTCGACTCGACCTCCAGATGCTGTACGGCGTCCACGTGTACTCGCGGGCCAAGGTCGTGCCCGACCTTGCGTTGACCCGGGGCGAGGACGCCCACCGGGAGGCGAAGCTCCAGGGCGACCGGTCCGTCGAGTTCCTGGCGGCGGGCGGCGTTGCGCTCAGCCTGCTTGACCTGGGCGACATCGACGGGGCGGAGCGGTGGCTCGGCACGGCTGCTTCGGTCGCGTCGATGGCGCCCTCGCGAACCCGGGCACGCCAGCTCGAGACGTGGCGCGGGATGGTCCGGGGAGGTGCCGGCGATGTCGACGGCATGCGCCGGCATCTCGAGCTCGCGGTCGCGATGGCAACCGAAAGCGGCAGGGCTGCCGCACGGTGCGAGGCCCTGGCACGCCTGGCTCTCGAGGCGGCCGCGATCGTGGCCCGGTCGCTACCCGGGCGAGCTGATGGCTCGACGCCGGGCGGCCCGGACCCGGCGTTGCTCGCGCTCATCGATCAGGCGGCTGCGCAGGCGAGGGAGCTGCTGCCGCTGCTGCCGGGGCACGCGGCGTGGGGCGCACAGGCCGACGCGGCGCTCGCGACGGCGGCCCTCGCGCGCGGTGACGTTCCGGCGGCCGTAATGGGTGCAGGAGCGGCCCTCGGGGCCCTCCAGGCCGGGCTTCACGAGGACGCCAACCTCGAGATCGTGATCCCGGCAGCCCGGGCGCTGTTCGCCGGGGCACCCCCCGAGGTCCAGGGTTCGGTCCGGGAATTCGTGCGGTCCACGCTGTCGCGGATCGCGCAGGGTACGGCGGACGAGGCCGTCCGGGTTCGATGGCTCACCGGACCGATCGGGCGCGACCTCGCGGAGCTGGTCGGCCCGCTCGATGCACCGGCTCCATCGACCGTCGCGGCGGACGCGGCGGTGCCCGACGGCGCGCCCGTCCTGGACGATGCCGAGCGGCACCTGCTCCAGCTGTTGACCGAGGGCCGGACCAACGCCGAGATCGCCACCGAGCTCGAGATCGCGGAGGCCGACGTGGCCCAGCAGCTCGCCCGGCTGCAGGCCCGCCTGGGGACCACGAGCCGCGCGGAGGCGACGTCACTGGCCTTCCGCGGGCTCGCATCCGTGGGTTCCCGCTGATGGCGATCCGGGCGCGCGTCGACCGTCACAAGTGCATCGGCGCCGGCAACTGCATCACGCTCGCCCCGACCGCCTTCGACTGGCTCGCGGGTGACTACGGCAAGAGCGATGTCGTGGGAGCCGACAGCATCGACGAGGAGGTGCTCCGCGCTGCGGCCTTCTCGTGCCCGACGGCCGCGATCGTGCTCGACGATATCGCGGAGCTGCTCCCCTGGCAGCTGCGGGGCAAGACCGGGCCCGCCCGGCGGGTGCTGAAGACGTTCATGTTCACCGATATCGTCGGCTCCACGAACCTCGTCGAGGCGCTGGGCGACGAGGCCTGGGAGACGATGCTTCGCTGGCACAACACGGCGCTGCGGGAGGTGTTCTCGGCCCACGAGGGCGAGGAGATCTCGACCACCGGTGACGGGTTCTTCGTCAGCTTCGACTCCCCCGAGCTCGCCGTGGCGGCCGCGGTCGCGATCCAGCGGCGGCTGGCAGAGCAGCGTTCCACGCAGGGCTTTGCGCCGCAGGTCCGGATCGGACTCCACGCGACGGACGCGACACAGGTCGGCGGCGACTTCCACGGCAAGGGCGTCCACGAGGCCGCGCGGATCGCGGCGCTGGGGGGCGGGGGCGACATCGTGGCCAGCGTCACGACCGTGGGCGATGCCCAGCGAACGTCCAATTCACGGAGCGCGACGCTCAAGGGCCTGTCCGAGGCGATCGAGGTCGTCAACGTCGACTGGCGCTAATTCCCAACTGTCCGCGTGACGACGACTCCGTCCTCGTCGGCGTAGAGCTCGGCGCCAGGCGCAAAGGTGGCGCCGCCGAAGGTGACCGGTGTGTCGACCTCGCCGCTGCCCGCCTTGGCGCTCCGCCTCGGGTTCGAGCCGAGCGCCCTGATCCCGATCGGCAGCCGGGCCAGCTCGGTGGTGTCCCGGACGCAGCCGTTGATGACCACGCCCGCCCACTCGTGATCGACTGCCGACCTCGCGATGTTGTCGCCCATCAGCGCCGTCCGCATCGATCCGCCGCCGTCGACGACCAGCACCTGGCCGGCCCCGGGGGTCGAGAGCATGGTGAGCAGCAGGACGTTGTCCTCGAGGCAGCGGACGGTGCGGACGCGGCCGCTGAACCGGGTCCTGCCTCCGAAGTCGCGGAGCTGGACGTCGCACGAGGCGAGCTCGTCGCCGCGCTCGTCCATCAGGTCAGCCGTCGACCAGTCCATCCCGATCCTCCCGGGCTGCCCTGGCTGTCGATTCAGGTATCGCCGAGCGCTTTCCAGGCGGCCGGATGATGCGTTCGACGCTGGTCGAGGGCTCGAGCGTGAATCCGAAGTCCACGAGGGGCAGCCTACACGGTGAAACCGATGGCTACTGGGTGACGAGCCGCCCGATGAGCACACCCGAGAGAGCCGCGGCGCCGGCGATCGCCATCGTCTGGAGCGCCGTCCGCCAGACCGGCTCATGGCCCACGAGGCCGCGGGCGATGCCCAGGAGCGCCATCAACCCGCCGGTGACGACCAGTGACACGAGACGGGCGGTCTCGATGTCGAACACGGCGAACGGCACCACCGGCACGCTGGCGGCGACGAGGTCGGCGATGAACATCCAGACCGCGTGGGTCCAGGGAGATGCGCCGATCCGACGTGGCACGCCCAGCTCGAACGCGGCCACGTAGTCGAGCAGCGCCTCGGGGTGGCGACCGAACGCCGCCGCCGTCTCGCGTGCCTCGGCCTCGCTGAAGCCCGTGGCACGGAGCTGCGCGGCGACGCGATCAGCCGCCGGCGCCCAGTTCCTTGCGACCTGGTCACGCGCGCGCTCGACCAGGGCAAGCGCTCTGCTCCGCTCCGAGTGCACGTCGAGATAGGTGCCGGCCATCATCGAGACCGCACCCGCGATCGCCCCGGTCGCGCCGGCGAGAAGGACGATCTGGCCGTCGTTCGTGCTCGCCGCGACGCCGAACACCAGGCCCGCCACGGAGACCGCGCCGTCCTCCATCCCGAACGCGACGTCACCGATCGAGGACAGCAGCGACGCGCGGACGCGTTGAAGGATGGAACGCACGAGCGAGATGGCCTCCCTGTTGGCTGACGGCCCAGTCTATCGAGGATGTCGCTCGACCTTTGGGGAGTGTTCGCGCGTGCCGGTGGCGATCGCTGTGCGTTCGCTACTTCGCGTGGCGGAGTGAGAGCGTCAGGTTGAAGGTCATCACCGCGACGATGCCGAGGAAGAACATGGCGCCGACCGCGGCGACCGGAACCGCTGCCTTCACGAGCAGGGCGCAGGCCACCAGCACGACGATCGGTCCGATGAACAGCTCCCACTGGTCGCCGACCAGGAAGTCGTACAGGAATGCAAAGAATGAACGGACGTACTTCATGTCAGTCCTTGTCTCCGCTCGCGAGCGCCGGCCCGAGCGGACTGCCCGAGGATCGATCGGACCGGGCGCGACGCGCGGTCAGCATCCGCCGGGCCAGCTGGATCGCCACCAGGCCCACCGCACCATAGGCGACCGCCAGCACCAGCAGGATCGCGTCGCTGGCCGGCCAGTCGATCCCGATGCCCTCGCCCGCCCAGAACGTGCCGAACGTGACCAGCATCACCCCGACCACGTACTTCAGGCCGTTCTCTGGGACGCGGCTGAGCGGTCGGTGGACGACGACGCCGACGGCAACGACGAGCAGGCACGCGAGAACAGCGCCCAGCGCCGCGGCGCCGATGTGGTTCGCGCCGCCCGAGGTGGCCCCGAAGGTGATCACGATGAACGCCACCTCGAGGCCCTCCAAAAGGACGCCCTTGAACGAGACCGTGAACGAGATGCCGTCGAGGCCCGTCGCCGGAACGGGAGCTTCCTCGCGGAGCCGGGTGACCTCCTTGGCGTAGATCAGGTCCTCGTCGTGCTTCGCCTTCGCGCCCGACGCCCGCAGGATCGCCTTGCAGATCCACTGGAGGCCGAAGATGAGCAGCAGGCCGCCGATCAGGACGCGCAGCCCGTCGAGCGGGATGAACAGCACGATTGCCGTCCCGAACACGGCGATGATCACCGCGAGCACGGCGAGCCCCGCAAAGGCGCCGTACAGCGCGGACCGCCACTGCCGGGTAACGCCGACGGCGAGGATGATGGTCAGCGCTTCGACGGCCTCGACGATGGACGCCAGGAACGCGGGGAGCGCGGCGACGAGCAGGTCCATGGGGCCTATCGATCAGCCGGCACCGAGCGCCATCCCCGCCGCGTGGCAATCCTCTGCGAACGCGGCCTGCGCGTCGACGGTCGGATCCCAGCGGGTGGGGAAGCACACGATCCGATCCAGGCCGGTCTCGCGGTATTCACCGAGCGAATCGACCCGAGCCTGGCCGCGGTCACGCATCTCCTCGTCGCTCGCATAGAGCGAGAACCGGAGGCTCGCGGGATCGCGGCCCTGGGCATCGCATCGCGCCCGCACCTCATCGATCCGCTCCCGGATCTCGGCCGCGTCGAGGAACACGAAGTTGAGCTCGTCGGCGAACTTCACGGCCAAGCCCGCGGTCGTGCGCCGGCCGTTGCCGCCCACGATCAGCGGGATGTGGGGCTGGATCCCCTTTGGCACGTTGATCGCCCCCGCCACCTGTGCGTGGTCGCCCGCGAAACTGGCCCGGCCGGGTGCGAGCATGCGGGTGATGATCTCGAGGTGGTCTTCGAGCTGCGCCAGGCGTTCCGCGATGGGCGGGAAGCCGTAGCCGTACGCCAGCCACTCCTCTTCCTTCCAGCCTGCCCCGATCCCCAGCTCGAACCGGCCACCGGAGATGACATCGATGGTCGAGGTCAGCTTTGCCGTCAGGCCCGGGTTGCGGAACCCGGTGCACACGACCATGTGGCCAAGCCGCACGCGCCTCGTTGCCATCGCCAGCGCGGCCAGCGTCGTGAACGACTCGAACGTGATCTCGTCGGTCGGATCGGGCACCGTGTGGAAGTGGTCGAACACCCACAGCGACTCGAACCCCAGCGCTTCGGCGTGCGCCGCGAGCTCGAGGGTGCGAGCCCAGGCGCTCCCGGCGTCCCAGCCGTCGTATTCGCCCTTCCAGCCCTGGGGCGCCATCAGCCCGACCTTCATCGCCTCTCCCGGTTCATGCGCCTCGATGGATCACCCACGGAAGGTACCCCCGACCTGCGATGTTGCGCCGCCGCCCGGCGCTGCCCGTCCCCGCTGCGCGAGAACGCGCCATGGCCCCGATCCGCGGGGTACAGTCGGACGGTGCCCCCGGCAGACGCGCGCCGCGCCCTCATCCTCATCTGCGCCTTCGCGGTCGCGGTGTCGACGAGCTACACCAACCATGGGCCTGTTCTCGGGCTGATCAGTGGCGAGTTCGCGCTCGACGCGGCAAGCGCGGGTGCGATCGCGACGTCCTTCTTCCTCGGCGCGGCGACGCTGATGCTGTTCGGGGGTGCCGTCGCGGACCGCTACGGGTCGCGTCCGGCGGTGACCATCGGGTTCCTCGTCGCGTGCCTTGCCACGCTTGGCTGCGGACTTCTGGCACCCGGCTACGTCGACCTCCTGGCCTGGCGCTTCGTGGGCGGCCTGGGCGGCGGTTTCGCCTTCGCGGCAGGGGCCGCCTACACCCGCGGCGTGTTCGCCGGCCGGGGCCAGCATCTTGCCCAGGGCCTGTACGGGGCCTCGTTCCTCGCGGGATCGGCGAGCACGCTGATCTACATGCCGATCCTGGCCGGTGGGGACGGCGACTGGCGGCGCGCCTACCTCGTGTCCGGGTTGGCCGTGCTCGGCCTGTGGGTCGCCTGGTGGCGCCTTGCGCCCGCCGGGCCCCGCCCGGCCGGATCGCCGGCCGGTCTCGGTCTTGGCGCGGCCGTCCGCGCCCGAAACGCGTGGCTGCTCGCGATCTGCCACATGTGCGGGTTCGGCCTTGCGATGGTCCTCGGAACGTGGGTGGTCACGTACGTCACCAGCGCGTTCGGGCTGTCCCTCGTCGCGGGCGGAGCGCTTGGGCTCGCTGGTCCTCGTCACCGGCATCGCGGCACGATCGGGCGGTGGCCTGATCCTCGAGCGCGGCCTGCCGCCGGTGTACCTGATCCGGCTCGGCCTGGCGCTCGCGGCGGCCGGCCTCGCCACGATGGCGCTGGCCGGCGACCTGGCGTTTGCGATCGCGGGGCTGCTCGCCACGGGCGTCGGCGTCGGCCTGCCATACGCGGCCGTGTTCAACGGCGCCGCCGCCAGCGTTCCATCGAGCCCGGCGTCGGCCCAGGGGTTCGTCGGCTGGGGTGGCGTGATGACCGCGATCGTCGGGCCGCCGCTGGTTGGCCGGCTGCTCGATGTCACCGGCGGGTTCTCGAGCGGGTTCCTGGTCATCGCGGCGTTCGCCGCCCTGGTGCTGGTCTCGACGCTGGCGCTCCAGCCGTTCTCGTTCACGGCCGACGCAGCAGGAGCATCGTGATGGCCGCCCATCCCGGTTGGCCCGCCCGGCTCGCGGCGGGACCGGTCGTGCTGCGTGCCCCGCGATCGACCGACGGAGCGGCATGGAGCGAGATCCGGCTTCGCGGTCACGGCCGAGGAGCTCGGGGGCGACACGATGCTCTCGCGGCTCGGCTGACGGCCGCCGGTTCCGGACGAGGCCGGCCAGAGCGCCGGCACATTTCTGGCCGTGCTCAGGCTGACCCCGGCTGCCCGGACCCGCGCACCAGGCTGGCGATGATCCCGATCCCGCATACGCCGGCCGCAACCACGAACGCGTCGTGGATCGCGCCGCCCAGCGCCGCCCGCTGGAGGGCATCCCCGGACGCGCTTCCCACCATGTCCGCCAGGTGGACGGGCAGCCGCGTCGCGACGATCGCGGCGCTCAGCGCGATGCCGAGGGCCTGGCCCGTGACCCGCATCTGGGCCAGCGTCCCTGAGGCCGTCCCGATCCGGCGCCGCGGGACCGACCCCAGCACGGCGCTGCTATTGGGGCTCATGAACAGACCCTGGCCGACGCCCAGGACGACCAGCCTCCAGACCAGGTCCGGGATCGCGAAGTCGGCCGGCAGCTGGGTGAGGCTCAGAAGCCCGAGGGCCATCACGGCCATGCCGGTGCTGGCGAGCACGCGCGGGCCAAAGCGGTCGGAGGCTGCGCCGCTGAACGGGGCGACGATGGCCATCGAGATCGGGACGGGGGTCAGCAGCAGGCCGGTCTCGATGGGCGAGAACCCCGACCCCTGCTGGAGCAGGAACGGCAGCAGGAACGTTGCGGTGAACAGGCCGGCGAATGCCACGACCACGCTCGCCAGGCCCGCGGCGAACGGCCGGATGCGGAACAGGGCGAGATCGATCATCGGCTGGAGCGACGACCGCTCAACCGAGATGAACGCGATGCCCAGGACCAGGAACGCGGCAAGCAGCGCCGTTGACGCCGGGCTGGTCCAGCCCCACGACTGACCCTCGCTCAGCACGAGCAGCAGGGCGAACAGCGCGGTCCCGGACAGCGCGGCGCCGCGCACGTCGAACGACTGGCCACGACCCGGGGTCTCGGCGGGCAGCACGCGCGCAGCCCAGGCGATCGCCAGCAGCCCGATCGGCGCGTTGATCAGGAAGATCGCGCGCCACGTGGCCAGCTGGGTCAGCAGTCCGCCCAGCGCCGGGCCGAGGCTGAGCCCGATCGACACGCTGACACCGTTGAGCCCGAGGGCTCGTCCGCGCTCGCTGGCCGGGAACGTCCGCGCCACGATCGCGGGGCCCATGGCCATGATCATCGCGGCGCCGGCGGCCTGCACCACCCGGAATGCGATCAGCGCAGCCTCGTTGGGTGCGGCGCCGCAGCACAGGCTCGCAAGCGTGAACACGCCGAACCCCGCGAGATAGACCCGCTTGAAGGTGAGCACCTCGCCCAGCCGGCCGACCGGCAGCAGCAGCGAGCCGACGACCAGCAGGTAGGCGACGACCACCCATTCCACGGTCGTCAGGTCGATCCCGAACTCCGCCTGGATCCGGGGCAGGGCGATGTTGACGATGCTGCCGTCGAGGGTCGCCATCAGCGAGCCCAGCGAGACGGTCGAGAGGATGAGCCACTTGCGTTCGAGGGAATGCCCTGTTGCCACGGAGTCTCCAGCCCGAGCCGAGGGGGCGCCGCTCCCGGGGCACGCTGCTCGGCTCTGAGCCCACTCGTAACGCTCCGCGAACGATGGGGGCGCAGACTGTCCGGGATGGATCGACCTCCGCGCAGCGTACCTCGCGACCTCGGCCGCCGCCGCCGGGTGTCCACCCGTACCCCGGTCCAACCTGGCTGGTGCCGGTGATCGCCCGTGGCGGAATGACCATGGGTGGTCTCGTCGCGCGCGGCGCGCTCGTCATCGCGTTCGCCGCCGCCGTGGTGGCGTGCCTGGCGTTCGTGCGCCTGGACGCAACGGTGCTGTTCCTGGCATACGGCGGGGCCGGGGCATACCTCGTGATACGCCGGCCCGCGAACAGCATCGGCTGGTTGCTGCTGGTCGTCGCGGCGGGGCTCGCGCTGGGGAGCGTGCGCGTGACCGCAGGGCTGGCCGGCCTGCAATCGGGCGACCTCGACCCGATCGGGGCCGCGTCCGCCTGGGCCTACGGCTGGGGCTGGAGCCTCGTGATGGGCGGGTTCGTCGGGATCGCGCTCGTGTACCCTACCGGGCGGCTACCGTCCGTTCGTGGGCGCTGGGCCGGAGGTGCTGCCCTGGCGGCCGTCGCCGTCATGGCGGTGCTCATGGCGGTCGGGCCGACCCTCAGCGTTCTTCCGGCAGACTCGGTCGACGAGGTCGTCGTGCCCAACCCGCTCGCGCTTGACCCGACCGGTGCTTTCCTCTCGTGGATCCCGTCTCCCGACGTGCTGTTCCCGTTGATGAGCCTTGTTGCCCTGGCGGCACTCATCTCGATGTTCGTCCGCTTCCGTCGGTCCACCGGCCTCGAGCACCTCCAGTATCGCTGGCTCGTTGCGGCCCTGGTGGTGGTCGCGCTGGGAACCGCGGCCTGGGTGATCGCCACACAGATCATGGGCATGGCGACCCAGGGGGGCGCCCAGCTCCTGGTGCTCGCAACCTACCCGTCGATCCCGATCGCGATCGCGATCGCGGTCCTGCGGTACCGCCTGTACGAGATCAACCGGGTCGTCAGCCGCACGATCTCCTACGCGCTCGTGACCGGCGTCCTGGCCGTGGTCTTCGCCGCCGCGGTGATCGCCCTCCAGGCGCTGCTTGCCGGCGTGACCCAGGGTGAGACGCTCGCCGTCGCGGCGTCCACGCTCGTTGCCTTCGCCCTGTTCCAGCCGCTCCGCGGGCGCGTTCAGTCGGCAGTGGACCGCCGCTTCGACCGTGCGCGCCATGACCACGGGCTCACGGCGGCGGCGTTTGCCGAGCGGCTCCGCGCCGAGGTCGACCTGCCCACCGTGACGGCGGATCTCGACGCCACCGTCCGGCGCGTCATGGCGCCGACGGGTGCGACCCTGTGGCTGCGCGGCCCGGCACGCTGACCGGAGGGACGGGTCCTCGGGCCGCGAAGGGCTCTGCCGCGCGTTGACGTCTCGGCCAGCCACTCGCGCGGCCCCCGTAGAATGGACGCAGGTCGCGTCCCCGGCCCGGCCGGATTGCGTCCTGCCGCGGTCGCGAACGAGTCCCGCCGTGGCCGGCTGCGGCGGATGCGTACGAAGGGGTCACCTCGATGATCGATCCGGAGCTCCAGGCCGAGCGCGATGGGCTCAACCGCTACCCGGTCCCGTTCCTCCAGAACCTGATCGACAACGGCGAGGGCTGGCAGTCGGAAGGCGCCCTGAGCAAAGCCGTCGTGGATGCGCTCGAGGACGGGACGTGCGTCCTCGGCCCGGTCGCGCATCGTGACTACCAGGGTCATGTCGTCCCCGCCCGGGGCGATGTCGAGCCCGGCGCCAAAGGCACGCTTGCCTGGGCCAACACGTTACGAGCAGAGCGCGGGGATCCGCTGCTCGTCGAAGGCGCGGACGGCAGGGTCACCGAGGCCGCCGGAACCGACCTGATCGCCCAGCGACGTCACCAGCGCGACGTCACCGCGCGCCGGCACCGATCATGTCGTCGAGCTCGTCGCGCAGCGCCGCGTACGCCTCGAGGCACAGGTTCTTCGGATCCGTCGCCCGGAGCTGGACGCACACATGGTCTGCGCCCGCGTCGAGGTGTGCGCGCACACGGGCAGCGATGGTCGCGGCATCTCCCTGCGGGACGACGGCGTCGAGCAGGCGGTCGCTGCCGCCGCCGGCCAGGTCGTCCTCGCCCCAGCCGAGCCGGCGCAGGTTGTTCGCGTAGTTCTCGAGCCCGAGGTAGCGGCCGGAGAAGGCGCGTGCCACGTCCCGGGCCCGGGTGGCGTCGGTGTCGATCACGGCGGCCATCTCCACCGCCAGCACGGGCTCTCGCCCCAGCCGCTCCCGCGCCATCCGCGTGTGCTCGACCGGCACGAAGTACGGGTGCGCGCCGTCCGCGCGCTCGGCGGCCAGCTCGAGCATGCGCGGTCCGAGCGCGGCCAGCAGGACCGGCGGCGGCTCCGCGAGCGCGGGTCCGGTGTAGTCCGCCGCCTCCATCGCATCCAGGTATGCGGTCATCGTCTCGACCGGCCGGCCGTAGGTGCCGCCGCGCTGGGCGACCGAGGGCGCGTGGCTGACCCCGATCCCGAGCACGAACCGGCCCGGGTAGGCGTCGCACAGCGTCCGGGCGGCGTTGATCATGGCGGTCGGATCGCGCGCGTAGATGTTGGCGATCCCGGTCCCGACAGCGATCCGCGGGCTCCCGGCCAGGAGAACGGCCGCATGCGAGATTGCCTCGCGGCTGCCGAGGCTCTCCGGGAACCAGGCGGCCGAGTAACCGAGGCGCTCGTAGCTCGAGACACCGGCCCGGGCGTCGGCGACGGTCAGCGTCTGGAGCGCGAAGCTCCAGATCCCGACTCGGCCGAGCGTGGCTCGGAGAGCGTCGTGGCGTTCGGTCATGGTCCGGAGTCTACCGATCGCGTCGGGTTCGTCGCCCGTCGCACGCGCAGGCGCCCCGGGCGACAATGGAACCTGACCTGCGTCCGCTCGCCGGAGAACCACCGATGACCTACGTTCCCGCGCCGGGCCGCTACGACGGCATGGCCTACCGCGCCTGCGGCCGAAGCGGCCTCCAGCTGCCCGCCCTGTCGCTCGGCCTGTGGCACAACTTCGGCGACACGACGCCGGCGTCCACGCAGCGCGAGATCGTGCGCACCGCGTTCGACCTGGGCATCACCCACTTCGACCTCGCCAACAACTACGGCCCGCCCTATGGCAGCGCCGAGGTCAACTTCGGCCGCATCCTGCGCGAGGACCTGGCCGCGCATCGTGATGAGCTGCTCATCTCGAGCAAGGCCGGCTGGGACATGTGGCCGGGTCCGTACGGCCAGGGCGGCGGGTCGCGCAAGTACATGCTGGCAAGCCTCGACCAGAGCCTGCGACGCGTCGGGGTCGACTACTTCGACATCTTCTACTCGCACCGGTTCGACCTCGACACGCCACTCGACGAGACGATGGGCGCCTTGGCGACGGCCGTCCGCCAGGGCAAGGCACTGTACGTGGGCATCTCCTCGTACTCGGCGACCAAGACCCGCGAGGCCGCGGCGATCCTGCGCGCCGAGGGGGTCCCGCTGCTGATCCACCAGCCGTCGTACAACCTGCTCAACCGCTGGTGCGAGCCCGACCTGCTCGATGCGCTGGGCGAGCTGGGCACCGGGATGATCGCGTTCACCGCGCTCGCCCAGGGGCTGCTGACCGACAAGTACCTCGACGGGATCCCGGCCAACGCCCGGGTCAACCGTCCGGGTGGCGACTCCTTCCCGCGCGAGGCGCTCACCGAGCCGACCCTCGCCCGCGTCCGCGCGCTCAACGAGATCGCCAAGCGACGCGGCCAGAGCCTGGCCCAGATGGCCTACGCATGGGTGCTGCGCGATCCGCGGGTCACGAGCACGCTCATCGGCGCCAGCTCGCCGGCCCAGGTCGTCGAGAACGTCGGAGCGCTGGCAAACCTCGAGTTCTCGCGCGACGAGCTCGCCGAGATCGACCGCCACGCCGTCGACTGCGGCGTCAACCTGTGGGACAAGCCGAGCACGGACCAACGCGTCTGAGCCGGCGAGCACACCGACCGGCGCTGCGCCCGGGGGCTCAGCGCCAGCCACGGGGCCAGGATGCGGGCGCGGGCTCCGGCGCCGCGGCCGGGACGCTAGGCTGCGCCAGGTGACCGCCCGCGATCGCTCCATCGCTGCCATCGTCGACACGTTCGTCCCTGCGGCGGAGGGACTGCCGTCCGCGAGCGAGCTGGGCGTCCACCGGCGGCTGCTCGAGGAGGTGGCGGCGCTCGGCCGGCCGTCGCTCCGGATCCAGCTCGACCTGCTGCTGCGAGCCATCGGCTCGCGGGCCGGCGGCCTTGCCATCGGTGGGCGGCCGGTCCGGTTCGCGGACCTCGGCCAGGAGGGCCGGGAGCGGTACCTGCGGCGGATGGCCGCCAGCCCGATCGCGCTCAAGCGAACCGCGTTCCAGGACCTCAAGCGCCTGACCCTGCTCATCGCCTACGGGCTCGAGGACTCGCCATGGCGGGCCCGGACGGGGTTCGTCGCGCCGCCGCCCGATCCCGCCAGCCCCAGTCGCGTCATCGTCCGGACGCCGGCCGCCGGCGAGGTGATCGACGCCGATGCGGTCGTGATCGGCTCGGGGGCCGGCGGCGGGGTGGCCGCCGCGATCCTGGCGGCCGCGGGCAAGAAGGTGGTCGTCCTCGAGCGGGCCGCGATGGCCGGCGAGGCGGACTTCGGCGGACCGGAGCTGGCCGGCCTGGGCGCGCTGTTCCTCGATCGCGGCCTGACCGCGACCACGGATCGCTGGATCTCGATCCGGGCCGGCAGCGCGGTGGGCGGGGGAACGGTGGTCAACTGGAGCACGTCGCTGCGCGCCCCGGCCGCCGTCCGCGACGAGTGGCGTGCGGCGGGGATCGACGACCTCGACGAGCACTATGCGGCGATCGAGGCCGACATCCACGTCACCACCGATGAGAGCCCGGTCAACGGACCGAACGGCCGGCTCGCCGCCGGGCTCGACGGCCTGGGCCTGCCGCGGACCGTGGTCCCGCGCAACGTGAGTGGCTGCGGCGACTGCGGCCCGTGTGCGGTCGGCTGCCGCCGAGGCGCCAAGCAGTCGACGCTGCGGACGTCGCTCGTGGCTGCCTGTGATAAGGGAGCCGAGATCCTCGACCGGTCCGACGTGCGCCGGATCCTCGTGGACCGGGGGCGTGCGACCGGGGTCGTCGCACGTGTCCCCGGCGGAGAGATGACCGTCCGCGCGCCGCTGGTCGCGCTTGCGGGCGGAAGCATCCTGTCGCCGGCGGTGCTCCTCCGCTCGGGGATCGCGTCCGGGACCGCGGGTCGCGGGCTGCACATCCACCCGGTCGCCGCGCTGGGGGCGATCTACCCGGACTCGCTCAAGCCGTGGTCGGGCGTGCCCCAGAGCGTGATGAGCGACGCATTTGCCGAGATCGACGGGACCTGGGGCTTCCGCCTCGAGGCCGCGCCGACGCATCCGGGCCTGATCGCGACGGGGTTCCCGTGGTGGAGCAGCGGTGACCACCGCGATCTGATGACCCAGTGCAACCACGTGGCGGCGTTCCTCGCCATCGTCCGCGACCGGACCACCGGGCGGGTCACCCTGGCGCGCGACGGTGGGGTAGCGATCCGGTATGCGCCGGACGCGGCAGACCGGGAGCTGCTGCGCCGTGGGTCGCTCGAGGTCGCGAGGATCCACCGCGCCGCTGGCGCGCGCCGGATCATCCCCCTGCTCACGCCGCCGCTGGACTGGCACGATGGCGAGCCGTTCGATCCCTGGCTCGATGCGCTGGAGCGACGCCCGATCGAGTCAAACCGCATCCTGCTGTTCTCGGCGCACCAGATGTCGACCTGCCGGATCGGGATCAGCCCGCGCGACAGCGTCGCGGACCCGGACGGGCAGGTCTATGGCGTCCGCGGCCTGTACGTGACGGATGCCAGCGCGATGCCGACGGCGTCGGGCGTCAACCCGATGCTGTCGCTGATGGCGCTCGCCCGGCGCACGGCACTGCGGATGGTCGCGGGCGCGTAGCGAGCGCCCGGCGGGTGCGCCAAACTCGCACTCACACACGCATCGCGGCGTGAGCGAGGAGGTTTCCCGTGTTCGTGCCCCTTTCGGTCCTCGAGTTTCGCGACCGGGCCGCCGACTACTTCGGTGACAAGATCGGCGTCGTCGACGGCGAGACCTCGCTGACCTACCACGCGTGGGCCGAGCGGACGCACCGCCTGGCCAACGCGCTCGTCGGCCTCGGCGTGGCGCCCGGCGACCGGGTGTCGTTCATCACCTACAACACCCATCACCTCCTCGAGGCCTACTTCGGCGTGCTCGAGGCCGGTGCCGTCCTCAACCCCGTCAACATCCGGCTGGCGCCCCACGAGATCGCGTACATCCTCGATCACGCGGGCTCGAAGGTCGTGTTCTTCCACCGTGACTTCACCCCGCTGGTCGAGGCGATCGCGCCACAGCTCTCGACGCGCCCGCGGTTCGTGGTGCTCGAGGGCGAGCCGGGCGGCGTGGCGGGCGACGAGTACGAGGCGCTGCTGTCGGGCGGCTCGTCCGAGCCCCGTCATCCCCAGGTGGACGAGAACGCGATCGCCGAGCTGTTCTACACGAGCGGCACGACCGGGCTGCCCAAGGGCGTCGCGCTGAGCCAGCGAGCGCTCTACCTCCACGCGCTCAACGCCCAGCTCTCGCTCCGCTACGACGAGGACGACGTGGTCCTCCACGTCGTCCCGATGTTTCACGTCAATGGCTGGGGCGTGCCCCACTTCGTGACCATGATCGGCGGCCGGCACGTGATGCTCCGCAAGTTCGACCCGGTTGCGCTCATGGAGCAGGTCGAGCGCCACCGGGTCACGCGCCTGCTGGGCGTGCCCGCGATCTTCAACGCGGTGCTCCACCACCACGACCGCCCGAACCACGACCTGTCGAGCCTCAAGCAGCTGATCATCGGCGGCTCACCGGCCTCGCCTGCCCTGGTCGCGGCACTCGAGGACCAGCTCGGCGTCCAGGCGATCGTCGGCTATGGCCTGAGCGAGACCAGCCCGATCGTGACCATCGCGCAGCCGCGGCGGGTCCTCGGCGACACCGAGCCGCCCGAGCGACGGCGCGAGCGCCAGGCGATGACCGGCTGGCCGATCCCGGGCGTCTCCGTGCGCGTCGTCGATTCGGCCGGCGGCGACGTCCGTCCGGACGCCGAGCAGATCGGCGAGATCGCGGTGCGCGGCAACACGGTGATGCTGGGCTACTACCGCGATCCGGACGGGACCGCGGCCGCGATTCACGACGGCTGGCTCCATACCGGCGACATGGCGACGCTCGACGAGGCGGGCTATGTCGTGATCAAGGACCGCTCCAAGGACGTGATCATCCGCGGTGGCGAGAACATCTCGTCCGTGGACGTGGAGAACGCGATTGCGGCGCATCCGGCGGTGCTCGAGTGTGCGGTGGTCGCGGCGCCGGACGAGAGGTTCGGCGAGGCGCCGGTGGCGATCGTGGTGCTCAAGCCCGGTGCGACGGCGACGGTGAGCGAGTTGCGGGCACACTGTCGCGCGAACCTGGCCCGGTTCAAGGTTCCCCGCGAGTTCCACTTCCGCGATGCCTTGCCCAAAGGCGGGACGGGCAAGATCCTCAAGGCAGAGCTGCGCGAGCCGTTCTGGAAGGGGCTCGAGTCGCGCGTCCATTAGCCGCGGCCGGCCCGCCGGGTGCAGGCCGGGTGGCCGACGCCATCAGCGCAGGGCGTAGACCCGGGCGTCGATCGCCTCGTAGTGGTCGTAACGCTCGGTCAGCGGCCGTCCGTCGCCGAGCGGGACGTCCAGGCTGGCAGCCGCCGCTTCCGTGATCAGCGCGTACGCCGAGGTCCCCACCAGCCCGGCGGCGTGGTTCTTGAGCAGGCGATGCGCCATCACGATCTCGGGGCCGACCAGCTCCCGATTGCCGCCGATCGACTGGATGACGTAGCCGCCCGCGTGGAGCACGAACTTGAGGTCAAGGCCGCCGACCCGGGCGCACGCGTCGCAGCGGCAGGTCCACACCTGCTCGGCACCCGCCAGCCGCTCGCGGAACGCCGCATAGCACGCGGTCATGCACGCCAGCAGGGCCTCGCCGCGCGGGATGTCATCGGTGTCGTCGGCGAACGCGAACACCGCGTCACCCTCGATCTTCGACAGCGTGAACGGTGGCACCACCGTCTCGATGATCCCGGCCAGCAGCGACGACACCAGGCCGTATGCGTCGGGCACGTTGCCACCCGCAAACGCGTCATCGCGATGCGCCGTGGCGACGGCCTGGAGGAAGCCGGTGTAACCGGAGATGTCCGCGAGCAGCAGGGTGCCGGACGCGGATCCCGTCCGGATGGATTGGACCATGGCCTCCTCATCGCGGCGCCGGGTCGTCGTTCGGCGTCAGCCTTGACGGGGCGTCAGCTCATCGGTCGTCGCGATGGGATCACGTATACGCGGTCCGACCCGCGCTGTCTATCGCAGGCAGACGCGTCAGGCAGTGGTCGGGCTGGTCACCGCGCCCCGGCCGCGCTTCGCTGCAGCCTCGCGGCGGTGCTTGACCACCAGCATGGACTTGCCCTCGGCGGCCTTGACGTCGATCGTCTTGCCGTCCAGGAGGTCCGCCGCACTCGGCGCGACGAGCGTGGACATCTTGCCCCCATCGACGAGCCGGTCACCTTCCTCGGGTGCGCGAACGAAGGTGAGCGCCAGGCGCCCGGATCGGCGGATGAACCGGGGCAGCTCCTTCGCATCGATCCCGCGCTGTCCGCGGACCCGCTGCAGGTGATCGATGGCCTGGGTGGTGAGTCGAAGCATGGGCAACCTCCGTGTGCATGGGCCGGACCGCGAAGGCTGCCGACCGGCCGTGGGCGGCGCGCGTTCGCCGACATCCCGCCTGTCCGGTCAATAGTAGCCCATAGGCTAGTATCCGGTCCAGTCCGACGCCCGCGACGCGCACCGGAATGCCCGCCCGGGACCGGTACGGGGAACCTCAGGTCCTTCGCGCACCGACCCTGCCCGCCCGGCTGGGGCACGATGGTGGCATGCATCCGGATCCGCTTGGCCCGCTCCTCGCAAACGACGGTGTCGTCGTGCTCGACGGCGGCCTCGCAACGCAGCTCGAGGCACAGGGCCATGACCTGTCCGACCGGCTGTGGTCCGCGACGCTGCTCGAGACTGCGCCGGAGGCGATCATCGAGGCGCACCTGGCGTACTTCCGGGCAGGTGCCCGTGTCGCGACGACGGCCAGCTACCAGGCGACCTTCGAGGGGTTCGCCGGGCGCGGCATCGACCACGACCAAGCGGTTCAGCTGATGCGCCGCAGCGTGGCCCTCGCCGCCGAGGCGCGCGACCGGTACCTGGCGGAGCTGACCGCACGCGTGCGCGCCGGATCCCGGGACCGCTGCTGGTCGCCGCCTCGATCGGACCGTACGGGGCGATGCTCGCGGACGGATCCGAGTACCGCGGCCGCTACGGGCGCTCCGTCGACGAGCTGATGGCGTTCCACCGCGAGCGGCTGCGGGTCCTGGCCTCGACGGCTGCCGACCTGCTCGCGATCGAGACGATCCCCGAGCTGGCCGAGGCCGTCGCCATCACGCGCCTCCTGGACGAGGTCCCCGGGACCCCGGCCTGGATCAGCTTCTCGTGCGCGGACGGGGGACACCTCCGCAGCGGCGAGGAGTTCGAGGTCGCGGTCGACGCGGTGGCCGGATCACCGGCCGTTGTCGCGGTCGGCGTGAACTGCACCGCACCCGAGCACGTGACGTCGCTGGTGGGCCTTGCCCGCGGCGTCACGGCAAAGCCGATCGTGGTCTACCCCAACAGCGGCGAGGGCTGGGATGCGTCCGCACGCCGGTGGACCGGCGCTGCATCCGCACGGGTCGATGGGGCTGCCGCGGCCCGATGGCGAGCGGCCGGTGCCTCGCTGATCGGCGGCTGCTGCCGGGTGACGCCGGACCAGATCGCGCTTCTGGCGGGGTCCCTCGCCTGATCGCCGCCGGTCGCAGCGGTCGCGCCGGACAGGGCCGCGATCGAATCCGTTCACGTCGCGGACGTGACCACCCGCGCCGAAAACGTGACCAGTGTCACGAGGGCCGACCCCGGTTCCCGGGCTAGGCTGGGACATCGTCCGTTGCCGCCAGGGCCGAGCCAAGGAGATCGATGGTGCACCGCCGCGTCCTCGCGGTCGCGATGACCCTGTTCGTCGCCGCCTGTAGCTCGAGCGCTCCGCCGCCAGCCACCGGGCCGGTGTCCTCGCCACTTGCCGCGGGCACCTACACGTCCGCCGCGTTCCAGCCACCGGTCACGTTCACCGTGCCCGAGGGATGGGAGCTCGTGACCGACACGGCCGGGTACCTCGAGCTCCACCCCGCCGACTCCGATCTCGTCGGGATCCACCTGTTCCGCGATGTCGTTGCGGCGTCGCAGGATCCGGCCTGTCCGACGGCGGCGGAACCCGGGATCGGGACCACGTCCACGGACCTCGTCCTGTGGATCCGCAGCCTGGCCGGGTTGACGGTCAGCACGCCCGCGATGGCGACCGTCGGCGGACTGCGTGGCACGTCCCTGGACATCGGGATCGCCGCCGGCTGGGCGACCTCCTGCCCGTTCGCCAATGGGCTGCCCACGGTCGCGTTGCTCGTCGGCCAGACGAGCGGCCTGCGCTGGGTCGTCGCGGGCAATGAGCGGCTCCGGCTGCACATCCTCGACCTGCCCGGCGGCGGGACGGTGATCGTCGATGTCGACGCATTCGACGGGACGCTGATGGACTCGCTCCTCAGCGCCGCCTCACCCGTCGTCAAGAGCCTCGAGTTCCAGGCGGGCTGACCGCCAGTCCGCCACGCGCGGATAATCCGCCGATGACGAGGTCGCGCGCGCCTTCCGGGTCCGAGCAGCATCCCGTGGGCGAATGACCGGCCGTCGGTCGTGCAGGGCCGCTCGGACGTGACCTCCGCCACGCCGCGGATCCTGGCGCTGATCCCCGCCCACGACGAGGCGCCGCGTATCGGCCCTGTGATCGTGGCTGCCCGACAAAGCCTGCCCGTGCTGGTCGTGGATGACGGCTCCGGCGACGACACGGCGGCCGTTGCGGCGGCGGCCGGCGCGACGGTCGTCCGCCAGGAGCCGAACCAGGGCAAGGGCGCAGCCCTCCGGACCGGGTTCCGTCGGGCCATCGATGACGGGTGGGATGCGGTCGTCACGCTCGACGCGGACGGCCAGCACGACCCGGCCGAGATCCCGCGCCTCGTCGGGAGGTTCACGGCGCCGGGTGCCCCGGGTCCGCGGCCGGAGCTGATCATCGGGTGCCGCGACTTCGCACGTATGCCCCTGGTGCGACGGCTGTCGAACACGCTGGGCGGCCTGCTGTTCTCGTGGGCCGTCGGTCGTCGAATCCCGGACAACCAGTCGGGCTACCGGCTGGTCGGGCGGCGGCTGATGGCCGAGATGGTCGACAGTCGCGAAGCCGGGTTCGAGCTCGAGGTCGAGATGATCGCCGTCTGCCTCAGGCGAAACTGGACCCTGGAGTGGGCGCCGGTGTCCACGATCTACACCGGTGGTCCCACCCACGTGCGCCCGCTGGCCCACCTCCGACACTTCGTGCGCGCGACCCGGGCGGCGCGCCGGATGGTTCACGAGGGTCGCGGCACGACGGATCCGTAAGGCAACTTCACCCCACGTCCACCCGCAATGAAGGCCGAGGCGTCATGCTGAAGTCCGCGCCGGCCGTCCCGGAGCGCGCGCCAACCCAGCCCAACGGACCCGAATGACCGAATCGAGCCCCGACCTGCAACCCGTTCCCACCGAGCCTGCCGCGAGCGGCGAGGCGCCGAACATCACACGAACTGCCGCCGAGCCCGGGCCATCGGATGCCCCTCCGCCGCCGCCGCCGTTCGCACCGCCGGGCGGGCTCCGGACACGCCGGACGACCACGTGGATCGCCGCCTTCCTCGCCCCGGTGCTGGCTGTTTCCCTGTTCCTCGGTGGTGCCGGGGCGGAGCGGTCGGGCTGGTTCGGCGACTCCGGTGCTGTTGCGCCCACCGCCGCGCCGTCGGGTAGCGCGGCCGACCTGGCGCTGATCGAGGAGGCGTGGCGCGACCTCCACGAGCACTACGTGGATGCCAGGAACCTCGATGACCAGGCCCTCGCCTACGGTGCGATCAGCGGCATGACCCAGGCGGTCGGTGACGAGGGTCACACCTCGTTCCTCACCGCCGCCGAGGCCAAGGCGTCGGACCAGTCGCTGTCCGGCACGTTCGTGGGGATCGGCGTCCGGGTCAGCGGGGAGACGGGCGCCGTCGTCATCGCGTCGATCATCCCGGGTACGCCGGCGGCCGACTCGGGCCTTCGGCGCGGTGACCGGATCGTGGCCGTCGACGGGAAGCCGACCACGGGAGAGACGGTCGACCAGGTCGTCACCCGTGTGCGCGGTCCCGAGGGCGAGGACGTCACGCTCACGCTCGCCCGCGCAGGGACCTCGAACTTCGACGTGACCATCACCCGCCGCAAGTTCGACCTGCCGCTGGTGAGCTGGGCGATGGCGCCCGGAACGACCGTCGCCGTGATCCGGCTCGACCAGTTCGCCACCGGCGCCACCAAGGGCGTCCAGGACGCGATCACGAAGGCGAAGTCTGCGGGTGTCACGGCACTGGTCCTCGACCTGCGCGGCAATCCGGGCGGCTACGTCAGCGAGGCGATCGGGGTGACCAGCCAGTTCGTGGCCGACGGGATCGTCTACCAGGCGATCGACGCGAGCGGCAAGGAGAAGGACTCGCCGGTCGAGCCGGGGGGTCTTGCCACCGACATCCCGCTGGTCGTGCTGGCCGATGGCGGTACGGCAAGTGCGGCCGAGATTGTGACCGGGGCGATCCAGGACGCCGGCCGGGGCAAGGTCGTGGGCGAGAAGACGTTCGGGACCGGGACCGTCCTCGGGCGGTTCGACCTCGCCGACGGCTCGTCGCTGCGGATCGGCGTCGAGCGCTGGCTGACGCGGGCCGGTCGACCGATCTGGCACGAGGGTCTCGTCCCGGACGTGACGGTTGCGCTGGCCGCCGATGCCCAGCCGGTCGGGCCGGACGAGCTCCGCGACATGACGGCCGCGCAGCTCGCCGCGTCGAGCGACGCACAGCTGCGCACAGCGCTCCAGCTGGCCGAGGGCACGGGCTGACGCGCCGCCGAATCAGAACGACCGCCGGGATCCGGCGGTCGTCGATTGACGCGGGTTCGGGGTGCGCTGCCGAAAAGCTCAGCCGCGCTCGAGCCGGGACGCCGCGACGTGGCGGCTCCAGTCACTCGTCCGTCCATCGGGCGATGCCGAGCTTCCGACCCAGCCGCAGACGCAGGTGACTTCCTGGCTGCGATGGCGATACTCGGCGATCACGTGCTTGCGCTCATCGGCCGGCGGAGCCGGTCGTCGAGGAGGCAGCCCCGTAGCGGGACGTGTGACGTCGGCCATGAAGCTCAGGCCCGGCGCTGGGCGAAGCAGGAGCTGCAGTAGACCGGCTTGCCCGAGGTCGGCCGGAACGGCACCTCGGTCTCCTGCCCGCAGGACGAGCAGGTTGCGGGGAACATCTCGCGCGGGCCGCGGCTGCCGCCGCCGCGCGAGCCGTAGCCACCGCCGCCACCGGAGCTGTAGCCACCGGAGCTGTAGCCGCCACCGGCGCTGTAGCCGCCACCGGCGCTGTAGCCGCCACCGTCCGCATTGCGGGCGGCCTTGCGGCTGGCGCGACAGGACGGGCAGCGACGCGGCTCCGTGAAGCCGCGCTCGGCATAGAAATCCTGCTCGCTGGCAGTGAAGGTAAAGGCCTGGCTGCAGTCAGCACAGGTGAGCGTCTTATCGACGTTCATCGAGATCCACATCCTCGTGGTTTGCGACGGTTTCCGCGATCTTCCTCGGCGGAATCCGGGAGGGAGTGGATCGAGTCGGCCGTACTAGGCTCGCCCTACGGTGGGGCGTCGAACGAGCATACGCCATAAATGCCCCCCCGCCAAGGTATGGATTTCCGCCCGTGAACGGCGCCGGGTGGTCCCGCCGGCCGCGTCAGCCCTTGGCGGGCAGCGACGCAGCAAACGCGATCGCGCGGGAGATCCAGGTGTCGAGCGCCACGTCGTCGTGGATCATGTCCGGCGGCAGCGTCGCGTAGCCGGTCATCGAGCGGCCGGGCATCGGCGAGAAGGGTGTCGCGCCAGGCAGCTCGAGCAGCGCCTCGAGGTCCGCCGGGCCGAGGCGGACCGTCCACGAGCCGGCGAACAGGTTGGTCGCGAGATTGCCGCCCACGAACAACGCCGGGTAGCCGAACATCTTCCGGCGCTGGGCCTGCCCGAACCTGCCGGCCACCTCGTCGAAGCGGGCGATGAGCTCCGGCGGCGACTTCTCGAACGACGGCATGATGGTTCGCCTCCTGCGCGGCGGTACCCGGGGATCGCGGCTCCGTCGCCCGAGGATACCCGCCCGGACGGCTGGCCCGGGTCAGCCGGCCGGCTCGTCCGCCAGGTTCTGGCCCAGCCAGCGAGCCGCCTCGTCGATGTCCATGCCGGCGCGCCGGGCGAAGTCCTCGAGCTGGTCGTGCCCGATCCGCCCGATGCCGAAATAGCGGCTCTCGGGGTGCCACAGGTAAATGCCGGACACGGCCGCCGTCGGCAGCATCGCGTACGACTCGGTCAGCCGGATGCCCGCACGCTCCTCTGCCTCGAGCAGCGCGAACAGCGCGCCCTTTGCCGTGTGGTCCGGGGTGGCCGGATATCCCGGAGCAGGCCGGATCCCCTGGTACCGCTGCGCGATCAGCCCGTCGTTGTCGAGCCGCTCCTCCGGCGCATATCCCCACACCTCGCGGCGGACCCGCTCGTGCAGCCGCTCGGCGAACGCCTCGGCCAGGCGGTCGGCGAGCGCCTTGGCCAGGATCGCGCTGTAGTCGTCGTGCGCGGCCTCGTGCTCCCGGACCATGTCGTCGAGGCCGTGTCCCGCGGTCACCGCGAAGGCCCCCAGATGGTCCGCCACCCCGGCCGGACCGACGAAGTCCGCGACCGACAGGTTGGGACGGTCGTCCGATCTCGCCATCTGCTGGCGGAGCGCGTGGAGCCGAGCGAGCTCCGTCGTCCGCGTCTCGTCCGCCCACACGACGATCTCGTCCTCGGGGGTCGAGTTGGCCGCCCAGAAGCCCACCGCGGCGGACGCCGAGAGCCGGCCCTCGTCGACGATCCTGCGGAGCATGGCCGTCGCGTCCTCGTGGAGCGAACGCGCCGCGGCACCGAACCGGGGGTCGTCGAGGATCGCGGGATAGGCGCCGCGCAGCTCCCAGGTGGCAAAGAACGGGGTCCAGTCGATCCGCTCGACGAGCTCCGCCAGCGGGTAGTGGTCGAGCGTCCGGACACCGAGGAACGACGGCCGGGGCGGCGGCGTCGACCAGTCGGCCTGCAGCCGGTTGGCACGGGCCTCGGCGAGCGACAGGCGGGTCTCGCGTGCGCGACGGCCTTCGCGCTCGCGGCGAACGGTCTCGTACTCCTCGCGGACGCCAGCGGCATACGCCTCCCGCCGTGCCGGGTCCATCAGGGCGCCCGCGACCCCCACCGCACGCGAGGCATCGACGACGTGGACGACGGGTGCGGAGTATCCGGGCTCGACCTTGACCGCGGTATGGACGCGCGACGTGGTGGCGCCGCCGATGAGCAGCGGGGTGCGCATGCCCTCGCGCTCCATCATCGACGCCACATGGACCATCTCGTCCAGCGACGGCGTGATCAGCCCCGACAGCCCGATCAGGTCCGCCCCGACCTCGCGCGCGGTCTCCAGGATCCGCGCGGCGGGCACCATCACGCCAAGGTCGATGACCTCGAAGTCGTTGCAGCCGAGCACGACGCCCACGATGTTCTTGCCGATGTCGTGCACGTCGCCCTTTACCGTGGCCATCACGATCGTGCCCGCCCGGCGTCCCGTGCCCTCGCGCTCGGCCTCGAGGTAGGGGATGAGATGCGCGACCGCCTTCTTCATCACCCGGGCGCTCTTGACGACCTGGGGCAGGAACATCCGCCCGGCGCCGAACCGGTCGCCGACCACGTTCATGCCGGCCATCAGCGGCCCTTCGATGACGTCCAGCGGCCGGCTCGTGAGCTGGCGCGCCTCCTCGGTGTCCTCCACGATGAACGCGTCGATCCCCTCGACCAGGGCGTGGGTGAGCCGCTCGTTGACGGGCAGCTCGCGCCATTCCAGGTTGTCGGCGACGCGCGCCTGGCCGCCCGCGGCCGCGTACCGGGGGGCGATCTCGAGCAGCCGTTCCGTGGCATCCGGCCGACGGTCCTGGACGACGTCCTCGACCCGCTCCAGGAGGTCCGCGTCGATGTCGTCGTACAGCGGCAGCGCGCCCGCGTTGACGATCCCCATGTCCATCCCGGCCCGGATCGCGTGGTACAGGAACACCGCGTGGATCGCCTCGCGCACGCGGTCGTTGCCGCGGAACGCGAACGACACGTTGGACACGCCGCCGCTGATCCGTGCATGGGGCAGCGACGCCTTGATCCGGCGAACCGCCTCGAAGTAGGCGACGGCGTATCTTGCGTGCTCCTCGATCCCGGTTGCGATCGCGAACACGTTGGGGTCGAGGATGACGTCCTCGGGAGCGAACCCCGACTGCTCGGTCAGCAGGCGGTAGGCGCGGGTCAGGATCTCGACCTTGCGCTCCGTCGTGTCCCCCTGGCCCTGCTCGTCGAACGCCATCACGATCACCGCGGCGCCGTAGCGGTGGCACAGCGACGCCTGGCGCAGGAACTCCGCCTCGCCCTCCTTGAGCGAGATCGAGTTGACCACGCCCTTGCCCTGGAGCTGGCGCAGCCCTGCCTCGATGATCGACCAGCGCGAGCTGTCGACCATGACCGGGACCGCGGCGATATCGGGCTCGCTGCCCAGGCGGCGGAGGAAGCGGGTCATCGCCGCGACGCCGTCGAGCATCGCCTCGTCCATGTTGACGTCGAGCATCACCGCGCCATTGGCCACCTGGTCGCGTGCGATCGCGACGGCCTCGTCCTCGGCGTCCCGCCCCGCGGCCATCAGCCGTGCGAACTTGCGCGAGCCGGTGACGTTGGTCCGCTCGCCCACGTTGACGAACGCGCCGCCCGGCATCGGGATCGTCAGCGGCTCGAGGCCGGCGAGCCGGGTCTCGTGGGTGCGCTCCGGGATGACCCTGGGCGGAACACCGGCGACCGCCGCCGCGATCGCCGCCACGTGCTCGGGCGTGGTCCCGCAGCAGCCGCCGGCGACGTTGAGCAGCCCTGCCCTCGCCCAGGCGCCCAGCTCGGCGGCGGTCTGGTCGGGCGTCTCGTCGTAGCCGCCCAGCTCGTTCGGGAGGCCGGCGTTGGGATAGGCCGACAGCGCGACCGGCGCAAGCCGTCCCAGCTCCTCGACGTGCTCGCGCAGCTGTCTCGCGCCGAGGGCGCAGTTGAGGCCGACCAGCAGCGGGTTCGCGTGGCGCACGCTGTTCCAGAACGCGGCGACGGTCTGGCCCGACAGGGTCCTGCCCGACGCGTCCACGATCGTTCCCGAGATGATCACGGGCAGCCGCAGCCCCAGCGCCTCGAACGCGTCCTCGATCGCGAAGATCGCGGCCTTGGCGTTGAGCGTGTCGAAGATCGTCTCGACCAGCAGCAGGTCCGCCCCGCCCGCGATCAGGCCTTCCGCGGATTCGCGGTACGCCGCCGCCAGCTCCTCGAACGAGACGTTGCGGGCGGCCGGGTCGTTGACGTCGGGCGAGATGGACGCGGTCCGGTTGGTCGGTCCGAGCGACCCGGCGACGTACCGGGGGCGGCCGTCGCGTGCCTCCGCCGCATCGGCCGCCTCGCGCGCCAGCCGGGCGGCGGCCTCGTTCATCTCGCGTGCGACGTCCTCCAGGCCATAGTCGGCCTGCGCGATGCGGGTGGCGGTGAACGTGTTGGTGCTGATGATGTCCGAGCCGGCGTCCAGGTACCCGGCATGGACCGCCCGGACGGCATCGGGTCGCGTGATCGACAGCAGGTCGTTGTCGCCCCGCACGTCGCGTGGATGGCTCGCGAAGCGGGTGCCCCGGAAGTCCTGCTCCGAGAACCGGTGTCGCTGGAGCATCGTGCCCATGGCGCCGTCGAGGACCAGGATGCGCTGGCGGAGGATGCCCGGCAGCAGCTCGAGCCGCGAGGCGCGGGTGAGCGGCGTGGCTGCGACGTTGGCGGGCATCAGCCACCAATCTACCCCCACGGCGGTCTCACGCCCCGCGCCACCCGCCACGCCACGGCCCCGCGGCTGACATCATGATCGGAGACGACGCGACCACTCGTGTGCCGCGCCGGTCGGCGCCCGATCCCGTCCCGCCGGCGTCACATCCGCGAAGGAGATCGAGACATGCGGATCCTGGTGATCGGCGCCGGTGGCGTGGGCAGTGCCGCCGTCGGCATCGCGGCCCGGCGCGAGTTCTTCGAGCACATGGTGGTCGCCGACTACGACCCTGCCCGGGTCGAGCACGCATTGGTGCAGGTCGCCGGCGATGCCCGGTTCTCCGGCGCGCAGGTCGACGCCTCGGACGTCGACGCGATGGTCGCCCTCATCCGCGAGCACCGGATCAGCCACGTGCTCAACGCCGTGGACCCGCGCTTCGTGATGCCGATCTTCGACGCCAGCCTTTGCGGCGGGCATCGATTACATGGATATGGCGATGTCGCTGTCACGCCCGCATCCCGACCATCCGCACGCGGAGAGCGGCGAGAAGCTGGGTGACGCGCAGTTCGCAAAGGCGTCCGCGTGGGAGGCGGCGGGCCGGCTGGCCCTCGTCGGGATGGGGGTCGAGCCCGGTCTGTCCGACGTGTTCGCCCGCTATGCCGCCGACCACCTGTTCTCCGCCATCGACGAGGTCGGCATCCGCGACGGCGCCAACCTGACCGTCGACGGCTACGAGTTCGCGCCGTCGTTCTCGATCTGGACCACGATCGAGGAGTGCCTCAACCCGCCGGTCATCTGGGAGAAGAATCGCGGCTGGTACACGACGCCGCCGTTCAGCGAGCCGGAGGTGTTCGAGTTTCCCGAGGGCATCGGCCCGGTCGAGTGCGTCAACGTCGAGCACGAGGAGGTCCTCCTGGTCCCGCGCTGGGTCGACGCCCAGCGGGTGACGTTCAAGTACGGCCTGGGCGACGAGTTCATCGAGGTGCTCCGGGTGCTCCACAAGCTGGGGCTCGACAGCACGGTGCCGGTCCGGGTCAAGGGCGCCGAGGTCTCGCCGCGGGACGTCGTTGCCGCGTGCCTCCCGGATCCGGCCGGGCTGGGCGACCGGATGCACGGCAAGACCTGCGCCGGGACGTGGGTCACGGGGCGCGGGAAGGACGGGCAGCCGCGGGCCGTCTACCTGTACCACGTGGTCGACAACGGCTGGTCGATGGCCGAGTACGGGTCGCAGGCCGTCGTCTGGCAGACCGCGATCAACCCGATCGTCGCGCTCGAGCTGCTGGCGCGCGGGACGTGGGGTGGGGCGGGTGTGCTCGGCCCGGAGGCGTTCGATGCGATGCCGTTCCTGGACCTGCTGACGGAATACGGCTCGCCGTGGGGCATGCGCGAGGAGGCGCCGCCGGCCCGCTGACGTCGCCCGGCGCGCCGCGTCACCGTCGCCGGTCCGCCGCGCGGTCGCCTACCGGCGCCGTCTCAGATTCGGTCGATCCGCCGCGCGGACAGCCGGGGACCGTACCGTGGTGCCCGCACGCCCGACAGCTCCAGCAGCCGGAGCACGCGGCCGCGCTGCCCGCGGTACGGCTCGAGCAGCTCGAGCATCCGCTCGTCCGTCCCCCGGGGCTCACGGGCCAGCGCCCAGGCGACGAGGTTGGGCAGGTGGAAGTCGCCGACGCTGACCGCATCCGGATCGCCGAGCGCCCGGATGCCCACCTCGGCCGCCGTCCACGGGCCGATCCCGTTGAACGACCGGAGCGCCTCGTACAGCCGGGCCGGCTCGCCGCCCGGACCGGCGGCCTCTGCGGCCAGGCGCTCGAGCCTATGCGCCTCGCGGGCGACTGCCCGGATCAGCTCCGCACGCCGGCGCTCGACGCCCAGCGGGTGATACGCGTGGTAGGGCAGGGCCGCCAGCGTCTGTGCCGGGGGCTGGAGGCGGAGCCCCGCGGGACCGGGAGCGGGCTCGCCGTGTACCCGGATCATGGTCCGGTATGCGTGGCGGGCCTCGGCGCCCGTGATCTTCTGCTCCAGGATCGCGGGGACGAGCGCCTCGAGCAGGGCGCCCGTGCGGCCGATGCGCAGCCCGCGCAGGCGACGGGCGGCATCGGCGACGACGGGATCCAGCGGAACGAGCGCCGACGGCTCGTCGTCGAGGCCGATCAGTGCCTCGACCCCATCCACGGCCGACTGGGCTCCCGGGCCCCAGGCACGAGCCAGGAGCCCGTCCCGAGCGGGCTGGAGCAGGATCGTCGCCGGCCCGGCCGTGGTCCGGGTCGCCCGCCAGACCCGACCGCCCGGCTCGAACCGCCAGGCAGGATCGCCCGCGCCCCGAAGGTGGAGCCCCAGCGTCAGCCGCAGATTGACCGGGGCGTCGAACCGGAGGTGTCGCTCCGCGTCCGGTGCCGGGTTGGTCATCGCTGCCGGGTCGAGCGCCACGGGATCGGCGTTGCTGATCGGAATCGTCACGCGTTCAGGCTACCGCCGGCGCGACCTCCGGCGGCACCAGGCGGGCCACCCCATGCACGAATTGACATCTCCGGGTAGGCTGCGACGAGATCGTGCGCACCAGGCTCATCGTCGCGATCGCGGCCCTCATGGCCGCGTCCGCCCTGGTCGCCCTACCTGAACCCGCGGGCTCGAGTGCCCCGAGCTCCGCCCGGACGGTCGATCCGGCGTCATTGCGCGCCGTGTCGATCGCGCTGCTCGCCGGTTCACCGGCGACGACGATTCCACCACTTGACACGGCGCCTCGCTCGGCTGGATGGCTCGGGCCCGGTTCGACGTTGGTTGAGCCAGGCCGGGAGGTCGCCCCGCCGAGCAGGCCGACCGTCGCGCAGCCGGCGCCGCGGGTGGGCACGTACCTCAAGAACTACTGGCGGTTCGACGGCAACATCAGCTGGTACGGGCCGGGCTTCTACGGCAAGCGGACGGCGTGCGGGTACGCATATACGCAGACGATCATGGGCGTTGCGCACCGCACCCTGCCCTGCGGCACGCTGGTGACCTTCCGCAACCCGGCCAACGGACGGCAGGTCACGGTGCCCGTGATCGACCGCGGCCCGTACGTCACGGGCCGCCAGTGGGACATGTCCGCGGGCCTGTGCACCTACCTCGGCCATTGCTACACGGGCTCGATCGAGTGGCGCTGGGGCAACCGGCCGGGCGACTGAGCCCGCCGCGCGCCGCGCGACTGAGCCGCGCGCACGGTCACGGAACCGGCGGGGAGGCACGTGCGTCCTCTCGCCACGGCCACATCGCCGCGTCCCATCGAGGCCAACGTCCCGTGTCCACACTCGCCCACCACCACGTCCGTGTCAGCGTCCTGCTCGCCGGGTCGCTGCTCTGCCTCCAGCTGGCCGCCTGCGGGTCCGGGTCTGCCAGCCTGACCCCGACCGGCGTCCCGCCATCCGCCCCCGCGACCTCGTCGGCTCCGTCTGCCGCCCCTTCGGCGGCACCATCGAGCGTGCCGGCTCCTGAGCTCCTGCTCGAGGTCACCAGCGAGGGCGGGTTCATCAATCCGTCGGCCAATATCGGGGCCCTGCCCCTGGTGGTCGTCGACTCCGATGGTCGGATCTACACGCCGGGCAGCTCCGCCACCGACGGCCCGGCGCCGCTCGTCGCGCCGGTGGACGTCCGTGATGTCGGCTCCGACGGCGTTGCGGCGATCCTCGACGCGATCCGGGCCGCCGGCCTGGACCACGAAGGCAGCGGCGGCGGGGTCGTCGCCGACACCGGATCCGCGGTGTTCACCGTCGTGATCGACGGCAACACGATCGTGAGCCGGTTCGCGAACGTCGGCGCCCCGGGACTCCCCGGCGGCGCGGGCGGCCCGGGTGCGCCGGGGAGCGACGGTCCGGTGCAGCGGCCTTCGACCTCCTCGAGCGGCTGACCGATCCGACCGTCACCTGGGGATCGACGCCCGCTTCGCCGGTCCCGTATGCACCCGCCGGCTACCGCATCTACGACGCTCCCGTCGCGCCGGCGACCGAGGCCGGTGGCCCCCCGGTCACGTGGCCGCTGCCGGCGGACCTTGCGGCGTTCGGTACCCCCGCCGTCCCCGACCTGGGCGTCCCCGGGCTCCGCTCGGGCATCGTCACCGGCGACGCGGCAGCGACGCTGGCACCCGTGCTGGCATCGGCATCCGCCACGACCGCCTTCATCTCCTCGGGACAGGCGTACTCGCTGTGGGTGCGGCCGCTGTTCCCGGACGAGCTCGCCAGCTGATCGATCCGGCCCGTTGCGCCCCAAGATGTGAAAACGCTCATCGGGCGCACAGGCGGTGGCCAATGACGAGCTGCAGGATCAGCCGCGGGATGCCGGATCCGGTCGGCATCCCGTCTATGGAGGACAAGGTGCGCGTGCGAGCCCCAAGGTCACGGCGTTGAGCCGTCGCAGCCGTGAGGTGCGCCGTGCCCGCTCCAGGCCACCGGTCGACGCGCAGTCGGCATCGTGGCAAGAGGTCTCCCGGCCCGGTGGCGCTCCCGAACCCTCGCTTCGGGAGCGCCTGGAGCGCGCGAGCGTTCCCGCTCGCGCGCTCCTGCCGGCCCGCCTGTTCTTCGGCGCGACGTTCGTGTACGCGGGCATCGACAAGCTCGTGGACCCGGCGTTCTTCGATGCGGCAAGCCCGGCCTCGATCAACGGCCAGCTGGCCGCGTTCGCGCGCGTGTCGCCGCTGGCGCCGCTCGTCCGCCTGACCCAGCCGTTCGCGTTCGAGATCGGGATCCTGATCGCCCTGGCGGAGATCGCGATCGGGATCGGGGCCCTGACCGGCCTTGCCTTCCGGCTGTCGGCCCTCGGCGGCGCGCTCCTGTCGCTGCTGTTCTGGCTGACAGCCTCGTGGACCACGACCCCGTACTACTACGGCCCCGACCTCCCGTACGCATTCGGCTGGCTCGCGCTCGCGCTCGCCGGTGACGGCGGCCTGTTCGTGCCCCGGTCGGTCCGCGAGATCGGCCGGCGCATCGAGGAGGACTGGCCACTGAGCATCCGCGCGGCGGGCCGGCGGATGCGCGACCCGTGGTACGCCGACGACGAGGAAGAGGTCTCGACTGCGCGGCGGCTCGTGCTCCAGAGCGGCGTGCTCGCCGCCGCCGCGCTCGGGGTCGCATCGCTGGCAGTGCCGCTCCGGTTCCTCCGGCCGCGGAGCCTCGACGACGCGCAGTCCGCGGGCCTGGCCGGCGACCCGGGCCTCGGCGCCGGAGGGTCGAGCCCGGGCACCGGCGACCTCACGAGCCCGCCGCCCGCCGGCGCGGGCGCGTCAGCGCCCACGGCAACGGATCCGGCCACGGGGCCGGTCGCGACGCCCAACGCGTCGCTCGCCATCGCCACCGTCAGCGACGTGGATGCCCAGGGCGCCCGGCGCTTCCGGGTCCCGACCTCCGCGCCGTCCCCGCTTCCCGCGGGCGATCCCGGCATCATCGTCAAGCTCGCCGACGGCACCTTCGCGGCCTACGACGCAACGTGCACCCACGAGGGATGCCGGGTGGGCTGGAACGCGCAGTACGGCGTGCTCCTGTGCCCGTGCCACGGGGCAGCCTTCGACCCGACCAACCACGGCGAGGTGCTCGGCGGGCCCACCAACCGGCCGCTGCTCGAGCTGCCGCTGGTCGTGGACACCCAGACCGGGACGATCAGCCTGAAGGCGTAGGTCCCGCGAGTCCCTTCCGGGTGCTCGCCAGCGGCGCCATCGAACCTCCTCTACAGTCGCCGCGTGAACCCTCCGATGCCCGATGGGCGCGTCCCGCCTCGAGGGGCGACCGCCGGCGACGACCCTCCGGGCTCGCCGCGGCTGTCGCGCCGACGCCTCCTGGGCGCCGGTCTCGCCGGTGGCGCCGCGCTGGCGCTGGCCGCGTGCGCACCCGGGGGATCGCCGACGGCGCCCCCATCCGGCTCGGCGTCGTCACCGGCTCCGCCGGCAACCGGGTCGCCGCCGGCATCCCCGTCGGGGCCTGCCGTGAGCCCCTCGCCCTCTCCCGCGATCGACCTCCGCCGCAGGATCGCCGGGCTGCTCGTGGTGGGGTTCCGCGGGCTCACCCTCGATGACGCGCCATGGGTCGCGGACGCGCTGGCCGGCGGTCTCGGCGGCGTGATCCTGTTCGATCGCGATCAGCTGACGGGCGGGTCCCGCAACGTCGGCTCCCCGGCACAGGTCGCCCGACTGACACGGGACCTGCGCGCGGCCGCCGGCAACCGGGCGATCGCCATCGGCGTGGACCAGGAGGGCGGCCGGGTGACGCGGCTCGGTCCGGCACACGGGTTTCCGGCGGTCGCCTCCGAGGCGGCGATCGGGGACGGCACGACCGCCGCAGCCCGGACCTGGGCAGAGGGCATCGCCGCGACCCTCGCCGCGGCCGGCATCGACCTCAACTTCGCGCCGGTCGTGGATCTCGACGTCAATCCGGACAGCCCGGCGATCGGGGCGCTGGACCGGTCGTTCTCGGCCGATCCGGACGTCGTCGTCAGGATGGCGTCGATCGAGGTTGCCGCCCACCGGGCGGCCGGTGTCGGGACGACGCTCAAGCACTTTCCGGGGATCGGCAGCTCCACCGGGAACACCGACACGGCATTCGTGGACGTCACGAAGACCTGGTCCCGGATGGAGCTCGAGCCGTTCCAGCGCCTGGTCGCGACCGGGAACGCGGACGCGATCATGGTCGGCCACGTGCTCAACGGCCAGCTGGATCCGGACCTGCCGGCCTCCCTGTCCCCGGCGGTGGTCAGCGCCCTGTTGCGGGGCACGCTCGGCTGGGACGGGGTCGTCGTGACCGACGATCTCCAGGCCACGGCCGTCCTGGACGCCTACGGGCTGGAGGAGGCCGCGCTGCTCGCCATCGATGCGGGCGATGACCTGCTGCTGATCGCGAACCAGCAGGCCTACCAGCCCGACGTCGTCGAGCGCATCGTCGAGGCCATCGCGGACGCCGTCGCGCAGGGACGCCTCGCCGAGTCGCGGATCGACGCCTCGCTGGCCCGCGTCGGCCGGCTGTTCCGCGCCGGCCCGTAGCGCGCCCGACCACACCGGCGGACCCCGGGCCACGTCTATCCCAGCGGCGCGAACCTCGCCGTGAAGTGGCGCAGCTGGGTGGGCTGCTGCTCGATCCGGTATCCCCGCAGGGTCGACGCCCGCCGGGCCACGTCGCGGGCCACCTCGATCACGTAGTCGATGTGGCTCTGGGTGTACGTCCGGCGCGGGATGGCGAGCCGGACGAGGTCCATCGCGGCCGGTGCCTCGGTGCCGTCCGGGTGGATCCCGAACATCACGGTGCCGATCTCGCAGCCGCGGATCCCGCCGGCACGGTAGAGCTCGACCGCCAGCGCCTGGCCGGGATACTCGAGGGGCGGGATGTGCGGCAGCAGGGCGCGCGCGTCGAGGTAGACGGCGTGCCCGCCGATGGGCTTGACCAGCGGGATCCCCGCGGCATCGAGGGCATCGCCAAGGTACGCGGTCGACCGGATCCGGTAGCGCAGGTAGTCCTCGTCGACGACCTCTCGCAGCCCCTGGGCGATCGCCTCGAGGTCGCGGCCGGCAAGGCCGCCGTAGGTCACGAACCCCTCGGTCAGGATGAGCAGGTTCCGGCACTGCTCCGCCAGCCCGTCGTCGTTCATCGCGAGCCAGCCGCCGATGTTCGCGAGCCCGTCCTTCTTGGCCGACATGGTCATCCCGTCGGCGAGCGATCCGATCTCGCGCACGATGTCGATGACGGACCGGTCCGCCTGCCCGGGCTCGCGGGCCTTGATGAACCACGCGTTCTCCGCGAACCGGCAGCCGTCGAGGAACAGCGGCCTGGCGAACCTGTCGCACACGGCGCGGACCGCGCGCAGGTTCTCGAGGCTCACCGGCTGGCCGCCGCCCGAGTTGTTGGTGATGGTCACGAACACGACCGGGACGTCGTCACCGCGAGCCGCCAGCAGCGCCTCGAGCGCCGCGACGTCCATGTTCCCCTTGAACGGGTGGAGCGTGGCCGGCTCGCGGCCCTCGGGGATCACCAGGTCGACCGCCTCGGCCCCGGTGAACTCGACGTTCGCGCGCGTGGTGTCGAAGTGGGTGTTGTTGGGCACGACCTTGCCGTGGCCGCCGATCGCGCTGAACAGGATCTTCTCGGCCGCGCGGCCCTGGTGGGTGGGGATGACGTGACGGAACGGGAACAGCGCCTGGACGGCATCGAGGAAGGCGTACCAGCTGGGGCTGCCGGCGTAGCTCTCGTCGCCGTGCTGGATCGCGGCCCACTGGTCGCGGCTCATGGCGCCCGTCCCCGAGTCCGTCAGCAGGTCGACGAGGACGTCCTCGGCGTGGAGGTTGAACAGGTTCCAGCCGGCCGCCTCGAGCGCGCGTTCTCGCTCATGTTCCGTGGTCAGCCGGATCGGCTCGACCGCGTGGATCCGGAACGGCTCGATGATCGTCTGCCAGCGTTCCATCACCCCGAGGATACGCGCCGGGTCAGGGGATGGGTGCGAGATCCAGCAGCGTGCTTCGCAGCGGCGGATCGCCGGCCGGACGGCCGGCGTTGAACACGGCGACGAACACGTCGCCGGACACCTTCTTCGTCCCCTGGCTTCCCGACCAGGGTGACGCTGATCAGGCGGCCCGAGACGCCGCGATCGCGGAGGTCGAGCCCGGTCAGCGTGCCCACGCTGGTCCGGGAGTCGGCGTTGAAGATCGCGGTCAGGGCAGCGGCGGAGTAGGCGTGCGTCTGCCAGGTCGCGTACGGGGCCGCGGCGTCATACGCCGCGCCGGTCGGGTCGCGGTCCGAGGACCCGCGCAGATACGACACGGCGCCCGCAACCTTCGCGCCCGTCGACGACACGAACACGTTCTCGTTGTTCTCGGTGGCGCCGCCGGCGGTCGAATGGAACAGCGCGTTCGCGATCGCGGAGCCGCTGCGCAGGACCTGCGCGGCGGTCGCCGTGACGGCCGCGTCCGACGCGGCGCTCTCGCGACGGGCGCCCTGGTAGACCTGCGAGCGCGTGTCGTCGTACACGTCGAACGTGGACACGCCCGGGCGCAGGCGATATGCGGCGTACGAGCGGGCGGCGATGGTCTGGGCAAGCCGCGCCTCGAGCGGCCACGAGGTCGGCATCTCGGCCGGCACGACTCCGCGGAGGTAGTCCTCGAGCCCGACCTCGTTGATGACGTCCGCCGTGGACGTGGAGAGGATGGCCCGCAGCGTCCCTCGGTACAGGTCGTAGGTCGAGGGCTTCGAGTACAGCTGGAGGGTCGTGCCCGGCTCGCGCGGCTCGACGGTCAGGTCCGCGGGCGCGGCGGCATCGGCGAGGACGGCACCGGTGGTGTCATCGACGATCATCCGCCACTGGGTTCCCGTGCCTGCGGCCGGCGGCATCGAGCCGGAGCCGGGCGTCCGCGGGGTAGACGGTCGAATTCCCGCGGATACCCCAACCGCCGCCGCGGCCGAAGACCGTCAGCGGGATGGCCTGGCTGGCGGCGAGGTTGTCGAGCAGGAGCACCCGGATCGACGTGCTGGACGCGAGGGTGCCGATGGTCGTTCCGGCGTAGTAGTGGGCGAGGATCTCGGCTGCGGTCTGGCCGGCCAGGGCACGTCCGCGCGCGCCGTACTGCGAGAGGCCGACGCCGTGGCCGTAGCCGCGGCCGTAGAAGGTGGTGCTGCTGCCGATGGGCGAGATTCCCGCCGCGGGCGCCGGCGTGGGTGCCGGTGTGGGCGTGGGCGACGGGGTCGCGCTGGGGGCCGGCGTGGGCGACGGGGTGGCCGTGGGCGTCGGCGCGGGTGCCGGCGCCGCCTTGAGCACGCCGGTCGCCCCGTACAGGTAGCTCACCCCGTACAGGGTGCGCACGCTGGTGCCGTTGATCGCGCTGATCCGGTACCAGCCCGAGCCCGACTTGGACGTGGGGCAGACCGCGCTCCAGCTGCTGCCGCTCACGGTGGCCACCACGGTGACCGTGTCCGACGGCGTGAGCCGGGTCTTGATCGCCGCGCCCAGCGACGCGCTGGTGCGGATGTTGACCGCGCTGCAGGCGGGCAGGTACAGGTTCGCCGCGGGCGCCGGCGTGGGTGCCGGTGTGGGCGTGGGCGACGGGGTCGCGCTGGGGGCCGGCGTGGGCGACGGGGTGGCCGTGGGCGTCGGCGCGGGTGCCGGCGCCGCCTTGAGCACGCCGGTCGCCCCGTACAGGTAGCTCACCCCGTACAGGGTGCGCACGCTGGTGCCGTTGATCGCGCTGATCCGGTACCAGCCCGAGCCCGACTTGGACGTGGGACAGACCGCGCTCCAGCTGCTGCCGCTCACGGTGGCCACCACGGTGACCGTGTCCGACGGCGTGAGCCGGGTCTTGATCGCCGCGCCCAGCGATGCGCTGGTGCGGATGTTGACCGCGCTGCAGGCGGGCAGGTACAGGTTCGCCGCGGGCGCCGGCGTGGGTGCCGGTGTGGGCGTGGGCGACGGGGTCGCGCTGGGGGCCGGCGTGGGCGACGGAGTGGCCGTGGGCGTCGGCGCGGGTGCCGGCGCCGCCTTGAGCACGCCGGTCGCCCCGTACAGGTAGCTCACCCCGTACAGGGTGCGCACGCTGGTGCCGTTGACCGCGCTGATCCGGTACCAGCCCGAGCCCGACTTGGACGTGGGACAGACCGCGCTCCAGCTGCTGCCGCTCACGGTGGCCACCACGGTGACCGTGTCCGACGGCGTGAGCCGGGTCTTGATCGCCGCGCCCAGCGATGCGCTGGTGCGGATGTTGACCGCGCTGCAGGCGGGCAGGTACGTGCCGGTCGCAGCCTTCGCAGCCTGCGGGCCGACGACGAGCCCCGCGAGCACGGTGGCCACGAGCAACCCGGCCAGCAACGGGCCGTGGAGGACGGCACGGGCGAGCCTGACCCGGCTGGTGCTCGCAGGTTGATCCATGACCCCACAAGGCTGCACCGGGGCGCACCACGCAGCCACGGCCCGAAGGGCCCAGCCCGCGCCCCAGCCGAATGGGACCATTGGCTGGTCCCTGCCCGGACGCCGGCGATGCCCGTGTCGCCATTTCCGGCTCACCGCAACGGTGTCGAAGGTCGCGGGGCGGTACGCTGCACCGCATGTGTCGCAGCATTCGCCAGCTCCGCCGCGCCGATGATGCCGGCGCGGCCACCACGGGCGAGGCCCAGGCCGCCGCCCTCCAATACGTGCGCAAGATCAGCGGATTCCGGTCTCCATCGGCCCGGAACGAGGAGGCGTTCCGGATCGCCATCGACGAGATCGCCGCGGCGACGCAGCGTCTCCTGACCGCGGTCGGGACGCCCGTCGCCGAGGGTCCCGACCCGTTCGCGGATCCGGTCGCCCGCCGGGCGATCCTGGCAGCACGCCCCGCACGGACCGGGGACGCCCGCCGTTGATGGGCGCCGAGGCCGGACCGCTCGTCTCGCCGGCGCCCACCTGGTGGCGGCGCCCGGGCCTGGACGTCCGTGACGGCCGGCTGTCGCTCAACGGGGCGGACCTCGAGGCGCTGGTCCGCGAGCACGGCACGCCGCTGTTCGTGTACGACCTGGCGCGTCCTCGGGAGAACGTCCGGGCGCTCCAGGCCGCCATCCGCGCGACCGGCCTCCGCCACGTCGTCCGGTTTGCGCTCAAGGCCAGCCCCGACCCCCGGATCCTGGCCGTGCTTCGCGGCCTGGGCGAGCCGGGCTCGCCGGACAGCATCGGCATCGACGCGTGCTCTCCGGGCGAGGTGCTTCACGCCCTGGCGAATGGCTGGATGCCGGATGAGATCAGCCATACCGGCACCAACGTGTCCGAGCGCGACCTCGACGTCCTGCTCGCGCATCCGATCCACCTGAACCTCGACGGCGTCAGCCAGCTCGATCGGGTGGGCCGCCGCGCGCCCGGCCGGACCGTCGGCATCCGCGTCAACCCGGGTGCCGGCGCCGGGTACACCGAGCACCTGTCATACGCCGGCGACCGGCCCACCAAGTTCGGCGTCACGGCCGATCGCCTGGATGACGCGATCGCCGTGGTCCGGCGTCACGGCCTGGTCGTGGACACCCTGCATTTCCACGCCGGGTCGGGCTGGCTGGGGGATCAGCTGGATGGCTTCGAGTCGGCGCTGCGAGGGGCCACCGGGTTCCTCGACCGCATGCTCGACGCGGGGCTCCCCATCCGCGAGGTCAACGTCGGCGGCGGCCTGGGACGGATCGCGCGTGACGGCGAGCGCGCGGTGGACCTCGACGCCTACGCGCAGGTCGTCGCCCGGCACCTCGGGCCGTACGGCGTCACGGCGGCGTTCGAGCCCGGCGACCTGGTGATGAAGGACGCCGGGATCCTGCTGGGCGAGGTCGTCAGCGTCGAGCGAAGGGGCACGACGACCTTCGTCGGCCTGGACATCGGCTGGAACGTCAACTGCGCCTGGTTCATCTACCGCTACGCACAGGAGATCGTGCCCGTGCGCGACCCGCTGCGGGACCGGACCCGGCTGGTGACCGTGGCCGGGCACATCAACGAGGCGGGCGACGTGTTCGCCGAGGACTATCCATTCCCCGACGTGGCCGAGGGCGAGCCCGTGGCCATCCTGAATGCCGGCGGGTATCTTCAGGCGATGTCGATGACGCACTGCCTGCGGCCGACGGGCAACGCGGTGTATCTCGAGCGGGAGGCGCGGCGGTGACCGACTTCGAAGGGTTCGTGCCCGTGCCCGGTGGCCGGATCTGGGCCCAGGCGGCCGGCAACGGACCGGGGGTGGTGCTCGTCCACGCCGGGATCGCCGACGCGCGGATGTGGGACCCGCAGTGGGACGCACTGGCGGCGGAGCATCGCGTGGTTCGCTATGAGACGCGCGGCTTCGGGCGAACCGAGACCGATGATGTCGAGTTCTCCGACCGCGCCGACCTGGTGGCGGTGATGGACGCGGTCGGGGTCGACCGTGCGGTCGTCGTCGGCTGCTCGCGCGGAGGTTCGATCGAGCTGGACGCGGCGATCGAGTACCCGGACCGGTTCGACGGCCTCGTCTGGGTGTGTGGCGGGCTGAGCGGGCTGGAGATCGCGGACACGCCGGAGATGCTCGCGCTGGGCGAGCGTGAGGAGGCGCTGTACGAGGCGCGCGACTGGGCAGGCCAGGCCGACCTCGATATCGAGATCTGGGTCGATGGCATCGGCCAGCCTGCGGGTCGTGCCCCGGAAAGCGTTCGCCGGCTCGTGCGCCAGATGTGCCTGGACACGTCGCTCCAGGAGAAGGTCGAAGGGCGTCCGATCCCGCTGGACCCGCCGGCCGTCGGGCGGCTGGGCGAGATCCGATGTGCCGTTGCTGGCCATCGTGGGCGAGCTGGACCTGCCCTCGGTCGCGATCGCCGCCGACGCCCTGGTCGAGGGGGTCGCCGGCGCACGCCGGATCGATGTCCCGGGCGTCGCCCACCTGCCGAGCCTCGAGCGGCCCGAGTGGTTCATCGAGACGCTGCTGGCGTTCCTGGCCGAGATCGCCTGACGCTCACTCGTCGGTTGCCGGTCCGGCGACCGGCCCGAGACGGCCCCAGCTCGACGCCCGGGTGACCAGGATCCTGATCAGCGGCCGGGCTTCGAGCCCCTGCTGCTCGTATTGCGGGTACTTGGCGCGCAGCGCCCGGATCGCGGTGTCGCGCTCGCCGGCCGCCGTCCCGTCGGGATCCAGGATCTGGGCGCGGCCCTGCAGGCGCACCCAGCCCAGCTGCGACCAGTCCTCGTCCCAGCGGTCGACCAGCAGCTGGACGTCGTCGCGCGCCCGGAGGTCGCGGACGCGGGCGAGGGCGTGGGGATCGACCACCCGCTTGGGCTTCTCGTCCAGGGCCGAGTACAGGCGGGGCGGTGACGGGACCTCCACGCCGGTGACCCCGAGCAGGACGAAGCACACCGGGACGAGCCGCGGCCGCCCCTGCGGGTCGACGGTCGCCAGCGTGGCACGCCGCGATGCGGCCACGAACGACCAGGCATCACCGGCCAGGACCTCGATCGGATCGGGCATCCCCGCAGTATGGTCCGGCGCGGGTAGGATGCCGGGGTGACCGGTCCCGGACAGCCCACGCCGCGCGAGGCCGCGCGCACGAGGACGACGACGTATCGCGCCGGCCGCGTCGAGGTGCGCGACGATCGCCTCGCGGGCGAGGAGCCGATGGCGATCCGCGCCTGCGGCCCCGGCCAGCTGCCGGTGGACGTCGCGGTCACGATGCGGACCCCCGGTCACGAGGCCGAGCTCGCCGTGGGGTTCCTTCGCACGGAGGGCCTCATCGAGGACGTCGCGAGCATCGTGCGCGTGACCACCGGCGACCCCGCCGTCCACGCACAGCCCGACGACGAGCAGACCGTCCACCTGGTCCACCCGTTCGACGCGAGCCGCGTCGCGGAGCGCCACTTCGTCGCCACCGCGTCGTGCGGGATCTGCGGCAAGGCGTCGCTCGACGAGGTCGAGGTCCGCTGCGCACCGATCCCCGACGGACCGGTCATCGACCCAGCCACCCTCCTTGCCCTGCCTCCGACCCTGCGTGAGGCCCAGTCGGTGTTCGAGGCCACGGGCGGCCTCCACGCGGCGGGGCTGTTCGAGCCATCGGGGGCCCTGGTCGCGATGCGCGAGGACGTGGGTCGCCACAACGCGCTGGACAAGCTCATCGGGAGCCAGCTCCTGGCCGGGTCACCGTCACTCGCCGGCCGCGTCGTGCTGGTCTCGGGCCGGCTGAGCTTCGAGCTCGTCCAGAAGGCGGCGGTCGCCGGCGTGCCGATCCTGGCGGCCGTCTCGGCGCCCACCGATCTCGCGGTCGAGGCGGCGGAGCGGCTGGGCGTGACGCTGGTCGGGTTCCTCCGCGGCGCCGGCTTCAACGTGTACGCCCGCCCGGACCGAATATCGGTCGGGCGGGCGTAACGCTCCTCCCTCGGGTTGGAATCGTCCGGGGGTCCGTGGGTCAGCGGTGCTCGAGCTCGCGATCGAACTGGCGCTTGAGGAGCCACAGGAACATGATCCCGGCCAGGATGAACGCGAGGACGATCACCATCGCCTGCCGTCGGAAGACGCTCTCGTCGATCTTGGCCGTGGCCAGCTCCTGGGCCGCCTCTGCCCGCGCCTTCGCATCGGTGGACAGCTCGGCGACGAGCTTGAGCTTCGTGGTGTGCACGGATGCCTGCGCCTGGATCAGGCTCGTCTTGGCGCCGACCAGCCCCACCTCGGCATCCGAGGTGATCATGCCCAGCCGGGCGGCCTCCTCGATTCTTGCGCTGGCATCGTCGTACGCCTGCTCGGCCGAGGTGACGGCGGTCGAGATCCCCTGGATCTGGGCGTAGATCTGCGAGTCCGGGTGATGGCAGGTGTCGCACCGCCGATCCGGCTCGCTGGCGAACCGGTTGAGCTCGAGCCGCAGCTGGTGGGTGACGAGGTCGTGACAGGTCGAGCAGTCGTAGTCGGGCGGCGTCGGGTGGAAGAACAGCTGCGAGCTGGGCTGCGACACGTCGTGCGTTCCATGGCACGTCCAGCACTGCGGTGCCGCGGCCTGGAGCTCGGAGTGGCGGCTCTGCTGGTACAGCTCCTCGGTCGCGGTATGGCACTTGCCGCACACCTGGACCACCGTCGCCGACGTCGGCGGCTTCGCATCGTGTGAGCCGTGGCAGGACGCGCAGCTGGGAGCCCGGACGTCCTTGTTCTCGAGCAGCGCCACGCCGTGGACGCTCTTGGAGTAGATCTCGTACTGGTCGGTGGGGATGCCGTAGGGCTGCATCCGCGCGGGATCCGCGTGGCAGGACGCGCACAGGTCGGGGACGTTGAGGGCGTACACCTTCGCCGTCGGGTCGGAGACCTTCTTCACGTCGTGCGAGCCATGGCAGTCGGTGCAGATCGCGACCCGCGTGTCGGCGGCCGTCGCGAGCCGCTGGCCGTGGACGCTCGACCAGTACTTGGCGTACTCGTCCGTGGGCAGGCCCGTGCCGCGCATCCGCTCGACGTTCGCGTGGCAGCTGGCGCACACGCCGACGGCGTCCATTCGATCGGGGGCGCCGACGAACCCGTTCGAGGCGTCCATGGCCACCGTGATCTGGTCGGACCGGGGGTCGCCGCCGTGGCAGTCCGCACACGTCACGCCCGCGGCCGCATGGGCGCTCGTCTGCCACGCGGCCGCGATCGCCGCCTGCTTGTCGTTGACCGCACTGTGGCAGTCGTAGCAGCCATTGGCGCCGCCGCCATCGGGATGGGCGATGATCGCCGGAACGGGCGGCGGCGACACCAGCGGGAGCTCGGACGGCTCCGGTGTCGCCGCGAACAGGGGGTTCAGCGTCGCGGACGCGGATGGTGTCGGGGTCGCCGCGTCCGACGAGGCCTCCGGGCTGGGGCTCTCGGCCACTGCTGACCACGCCAGCGCGAACCACAGGATGACGGCCGCCCCGATCACGGGCGCGATCCGCAGCACGCGGCGGATCGTCGTGGTTCGGGCGGGGTTCGGGCGCATGGGCGTATCAGCCGACATAGCCACGCACCGTCAGCGCAATGAGCGCGACGAGGATCAGGGTGGCGCCACCGACGACCACCTTCCGGCGCCGGATCAGGACCTCCTCGCTGCGGTCCAGGAACGGCCAGACCACGAGGACCCCGATGCCCACGATCGGGATCAGGATCCCGACGATCCGGGGCACGAGCTTGAGCAGCTCGTACACGCCGAGGTAGTACCACTCGGGCTTGATGCCCTCCGGCGTCTGGAGGGCGTTCGCCTGTGCCTCGAGCCCGGCCGGGAACAGCGAGGCGAGGACGACCAGCACCGCGAGCAGGACGTACCAGGCCACGAGCTCGTCGACCATGTAGTGCGGGAAGAACGGTCGCAGCGGCTCCTTCGTCACCTCCGGCGTCGCGACCCGTGGCTCGGGCCGCTTCGGGTTCGCCAGGCCCAGCTGGTGCACGAGGAGGAGGTGCACGCCCAGAAGGCCGGCCAGCGCGATCGGCAGCACGAGGACGTGGATCCCGAAGAACCGGCTCATCGTGTCGCCGGTGACATCGGCGCCGCCGCGCAGCAGGAGCAGCAGCGCGTCACCGACCATGGGCACGTTGCCCGCGATCTCGGTGCCCACGACCGTCGCCCAGTACGCGCGCTGGTCCCACGGGAGCAGGTACCCGGTGAAGCCGAAGCCCAGGGTCACCATGAACAGCCCGGTGCCGATCACCCAGGTGATCTCGCGCGGATACTTGTATGCCGCCTGGGCGAACACCCGGACCAGGTGCAGGACCACGAACAGGATCATCAGGTTCGCGGCCCAGTGGTGGATGCTCCGGATGAGCCAGCCGAAGCTCACGTCGCTGGTGACGTACTGGACGCTCTTGTAGGCCGCCTCGGGCGTCGCCTTGTAGTAGAGCGCGAGCAGGGTGCCGGTCACGGCCTGGATGCCGAACAGGAACAGGGCGATGCCGCCGAAGTAGTAGGTGCGGGCGGTCATCGGGATCCGGACGTGCAGGCTGGCCTGGATGAGCGGCGACAGGCGCGTGCGCTCCTCCAGCCAGGTCATGCGGCGGGAGGTGGGCTCGCTGCCGAGGTCGGCCGGTGGGTTCGCGGCCATCTCAGGATTCCGTGAGATAGATCTGGTCGCCCTCGACCGACACGGTGACGGGCGGCAGCGGAGCCGGCGGCGGTCCGGACACGACGGCTCCGGTCGCCGGGTTGAAATGCCCGTCGTGGCACGGACACTGGATCACGCCGATCATGTCGTTCCAGGCGACGACGCAGCCGAGGTGGGTGCAGATGGCCGAATACGCCTTGACGCCCTGGTCCGTGTTGATCACGATCGCCGGCTTGCTGCCCACCGCGACGACCTTGCCGGCGCCGGGCGCGATGTCCGCGGTCGTCCCGACCAGCGTCTTGCCCCCTCCGGCCGCCCGGCCGGTGCTGGACGGCACCAGGAAGCCGACGATGGGGGTGAGGATCATCGCCGCCGTGGACACCACGGTGAGCCCGCCCAGCCAGCGCAGGAACGCGCGCCGCGTCGGCCCAGCCGGCCTCGCCGGCGGTGCGCCGCTGGTCCCAGGCTCCATCCCTTGCCTCCGATGCGGGCCATACGGCCCGTTCGACCTCGACCGATGGCCTGCATTGTGTGTGCTGGGACATGGCCCAACCAAGGTGCGGATGGATATAGAAAAGGCATAGGCGGCCGGACAGGAGCCGGCCTCGCGGCCCCGGCGTGGTCGGCAAGGTGGCCCTCGGCCGGGTCGGGGCCGCGGGATCGCGGGTGCGCGGGGGCGCTGTGGACGGTGCGCAGGTGCGCAGGTGCGCTTCGGACGCGGCGGTCAGGACGCCGGCGGCAGCGGCGTGTCGGTCCCGGGGCCAACCCCGCCGAACGTCGTATCGACCGCCGCGCGGACCTGGATCATGGTGCTGCCATCCTGGAGCATCCGCTGCGCGAGGTTGGCGGTCTTCACGCACACGTCGCAATACGACGCGTGCTCCTCGTACACATAGCTGCCGGAGACCTCGCGCCGCTGGAAGAAGCAGTCGAGGTTGCTCCGGTGGTCGATGGCCATGCACCCGCAGTGGCAGGGCAGCCACTGGAGGACGTCGGGCCGTGCCAGCGCATACGCGTACGCGGCCTGCCAGTCACCGGGCAGCGCCGTCACGTAGTCGGGTCGAGCCTGCCACGCCGCCGCCACCTCGTCCGCGGTCGGCATGTGCATGTCGCCCAGCGGCACGGCCGCGCCGGCCGGATGTCCCGTCGTCATCGGCGCATCGGTCATGGACGGGTCCGCCGCGGAGCATCCGGCCATCCCGCCAGCAAGTGCGAGCACCAGGATCAGCAGGGGCATCCCGAGGGCGCCCGCTCGGCGCACCTGGGACGGTCGCGAAGGGCTGGCTTGTGCGGTCATGGTGTCTCGCTCCCGATCGCTCAACGCCGGGCCGTAAGGGGCCACGAGATGCCTTCCGGTGCGCCCAGGCCGGTTGCCGGCGCAGGTTGGAAGTACGGGGTCGTGACCGGCAGCACCGGCTCTCGATGGCACCGCGCGCAGTACACGGGCTGGTGGCAGTAGGCGCAGGCGGTGTTGCCCTGCCGGCGGATCACCGCCGCGTGATTGGTCAGCATCTCGTCGTGGTCGACCGTGACCGCGCCCGTGGAGTGACAGTTCACGCAGAAGTCGCGCGCATGGCACTCACCGCAGGTCGTGCCGCCGGGGTCGGTGCTCGTGGCCACGTTCTTGTGACTGAACACGTACAGCGGCTGGTCGTGCGTCGCGGGTGGCTCTCCCAGCGGCAGGCTGGCGATCGCCGGCCCGATCTGCGGGAAGGTGTGGCAGGTGTCGCAGGTGGACGGGATCGTCTTCGTGGTGACGACACCGTCGACCACGAGGAAGTGGCCACCGTCGTGACAGCGGAAGCAGCCCGGGAAGTCCATATGGCCGAGGTTGTCCGGGTACGTCCGCGCCGACACCTTCATCTCGGGTGTCGCGGTCAGCCGGTAGAGCACCTTGATCTCGTCGATCGCCGCGTTGATCTGGGCGGCCTTTGCCTGGAACACCAGCGGGTACTGCTGCTGATAGAACCCTTCCAGCCGGTCCGCCTCGGCATCCGCAGACGCCAGGTTCGGGTAGCCCGCCGAGAGGATCCGCATCCCCTCGCGCTTGATGTACGGCAGCGTCGGATCGATCGCACCGGTCGACAGCTGGTAGTCGATGCCGGTGCGCGGGTTGGGGATGGCGTGGCCGGCGCGATTGTGGCAGTCGTAGCAGGTCATGGTCGTCAGCCGCTCGGCGGTCTTGATCGCATCGATGTCCGGCTGGACGTCCTCGGCGACCTTGACCTTGTCCTGCGAGATGAACTCGTCGACCGTGCCGTCCTCGTTGGTCGCCGCGACGTAGTCGATCGTGGTCGCGCGCGGGTCGGCGCTCGCGTAGGTGACGTTCCGCAGCACGTGCCAGTGGACGCTGCGGTCCACGTTGAACACGTCGCCGCCGCCGGGACGGATCAGGAGACCGACCAGCTGGCGGGTGTTCGCCTCGTCCTCGGCGAACTGGGTCCGGGTCTTGAGTGAGGCCAGCGCCTCGCGGCTCACGTCGTGGCAGCTCGCGCACGTGTCGGATGCCGCCGGCAGCTCGGAGTGGTCGGGGGGCGGGATCGGCTCCGGGAAGGTGCCCAGCACGACCTCGACCAGCTGCCGCGTGCCGTTGAGCTTGGCCTTGATCCAGCCGGCGATCCCCGGCTCGACATGGCATTCGGCGCAGGCCACGTCGCGGTGGGGGCCGGCCTCGTAGGCCGCGAGCTCCGGCTCCATCGCATGACAGCGTCCACAGAAGTCGGCCGTCTCGGTCCAGTGGAGGAGCGACACGGCCGAGAAGGTGGCGACGCCACCCAGGCCGGCAAGCACGAGCAAAAGGGCGAACAGCCCACCGCGCGAGCGCGGGAGCCGCAGCCGCCGGCCACGCAGGTAGAACCGCGACCGATGGGCCGGCGCGGACGCTTCGGCAGTCGACGGCTCGGCGGACCCGGTGCTCTCGGCGTTGGTCGCCGCGCCCTCGTCGGCGGTCGCCGCGCCCTCGTCGGCGGTCGCCGCGGGCGTCGTAGCGCCCTCATGGACGCCCGTTGCCGGCCCGTCGGCCGGTGCATCGCCGGTCGCGGACCGGTCCGCGCCGGCATCGGGCTGCTCCGGGAGGTCGCTCATCAGGATGTCAGTTGAGGATTGCCGCGATCGCGCGGTCCATGTCGTCCGGGTGCATCGCCCCGATCCGGATCTCGCGGATCCGGCCGTCCGCCCCGATGAAGAAATGGGTCGGGATGCCCATCGTGCGGTACGTGCCGGCGATGACCGTGTTCTCGTCCACCGTGATCGGGAACGTCAGGCCGGCGCGCTCGGCATAGCCCTGGATGTCGCCCGCGGGCTCGCTGATGAACACGCCCAGCACCACCAGCCCCTGCGCCTGGTACTTCTCGTAGGCCGCCTCGACATCGGGCGCCTCCGACCGGCAATCGGGGCACCACGAGGCGCCGAAGGTGAGCCACACGGGCTTCCCGGCATAGTCGGACAGCGAGACCTTCGTGCCGTCGTAGGTCACGCCGGTGAAGTCGGGCGGCTGGGCGCCGATGGCGGGGCCGGCCGCCGCCGCGTTGCCGCCGAGGTCGACCTGGGTCACGCCATCGTTGCCGGTGCCACCCATGACGAACGCGATCGCGGCGATGATCACGGCCGTGACCCCGATCACGACGACGGTCTGCAGCCGTCCCGGAACGCGTCCGGCCGGCCGGGCCGTGATGCCTGCTGCGCTCATCTCGCTCGATCCCTTCTCTGGGCCCGGATCAGCCGAGGCCGGAGTAGCTGTGGAGCCCGCCGAAGAACAGGTTCCCGAAGTAGGTGAACAGCGTCGCCGCGAAGCCGAGCACGAGCAGCCATGCCGCGCGGTTGCCGCGCCAGCCGCGCATCACGCGGGCGTGGAGGTAGGCGCCGTAGATCAGCCACGTGACGAGGGAGGCGGTCTCCTTGGGATCCCAGCTCCAGTAGGTGCCCCACGCCGTGTCCGCCCAGACCGCGCCCAGGATGATGGTCAGCGTCAGGAACGGGAACCCGACGACGACCGCGCGGTATCCGATCTCGTCGAGGACCTGCGGCTTGGGCAGGCCCCAGCGGCCGCCCTCGGGCTGGATCAGGTAGAGCAGCGAGGCCGCGAACGCGATCGAGAAGCTGCCGTAGGCAACGATCGCGACTGCGACGTGGACGGTGAGCAGGAGGTTGTTCTGGAGGGCCGGGACGAGGGGCTCGATCTCGGCGGGGATGGTGGCCGCGTAGCCCATCATCGCGAGCGCGACGGGGAGGGCGACCAGCGCCAGGATGCGCTGGTGGTACCGGCGCTCGAACCACATGTAGGCGGCGAGGATGCCGAACGCGAACGCCATCGAGAACTCGTACATGTTCGCGAACGGCCCGTGGCCGGTGGCGACGGTCCGGAACGCCATGCTCGCGAGGAGCGCGACGACCGCGAGCCAGCCGAGGATCGTGGCGTAGCGCCCGATCGCGGCCGTCCGTGGCCCGGAGATGAAGCCCATCGAGCCGCCCGGCACCGACATGCCGGCGGTCTGCAGGCGGGCGGCCCGGAGGCCGGACACCGCGTAGAGCAGGTAGGCGAGCGTCGCGAGCCCGGTGCTCAGCATCGCCGCCACGAAGGCGTATTCGGACATCTTGGCCATGGCCAGGTCTCCCTCAGCTTCGCGCCGGCGCCTGGAGCGCCTGGCGGACGGTAGTGACAAGGTTTTCGAACTCGGTTGCCAGGGTGGCCTCCCGGTTGCCCAGGCTCGCCAGCCCCAGCACGGCCCCGCCGTTGGCGCGGGCCGTGATCCTCGCCCACACGCGCTTGTGCGGGATGGTGAAGCGGATCACGAAGCCGACCATCAGCAGCAGTGCCCCCAGCCACACGAGCGTCACGCCCGGATCGCGGGCCACGCTCAGGCCGGTGAACTGGCTCTCCCGATCGAAGGTGACGGTGAGCCCGCCCACGGTTCCGGCGCTGCCCTGGTCGAGCACGACCGTGTCGACCTGGGTGCCGGTGTCAGCCGTATACAGGTCCAGCTCCATCTGACCGGGCTTGACCTTCGGATCGCCACTGCCGAGCGTGCCGATCACCCAGCCGACGTACTGCGTGCCGGGGATGCTGAACGAGCCGATCGGCCGTTGGTCCGCGGTCGTCCGCCAGGCAAGCGGCACACCCTCGGACACGAGGGTCGTGCCCGCGTCGTCCTTGACGGTCATCACCGCTGCCGAACCGAAGAATGCCTGGTAGAAGGTCGTGTCGCCGTACCGCAGCGGGTCGTTCACGCGGATGGTGTGCCGTGCGACCTCGGTCCCGTCCTTGTACAGGACGACGTCGCTCGCGTAGTCCTCCGGGGCGCCGGTTGCGACGTAGTACGTGTCCGTGAAGTCGAGCAGCTGGATGCTCAGCCCATCCTCGGCCGCGACCGGGAGCGTCGCTCCCTCGGCGATCGTGAACCCGCTGTCCCGGTAGCCGAACGTCGATCCGACGATGGCGCCGGCGAGGATCACGACCAGCGACAGGTGGCCGATGAGCCCGGCGAACGGCGCCCAGCGGAACCGGTCCGCATACAGGTGGATGGCGCCGTCGTCCGCGACGATCGTGCGGTAGTGCTTGCTCCGCAGCAGGCCCTGGACGATCGCGAGCGTCTCGGCAGGGGTGTGGCGGACGACGATCGCCTCGTGCTCCGGCGCATGCTCGAAGAACCCGGGTCCGACGTCGATGCGCGGCTTGACCGCGGTGCGGATCATGCCCGGCAGCCGGTGCACGGAGCAGGCAACGAGGCTGATCGTGAGCGCCGCGACGGTGATCCGGAAGATGATCGAGTTGAAGATCTGGAACAGCTGGAGGCTGTCCATCAGGCCGGTCAGCCCGCCGAACCGGGGCCGGATCTCGTTGAGCCAGTCCGCCTTCGCGGCCGGGTCGGTGAGCACGCCGGGAGGCGCCTGGATGACGAGCGACCCGATCACGCCGAGCACGGCGAGAACCAGGATGAGGACCATCGCCACGCGCATCGACGACAGGAACTGCCACAGGCCTTCCAGGACCGAGTCGACGCGATCCATGACGGTCGGTCTCGCCGCACCCGCGGCCGGGACGGCCGCGGGAGGAAGAGGCCGGGAACGAACCTCGTGAGCCATGACCGACGACCTCCTCAGGCGCCGGAGGGCGACGGGACGGTCGCCGGCCGGCTGAAGTTGCTGGTGGAACGGCGATCGCCGCTGGTCACGAACGGCAGGCCGATCATGGCTGCGTGCTCGCGGACGCGGACGCCGCCGGGCTTGCTTCGGGCGCGGAGCTTTCGGCCGGCGCGGCGCTGACCGCCGGGGCGGCGCTCGTCCCCGCCGAGGCGGCCGGCAGCATCGACGACGCCGCGAGCGAGTCCAGGTGCTGCTGGACGGTATCGGCGAGCTGGGTGCCAGGAGCCAGCTCGACCACGAGGCCCCACTCCCGCTGGACGCCGTCCCAGTCGGGCGTGCCCTGGTTGAGGAACAGGAACCCGAGGTCGTAGTGGGCCTCGACGTTCTTGGGATCGATCGCGACGACCTGGTCCCAGACATCCTTGGCGGCCACGAGGTCGTTCAGGTTGAAGCTCGCCGCGCCGCGTGCGAGGAGCGCGTCGACGTTCTTCGGATCGAGCGCAAGCAGCTTGTCCAGCCAGGTGCCCGCGTTGGCGTAGTCGCCACCTGCATAGAATTCGTCCGCGAGCGCGAGCATGGTCGCCGTGTCGTTGGGGTCGGCCTGGATCTTCTCCATCAGTGCCGCCACCTTGGCCTGGTCGACAACCGCCGCGGATGCGTCTGCGGTGGCCGGGCTCGGGCTGCCGGCACCCGGGACCGTGCCGCCGCCGTTGAGGTTGTAGCCGACGAACAGGAGCGCGGCCGCCGCCGCGACGCCAATCGCGCCCAGTGCCACCTTCTTCCAGACCCCGGCCATCGGTGGGGGGAGCCGCGGCCGCGGCTGCCGGTTGCGGCTGTGCGGCACGGATCTTCCGCTTGCGATCAGGCCCCATGTCCGAGTGCGCGCTGGGCGTCACCGAGGCGTACAGCGCCTCGAAGTCGTCGCTGTCGTCGCCTTCGTCGTTCGCGATGTCGGGAGCCGCCTCGGGAACAGGGTCCCGGCGGGCCGGAGGTGTCGCCGGCCCGCCGGGTTCGACCCGCGGCGGCCTCGTCGGGCTCCTGAGGGCTGAGCCCCCGAAGCCGACTGGGTCGGTCAATTGGAGGTACGCGGCGTCAAGCGCCGCGGACTGCGAATGGGCCCAGCCGCGGACCGCGGACGGGGCCGATGCGAGGTAGTCGCTCACCGCCTGGTGGACGCGGTCGACGTCTTCGGGGGACGCGCTCGGCGGCAGGCCGAGCTCCGCCAGGAGCTCGTTCTCTGCGGCCGCGCGGCCGGTGGCGGGGAGGCCGGGGGCGCTCATGGCTGGCCACCCGTGGAACGCGCGCAACGATCGTTGCGCAGATGCTGCCGGATCATCTTGATTGCCCTCGTTGCGCGCCGCGGGGGACCGCGGCCTGACACCTGTCCAGATTCTCCGGCGAGGAACCCCGTCAGCCCATCCACCGGGCCGCACATTTCGGCCGGGACCCGGGAGGGCTATTGGGGGGAGAGATCAGGCCCGGCCTGTACCCGTCGGTATATGCGGAGCCCTGGTCACGGGGCGGGGACGATCGCTCCGTCGTGACCGACGCCGTGGCAGGTCAGCGTGCACGTCCCGGTCGTCGCGTCGTAGCTGATCGGCAGGCCGCCATAGGCGACGACGTCCGGCGCGAACTTCACCAGGCCGCGGGTGTCGCCCGTCGTGCCGTGGAGATTGTCGTGGCACTCGGCGCACAGCGCGTTCCCCTGGCCGTCGCCGGGAGTCGTGATGTCGGTGCCGGCACCGACCGCGCTGTAGCCGTCGATGCTCCGGAGGTGGAAGCCGTGACCAGGGAAGTTGGTGCCGGTCAAGGTACCGCTGGTGTCCTCGATGGCCGCCTGCTGCGGTCCGGAATGGCAGGAGAAGCACAGCCCGAATTCAGTGGCCACGTATGCCTCGCCGGTCGACCGAAGCGGGTCATCCCGGTAGGTGGTCGGGAGGAGCCTCCCGTCGGGTGCGTGGTGCGCGGTGTGGCACGCGGCGCAGGTGTCGCTGACCAGCCCGCTGATGACGTGGGGCGAGGTCGGATCCACGTTGACGGCGAGCCCGATGAGGCTGTTCACGGAGGGCTCGGGCGAGGCCGACGGGATCTCGTCCGCGATCGGCGAGGGCTCCGGCGACCCGGATGGCGGCGCCTCGTCGCTCGCGCTTGGCGACGGCTGCGGGGACCCGGAAGGATCCGGGCTGGCCGATGGAACGAGGCTCGGCGACGGATCGAGGCTGCCGGACGGCTGCGGCGCCGGCGTCGGAGAGGCGGGCGCGCTCGCGCTGGGCGACGGGGATGGCGCGGCAGACCCACTCGCGCCCGGCGACGGAGACGCTGAGGCCGGCGGCACAGCGCTGGCCGATGGCTGCGGCGCCGGCGACGGCGTATCGGTCGGCGCCGGCGTCACCGCAGGGCTGACGCTCGGCGACGCCGCCGGTGGCGTCGGCGTCGGGTCGGTGGCGGTGACCGTCGGGACGACGGGCGCAAACGTCGCGAGGAGGGCGGCCACGACCAGCCACGCTCCGAAGAGCGGGCCGGCGCGGCGGGTGAGCCGAGGCTTCATGTCCCGGGACGTCCTTGCGTGCAGTGCCTGATCGTCAGTGGATGGCGGAGCGTCCGCCCGTCGGGTTCATCGCGACGAGGAGATGCCGGTCATGCGTCGCGCCGTGCGCCCTGCGCCGGTGGCAGCTCGTCGTCGAGGTGGAGCCGATGCCTTGTCTGGGATGTCACGGCGGCCCGGGAAACCCGGGGCCGCCGTGACGCTGAACGTTCGATTTGCCGGCTAGTTGCCGGGGGTCGGGAGCGGTCCGAAGTACGTGTCCGCGGCCACGGTTCCCGTCGGGTCGTGGCACAGCTGGCAGGTCCCACGGTTGTCGACCTTGAGCAGGCGGCTGTCGCCGGACGTCCGGGAGCCGTTGCCGGCGCCGGTGACCGACGGCGGAGTCGCGCCGCTGGGGTCGGTGACCGCGGCCGAGAACGGTCCGGTGGTCACGCCATTGGAGCCCATGATCGCGTTCGAGCCGTGCGACACGTGGCACTGCTCGCAGCCGATCCGGCTGGTTCCGTGCTTGTACATGAACAGCGCATCGGCGGAGTTCGGGTAGAGCGACGATGCGGAGAGGCTCTGGTTCGGAGCCGTCCCCGTGACGGTGCTCGTGCCGTTGTACCGCGTGTGGCACTGGATGCACCAGGCGGTCATCAGGCCGCCACGGTTATCGAGCGTGGAGATCGATGCGGCCTTGGTGACCGGATCGGTGATCCCATACGCAGCGAGCTGGGTGTTGTACGCGGGGATCTCCGCCGCGTTGACGGGGTACTTGACGATCTTGCTGGTCGTCACGACAAGGGTCGTGGCGTTGGTCGACGTGTACGACGCGGTTGTGCCCTGCCACCCGGTGTTCATCGGGTCGGCAGCCGGTCCACCGCTGGTGAGGTTCCACGCAAGGGCCCCGGTGGGATCCCAGTGGTACCGCCAGTAGTCGCCGTTCGTCGCCGCGACCACGCCGGCCGCGGTTCCGTCGGTGCTGGGCCGGACGGTGTAGTTGCGGGTGCTCGTGTAGGCCGTGTCCTGGACCTCGACGCCGCCTGCGTCCGCCAGCGCGAAGCTGCCGGCCGTGACGGTGAGGCTGGATTTGGTCTGCAGGATGCGGTACTGCCCGTTGCCGTGCGGGTTGTGGCACGACGCGCAGTTGAGCTCAACCTCGGCGCCTTCGCCGCTGTTGACTGCGCCGTTGCCCCAGACCGTGCCTTCGCCCCATCCGGCTGTGGTCACGCCTGCGGTGCCCCCGTGGGTCGAGGTCACCTTCTGGTCGCTCGCCAGCACCTGGACGTGTCCGATGTTTCGGACGGCCGAGCCGCTCTGATACGAGAGGCGGGCCGGGTTGACGGTATCGATGAGCGCGCGTTCGAACCCGCCGCCCCGAAGGGCGCCGAGAACGGTGCTACCGCCCGCGCTGGTGAACTGGACGCCGTCGAGGACGTCGGTGGTCGCCTTGGTGCCGTTGTGGCAGTCGAGACACAGCTCGGGAAGCTCGGTCTTCAGCAGGCCCTCGGCCGTAGCCGTGTGAGCCCGATGACAACCCGCGCACGAGTCTGCGGTCAACCCTGTCGAGCCGTTGTTGGTGGCCATGATGTGTGGCCCACCATCAGCGAACACCGGCAGCGCGGCAACGAACAGCCAGAGAGCACCGGCCGCCAAGAGAAGCGGCAGTTTCCTCACTGTCATTACCTCCTTGTGGGGGTGATTCGTGAAGGCCTGCCCTGCAGGCCGCGTTGTCGTCTCGATCTCCACCTCCGTCTCCCTGTGCATCTCAGTAGCTCCAGACCTCGAGCCGGTCGTTTCCCCAATCGGCGACGTAGACACGCCCCCGACCGTCCACCGCGAGGCCGTTCGGGAACGAGAAGGCGCCATCGCTGACACCCTTCTCGCCGAACTTGTTGACGTATCCCGGGCCTCGGTCACCGGCTGCCATCGGGGAGTACGCCTGGACCATCGAGGCGCTCGAGTCGGCGATCAGGATCCGGTCGTGGTCGTCGAACCCGATCCCCACCGGCAACCCGAGATTGCCGGCCGCGTCGCCGCGCTCGACCGTCCCGATCTGTGTCCCCGCGTTGTCGAACACCACCAACCGGCCGTTGGCCGTGTCAGTGACGTACACGGTGCCGTTGGCGTCGACGGCGACCCCGTTGGGGTGATCCAGCCCCGAGGAGGCCCCGATGTCCCGGACGAACGCTCCGTCCGCCGAGAACACGTGGACCACCTGCGGCTGGCCACCTGCGTCCGTTACGTAGACGCTGCCCTGCTGGTCGAACGCGATCCCCAGCGGCTGCCAGCCATCGAGCGCAGCTCCGGGATCAAAGGTGCGGATGTAGGTGCCGTCTGCGTCGTAGACGAAGATCGCGCCGTCGTAGCGGTCGGTTGCCCAGACCTGGCCGTTCACGGGGTTGACGGCGAGGTACAGCTGGCGCGCGCGGTCGAGCGTCGTGACCGGCGGCTTGAGCACGCCGAGCGTGGCGCCCTGGCGATCGAGCATCAGGGTCTCCTGGGAGCCGCTCGACTGGGTCACGTAGATCCGCGAGCCATCCTCGCTGGCGGCGACGCCCTGCGGGCTGTTGAGGTCGTAGAACGCGTACTGGTAGGTGGGCATCGGTGCCTGGATGATCGGCACCGGGATGTCGGTGATCGGCTTGCGGAACAGCAGGTACCAGATGGACAGCGAGCCCAGGATCGCGAGCAGGGCGAGCAGGAACAGGAGCAGGAAGCGCTTGCGACGCCGGTCGTCGCGCTCCTCTACGGGCGGCGCCGGCTCCACGGGGCCGCCGGCCGCGTCGACGTCGGCGGGTGCCTCTCCGGCCGGTGTCGTGAGCGTCATGTCAGGGGTGGTCATCTCAGTTGTCTCCGGCGGTGGGGGACGCGGCCTCGGACGGCATCGTCGAGGCCCCTCCGCCGAGGCTGTTGAGCCCGATCGCCGCCGACTGGTTGGTCGGGTCGAGCGCCAGGACCTGGCGGTAGTAGTCGATGGCAGCGGCGTTGTCGCCCTGCGCGCTGGTGACGAGCGCAAGCCCGAGCAACGCGTCCGCCTTCATCGTGCCGGTGGTCAGCGACTTGAGCGTCGTCGCGGCCTCGTCGAGCCGGCCGTCGCAGAAGGAGACCATGCCCGATGCCCACGTCACGCCGGCCGCCTGGTTGAGGGCCGTGTACGCCTCGCCCAGCCTCTGGTACGGATCGCACCAGCCGGTCGGCACGAACGCGACGGCCAGACGGAGCACCTGCACCGCCTGGTCGGGCTCGCCGGTCTGGACCAGGGCCGTGCCGAGCGCGTACAGCGAGTCTGCATCGCCGCCGTCGATGGCGAGCGCCTTCTCCAGCGTTGCCACGGCATCAGCGGGCCGCTCCTGCGCGAGCTGGACGATTCCAAGCTGGTAGTAGGCGTGCTGAAGCTCCGGGTCGGAGCTCGCGAACTCGCCCTGGGACGCCGCGCTGATCAGGACGTTGAGATCGGCCGCGGCGGCATCCGGCTGCTCGACCTCGGTGTATGCGATGGCCCGGCCGAGCAGGGCCGCACGATCGGTCGCGTCGAGCTTGAGCGCCTCCGTGAACTGGACGATCCCCTCGTCGTAGCGCTTGGCGCTGACGTAGGCGGCGGCGAGGTGGTCACGTGCCTGGATGTCGTTGGGGTCGGCCTGGACGGCGGCCTCGGCCGCCGCGACGGTGCGGTCAGCCAGGGAGCCCCCGGGATCGACGTGCCGGTCGCTCCAGTAGACGAACACCATCACCGGAATGCCGATCAGGAGCGCAAGCGCGGTGATCAGGATCAGCCGGTCGATGGTGCGACTCGGAATGGTCGTGGGACGTGCGACTCTCATCATTGTTGCCGTTTCCTTGCGGTGGACGCGCGGCCGGACACCCGACCGTCTGGGACGCCACGAGGCCTGAGCCCGGCTCCTCGTCCATGTTCGTGCGCGTGAGGGCGAGTTCCCATCCGTCAGGGGATAGAACTGCGATACATGGCGGGGTCCGCATGCACCGCCCGTCGTGTATCGAGTGGCCCCCGAAGGTCACAAGGACCCGGGCCGGATGTCCCGTCGCGCCCGTTGCGGGCGCGGGCCGTCAGATGCTCTCGCGCGGCGTCCGGAAGCTCGACGGCACGTCGACCTCGATCACGTCGCCAACGAGCCGGAGCGGGAACCGGTCGAGCGGCCGAGGCGGAGGGCCCGACACGACCTTGCCGTCGATGTCGAACACGCCGTCGTGGCAGGCGCACTTGAACTGCCGATCGGCGCCAGCCCAGCGGTAGATGCACAGCGCGTGCGTGCAGCGCGGGTCGAACGCGGTGATGTCGCCGGTGGCCCGCTTCACGAGCCATGCGGACGCGGCCACCGCCTGGCCGCCGGTGTCGAGCGTGAACGGGACCTCGGTCGGCACCCCGATCTCGAGCGTCGCGGGATCGACGTCCAGGGTCACGGTGATCGGCGGGCCGGCGCACGCCTCGAGCAGCACGCCGAGGCCGCCGCCGGCCGCGATCGCACCGGCGCCCATCAGGAGCAGCACCCGCCGGCGGGGAACGGGCGTCGTGAGCGGGTCGATGGGGCGGCGTCCGGAATCGCCGGGCGCGGCCGGGATGTCGCGCTGATCTCCCATGCGGGAGAGCCTAGCCCGGAATGACGACCGTGCGCAGCCCGCGGTCCGGGTTGGACGCGCGATCCCGTTCGGCGACGGAATCGGCGGTGTCGGCTCGCTGGCTGCTCACCGCGCTCCGGATCGCCGCCAGGAAGTCGTCCGGCCGGCTGCCCAGCGTCTCGCGTCGCAGGCTCCAGGCCCTGGTGCTGGTGATGTCGACATCGAGCACGACCGCGCAATCCGATCGCCGCATCACCTCGGCCGCATCGAGCGAGCCGCCTTCCTCGACCACGATGATGGCAGGCTCGCGCGCGATCGCCGCGTCCACGTCTCCGAGATTCGCGCCGTCCACGGCGTCCACCGTCAGGCCCGGCTCGGCGGTGAGCATCCGTTCAAGGCCCTCGCCCATCAGCGGATGGCTGTAGACGACGAGGACGCGCACCGGTTCAGGCGACACCAGGGCTCCTCGTGGAATCCGTGGGCCGCGGATGCGACCCGTGGGTCCGATGCTACGGGCGCTCGGCTGCAAGGCCAATCCCTCACCCGGCACAGCCTGCGGTCCGGGTTTCTGTATCCGACGGGATAGCCTGCCGCGCCGCGCCGCGGGTCCTACGCGCTTAACCGAGCCGCGGGTCCTGGTCCCGCTTTGCCTCGCTGCCCGCGAAACCCCGGCGGACGGCGTACGCCGCTGCCTGGACGCGGTTGGTCAGGTGCAGCTTCTCGAGCGAGTTGTGCACGTGGTTCTTGACCGTCCCCTCGGTGATCGTGAGCTGGTTCGCGATCTCCTTGTTCGACAGGCCGTCGGCGACCAGCTCCAGGATCTCTGACTCGCGCCGGGTCAGCACGCTGTCCTGCGTTGCCGGCGCCTGCTGGCCGCGGACGGGGATGCCGCCGGTCCGGAGCGCCGTCAGCAGCTTGGTGGCGACCGCGGGCGCGATCGGGGCCTCGCCTCGCATCACGCCGCGGAGATCCTCGAACAGCTGCTCGGGACGCACGTTCTTGAGCAGATAGCCGTTGGCCCCGGCCTTGATCGACTCGAACAGGTCGTCATCGTCCTCGGACACCGTGAGCATGACGATGGGCGTCGAGATCCCGGCCTGGCGGATCGCGTTGACGCCATCGACGCCCGAGGCATCCGGCATGTTCACGTCCATGACGACCAGGTCGGGTCGCAGGGCTCGGACCTTGTCCAGCGCGTCGCGGCCGTTCTCACCTTCACCCACGACGGTCATGTCGAACTGGGCGCTGATCAGCGTCGCGAGCGCTCTCCGGAACAGCGGCTGGTCATCGACGAGCAGCACCCTGAGACGCGGCGGAGTGTGTTCCACGGGAGCTCTCTGCTTCGAGGTGGACGACGATCCTGGTCCCCTGCTTCGGGGCAGTATGCACAACAAGGGTGCCACCGATCTGCTCCACCCGCTCCCGCATGGAGGCGAGCCCGAAGCCGCCATCCATGGAGCCGGCGACCATGCCCGGGTCGAAGCCGACGCCGTCGTCCTCGATCGTGAGCGTGGTCGCCGCGGTGGCGCACTCCATCCGCACCTGGACGTGGGTCGCGCGCGAGTGCTTGCGGGTGTTGGTCAGCGCCTCCTGCACGACGCGCAGCAGCTGGACCTCGCTGCGAGGCGTCAGCGAGGCGCGGGTGTCGCCATCGCAGGTGAGGGTGGCCGCGATCCCGGTCTGCCGGCTGTACTTGCGCAGGTACTCACGGAGGGATCCCTCGAGCCCGGTCTCCTCGCGGACGGTCTCGCGCAGGCCCAGGATCGCCTCGCGAACGTCCTGATAGGCCTCGTCTGCGGTGTCGGCGATCTGCGACAGCTCTGCGGCCATGGGGTAGCTCGCCTCGTCCTTGGCCCGGCCCTCGAGCGCGCGCAGCTGCAGGTGGATCACGCCCAGGACCTGCGCCAGACTGTCGTGCAGCTCCCGCGCGATCCGGTCCCGCTCGGCGTGGATCGTCCATTGCTCCTCGGCCTCGTGGAGACGCGACGTACGAACGGCGATCGTCGCCATGTCGGCGAGTGCGCCCAGCAGCGTCCGCTCGGTCTCGTTGAACCCCTGCCCCGCGCGGACCACGCACAGCTCGCCCAGGATCCCGTCCGGCCCGCGCAGCGGTCGCGCTGCCCACGTCCGGTTCGCGTCGACCGCGAGCAGCGGGCACTCCGGGTTACGCGGGTGGATGGTGCCCGTCGCTCGATGGACGATGAGGCAGACACTGCCGTCGTCGGCGATCGCCACGCGCCCCTGGCCGCCGGATGACCCCGCGCGGGAGGATTCGGTCAGGCACACGACGGCGCGGTCCGCACCCAGCAGCTCCCGGGCGTGACCGGAGATCGCGTCGAGGACGTCGTGCAGATCAGCCCGGCGGGTGAGCTGGAGCGCGACCTCGTACAGCGCGGCGCGCTCCCGTTCCCGGCGATGCAGGTCCGCGACCGTGAGTGCCAGCTGGGCAGCGCCCGCGATCTCGCCCGTGATGTCGGCGAGCGCGGCGGGCGAGATGTCGGGATCGACCGCCGGGTGGATCACGACGCGGAGGTGGCCGATCCGGACGCGGCCCCGGATCAGCGGCAGGTCCAGGACGCCGGTATCGAGCTCCGAGCGGCGTGTGAACGAGGGGGTGTCCTGTTCCGGGTCTGCCGGCTCGTCGAGCAGCGGAGCGAGCCAGCTCAGGCCCGCCGCAAGCGCGTCCGGCCGGCGGATGGTCAACGGGTCTCCGCCCGGGATCAGGATCGAGATCGTGCCGGCGATGGCGCCCGTCTGCGTCATGAGCCGGTCGAGCGCCTGGCCGAGCAGGTTCGGCAGGGTCAGGCCGCCCCGGACGGCGGAGCTCACGGCGTGGGTGACGGTGAGGTCCTTGTTCCGCGCCAGCAGCTGCTTCTGAGTGCGGTCGAGGTAGATCGAGACGAAGGTCGCGAAGATGACGATCGCGCCGCCCATGATCATCGCGGACAGGACGTGGGCGTCGTCGCCCGTGACGGACCGATCGAGGAACAGGAACCGGACCACCTCGAAGGCCCAGACGAACACGACGGGCACGATCATCGTCGCCCACTTGAGGCGGTTGAGATCGCGCGCGCCCTGCGGTTCGCTCATGGGTCCGACTGTGCCGTTCGATACATGCGGCGGCGAAGGGCCGTCCGGCCCGTGCATGGAGGGACCCATCGGCACCCAACCGCGTGACCCGGCCCGTGCCGGCTAGGTGGCGCGCGCTACGCCGGTCCGGCGTCCACGGTCCGCGCCGCCTCACCCGCGCGCGGTTCCTCACCCGCCTCACCCGCTGCCCGCGACTGGCCTTGCCAGCCCTCCGCGTCACCCCTGGGGCGGACCTGGACGAACTCGAACCCGAACCGGCCCTTGACGCACAGGTGCCCGCTGGTGACCGACGACTCGAGCGGGGAGGTCACCTTGACGATCGAGTTGTCCTGGACGTGGAGCGACAGCGTGCACCCGACGCCGCAGTACGGGCAGATCGTGTCGGTCGTGGTCTGCGCGGTCTCGTCCCAGGTTCCCGCCTGCCGCATCTCGTGCTCCGACCGGAACATGAGGGCGCCGGTCGGGCAGACACCGATGCAGTTGCCGCAGTACACGCATGCGGACTCGGGAAGCGGGACGTCGAACTCGGTCGAGATCCGGGCATCGAACCCGCGCCCCGCGACCGAGATCGCGAACGTGTTCTGGGCATCCTCGCCGCACGCCTCGACGCACTTGTAGCACAGGATGCACCGCGAGTAGTCGCGGACGTACAGGTCGTTGTCGACCTTGACCGGCTGGGCGACGGTCTCGGCCGCGGGTGCATCGCCGGCGGGAGCGTGGTGGTGCCCCGGGGAACGGGCGTCGCGCGCTCCGGCGGCCGCGGGTGCCGCGGCCGGGCCGAACCGCTCGGGGTGTGCGCCGTACCGGCGGGCGTAGCGGGCGAGGTCGCCATCGGGAGCCTCGGGTCCCGCGAGCGAGAGGTCGACCGACGAGCCGAGCAGCTCCAGGACCATCCGGCGCGCCTCGCGGACGCGCTCGCTGTCGGTCTGGATCTCCATCCCCGGATCGACCTTGCGCGAGCACGCCGGGACGAGGACGCGCGAGCCGGTGACCTCCACGACGCATACGCGGCAGACATTGACCGGCGCGAGCGTCTCGAGGTAGCACAGCGTCGGCGTGTCGATGCCCACCGACCGGGCGGCCTCGAGGATCGTGGAGCCGGCCGGGACGGTCACGCCGGTGCCGTCGATCGAAACCTCGACGGCGGGGACCTCGGGTGCGGGCGGCGGCTCGGGCGGCCGGGATGGACGCGCCGGCGGCTCGAAGAAGATGCGGGCGATGTCGTCGACGCTCATCGGCCTCCCCCCATAGCGGCTGCGGCGTCGTCGAAGCGGACGAGGCCCGCGCGGAAGGCGCTCTCGATGGCCGAGGACGCGGTCTGGCCGAGCCCGCAGATCGAGGCGTCACGCATCGCGCGCGAGAGATCCGCGAACAGGCCGGCCTCCTGCGCGTAGGACCCCAGCGGCGCACCGGCGGCGAGGCGGGCGAGCAGCTCCTCCTGGCGGACGGTGCCCAACCCGGCACGGGACGCACTGGCCACACGACTCGTCGCGGAAGAACGCCGCGATCCGTCGCAGCGCGCCCACCAGGTCTGCCGTCTCGTCGAACACCATGACCACGCCCGAGCCCAGCGTCACGCCCGCCTCCCGGGTGCCCTCGAACGTGAGCGGGGTGTCGAGCCGGTCCGGGCCGACGAACGCCCCGGCCGCCCCGCCCAGGAGAACCGCCTGGATGCCGCGTCCGTGCGGGACACCGCCGGCGAGCTCGATCAGCTGCCGCAGGGTCGCCCCGAATGGCAGCTCGTAGACGCCGGGCCGGGCCACGTTGCCCGACACGCAGAACAGCTTGGGACCGGTCGAGCCCTCGGTGCCGATCGCCGCGTAGGCGTCCGCGCCGAGGCGCAGGATCAGCGGGACGTTGACCAGCGTCTCGACGTTGTTGACCGCCGTCGGCCGCCCGAACAGGCCGATCTCGACGGGGAACGGCGGCTTGTTGCGAGGCTCCGGACGGCCGCCCTCGATCGACTCGAACAGCGCCGTCTCCTCGCCCGCGATGTAGGCGCCGGCGCCGATCCGGAGCTCGATGTCAAACGCCCAGCCGCTGCCGGCCACGTCCTCGCCCAGCAGGCCCGCTGCCCGCACCTGGCCCAGCGCATGATCCAGGCGGTGCCGCGCGAGCGGGTACTCGCCGCGCAGGTAGAGGTAGCCGCGCGACGCACCCACGGCGAATCCGGCGATCGTGATCGCCTCGAGCAGGGCGAACGGATCCTCCTCGAGGATCACGCGGTCCTTGAACGTCCCGGGCTCCGATTCGTCGGCGTTGCACACCACGTAGCGGGGTGTCACCGGCTGCGCGGCGACGGCGGCCCACTTCCGCCCGGTCGGGAATGCGGCCCCGCCGCGACCCACGAGCCTCGCGTCGGTGACCTCCGCGATGACGGCTTCTGGGCCGACGGCCATGGCGCGGGTGAGCGCCTCGTAGCCGTCCGACGCCAAGTACGCATCGAGCGAGGTCGGGTCGACCCGGCCGACCCGCGCGAGGAGCTGGAGGCCGTGCTCGCCTGCCTGGGGCGCCAGCCCGCGAACCCATTCGACCGGGTCGGCCCGCGTATCGCCCAGCTCCGTCGCGACGCGCCCCCCGCCTTCGCGAGCGACCTCCACCGCCCAGTCCAGCGTCTCGAGCAGCCCGCCGCCGTCCTCGATCTCGCCCACGACCATCGCCCCGGCCGTCTCGCCGGCAACGGTCAGCAGCGCCGCCGTTCCGCGCTCGCACTGCCCCAGGCACGGGCTGCGCAGCCACGTCGCGGCTCCGTCGCGGATGGGTGTCCCGGGGGGGCCGGCCAGGCGCTCGAGGTCCGCGCACACCGATTCGGCGCCGGCGAGCCGGCAGGCGATGTCGTCGCACACGTGGGCGACCACGGGCGGTCGCGGCGTCGTGGGCAGCAGCGAGTAGAACGAGGCGACGCCATACGCATCCGCGGGCGGCACCGTGAGCCGTCTCGAGACGTGGTTGAGCGCACCGCGGCTCACCCAGCCCGCCTGCCCGGCGGCGGCCTCGAGCGCCGGAAGGAGGAGGTCGCGGCGCGACCGTGCCTCGTGGCCCCCGCGGGCGACGTGGCCGTCGAGATCGGTATCGCGCGCACCGCCGGACCAGCCATCGCGGGCAGGCCCGATCTCCGGATCCAGGACGGCATCGATCGCGGCCCGCTCCCCGGGGCTCGCGGCGGGACCGACGACGTGGAGGTCCATGGCCCCGAGTGTAGTGCGGTCGGTCGCGTCCCGGCTTCCCGCAGCGCGGTACGGCACGGCCTCGTGCTCCGGGTGGTGCGGCCGGCCGGAACGGCTGCCGGCAGGCGCGGTCCTGCGTCAGGTGGGTGGGAGGTCCAGCCAGCCCTCGCGCAGCGCCCGGGTCGCCAGCTCGGTCCGCGACGCGATCCCGAAGCGCTCGAACAGCCGGGCGAGGTGCGTTTCCACGGTCTTGGCGCCGATCGAGAGTGCGACGGCGATCTCGTCGTTGGACCGACCCTCGATGACCAGCGCCACGACATCGAGCTCGCGACGCGATAGACGCGCGCGGTCGGCCGCCCTCGGACGGACCCCGAACGCGAGCCCGCCGGCGGCCGCGCGCCGGATCGCGTCGAGTAGCTCGCTCATCGGCGCGGTCTTGAGCACGAACCCGGCCGCCCCGAGCCGCAGGGCTGCCTCGGCGTACTGGGGGTAGTCGTATGCGGTGAGCACGACGATCGCGGGCCGCGGGCGGTCGGTATGCGCGTCGTTGAGGAGGTTGAGCCCGCTGTCCGCGCCCAGCCGGATGTCGAGCAGGACGACGTCGACATCGGTGCCTGCGATCAGCGCCCGTGCCTCTTCGAGCGAGCCGGCCGTTCCCGCGATCGACAGCCCAGGCTGCTTCGCGAGGATCGCCGCTGTCCCTTCGCGCACCACCGGGTGGTCGTCGATGACCATGACCCGGATCGGCCGTTGCTGGTCACCCCCCTCGGTCACCGCGCTCGCCACTCGAGCCCGACGTGCGTCCCGCCCTTGGGCCACCGGCGGATGTCGAGGATCGCGCCGATGCCCTCCGCCCGCTGGTGCATGTTGAGGAGGCCGAAGTGGCCCTCGCGCTCGGCACGGTCCCCCGCGTCGGACGGGATCCCGGCGCCCTCGTCGTCGATCGTCAGCGAGGCGATGCCCTCGCTCGACCGATAGCGGACGGTGATCGGTGGCCGTCCGTGCTTGACGGCATTGGACAGCGCCTCCTGCGCCACCCGGAAGAAGGCGAGCTCCACGTCCGCCGGGGGTCGCGTCCCGTCTGCCCGCTCGAGGCGGACCTCGCCGCCGGCGAGCCGCTCGATCCGCAGCACCAGCCAGTCGAGCGCCGGCCCCACGCCGAGGTCGTCGAGGATGGGCAGCCGGAGGTCGCCGCAGATCGCCCGCAGCCGGTCCGATACGGTGCGGGCGATGTCCGCACCCTCCGTGTCGCCGGCCGCGTCCAGCCGGCGGACGAGCAGGGTCAGCTCCTGGAGCGCATCGTCGTGGATGTCCGCCGCGACCCGCGCCCGCTCGGCCTCGGTCGCGGCGACGATCAGGTCGCGCTGGAGCTGGGCGCGGCTGGCGAGCCGGGCGAGCGGCCGGACGGTGAACCGGCCCGCGAGCGCGATCGCCGCGATCCACAACAGGAACACGATCAGGTACGAGGAGGACGCGGTCAGCAGGGCGATCACCGGCGTCACGCCGGCGAGCGCGAGCTCAGTGGATTGCAGCAGCCGGCCGCTGGCCGCCGCCTCGCCGCCTGCGGCGACGGGAGTGCGCAATGCCCCCGGCAGCAGCGGCCCGGCGGCGATGAAGCCCGGGATGGCGGTGATGCCCGCCGCCAGCAGGGCCGTGGGCAGCTCGAGTCCCGGCGCGGCGGGATTTGCGGCGCTTGCAAGTCCGGTCACAATCGCCGCCACCGCGCAGGTCGCGGTCCCGGCCAGGGCCATCGAGCGGTCCTGCGGGTCTTCGATCCGCGCCAGCAGCGCGGCCGCAAGGGGAAGCAGCGTCGCGGGCAGCAGCACCGTGAGCAGCACCCCCGCGGCCGGCATCCATACGTGCGTCAGCGGCTGTACCAGGAACGGGCCCGCGGTGGCCAGGGCGAGGGGCAGGCCGAGATCGCGGAGCGACGCCCCTGCCCGGCCGGTGACCATCCACCAGGCGGTCGCGAACAGGACGCCGATCCCGAACACCACCAGCAGGATCGAGTCCCGGAGGCGGTTCTGGCCGTCATCGCCGATGAACGCCGAATACCCCTGGTTGTCGGGGCTCCACGCCGTGAGGTCGCCGGCCCGGATGGCGGTCAGATCGACCACCTGGGCGTTGACCAGCGACTGGAGCACGTCCTCGGGCAGGCCGAGCGAGACCGGGAGCGCTGGATCCCACGTGTACGAGGGCTCGGGAATGTCGCCCGTCACCGGGTCGGGGGTCACCTCGGCCGTGGCGTAGACAGGTTCCGGCATCCGGATCAGCTGCCGGTCGTTGAGCATGATCGCGACCATGCCCGGCTCGATGCCGTACCTGGCAGCGGGGCCGGCCGGATCGACGGTCCACACGACCACGCGCCCCTCGGAGACGATGAGCTGGACGCCGGGGCCGTTGCGCGCGACGAGCGGTGTCAGCAGGCCGATGACGACGGCGACCAGGCCGATCACGATGGCCGCCCGCTCGATCCTGTCCCGTGTGATGGCCATGGCCGGACGGTAGCACCGGCCAGGCCCGCTCGAGGTCCGGGAGATCCCGGAACGCTCGTCCGTCGTCCGACGGGTTTCGCAGCCGGCCCGCTCGCTACGATGCTGGCGGCATGCAGCGAGGAAGGGGGACCATGACGATCGCACTCGAGGCTCGTGGCGTCGGCAAGCGGTATCGGCGGGGGCGGCCGTGGGCCTTGCAGGACGTCGACCTCGCGATACCCGAGGGCAGCATCACCGCGCTGGTCGGGCCGAACGGCGCCGGCAAGTCGACCCTGATCAAGGGCTACATCGGGTTCGAGCGCCCGACCGCGGGGCAGCTGCTCGTCGACGGGATCGACCCGTGGCAGGACCGGGGCGGGGCGGTGCGGCGGATCGGATACGTGCCCCAGGCCGCGTCGCTCTACCGCGAGCTGACCGTGGCTGCCCACCTCGACCTCGCCGCCCGGTTCCGCACCGGGTTTGATCGCGCCGCCGCCGAGCTCCGGCTGCGCGAGCTCGACATCCCGCTCCGGGCCAGCGCCGACTCGCTGTCCGGTGGCCAGCAGGCCCAGGTTGGACTCGCGATCGCGCTCGGTACCCGGGCGCCGGTCCTGCTGCTCGACGAGCCGCTGGCGAGCCTCGACCCGCTTGCGCGCCGGGAGTTCCTGCACGTGATGGTCGGCGCGGTTCGTGCGGCCGGCGCGACCGCGATGCTCGCGTCGCATGTGATCACCGACATCGAGCAGGCGTGTGACCGGCTGCTGGTTCTCGGGGGCGGTCGCAAGCTGCTCGACGTGTCGATCGCGGAGGCGTGTGCCGCGCACCGGGTGGTCGACGGCGACGGGCCGCTCGATGGCGGACGGCTCGTTGGGCGGTTTCCGGATCCGGAGGGGCGGCCGATGGCGCTCGTCGAAGGGGCGGCGAGCCCTTGGCCGGCCCGCAACCCTCGAGGAGGTCGTGCTCGGCCACCTGGCCGCGGGGCGTTCGAGGGCTGCGGTCTACGCCGCGCCGGCCGCGTCGGTGGAGCCCGCGGCATGAACCGGCTCGACGTGCGCCTGACCTTCCGCCTGTACCGGTTCGAGATCGTCAGCTTCAGCATCCTCATCGGGCTGCTCGCGATCGCCGCCGTGGTGACCGCCAACATGCTCGACGCGACGGGATACGGCGCGAGCTGCTGGACGGGCACCGGATCACCTGCGTGCGAGTCGATGGGCCGCGCGTTCTGGGGGCTCCAGCAGACACGCGTGCCCCTGATCCGCCTGAGTCTGGTCGCGCTGCCGTACCTGCTCGCCGCGCTGGTGGGAGCGCCCCTCGTCGCCCGGGAGCTGGAGCGCGGGACGACGCGCCTGGCCTGGTCGCTTGCTCCATCCCGCGTTGGCTGGCTCGTCGGCCGGGTCGTCCCGATCGCGGTCATCACGTTCGCGCTGGCGCTCGTCGCCGGGCTCGCCCTCGACTGGCTGACGGCGGCGACATTGCCGGGCACGGACGTCGCCAACGCGTTCGACGGGTTCGGCGATCGCGGCATCGTCCTCGCGGCGAGGGTGATGTTCGTGTTCGCGGTGGGGGTGCTGGTCGGGGCGATCATGGGCAGGATGCTGCCGGCACTGATCGTGGCCATCGTGATCGGCGCAGTGGGCATCGGAGGCGGTTCGCAGGTCCACAGCCGGATCCTCGCGTCGGAGGCGGTCTGGGTCGACACGGAATCAGGCTCCGGCGCTCCCGGGGACCTGTTCCTCGACCAGCGGATCCGGACCCCGGACGGCGCGATGGTGACCTGGGACGAGATGTTCTCGTTGGTCCCCCAGCCGGAGGATGGCTCGGACTGGCCGCCGCCCGGCTACACGTTCGTGGCGCTCGTGGTTCCCGGCACGCGCTACGGGTTCGCAGAGCTGCGAGAGGTCGGGGCGCTCGCGGGCGCCAGCCTGGTCGCGCTCGGACTCGCCGCGTTCACCGTCCGGCGCCGGCGGCCCGGCTGAGCGCGCATCGACGGCGTGCCGGGCCCGGCGTGCCGTGCGTGCCGGCGTGCGCGGGCCGGCGTGCCGCTGGAGCGTCAGGCGCTGCCGGTGGTCCCCCAGCCCGTGTACTCGCCCCCGTGCTCGGCGGCGAACGCGCCGAGCTGCTCGCGGATCGCGGTGATCCGCTCGAGGGTCACCACCATCGGGAACGCCACCCGCACCGCCCAGCTGCGGCCCATCAGGCTCGGGTTGAGCCGCACCGTCCCGCCGCTGCTGGCGAGCTTGGCCACGACCTGGCGCGCCGATCGCTCGTCGGGGAGCGTCAGGAAGTGCTCGACGGTCATCGGCCGGGACATGTCGACGCCGGCCGCGACGAGCTTCGCGATGAGCTGCGCGTCGCCGTCACCCGCGTCGTCGGCAGCGCCGCCGAACAGCCGGCGGATCATGCTCACGCGAGGCCTCCGGGGGCGCTCGGTGCGGGGTCTCGCGACTCGAGCTTCTCGACCCGGATCGCGGTGGCCTTGAACTCGGCTGTACCCGATCGGGGATCGGTGGCATCGATGGTCAGCAGGTTGGTCGCCACGTCATCCTGGAAGTGGAAGGTCATGAATGCGAGCCCTGGTCGCAGCGCAGGATCGGTCCGGACCGGTACCTCGACCCGGCCGCGTCGCGAGATCGCGCGCACGCGCTCGCCATCCGCCAGGCCAAGCCGGGCGACGTCCTCGGGTGACAGGTCAAGCGTCTCTCCACGCCGCCGAGGGTACCGGTAGCCGCCCGACTGCACACCCGTGTTGTAGGAGTCGAGGTGGCGCCCGGTGGTCAGGCGGATCGGAAAATCGTCGTCGAGACGGTCGACCGGCGGGTCGTGCTCGACCGGGACGAACGGCGCCCGGTTGCCGGGAACGGGGTCCTCCCACAGCCGCGAGTGGAGGAACAGCTCGCCCGGATGATTCTCGTCATAGCACGGCCACTGCAGCCCGCCCTCGGCCTCGAGCCGCGCGTAGCTCATCCCGTGGAATGCCTGCGCAAGGGTCCGGACCTCGTTCCACACCGCCTCCGGGTCCGGATCGCCCCAGTCCGCCCCCATGCGCCGGGCGATCTCGAAGATGATCCACAGGTCGTCCCGGGCCTCGCCCGGCGGCGCCAGCGCCCGATGGACGCGCTGGACCCGGCGTTCGCTGTTGGTGACCGTGCCCTCGCTCTCGGCCCATGCCGCAGCCGCCGGCAGCACGACATCGGCGATCTCGGCCGTCCGGGTCAGGAAGATGTCCTGCACGACCAGGAGGTCGAGACCCCGCAGGCGGCGTTCGGTGAGATGGCGGTCCGCCTCCGACTGCATCGGGTTCTCGCCGATCACGTACAGCGCCGTCAGCTCGCCGCGATCCATCGCCTGGAACATGTCGGACAGGTGCCAGCCGCGCTTGGGCGGCACGCGCACACCCCACAGCTGGTCACACCGCTCCCGCGGCTCGTCCTGCTCGACATGCTGGAAGCCGACCAGGCGGTCCGGCAGGGCGCCCATGTCGCCGCCACCCTGGACGTTGTTCTGGCCACGGAGCGGGTTGAGGCCGCTGCCGTACTTGCCGACATGCCCGGTGAGCAGTGACAGGTTGATCAGCGCGAGCACGTTGTCGACCGCGTTGTGGTGCTCGGTGATCCCCAGCGTCCAGCAGATCATCGCGCGGTCCGCGCTGGCGTACGCGTGGGCCGCCTCGCGGATGGCCGCCGCGGGGACGCCCGTCTCGCGCTCCGCGTGCTCCAGCGTGTACGGCTCCACGGCGGCACGGTAGGCGTCGAACCGGGACGTCGCCCGGCCGATGAACTCCGTGTTCGCGAGGCCGGCCGCGATGATCTCGCGGCCCATCGCGTTGGCCAGGGCGATGTCGGAACCGACGTCGAGGCCGAGCCACAGGTCCGCCCACTCGGCGCTCGAGGTGCGGCGGGGGTCGATCGAGATCAGCCGCGCGCCGCGACGCACCCCCTTGAGGAGGTGGTGGAAGAAGATCGGATGCGTCTCCCGGGCGTTGCTGCCCCACAGGAGCACGAGATCCGTGTCCTCGACCTCACGATATGAGCTGGTACCGCCGCCAGCGCCGAACACGGTCGCCAGACCGGCGACAGATGGAGCGTGTCAGGTGCGGTTGCAGCTGTCGATGTTGTTGCTGCCCAGGACGGCCCGGGAGAGCTTCTGGGCCGCGAAGTTGACCTCGTTGGTCGACTTGCTGCAGCTGAAGATCCCGTATGTCCCGGAGCCGTGCGCCGCGCCCGCCGCCCGGAGCCCGGCGACCGTCCGGTCCAGCGCCTCGTCCCACGTCGCGGGGCGGAGAACACCGGTGGCTCGATCGCCGTCGCGCACGAGCGGCGTGGTCAGGCGGACGTACTCCTTCGGCACTGGCGTGACCTCGGGTAGGGAGTCCGACGCTCCGAGTGTAGGGCCATCGGCAACGGCGGGCGCGTCAGGCAGGCGGCTGGCCGTAGGTGCGGAATCGCTCGCCCACGCCGGCGATCTCGGCATCGTCGAGGATCTCGGGCGTCCCGAGCTGGCGCGCGCGCCGCCAGACGCCGCACAGCCACTCGACATCAGTCGCAAGCGACGCCGCCGTCGGCAGGTCCGGGCCCACCGCCACGGCCCCGTGGTTCGCCATCAGGCAGGCGAGGCCGGACACACCCAGCGTCGCGACCACGGACTGGACCAGCTCGTCCGTGCCGTAGGTCGCGTACGGCGCGCACGGCAGCGTCGACCCGCCGAAACGAGCAACCACGTAGTGGACTGCCGGCACCGCTCGCCGCAGGCTGCCGGCCGCCGTCGCCTCCGGCGAATGCGTATGGACCACGGCGCCGACGTCGGGTCGGCGGTACAGCGCCAGGTGCAGGCGCCACTCGCTGGTCGGGAGGCGGGCGCCGGCGTCGAGCGGCGTGCCGTCGGCGGCGAGCATGACGCCGTCATCCGGCTCCATGAGGCTCGCAGGGATGCCCGTGGGGGTGACGAGGATGCCCCGGTCGGCCCGCAGGCTCAGGTTGCCGGACGCGTTGTGATTGAGGCCGGATTCCTCCAGCCGCCGGGCTGCCCCGACCAGGGTTCGACGCGCGTCAGCTTCGTTCACCAAGGACCTCCGGGAGCTGTGCCGCGGCCAGCAGGCCGCGGTCGGTCAGGTAGCCATCGATCAGGCGGGCGGGCGTCACGTCGAAGCCCCAGTTGCGGGCACGCGTGCCTGCGGGCGCAATCGGGGCGCCGTTGACACTCAGGACCTCCGCCTCGTCGCGCTCCTCGATGGGGATCGCGTCGCCCGCTGGGGCGCCGGGGTCGAAGGTGGACGCGGGCGCGGCCACGAGGAACGGCACCCCGCCATCGCGGGCCGCCAACGCCTTGAGCACCGTCCCGATCTTGTTGGCGATGTCGCCGTTTGCCGCGATCCGGTCTGCTCCAACGAGCACGATGTCGACCATGCCGGTCCGGAGCAGGTGACCGGCGGCGTTGTCGACGACCAGGGTGTGCTCGACACCGGCCTGGGCGAGCTCCCAGGTCGTGAGCGCGGCGCCCTGGTTGCGTGGCCGCGTCTCGGAGACCCACACGTGGACCGGGACGCCGGCCTCGCTGGAGACGTACACCGGCGCCAGCGCGGATCCCCACTCGACGCACGCCAGCCAGCCCGCGTTGCAGTGGGTGAGGACCTGGACCGGTCGCCCGGTCCGCTCGTGGATCGCGCGCAGGAGCGGGAGGCCGGCTTCGCCGATCCGCCGGCTGCCGGCCGCGTCCTCGTCTGCGATCGCCTGGGCGAGATGCCGGGCCACCTCTGCGCGCGTGCCGGTCGCCTCCGTCGCGAGGGCGGCGCGCATCCGGTCCAGCGCCCAACGCAGGTTGACGGCCGTAGGTCGGGTGGCGGCGAGGCGGGCGTGCGCCGTGTCGAGCGATGCCGGATCCTCGCGCATCGCGAGGGCCATGCCATGGGCCGCGGCCACGCCGATCAGCGGCGCACCGCGAACCTGCATGCCCGCGATACCTGCAGCCGCGTCGTCCAGGGTCCGCCATGTCGCGGTGACCGCCGCATGCGGGAGCCGGCGCTGGTCGATCACCAACACGGGCGCGTCAGCCGTGTCGTCCTGCCACCAGATCGAACGCGTGAACACGGATCGCAGCGTACCTCGCGGGGCGGTCGCAGCGTACCTCGCGGGGCGGTCGCAGCGGCCCGGGGTGCGTGGTCACCAAGGTTGCGAGCCGATGCTCCGCTCATTCAGCGCCTGGCATGTCCTGAAGACAACCGTTTCGGCGTCTGGCAGGGCGAACCACGCCTCCGTCCAACTTCGCGTCCCGGGAGGCACGAATCGATGGCGGGCCGAGCCAGACGATGGCGCCAACGGGCGCTTTGCCCCTTTCTGCTTGTCCTGGAGACACACGGCATGCGGCGGTGGCTGGGGCCCGCGGCATCAGTCGCGCGCGTCAGCGAAGCTCGACGCCCTCGCCGGTCTCCACCCGGCCGACCCGCCAGGCATCGACGCCGGCGGCGACCAGATCGGCTTCCACGGCGGTCAGCCGGTCCGCCGGGATCGCGGCCAGCAGCCCGCCGGACGTCTGCGGGTCGTGGGCAAGCGCCACGGCCGCCGGCTCCACACCGTCCGCGATCGACAGCGACGATGCCGTGAACCGCCGGTTGTGCCCTGCGCCGTCGGTCTCGAGGCCGGCCGCCGCCAGCGTCATCGCGCCGTCCAACGCCGGGAGCGTGGCCGCATCGAACACCAGCCTCGTCCCGCTGGCTCGCGCCATCTCAAGGCCATGGCCCAGCAGCCCGAACCCGGTCACGTCGGTCGCACCGCGGATCCCGTGGCGGGCCAGCACCTCGGACGCCGCCCGGTTGAGGGCCTGCATCTGGGTGATCGCGGCGGCCAGGTCCGCGTCGCCGGTCAGGCCCTGGCGCCGGCCGCTCACCAGCAGCCCCGTGCCGAGGCGCTTCGTGAGCAGCAGCACATCGCCTGGCCGGGCGCCGCCCTTGCGGAACAGGCGATCCGGGTGGGCGGCGCCGATCACCGCCAGCCCGTACTTCGGCTCCGGGTCCCGGATCGTGTGGCCGCCCGCGAGGATCCCGCCCGCTTCGCGTACCTTGCCCGCCGCGGCCTCGAATACGGCCGCGAGGGCCGCTTTCGGGAAGTCCTCGGGAAAGGCGGCGATCGACAACGCGAACAGCACCCGTCCGCCCATCGCGAACACGTCGGACAGCGCGTTGGCGGCGGCGATCTCGCCGTACGCAACCGGGTCGTCCACGAGCGGCGGGAAGAAGTCGAGCGTGCCCAGGATCGCGAGATCGTCGGACACCCGGTAGGCGGCGGCATCGTCTGGCGGCTCGAGGCCGGCGAGGAGGTTGGGATCCGCGGCACCGGCACCCGCGCCCAGGCCGGCAAGCGCGTCAGCGAGCAGGTCCGCGCCCAGCTTCGCGGCACAGCCACCACACTCGGTCAGCTCGGTCAGGCGGATGGGGCGCAAGACGTCGAGGTGGGGATCGGGCATGGCACGATCGTACGCGCAACTGCCGCCCACCCGGCGCGCTCGGTCACGCGGTGGCACGGCCACAGGCTTCGGGCACCATAATCGGCCGGCGGGGGAGCGGAGGGGTCCCGGTGGGCTCCCCGGTCTTCAAAACCGGTGGCGCGGCGCCCGGCGTCGCGCGGTGGGTTCGACTCCCATGCGCTCCCGCCAGATCATCGTCAGCACACGTCGCCCCCGTGCCTGCCATGATCGGCGCGTGAGCCCGTCAACCCGCGCCCACCCGCCCAGCGTCGACCGCGTGATTGCCGCCGCGCGTCGGGACGTCGCCGATCGCGCGGCGGCCGCGGTGCTCGCGATGGCGCGCGCCGTCGTGGACGAGGAGCGCGCGCGGCTCGCGGGGGCGGGACCTGGCACGCCGGCTCGCCCGGCCGCAGAGCTGGGCCGCGAGGTCGTGGCTCGCCTCGGAGCGCTGGAGCGGGCCACCGCCCCACAGCGGGTCATCAATGCCACGGGCGTCATCGTCCACACGAACCTCGGCCGCGCGCCATGGCCCGCGGCGGCGATCCGTGCCGCACGGGCGGCCGCCGAGGCCCCCCTGTTCCTCGAGCTGGACCCGGCAACGGGCCGGCGAGGCCGGCGATACCGCGAGGCGGAGGACCACCTCGTCGCGCTCACCGGCGCCGAGGATGCGTTGGTGGTCAACAACAATGCCGCGGCTGTCGCGCTCGCGGTCGGCCTGGCGGGACGCGGAGGCGGCGTTGCGGTGAGCCGCGGCGAGCTGGTCGAGATCGGGGGCGGCGTGCGCATCCCGGAGATCGTGCGGCGCGCCGGCGCCCGGCTGGTCGAGGTGGGGACGACGAACCGGACCCGCGTCCGCGACTTCGAGGCGGCGCTCGAGGCCGGCTCGATCCGCGCGGTGCTCCGCGTCCATCCGTCCAACTTCCGTCAGGACGGGTTCGTGGAGGCACCGGAGCCCGGGGCGCTCGCGGCGGCGGCCCATGCGCACGGCGCGATCGTCATCGATGACGTCGGCAGCGGTGCGCTGCTCGACACGGCGGCGTTCGGGCTCGCGCACGAACCCACCCCGGCCGAGCGACTTGCCGAGGGCGCGGACCTGGTGACGTTCAGCGGCGACAAGCTCGTCGGGGGCCCGCAGGCGGGGTTCATCGTCGGTCGCGCGGACCTCGTCGAGCGGCTCCGGCGCGACCCGCTCGCGCGTGCCATGCGCCCCGACAAGGTGGTGCTCGCCGGGGTTGCTGCGACGCTTGCCCTGTATCGGGCGGGGGTGGCCGCTCGCGAGATCCCGGTGTGGCGGCAGATCGCGGCGCCGGTGGCCCGACTGGCATCGCGCGCCGCAGAGATCGCGAAGGCCGTCCCCGGCGCGGCGGTGGGCGAGGTGGAATCGACGGTCGGCGGGGGCTCGCTGCCCGGCGAGACGCTCCCGTCGCGCGCCGTCATCGTGGCGACGTCCTCGCCTGACCGGCTCCTCGCCCGGCTGCGGGCAGGGTCGCCGGTCGTCGTGGGGCGGATTGCGGACGGGGCCGTCGTCCTTGACGTGCGGACGGTCAAGCCCGGCGACGACGAGACGCTCGCCCTCGCGCTCGCCGCGGCGCTGGACGAGCCGGCCTGACGCGGCGCGCCGCGATGAGCGTCGTCATCGGTACGGCCGGCCACATCGACCACGGCAAGACCACGCTCCTGCGTGCGCTCACGGGGATCGATGCGGACCGGCTGCCCGAGGAGCGGCGCCGGGGCATGACCATCGACGTTGGGTACGCGCATCTCGCGCTGCCGGACGGCGAGATCGTCGACTTCGTGGACGTGCCCGGCCACGACCGGCTGGTCGGCAACATGCTGGTCGGCGCGGGCGAGATCGATGCCGCGCTGCTCGTGATCGCGGCCGACGACGGCCCGAACGCCCAGACGCTGGAGCACCTCGAGCTCCTGGATGCGCTCGCGATCACGGACGGGATCGCGGTGGTGACGAAGGCGGACCTGGCGTCCGATGCGGATCGTCGCGCAGCGCTCATCGCCGCGACCCGCGGGCTGCTCGACCGGACGACCCTGGCCGGAGCGCCGGTGCTGGCCGCGTCGGCCACGACGGGGGAAGGCTTGGACGAGGTTCGGGCGGCGATCGCGACGCTGGCCGAGCGAGCGAGGTCGCGTGCGCCGTTCGATGGCCACCCGCGGCTCGCCATCGACCGCGTGTTCGCCGTCCGGGGTCGCGGCACGGTCGTCACCGGAAGCCTGCGCGGCGGGCCGGTTGGCCGCGACATGATGCTGCGGCTGATCCCCGGCGTTGCCGAGGTCAGGGTGCGCGAGGTCCAGGTCCGCGGTGAAGCGGTTGAGCGCGCGGAGGCCGGTCGCACGGCACTGCTCGTCGGCGGTGTGGAGGCCGCAGTGCTTCGTCGCGGCCAGGTGCTGACGACCGATTCCCGGGTGGTGGCGACATCGCGGGTCCTGGTCGCGGTCCGGCCCGTCGCCCGGGCCAGGGGGGCGCCGGCACCGGTGCCGGTCGACCGCGAGCGGGTGCGCCTGCACGCGGGCACGGAGCAGGCGGGTGCGCTCGTCGTTCGCGGGCCGCGCGAGGCGATCGACCTGCCGGACGCCTCGAGCCTTGCGCTGCTCCGGCTCGACCGGACGATCGCGGCTGCGGCGGGGGACCGGTTCGCGCTTCGCCGGCCCTCCCCGGGTTCGACGGCCGGTGGCGGCGTGATCCTGGATCCGCTGCCGCCGCGCGGGGTCTCGCGCCGCCGGCTCACGCCGGACCGCGCCGCGGCCCTCGCGGCGATGCCGGTGGGCTCGTTCCGTGCGCGCGCCGACCTTCACGGCGCTCTGCGCGGCGACGGGGCGTGGTCGCTCGCGGCCGATGTCGAAGCGGCGCTGGCGGCGCGTGCCCGGCAGGTCGTTGCCGATCACCACGCGGCGGACCCGGCCTCGGTCGGGCCAGCCGTGGCGCAGGTCCGACAGGATGTCGCACGTGCGGCCCGGCGGCTGGCGACGCTCGACCGAGTTGCGGCCGACGAGGTCGCGGCGGGCGTGCTCGACGCCCTGGTGACGACCGGCGAGGTCGCCCGCGACGGCGATCGGCTGCGCGATCCGGCCCGCGCCCCCGGATTGCCCGATGACACGCTGGCGGCGATGGACCGGCTCGAGGCCGCCCTGGCGGTTGCCGCGCCACCCCCGCTTGCCGAGGCTGCCCGCGCCGCGGGCTGCCCGCCCGACGGGTTGCGCGCGCTCGAGGCCGCCGGGCGCCTGGTCCGGCTGGAGGACGACCTCGCGTGGGCCGGCGCGACGTACCGGGAGCTGTCGCGGCGCGCGCTCGCCATGGCCGCCGAGACGCCGCTCACCCCGGCCACCTTCCGCGATGCGACGGGCACGAGCCGGCGCTACGTGCTGATCATCCTCGAAGATCTCGACCGGCGTGGCCTGCTGCGGCGGACGGACGCCGGCCACGTCCTGGGGCCGAAGACGCTCGCGCGGCTGCGCGAGCGGGCGGCAGGCGGCGGCGCGCGATGAGCCGGCCCGACGTCGTCGCAATCGTGCTCGCGGGCGGCGCCTCGTCGCGCTTCGGATCGGACAAGCTGGCCGCGGGGCTGGACGGGCGGCCGCTGCTCCATCACGCGCTCGAGGCGGTGGCCGAGGTCGCGTGGCGGATCATCGTCGTTGTATCCCCCGACGCGGCGGCGCCATGGACGCCGCCGGCTCTCGTGGATCGGGTCACGATCGCGCGGGACCCGGTCGCGCACGCAGGCCCGCTGGCCGGGCTCGCCGCCGGGCTCGATGCGGTTCGCGATGAGCCTCTGCGCATCGCCCTCGTGGTCGGCGGCGACATGCCATCGCTCGTCCCGGGCGTCCTGCGGCTGCTCCTCGACGCGCTAGCCGCCGACCCAGGTCTGGCCGCGATGAGCCTCGCCGCATCGCCGGAGGCGCCGCTGCCGATGGTGGTGTGCCCCACCGCGGTGTCGGAGGCGATCACCGCATGCCTCGCCGCCGATCGCCGGAGCCTGCGCGCGCTGCTCGATGCCGTGCCGTCGGCCAAGGTCCCGGAGGCGGCCTGGCGCGCGCTGGATCCGGCCGGGAAGACGCTCGCGGACGTCGACCGTCCGGGGGACCTGCCCTCGGTCTGACGCCTACCCGCTCAGGCCCGGCGCCTCGTAGACAGCCGCACCTTCCACGAACGTCGCCAGCACCCGTGCGTCGCCGATCGGACCCGCGTCCGGCGCGAACAGGTCGCGGTCGATGACGGCGAGGTCGGCCAGCTTGCCGGCTTCGATCGTGCCCGTATCGCGCTCGGCGTGGTTGATGAACGCCGTCCCGCTCGTGAACCCGGCCAGCGCCGCCTGCAGCGAGATCCGCTCCTCGGGCAGGAATGGCTCCTTCTCGCCACGCGACAGAGAGGAGACGCGGGTCACGGCGTGCTCCATCTCGAGCAGCGGGTTGGGCGACGACACCGACCAATCACTGCCCATCGCGAGCCGTGCGCCGGCTCGGAGCAGCGAGGCGAACGGGTACTGCCACGCGGACCGTTCGGGTCCCAGGAACGGGATCGTCAGGTCGTCCATCTGATCCTCGTGGATGGCCCACAGGGCCTGCGCGTTGGCCGTCACGTCGAGCGCGGCGAACCGCGGCACGTCGTCGGGATGCACAACCTGGATGTGCGAGATGTGATGGCGGTGGTCGGATGGCCCGTTTGCGGTGCGCGCGGCCGCGACGGCGTCCAGGCACTCGCGCACGGCCCGGTCGCCGATGGCGTGGAAGTGGACCTGGAACCCCTCGCGGTCGAGCCGGGTGACGGCATCGTTGAGCAGCCCGGGCTCGACCATGCTCGGCCCGCGATTGCCGGTCGGCGCGCCGTCAGCCCCGAGGTATGGCTCCAGCATCGCGCCGGTGTACGTCTCCAGCACGCCGTCCTGCATGATCTTCACGCTGGTCGGGCGGAACCGGCCGACCGGGCCGCGAGCACGGCGCTCGATCAGCTCGTCGATCTGCTCGAGGCCGCGGTGGCGCTCCCACCACAGCGCCCCGACGACCCGGGCCGTCAGCTCGCCGCTCGCGCCCAGCGCCCGGTAGGCGATCTCCTCCTGGTCGGGCTCGACGATCGCGTCCTGCCATTGCGTCAGCCCCAGCGAGTGCATGTACCGCTGGCCGGCCCGGAGCGCCTCCATGAGCTCCTCGCGCGTCGTCGGCGGCACGATCGCGGACACGAAGTCCATGGCTCCGTCGTGGAGGCTGCCGCTGGGTGAGCCGTCCGGGTCCCGCTCGATCCGGCCGTCGTACGGGTCCGGCGTGTCGGCGGTGACGCCGGCCAGTTCCAGCGCCCGGGTGTTGACCCACGCGCTGTGGCCGTCACGGTTGGGCAGGTAGACGGGCCGGTCCGGGACGACCCGGTCGAGGTCCTCGCGGCGCGGGGTTCCGCCCGGGAAGTCCGGCATGCTCCAGCCGCTCCCGAGGATCCATGGACGATCCGGATGCGCCGCGGCGTACGCCGCGATGATGCCCAGATAGTCGTCGAGCGTCTGGTGATTGGTATCGCTGTGGAGCTCGCACCGGATCATCGCCAGGCCGCCGTGCACAGGATGGCAGTGGGCGTCGCCGAAGCCGGCCACGGTCATGCCGCCCCGCAGGTCGATCACGCGCGTCGCCCGTCCCCGCAGGGCATCGATGTCGCGTGCCGTCCCGACAGCGGCGATCCGGCCACCGCGCACCGCGACCGCCTCCGCACGGGCTGCAGCCGGGTCGCCGGTATAGACGTGGCCACCGGTGAGGATCAGGTCGGCGTCATCGAGGTTCGGCATGCGCGGAGCATGGCAGCGGCGCGGCGCCGCGGGAAGGCCGTTGCGCGTGCCGGGCGCTCGTCGCGTTGCGCGTGCCGGGCCCCCGCAGCACATCCGCGATCCGCGGGTACCCTGCACGGATGACGACCGTCGACCTGCTCCATGCCGGCTACGCGGGCGACCGCGTCGGCTCCTCCATCGTCCTCGTCCGCGACGCGGATGCATTGATCGTGGTCGATCCCGGGATGGTGGCCCGCCGCTCCCTGATCCTCGATCCGCTGCGCGATCTGGGCGTGACCCCCGAGGCGGTGACCCACGTGTTCCTCAGCCACCACCACCCGGACCACACCGTCAACATCGCGCTGTTCCCCAACGCGGAGGTCGTGGACTTCTGGGCGCGCTACAAGGACGACCTGTGGCTCGATCATGACGGTGACGGCTACCGGCTGTCCCCGCGGAGCGAGCTGTGGCTGACGCCCGGGCACACCGAGGAGGACGCGACGCTGGTCGTCCGGGCGGACGACGCGGTGTACGCGATGACCCACCTGTGGTGGCGCGAGGACCGCACGCCGCTCGAGGATCCGCTGGGCTGGGACCAGGCGTTGATCGAGCAGCACCGCGAGCGCGTGCTCGCGGCCGCCGACATCGTGATCCCGGGCCACGGCGGCCCGTTCCGGGTGACGCGCTGAGGGTCGCGTTCACGGGCATCGGCTGACGGCCCGCCGCGATGCCGGCGCCGCCGGCTCGCCGGCTGCAACGCCCGCCGGCTCGCCGGTCAGGCGGCCCTCGGCGTCGCCCCGTCGGCATCGGAATCCTCGGCACCCGGACGGAGCCCGATCCAGTTCGCGAGCGCGCCCGCCGCCAGCAGTGCCGCGCACACCACGGCCGCGAGGCGAAGTGCGTCGACCGAGGCGACGTGCGCCGCGGCGGCGATCGCGGGTGGCGTTGATGCAAGCGGCGGGTTGAGCGGCTGGACCATGGCGTGCAGCGAGGGATCCGACGCATCGAGGCCCGGCACCGCGCCCGCCAGTGCGGCGTAGAACGATCCGCTCACGACCACGAAGATCAGCGCCGACAGCAGCGGCTGGCCGATCCGGCTGACGGCGTTGTTGATCGCCGACGCAAGCCCCGCGTTGCGCACCGGCACGGAGGACATCAGCGTCGCCGTCAGCGGCGCAACCACCAGCGAGATCCCGATCCCGAACAGGAGCACGAACGGCAGGATGTCGACGATGGTCGAGAGCGGGGGCACGAAGGTCGACGGGTCGCCCAGGGCGAGCGGCCACGGTTCGGTGCTCGCCGGGACCCGGGCGAGCCACAGGAGCCCGGCGGCCATGATCAGCGGCCCCGCGACGAGGAATGGCCGCACGCCGCGGCGTCCGGCCACGCTGCCGACGCGTGTCGAGAGCACCGTCAACAGGATCCCCGATGGCAGCCCGATGATCCCGGCCGCCGTGGCCGAATAGCCGACGACCCCCTGGATGAACAGCCCCTGGAAGGTGAACGTGGTGTACAGGCCGGCATAGATCAGCAGCGTCGACAGGTTGATCGTCGCGAACCGCCGGCGGCGAAACAGCTCGAGCGGCACGAGGGGGTTGGGGCGCCGGGCCATCAGGACGGGAAATGCGACCAGGGCGACGGCGCCGACGATCAGCGAAGCCCATGCGACCGGGTCCTCCCAGCGTCGGTCCTGTCCGCGGATCGTGCCGAACGCGACCCCGCCCACGGCGACCACGGCCACCGCGGCGCCCAGCCAGTCGAACCGACCTGTCGCACCCTCGGCGCGTGTCTCGGGCATGTGGCGCACGGTCGCGTGCAGCGCCAGGATGACCAGCGGGACGTTGATCAGGAACGCGGCGCGCCAGCTCACGCTGTCCACCAGCAACCCGCCGATGACGGGGCCGATCAGCGTGGTCGCCGATGTCGCGGACGCCCAGATCCCGAACGCGCGCGCCCGCGCGGGTCCCTCGAACAGCGCGGTCACGATGGCCAGCGAGCCCGGGACCAGCAGCGCGCCTGCGGCGCCCTGCAGCAGCCGGAACACGACCAGCAGCTCGAGCGACGGCGCGATCCCGCACAGGACGGACATCGCGCCGAACCCGACCAGGCCGATGGCGAACACCCGCCGGCGCCCGTGGTAGTCCGCCAGCGCTCCCGCGAGGACGAGCAGCGCCGCCAGCGTCGCGAGGTACCCGCTGACCGCGTACGTCTGGCCTTCGAGCGTCGACACCAGCGTTCCGGGCAGCTGCTCGCCGATCTTGGGCAGGGCGAGGTTCATCACGGTCCCGTCGAGGAACACCATCGACGAGCCGAGGATGGCGGCGAGCATGGTCCAGCGTTGGGCCGAGGTCACTGGATCTCCGTGGCGTTGATATGTGCCGGCGGGCGGCGTTCGCGGAGTGTGTCAGGCACGGGCGCGGCGCGTCCAGCGCCGGGCAGCCGGGCTCCGAATCGTGGCGCCTGCTCTATGCTGCGGCCGATGCCCGGACCAGTCGCGCTTGTCGGCGCCGGAGAGTTCCTCGCCCCCATGGCCGAGTTCGATCGCGGCCTGCTGGCAGCGACCGGCCGTGATCGCCCCCGCGTCGTGATCCTGCCCACCGCCTCGGCACCCGATGGCGAGGCCACGTTCATGTCGTGGTCGGATCTTGGTGTTGCGCACTTCGCGTCGCTGGGCGCCGAGGTCGAGCCCGTCCTCGTCCGCCAGGTCGCCGATGGCTACGACGCGGCCGCACTCCAGGCGGTCGGTGAATCGGACCTTGTCTACCTCTCGGGCGGCCATCCGCGACACCTGCTGGCGGTGCTCCAGGGATCGCCCCTCGGGGCGGCGCTCCGGGCCGCCCATGCGCGTGGCGCCACGGTTGCCGGGTGCTCCGCCGGGGCCATGGCCATCGCGGGACGGGCCGCGGAGTTCCGGCGACTGCCGCGGCTCCGGGTCCCGCTTCCGTTCCCGTTGCGCTGGGCCCCGGGGCTCGCCCTGGTCGACGGGTGCGTTGTGCTGCCGCACTACGACGCCTGGCCCGAGCCGATCGCCGCCCTCGTGGCGCTCCAGGCTCCGCGCGGCGGGGTGGTGCTGGGGATCGACGAGGACACCGCGATCGTCGGCGGCCACGGCACCTGGCAGGTCCATGGCCGTGGCCGGGTCACGGTCTGGCGCGGTCGCCACCGCGAGCGCTTTCGGCGTGGGGACGCGTTCCGGATCTGATCCTGCCCCTGTCGCGAGGTCCGGCGGCGGGACGTCGGGGTCGCGGCCGGACGGCGCGACTGCCACCGATGGCCGGCCCGATTGTTCACCCCCGCCCCGCGGCCCGCGCAACCCGCTAGCGGTGCGCCGTACGCCCGTCCGTGCGGCCCGCCAGCCGTTCGTGGACGAGCTCGTCGATACGGCTGTGCGCGTCGCTCCACGATGCCCACGCCGCTCGTGCCCAGCGGCCGAGGACCTCGGCGTAGTCCGTCGTGGTCGCCGCAAGCGCAAGATCCTGGACCGTCATCTCCCCGGGCGCCTCGGGCCGCGGGAACCGCGGCCAATCGCGATAGCTGCGCGCGAGGAGCTGATGCGCGTCGCGAACCTCGATGCCCGACCAGCCGTGCTCGAGCGCCAGGTCCAGCCCGATGAGGGCGAAGGCGGTGGTGATCGGTGCCGTCCGGTCACCCGTGTGCTGGGCGGCATAGGTGTCGACCAGCAGCTGGTGCCACCGTCCGAGCACGGCGAGGTGCTCGTACTCGTAGCCCAGGATCTCGCCGTACAGGTCGTGGCACGCCGACGATGCCGTCGAGCGCGGGCTCCAGGGCTCGCCCGAGCCCGGCAGCTCGACCCCGCAGCCCGGGCAGGCGGCCATCGGCGGAACGGCGTCTCCCGGCATCGTGAACCGCACCCCGGTGGCGGCGGGCTGGCGCCCAGCCGACTCAGTCGGGCTTGATCGCCCGGAAGCAGTCAGAGCAGTAGACCGGCTTGTCCATCCGGGGCTTGAACGGCACCTGCGCCTGGTTGCCACACGAGGAGCAAACCGCGACGAAGTACTCGCGGGCGCCGCGATCGTCCATCCGCTCGTAGCCGCGAGGTCCGCCGAACGCGTGCATGTCGGAGCCGCCGTCGCGGGTAGAGCGGCGGTACGCGCGACAGGAGGCGCACCGCTTGGGCTCCGACGTGAACCCCTTCTGGATGTAGTACTCCTGGTCCGCGGCGGAGTGGATGAACTCCACGCCGCAGTCGACGCAGATGAGAGTTCGATCGACGTAGGTCACGAGGTGCTCCTCCCGGGCGCGCGCTCCAACGGCTCGTGGTGCGGGCGTCGAACCTGGGACCTCACCCGACGACGGAGGCCACGGCGGGGAGTCAGCCGGGGCCACGCGTCCCAGGTGCCGTTCTCGGAGTCCCTAGCTCGGGCCACACCGGTGTGTACGTGGGCTTCAGCCTACACCGCCTCGTCGATCCGGGCGTTGCGTGGGCCTGGCGGCTGCCCGGCCCACGATCCAGGGTGCAGATCGGCATCGGGCGGATCGCTGCGACCGTGACGGGCGACCTGTCACAATGACGTCCAAGACTCGGCATGGCGAGACGGGAGCGATGGGGGCGCCCGTCCCGCAACCGGGTCCCGGGGGCGACCGGCCCAGCCCTGAAGACGTCCGAGACCACGCCAGGTGCAGGACGGGGGGGCTGGAAGCGGCCGCTTGCGGGGCCCGGTCGGTGTGCCGGGTGCACCGATGGCGTTGTCCCAGGGAGGCAGGCCCACCGCATGCTCCGACTGCTTCATACCGCCGATGTGCACCTCGGCGCCCGGCACGCCGACCTCGGCGATGCCGCCATCGCCCAGCGCGAGCGACAGTTCGCCGCGTTCAGTGCGAGCGTCGACCTCGCGCTCGCCGAGAAGGTCGACCTGTTCCTGATCGCCGGCGACCTGTTCGACTCCAACGTCCAGCCGGGCCGCTCGGTCCAGCGTGTGGCCGCGGAGCTGGCGCGGCTCGCCCGGGCGCGCATCCGGTCGGTCCTGATCCCCGGCACCCACGACGTCTACGACCGCTCGTCGGTCTATCGTGCCTTCGACCTGGCCGCGCTCGCCGGCGCGGGAGCGGACGACGGCATGGTCACCGTGCTGACCCCGGGCCGGCCGTGGATCCACCTGCCCTCGCTCGATGTGGTCGTCCACGGGCCGGTGTTCGCCACCAAGCGGGCCCCGCACAGCCCGCTGCGCGACCTCGCGTCCGTGGCGGTGCCGCCGGCGACCTGGAAGATCGGGCTGGTCCACGCGGCGATCTCGATCCCCGGCCGGACCGACCACGACGAGGTCGTGATCACGACCGACGAGATCGCCGCGAGCGGGCTCGACTACCTCGCCCTCGGCCACTGGCACGCGGCGCAGGTCGCCACGGCCGGCGGCGTGACCTACGCCTACTCCGGCGCGCCGGAACCCGTCGCCGTCGACCAGGACCGGGCCGGAAAGGTGCTGCTGGTCGCTCTCGAGGAGCATGAGAGCCGCCGATCGGTGACCGTGGAGGAGCGGCAGGTCGGCAGGACCACCTTCCAGCGGCTTGAGATCGACGCAGCCACGGTCACGTCGCAGCCCGCGCTGGTCGAGCGGTTGCAGGCGAAGGCGGACGGCGACGTCGTGATGGATGTCCGGCTGATCGGCGTCCGGCCGGACGAGCTCGATCTCGATCCGGGTGAGATCGAGCGCTCCCTCGCCAGCTCGTTCCTACGGGTCCGGATCCGCGACGCGAGCCAGCCGGCGCTGACCGAAGGCGCGCTGCCGTCGCCGGACACGATCGCCGGCGCATTCATCCGCAACGTCGAGGGCCGCATCGCGGACCTGGAGGCGTCGGGCGACGACGTCGCCGCCCGCGAGGCGGTCGATCTGCGGGACGTGCTGCGGCTCGGGCGGCTCCTGCTCGCGGGTCACGAGGTGACGCTGTGAGGATCTCGCGGATCGCGATCCACAACCTCCGCCGCTACCGCGACCAGGAGATCGAGCTGGCCCCGGGCCTGACGGTCGTCCGCGGCCCGAACGAGGCGGGCAAGTCGACGCTCCAGCGGGCCATCGAGCTTGCCCTGACCCGCAAGGTCACGAGCGCCGCCGCGGACCTCGACGGGCTCGTCCCGTGGGACGGCGACGCCGACGCGCGGACGGTGCTCGAGCTCGCCTTCACCTACGAGGACGAGGACGGCGGGATCCACGAGGGCCGCCTCGAGAAGTCGTTCCGTGGCGCGCGGGGCCAGGTGACGCTGGAGCTCGAGGGCCAGTCGATCACCGATCCGGCGCGCGCCGACGAGGCGCTCGCCGAGCTGTCGGGCGTCCCGACGGAAGCCTTCTTCCGGTCCACGGCATCGGTTCGCCATCACGAGCTGGCCGGTCTCCAGCACGACGAGGCGGCCCTCCGGGATCGCCTGCAGGCATCCATCAGCGGTGCGGACCGCGGCACCAGCCGGGCCTGCAAGAAGCTCGACCGCGCGCTCCACGATCTCGAGACCCGGGGCGCAAGGAACCCGGGCCGGCTCAAGGTCGCCGAGGACGCGGTCAACGACGTCGCCGCGAAGCTCCAGGCGGGCGAGGACGCGCTCGGCCGGCTCGAGCGCGATCGCGACGCGCTCGCCGTGGCCCGCGAACGGCGAGCCGAGGCGGAGACGGCGCTCAGCGAGCGGCGCTCGATGCTCGAGAAGGCGCGCCAGGCCGAGCGGCTGACGGCGGAGCGGGACGCGGCAAAGGAGCGGTTCGAGCGGTATCGGACGGCCGTGATCGTGCGCGACGAGATCGAGGAGCTGGACCGGACCCATCCGTCGACCACGTCGCTGCCCGTGCTGCGCACCAACGTCGAGCGGCTGCGCGGCGTGTGGACGCGGATCGAGACGCTCAGGGCGATGCTCGAGGATGAGATCCAGGTCAGCTTCGAGGTTCCGCCGCAGGTCCGCTGGCAGCCGCTCTCGCGGTGGTCGATGGGCCTGGTCCTCGCCGGCGCCGCCGTCGCGGCCGCGGTGTTCGGGCTCCAGGCGGCGGACATCGTCGACCTCGGGACGCTGCCGATCATGGCCGGCGGCGTGGTCGCCGGGATCGGGCTGGTGCTTGCGATCGTCGGGATCTGGCTGCGCCGGGGGGATCGCGTCGACAAGCAGCTCCGGGATGTCGAGGTGAACCGGCGGTTGCGTGGCCGGTCGGACCTGGAGCTCGAGCTCGGGCAGCGGCAGGCAGAGCACGAGGACCTGCTCCACCGGCTGGGGCTCGGGGACCAGGCCGAGGCGGAGGCGGTGCTCCAGAAGGAGGAGGCCCATACCTCGGAGATCGAGCAACGCCGTGCGCGGCTCGACGGGCTGGTCGGAGCCGAGCCGCGCGACGCGCTCCCCGGGCGCCGCGACGCGGCGGCGCTGGAGATCGAGCAGAAGACCGGAGCGCTCGAGGCGTTGGGGCCGATCGCCAAGGAGCCGCGGGCAAGGGAGCGCCTCGAGGTCGAGGTATCCGATTCCGAGCGCACGCTCGACCGCGCACGGGACGACGAGGCAACCGCACGGGCACGCGTCGAGCAGAACCCCGTCGATGCCGAGGAGGTCGCGGCCCTGGCCGAGCGACTCGACGCCTGGAAGGAGGAGCTCGCGACGCTCCACCGGCGCGACCGCGTGTACGCCGCCACCCTGCGCGAGATCAACGCGGCCGAGCAGGCGACGATGCAGCGCGCGACCCGCTACCTCGAGCGGCGGATGGTCGGCGACCTCGCCCGCGTGACCGGCGGGCGGTACCGGCGCGTCCGCGTGGACGACACCAACCTGGGCATCGAGGTGTTCGCACCCGAGCGCGACGACTGGGTGTCCGTGTCGGAGCTCTCGCAGGGCACGCTCGACGTCGTCTACCTGGCCGCGAGGCTCGGCCTGGTACGGCTGGTCACCGGCGACCGCCGGCCACCGCTCATCCTCGATGACCCGTTCGTGACGCTCGACGCCGTCCGCGCGCCGCGCGCGCTCGAGCTGCTGCGCGAGATCTCGGCCGACTTCCAGGTGATCTACCTCACCACCTCCGACCGCTACGACGTGCTCGCGGACCTGGTCGTCGAGCTCGACGGGCCGGTCGCGGTCGACGAGCACGTGGAGCCGGCCGAGCTCGAAGGGGTGGCACCTGCCTGACGCCTTCGGGCCGGGCTCGACGGTCGTCGTCCTCGGCCTGGTGTCCGCGATTGCCTGGGGCTCCGGCGACTTTGGCGGCGGGATGCTCAGCCGTCGTGCCCCCCTGTTGGGCATCGTCATCGGGACCCAGGCGATCGGGCTGGTTGCCGCCCTGGCGCTCGCCGTCGTCCGCGGTGAGCCCGTGCCGCAGGGGGCCGACCTTGCGTGGACGGTTGCGGGCGGCCTTGCCGGCGTCGTCGGGATCACGTCCCTGTACCGGGGCCTCGCGGTCGGGCGGATGGGCGTGGTGGCGCCGACCACGGGCGTGCTTGCTGCGGTGGTGCCGGTCGGCGTCGGGTTCGTGCTCGAGGGCGTCCCGCGTCCCGAGGCGATCGCGGGGATCGTCCTCGCTCTGGTGGCCGTGGTCCTGGTCACCAGCGCGCCCGGCCATGCGACCGACCGGCCCTCCGGGATCCGCTGGGCGCTGACGGCCGGGCTCGCGATCGGCGCGTTCAATGTGTGCGTCGGCCAGCTGTCCGGCGCGGGGGCGTTCGGCCCGCTGGTGGTCATGCGGCTGCTCCAGGTGGCGATCCTCGCCGCGCTCATCGTCGCCTGGCGCCAGCCGTGGCGGCTTGATGCCTCGATCGGCTGGCGCCTGGTGGTCGTCGGCCTGCTGGACATGACCGGCAACGCCGCGTTCATCCTCGCCGCGCAGTCCGGACAGCTGGCGATCGCCGCGGTCCTGTCGTCGCTGTATCCGGTCGTCACCGTGGTGCTGGCGATCGCGGTCGTGGGGGAGCGGCTCGCCCGCCGCCACGTCGCCGGGATCCTGCTGACGGCCATCGCGATCGCGCTGATCGCGGCGGGCACCGCTACGCTGTGATGGTGCGAGCCGCCGCCCAGGATGGCCTGCCGCGCCGAGGAGCCCCATGACCGAACACCACCCAAGCCCCCTGGATCGAGACGGTATGGTTCGTCGAGGCGACCTACGCCCCCGACGCTGCCGAGACCCGGGTCCCGTTCCGCGCCCGCCACATGGCACGCATGGCCGAGCTCAAGGCCGCCGGCGTGGTCGTCGAGGTCGGCGCGTTCGCGGACGTCTCGGCTTCGGTCGTGATCGTGCGCGCCGCGTCCGAGGACGAGGCGATCGAGCTGTGCCGCCAGGACATCTACACGCAGAACGGGGTGTGGGTCGAGGTGCGGGCGAGGCCGTTCGGGATCGTGCGGCTCGGCGGCGGCTGAGACGGGCTTCAGCGCCGCGACCGGACCACGGTCGCGGTGCCCAGCTCCGCGGGGTGCGTGAGCCGGACGACGAGCGCGAACCCCTCGTGGCGGAGGCGGTCATCGGGCGTGCGCCGCAGGTCACCGAGCTGGCGGCGGACCGCCGCCTCGGGCACGATCCGCGCGCCTCGTCCCGTATTGCGCGCGAGGACCACGGCCGGCGGCATATCGAGCACGATCGCGACGGCCGGCATCCCCGCCTCGGCCGCTCGCTCGAGCAGCGCCCGCCGGGCCCTCGCCTGGACGCTGGTGGCATCGACGACGGTGAGCAGGCCGGCTCCCAGCCGCACGCCGAGCATGCGGTGGAGCGCCTCGAACGCCGGGCCGGACGCCCGCTGATCGGCGGCGTCGCCCGCGATCAGCGCCCGCAGGTCGTCCGAGGACAGGACCTCGTCCGGCTCGAACCAGCGCGCGGCGAACGTGGACTTGCCCGCGCCGGCGGCGCCGATCAGGACGACCAGGCAGGGATCCGGGATGGTGATCACGGGGTCGCGGCGCATCCGTGGATGATGCCCCTCGATCACCGCTGCGCGCCCCGCGCCGCCGGCGACGCCGGCTCCGGAGCCGGTCCTGTACCGTCCGCGTGATGTCCACGCGACCGCGCGCACCCCAGGACTGGCGGGTCATCGTCGGCGTGTTCTGGATCACCCAGCTCATCGAGGGCATGGGCGTGAGCCAGGTGTTCGCGCTGCTGCCCGCCTACCTTCGCGACCTCGGTGTCCCGGAGACGGAGCGGCTCCCGTTCGTGGGGCTGTACAGCTCGCTCATGTTCGTGGTCGGCCTGCCGCTGGTGCCGCTGTGGGGCGTGTGGGCCGACAAGATCAGCCGCAAGGCCGTGATCGTGCGCAGCGCGCTCGTCGAGGCGGTCGTGTTCACGATGGCCGCCCTGGCGCGCGAGCCGTGGCAGCTGGCGCTGGCCGTGCTCCTGATCGGGTTCCAGCTCGGCAACACCGGCGTGATGCTTGCGGGCATCCGGGACGTCAGCCCGCGCCGGCGGCTGGGCACGACGATCGCGCTGTTCGGTGCGGCCGGCCCGATCGGGTTTGCGGCCGGCCCGACGCTCGCCGGGCTGCTCATCGACGGGTTCGGCTGGGCCATCCCGAGCGTGTTCGGGCTGTCGGCGGCGCTGTCGGTGGGGACCGCGCTGCTGGTGGGCCTTGGAACCCGCGAGGTGCGACCCGAGGTGATCCCCGTGGGTCCGGTCCTGCGGCTGGCGTTCGGAGCGGTGCGCGGCGTGTTTGCCGACCCGGCCGTCCGCCGGGTGTTCGTGATCTACGGGGTCGTGTTCCTGGCCAACCAGATGTCGCGTCCGTACACGCCGGTCCTCGTCGAGGACCTGGTCGGGACCGGCGCGGGGCTTGCGACCGGGATCGCGCTCGTGATGGGCGTGGCGTCGCTGGTGGGCGCGATCGCCTCGCCGGGTGCCGGCTGGCTGGGTGACCAGGTGGGGTTCCGGCCGGTGCTGATCGCGGCGCTGATCGCCGGTGGCGCCGCCAGCGTCCTGATGCCCGTCGTCCCGGAGCTGGCTGCGCTGGTCGTGGTGGCCGTGGTGCTCGGTGCGGCCGTCGCAACGACCGGCGCCATGGTGTTCGCCATGCTGGCGACCGATGTGCCCCCGGAGCGTCGCTCGGCGACCCTGAACCTCGTGTACCTGCCGCTGTACGTCGCCGGGATCGTGGGCCCGGCGATCGGCGGTGGGCTGGCCGCCGCCGGTGGTGCGGGCAGCCCGTTCGTCGCCGGCGGGATCGTGTTCCTCGCGGGCGCCGCCGTGCTCGGGCTGCGCGGAACCGGGCGCGGCCGCGCGCAGCCGGCGACGACGGCGGGACCAACCGGGGTCACGTAGCTTCCCGATCTCCTGGCCGGCCAGTTGGCGTCAGCCTTCGGTGATCTCCGGGTCCGGGGGGACATCCGCGACCCGGGCGGACGCGATGGCCGTGGTCAGCCGCTCCGTGAAGTCCGTCGCCAGCTCGCGCTCGACGAGCACTGTTACGCGATCGCCGACCTGGAGCACCGTCGTTGCCGTGGGGGCGAACCGGAGTCCCTCGCGCCGGACCATGATCGGCAGCGCCAGCGTCGGCCACGGCAGGTCCGCGATGGGGACGCCGACGGGCGCGTCGTCCGATGTGAACTCGAGGTCGAGGATGCGGAAGCCGCCCAGCCACGACGGGCCTACGCGGCGCTCGATCGGACCTGTGGGTCGCACGCCTGCGACCACAGGACCCGCGGGCGTGCCGGTATCGCCGCCAGCCGGGGCACCGCCGGCCGGGGCGCCGCCGGGGCCCCGGCCCGCTCCGCCCCCGCTGTAGGCGCGGAGCACGTCCCGGTGCGTCAGCCAGCCGACCACGCGTCCGTCGCCGGCATCGAGCACCGGCAGGCCGGCGATCCCGTGGGCCAGCAGCTGCTCGAGGGCTCCCTCGAGCGTTTCGTCGGCGCCAACCGCCGGCACGTGCTCGGCAAGCTCGCCCGCGGTCATGTCGAGCGAGTTCGTCCGCATCTGCTGCTCGGCACCGTCCGCCGTCACGATCCCGCTGTACACGCCGGCCTCGTCCACGACGGGCAGGGACTCGACGCCTGCCGCGATGAGCCGGTCGATGACCTCGCCCAGCGGTGCGGTCGTCGACACCGCCTCGGGAACCGGGCGCATCGCGTCACGTACCGTGATCAGGTCCATGACGCTGGCCGCCCGCCCGCGTCGCACATCGATGCCCCGCCGCCGGAGCTTGAGCGTGTAGATGGTCTCGGGCGTCAGCAGCGCCGACAGCCCGGCCGAGACCGCGATCGCCGTCATCAACGGCAGGATCACCGTGTAGTCGCCGGTCAGCTCGAACAGGATCAGGACCGACGTGATCGGCGCATGGGCCGCCGCCGCGAACACGGCGCCCATGCCCACCAGGCCGTAGGCGCCGGCCGGCGCGACCATGCCCGGGAACAGCGAATTGACGACCACGCCGAAGGCGGTGCCGAGCATGCCGCCGATGAACAGTGATGGGGCGAACACGCCGCCGGAGCCGCCGATCCCGATGGTGAGGCTGGTCGCGATCATCTTGCCGACCAGCAGCAGCAGCAGGAGCTCGAGCGCGTCGTGACCGCCGATCGCCTGCTCCAGCGGCGCGTAACCGACGCCGTACAGCTGTGGCAGCACCAGCAGCAGCAGCCCCAGGACGAGCCCGCCCGCGACGGGGCGCAGCCACTCCGGCCGCGGCTCCCACAGCCGGTCGATGACATCCTCCATGCCGTACAGCACCCGGCTGAACCCGATCCCCACGCCGGCCGCCACCAGGCCCAGCGTCGCGTACAGCGGGTACTCCCAGGCGTTGACGATCGTGAACGGCGGCAACGGCAGGAAGGAGCTGGACCCGAACGCGGCGCGGCTGACCACGTCCGCGGTGACCGACGCCAGCACGACCGCCCCGAACGATCGGACCTCGAAGTCGCGGAGGATCAGCTCGAGCGCGAAGAACACACCCGCGATCGGGGCGTTGAACGTGGCCGAGATGCCGCCGGCAGCCCCGCAGGCGACGAGCAGCCGGAGGCTCGATTCGCCGACCCGCAGGGTCTGGCCGATGGCCGAGCCCAGCGCCGAGCCGATCTGGACGATGGGGCCCTCGCGTCCGACCGATCCCCCGGAGCCGAGGCAGATCGCCGATGCGAGCGACTTGACGATCGCGACGCGTGGCCGGATCCGCCCGCCCCGCTCCGCGACCGCGAGCATCACCTCCGGGACACCGTGGCCGCGCGCCTCGCGCGCGAAGCGGTCGATCAGGGGGCCGTACAGCAGGCCGCCCACCACGGGCACGGCCACGATGAACCAGATGCCCAGGAAGGGCAGGTCCGGGTGCGTCGGCCGGCTGACGGCGCCGTAGTCGGACTGCCCGGTGAACACCATCGTGAACGCGCCGATGAGCCACCGGAAGGCGATCGCGCCCAGGCCCGCTCCCAGGCCGGTGAGCACCGCGAGCGTGACCAGCCCGGCCGGTCCGCGCTGGAGCGTGTCGCGCGCGCGGCCGACCGGGTCCCGCGGCACCCGCAACCAGCCCGGCCGGCCGGCGCTCGCCCGTGAACGGGCTTCGGGGACGGCTCGCGCCAGGGACCGGACGAGGGCAGCCCGACGCGCGAGGGTGGGGCGGAGGTTAGCGTCGAGCACGCACCAAGCATACCGAATACTTGCCTGCTGGCTATCATTCGGCCGGACGGGCTGCGCGACCCTGGCCACGCGGCGTCCCGCGACGCACCGCGTGGGTTACGATCGGACGATGGAAACCGGAGGTCCTCCAGGTGCCGAACCTGCCGTTGCGACCGCTGCGCCGCGCCGCGCGGCCGGGTGGTGCTGCGACCGCCACGCCCCCCGAGGCTCGCGGACCTGACGTCATCGCCGCAGCCGGCGTTCGCTGGCTGACCCTGGAGCACCCGCGCGAGGCGGACCGTGAGTGGCTCGAGCGGGAGTTCGGCTTCCACCCGCTGGCGATCGAGGACGTCGCCTCCCGCAACCAGCGCCCCAAGCTCGATGCCTACGACGAGTACCTGTTCATCGTTCTCCACTTTCCGGTGTTCGACAAGCGGAGCGGGCGCCTGCTCACCGCGGAGCTCGACCTGTTCGTCGGACCGGACTACCTGATCACCCTCACCGACCAGACGATCCCGCCGCTGGCCGCGATGTTCGAGCGGTATCGCGAGCGCGAGGAGGTCCGCGACCCGGTGTTCGCGAAGGGCACCGGCTACCTGCTGTACCGGATCGTCGACACCTGCGTCGATGCCTCGTTCCCGATGCTGCGCAAGATGGGCGCCAAGCTCGACACGCTCGAGGACGACATCTTCGAGGGCCGGTCCGCCGAGATCGTGCGCGACCTGTCCGAGGTCAAGCAGGAGATCATCAATTTCCGGCGTGTCGTCCGGCCGATGCGCGCCGTGCTGCGGGATCTGGAGCGCACCAAGCAGCGCTACCTCGCCGACGACCTCGACATCTACTTCGACGACATCACCGACGCCGCGGAGCGGATCTGGGACGTGCTCGAGAACTACAAGGAGGTCGCCGAGGCGCTCGAGGACTCGAACGAATCGGTCCTGTCGCACCGGCTCAACCAGAGCCTGCGCGTGCTGACCGCGTTCAGCGTCGCGATGCTGCCGCTCACGCTGCTGGCGAGCATCGGCGGCATGAACGTCGACCTCCCCGGGGACGGGAGCCTGTCGGAGTTCTGGGCGATCATCGCGGTGATGGCGGCGACGCTCGTGGGGGTGCTGCTGTTCTTCCGCCGGCGCGGCTTCCTGTAGCTGCACTGGTTACCGCCCGGGGCCTGCGGCCTGCTCCTCAAGTTCCGGACAATTGCCACCCGTGCGGGCGTTCTTCGCCCGCAGTCTGCACTGGTTACCGCCCGGGCCTGCGGCCTGCTCCTCAAGTTCCGGACAATTGCACCCGTGCGGGCGTTCTTCGCCCGCAGGACATCCGATGTCGAGGGCATCCTGCGTGGCCGGGCCACCGCTTCGTGACAGGCGCTCAGCCCCCGCGCGTCTGTCACCGGGCGAGGGAATAGCTCCCGCCTGGGTGGCGGATGGCACAAATCGGAGTGGGCGCCCAGGAAGCCCGGGTGGACGCGGCGCGAGCGCTACGCCTCGGGCAGCGGCCGCTCCGCGGGACCGATGTAGCGCATCGTCGGGCGGATCAGGCGGTTCGCGGCGCCCTGCTCGATCGCATGCGCGGTCCACCCAGCGTGCCGGGCGAGCGCAAACGTGGCGGGGAACAGGTCGGGCGTGAGGCCCACGCCCATCAGCACCGGCGCTGCGTAGTACTCGACATTGGTCTTGAGCGGGCGGTCCGGGTACTTCTCGGCGAGGACCCGGAGCGCAACGTCCTCGACGGCGATCGCCAGATCCAGCCAGTCCGGCCGGTGCTCCATCCCCTCGGCGACCTGGCGGAGCGCGGCCGCACGCGGGTCATACGCCCGGTACACGCGGTGCCCGAAGCCCATCAGTCGCTCGCCCCGCGCGAGCGCATCGCGGACCCACGCCTCGGCGTGCTCCGGCGTGCCCACCTCGTGGATCTGCTCGACCACCTCCGACGGCGCGCCGCCGTGCAAGGGACCCTTCATGGCGCCGATCGCCCCGCACACCGCCGACGCGAGGTCGCTGCGGGTCGAGGTGATGACTCGGCAGGTGAAGGTGGAGGCGTTGAAGCCGTGCTCGGCACCCACGACGAAGTAGGCATCCAGCGCCCGCGCCGTGGCGTCATCCGGACGCTCGCCGTTGATCTGGTAGAGGTAGCCCGCGACGAGGTCGAGGTCAGGGTCCGGGTCGACCGGCTCGAGGCCCCGGCGGAGCCGGGCGAACGCTGCCAGCGCCGACGGAGAGAATGCTGTCAACGCCCGCGCCTGCTCGGGTGTCGGGGGCCAGGCCGGGCTCGTCGTCGCGCCCCAGACCGAGACGGCCGTCCGGAGCGCGTCCATCGGCTTGGCGTCGTGCGGCAATGCACGCAGCGCCGCCATCACGGGCGCCGGTACCGGCTGGCAGGGCATCCGGGAATCGGGTCGCCAGTCGCCCGTCCAGAGCAGCTCCGCGATCGCCGCGAACGAGCCGTGGGCGACCAGGTCGCCGATCGGGTAGCCACGGTAGAGCAGCCGCCCGGCCGCTCCATCGATCGAGGACAGTGCGCTCTCGCCGGCGACGATGCCTTCGAGGCCGGGGGAGTAGGGACGGGTGTCGGCGGCAGCCGCAGCAGGGTCGGTCATGGCCTGATGGTAGCGGGAGGCTGTGCGCGGCGAGGTCCGAGCGGGCGTCTCAAGCGTCCGGCGCCGGCGATGGGACCGGCAGCTCGGGGGCTCAGCGACCTCAGCGACGCCCTTCGATCGCCCGGAGCACGACCCGGACCACGATCGCGCCCAGGGTCGCGAGCACCAGGGCGCCGACGAACCCCTGCTCGCGCGGCAGGCCCATCTGCTCGGCGAGCCAGCCGCCGACGATCGCCCCGACGATCCCGACCACGATCGTGGGCAGGCAGCCCTGCGCGCTGCGGACGCCGACCACCCAGCCGGACACGGAGCCGGCCAGCAGCCCGATGATCAACCAGCCAATCAAGCTTTCCATGACGTGGAGTTTGCCCGACCGGTGGCCGCGCCGCTAGTCCTCGAGGAACGCTTCGACGGCGGTGATGAACCGGTCCGGATGCGTGTGATGCGCTGCGTGGCGGGCGTCGTCGATGATCACGAGCCTGCCGTCGAGCAACCGCGCGTCGAGTGCCCGGGCGCCGTTGCGAAACGCCGCCGGCGACCGGGATCCGGCCAGCTGGAGCACCGGCACCCGGACCCGGCCGATCGCCTCGAGCGATGTCGCCGGGTCCGACCGGGCCGCCTCGAGCTCGCGGATGATGGTCGGTGCCGCGGCGACGCGCAGCGGCCAGACCGGGTCCGCCCGGAACCGCCCGAGGTCGTCGGCGGTCATGCCCGTGACCTCGGTCATGAACCGCGACAGGAGGCCGTCGAGGTCGCCTGCGGCAAGATCCGCGCGAAGTCGTGCAAGGAGCCGGTCACCGTCGGGGTCATCGACACCTGCCTCCGCGGCCTCCCCGGCACCCACCTCGCGACCGCGCGTTCGCGCCGGGGCGCCTTCGTACGCCACCACCCGCCGTATGTTCTCTGTTCGCAGGCTCGCCCCCAGCGCGATCCGGCCGCCCAGCGAGTGACCGACCACGTCGACCGCTCCGCCTGCGGCGCCGGCGAGTGTGTCGGCCACGGCGGCAACGTCCTCGAGCTCGCGCTCGATGGCGTACGAGGCACTGTCGCCGGAGCGTCCACGTCCCCTGCGGTCGATCGCGTGCAGCCTGTGCCGGAGGGCCAGCCGGGGTCCGACGACCCGCCACGTCCGGTGGTCCGCGGTCGTGCCGTGGACGAGCACCAGGTCGCGTCCCGTACCCGCGGAGAACACCGCGATCGGCGTCCCGTCACGAGACGTGACGAACGAGGTCGGGGCGTCCGGAAACGGGGCGACCACGATGGCGTTATCGCCGGCTGCGCGGCAGCTCGGCCGCGGCGTCGCGATCGAGGAGCCAGATCGCGTTCGCCGTCCGGGCCGCCCGCACGGGGAGCTCGCGCACGTCGTCGCCCGTCCACGCCCTGCCCAGCGGCGCCGCCTTGGACGCTCCGGAGGACACGACCAGCACGGTCCTGGCGGCGGCGAGGACGCGGGGATGCATGGTCACCCGCTCGAGGTGGGGCTCCACGTGGCTCGGTGCGGCAACCGCGACGCACAGCGCCGGGTCGTCCCAGACCGGAGACCCCGGGAACACGGACAGGATGTGCCCGTCGGGTCCGACGCCGAGGATGATCAGGTCGAACACCGGCACGCCGTCCGGTCCGGCGTCCGGACCGGCATCGCGCAGCTCGGTCGCGTAGGCGGCAGCCGCCCACTGCGGTCCGCCGGCGCGGGCGATCGCCTTGGCGACCGGCACCGGATGCAGGTTGGCCGCGGGGATCCGGACGCCGGCCCCGCTGCCCCCGACGTCCGCGCTGGTCGCCCCCGACTCCGTCTCGTCACCGCCGGATTCCAGCAGGACCTGCTCCAGCGGCAGCACGTTGGACTGCGGGTGATCGGTCGGGACGAACCGGTCGTCGCCCCACCACACGTGGACGCGTTCCCAGGCGACGGTGTCGCGCAGCGGCGGGACACGGAGCCGGCGGTAGATCGGCGGCGCGGCGGATCCGCCCGTGGTCGACCAGTGGGCGACCCCGCGCTCCTCGATGGACGCGGCCAGGAGCCGTGCGATCTCGGTGGCAGCGGCGTCGGCCACCGCGTCGGGCGATGGCAGGATCCGCAGCTCGGGGAGCGTGCCGGGCGTATCGGTGGGCATCGATCGGACCTCGGGTATGGGGCGTGGATCGCGGCCACGCACCGGGGTTGGCCGGATCACGTCCGCCGGCCGTCGGGCTCAGCCGGTGCGGTGGGATCCGGAGCCTGTGGCCGGGTCCGCGAGCCGGGCCGCCATCCGCGTCGAATTGACCGACATCGGATCACGGCCGCCGACCTCGAGCGCCTCGCTCAGCAGGTCGACGTCGTTGCGCCGGGGGGCGCGGAAGGTCCGGTCGATGGCCTGGACGCCGTCCAGCCAGGTGTGGCAATGGACGTTCTCGGCCGCGGCCGTGACGTCCGCGCGCAGCTCCGAGCCGCGCCGCTCGGCCAGCAGCTCCACGCGCAGCGTCGTCCCGGCCGGCGCATCCGACGCGATCGGCCGGATGACGACCGACACCATCCCCGTCGAGTCGCGCAGCTTCGCCTGGAGCCCGCGGTGCATCGGCGGTCGCTCACCGGGCCTGGGACGGGTCGTCCGCCGCACGGCATCGACCGGGCTCAGCGGCGAAACCACGCGCATGCCCAGCCGCGAGGCCAGCCACGCGACGTGGTAGAGCGGCTTGATCACGTTCGTCGTGCCCGGCTCCCCGGTCTCGTCGTGCGTGCTGTACGTCACCGCGATCCGCCGGATGTGGCTGACGAACGGGAGGAAGTCGGGGACATCGAAGATGGAGGCGATGGCCTCGCGCCAGCGCGACTGGCGGACCAGGGCGAAGTCGCGGATCGACAGCCGGTCGTGCCGGTCGTACAGCGCGGCAAGCTGGCGAAGGCGCCTGAGGCCATCGCCCGACCACGAGGCCCCGTCGATCACGAGCCGGTCGGCACCGCGAAGCAGCGATCTGGCGGCGTCGCCGTCCAGCGGCGGCTCGCTCGGCCACCAGACGGTCACCGGCAGGTCGTGGATCAGCAGCGGGGCGACGAGCGCCGAGAGGTGGCGGCCCGTGTCGCCACCGGCGGTCAGGAAGATCAGCTCCGCGCAGGTCTCGGGCGCATCGGCGCGCGGCAGCACGCAGTGGGCCTGGATCCGCGCATCGAGCCACGACGGCCCGTCCGGATCGGCGGACGTGACGAGCAGGGTCCGGGACGGGTGCCGGCCGGTGAGCCGGCTCATCGTCTCCGCGGCGCGCTCCGCGATCTCGGGCTGGCGGGCGATCACCACCAGGTTCATCACGCTCGTGCGCGCGGCGATGTACCGACCGCCGGGCGAGTCGTCGCCCTCGAGCATCAGGTCGGGCTCGGCCCAGATCCGTGCCAGCTCCTTCTCGATGCCGTCGATCGTGGACGCGTGCGATTGCCATCGGAGCACCGGCTCCCCGGGTCGCGGCCGCCTTGCCAGCGCCACCCGGCCCTCGGTCGTGCGAGCGGTCGCGCTCAGATCCGGCGCCACCGTCGGCCCTCACGGGCGAGCAGGTCCTCGGCCGCCTCGGGCCCCCAGGTCCCGGCCCCGTAGTTTGGGAAGTCGGGCGCGGGCGCGTCCGCCCAGGAGCTGATCACGGGGTCCACGATCGCCCACGCCTCCTCGACCTCGTCCGCCCGGGTGAACAGCGACGCATCGCCGAGGAGCGCGTCGAGGATCAGCGTCTCGTAGGCGTCCGGGCTGTCGGTCTGGAACGCCGAGCCGTAGGTGAAGTCCATGGTCACGTTGCGGACGTCGATGCCCAGGCCCGGGACCTTGGCGCCGAACCGCAGCATGATCCCCTCGTCCGGCTGGATCCGCATCGCGAGCAGGTTCGCCTCGGGATTGGTCGCACTGTCCTTGAACAGCTGGTGCGGGACCTCCTTGAACTGGATCGCGATCTCCGTCGCCCGCTTCGGCAGCCGCTTGCCCATGCGCAGGTAGAACGGAACCCCGGACCACCGCCAGTCGTCGATCGTCAGCCGCGCGGCGATGAACGTCTCCGTCTCCGATTCGGGATCGACCTCGCCCTCCTGGCGATAGCCGATCACCGGCATCGCCGCCACCCAGCCTGGGCCGTACTGCCCTCGGACGACATCGCGGCTCGCCTGGTCGCCGTTGAGCCCGGTGATGGCACGCAGGACCTTGACCTTCTCGTCCCGCAGCGCGTCGGCCTCGAACGTCGCCGGCGGCTCCATCGCCACCAGCGACAGCAGCTGGAGGAGGTGGTTCTGGAGGAAATCGCGGCTGGCGCCGGTCTCCTCGTAGAACGCGCCGCGGCCCTCGATGCCGATCGATTCGGCGACCGTGATCTGCACGTGGTCGATGTGCCGGCGGTTCCAGATCGGCTCGAAGATGCCGTTGCCGAAGCGGAACACCAGCAGGTTGCGGACGGTCTCCTTGCCCAGGTAGTGATCGATGCGATAGACCTGCCGCTCGCGGAAGACCTTGCCCACCTCCCGGTTGAGGCGGATCGCCGACTCGAGGTCTCGCCCGAACGGCTTCTCGATGACGACCCGCCGCCAGCCACCGTCGTGGCGCTCGTGATCCAGGCCCACCCGCCCGAGCTGGGCCACGATCTCGGCGAACGCCGACGGCTGGGTGGCCAGGTAGTAGAGGCGGTTGCAGCGCGTGCCGCTCGTCTCGTCGAGCATGTCGAGCCGCACGCTGAGGTCGCTGAACGCCGCCGGGTCGGCGAAATCGCCGCGGTGGTAGACGATCCGCTGGGCGAGCTCGTCCCACTCCTCGTCGTCGACCGGGAGCACCCGCGAGTGCCGGTCGAGCGAGGCCCGAAGCTCGTCGCGGAACGCCTCGTCGGTGTAGGGCCGGCGGCCGACCGCGACGATCATGAACTCGTGCGGGAGCAGCCCGGTGCGCCATAGCTGGTACAGCGCGGGCACGACCTTGCGATGGGCGAGATCGCCGGTCGCCCCGAACAGCACGAACGTCGCCGGATCCGGGACGCGCTCCAGGCGCAGGCCCTCACGCAGCGGGTTGTCGACCGACTTGCCCGCCGGCGCCTTCCGGCGACCCTCGGCCGCGAGGCGCAGCTCGCGCATCGTCCGCGGGGCGTCCTTCTTTGCCGGGGCGTCCTTGTTCGGGGTTGTCGCCGGGGCTCCCGTCGCGGGCGCGGTCACCGCGGCCGGCGACCCACGCTTGTGCGCCACCACTAGGCCAGCCTTCCGGCGCTGACGACCGTTCGCCATCGGCGGTCGAGGTCGTTTCCCATGCGCAGGTTCTCCGTTGGGCTGTCGCGCTCGCCTGCGACACGACCTCCAGAGCATAGGTCCGTCGGCCGCTCCGCGTCCGGGACGGCCATGGCCGCGTCAGCCCCGGCGCGCCGCCGGCGGTCCGCCCATCGACTCGGCCTCGATCGCGAGGACCTTGCCCACCCGACGCCGGTGGCGCGGCTCACCCGAGAACCGGGCTGCCAGGAATGCCAGGGAGCACTCGACCGCCGGCTCGATGCCGATCACGCGGGCGCCCATGGTCAGCACGTTCATGTCGTCGTGCTCCACGCCCTGGTGGGCCGAGTACGTGTCGTGGCAGATCGCGGCCCGGACACCCCGGATCTTGTTGGCCGCGATCGATGCGCCGACCCCGGAACCGCACACGAGGATCCCGCGGTCGGCTCGCCCGTCCCGGACCGCGAGGCCCAGCGCCTGCGAGAAGTCGGGGTAGTCGTCCTGGGGGTCGGACCCGTCGCCGCCCAGGTCGATCAGCTCGTGCTCGTCGCCCAGGATGGCGGCGAGCTTCGTGATGAGATCCCGCTTGAATGTGACGCCCGCGTGATCCGCGGCGACCGCGACTCGCATCGTGGACCTCCTCAGCGCGCGTGGGGATGCGGGGAATGGAGCGTCGGCAGCCGGCCCCGGAGACCGTCCCGGACCACGGCGCGACCGGCATCGGCGACTCGCTCGGCCGTGAATCCGAACTCCCGGAAGATCGTGCCCGCCGGCGCGCTGGCGCCGAAGTGGTCGATCCCGATGATCGCGCCCTCGTCCCCGGCCCAACGTTCCCAGCCCAGCGACACGCCCGCCTCGACGGTGACGCGCCTGCGGACCGCGGGTGGCAGGACCTCGTCGCGGTAGGTCGCGTCCTGTGCCTCGAAGCGCTCCCAGCAGGGCAGGCTCACCACGCGCGTCGGGATGCCGTCCGCCTCGAGCGCCTCCGCGGCGTGAACGGCGAGCTGGAGCTCCGAGCCGGTCGCGATCAGGATCAGCTGCGGGGTGCCGCCGGCCGCATCGCGCAGGACGTAGCCGCCACGGCGGACACCCTCGCGGGCGAGCTTGCTCGTTCCGGGCAGTGTCGGCAGCTTCTGGCGGGTCAGGGCCAGGGCCACTGGCCCGCTTCCTGCCCCCTCGATCGATGGGCGCTCCACGGCAAGCGCCCACGCCGCCGCGGTCTCGTTGGCATCACCCGGACGGACGAACCACAGGTTGGGGATTGCCCGCAGCGCTGCGTAGTGCTCGACCGGCTGGTGGGTCGGACCGTCCTCGCCGAGTCCCACCGAGTCGTGGGTCCACACGTAGACCAGGTGCAGGCTCGACAGCGCGGCGAGCCGGACGGCGCCGCGCATGTAGTCGCTGAATGTCAGGAAGGTCGCGCCATACGGCAGGAAGCCACCATGGCAGGCGATGCCGTTGACGATCCCGCCCATGGCGTGCTCGCGGACGCCGAAGCGCAGGTTGCGGCCGGCGTGATCCGCCTCGAAGTGGTCGGAGCCCAGGGCCTTGACGTCGGTCAGGTTGGACTCGGACAGGTCCGCGGACCCGCCGAGCAGCTCCGGGCACCGTGACGGCGAGCGTCTGGATCACGTCCTGGCTGGCGTTGCGGGTCGCGACCTCCGAGCCCGTCTCGTACACGTTGAGCTCGGCGTCCCAGCCGGCCGCCAGGCCGGCGCCGGTCATCCGGCGACGAAGCTCGGCGGCGGCGTCCGGGAAGGCGTCGCGATAGGCGTAGAACTGCGCATCCCACTCGGTCACGAGCGTCTCGCCGGCCCCGACCGCCGTACGGAACAGCGCCAGCGCCTCGTCGGGGACGTAGAACGTCCTGTCCGGGTCCCAGCCGTAGGCCTCCTTCGTGAGCCGGACCTCATCCGGACCCAGGGGTGACCCATGCGCCTTCTGCGTGTCCTGCTTGTTGGGGCTGCCGAAGCCGATATGGGTCCGGACCGCGATCATCGATGGCCGGTCGTCCCCCTTGGCCGTGTCGATGGCGGCGTTGATCTCGGCGAGGTCATTGCCATCCTCGACGCGCTGGGTGTGCCAGCCGTATGCGTCGTACCGCGCCAGGACGTCCTCGGAGAACGCCCAGGCGGTCGGTCCGTCGAGCTGGACCCGGTTGTCGTCGTACAGCACGATCAGCTTGGCCAGCCGCAAGTGCCCGGCCAGCGAGCTTGCCTCCGCCGTGATGCCCTCCTGGAGATCGCCGTCGGAGCAGATGACGTAGGTCCGATGATCGATGATCTCGTGCCCGTCGCGGTTGAACTCCGCGGCGAGCCGCCGCTCCGCGATCGCCATGCCGACGGCCTCGGCCAGCCCCTGGCCCAGCGGGCCGGTGGTCGCCTCGACGCCCGGGGTCAGTCCGACCTCCGGGTGGCCGGGGGTGATCGAGCCCCACTGCCGGAACGCCTTGAGGTCGTCGAGCGAGACGTCGTACCCGGTGAGATGGAGCAGCGAGTACAGGAGCATCGAGGCGTGGCCTGCGGACAGCACGAAGCGATCCCGGTTCGCCCACGTGGGCGTGCTCGGCGCATGGCGGAGGTGGCGTGTCCAGAGCGCGTAGGCCATCGGCGCGGCCCCCATGGGCGCGCCGGGGTGCCCCGAGTTGGCCTTCTGGACCCCGTCGATGGACAGCGTGCGGATGGTGTCGACGGCGAGCCGGTCGAGGCGGTCCGTGTCGATGGTCATCGATGCCTCCGGGTGCGCGATGGCGGGTTCGGCCCGCCCTGGGGCGCCGGGCGATCGGGCCGGCGCGACGGATCGGGCCGCGGGCCGCAATCGTACCGCGTGCCTCGCCGTGGCCCGGCGGCGCTATCCTCGGCAGATGCCCGACCTCCCCGATCCGCGACGCCTTCCCGGCCGCGGCAGCCGGCGCGCCGCACATCGACGGCTTGCCGCCAGCGGCGTCCGCGTCATCGTGCTCGGTGACCTCGTCCTGGACGTCGTGCTCGCGCCGTCGCGCGAGCTCGAACGGGGCACGGACGTTCCGGGTCAGGCACTGCTGCGACAGGGCGGCTCCGCGGCGTCGACGGCCCGCTGGCTGGGACGGCTGGGCGCACGCACCACGTTCATCACGGCCGTCGGTCGCGACGCCCCGGGCCGGGCGCTCGTCGCCGCGGTCGAGGCAGACGGCGTCGTCGTCCGCGCGGTTCGGGTGGCCGGTGCCCGGACGGGACGCGTCGGCGTGCTCGTCGAGCCGGGCGGCGAGCGGTCGTTCGTCGCCGATCGGGGAGCCGCGGATCGCTTGCGCCCGGACGACCTGCGGCCCGGCTGGTTCCGGGGCGCCGACGCGCTCCACATGCCCGCCTACTCGCTGATCGGTTCACCGCTGGGTGACGCGGGCCAGGCGGCCGCCCGGATGGCACGGGCGGCGGGGGCCGCCGTCACGATCGACCTCGCGTCCGTCGGTCCGCTGCTCTCGGCGGGCCGCCGCGCGGCGCTCCAGGTGCTCCGCGAGGTCGCGCCGGACCTGCTGTTCGCGACCGCCGAGGAGGCGGAGGCGCTGATCGGGGCGCGCCGGACCGACGGCCTGCTCGATCTCGCCCCGATCGCGATCGTCAAGCGCGGCCGGATGGGTGCGACCGTGCTCACCCGCATCGGAGATGAGCGGCTCAAGTTCGAGGTCCTCACGATGTCGATCTCGACGACCGATTCGACCGGCGCGGGTGACGCATTCGACGCGGGCTTCCTCAACGCGTGGCTCGAGGCGCGCCGGCGGTCCGCGCCGCAGACGCCGGCACTGCAGCGGGCGGCGCTCGCGGGCAACCGGCTCGCACGCCGGCACCTGTCGAACCCGCCGGGCGAGCTGTCGCTGGGCTGAGATCCCCGGACGGGCGGGGCGGGATCAGCCGCCCGAGCGGGCCTTGATCGCGCCGGCACTGCCCGCCTCGGTCGCGGATCCGACGCCGACGAACCGGTCGAACCAGTCGAGCATCCGGGTCATGCGATCGATGCGCCGATCCGGCCGGCCGGACGCCTGGTACACGTGGAACTCCTCGGGGTACAGGACGTACTCGACCTCTCGACCCAGCCACCGCAGCGCGACGAAGTACTGCTCGTTGTCCGCCGGCGGACAACGTCGATCGGCCTCGGCCTGGAGCATCAGCAGCGGCGTGTGCACGTTGGCCACGTGGCGCAGCGGTGACTGCCGCCACAGCTGCTCGACACCGTCCGGCGTGGTTGCGTCGCCCATGCGTGCGGTCCGGCAGTACTCGGGTCCCTCGTCGCTGTGCGCCCAGGCCGACACCTGGTTGGTCACCCCGTTCTCCGACACCGCCGCGCGGAAGCGGTCGGTCGTGCCGACCAGCCAGTTGACCATGAACCCGCCGTACGAGAGCCCGAGGGCCCCGAGGCGCTCCGGATCCGCGAGGCCGATGGCGATCGCGTGGTCGAGGGCCGCGTGCACGTCGGCGGCGTCGACGCCGCCCCAGTCGCCGAGCTGCGGCCCGATCCAGTCCCGCCCGTACGTCGCCGAGCCTCGGATGTCGGGAAGGACGACGCGGTAGCCGCGGGCGCACAGCAGCACGACCTCGATCGAGGGCGCCGGGGCCCAGGCTCCGAGCGGTCCGCCGTGGACGTCGACAATCGTCGGCAGGGGCTCGTCTCCGGCGCCCGCCGGCGACGCGATCCATGTCTCGATCGGCCCACCGGGGCCGGGCGCGAGGACCCGTCGCATGTCGGGCCAGGCGAGCCCGTTCGTCCAGGCCGAGCCGAGCGTGGTCAGGCGTCGCAGCGTGCCGTCCGCCTGGACCTGGTACAGCTCCGGCGGTCGCGTCCCGAGCGTCGCAATGACGGTGATCGTGGTGCCGGCGACCGCGAGGCTGACGGCACCGGCGTCTCCGTCAGCCAGTCGCACGGGGTCGCCCGCCGGCCGGCCGGTCACCGGATCGAGCGGGAAGCGCCACGGATGCGAGCGCGCACGATCGGAGACCAGCGCGACGATCGCCGACTCGCCGGCCCAGGTGGGTCCCGGCCGTGACGCCGCCTGCCAACCGGTGAGATCCGTGTCGATCCAGCAGCCGACGGGGCGATCGAGATCCGGGGCGAGCGCGACCGCCGGCGTCGATCCGTCGGCCGGACCGACGAACACCGTCGGCGCGAGATCGTCGTAACCGTCGGGGTCGTCGACACCGACGCCCGCGATGAGTCGGCCGCTGGGCGAGTAGGCCGGTCCGCGGAGGGGACCCCGGAGCGCCATCAGCTCACGCGCTTCGACGGTGCCTCCGCGGCGGCGACCATCGAACGGGACCTCCCAGATCGACGTCCGCGCGTGGCGGTCCGCGTCCGGCCGGGGATCCGCCGTGAACGCGAGCGCGCCGCCGTCCGGACGCCAGGTGATGCCCGACACCCCGCCCTCGACGTCCGTCAGCTGCCTCGGCCGGCCCCCGCCCGCTACGGCGACCACGTGGAGCTGGCTCCGGCGATCGAGATAGCCCATCTCGTCGTAGCGCCAGTCGAGGCGGGTCACGTGGCGGGCGAGCGGCTTGTGCCCGTCCGTGGTCGGCCCCACGATCAGGCGCTGCGGGCCCGTCTCCGCAGTGAACGCGATCCAGCGCCCGTCCGGTGACCATGCGATCTCGCCCACGCCGAGCCCGGTCGTCCGTTGATCGGCCTCGCCGCCGTCGATCGCGAGCACGAGCAGTGCGGGATCATCGCCGCCGGGCGCGCACCGGGTGAACGCCACCCGCGTCCCGTCGGGCGAGATCGCCGGTCGCATGTCCCTGGCCGTGCCGCGGGTGAGCTGGCGGGGTGCCCGAACGGCTCCGCGACCGCGGGCGGCACCGACAGGCACGAGATACAGGTTGGATGCATACGCATTGCCACGCGCAAATCGGCGGCTGACGATCGCGAACGACCCGTCCGGGGCGAGTTCATGCTCCTCGAGCACAACCTGCCGATGGACGATGTCGGGACCGGGAGCAGTGGGCGGGCGGCGATCGCGTTCGGGCATTGCCTGAGCGTAGACCCGCCAGCGGCCGTCCGGGCGCCGGATCCGCGCCGCGGTCCGACGCGGCTGTGGGAGACCCATGCGGCGGTGATGGGTACCGCGCTTGCCCAGCACGACCGGATCCTGCGATCGAGCATCGAGATGCGCGACGGCACCGTGATCAAGACGACCGGGGACGGGATCCTCGCCGTGTTCGACGGCCCGGTCGAGGCAGTGGATGCCGCCGTTGCTGCCCAGCGCGAGCTTCGCGACGCGACCTGGGGCGAGACCGGTCCGCTCCGTGTTCGCATGGCGCTCCACTCCGGCACCGCCGAGTCGCGCGACGGCGACTACTTCGGACCCGCGCTCAACCGGGTCGCCCGGATCCTCGCGATCGCCCACGGCGGCCAGGTGATCTGCTCCTCGGTGGCCGCCGTCCTTGCCCGCGAGGAGCTGCCAGCGTCCGTTGACCTCGTGGACCTCGGCTCGCACCGCCTGCGCGACATCGACCGGCCCGAGCAGGTCTACCAGGTCGTCGTCGAGGACCTGCCGCGGACCTTCCCGCCGCTGCGTTCGCTGAGCACCAGGCGCTCCAACCTGCCCGTCCAGCTGACCAGCTTCATCGGCCGCGAGAGGCAGCTCGACGAGGTCGTGGCACTGATCGACCGGCACCGCCTCCTCACCCTGATCGGCACCGGCGGCACCGGCAAGACACGGCTGATGCTCGAGGCGTCCGCCCGGCTGCTGGACCGATATTCCGACGGGGTCTGGCTGGCAGAGCTGGCGCCGCTGGGCGACCCGTCGCAGATCGCGTCCGAGGTCGCTCGCGCGCTCGGGGCGCCGGAGGTTCCCGGGGTGCCGGCGCAGGCGACGGTCGCCGCGTTCCTCGCGGACAAGGAGCTGCTGCTGCTGCTCGACAACGCGGAGCACCTGGTCGACGGGGTCGCCCGGTTCGCGGAGGCGATGCTGGCCGGCGCCCCGGGCCTCCGCGTCCTGACCACGAGCCGCGAGGCGCTCGCGGTCCCGGGTGAGGCCGTGCTCCAGCTGCAGTCGCTGTCCTGCCCGGCCCTGGCGGGCGCTCCGGACGGCGCTGACGACGACGCGGGCCAGGTCGCCGATGCGTCATCGACCGAGGCCGTCCGGCTGTTCACCGAGCGCGCGGCCAGCGCCGATCCATCGTTCGTGCTCGACACCGCGAACGTCGCGTCGGTCGCGGAGATCTGTCGCCGGCTCGACGGCATCCCGCTCGCGATCGAGCTGGCCGCGGCCCGGGTGTCGTCGATGTCGCCCGAGGACATCGCCCTCCGGCTCGGTGACCGGTTCCGGCTCCTGGCCGGTGGCCGCCGGACCTCGGTCCCGCGCCAGCAGACGCTGCACGCGCTGATCGACTGGAGCTGGGACCTGCTCACGGACGAGGACCGCCGGCTGTTGCGGCGCCTGTCCGTGTTCACGGGCGGGTGGACGGTGCCCATGGCTGCCCGGATCGTCGGCGACGACGACGGGCAGATCGATCCGATCGACCTCGCGGACGGCCTGACCCGCCTCGTGGATCGCTCGCTCGTGCTTGCGGATCGCGGCACCACGACCCGCTACCGGATGCTCGAGACGATCCGCCAGTACGCCCGCGAGAAGCTGATCGAAGCCGACGAGGCGCCTTCGGTGGCGGACCGACACCTGGCCGTCTACGCGGCGCTTGCCGCCGAGGCCGAGGACCCGCTGCGTGGTCCGGCGATGGTCGACTGGCTCGACCGTCTCGACGACGAGCTCGACAACCTCGGCGCCGCGCTTGAGTGGGGTCTCGAGGCGGCGCCCTGGACCGCGGTCCGGATGGCGACCGCGCTGCTCGGCTACTGGGCGACGCGCGTGATCTCGCAGGACAACGATGCTCGTCTGGTCGCGGCGATCGAGATCGCCCGGGCGCGGGTGGTCGGCCGGCCGGATGCGGATCCGGCCGACCAGGCGCTGGCAGCGAGACTGATGGGCGAGGCTGCCCGGCTGTGGGCGATGTCGGATCGCGCCCTGACGGCCATCCCCTGGGCGGAGGAGGCCCTGGCACTCGGCGACGCCAGCGGCGACGTCACGGCACGGCTGTATGCCCTCGGCGGACTTGCCGTCGCAACGGTGTTCACGGGACGGGGCGGTGCCGGCGGGACCGATGTGCGCGGGATCTTCGAGGAGGCCGCTGACCAGGCGGAGCGAAGCGGACAATGGTGGATGGTGGCGCTGTCCGCCGGGTTCGCGGGCGCCAGCCTGGGGGCGTTCGACCCGGCGGTCGGGGCGGCCCTGCTCGAGCGCGGCGTGGCGGCAGCCCACAGGTCCGGCAGCCCGTACGCGATCGGGGCGGTATCGATGGCGCAGGGTCGCACGCTCGGGCGCGAGGGACGCACGGACGACGCGATCGCCGCTTTCGGCACCGCGATCGAGCGGTTCATGGAGCTGGGTGATGAACGGTTTGTGCTTGCCTGCCGGAGCGATCTTGCCCACGCCCTTCGCCGCGGTGGCCGCCTCGACGAGGCTCTCGCGATGTACCGCGAGACGATCGGGGGCTGGGTGCACCTGGGCCACAAGGGAGCGACCGCCAACCAGCTGGAGAACATCGCCTACGTCATGGTGGAACGGGGCGACGCGGCGCGCGCGTCGCGACTGCTGGGCGCCGCGGGCGGGCTTCGCGAATCCTCCACGCGTGACTCGCCTTCGACGAGGAGCCGGAGTTCACCGGGTTCGTCGAGCCGGCTCGGGCTGCCCTGGGGCCGATGGCGTTCGAGGCCGCCTGCGCCGAGGGCCGGACGATGTCCCAGGCCGAGGCCGTCGCGCTCGCGCGCGAGGGCTGAACGCCGCCCGACCGGTCGCTGGCGGCATGTGCGGGATCGTCGACCCCGTCGCGGTCGACGGCTGGCGAACCTGGGCAGGCGGTGTCGAAGCTGGGCAGGTGCGCCCGCCGGTTCGCCCGGGGTACCCTCGGTCAATGGTCCAGCCCGAACGAATGTTGATCGCACCCGAGGTGGCCGAGGCACTCAACGACGGCCGCCCGGTCGTCGCGCTCGAGTCGACCCTCATCAGCCACGGGCTGCCGTATCCGCAGAACCTCGAGGTGGCGGCGGCGTCGGAGCTCGCGGTTCGTGCTTCGGGCGCGATCCCAGCGACCGTGGCGCTCAACGGGGGACGTCTCCTGGTGGGCCTGTCGGGGAGCGATCTGGAGACCCTTGCGATGGCCCCCCAGGGCTCCGTGCTCAAGGTCGCACGGCCGAGCCTCGCGGCCGCCGTCGCTTCCGGCGGCTGGGGCGCGACGACCGTGTCGGCGACGATGATCGCCGCCCACGCTGCCGGCATCCGGGTGTTCGCGACCGGTGGCATCGGGGGCGTGCACCGCGGTGCCCTGGGCGGCACGCTGCCGACCTTCGACATCTCGGCGGACCTGGAGGAGCTGGCACGGACGCCGGTCGCGGTCGTGTGCGCCGGCCCCAAGGCGATCCTCGACGTGCCGCTGACTCTCGAGTACCTCGAGACGCACGGGGTCCCGGTGGTCGCCATCGGGACCGCCGAGCTGCCCGGCTTCTACGCCCGAGGCAGCGGGATCCGGGCACCGCTCACCGTCCCGGACATCACGGCCGCCGCCCGACTGGTCGCGGCGCACGACGCCCTCGACCTCGGGTCCGGCGTCCTGCTGTGCACCCCGGTGCCCGATGGAGACGCGCTCCCCGACGACGCGACCCGTGCCGCCGTCGCGCAGGCCCTGCGCGAGGCCGACCACACCGGCGTGGCAGGTCCGGAGCTGACCCCCTGGCTGCTGGCCCGGATCGCCGCGATCACGGATGGTGCCTCGGTCGCCGCGAACATCGCGCTGATCGTCAACGATGCACGGGTGGCCGGGCTGCTCGCGGTCGAGCTGGGAGCGCTGACGCCTGGGCAATTCTCCGACTGATCACTCGGGCGGAGCATGCTCTGCGCCGCGACGACGCCCGGACGATTGCGGCGCATGCGCCTTGTCTGCCGCAGGGGGGCTCAGTACACTCGCGACAACCGCCAGCCTCCGGCGAGCGGAGTGACGCACGGGGGACGAGCGCCAGCCCGGCCCGGGACTCGAGTCGGCCGTTCGCGACGACGGGGTGGGGGCCGCAGCGAGGGAGCAGCCAATGCGGATCTACGAAGGCAGCCCGCGGCAGGACTTCGAAGAGGTCTTCCGGTCGATCGGGGCGTTCCTCGACGCTCGCGGCACCCGCGACATCCTGCTGCTCGAGGTGCCCGACGGATTCATCGTCCAGGGCCTGGTCGCGGCCGCCGCAGACAGCGGCGCCTGGTCGGAATCGGTCGGCTCGATCCTCAAGGAGACGCTGACCTTCCTCGACGACGACATCGCAAAGTTCATGGAGGAAGCCGCGGCGCGGCGCGGAGAAGCCGCGGCTGCCCTCGACGCGCATGCCGGCCCGTACGAACAGGCACTCCGCGTGATCGGCCGCTGGATGGACGGCGAGAAGCCGAGGGACGTCTTCCTGCTGGAGCAGGATGGTGCGTACGTGATCCGACTCCTGGTCGGCGGACACGCCGGGGTTCACCACCAGATCGCGGAGTTCACACGCGAAGATGTCGCCGAACTCGTCGCGCAGGGGCCAACCCTTCGGGTGCCCGAGTCGGCCACCGACGCGGCAGCCGGCGCGTGACAGTCCGCGGCACACCGGGCACAATCAGGGCATTCCGTCGTAATGAAGGAGGCCCGACCCGATGAAGGCGCTGCGAACCGTGGCGGTCGCGCTCGGGGTGACCCTTGGCGCATTGATCGTGATCCCGCTCGTGGTCCTGGCCGGATTGTTCATCTGGCTGAAGCTCACCGAAGAGGATGACGAGGAGGCGCTCGAGCTCGAGCAGGAAGGCACCTGATCGACGAGCCCGAGGCGTCTGACGGTCCGCCGTCCGTCGCCACCCAGCCCGACCCGACGCCCGCCGATCCGGCGGGCGTCTTCGTGCCTTCGCCCGCCGCGCTCGGGCGTGAGCGACGGCTCGCCGAGGCGGCCGTGCTGATCACGGTGGCGATCTGGTCCGCCAACTTCGTGGTGGTCAAGGCCACGATCGGCGTGTTCGGTCCGCTCACGTTCACCGCCCTCCGCTGGGGCGTGGCCCTGGTCACGATGTTCCTGATCGTCCGGTGGCGATCCGGGTCCATCCGCTGGCCCGGGCGTGATGGCTGGATCCTGATGGGTCTTGGCATCCTCGGGTTCGGCTGCTACCAGCTGTTGTGGACGGTCGGGCTGACCCAGATCACCGCCGGCGACTCGGCCCTGATCATCGCGTCGTCGCCCGTGCTCGTGGCGTTGCTCGCGGGGGCGGTCGGCCTCGACCGCCTGACGCCGCCGAAGCTCGCCGGGGCGATCGTGGCCTTCGGCGGGGTGGGTATCGTCATCGCGGCCGGGCACGAGCTCCGGCTGGGCGCGTCGCTCACCGGCGACCTGCTCACGCTCGCGGCCGCGGCGCTGTGGGCCGTGTACACCACGGCCGGCGCCCGGCTGCTGCGGCGCATCGATCCGCTCCGGGCGACCGCGTGGGCGGTGCTCGGCGGCGCCGTGTTCCTGCTTCCGTTCGGCGTCTGGGAGGCGGTCACGTCGCCGCCGGTCGGGGTCACGCCCGCGGCCGTGGCGGGCGTCCTGTACTCGGGAGCGCTCGCTGCCGCGATCGCGAACGTGATCGTGTTCAACGCCATCCGGTTGGCCGGGCCGACCCGGGTGATGTCGCTCCAGTTCCTGGTGCCGGCCGGTGCGGTTGCCCTTGGTGCGGTCGTGCTCGCCGAGACGGTGCGGCCCGCGCAGGTGCTTGGCGGCGTCGTGATCGTGATTGGCGTCTGGCTGCTCCGCCAGCCGGGCCTCGTCCCGGTCCGGCTTCGCGCGCGGGCCGGCACGGCTCGATGAGCGGCGACCTCCCCGATCCGCCGGCGAGCGCCGGCGTCCGTCCGATCCCGGTCCCCCCGCTCCGGCCCGGCCAGCCGCCGCTGGCGATCCTCGTCGACTACGACGGCACGATCGCGAGGACCGACGTCTCCGACACCCTGATGGCCGAGTTCGTGAACGCCGAATGGGAGGCGCGCGTCGCCGACTACGACGCGGGACGGGTCGGTTCGCGCCGGCTCATGGCGTGGGAGATCGGACTGATCGGCGCCGATCCGGCAACGCTGCTGGCGAAGGCCGCCGCGCAGCCGCACGACGAGACGTTCCGTCCGTTTGCCGAGCGGGCGCTTGCGGCAGGGGTCCCGGTCGAGGTCGTGTCCGACGGGTTCGGCTTCTTCATCGGACCGGCCCTTCGGGCGCTCGGTGTCGGGCACATTCCGGTCGTCACCGCCGAGACCACGTTCGGTGCCGATGGTGCCCGGATCGCCTTTCCCAATGGCAGCCCGGACTGCTACGTGTGCGGGACCTGCAAGCGGAACCGCGTCCTCGCGCACCAGGCCGCAGGTCGTGCTGTCGTGTTCATCGGGGACGGCGAATCCGATCGTTACGCAGCGGGCCATTCGGACGTGGTGTTCGCCAAGCACTCGTTGGTGCGGCTGTGTGTTGAGAACGGCTGGCCGTTCGAGCGGTGGACGGAGATTCTCCGAGATCCACGCCTGGCTCGACCGCCAGCTTGATGCCTTTGCAGCCGACCCGTCCGCGCTGCCCGGCCCACGTCCCCGACCCCTCTTCTGCGGCGCGGAGGTGTGGGGCCCGGGACGCTTCGATCCCCCGGCCACCTGACCGCCCGCGGTCCCCAGGTCGGCGGCACGTTCCGGCTCCGCGGCGGTCGCGCCGTGCCCGGCTCGCGGTTGTCCTTGTCTCAGCGATCTTGCGAGGCGGCCCCGGCGACCGCGCGTGGCATCAACGTGGTGGCAGGGCTCAGCCTGCGTTGCCCCTCCACAGCCATCCGCCCGCCACGGAGACCACCGCGGCGCCCGCAAGGCCGGCGACCCAGGCCGCCGCGGCGAGGAGCAGGAGCTGGTCGATTCGCCGCTCGACCTCGCGCAGGGAGCGGCCGGCCAGGACCGTGCCACCACTCCAGGGGACGCTGACCTGCGCGACGCGCACGCCGCTCCGTGGCTGCCACGTCACGGTGTCCGGCGGGTGCTGCCGCGCTCCCTCGAGGACGCCCGCCGGCGGGACTGGATCGTGACCGTCGAGGACCCCGTCGGTCGCGAGCACCGAACCCGAGGTGTCGAAGACGACGAGGAACGGCGACAGACTGGTCGCGACGTCCACACTGCGCGCTGCGACCAGCGAGGACGGCGGCGCCCCGGCGTCGAGCGCGGCCGCTGCATCCTCAGCCATTTGCAGCTGGGGCGAGTTCGCACCCGAGCGGAGCGCCTGCTGCTCGACCCCGTACGCGAGACCGCAGCTGAACGTGATGACGAATGCAAGTGGCAGAAACAGCGACAGCCAGGCGCGCTGTGGCGGCCGGATCGACGAGTGCATCACGCGGGCCCGACGAGCAGCGCAGCCGATCTGTGGCGGACCCGCGTCACCATCGCTCCCAGTGCGCGAAGTCCTCGAACGGCACCCAGCCGCGCTTGAGCGATGGCGAGCGGACGTCCGGCAGGGGCCGACCCACCGGCATCACGCCGATCGGCACGAATGCATCGGGGATCGCGAGGCAGGCGCGCAACCCGTCGATGTCCGGGCCGACGAAGCCGCAGCCCAGGCCCTCGTTCACCGCGGCCAGCATGATGTTCTGCATGGCGGCGCCGATGTCCACCCACCAGAACGGCACCGGCCAATCGATCTCCGAGCCGTCATCGAGCGTCTTGTCCGGCTCCTGGTAGCGCCGGTGGTAGATCGCCTCGCTGACGCACGGGACGAACTGGGCGGCACACTCGCTGATCCACGGTCCGAAGTCGGCCTCGTATGCCTCCTCGCCGCAGATCCGGGCGACCTCCCTGCGCACCGCCGGGTCCGTGACGACGATCAGGCGCTGCCCCTGGCTGAACCCGGCCGACGGCGTGCGCTGCGCCAGGCGCGCGATCCGCTCGATCACCTCGAGCTCGACGCCACCCTCCTCGAAGCGGCGGACGGCGCGTCGCTTCATCACGACATCGATGAAGTCCATCGGCTCCTCCATCTCGGCCCCGAATGGTTGCACGCTCTGGCCATCGCGCTCGTTCGCCCAGAGGGACCTGCCGGGGCTCCGCGACCGGATCCGTTTGGACGCCTGACTCCACTCTTGATCGTCGGGGCAGATCTGAACGAAACGGATCCCATGCGACTCATACCAGGTGTCGGTGCGTCCGGGCGCGCGCCGCTGGCCCGTTGCCAGACCCCGGCCCGGCTTGTACGGAGGCGAACCCATGCGCGTCCCCTTCATCCGCCCGGCAATGGCGGCCATCCTGCTCCTGGCCGCTGCCACGCAACCCGCGGCCGCGGCAGGCACGGTGAGCATCACGATCGACGTGAACCAGTCCGCGGGAACCGAGCTGTTCACCGCGGACGGCCCGTTCTGCGCCTCGGGCTCCGCGATCTCTGGCAACTTCACCTTCGCCGGTGGCGGTCGCGCCAGCACGTTCCACCTCCAGAAGGTCCTCACCTGCGATGACGGGTCGGGAACGCTCACCATCAATGTCGACGCGGCGACCGCGAACGGCGCCGACCACGACCAGGGCGGCTGGTCCGTGGCGTCCGGGACGGGCGACTACGCCACGGCGTCGGGTGGCGGGAGGCTCGTCGGCTACTACCAGCAGGACGGCATCGTGGACCATTACACCGGCGTCCTGCGGAGCTGACGCCGGCATTGCTCCCGGGCAAACCACCCCGGGCCTTCCGAAGTGACCGCCGGGCCGGCTCCTCCTGGCCCGGCGGTCGCGCGTGCGGCGTATCGAAGCGTGCACCGCTCGCCGGCCATCCACCGCCGAACCCCAGCTGCAACGCACGTTCCGCGCGAACGATGGTCGCCGCCGCCGTGAACGTTTGACAGACCGGGCCTACTCATAGGGGGCAACCGCACCGATCCAGGTGTGGTGGCCACAGGGAGATGGGCCGGGTGCGGGACGTCGTCGAGCAGGCGATGCGTGGCGACCGTGAGGCGTTCGCGTGGCTGGTCGGTCAGACCAGCGACCGGATGTATGCGGTCGCCACGCGGATCCTGCGCGATACCCACCTCGCAGAGGACGCGTTGCAGGGCGCCCTCGTCACGGCCTGGCGCCAGCTCCCGACGCTCCGCGACCCGGACCGCTTCGAAGCCTGGGTCCGGAAGCTCGTCGTCCATGCCTGCTACGCCGAGGCCAGGCGTCGGCGGACGTGGGCGGCGAACGTGCGGATCCTGCCGGTCGACGGGCCGGCCGGTCCGGACGAGACCGTCTCCGTCGCAGATCGCGACGCGCTTGACCGGGCGTTCCGACGCCTGACTGTCGAGCAGCGCGCGGTCTTCGTCCTGCACCACCACCTCGGGCTGCCGCTGGTCGAGATCGCCGAGACCCTCGGCGTCCCGGCGGGCACGGCCCGCTCGCGACTCCACTACGCGACACGGACGTTGCGCGCGGCCATCGAGGCCGACGCGGCGCCCGTCGCCCCCGAAGGACGGATGGCATGACCGCGGATCGAAACCCCGACCGGATCGTTCGAGCCTGGCTCGATCTGATGCCCGACGAAGCGCCAGACCGCGCGATCGCCGCCGTCCTCCAGGCCGTCGAGACTGCGCCGCAGCTGCGGCGCCCGCTTCGGCGAGCCCCCTGGAGGACTCCGCACATGAACCGTTTCTCGCTCGCCGCGTCGATCGCGGCCGCCGCCGTTCTCGTGATCGGCGGCGCCCTCTGGCTCGGGCGCCCGGGCACCGGGATCGTTGGCGCTCCCAGCCCGACGGCAACCGAGCCTCCGGCGCCATCGCCCACGGCGATCTCATCAGCGGCTGCAGGCGTGCTGACGTCCGGGCTCCAGGGCCACTGGCTCTCCGGACCGCGTTTGGTTCCCGGGATCGCTGCCGCGGCCGGGACCACGATCCTGCTGGCGCCGGACAGCTTCCAGATGACCCAGTCGAACCAGCAGAGCGCCGTCCGACTCCGGTCCTCGGCGTCCATCGATGCTGCCGGCAGCCTCCGTGTCGAGTCGGTGGCGACTGGGGCGCCGTGCGCCGCGGGCGATACGGGGACGTACGGCTGGTCGCTCTCACCGAGCGGTCAGACGCTCACCATTCGAGCCGCGAGCGACGATTGCGCGGTTCGCCTCTCGGCGCTGCCCGGGACGTGGTGGCTCTCCGACTGCAAGTCGGGGGATCCGTGTCTCGGCGACCTGGAGTCGGGGACGTACGGATCCCAGTTCGTCGACCCGCGATGGGACCCGGCCACGACGTGGGAGCCCCGGTATGGAGCCTTGACGTTCACCGTGCCCGACGGGTGGGCGAACAGCGGCGATTGGCCGAGCTCCTTCGCCCTGACGCCCAGTACCGCGTATGCGGCAGAGACCAAGGACGGGCCGCCTCAGGGCGTACTCCACGACATCTACGTGGTGACACGGCCCGCGGCAGCGCTCCAGGACCTCACCTGTAGCGCGACGCCCGATCCCGCGGTCGGCACCAGCGTCGACGAGCTCCTCGGATGGATCCGCTCTCTGCCCCTGGTGTCGAGCGGCGAGCCTACTGCCGTCACGATCGACGGCCACCAGGCGACCATGATCGACCTCCAGCTCGATCCGACGAGGACCGCGTCCTGCCCGGGCGACTCACGTCCTTCGACGCTGTTGCTCGTTCCGTCTGGAAAGCGCGATGACGAGTACGCGATCGGCATCGACGCGGCGGAGCGGATCCGGCTCTTCCTCCTCGATCTCGGCAGCGGCGATGTCGTCGGGATCGCGATCGAGGATCAGAACGACGCGACCGGTGCCGACCAGGCCCGATTCGATGCGCTCGTGACGGCGGCGATGCCCATCGTTGACACGTTCACGTTCCAGTAGGCGATCCCCCAGACGCGCCTGGCGGCGATCGCGGGGAACCCGTGGTCGCCGCCCCATGCCTGTCACGTTTACCCGGCCGCGGATTGCTCCCGCGACACCTGTCCGGCGACCAGCTGGACGTCCAGCCGGCGCACAAATGCCCTACATGCATGCAGCAGCCAGCAGGCGAATCGTGGACCCGGCGTACCCGGCTCCGTAAGAGTGGTGCGCATATCCGGGTCGGCGCGCTCCGGGGATGGACCGCAGCCGCGGGGCCGCACGGGCCGCACGCGGGCATCGGGCTCACGACCGGTGTCGAACGGCCTCGAGGGCTCGCATCGGACCGCCGGATTCGCTAGCATGGGAAAAACCCCGGAGGACCGCGACCCATGGCGAAGTATGTCTTTGTGACCGGAGGCGTGACCTCCTCACTGGGCAAGGGCATCACCGCCGCGAGCGTCGGCCGCCTGCTCAAGGCGCGGGGCTTCAAGGTCTCGATCCTCAAGCTCGACCCGTACATCAACGTGGATCCGGGCACGATGTCCCCGTATCAGCACGGCGAGGTGTTCGTCACGGACGACGGCGCCGAGACGGACCTGGACCTGGGCCACTACGAGCGCTTCATCGACGAGAACCTGTCCCAGGGCTCCAACGTCACCACCGGCCGCATCTACCAGGCCGTGATCGGCAAGGAGCGTCGCGGCGACTACCTGGGCGGCACCGTCCAGGTCATCCCGCACATCACGAACGAGATCAAGGAGCGGATCACGCGCGTGTCGCGAGACGGCGACCCGGACGTGGTCATCGTGGAGGTCGGCGGCACGGTCGGCGACATCGAGAGCCTGCCGTTCCTCGAAGCGATCCGCCAGATGCGCAAGGACGTGGGCCGCAACAACGTGCTGTACGTCCACGTGACGCTGCTGCCGGCGCTGGCGGCGACGGGAGAGCTCAAGACCAAGCCCACCCAGCACTCGGTCAAGGAGCTGCGCGGGATCGGCATCCAGCCGGACGTGATCGTGCTCCGGTCCGACAGCGAGGTCCCGCACGAGATCCGCGAGAAGATCGCGCTGTTCACCGATGTCGATGTTGACGCGGTGATCCCGGCCCCCACGGCGGAGACGATCTACGAGGTCCCGCTCCAGTTCGAATCGTTCGGCCTGGGCCGGCTGGTCGTGCGCGAGCTCGGGCTGGGCGACCCGGACGTGGCCCCGGACCTGGGCGGATGGCGAGCGCTGGTGGCGAGGATCAAGGCCCCCAAGCCGACGCTCGAGATCGCGCTCGTCGGCAAGTACATCGAGCTGCCGGACGCCTACCTGTCGGTGACCGAGGCGCTCCGCCACGCGGCGTGGGCGAGCGGCGTCGACGCGAAGGTGCGCTGGGTGGACAGCGAGCAGCTGACCGCCGACAACGTCGGCGAGCGCCTCGAGGGCGCGGCCGGCGTGATCGTTCCCGGTGGCTTCGGCCACCGCGGGATCGAGGGCAAGGTGCTGGCAGCGCACTGGGCGCGCGAGCGCCGGATCCCGTACCTCGGCCTGTGCCTTGGGCTCCAGTGCGCGGTGATCGAGTTCGCGCGCGAGGTCATCGGCTCGGCGGACGTCAACTCGACCGAGTTCGACATGTTCACCGCCAACCCCGTGATCGACTTCATGCCTGACCAGCGCGACCTCGAGGACAAGGGCGGCACGATGCGCCTGGGCCTGTACCCGGCCCGCCTGGTCGAGGGCTCCAAGGCTCGCGCGGTCTACGGCCAGGAGGTCATCTACGAACGGCATCGCCACCGGTTCGAGGTCAACAACCGCTACCGGCAGACGCTCGAGGCGGCCGGCATGCTGCTGAGCGGGATCTCGCCCGACAGCCGCCTGGTCGAGATCGTGGAGCTGAAGGACCACCCGTGGTTCGTGGCCAGCCAGTTCCACCCGGAGTTCAAGTCCCGGCCCGAGCGGCCGCATCCGCTGTTCCACGGGTTCGTGTCCACGGCGCTCGCGCTGCGCGACGGTGCCGAGCCGCGGCTCACTGCGGTCGGGCCCGGGCCGGCGCTCGACGCTCCCGAACCCGCGGACGACGTGCCGGCGGAGGCCGCCCCGGCCTCCTGACCGTCGATCCGGCCGGGACGGCGAACGGGCCCGCTGCCGGTAGACTCAGCGCTGTACGAACTGAGCTGCCCGAGAGGTCCTGACCATGAAGCTGTTCCTCGACACCGCCGACATCGAAGAGATCCGCACCGGCGTCCGCTGGGGCGTGATCGACGGCGTCACCACCAACCCGTCGCTGTACGCGCGCGTCGAAGGCAGGTCGTACGACGATGTGCTCACGGAGATCTGCGGCATCACCCCGGGGCCGGTCTCGGCGGAGGTCGTCGCCGATGATGTCGAGGGCATGCTGAGCGAGGGCCGCCATTTTGCGAAGCTCGCCGACAACATCGTGGTCAAGGTCCCGATGACCGAGAACGGCCTCGAGGCGATCAAGCGCTTCAGGGCCGAGGGCATCAAGACCAACTGCACCCTCATCTTCACGGCCAACCAGGGGCTCCTCGCCGCGAAGGCGGGTGCGTCGCTCCTGTCGCCGTTCGTCGGCCGGCTGGACGACATCAACGAGGAGGGCATGATCGTCATCCGCGAGCTGTCGGACATCATCAACTCCTACGACTACGACGCCGAGGTGCTGTCGGCCTCGATCCGCCACCCGCGCCACGTCACCGAATCGGCGCTCGCAGGGGCGCACATCGCCACGCTGCCGTTCAAGGTGCTCCAGCAGATGGTCCACCACCCGCTGACCGACGCGGGCATCGTCCGGTTCAAGAAGGACTGGGAGGCGGCCAGGGCCGCCGTCGCCGCCCGCAGCAAGTAGCCCGCCGCCTGCAGCCGGCCGAGGACGGCCGGCGTCCGGCCGTGGGCAGGACCCCTATTCCGCCAGCCTGGGCAGCGTCCTCGCGGTCGCCGCGACCAGCACGACCAGCACCGCCGCCAGCACCGTGATGTCGAACATGACCCCACGGGCGCTGGGAGCACCCACGATCATCAGCGATCTCGTCGCGTCCACCATGTACGTGAGCGGGTTCAACGCCGCGACCGTCTGCAGCCAGCCGGGCATCATCGACACCGGGTAGATCGCGCTGCTCGCGAAGAACACCGGCATCGTCATGACCTGGCCGATGCCCATGAACCGTTCGCGGGTGCGGACGAACGTCGCCACCAGCATCGAGAATGTCGCGAACACGGCCGATCCGAGCGCCACCACGGTCACGACCCCGACAACCGGCAGCGGCTCCAGCCGCACGTGGACCCCGATCGCCAGCGAGATCACGTACACGATCACCGCCTGGGCGAGCCCGCGAACGCTGCCGGCCGACGCCTTGCCCAGGACCACGCCGGCGCGCGAGGCGGGGCTGGCCAGCACCTTGTGCAGCAGCCCGACGTCGCGCTCCCAGATGACGGTGATCCCGAAGAAGATGGCCATGAACAGCGCGCTCTGGGACAGGATCCCGGGCGCCAGGTAGTCGATGTAGCTGAGGTTGCCGGTCGGGATGGCCCGTGCGCCGGCCAGCACCTGGCCGAACACGAGCAGCCACAGCAGCGGCTGGACGGCCCGGGTCACCAGCTCCAGCGGGTCATGGCGGAGCTTGGTCACCTCGGCTGATGCGATCGTGACCGCGTCGGTCACGATCCGCAGCGGCCGCCGGTCAGCCCAGGCGGCGCGCGGTGCGTCGCGTTCGAACGAGATCACGGAAGCTGCCTCCGGTGTCGAGATCCGCGCCGGTCACGCGGCCGAACACGTCGTCCAGCGTCGCGCCGGGGCCGATCTGGGCCTTGAGCGTCTCGGGTGAGCCGAGTGCCACGATCCGGCCGCGATGCATGAACGCGATCCGGTCGCACAGTGCGTCGGCCTCCTCCATGTAGTGAGTGGTGATGAGGATCGTCATCGAGACCGTCGCGCGGAGACGCTCGATGTGCTCCCAGACCGCGAGCCGAGCGGTCGGGTCCAGGCCGACCGTGGGCTCGTCGAGGAACAGCACCGCCGGCCGGTGGAGCATCGCCATCGCGAGCTCCAGCCGCCTGACCATGCCGCCCGAGTAGGTGCGGACCTGGCGATCTGCGGCCGAGTCGAGGTCCATGAACGCGATGGCCTCGCGAATAAGCCCGTCGTGCTCGCTGCGGGGCAGGTGGTACAGCCGTGCGGACAGCCGCATGTTCTCGCGTCCGGTCAGCAGGCCGTCTGCCGAGACCGCCTGGGGAACGTAGCCGATGCGCTCGCGCACGACGGCCGGCCGGCCGCCGACCGACGCCCCGGCGACCCACGCCTCGCCCGCGTTCGGGCGCAACAGGGTGGTCAGCATCTTGATCGTGGTGGTCTTGCCTGCGCCATTGGGCCCCAGCAGACCGAATACCTCGTCACGGGCGATATCCAGGTCGAGCTCGTCGACGGCAACCTGGTCGCCGAAGCGGCGCGTGAGACCCCGGATATGGATCGCGCTCTGACTCGGGTCGATCGCCGGTGCGGCCACCTCGGACGCGGCCACGTCGGACGCGCGCGCCACGGACGGGCGCACCTCGGACGGCGGCGGTTCGGACCGGAGGGACTGAGCGCTCACGCGACGCCTCCGGATCCCAGGCCGGCAAGGACGTCGAGCGCGGTGTCCAGGCGGTCGAGATCGTCGGGGCCGAGGGTCGAAACCTCGGCCGAGAGCCATTCGCGGGTCGCGGCCTCCGCCCGGTCGATGCGCGCCTGTCCGGCCGGCGATAGCCGCAGATGGATCCGGCGCCGCTCGGCATCGTCGGTCTCGCGCCGGATCTCGCCGGCGCGCACCAGGCGATCGACCAGGCCGGATGTCGCCGTGACGCTCGTCCCCAGTCGCTCAGCGATCGCCGACACGCCGATGCCGGGCTCGTGGCCGACCAGGCGGAGCACGCGGAACTGGGGCACTGACAGCCCGGGCTCCGCTCCTTCGCGCATCTTGCGCCGGATGCGCTGCCCCAGGCGCGGCACGACCTCCAGGATCCGGTCCGCGCGCGCCGCGGCACGCGGCGGGGTGGTCCGGTCGGCCTCCACGGTCACGGCAGATGCTCCACGATACGGACTATCCACGTCATGAACTATAAAGCCCGGCGCAAACCGTGGGGCAAATCGTTGACGTGGCCGCGTCCGGCGCGATATCCTCGCTTCATCCCCATCGGCCGCGCGCGACGGCTCCCCGATTCCGCGCGAGCAACGGCCCATGGTGCGAATCATCGTTCCCCCACCGGATCATGCCGGTGCCGGACTCCACCCTGGAGCGTGCCCAACCCCATGCCGAACGGCCCCGACCAGCGTTCGAGCCGCAACCGCCGGCCTCGTCGTCGATCCCAGACCAGCCGCCTGCCCGTCACCGAGCAGGACGAGGTCGCCGAGCTCGAGGCGGCGCGCGAGCGCAACGACCTCGACATTCGCGACCTCATCGAGATGTCCGTCAAGGAGCTGCGCGAGGTCGGCGCGCGCCTCGACATCGGCGCCGAGCCCTCGAACCGCCGCGACGATCTCGTCGACCTCATCCTCCAGGCGCAGACCGAGCGCGCGGGCCTTGACTACGCGTTCGGGATCCTGGACATCGTGGACGAGGGCTACGGCTTCATGCGCCGCCACGGCCTGCTGCCCAGCCAGGACGACGTGTACGTGTCCTCGAGCCAGGTGCGCCGGTTCGGCCTCAGGGTCGGCGATCGAGTCACCGGTGCGGTCCGCGCTCCTCGCGAGGGCGAGAAGTTCTGGGGCCTGATTCGCGTCGACAGCGTGAATGGCGTCGACACCGATACCGCACGCCGGCGTCCGCACTTCGGCGACCTCACGCCGATCCACCCGATCGAGCTGATCAATCTCGAGTCGGACCCCAAGAACCTCAGCCAGCGGCTGGTCAACCTCGTCAACCCACTGGGCAAGGGGCAGCGAGCGCTCATCGTCAGCCCGCCCAAGGCCGGCAAGACGATGCTGCTCAAGGCGATCGCAAACGGGATCACCGCCAACTATCCGGACGTCCTGCTCATGGTCGCCCTGATCGGCGAGCGGCCCGAGGAGGTCACCGACATGCGCCGCTCGGTCGACGGCGAGGTGATCAGCTCCACGTTCGACGAGCCGACCGAGAACCACACCCACGTGGCCGAGATGGCGCTCGAGATCGCCAAGCGGCAGGTCGAGACCGGCCGCGACGTGGTCATCCTGCTGGACTCGATCACACGCCTTGCGCGTGCCTACAACCTCGCCCTGCCGCCCAGCGGCCGCACCCTGTCAGGTGGCATCGACCCGATCGCGCTGTACCCGCCCAAGCGGTTCTTCGGGGCCGCGCGCAAGATCGAGGAGGGCGGCAGCCTCACGATCATCGGGACCTGCCTGGTCGACACCGGATCGCGCATGGACGACGTGATCTACGAGGAGTTCAAGGGCACCGGCAACAGCGAGCTGATCCTCGATCGCAAGCTCGCCGAAAAGCGCATCTTTCCGGCCATCGACGTCCAGCGCTCCGGCACCCGGCGCGAGGAGCTGCTGCTGGAGGAGGGGACGCTCAAGATGGTCTGGACCATGCGCCGGATGCTGTCGGCGGTGGGCACCAACGAAGGCATCGAGCTGCTGCTGAACCGGATCGCGAAGACCGAGGACAACGCGCAGTTCCTGGCGACGCTGACCAAGAGCCTCGACTGACGGTCGGCCGGGCCGCCCTGCCTTGGCGACCTCCCGGCGGCGGCGAATTGCCGGGATTCAGGACGTTCGGCCCGGAAATTGGGTCCGTTGCGGCTCCCGGCAGGGTGGGTGGTGACGTTTGCACGACCCGCGGGCCGTCTGGTACGGTTCGGGCCGAGTTGGAGGCTGCCCCGGATGCCCGGGCCCGGTCGCGGGGGCGACCCGACGCTACATCGCGACCCAGACGATCTGCCTGCCTGCCTCCCGGTGAGGGACACCGGGCAATGATCGTCCTGCCAGGAGACCGTATTGCAGAAGCCCATGGACGGCGCGCAGCGACCTGCACCCAGGCTGCGTGACGACCGCCCTCGAGCATCCTCGGCCTCCCGTATCAACGGCCGCAGCATTCGCACCGCCCGCGCGGTTCGCGGGTGGTTGCATGGCGGGCTCCCCGTTCACCTCCGCGCGCTGAGCGCATCGCTCGCAGCGGGCATCAAGCCGTTCCGGACCGCGGAGCGCGCGCTGCCGCTCGCGGTCGCGGCGATCGTCGCCCTCGCCTCGCTGTTTGCGATCCTCCCCAACACGCCACAGGGCGCCGTCGGTGGCACGCAGGGTGGCGGCAGGGACGTCCGGCTGGCCATCGGCGGTGGTGCCGGGTCACAGGTCGGGCTGAGCGACGCGGACCTTGCCGCGGGCATCGGTCCCGGCGACGGCCAGACATTCGAGCCGGTCGTGCTGCCCGATGGCGCCGATACCGCTCCGGGCGCTGATACGGCGCTCACCCAGGCGGGCGCGTTCCTCGACGACGGCACGCTGCTGACCGGGTACGCCCCGCAGACGACCGTCGAAGACGGCGCAAGCCTGATCCAGACCTATCGCGTCAAGTCCGGCGACACCCTGGTCACGATCGCGCGCCATTTCGACGTCTCGATGATGACCCTGTGGTGGTCGAACAAGCTCACCTCGAAGGACGAGCTCCATGTCGGGCAGACCCTGCGCATCCCGCCGGTCAATGGCGTGGTCGTGACGGTCACCGAGACCGACACGCTCGATTCGCTCGCTGCCAAGTACAACTCCGACCCCACCGACATCATCGATCTCAACGGGCTCGAGGACCCCACCCTGGTGGTGGGCCAGGTGCTGGTCCTGCCGGGCGCGCACGGCGCAGCCATTCCCACCCCCAAGCCGACGCCCAAGCCAAGGGTCGTGGTCCGGTCGAGTGGCGGCAGCTCCTCGTCGTCCAGCACGGCCAAGTACTCCGGCGGCGTGTTCAAGTGGCCCGTGGTCGGCGGCGGCAACTACATCAGCCAGTACTACCACTACGGCCACTACGCGATCGACATCGCCGCCTCGTACGGCAGCCCGGTCGTCGCGGCGGCCTCCGGCAAGGTGATCTTCGCCGGGTGGAAGAACAACGGCGGCGGCTACCAGGTCTGGATCTCACACGGCAGCAACCTGTACACCACGTACAACCACATGTCGGCGATCACGGTCGGTGCCGGACAGTCGGTATCGCGAGGTCACCAGGTCGGGCGGATCGGCGCGACCGGTGATGCGACAGGACCGCACCTGCACTTCGAGGTCTGGATCGGGCCGATCTGGAACGGCGGGTCGCGCGTCAACCCGCTCCGCTACTTCTAGGCGGTCGCCCGCACCCCGCGCCCGACCGGGTGCCGGGGGAAACGCATCCCCATGCGACAATGAGCGCGATGTTCCTCGATGAGGTCCGCATCGTGGTGCGCGCCGGGGCGGGCGGCGACGGGGCGGCCACCTTCCGGCGTGAGGCCCACGTTCCCCGCGGTGGCCCCGACGGCGGGGACGGCGGGCGGGGTGGTTCCGTGTACCTGCGCGTGGACGTCGGCCAGACGACGCTCCGCGACTTCCGCTACAAGCACCATTTCAGCGCCTCGCCCGGCGGCCGCGGCGAACGATCCAAGCGCCATGGCAAGGCCGGCGAGAATCTCTACCTCCTGGTGCCGCCCGGGACCGCGGTGCTCGATGGCGAGTCGGGCGCGCTGCTCGCCGATCTCGTCGCCGTGGGCCAGGAGGTCATGGTCGGGCGCGGGGGTCGGGGCGGTCTGGGGAACGTGCACTTCGCGACCTCCACCCACCAGGCGCCCAAGCACGCGCAGAAGGGCGAACCGGGCGAGGAGCGGACGATCCGGCTCGAGCTGCGGCTGATCGCGGATGTGGGCCTCGTGGGCCTGCCCAATGCCGGCAAGTCCACGTTGCTGGCGGCCCTGACCGCGGCACGCCCGAAGATCGCCGACTACCCGTTCACCACGCTCGAGCCCAACCTCGGCGTGATGGATCTCGGGATCGACGATGGCCGCCGGCCGACGATCGCCGACGTGCCGGGCCTCATCGAGGGGGCTTCCTCGGGGGCGGGTCTCGGCCACGCCTTCCTGCGCCACGTCGAGCGGACGCGGATCCTGCTCCACGTCGTGGACGGGTCGTCGAATGATCCGGGCCGGGACATGGAGGTGATCCGGGAGGAGCTCGAGGCACATGACCCCGCGCTCCTGGCCCGGCCGATCCTGGTGGTGTTCAACAAGCTCGACCTGCCCGACGCGCGCACGGCATGGCCCGGGTTCCAGGCAATGGCGCGTCGGGCCGGGATCCCGTCGCTGGCGATCTCCGCGGAGACGGGCGAGGGCCTCGACGCGCTGCGTGCGGCGGTCGGCGAGCTGCTCCCCGACGCGGACCAGCTGGCCGCGCCGCCGGACCCGGCCGGCGTCGTCGTCCACCGGATCGAGGCCGCCGGCGATGGGTTCACGATGGAGCGCGAGGACGACGCCTGGCGCATCCGCGGGAAGCGCATCGAACGGCTGGTCGCCCAGACCAACTTCGAGGTCGAGGAGTCGGCCGGGCGCTTCCAGCGCGAGCTCGTCCGGCTGGGCATCGACGGCGCACTGCGCAAGGCGGGTGTCCGGCCCGGCGACGGCGTGCGGATCGGCGGCCAGGAGCTCGAGTGGGAGCCGCGCGAGGACGACTCGTGACCGGTGGCCGGATGGTGGCCGGTGACCAGGCGTCGGCCGGGATCGCGGCGCCGGCTCCGATCACGCCCGGCAGCGTCGGGCTCCTCGGCGGCACGTTCGACCCGATCCACCACGGGCACCTCGCGATCGGCGAGGAGGCGCGCGAGACGCTCGGGCTGGAGCGTGTCGTGTTCGTGCCCGCCGCCATCCCGCCGCACAAGCCGGGCCAGCCTGTGACCGACCCACGCCATCGCCTCGCGATGCTCGAGCTGGCGGTGGCGACGAACCCCGCGTTCGAGGTGAGCCCGATCGAGCTCGAACGCGGCGGACCGTCGTTCACGGTCGACACGCTCAGCGAGCTGCGCGCCGCGGGGATCGGCGACCCGTGGTTCATCCTGTCCTCCGAGGCGCTGGCCGGGTTCCCGGCCTGGCGAGATCCGGAGCGGATCCTCGATCTGTGCCGGCTCGCCGTCGTGCCGCGTGGCGGCCACACCGCGCTCGGGGCCGCCTGGGCGGAGCGCCGGTTTCCCGCGCGAGCCGGCCGGATCACCTTCCTGTCGGGGCCCCTGTTGCCCATCTCGGGTAGCGTGGTGCGGCGCCGTGCCGCCGTGGGCCGCTCTGTCCGCTATCTCGTGCCCGAGGCGGTTGCCGTCTACATCGCCGACCATCAGCTGTACACCGACCCGTCGTGAGGACCTTGGCCCTGTGACCGATCCCGCTACCCCGATCGCCCCCCGCCCGGACGGGCTGCCCGCCCGTGAGACGGCGGCCCCGGGAACCGACCGCGCTCCGCTCGACCTGGCCCGGCGGATCGTCGAGCTGGCCGAGGACAAGAAGGCGGCCGACATCGTGCTCCTCGACCTGGGCGAGCTGACGACGCTGGCGGATGCGTTCGTGATCTGCTCCGGCGGGACGGAGCGCCAGATCGCCGCGATCGCGGACGGGATCGTGGGCGGGCTGCGCGACGAGGGGATCCGGGCGATCGGGCGCGAGGGTGCCGCCGAGTCGCACTGGGTGCTGCTCGACTTCGGGTCGGTGATCGTCCACGTGTTCACGCCGCCCGAGCGCGACTACTACCAGCTCGAGCGGCACTGGTCGGGCGCCAGGATCGTCCTCCGCGTCCAGTAGGTCCGACGCAGCGACGAGGGGTCGGTCGCGCCCCTTCCGGAGCACCTCGCGCCGCGCAACCGGTGGTGGTACCTCCCGCAGGGGTACCGCTGGGTCATGTCCCGCCGGGGGCACCGTTCCTAGCATCCGTGGCAGGTGGTCCGCCGTCGGGGCCGACCCCACCCGGAGATTGACCTTGTCGGGCCTGCGCGACCGCTGCCCCAGCTGCACCCGCCGCCTGATCATCACCCGTTTCGACACCACGTTTCGGCTGTCGGACCGGACGGAGCGGCTGTGCTTCGGGATCCCGGGCGGGCTGTGCGAGGACTGCCACCAGCTGTACATCGACCCCGAGCTGATCGAGCTCCTCGACCTTGGCGACGGGCGCTGCGTGTTCGCCATCGAGAGCGACGTGGTGCTCCAGGAAGAGGCCTGGTCCGCCGCCGACTGATCGCTGGGGCGACCCGGCATCCGGCGCGTCCGGTGGCCGAACGCCTGCCGCCGGCTATCGGCCTCGCGCGGGCGTGGCCCCGGTCCCCGGCGCGATGCAATCTCGCACCCACAGGGCGAACACCAGCCGGCGCTGGCGCTCGGTCGATCCGGAAGCCGGGGCCCCCTTGACCATGGCGTCGAGCTCGAGCACGCCGTCGAGCGCGGCCTCGAGCTCGGGCAGCGTCCACCGGCGAGCCTGCTCGGCCAGCTTCTGGGCCCGGAACGGGTGTCCGCCGATCAGCTTGACCAGGTCGGCCGGCTTGCCGCGGGCCGCGACGTGGTCGGCGGCGATGATCAGCTCGCGCAGCCGGCGATGGAGCTGGACCAGGATCACGGGCTCCGGGACGGTCTCGAGCAGGCGGTCCAGCAGCGGGCCTGCGACGGCCTCGCGCCGCTCTGCGATGGCGTCGAGGGCGGCCCAGGTCGAGTCGGGGACGACCTCGGATACGAGCGCCCTCACGTCCTCCTCGCCCACCTCGACATCGGGACGGTAGAGGGCAAGCTTTTCCAGCTCGCCGACGGCCAGCGCACCCTGCCGCTGTCGGTCGACATCCCCTTCCCGCACGAACCCCCCGACACGCCGCGCCAGCTCCCGCGCAGCCGGAGGTGTCAGCGTCATGCCGCGCTCCTCGGCCCGTCCCCGGATCCACGCGGCCAGCTCGCCCTCGCGCGGCGCCTTGAACACCTTGACCTCGCCACCCGCGGCGCGGACGGCGGTCTCGAGCCCCTGGAGCGCCGCGGACCGCCGGCCGCCGCCGTCGCCCTGCTCGATGAACACCAGCGCATTGCCCGGCGCGACGCTCCGGATCGCCTCGTCGACCGCCTCGCGTTCCGCCTTGGAGCGGAGCAGGGGACCCGGGTCGAGCACCACGGCGACCGTACCTCCGCCGAACATCGGGGCCGTCGCGACGCGCTCGCCGATCACGGCGGCGCTGGTATCGGCCGCAGCGACCCGCCAGCGGTCGGGCGCCATCCCGGTGTCCTGCTCGATCCGGCGCGCGATCAGGGCCGCCGCGCGGTCCAGCGACCAGCCATCGTCACCCCGGTAGTACGCGATGATCGGGACGTCAGCGCTCATGCCGCTGCCTCTCGGACCGCGCGCGTGGCCCATCGGAGCCGGCGCACGTCTGCTGGGGCGACGCCGGCTGCCCGGCACACGTCGTGCTCGAGGTCGCGCGCCCGGGCCAGCACGCGCTCGGCCACAATGCCGTCCCAGCCGGATCCCGACGTTCCGCTGTCGGCCGAGGGATCCGCCGGCCCGGCGGGGTAGCGTCGCCGCCACGACGCGAACCGCGCGTCCATTGGTTCCAGGTGCTGTCCGGCGCGCTTGTCGGCGTACGCGACGATCCGCGCCTCGAGGCTCGCGGTCCGCGACCAGGCGATGTGCGAAGGCTCCGAGAGTCGCGTGACCGGGTGGTCGCGAACGACCGGGCCGAGCTCGGGCCATCCGCGGTCGGCGAGCCACCACGCCGAGCCATCACCGTGGCGGAGGCGGCCCGGCACCACGACCGAGGGCAGCTTGTCCACGTCGTGCAGCAGTGCAGCGACGGCGGCCAGCTCCACATCCACCACCTGATCGCTGGATCGGGCGCGGACGGCGAGCCAGGCGGCGATGTCCGCCACGGCGCACGAATGCCGCAGCAGCCAATCGGGCGGATCGAGGGAGCGAAGCAGGCGGGCGGCCTGGCGGCGCGCCGGAATCGTCATGGTACGGATCGTATCCGAGCCACGCCGCCGGGACCGCGGGCGACCAGGTCCCGGCCGCGGGCGACCCCGTTCCGACGGCGGCCGTCGTTCGCCCTCCGGTCGTGCGGACCACGACGCCGTCGGGGCGCAGGTCCGCCTCGATGGAGCCGTCCAGGTCTGTGCGCAGGACGCGGGCACCGCTGGCAGTCAGCCTCGACAGGGTCGCGTGCGCGGGGTGCCCGTAGGGATTGCCCGTCCCGACCGAGATGGCCGCGACGGTCGGCCGGACGGCGTCGAGGAATGCCTGCGTCGTCGCGGTGGCGCTCCCGTGATGGGCGACCTTGAGCACATCCACGTGCGGCAGTCCGCGCGCAACCAGCGTCGGATCGACCCCTTCCTCGATGTCGCCGGTCAGCAGGAAGCGACGGCCCTCGGCCTCGCCCAGGAGCACGATCGAGATGTCATTGATTCCCGCCCCCGTTGCCGCCGGCTCCACTGGCACGGAGCCCGGATCCGGCCACAGGACCGTGAGCCTGATCTCCCCCAGCTCGATCCGCGCGCCGGTCGCGAGCTGTCCCCTTGGCGGCCCATCGCGCAGCGCCTTGTCCCACGCCGCCCATCCGGGACCCGGGCCATGCATGCCCGGCTCGTACACGCGGCCCACCGAATACCGGGCGAGGACGCGCACCAGTCCCGCGACATGATCCTCGTGCGGGTGCGTGAGGACGATCACGTCGATGCGGCGATCCCAGGGCGGGATCCGGGCGTCGAGCTCGAGCATGAGGCGGTCGGGATCCGGGCCGCCGTCGACGAGCATCCGGGCCCCGCCGCGGCTCTCGACCAGGATGGCGTCGCCCTGGCCGACATCGAGCACGGTGAGGCGTGTCTCGCGCCCGGCCGCGCTGGCAACGGCGGCCGATCCGATGGCGATGAGGACGGCCAGCCCGGCCAGCAGGACCCGCTGCGATGTCCCGAGAAGCGCCCTGCCATCGCGGCTGCGCTTCGAGCCACCGGGCGGCGGCCTCCGCGTGTTGCGAGCCGGGGCCGCGGGCGCTCTACGCCGGGGTCGCCGCCACCTCCTGCGCATCGCCGGCAGCAGCGCGATCATCGCCGCGATCCCGACCGCGACCAGGACCGCGAACGGGACCGCGAGCTCCGTGGGGATCTCGACGGCGGCGAACGGGACCCCGGCGCCGATCCTGACCATGGCCACGATGACGTGGAGGAGCAGCCATCCGGGCAGACCCGCGAGCGTTGCCACGACCGGCGGCAGGCCAAGCGCGACGAGCGCGCCTCCGGCAAGGGCAAGGACGCCGCCGGCCATGGCCGGCGGCACCAGCGGCACGACCGCGAGGTTCACGAACGGCGCGACGAGCGAGAGACGCCCGAACGTCGCCACGACATCCGGCAGCGTCGCGGCCTGGGCGGCCAGCGAGATGCCGAGGCTTTCGGCGAGCCAGCCCGGAACGCGTCCGCCGCTCAATCTCCGGATCCGCACCGCCAGCGGGTTGGCCCATGCGAGCAGCCCGGCCGTCGCCAGCACCGACAGGCGAAAGCCGGCGTCGCCGATCATCCGCGGGTCGGCGAGCAGCAGGATCGCGGCCGCCCAGGCAAGCGCAGCCGGAGCTCGCCCGGCACGGCCCGTCTCGCGAGCGAGCAGCACTACCGCAGCCATCACCGCCGCGCGCACGACGGACGGCGATGCCCCGGCGGCGACGACGTACGACACGATGGTGCCCGCGACGACCACCGCGACCAACCGCTTCGGACGACCGCGGAGCATCGCCCCCACGAGCCCGGCCACGATCGCGATGTTCCAGCCGGAGATCGCGACGACGTGGCTGACGCCGGCCGTGGCGAAGTCCGCCGCGAGCTGGCGGTCGACGCGCTCTCGAAGGCCGATGAGGATCCCGGCGGCCAGGCCCGCCTCGGGCTCCGGCAGCGCGGCTCGGAGCGCGTCCCCCGCGCCATCGCGAGCCGACTGGAGCGTGACCTGCGACGGCTTATCCGGCACCTTGACGGACCGCGCCTGGAGCGTTCCCGACGCGCCCGTTCGAGTCAGGTACTGACCGTACGGATCATCCGGCGGCGGCGGGCGAACACGCCCGTCGACCTCGAGCAGTTCGCCTGCGGCGATCTCCGGAAAGGCCGGCAGCGTCGCGGCCACGACCAGCTCCCCCTGGTCGACCTGGAGCCGCAGCCTCGCCGTCTGATGGCCGTCGCGCGGCGATCCCATCGACTCGACGATCGCAGTCCACGGACCGGTCTGGCTCTCGTCGAGAACGGATGGGGGCACGCCCGCCGGCCCGGCGACCAGGCGGATCGCCAGCAGCAGCAGGCCGAGGCCGAGCGCGATGCCCCGGGGTCGCCACGACCCTCGCCTCGCGCCGCGCGCGGCGAACACCACCGCGATGATTACCGGGCCGGCGACCATCGCCACCAGTGGGGGGACGCCCATCCACGCGGCACCCGACGCGATCGCCGCGCCTCCTGCGAACCAGGCGCTCCGCGGAGCCCCGGCCCGGGCGGAGCTCACGGACCGACGGTCACGAGCGGGCGGATCTTGGCCAGCGTCGCGGCCCCGACCACCTTCCGCGACCCGAGCTCGTCGATCGAGCTGAATCGCTGCTCCTCGCGCGCGGCGATGATCTTGGCGGCCGTCGCGGGCCCGATGCCCGGCAGCGTGTCGAGCTGCTCGGCGCTCGCGGTGTTGAGGTCGATGAGCGCGGGCCCGCCACCCGGCCCCGAACCGCCACCCGTTGCGCCGGAACCGGCCGCCCCGGACGAGGTGGCAGCCTCGTCCCGGGTCGGAACGTGCACCTCGTCGCCGTCGTGGAGGATGGCCGCCAGGTTCAGCCGGAGATCGGCCGCGACCGTGTCGACCCGCGGACCGTAGCCGCCCGCGGCGGCGATGGCGTCGCCGATTCGCGACCCGGCGACCAGACGGTACAGGCCGGGATGCGCAACGGCGCCGCCGACCTCGACGACGATCTCGCCGCCCGGCGTTCCCGGAGGCATCCCCGAAGGCCCGCCAGGATCGGACGTGGCGCCGAGCGCCGTCGCCCCGTCGACCGTGACAACCGTGCCTGAATGGCTCCCGAGGAAGAACGCGCCCAGTGCCGCGCATCCGATCGCGAGCACGATCGCGACGCCAGCCATGGGATCGTCCGCGGTTCAGGCTCCGGGCTGGCGCCGCCGGACGTCGTTTCGCCGGATTCGTTGGATTCGAGGGCGCGCCAGGGCGCGCTGGAAGGCTCCAAGGGTTGGGTTGCTCCCCGGCGGGCCTGGCGGCGGGCGATGGGGAAACAACCGCCTCGTCGGGGGCACTTCCGGCGAGGCGGCTGTCCAATGCGGACAGTACCCTCGCCGACTTATCGGCTGCTTATGGGGGAGCGGTCCGCCGCCTGGGCGTCGCCGCTTCCGTCGGCCTCCGACCTCCGTTGCCTTCGGCGGCAGGTTACGCCGCGCGACCCTCCACCCGGGTGGCGGCCCGGCAGGTCGCGACAGCAACCGAGTCCGCGCCCGTGCTCAACCCGCGCAGCAGCGCGGCGACCAGGGCACGGACCGGGCTCAGCGTCCGCGCGCTTCGCGCCTCGCGCTCGGCGTCGGCGACGTTGCTCAGGCGCCATCGCTCCGCGTTCGCTTCCACCTCCCTCGCGCGCTCGCGTGCGAGGTCCAGTGCGATCATTGCGTTCACCTGCCACATGGTGCTTCTCCTCCGTGTCAGTGCTTGTTGGAATCGAACCCGTCGCGGCTCTCGACGCCGGCGATCGCTGCCAGCGCGCCCAGCAGGGCGAGAGCGGACAGAAGAGCGGGGATCAGGTTGTCCATCAGCGGTCTCCACGAGGCCGGAACGTAACCGGCTAATCCTTATTTAGTGGTTACGCCATGCTACCGGCTTGCATGTAACCTGTCAACAGGAATATGGTGGTTACACAACCGATGACCGAGCAACCGATGACCAACGCACCCACAGCCCAGAACCGTCCGTCCGGGGGCGATGAGCCCGCGCCGGGGCACGCGCACGACGCCGACCTCGAGGCATGCCTCGACTTCATCAACAGCGAGGAGCTGACGGCCGGCATCCCCGAAGAGCACATCCCGACCGTCGACTCGGCGGTCGCCTATTTCATCGAGCACGGCCTCGCCCACGAGGGATCGCTGCGCGTCCAGGCGGCACGCGACGGCGAGGGGTGGCTGGGCCGGCTGTACGCGACGCGAGCGGCGCTACGCGGTGTCTGGGACGCGCAGGTCGAGGGGCACACGCCGCCGGACGACGCGATCGCGGTGGTCAACGACGTCGTGCGACACGCCGGCTCGATCGAGCTCCGGGCAGGACCGACCGGGATCACGGTGGGTCACCGCCACGTGGACGACGATCCGACGGGTGAGGCACTCGCGCGCATCGTCCAGCCGCTGGCCGACGCGATCGTGGCCGGCGAGACGTCGCGATTCCGCATCTGCGCCAACGACGGCTGCCGCTGGGTGTTCGAGGACACGTCACGAGCGGGCCGGCGGCGCTGGTGCGACATGACCACGTGCGGCAATCGGGCAAAGGTCCAGCGGTTCCGCTCGAAGCGCCGCGGAGCCACCGACGGGGGCGCCGCGGCGGCGGGGGACCAGGGTCAGGCGCGCTCGAGCAGCGGCCGCACCTCGGTCGCGAAGCGGGTCATCGACTCCTCGTCGTAGTCGGCCGGGAAGCCCGCGATGAGGTGCCGGTAGCCGAGGTCGAGGTACGGGGCGAGCATCTCGGCCACGTCCTCCGGCGTCCCGACGGGCTGCTCGGTCCAGTGGTTGGCGATGCGGTTCCGGTCGAACGCCTCGTGGAAGATCCGCTCGGCCTCGGAGCGGTTGTCGCGGATCACGACGGCGCCCACGCCGGTCGTCCGCTCGATCTCCGCCGGGTCGCGGCCGACGGCCTCGCAGTGCTGGACGAGGATCGCGTCCTTGCGCCTGACGGTGTCGACGCTGCCGCCGACGTTGTTCATGTCGGCATATCTCGCGACCAGCTTGAGGGTCACCTTCTCGCCGCCGCCCCCGACGCAGATCGGCAGGTGGGCCTGGATGGGCCGAGGCAGGTTGCGGGTGTCCATTGATCGGTAGTGATCGCCTCGTGCCGTGGGCTCGGTCCCGTCCAGCATGCCGCGCATCACCGGCAGCGCCTCGCCCAGCCACCGCAGCCGCTCGGGAAACCCGGACCCGAACTCGAGCCCGAAGTCCTCGTGCTCCTCATCGAACCACGCTCCACCGATGCCCAGGATCGCCCGGCCGTTCGAGATGTGGTCGAGCGTGGTCGCCATCTTCGCCGTGAGCGTCGGCGCCCGGAACGTGTTGGCGCCGACCATCAGCCCGATGCGGATCTGGCGCGTCGCCTGCGCCCATGCGGTGATCGTGAGCCAGCCCTCGTAGTTCGGCCCGTGCGAGTCGCCCACGATCGGATACAGGTGATCCCAGGTCCAGAGACTTGTGTATCCAAGTTCGTCGGCACGGATGCCCGCCTGGAGAAGGCTCGGCCAGTCGGTCCACTGGTTCCAACAGAGCGCGCCGATCTTGACTTCACCCACGGTCCAACTCCGGTGTTTCGGGGCGTTGTTCGCCCGCGTTTGCGAGGCGGATGGTCAGCGTTTCAGCCCACTCACCACCGATTGAATTCGAGAGCGTCCCAGATGGGCCAGTCGGGTGAGCTTTCGATGATATGGAGCAGCGTCCACGCCAAGCCGAAGCAGGTGCTGTCATCGGCCGGAAAGAGCGGAAGCAGGGCCACAACCTCGTCGCGCGAAGGTCGTTCGAGGCGGACCTCATCGAGAAGGGCCACGCGCGCGTCTAGGTCCACCTGCTCCGCGAGTCCTCATCGGGCAAGCGGCCCATGGATGCCAGCTTGGTGACGACGTCTCTCATCGAGGTGTCGAGGACACGTGGTCCCACGTCCAGAGGCTGTCGTACCCGAGCCGGTCCGCGCGGATGCCCGCCTGTCGGAGCGACGGCCAGTCGGTGTACTGGTTCCAGCACAGGGCGCCGATCTTGACTTCGGGCACGGTCTCCTCCACTGCGGCCAGAATCGCGCTAGGCGACGCGCCGGTCTCGCCGCAGGATGTCGAGGTAGACACCGGCACCGACGATGGCGGCGATCACCCAGACCAGGACGTTACCGGACCCAAACAGCCATCCGGCCACGAGCGAGATCGCGAGCCATGCGATCACGAATGATCCGAACGCGATGCCGGCCCGGCGAGCGAATTTGGCCACGATCGACCTCCAGAGCTGGAGCTCACCTCACATCACGAGCCGACGACGCCGCCGAAAGCGATCAGCCACGGCGGCGGCGCGACGCCGAAGATCAGGCGCAGCTCCGCTCCATCCCGTGAGTCTACGGTGGATGGCCTCGGGCGTCGTCCCGGACGTGTCGGCCTCCGCGAGAGGCGCCAGAATCGTGACCGAGGGACGAGCACGAAAGGAAGGCCCATGGCGGTACCGGATGCGTATCTCGACGACTCGAAGCGGCCGGACCGGCTGAGCGGTGGGGTCAGGCTGATCCCGATCTCGACGCCCAGCGGTGACTTCCGGGTCTGGACCAAGCGGGTGGGCAACAACCCTGCGATCAAGCTGCTCCTCCTCCACGGCGGACCGGGCGCCACCCACGAGGGCTTCGAGGCCTGCGACTCGTTCCTGCCCGCCGCGGGCATCGAGTACTACTACTACGACCAGCTCGGCTCGGCGTACAGCGATCAGCCCGACGAGCCCGACCTGTGGGATCTCGACCGGTTCGTGGACGAGGTGGAGCAGGTCCGCATCGCGCTCGGCCTCGACGCCACGAACTTCTTCCTGCTCGGGGTCTCATGGGGCGGCATCCTGGCGATGGAGTACGCGCTCCGCCACGGCGACGCGCTCAAGGGGCTGGTGATCTCGAACATGATGTCGAGCTGCCCTGCGTACAACGCGTATGCCGAGAACGTGCTGATGCCGGCGATGGACCAGTCGGCCCTGGCCGAGATCAAGGCACTCGAGGCCGGCGGCGACACCGACAATCCCCGCTACATGGAGCTGCTGTACCAGCACCACTACGTCGAGCACGTGCTGCGGATGCCGGTGGTCGACTGGCCTGACCCGGTCGCCCGGATGATGGCCAACATCAACCCCGCGATCTACGTCTCGATGCAGGGCCCCAGCGAGCTCGGCCTGAGCGGCAAGCTGGTCGACTGGGACCGGACCGAGCAGCTGTCGCAGATCCGCGTCCCGACGCTCGTGATCGGCGCACGCCACGACACGATGGACCCCGCGTTCATGGCCGACATGGCCCGCCGGATCCCGAACGGCCGCTACCTCCACTGCCCGGACGGCAGCCACCTGGCGATGTACGACGACCAGGAGACCTACTTCGCCGGGCTGATCGACTTCCTGCTCGACGTCGGCGGCCAGATGTAGCGGACCCGAGCGCGCCTGTGCGGTCTAGCGGACGACGATGTTGACGAGCCTGCCGCCGCCCGCGTGGATCACGCGGTGCGGCTCCTTGCCGCCAAGGGCTGCCACGACCTTGTCGCGGGACAGCACCACCTGCTCCAGCTCGAGGTCGGTGATCCCGGCCGGGACGGTGACCCGGTCGCGCAGCTTGCCGTTGACCTGGATCGGCACCTCGCGGGTCGCCTCGACGATCGCTGCCTCGTCGACGGCCGGCCAGCGCTGGAGGTGGATCGACTCCCAGGGCTCGTCGGCCGCGACCAGCAGCCGCGACCACAGCTCCTCGGCTGATGTGCGGCGCGGCGGGGGCGAGCATCAGCAGCAGCAGCCGGACTGCCTCGTCCCACTCGGGCAGGCCGGCGACCGACGTGCCGCGATAGCGGAACAGCAGGTTCGAGAGCTCCATCAGCTTCGCGATCATCGTGTTCCAGCGGAAGCCCTCGTAGTCCACCGTCACGTCACGCAGCGTGCGGTGGGCCGCCGTCCGCAGGTGGTCGCGCGCGTCGGACTCCTCCTCGCCGGCGGGCAGGGCGCCGCCGGTCTGGTCGCCCGGATCCCGACCGTGCGGATCGAGCACGATCGTCCACACGCGATTGAGGAACTTGTGCACGCCGGCGATCCCGGTCGGGCTCCACGGCCCGCCCTGGTCCCAGGGGCCCATGAACATCAGGAACAGGCGGACGGTGTCCGCGCCGTACCGCGCGACGAGCTGCGTCGGGGTCCTCGACGTTGCCCCGGCTCTTGCTCATCCGCTCGCCGTCGGCGCCCAGGATCTGGCCCTGGTTGAACAGCCGCTTGAACGGCTCTCCTTCGTGGACCAGCCCCAGGTCGCGCATCGCCTTGGTGAAGAACCGGCTGTACAGCAGGTGCATCACGGCGTGCTCGGCGCCGCCCGTGTACTGGTCGACCGGCGTCCACTCGCGGACCATGTGCTCGTCGACCGGCCCGTCGGACTTGTGGGGTGACAGGTACCGGAACCAGTACCAGGACGAGTCGATGAACGTGTCCAGCGTGTCGGTCTCGCGCTTCGCGGCACCACCGCACGACGGGCAGGCGACGTTGAGGAACGGCTCGTCCCGGTTGAGCGGGTTCTCGCCGCTGCCCTGGTAGTCGACGGTGTCCGGCAGCAGCACCGGCAGCTGGTCCTCGGGGACCGGCACGGCGCCGCACTGCTCGCAGTGGATGACCGGGATCGGGGTGCCCCAGTAGCGCTGGCGGCTGACCAGCCAGTCGCGCAGCCGGTAGGTGACTGCCTGGCGACCCTTGCCCCGGTCCCCGAGCCAGCCCACGATCTCGTGCCACGCGTCCGCTGCCCGACGGCCATCGAACCGGCCGGAGTTGACCATCACCTCGTCGGTCGTGTGCTCGACGAACGCCGACGTCAGCTCCTCGTCGGGATCTGCGTCACGGGGCATCACCACTCTGACGATCGGCAGGTCGAACTGGCGGGCGAACGCGAAGTCGCGCTCGTCGTGCGCCGGAACCGCCATGATCGCGCCGGTGCCGTAGGTGGCCAGCACGTAGTCCGCGATGAAGATCGGGATCCGCTCGCCGTTGACGGGGTTGATCGCGTCGGCACCGATCGGGACGCCGGTCTTCTCTCGATCGGTCGACAGCCGGTCGATCTCGGTGCGGGCTTCCGTCTGGGTGACGTACGCCTCGACCTCGGCCTGCCGCTCGGGGGCGGTCAGCGTCCTGACCAGCGGATGCTCGGGCGCGAGGACCATGAACGTCGCGCCGAACAGCGTGTCGGGGCGGGTCGTGAACACCCGCAGCTCCTCGCCGCCGGCGTGATGGGCGGACGGCGCGGTCTCGAACACGATCTCGGCGCCCGACGACCGCCCGATCCAGTTCGTCTGCATGATCCGGATCGGGTCCGGCCAGTCGATGCCGCCGAAGTCGAGCAGCTCGTCCGCGTAGTTCGTGATCCGCAGGTACCACTGCGCCAGCTCGCGCTTCTCGACCTTCGCGCCACACCGCCAGCAGTGCCGGTCGACGCCCTCGACCTGCTCGCGCGCGAGCGTCCCGTCGTTGGGGCACCAGTCGACGGGCGAGACCGCGCGATACGCCAGGTCGTGCTTGAGCAGCTGGATGAACAGCCACTGGTTCCAGCGGTAGTACTCGGGATCGCAGGTGATGACCTCCGAGGTCCAGTCCCATGCCGCGCCCATCGTGCGCAGCTGGCGGCGCATCGTCTCGATGTTCGCCATCGTCCAGTCGCGCGGGTTGACCCGGTTCTTGATCGCGGCGTTCTCGGCGGGCAGCCCGTACGCGTCGAAGCCCACCGGCATGAACACGTTGTCGCCGTGCATTCGCCGGTAGCGGCCGATCGCATCCGTCGGCGTCTTGACGTACCAGTGGCCGATGTGCAGCGACCCGGACGGGTACTCGTACATCGTGAGCAGGTAGAACCGCGGGCGCGAGTCGTCCGCGAGGTCGGTCTCGTGGAGGCGGAGCTCGTCCCACTTCGCCTGCCACCGCGGCTCGATCGAGGCCGGGTCGTAGCGCGTGATCCGGTCCCGCACGTCCTGGGCGGCGGTCCCGGCAGATGTCGTGCTGTCGCCTGTCGTCGTCACAGCTGCCCCACAGGTGAAAGACGTCCCCGCTGAAACAAGACCCCCCGCCGGTCCCGGCGAGGGGTCAGGTGGTCGGCGTGATCAGTGCGTTGGTGGAGCTACGGGGATTCGAACCCCGGACCTTCTGAATGCCATTCAGACGCTCTCCCAGCTGAGCTATAGCCCCACGTTTCGTGCTCAATCAGAGCTCCTGAGTGCGCGAACGGGAGTCTAGCACGGAGGAAAACGGCCGGGCCGACGGTCCGGCGTTTGGGCACAGCGCTTGGAGAGACGATAACTGCGACGAAACACACCACGCGGTGCAGTCGGTCGTGCGTATCGGCCGTCATGATCAGCGCGGCCTCGCCCAGTGGCGGTACGCGTCCACCCATTCCGAGCCGGCCGGTCGCGGATCCGGCATCGGGAGGTCGAGCAGCGCGATCCTGAGCACGTCGCGACCGCGACGGCAGATCGCGACGATCTGGTCATCGTCGGTGATGTCGACGGCGGTGACCGTGACGGCGACGCCCAGGGCCATCGTCATGAAGGGAATGTCGAGGTGCTCGTGGATCATCTCGAACAGGCCCGTGGATTCCTCGGATTCGTTGTAGCAGTCCACCGTGGCCTCTTCGATCAACTGCTCCAGCCGGGCACGGGAGGGACCTCGTGCGGGCGTGCGCGGTGCCCGAGGGAGCGTTCGGGTGGCTGGTGGCCCGTATGGTCGCTGGCGGGCCCGGCTCCGGCGATGTCGCTTCCGGTGGCTCGCCTGCCGCGATCCGTGCCGCCGCCTGCTGCGATCGCGCGGTAGGCTGGTGCAAGGAGATCCTCGAGCGGGCGGCCGCCGGCGGAGAGGCCTGACGGCCCGAGCTCCCGCAGGATCGCGTCCGGCATCGCCACCGCGCGGGGTTCGACGCAAACGGGTGTGAGGTCGCTGGCTGCGTCCCAGAACTGGCTCGCAAGCTCCTCTGCGATCAGGCCCTTGAGGTCGGCGTCGTCGATGCCGATGGACCCGAACAGGCTCTCGAGCTCTGACGGCAGCGTCGCGTCGGCCTCGTCGATCGCGCCTGGGACCCGGGTCCCGGCATCCACGCCCCGGAGGGCACGGAGCTCGGCGAGCAGGCGCTCGCGCGGGCGTCCACGCCAGGTGAAGATGAGGAACGGATCCCGGTCGAACGCCTCGGCGAGGAGGTAGTAGACGGCCGCGACGTGCTTGCAGGGGTTCCCCCAGTCCGGGCAGGAGCAGTCCGTTGCGAGGTCGTCGGCGGTGGCCGGGAAGAACGACAGCCCGGTCGCCGCGAACGCGTCCCCGATCTCGTGTGGCATCTCGCCTGCCAGGAGCCGGGCCAGGAACACGGCCTGGCTCACCATCGCCTCCTCGACCCGTGCCCAGTCGGCGTCATCAAGGATCGTCACGCCGATGCTCACGTTGTACGGGCGCGCCCGCGAACCCTGGACTCGCGCGCTGACCTCGCCCGGCTCCACGTCCATGTCGATGACCTGGCCGCGTCGCGCGTACGCCCGCCCGCGCACGAGCCGCGGACCCTCGTGGAAGTCCTCGAGCACCTCGATGAAGCGCTGTGACCACCATGTCTCGCCGATGGCGCCCCGCATGCTCTTCGCCTGGAGGCCGTCCTTCACCGGGCGCGGCCGGCTCGGCGGGGGATATCCGGAATCCCAGCGGCCCGAGGGCTGGCGCCGGCGCCCGAACGGCATCGTCAGCCCTCCGCCACCGCGTCGGCCGAGAGCGCGACGAGGTCGCGCAGATCGGCCGTGGACAGCTCGGTCAGCCACGTCTCGCCGGTCCCGACGACGCGCTCCGCGAGGGCGCGCTTCGATTCGAGCAGCGCGGCGATCCGCTCCTCGAGGGTGCCGGCGCAGACAAGCTTGCGGACCTGCACGTTCCGGCGCTGGCCGATCCGGTAGGCGCGGTCGGTCGCCTGGTCCTCGACGGCCGGATTCCACCACCGGTCGACGTGGATCACGTGGTTGGCCGCGGTGAGGTTGAGGCCCGTCCCGCCGGCCTTGAGGGAAAGGATCAGGATCGGAGGGCCGCCGTCGTCCTGGAAGCGGGCGACCATCGCGTCGCGATCGGCCTTCCGGGTCCCACCGTGGAGATAGAGGACCTCGCGCCCGAACCGGTCGCGCAGGTGCGTTCGCAGGAGCGCCCCGAACGCGGCGAACTGGGTGAACAGCAGCGCCCGGTCCCCTTCGGCCAGGACCTCCTCCAGGATCTCCTCCACCCGCTGGAGCTTGCCGGACCGCCCTGCCAGCGCCGAGCCGTCGGCAAGCAACTGGGCCGGGTGGTTGCAGACCTGCTTGAGGCGCAGCATGGTGGCCAGGATCAGCCCGCGCCGCTCGATCCCCTCGCTCGAGGCGATCCGCTCCATCATCTCGTCGACGATCGCCTGGTAGAGGGTGGCCTGCTCCCGCGTGAGCGAGCAGTAGACGGTCATCTCCAGCTTCTCGGGCAGGTCGGCGATGATCGCGCGGTCGGACTTCAGGCGGCGCAGGATGAACGGCGCCGTCGCGCGCCGGAGCCGCCCGGCAGCGTCGTCGTCGCCGTAGCGCTCGATGGGCACGGCGAAGCGCTGGTGGAACGCGTTGGCCGAGCCGAGGAGGCCCGGGTTCAGGACCTCCATGATCGACCACAGCTCCGAGAGGCGGTTCTCGACGGGCGTGCCGGTGAGCGCGATCCGGCGGGGCGCCCTGATCCGGCGGACTGCCTGGGCCTGCCGGGCTGCACTGTTCTTGATGTTCTGGGCCTCGTCCAGCACGAGACGACCCCAGGTGATCGTGGAGAGCGCGTCCACGTCCCGCGCGACGAGCCCGTAGGTCGTGACGACGAGGTGCGCCTCGCCGGCCGCCGTTGCCAGATCCTCGCCGCCGAGCCGGTCGCCGCCGTGGTGGACGTGGACCGCGAGGCCCGGCGCGAAACGCTCCGCCTCGCGGCGCCAGTTTTCGACGACGGACATGGGACAGACGACAAGGGTTGGGCCGGACGCGATGGCGTCGGAAGCGTCGGCCGTCCGTGACGAGCGTTCCGCCACCAGCAGGGCGAGCACCTGGGCGGTCTTGCCGAGGCCCATGTCGTCGGCGAGGCACGCGCCGAGGCCCAGGCTGCCGAGGAACTCCAGCCAGGCGAGACCGCGCTCCTGATACGGTCGAAGCGCGCCGACGAACCCGGCCGGCGTCCCACGGGAGATGGGTGGTCCGTCCGGCCCGCCGGCCGCGAGAAGGGTCCCGAGCCAGCCGTCGGCGGTGACCCCGGTGACAGGGAGGCCGGTATCGGACGTGATCAGGCCCAGGCCGGCGCGGATCACGTCGCCGGCGGTCATCGTCCCGCCCGGATGTCCGGGACCGCGCTCCACCAAGCGGACCGCCGCGGCGACATCCTCGGGGCGCAACTCCACCCACTGGCCCCGGACGCGCACCAGCGGCACCTTGAGGCGGGCGAGCTCGCGGATCTCGTCGGCTGTCACCTCCGTGTCGCCGATCGCGAGCTCCCACCGGTAGTCGACGATGGCCTGGAGCCCGAGACCGGCGCCGGCCGCCGAAGCGCCGGCGGACGCGCGCGCGGTCGCCCGCAGGCGGGTCGCGATTCGCGGGCGCCCGGACTGCCACCAGGACGGGAGCTGGATGCCGAAGCCGGCCTCGGCGAGGGCCGGCGCTCCCTCGCCGAGGAAGGCGTACGCGCCGGTGACGTCAAGTTCGAGCCGCGCAGGGTGTGACTCGCGGAGCAAGCGGTCCAGGGGTGGGTGGAGTCGTGTCGCGCGGCCCAGGTCAGCGAGCAGCCGCTCCTGCGGATCGTCGAGCTGGCGGCCGAACGCGGCCAGCCTGCGGCCCGTCTTCCAGACATCGGCCGCGGGAACGAACAGGCTCGGATCGTCGGTCGCCTGGAGCAGGACCTCGACGGCCCAGGCCTGCCCTTCCGTGGTACCGGCGGCACCCTCGTCGGGCGGGATGACCCGGAAGCAGGTGCGGAAGCCGGAGTCGCCGGTCGAGGCCCGCCGGTGCCACGCCGTCACGGTCCCGGCAAGGGCGCGGAGCTCGTGCGAGTTCCGGGAGCATGGTGGAGCTTGCCGTGGCCAAGGCGTCGAGCATGATGTCGAGCGGCGCCGCGCGCCTCGTCCGGGTCGCGGTCCTCGGAAAGGGCCGGGGCCCGATGCTTTCGCGGGCGATCGAATCGACGATGTCGGCCAGCATCTGCGCGAGGACGCCGCCGGCGCCACGTCCGCGCCGGTCCGATGCGGCAGCCTCCGCGCGACACGATGGCGGCATCGCACGCGCCAGCGCCCGCAGCCGTTCAGCATCGGTGGCCCCGGGGGCCGGCAGCCAGCGTGCCTCGAAGCCCCGGTCGTCCCGCGCCTGGACCAGCCCGGGGAGGAAGCGCCCCCGCGCGGCGAGCTCCAGGGCGACCAGGACGGTGGCGGCGAGGTGCTCGAACGACGCGTCGCCCGACGTTTCCTCGGAGCGGAGCGTCCCCGACAGGAGAAGCCCGATGGCCGCGCCCGGGTCGAACGCGAGCGTCGGGACCGTCCAGGGTTCGATGCCGGCTGGCGCTGCGTCACCGTGCGGGGGTGCCGCGGCGATGCGTGGAGAGGGCCACGGACTCGCTGCGTCACCCGGGAGCCAGAGGGTCAGCCGGCCCGGTCGGGCTCGTCCGGCCAGACCGGCGTCGCCGATGGTCGCGGCCCCGATGGCGCGCGCCAGGCCGGCGGTCGGAGCGGCCCACGGGTGGGCAGGGATCCCGGTGGTCCGCCGCGCACGACGTCGTCGTCGCGCCTCGAAGGCGGCGGCAACCTCGGCCCAGATGTGCAGACGGCGGTCGAGCGCCCAGGTGGCGTGAAATGCAAGCAAGGGTCAAGAGAGCCCGTGGCGGTCTGGACGATCGGGTGAGGGCGGCTTGGCGGGCACGTTCGGGCGCAGCCCCGATTCGGCGAGCCACTGCCGGGCGCGACCGCGGCGGCGGTCGTCGGTGTATCGGTAGAAGCGGGCGAGCTCGTCGAGGACATCGGCCAGTTCGTCCTTGAAGCGGCGGAAGGCGCCCCGGCCGCCGAGTGCGCGTTCGAGCCGGGCGGCGAGGCGCTCGTCCGTGACGGTGTCGAGGAACGCCTCCATGTCGCGGAAGCCGGGCCGCGATCCGAGCGAGTCGAACCGGAGCCAGCGGTCATCGGCCGGACCGTCTTCGGCCTCGGCGTCATCGGTTTCATCGTCGGGTTCGCCGAACTCGTCGAAGACGTCACTCTCATAGAGCGGGCCGATCTGCTGTACCTCGCCCGTCCGGAGGTCGAGCCGACCGCCGGTCAGGAGCGGATCACCCTCCAGCGCGAGAGACAGCTCGTCGAGGTCGACCGGGAGGTCGCGCAGCGCCGGGGCCGGCGCCAGCCCGAGCATCGCCTCGAGCTCGACCGCGAGCTCCTCGTCGCCGTCGAGGTCCCGGTCTCGAAGCAGGGAGATGTGCTCGCTGGCCCGCTCCGTGGTACCCGTGACCCCTTGGGCGAGCCCGAGCAGGAGGCCGTCCCCGGCGTACTGGAGGGTGTCGAGATCCGGCCGGCGTGCGATGGCGGCCATCGCGGCGTGCCCATCGCCCGTGTAGACCGCACCGCGCAGGTCGCGGAAGGTCGGCTCGACTGGGTCCGGGAGCGACCGGTTCGACATGGTCCGTCGATCCTACCGGGATCGGTGTGGGGCGGGGCGCTGCCCGTCGGACGACGGAGCTCAGCCGATGGCTTCTCTCGATCGTGCCACCCAGCGCTGCGCTGCCGGTTCCCAGGCGGCCGTGGTCACCCAGCTCCCCGGATAGCACCGGATCGAGGAAGCCTGCCGCGAGCCCGTAGCCATGGTCAAGCTCGACGGCGAGATCAACCGCCGCGGCCATCCGGGCGTACGGCACGCGCCAGTCCGCAGGTGGCCTCGGCAGCGCCCGTGGAAGCTCCTGGCGGCCACGCTGACCGAAGGTGTCGTGCAGGGCGCGGTGCAGCCGGTCCGCGTCCACGCGGGAGATGGAGGCGATCAGCGCAAGATCGACGAGATCCTTGACGCGCGTGCTCACCACGCCCGATCCGCCGTAGCCCCGGGTGTAGGCATGGACCTTCTCGGCGACCTGGAGTTCGAGCGGCAGCGAAGGCGCCCGAACCGGTTCGATGTCCGCAAACGTGAGGAGGTCCGGGCCGTCGAGCATCTCCGGCACCCATCCGGCCGGGGCGTCGAAGCCCACGTCCAGGACGAAGTCCTCGAACCGCCGGCCGGCAAGGTCAGCTCGCACGTGGTACCGGATGGCGGAGCCCTCGTCGAGCTGGTCGAGTCCCGCGGTTCGCTCGATCGCGAACGTGAAGTGGTCGCCGAGATCGCGCTCCTGAACGGCCAGCAGGTCTGCGGTCGCGCCCTCCTCGCCCCCTCGACCCGCGAGGTCAACATCCATCGTCACCCGGCCCCGGCGCCCCAGCCGGTAGTCGAGGGCGAGGCCGCCCTTGAGGACCCATCGGTCCGGCGCCACGGCAAACAGGCGGGCGAGCAGGCGATCGAAGGCGACCGCCTTGCGGAGGCGCATCAGCGACACGCTGCCATCGCGGCTCAAGGCGGCGAGCCGCGCCTCGAGTGCCTGGCGGAAGGCAGCTGCCGAGGCGTACCTCACGAGCCGGTCCCGGCGAGCGCGACGGCGACGAGATGCTCGACCCTGCGGCCTCGACCGTGAGCCGCCTCCCGGAGACGACCCGGCGTCGTGAGCCCGCGGTCGATGGCCTGCATGATGGCGAGGACGACCTGCTCGGGCGCCAGCCCGGCCCCGGCGACATCGACGATCGTCCGCGCCGGTCCGGTGATCCGCATTCCGTCTCGCACGACCACGTCGGAACCGGCGAGCGCCCGAATCGTCGTGTGCAGGGCGACGCCGGATCGCCGGGAGAGCTTCCGCCGGCTGCGCGGCACGGACAGGTGGATGCGGTCCGGGATGACGTCCGACAGTCCGAGGAGCTCGAGCGCGGACTCGTGCGACACGACGGCCTCGGGTGCAAGGGGGAGCCAGGCCGCGACGAGGTCTTCGCGGGGCGAGGAGGGGTAGTCGCGGATGCGGTACAGACCTCGCGCAGCACGAATGAAGCGACCGCCCTGCGCATGGTGGGTGATCAGCGGGGAGCTGAAGCCGCACTCGCGAGCCTGGGCAGTCAGGAAGTAGCCGGCCTGCCCTGTTGCGATGCCGAACAGGCGTTCGTGGTCAGGACGCGTGATCGAAGCTGTGTCACCCATACCGTCAATAATACTTAGGTCTGGAACGACATGCCACAGAACGGGTAGGGCGACCCTGCCACGAGCAGGTGACGAGCCGACCCGCTGCAGGTCACCAGTTATCGGCTCTCAGGTCGTTATCGTCTCTCCGCCACAGACGATAACTTGGGCACGTTTCGCTCAACTCGATCGTGATCGGGGAGCGGTTGGCCACAGCGCTCAGCGGCGCCTGCATGCCATTCAGACGCTCTCCCAGCTGAGCTATAGCCCCACGGTTTCGTGCTCGATCAGAGCTGCTCACTGAGCGAAGGGGAGTCTAGCACGGTGGAAACGGCGGAGCCGATGAACGGGATCTGGGCCACAGCGCTCGGACAGACGAGATAACTGTGTTCGACATCCGATCGATCTCAGTGCGAGTTATCACCTGTGACGACAGCCCTGACACCTCGGCACCACATCCGAATCGTGGGAACCTCCTGCCAGGATCCCTCGCCCCGACCATGAACATCCGCACTATTACGCCAAGATCGTGTTTTCGCGCCACTTCGTGCTCAGGGGCGCCCGTGGGGACACGAGACCTTCCGGTCGGCATGTTTGGCGATGCTGTTCGAGTTCACTCGCCCTCTCGTCGGCGCTGTTACGGCTCCGGGCGACCGACCTCCGGGTCCCGTGCCCGCCGCTCGGCGGTCTCGAGCATCGGGACCCGCACCCCGCGCTCACGCGCGACCTCGATCGCGCGGCTGTAGCCCGCGTCGACGTGGCGCACCACGCCCATGCCGGGATCCGTCGTCAGGACGCGCTCCAGCCGACGGGCGGCCTCCGACGTCCCATCCGCGACGACGACCATGCCGGCATGGATGCTGTAGCCGATCCCAACACCCCCGCCGTGGTGGATGCTGACCCACGTTGCACCTGCGGCGGTGTTCAAGAGCGCGTTCAGCAGCGGCCAGTCCGCGATGGCGTCCGACCCGTCGCGCATCCCCTCGGTCTCGCGGTTCGGGCTCGCAACGGATCCCGCGTCAAGATGGTCGCGCCCGATCACGATCGGCGCCTTCAATTCCCCCGACGCGACCATCTCGTTGAACCGGAGGCCCGCGCGTGCCCGCTCGCCGTAGCCCAGCCAGCAGATGCGTGCCGGGAGGCCTTGGAACGGCACTTTCTCCTCCGCCAGGGTGAGCCAGCGGCGCAGGCTCGCATCCTGAGGAAACAGCTCCATGAGCGCGCGGTCAGTAGCCATGATGTCCGCCGGGTCTCCGGACAGGGCCACCCACCGGAACGGACCCTTTCCCTCGCAGAAGAGCGGCCGGATGAACAGCGGCACGAAGCCGCTGATCTCGAACGCATCGGCGACGCCGGCGTCGGCCGCCTGCTGCCGGATGTTGTTGCCGTAGTCGAACGTGATCGCACCCCGGCGCTGCATCTCCAGCATCGCGCGCACGTGTCGGGCGACGGCGTCCCGGCTCGCGGAAACGTACGCCTCCGGATCGCGCTGGCGCAGCGCGAGCGCCTCGTCGAACGCCATCCCGCCCGGCACGTAGCCACTCAGGAGATCGTGGGCGCTCGTCTGATCGGTCAGAGCGTCGGGCTGCCAGCGCCGACGGACCAGCTCGGGCTCGACATCGGCGGCGTTCGCGACCAGCGCGACCGACAGTGCGCGCCCGCTCGTCCTCGCGGCCTCGACCAGGGCCAGCGCCTCGTCGAGGCCGGTCGTGAGCATGTCCACGTAGCCCGCCGCGCGACGGCGCTCGGCTCGCGCCGGGTCGACCTCGATGCACAGCGCGACCCCCTCGTTCATCGTGATCGCCAGCGGCTGTGCGCCGCCCATGCCGCCCAGGCCGGCGGTCAAGACAACGCGCCCGCGCAGGGTCCCGCCGAAGTGCTGGCGCGCCATCTCGGCTAAGGTCTCGTATGTGCCCTGGATGATCCCCTGGGTCGCGATGTAGATCCACGAGCCCGCGGTCATCTGGCCGTACATCGTGAGGCCCATCCGCTCGAGCTCGCGGAACACCTCCCATGTGCCCCAGTGGGGAACGAGGTTGGCGTTCGCGATCAGGACACGGGGAGCGTCTGGGGTCGTCTGGAAGACGCCGACGGGCTTTCCCGACTGGACGAGCAGCGTCTCGTCGTTCCCGAGCTCACGAAGGGCGGTAACGATCGCGTCGAACGCCTCCCAACTGCGTGCCGCCCGGCCGGTGCCGCCATACACGATCAGCTGATCGGGCTTCTCGGCCACATCCGGGTCGAGGTTGTTCATGAGCATCCGGAGGGCCGCCTCCTGGCCCCAGCCCTTGCAGGTTCGCTCGGGTCCGCGGGGTGCTCGAACGCGCCGCGGGCCGTGGCCGGGCGTGACGATCGTTGAACCGTTGGGCCCGCTGATGGTGGAGGCCGCCTCGCCGACGTGCATTGTCCTCATACCGTGGACGCTAGGCGCGATACGACCCACCTGCAAGATGGAGGCACAGGAAGTGTCCCTCATCTGGGACAAATGGCCCTAGCCGGACGCCGGAGGTTCCGGCCATGGTCACGAAATGGTGGCTTCGTCTCCCGAGCGAGATCTCTCTGCCGTCTCTGCGGCCGATCGTGCGCTGGCCGTGCTGGACCTCCTTTCCAACCATCGACACCCGATGCGGTCGATGGCCATCGCGCGCGAGTGCGGAATCCCTCGCTCAACCGTGTACCGGCTGCTCAACGTCATGCGGTCCCGCGACTACGTCGCGTACGACCGACGAGCCCGCACCTGGTCACTCGGGCGGCGCCTCTCCCAGGTGAGCGCAGCGTCGCCGACCGTCGCCCAGGCCCTCGAGGTTCTCGAAGCTTTCGACAGCCGGACGCCGCGCTTGTCCCTCGCAGAGCTCGCCGGCCGGGCAGGGCTCGACGTGACCCGCGTCGGCGAGCTCGTCGACTCCCTCGTCTCGGAGCGCCTCCTGGCGTTGGACGCCTCGGGTCGGATCGGCCTTGGACTCCGTGTCGTCGGTCTCGCAGCGCGCATCGAGCCCATCGAGCATTTGCTGCGCGTCGCACGACCGCACCTCGAGCACCTCCGGGATCGCACGGGCGAGACGGCCAACATCCTGGTCCGCGACGGCTCGAGCGCGCTCTACCTCGACCAGGTCGAGAGTCCGCGCGCCCTCCGTGTGTCCGGCTGGGTCGGGCGCAGGATCCCGCTTGCTGGAAGCGCGAGCGGTGCGGCGATCACCGGGTCCGGTGTCCACGTTGCGGCGGATGCGGTCGAATTGGGCGTGGTCGCCGTCGCGTGCGGGATCGCCGGCCCCGGCGGGGTGGAGGCGGCGGTCAGCGTCACCGCGCCCGCCCTGCGGCTCCGTGGCTCGCTGCTGGCACACGCCGCGTCAGAGGTTGAAGCCGCAGCCAGCGACATCGCTCGCGCCCTCGATGAGGGCGTCCCGGGCGGGACACCCGGGCGACGGCCGAACCCGCAGATACCCGCCGCGAGGAGGTTTGTGGCCAGGTAAGGCATCAGGACTGTTGGCAGGAATGGGGGATGTGGAGAGGAATGCGAGATGGAGTCTCACCAGAAGAGAACGGCTTGGGTCGTCGCGGCGGCGGCGGCGGTCATGTTGGTGGCCGCCAGTTGCTCACCAAGCGGCAGTAGTCCCTCGGCAGGGGGCGAGATCAAGATCGGCTTCTTCGCCCCTGAATCCGGCTTCGCCGCCGCCGACGGCGAGAGCGCCTACGATGCGGCTCAGCTTGCCGTCAAGGACATCAACACCGGCGGCGGCGTCAACGGCAGCCAGCTCTCACTCGTGAACTACGACGACGCGAGCGATGCCAAGCAGGCGGTCACGATCGCCACCAAGCTCACGACCCAGGACAACGTAACGGCGGTCGTGAGTGGGTCGTACAGCGACCAGACGCTCGCGGCCGCCCCGATCTTCCAGCGCGCCAGCGTGCCGATGCTCGCCGCCTATGCCGTCAACCCGGGTATCCCGGCGACCGGCGACTTCATCTTCCAGCAGGACTTCACCGGCCAGGTCGAGGGCAAGGCCGCGGCCTACGCGCTCGTGAAGGATCTCGGTGCGACGAAGGTGGCGATCGTCGCGATCAAGAACGACTTCGGCAGCGCTCTCGTGGACGGGTTCACGAGCGAGGCGAACGCGCTCGGTGCAACGATCGTCGCCACCGACTCCAATGACTTCGGCGAGAAGGACTTCACGCCGATCCTCCAGCGCGACGTCAGCCAGGGTGCCGACGGCGTGTTCATGGCGCAGTACTACAGCGAGGCCCAGCAGTTCATCACGAACTGGAACGCGCTGGGGCTCACAATGCCGCTGGTCGGCACTGAGGGCGTCGACTCGACCACCCAGTTCTTCGAACCGGTCGGCAAGGCGGCGAACGGGATGGTCTTCACGACCCCGTTCAACCGCGACAGCACGGACCCGGGCAGCAAGTCATTCGTGGACGCGTTCACGACCGCGTATGGCCACGCGCCGGACATGGTGGCCGCGACGACGTATGACTCGTTCATGGTCCTCAAGCAGGCCATGGCCACGGGGACGTCAGTTGACCAGATCAAGGCAGGGATCGCGGGCACGACGAACTTCGTCGGCGTCACCGGGACGATCCAGAGCTACAACAGCACGGGGGAGGTCGTCAAGGCAGTCGACCTCGAGATCATCAAGGACGGCGCGGTCCACCACTACGGCGACGTGACCGATCCCGCGATCATCACGCCCTGACCGTCACGCAGACGACTGAGGCGGGCGAGGGATGGATGTCTTCGCGTCGAGTGTGGTACACGGGCTCGTCCAGGGCTCGCTGTACGCCCTGATCGCGCTCGGTCCCTCGCTCACCTACGGCCTCCTGCGCATCCTCGACGTCGCGAACGCGACGAGCCTCACACTCGGCGCCTACATCGGGCTCGAGGCGTTCACGGTCACAGGCGAGTGGTGGCTGGCGATCCTCGCCGGCGCGCTCGCCGGCGCACTCCTCGGCTGGCTCCTCCAGCGGCTCCTGTACCGGCCGATCCTCGGCCGCGGGCCGATCGTGCCGCTGGTCGCGGGGATCGGCATCTTCATCGCGGCCGAGGAGGTGTTCCGCCTCGTCTTCGGGCCGTACAACCAGCCGTTCCCCGCGACCATCCCGCTGCCGTCGCTGACCATCGCCGGCAGCCGGATCACCGGCGTCGATCTGCTCATCGTCATCATCGGCATCACCGTCTTCCCGGCCACCTGGTGGCTGCTGCGCCGGACCTCGCTTGGGCTCGCTTGGCGGGCGACGTCTCAGGACCGCGAGACAGCCCAGGCGATCGGCATCAACAGCGGCCGGGTGATCGCCGCGATCTTCCTCATCGGCTATGCGCTCGCGGCGGTGGGCGGCGTCCTGCTCGGGATCACGTACAACACCGTCTACCCGACGATGGGCGATATCCCCGCGTACAAGATGCTCGCGATCATCGTCCTTGGTGGGCTCGGGAACCCGCTCGGGACGATCCTGGCGGCGCTCCTCATCGGGCTCGTCGAGACGTTCGTCGTCGCCTACTTCGGGTTCGTGCTCCCGCGCGACGCGATCGCCTTCATCGCGCTCATCCTCATCCTGCTGGTGCGCCCGAGGGGACTGCTTCCCGGCGACGAGGTCGTGCAGTGAGCCTCGACTACCTGCTCGTCGTCCTGGTCACAATCTCGATCTACGCGATCCTCGTCGTCAGCCTCAACATCGTCGCCGGCTACGCTGGGCAGCCAAACCTTGCCCAGGGCGCGTTCTTCGGGATCGGCGCCTACTTTGCGGCCGTGCTCTCGGTAAAGTACGGCTGGTCGTTCTGGTGGACGATCCCCGCCGCCGTCGGCACCGCCGGCATCGCCGGCCTCGTCCTCGGTGCGATCAGCCTCCGGCTGCGCGAGGACTTCCTCGCCGTCACGACCATCGGGCTCAACTTCGTCGTCGTCGCGATGTTCCAGTACGTGCCCTTCTTCGGCGGGGCGACCGGCGTCTACGCCATCCCGCTGCCGTCGATCGCGGGCCACCAGTTCGGCCCGGGCGATTTCCTGATCGTCGGGCTGGCGATGCTCCTGCTCGTCGTCGCGATCTCCTGGTACATGGAGCAAACGTGGTTCGGAGCGGCGATCATCGCGATCCGCGACGACGAAGCGGCGGCCGCGGCGACCGGGATCCCCGTGGCGCCGTACAAGATCGCCGCGTTCGTGCTCGGGTCTGCCCTCGCGGGGCTCGCCGGCGCGCTGTACGCGCCGTTCCTGTCGGCCGTGACCCCGACCAGCTTCGGGTTCAGCGAGTCGGTCGTCATCCTCGCGATGCTCATGTTCGGTGGGATCGGCGTCATCAGCGGGGCGATCTTCGGCGCGGTCGTGCTCGGTGCGCTGCCCGAGGTGTTCCGGTTCGTGTCCGACTTCCGGTTGCTCGCCTTCGGGGCGATCCTTGTGCTCGTCTTGCGATTCCAGCCTGAGGGGGTGCTCGGCGAGGGCAGCGCGGTACGCGGGCTGCTGCGCCGCGCACTGGGCGGTAGGCGAGGTGGTGGCGTGGCCGGAACCTCGCGCGAGGGAGGCGTGAGGCCGTCCGATGGCCCTGCTTGATGTTGACGGGCTGGTCGTCCGCTTCGGCGGGCTGACGGCCCTCGACGGCGTCGATCTCACGGTCGAGGCGCGCGAGTTCGTCTCGGTCATCGGCCCCAACGGAGCCGGCAAGACGACCCTGTTCAACGTGATCGCCGGCGCCCAGCCCCCGACGCGGGGTGAGGTACGGTTCGACGGGCGCTCGACGCGCGGGTATGGCTCGACGCGGATGAGCTACCTGGGTGTCGCGCGAACCTTCCAGGTCGCCCGGCCGTTCCGCTCGCTGACCGTGCGCGAGAACATACGTTTGGGCGCAGCGGGCCGGAGGACGCTCGCGTCGGCGCGGACGCTCGGGCCCAGGCGACGGGTGATCGGTGCGAGCCGGAAGGTCGACGAGCTGCTGGCCCTCACCGGCCTCGAGGGCAAGGCGGACGAGAAGGCGGGGCGACTGAACATCGGCGAGCTGCGGCGACTCGAGCTCGGCCGTGCGCTGGCAGCCGACCCGCGCCTTCTCCTGCTCGACGAGCCGGCGGCCGGGATCGGCGCCGACGGCATGCGTCCGCTCGCAGAGTTGATCAAGGGCTGCCGGGAGCGCGGCCTGACGGTCCTTCTCGTGGAGCACCACGTCGGGTTCGCGCTTTCGTTGAGCGACAGGGTGGTCGTGCTCGATGCCGGGCGTGTGATCTCCGCCGGCCTGCCCGACGCGGTCCGGAACGACCCCGTGGTCGTCAACGCGTACCTCGGGCGCTCGATGCCGCAGACTGGAGCGGATGGTGGAGCGGTCAGCTCGGGGCCTGGGGCGGCGGCGAAGGACTCCGGGCGGTGGACTCGCATCGGCGACGCGGGATCCGGGGGCGATGCGGCCGGCACCGGGAGCCAGTCATGACCAATGCCGCCGCGCCCCTCCTGGAGGTTGCGGATCTCGTCGCGGGGTACGGCGAGCTGCGCGTCCTCCACGGCATCTCGCTCCACGTCGAGCCTGGGGAGTTCGTTGCGGTCGTTGGCGCGAACGGGGCCGGCAAGTCAACGCTGCTCCGCGCGCTCATGGGCCTCATTCCTGCGCACGGCAGCGTCCGGTTCCGCGGCCAGGACCTCCTCGCCCAGCCGGCCCACCGGCGCGCAGCTCACGGCATCGCCTACGTGCCCGAGGGACGCCGCGTGTTCCCGAGCCTGACGGTCGAGGAGAACCTCCGCGTCGCGCTCCGCGCTACGGCCCGCCCCGCGCCCGAGGCACTCGCGGAGGTCTACGAACTGTTCCCACGCCTCGCCGAGCGGCGGAAGCAGGCTGCGCGCACGCTCTCGGGCGGCGAGCAGCAGATGCTTGCGATGGGCCGGGCGCTCGTCCTCGACCCCGTCCTGCTCATCGCCGACGAGGTCTCGCTCGGGCTCGCACCGGTGATCGTCGATCGGATCTTCGACGTCATGACCGCGATGAACCGTCGCGGGCGCGCAGTGCTCCTGGCCGAACAGAACGTGCGGGTGTCGCTCGAGGCGGCCACAAGGGCATATGTGCTCGATACGGGTCGGGTCGGTCTCGAGGGACCGGCGGCGGAGCTGCGGGTGGACCCGCGGATCGTGCGCGCGTATCTGCAGGAGTTCTGAGCGGATCCTGAGATCGGGCCATCGGGTACCCCACATTCGTCTCTGTGCTCATCTAGCGCGGCCAGCGTCGTACGACTCGATCGCAATTCGATCGCAAGCGGATCGCGCGGGCGTCCGCGAGCCCGGATGCCGCGGATGATCCTACGGCACCGCCCGGACACACCGGATCCAGGCGCGCCGCGCACTCCCGCCTTACGTCGGCAGCGCCTGCCTCGCCTCGGGGATCATCGGCTGGTCGATCTCGATCGGGTTGCCGGAGGGGTCGTCGACCACGATCTGGTTGACGCCGACGCCGACGACGATGTCGCTGCGGAAGTGCGCTCCCCGGGCGCGCAGCGTCTCCACGGTGGCTGCGAGATCAGCAACCTCGAGCTGGAAGCGATTCCAGCCGCCCGGTTCGGGTAGCCTGCCGTCAGGCATAGCCTGGCCACCACCCGGCCCCCCGCCTGGGACGCTGAGCACCAGCCTGAGATCCCCCCGCGAGAGCATGGCGAACGACGCGTTGGGGTGCATGGCCACGTGGAAGTCGAGCAGCTGGCAGTAGAAGTCAATGGCTGCGTCGATGTCGCGGACGAAGTAGCGAACGCTGACGGTGGCCATGGGCCGCTCCTTTCCGGGCCTGGTTGATGATGTCCCGCTGCGGCACGACACTACCAACACCACGCGTCGTCGTCCGTTCTTGTCCATGTGCTACAATGTCGCACATGGAGCGCGTGGGAGTCCGTGAGCTGCGCCGGGAAGCGAGTGCGATCCTGCGCCGGGTGGCCGCGGGCGAGACCGTGGAGATCACCGACCGGGGGCGTCCTGTCGCCGTTCTGCTCAAGACCATGCCCAGCGGTCTGGCGCGGCTGGAGCGTGAGGGACTCCTGCGTCGTGCAGAGGCCGACCTCCTGGACCTCGCGCTCGTCCGCCTGCCACCGGGTGCCGTCGCGCCATCGAGACTCGTGGCGGACGGACGATCCGATTGAGCGCGCTCTACCTCGATAGCTCGGCATTCGTCAAGCTGGTTGTCGAGGAGACGCAGTCCGGAGCACTGCGTGCGTACCTGGCCAACCACGGAGCCCAGCGCGTGTCGTCAGCCCTGCTCCGCGCTGAGTCCCTGCGCGCGGTTCGCCACCTTGGCCCCGATGCGCTGGCCGCGGTTCGGGAAGGCCTGCGCCGGGTCGACTTGATCGGCATCGACGACAGGATCCTGGACGCGGCCGGCACGCTCGAGTCGCAGGTGCTCCGGACGCTGGACGCGATCCACCTCGCGACCGCGATCGCGGTCGGCGACGATCTCCAGGCCATCGTCACCTATGACGAGCGGATGCTCGATGCCGCGAGCCTCCTTGGGCTGCGCACCGCCACACCACGCTGATCCGACCGGATCGAAACGCTGAGGCTGCCGCCCTCAAGGTCGCCGCCGAAGGGTCGCGGGGCTGCAATCGTCACGATCGAGGTGCGCCCGTTGCTGGGCGTCGCGTGATCGACCCGGCGGTTCGGTGACCTCGACGTCGCCGAGGAGGCCGCAGCCTAGATGTAGAGCGGCACCGACCCCGTTGGGATTGCGGCGAGCGGCCGGCGGCGGACCAATGAACGCGTTAGCTGTTAGCGCTTCAATCCGAGCTCGACAGTGGAGGGTCAGCACTTGATCCTGGCCGTGGTCGGCAGTCTGGCCACAGCGCTCTTTGTCTCCTCTCGTCCCGACCCAAACCCACCTCATCACGTGAGGTCGACTCCGCTCGGGGCACATCCCGGCGTGAGCGTGCCCGGGGGTCCTGCGCTTGACCCAGGCAGATACGGACGAGCGCCCGGTCGAGGGGACCGGGCGCTCGTGATGGCGGTGGAGTGCGCGCCCTACCGGACGGAGACCTCCTGCCCGACACGATCGGTGCTCACCGATGGCGTGCCTGCCACGACGGGCTGCTCCATGGGGAACGGCAGCCCGAGGTTGTTCACGCCGTCATCGGCAAGGTCCTGCTCGTAGGTGCAGATGCACGGGCCGTTCTGGGCGCAGCCGATGCAGCAGTACGCCTCGTCCATGCGGTACACGGGTTGGTTGGTGATCACGCCGTCGCACGAGGCGCAGTAGCCGCGCTTGGGGCTGGCGAAGGTATGCATGAGGTCCTCCGATTGGTATCGCTTGCGATTGCGTTTGGTTTGCGATTGCGTTCGGCTTGTGGCGGTCAGGGGTAGATCCCGCGGAGCCGGGTAGCGGTGGCGACCCGCTCGACGGCGATGGCGTGGGCGGCCAGGCGCGGCGGGATCCCGTCGGCCGCGGCGCGTTGCCACACCGCGTCCGCGGCCGAGAGGATCTGGCGGTGGAGCCGCTCGTTGACCTCGTCGTGCGTCCACGCGAGCGCCGAGCGGTTCTGCGACCATTCGAAGTAGCTGACGATGACGCCGCCCGCGTTGCACAGGATGTCGGGGATCACGGTGACGCCGTTCTCCCGCAGGATGGGATCGGCCGAGGGCTCGGTCGGACCGTTGGCGCCCTCGGCGAGGATCCGGGCGCGGACGTTCCCGGCGTTGCGGGCCGTGATCTGACCGTCGAGAGCGGCGAGCACCAGGATGTCTACGTCGAGGCCGAAGAGGGTCTCGTTGTCGATGAGCTGCGTTCCGGGTGTACCGGAGACGGTGCCGTAGGCCCGGAATTGCCGGGCAAGGTCCGGGACGTCCAGGCCGTCCGGGTCGTAGGCGCCGCCACCCGCGTCCGTGATGGCGACCACCTTCGCACCGCCCTCGTGGAGCAGGCGGCCCGCGGCCTCACCCACGTTGCCGAAGCCCTGGATCGCGATGCTGGCGCCGGCCATCTCCAGGCCGATTTGCGCGGCCGCGTCCCGGATCGTGTAGACGACGCCCTGGCCCGTTGCGTCGGACCGGCCGACCGAGCCGCCGATCGCGAGGGGCTTGCCGGTGACGACACCGGGTACCGGGTATCCCCGGTGCATCGACACGGTGTCCATGATCCAGGCCATGACCTGGGCGTTCGTCCCCACGTCGGGAGCCGGGATGTCGGAGTCCGGACCCACGATCGGCTGGAGCTCCGTGGTGAAGCGTCGCGTGAGGCCCTCGAGCTCCTTGCCGCTCATGCTCGTCGGGTCGCAGCTGACGCCGCCCTTCGCGCCGCCAAACGGCACATCGACCAGCGCGCACTTCCATGTCATCCACATCGCGAGTGCGCGGACGTCGTCCAGGTCGGTCTGGGGATGGAAGCGCAGGCCGCCCTTGGCCGGTCCACGCGACACGTTGTGCTGGACACGGTACCCGGAGAACACCCGGACCGAGCCGTCGTCCATCTTCACGGGAAAGTTCACGGTGTATTCGCGCTGCGGCACCCGGAGGACCGCACGGAGGTCACCCTCCATCTCAAGGTGGTCCGCGGCGGCATCGAACTGGGTGAGTGCCGCGGCGAGGGCGTTCTGTCCGGCGGTGCCGCGGGCAGGGGCGATGGTCGTTGGCTGAGCGATTCCCGTGGTCACCGGGACGGTGTCCGTGGTCATAGATCGTCTCCAGGTGGAGTGGCTGGCGTCACGAATGACCCACAGCCTCGCTCCGCCTCGGGAACGTGGGCGGGGAGCGGCATGAACGGCGCGTGAACAACGGCTCCTGTTTCATGTACACGTCGTTCATGAGGGACCCGTGCCGCCGGTCTATGCTCAGCGCATGTCGCCCCAGCCCGCGTCGGAGACCGACATCTCGCCTCCGGTCCGCGCCGCATCGACCACAGGGCCGTCGCCGCTGCTTCCCGCAGCGCTCGCGCTCATCCCGCCATCTGCGACTGCATCCGAGCTCGCACAGCGGTTCGCCGCGTGCGGCGCGGATCTCCGGCCGCGGATCGCCGCCAGGCTCATCGCCGACCTGGCCGACCTCGGGCTTGTTCGGGCGAGCCAGCGGAGCGGTCGCGGTACCCGATGGGTGGCGACGACGCTCGGCCAGCGGTACGTGGACGCGGGCCTGCACGGCGAGGCGAGCATCCCGCTGGCAGAGCTGGAAGGCCTGCGTACCGACCTGCTGTCCACGATCGCCCACGAGCTCCGGACGCCGCTCACGGCCATCCGCACCAGCGCAGGCCTCCTCCTCGAGCCTTCGGCGGAGCCGACCGAGGAGCAGCGCCGGGCGCTGCTGGAGGCGATCGAGCGCAACGGGGCTCGGATGCAGCGGCTCGTGGGTGACATCCTCGATCTGTCACGCTTCCGGTCCGGGAGCGTGAGCCTGCAGCTCCGCCGGTTCAGCGCGGGGGCCCTGGCCGACTCGGCGATCGCCGTGATCACGCCCCTCGCGGCGAAGCAGGGCCAGCGCATCGAACGATCCCTCCCGGCGTCCGGTGACCACCGCGTGTACGGCGACCACCGGCGGCTGGAGCAGGCGCTGCTCAACCTGGTCTCCAATGCCCAGCGCTTCGCGCCTGACGGCGGGGTCGTCTCGGTCAGCGTGGAGGAGCACGGGCTGTTCACGACTTGGAACGTCACCGACGATGGGCCCGGGATCTCCGAGGCGGACCAGGCACGGCTCTTCGAGCGGTTCTTCGTCGGCCGCAACGACCGCTCCGGTCCGCGGGAGGGCGTGGGGCTGGGGCTGCCTACCGCGCTCGCGATCGCCCAGGCGCACGGCGGCACGATCGGCGTCCGGAGCGCTCTCGGCAGTGGCAGCACGTTCTCGCTGATCGTCCCGACCGCGGGGCCCGAGGACGAGCCGTGATGCGGATCCTGGTGGTGGACGACGAGCCCGACGTCGTCGAGTCGGTCCGTCTCGGATTCACGCTCCAGTGGCGCGAGGTGGAGGTGCTGGGCGCCGGTACCGGCGAGGCGGCGCTGGACGTCGTGGAACGGCAGAGCCCGGACATCGTCCTGCTGGACGTCGGGTTGCCCGACAAGGACGGGTTCGCCGTCCTGCGCGAGCTCCGCACCTTCTCCGACGTACCTGTCGTGATGCTGACCGCACGCGACGACGCGATGGACAAGGTCAAGGGCCTGGAGCTGGGTGCGGACGACTACGTGACCAAGCCGTTCAACCACCTGGAGCTGATGGCGAGGGTCAAGGCCGTCCTGCGCCGCCTCGACATGCCCGCTCCGGCGAGCCAGGCCCCGTCCTTCCGGTCGGGGGACCTGGAGATGGACTTCGCGAAGCAGGAGGTGCGGCTGCGCGGCCAGCGGGTCGAGCTGACGCCCACGGAGTACAAGGTCCTCTACCACCTTGTCCGGAACGCGGGACACGTGCTCCAGCACGGGACGCTGCTGGCCAAGGTCTGGGGCCGGGAGTACGTCGACGAGGTCGATTACATCCGGGTCTACATCCGCCGGCTGCGCGAGAAGCTGGGCGACGACCCGGAGCACCCCCGGTACATCCAGACGGAGCGTCGCCTGGGCTACCGGTTCCTGGCGCCGGAGATCAGAGAGGCCGACCCCCGGGGCTGATGATGGCGGCTTGGCCGGGCAAGTCCTCTCGCCCCGTCAGTTCAATACTCTCGCCCCGACCAGTCCCCCGTCTTGTTGCGCCGTGAACCTCCATGCACGCTGGAGTCGGAGCTCGTCGGCGGCCGCGTGGCGACCCGTGCCGGCCAAAGCCCGCCGAGGTCGGCCTGGCGGACTTCGCGAACCACGTGGCTGGGTTGGTCAGGCGGCGGCCACCGGGTCGATCGGGTAGGCGGTCAGGATCGAGCCACCGGTTGGCGTCACCCGGTAGACGTCCTCGTGGCGCACCCCGCCGAAACCTGGAGTGGCGAGGATCGTGTGCCCGATCGTGACCGTCATGCCCTCGCGGAGCGGGATGTTGCGGTGGGGCGGGATGATCGTGGAGGCGGGCGTCTCCTCGAACCGGAGTCCCAGGCCGTGCCCGATCCCATTCACCTGGTGCTCCGCCAGGCCCCGATTGAGCAGCACCTCCCTCGCGCGCGCATCGAGCCGGGCGACGGTTGCCCCGGACGCATCGCATCGCGCACGGCGGGGATCAGCGCGGCCTCGTGATCCGGGACGGGGAGATGGGCTTTCGCACCTGCTAACGTTGGATCTCCGGTTGACATTGAATGGTTAGCGGGGCCTATCTCGTCTCATCCCTTCATTCATGCCGAGAGATTGAAGGGTTGTAACCGGAGGCCGTATGCCGAGGACCGTCGAGCGGACCTGGGAAGGAGACCCTGGCGCGATGGGCGGGCGCCGGGCGCGTGCCTCGTTCCGGTACCAGGCATTCGTCCCTGACGAGATCGCGGCGCTCAGCCCCGTGGTCCCGTTCGAGGTCGCCGATCTCACAGCCGATGCCGAGGCGGCGATCCGGGCGCTCAACGATCGCGCCTCGGTAGGCGGCCTGGAGGCAATCGGCCCGCTGCTCCTGCGGTCGGAGGCCGTGGCCTCATCTCGGATCGAGGGCTACGACGTCTCCTCGCTCAACCTGGCCAGGGCGCTCATCGACCCTCGGGCAGCGCGAGGAAGCGCCAGGATCGTCGCGGCGAACGTGTCCGCGATGGAGGAGGCAATCGCAGTCGGGGGCCGCACCGAGCCGGTGGCCGTCGCCGACCTGCTGGCGATCCACGCAGTGCTCATGTCAGGCGACGAGCGGGCGAGGCCAGGCCACGTGCGGGAGGAGCAGAACTGGATCGGGGGCCGGCTCGGGAACCCGTCCGACGCGACCTTCGTGCCGCCGCCGGAGGACTTCGTCCTGCCGCTGCTCGCGGACCTCGTCGCCTTCGTCGCCCGGGACGATCTCCCCGCGGTGGCGCAGGCGGCCGTCGCCCACGCCCAATTCGAGACCATCCACCCATTCATCGACGGCAACGGCCGCGTGGGCCGGGCGCTCGTGCACGTCGTCCTGCGGCGGCGCGGCGTCGCCGCTCGCTTCGTCCCGCCGGTCAGCATCGTCCTGGCGGCTCGCCCCGCCGCCTACGTCGAGGGGCTGGTGGCATTCCGGGAAGGGCGCCTGGCCGACTGGATCGGCTCGTTCGCGACCGCCGCCGCCCGCGCGGCGGTCGCGTCGATCGAGCTCACGGATCAGGTGGCGGCACTGCAGGCGGCGTGGCGTGAGCGCGCGGGCCGCCCGAGGGCCGGATCCGCCGCGAGCAAGCTCATCACGCTGCTGCCCGCGCTGCCCGTGCTCTCGGCACCGACCGCCCGTGTGGCGATCGGCGTCCGCCAGCAGCAGACGCTCGCGGCGCTCAAGGCGCTGGCCGAGGCCGGCGTCATCCGCCAGCTGAGAGAGGGGACGTACGACCGCCAGTACGCCGCGACCGAGCTGTTCGACCTGCTCACGACGTACGAGGAGGGGATCGTCGGCTCGGCGCGGAGCGCGCGGTCAGCGCGGTAAGCCGGCCGGGGCCTTCTTGCGTTCGGTCGCGTCGCCAGCGTCAGTGGGCCGTCGCTCGGGATGCCGAACCTGCCACGGCCGCGGCCCTCTCCTCGCCGTCTTCCCCGCCGACCTTCTGCCCGGCCGGACCTGGCCGCCCTACCCGCTGGGCGGGATTCCGGGCACCACCGCGGTCTCGACGGACCGTGCGACAGTCGAGATCACCAACCGCACCGGCCGGACCTACTACTACCGGGTCTCCGGCTGGGAGCTCGACCAGTTCGAGACCTGCCGGGGTGGCGGCAGTCCTTCACGTGAATCCCGCCGACGGTGACATCGAGCACGATCTCCCGCTTGGATCCCACTGAGGAGCCCCCCGAGCGCGCCTGAGCCGACGAGGGCCGGCGAGCCGTTGCGGCTCAGCCGGCGCGCCGCGGGGGACTTGGATTGCGCTCCGAAAGGACCTGCTTTCGGCACGCCCTCACCCGCAAAATGGAAGCGTCGTGTGGAGTTCAGTCACGGTCACGGCGTCCCGAAGTGGCCGCTGGACGCCCGTCACCCTCGCCGAGCGCCTCCTCAGGAGACTCGCCGGACCTCGTAGCCGCCGCTCTCAGTTCGGCGGACCTCGTAGGCCGGCTGATCGTAGACAGTCGGTCCGCGCCGCCGGCGGCCGTCGGCAAGCCGGAACCGCGAGCCGTGCCACGGGCACTCGATGCAGCCGTCGACGATCGTTCCTCCGCTCAAGGGTCCGCCCGCGTGGGCACACTGGTCGTGGAGGACATGGATCGCCTCGCCCTGGCGGACGAGAACGAGGCTCTGGGTTCCGACCTTCGCCTTGACGAGCGTCCCGTCCGGGATCTCGCCGACCTCGAGGGACTGCCACTTCGCCCCGGCCGGGCGCCATGCGTGGCGATCGACCATGTTGCCGAGGGCATAGACGACGTCGCCCCCGACAAAGGCGCCTCCCGCCAGCACGAGGTAGGCGACGATCGATAGCACCACCGGCATCGTCCGGTCCGGTGCCCCACCGGCGCGCAGCATTAGAGAGGCGAGGTAAAGGACGAGCGCCGCGACCATCAGGGCACTGTGGACGGTGGCGCGTACCCGAGCCTTGCCGTCGGTGACCGAGTAGTCGGCGAACCCGGCGGCCGCGGCCGCGACCATCGTCAGGATCCCGAAAACGAGCGCGACGTCGCCCGCGACATGCTGCCCGAGCAGGTCGAAGACGATGACCAGCGTCAGGGGCCCAATCGGGACGTCGGTCAGCATCGCGTGGAGCGGGTGCCCGAGCCATGTCCCGTTGAGCAGGTCGCGGAGCGGCAGGATCCGCCCGAAGATTGCGACCACCACCCGATGGACCCGGTCGCCGAGAGGCTTGGCCCAGCGCTCCTGAGCATCGATGGCGCGGGTGAGGACACGAGCGAGCATCGGACGGCACCTCCATGGGCGTGAGGTGCCCGATGGTACGCTCGCGCCCCGCGACGAACTGGTGAAA
>CAVRGY010000007.1:0-384968 GCA_963720825.1 uncultured Chloroflexia bacterium | reverse complement strand
CCGCTGCGCAGGCCCCCGAACCGGAACCGGTCGCGATCCGGGACAAGCCGGCCCACCGGATCCCGCGACTCGTGCGACAGGGCGACCAGCCAGTCCTCCTCGACCGCGCGCCGGAACAGCTCGCCCTTGCGCGCGACGCTGTCCAGCGGGAAGTCGTCGAACGACGTCACCCAGCGCGGGTTGGCGGCCCACGGCCGCATGCACAGGTCACCGAAGAACGCGAGCGTCCGCGCGCCGGGCCCGGTCCCCCGCACGACGATCGCCTGGTGGCCCGCGGAGTGTCCGCCGGTCTCGATCACGGACACGCCGGGCACCAGCTCACGATCGCCCTCGACCCAGCCCTCGGCGCCCCAGTCGGCCACGAGCCGCAGCTCCGGCTGGTCGTACGAGGCGAGCACCCGGCTGTTGTCCCCGAGCGCGAGCTGCCATTCGGCGCGCTGCGCCACGATCCGCGCCCGGGGAAAGGCACGCGTCCCGTCGGCGAGCAGGAGGCCACCCGCGTGGTCGAAATGGAGATGGCTCATCGCCACGACGTCGACCGACGCGGGGTCGAAGCCCGCCTCGCGCATCGCCGGCGCGATCGGTGTGCCGAGGTAGCCGCGCATCGTGCGGCCCTTGTCGTTGATCCGCTCCCCGATCCCCGTCTCGACCAGGACGCGGCCGGCCGGCGTCTCGACCAGCAGGCAGTTGAGGGCCTGGAGCAGGCGCCGGTCGTCGTCGATCTCGCCCTCGGCCCACGGCCGCCACAGGATCCAGGGCACCGGCCCGAACAAGGCCCCCGCGTCCGACCGGAAGGTGCCGGCCTGGATCAGCGCGACCGTCGTGCCGCCGCCCAGGTCCATGCGGAAGTCGACGGCGTCGTTCACGCTCATGCCGAGCCAGCCCCGCCGTCCCGCACCTTGCGGCCGCGATCGAAGTCCGCATGGAACGCCGAGGCCGTGGGCTCGGACTGGCCCTGGTACTTCGATCCCAGCGCCTTGCTGCCGTACGGCCGCTCGACGGGCGAGCTCATCCGGAAGAAGCTGATCTGGCCGATGCGCATGCCGGAGTACAGCGCGATCGGCAGGTTGGCGACGTTCGACAGCTCGAGCGTGAGGGTGCCCTTCCAGCCCGGATCCACGTACCCCGCGGTGGAATGAATGAGCAGCCCCAGGCGGCCAAGCGAGCTGTTATGCGTGGGGATGAACGAGCGGGACACCAGGAACAACCCGCGCGGCGAGGCCACCTCGATGCAGCGCACAGGCACGGACGCCACCTCGCGCACGTCAGCGATCGCCCGGAAGCGATGGAAGCGGCCACTGGTCGGCTTCTGGCGGACCACCTTTCGCGTCAGCCGGAAGACCGGCCGATCGGGCGTGAACTTCACCCGGTACTTGGGTCCGTGGTCGATCCCGTTGAGCATCGCCCGCCCGGTCGATTTCACAGGTCGGAAGCCGAGGCTGGCGGCGAGCTCGACAACGGAATCGGCCAGACCTTCGTTCGTGCTCGTGAACTCGCACCGTCCCGCCACGTCGTCGACGAAGCCGTCCGTATCCATGAGCCCCTGGAGCAGGGCGAGCCGCTGGCTGACGCCCGCCTGGAGGTACGCGCGAGGCACGAACTTGCCGTTCATCTGCCCCATGGTGCGCAGGCGACTCGACAGCGATCCGTTGCGCGCGTAGCGGCCGGTCGTGGCATCGCGCGTGCGGCCGACACCACCGATCCGATACGCATGTGGTGCATACCACAACGGCTGTACCGAAAATCCGTCGCCGCTGATCTGCCGCAACACCTCGGGGTCGCAGGACGTGATCTCGGCCTTCGTGGTCGTGCCATCTCCCAGCCATGCCCCGAACGTGTAAGGCTCGATCGGGAGGTCGATGCGCGGCGCGTACTCGACGGGACCCGGCAGCGGCACCTGGTGGTTGCGCTCGCCCCGGACCGTGAGCGTGCGGGCGATCTCGTCGGTGGTGCGGATCGCCCCCCGCCAGCGACCGGAGCGTCGACCGTTCTTGTCCACCGTCAGCCACTGGTGATCGGCGTCCGCGATCACCGTTGCACCGTCGGAGAAGGCGACCTCACGACACGGGCGATCGAGGAGCAACGGTGTTGCCGCGACGATGGTTGTCGGCGCCCCATGCTCGTCGAACACCAAATCGCCGGGCTCGAGATCGCCCATCGTCCGCCAGCCGAATGGCGTCGGCACGGGCGTGTCGAGGGCAAGCGCCTTGCCCTCGAGCCTGGCGACCAGATCGTCGGGCAGCTCGACCCATTCGAGCGTCTGGCCCAGCACGAACTCGCCCGGGTGGAGCACGAATGGCTCGTCGTCGCCGATGTGCAGCAGCTCGGTCAGGTCCGGCTGTGGCGATCGCGGGTCGATGAACGCGTAGCGGTTGTTGCGGAACACGCGGAAGCTGCGATCGAGGTGGAGATCCACCGACGACGGCTGCAGGTCCGAAGGGTCGTAGGGGTCGATCCGGACGCGCCCCGACTCCAGCTCCGCCCGGATGTCGCGATCGGCGAGGACGCTCACGCGAGCGGTTTCCGCTTCTTCGGCGTGCCGCCCTCGGCGAACAGGCTGTCGACCTCGCGCTTGAGGTCCTCGAGATCCTCGAAGCTCTGGTACACCGACGCGAACCGGATGTACGCGATGTGGTCGATCGCCCGCAGCTTGTCCATCGCCATGGTTCCGATCCGCGAGCTGGGGATCTCCGAGGCGCCTGACGACCGCAGCTCGCTCTCGATCTCGTCGGCCGCGCGCTCCGCCGCGTCCTCCGCGACCGGGCGCCGGGTCAGTGCCTTGGCCAGCCCCGACGCGAGCTTGTCGCGATCGAACTCCTGCCGGATCCCGTCGCGCTTGGCGACCACCAGCCGGGCGGCCTCGACGCGCTCATACGTCGTGAACCGCGTGGTGCATGCCGGGCACTCCCGGCGGCGCCGGATCGTCGAGGCCTCGTCGAGGTCGCGCGAGTCCACGACGCGCGTGTCACGAGTGCCGCACTGGGGGCAGCGCATCGACCCTCCAATCCTCCACCAGACCACTATCCCTAGTGGTGCGAGGCGAGAATACCACTACATGCGGGGTCGAAGCCCCATCAGAGGTCGGTGTCGATGCCGTCCACGATGTACGTCGGGACGGTCGCTCCGGCGCCGCCGGAACGCGCCGGCGCGTTGGTCCCCACGTCCGCCGGGCCGACCGCCAGCACCTGCGTCACGATCTCGTGGAATGCCGCGCGAGCGTGGCGGAGATTGAGCGCCCCGCGCTTGAGCGACGTCTGCGCCTCGAGCTCCCGGCCGCCCCGCACGGCGAGCAGCGCGTCCAGGCCGTGCTCCACCATCTCCGTCGCCCGGATCGCGCGGTCGAGCTCGCGTGCAAGGCCCTGCGCCTCGCTCCGGAGCCTTGCCGGCGGGCGCAGTGCCCTGGCTTCGGCCGCCGCGGCGCGCAGCGTTTCCGAGCCTGGTCCGAGCAGGCCGACGAGCCCCTGCGGATCACCGGTGTGACGCCGCAGCTCGTCGAGACTGGCCACCATCGGGTCGGCCGTGGCGCCGAACGTCCGATCGAGCTGGCGGGCCGAACGCTGGAAGCCCTCGAGCTCCCGGGTTCGTGCGATCAGCCGGCCCATCCGACGGAGGATCAGGGCGGCGGCGAAGGCCAGGATGGCCAGCAGCAGCAGCCACAGCCCGGTCCCGTCGGTCACCGTTCGCTCCCCTCGGCCCGGACCGTCAGGTTCCGCGCCGAGCGCGAAGCTCGGCGGCCAGCGCGGGTCCGACCTGGAACAGGTCGCCCACGACGAACAGGTCGGCGATCTCGGCGATCGGGGCATCCGGGTCCCGGTTGACCGCGATGATCGTCTCCGCGCCCTGCATCCCGACCCGGTGCTGCATCGCCCCCGACACGCCCAGGCCCAGGTACAGCGCCGGCTTCACGACCTTGCCGGTCTGCCCGATCTGCCGCGCATACGCGATCCAGCCAGCATCCACCGATGCACGGGTCGCCCCGGTGACGCCACCCAGGATGCCGGCGAGCTCGTCGACGATCGCAAACCCCTCGGGGCTCCCGACGCCGCGGCCCCCGACGACCACGACCCGCGCCTCCTCGAGCGATGCCTCTGCCCCTGCCTCGGCGACCCGCTCCAGGACCGGAACGGCTGGCGTCGCGGGCTCGGGGGCGGGTCGCAGGCTCTCGATGGCTCCTGTTGCGGGCGCCGGCTCCGCTGCGACGGCGCCGAGCCCGACGGTCACGATGCCGGTGGTGCCCGTCAGCGCGCTGCGCGTGATCGCCTTGCCGCCCAGGACGGTTGCCTCGACGACCAGCCCGCCGTCCTCCCAGGCCGCCCCGCTCGCGTTTGCCAGCAGGCCCCAGCCCAGCAGCCCGACGAGGGCCCCCGCCACGTCCCGGCCGTCGGCCGTGGAGCCGAGCAGCACGTGGGTCACGCCATCGTCCACCAGGCGCCGGACCTCCGCGATGGCCCTCGGCGCCCAAACCTCGCCGGCCACCGCCGGTGCGGTCACGGACACCACCGCCGGCAGGTACCCGGCGAGCTCGTCCGCGGCGGCGCCGGGCGCGGCGTCGATCACCAGGCCCTGGACACTGCCGCCCGCCGCCTCGGCGAGCGAGCGGGCGAGCGTGGCGACCTCGGCCGACAGCCGGGTGAGCTGACCGTCGCCGACCTCGGCAACCACCAGGATGCGCGCCGCCATCAGATGAGCCTCCGGGCAGCGAGGACGTCGGCGATCTCGCGAGCGGCATCGGCGGCAGGTCCGGTGACGACGCGACCGGCGGCGCGCGCGGGTGGCCTGTCGGCCGCGACGACGCGGGTCGCCCACGTGCCATCGGCCGGCGCGAGGTCACCACCGAGATCCGCGAGCGACAGGGTCACGATCTCTCGTGAACGGGCCGCCATGATCCCCTTGAGCGACGGGTAGCGCGGCGTCCCGAGCGCCTGCGTGCACGAGAGCACGGCGGGCATCGGCGACTCGAGCACGTCGTAGCCCTTCGGGCTCAGCCGCCGCACGCGGACTGTGCCCGCCGCGGGATCGGGCTCGATCCGGGCGGCGGCCGACAGGAGCGGCAGCCCGAGGCGGGCGGCGACGCCGGCGGCGACCGCACCTGCGGCGCCGTCCGACGTGTCGAGCCCCGCCAGCAGGAGGTCGAAGGGCTGGCGGGCGGCGGCCGCCGCGAGCACGCGGATCGTCGTCGGCAGGTCCGCCCCCGCCAGCGCCGGATCGGTGACCAGCACGCCGCGCATGGCGCCCATCGCGAGCGCCTTGCGCATCGTCTCGGTCGCGTTGGGCGGGGCCATCGTCAGGATCGACACCTCGCCGCCGTGCGACTCGATCAGCTGGAGCGCCGCCTCGAGGGCGTATTCGTCATTGCCGTTGACGACGGTGGGCGAGGCGCCGCGATCGAGGCGGTGATCGGGTCCGAGCCGCTCGGCGTTCGCGGCGGGATCGGGGACGGGCTTGGTCAGGACCAGGATCTGCACAGGGTCATCGCTCCCGGGTCGGGTGGGCGCCGACCGGTCACGAGCTCTTCGCGAGCAACGCCCGGGCGACGATCAGCCGCTGGATCTGCTGGGTGCCCTCGTAGAGCTGGGTGATCTTCGCGTCGCGCATCATCCGCTCGACGGGGTATTCGTCGATGTAGCCGTAGCCGCCGAGGACCTGGACGGCGTCCGTGGTCACGCGCATCGCAGCATCCCCGGCCACGAGCTTGGCGATCGCCGCCCAGCGGGCCGCGTCTGGGGCGCCGGCGTCGATCTCCTGGCACGCCGTATAGACGAGCTGGCGGGCGGCCTCGGTCGACGCGTCCATGTCGGCGAGCATCGCCTGCACCATCTGGAGGTCGCCGATCGGCTTGCCGAACTGGTGCCGCTCCGTGGCGTAGTGCGCGGCGACTTCGAGGGCGCCCTGCGCGATCCCCACGGCCTGGGCGGCGATCCCGGGCCGGGAGTGCTCGAACGTCTGCATCGCGATCGCGAACCCCTGGCCCTCGTCCCCCAGCCGGTTCGTCACCGGGACCCGGACGCCGTCGAACGCGAGCTCGGCCGTGGGTGAGCCGCGGATGCCCATCTTGTGCTCGAGGCGGGTGACCGTGAACCCCGGCCGGTCGGTCTCGACCAGGATCGCAGACAGACGCCGGCTGGGCCGCTCCGCGTCGGGGTTGGTGACGGCGAAGGTGACGACGTAGTCCGCGACGCTGGCATGGCTGATGAACCGCTTCGAGCCATCGATGACGTACTCGTCGCCGTCGCGGACGGCCCGCGTACGGATGCCCGACGGGTCGGAGCCCGCGTCCGCCTCCGTCAGCCCGAACGCGATCAGCTTCTCGCCCGATGCGAGCCCGGGCAGCCAGCGATCCTGCTGCTCCTTCGTTCCGGCCACCTGGATCGGGATCGCGCCCAGCGACTGCACTGCCAGGATCAGTCCCGACGTCGCGCACACGCGGCTCAGCTGCTCGATGGCGAGGCACAACGTCAGCAGGTCGCCGCCCAGCCCGCCGTGCTCCTCGGCGAACGGGATCGACAGGATGTCGTGGTCGGCCAGCAACCGGCGAACGTCCTGGGGGAACTCGCCCTGCTGGTCGATCTCCGCTGCTCGCTGTGCGATCTGCTCGTCCGCGAGCACGCGAACCGCGTCCCGGAGCAGGATGTGCTCCTCCCCGAGGCGGATCGAGCCGTGGACCGGTGGGTTGAGACTCACGGTCGTCATCCTAGCAGCGCGACGGCGTGGCCTGATCGTCAGGGATGACATGGTGGCGCGTCCCGGCTACGCTGCGCCTGCGCCGGGCATGATCGTCACCGACCGCGGGGGTTCGGGAATCGCGCCGGGGGGTTGCGCGCGGGGAGTCGCCGTGGACCAGACGTACCTCCTGATCCTCGCTGTCGCTACGATTGTCGCGATCGGCGCGGTACTCATCATCCGGGACCGGATGCGCCGCGACGCCAGGGAGACGACACCCGTCGACTCGCCGTACGCGACCTCCACCGAGGGGATGAAGGTCTGCCCCAGGTGCGGGATGGGCAATCTCTGGACCGACCGCACCTGCATCTCGTGCGGGTCCGCCCTCAAGGGCTGAGCCGGCCGCACCGACGCCGGGGCCGCGAGCGCGGCATTGGAGCGGGCCTTGTAGTTGCCATCTCCGTACGTGCCATCTCCGTACGTGCCGTGTCCGTACTCGCCCTGACGAATGACCGTCACGCGGTCGCCCTGACCCGAACGTACGCGAATCCCGGTCGTGGCGGATGCTGGTCACGCTGCGGCCATCGCCCGTTGACGCCACCACCCGGCCAGATGCCCGAATGGCGAGCGTAGGCCGGCGGGAATGTGGCCAACGCTCGCAATAATGTGGCCAACGCTCGCAATGCGGACGGGTGTCAGGAAGTTTCGCTGGATCCGGGCCGGTTCCTGCACGGGTGGAGGTCCGCCGACCCGTCCCGGTGGTCCTACGACCGCTTGGCGAGCAACTGTCAGGGGTGGGCGGGCTACGGAGCTGCGCGGGCCCAGCGCTGACTGCGTGGGGGGCGCGGCGTCCGCAGGGCGCCTGACCAGCGGTGAACCGGGCGGGGATCCGAGCGCCGTCGGGCTCAGACGACCGGCAGCCTGCGACCCTCGGGGATCTCGCGGCCGGCGAACATCGCCGCCGGCGCGATCGCCTCGGCGAGCAGCTCGCTGATGTCCTGCGCGAGCACCGGATCGGCGTCCTGGGCACCCCGGCCGGCGTCGGTCAGGCCATCGCGCAGCATCGTCATGCAGAAGGGACACGCGGTCGCGACCGTCTCGGCACCCGTGGCCAGCGCCTGGCTCGTCCGCTCGGCGTTCACCCGCGTTCCCCGCGTCTCCTCCATCCACATCCGCCCACCGCCGGCGCCGCAGCAGAACGTCTGGCGGCCGTGGTTGTCCATCTCCCGCAGCTCGACGCCCGGGATCGCGCCGAGCACCTCGCGCGGCGGGGCGATGACGCCGTTGTAGCGGGCGAGATAGCACGAGTCGTGGTAGGTCACGGACCGCGCCGGCAGCCCGTCGGCCCCCAGCTGGAGACGCCCGGAGCTCACCAGCGATGACAGGTACTCGCTGTGGTGCCGGATCGCGTAGGAGCCACCCAGCTGGCCGTATTCGTTACCGATCGTGTTGAAGCAATGCGGGCACGCCGTAACGATCGTCCGCTCGCCGGCGCGGTACCGGTTGAGGGTCTCGATGTTCTGGCCGGCGAGGATCTGGAACACGTACTCGTTGCCCATCCGCCGTGCGGGATCGCCGGTGCACGTCTCCTCCTGGCCGAGCACGGCGAACGAGACGCCCGCGGCATCGAGGCACGTGGCCACTGCCCGCGCGACCCGCTGGTTGCGATCATCAAAGGCGGCCGCGCAGCCCACCCAGTACAGGACCTCGAGGCTGTCGAGCTCGCCGGCAGCCGCGACCTGTGCAGCCGTCCGGACCTCGAACGGGAGCGGCTTCGCCCAGTCGAGGCGCGACGACGGCGGCTGGCCCCATGGGTTGCCGACGCTCTCCATGCCCTTGAACGCCGCGGTCAGCTCCTGCGGGAACCGGCTGTCCTCGAGCACGAGGTTGCGCCGGATGCCCACGATCTTGTCGACGTGCTCGATCGTCACCGGGCAGGCCTCGACGCATGCCCCGCAGGTCAGGCAGTCCCAGACCGCGTCGTACGGGATCGCCGCGTCGACCAGCGGCCGGGCCAGCGCCTCGGGCCGGATCGAATCATCGAGCCCGAAGGCCGTCCGGACCGCCGGGGAGTTTGGGATCAGCGGCAGCCCGGCCTCGGCGGCCACGGCCTCGTGGCGGATGCCCATGATCAGGCTCTTGGGGTTGAGCGGCTTGCCGGTCGCGTACGCCGGACACGCCTGCTGGCAGCGACCGCACTCGGTGCACGTGAACCCGTCGAGCAGGTCCTTCCACGACAGGTCGGCGACGGTGCGCAGCCCGAACACCGCATCCTCGGCCTCGAGGTCCATCGCCGGCAGCTGGCCACGCGGCGCCAGCTTGCGCAGCAGGATGTTGGGGATCGCGGTGGCGACGTGGAGGTGCTTGGAGAACGGGAGGTACACCAGGAACGCGGCGACCAGGCCGATGTGCACCCACCACAGGATCCCGAACAGCGCGTTGGTGAGCGCCCGGATCGACGCCGCTGATGGCGCTCCCGACGGCGTTTGCGATGAACGCGCCGGGCTGCTCACCGTGCGCGGCCACCTGGGACACCTGGCCCAGCAGCTCCGCCGCCACCAACCCGCCGATCATGGCCAGGATCAGCAGCGCGTCGCGGTTGAGCGACAGGCGCGCGGGCTTGATCACCAGCCGGCGCCAGTAGGCGTAGCCGATGGCCGCGATCACGATCACCGCGACCACGTTCTGCATCGCGTTGACGGCCGCCCACAGCAGCCCGTCGAACGGCGCCTCGACGATCGCCTGGATGACCCCCCCGGTGACGATGTTGGCGGTCCCGATCGTGAGCAGGATGAAGCCCCAGAAGATCGAGAAGTGCATCGCCCCGGCGCGCGCGTCGCGGAACATGCGTGACTGCGCAAAGCCGAATTGGATCGTTCCCCACAGGCGGGCCGCCACCTGGTCGGTGGGCGAGACGGGGCGGGCCGCTGCGAACACGCGCAGGTGGCGCGCCATGACCAGGGCAAAGAAGGCGACCGCGCCCCAGAACACCGGGAACACCAGCGGATAGGCGGGAACGTCGGCGAACGGCTCGAACATGGTCAGCGGTCCTCCGGCAGGCCCGGCGGCAGGTCATCGCGACCGGCGGACCGGGCGGCCGCGTGGTCGAACGGACCGGCGAGCGTCTCGAGCGCGTGGTCAAGGACGCCGATCACGACTTCGAGCGACTCGAGGGCCCCCTTGGGCGATCCGGGCAGGTTGACGATGAGCGTCCGGCCCCGGACGCCGACGACACCCCGAGACAGGGCGGCGAACGGCGTGGAGCGACGCCCCTCGGCGCGCATCGCCTCGGCAATGCCGGGGATCTCGTAGTCGAGGATGGCGAGCGTCGCCTGCGGTGTGACGTCGCGCGGCGTGAGGCCCGTGCCACCCGTGGTGATCACGAGCGCGTGGTCCTCGGCCCCGGCGACGAGCGCCGCCTCGAGCGCCGCGCGGTCGTCGGGCACCACCCGTCGCTGGACCTCGAACCCCAGCGCCTCGAGGCGTGCCCCGACGCCGGCCCCGGACGTGTCCGGGCGTCTGCCGGCCGCGCTCCGATCGCTCGCGGTGATCACCAGCGCCGAGCGCGTCACGGTCGCGGGCACCGCGCGATCACCCGGCGCCCTTGCGCTTGCCGACCCGGCCCGCGATGCGGTCGCCGGGTCGCCGGCGAGGCAGTCCCGGCTCGACATCGGCGGCCGGCCGGTGCCAGTCGCCGCTCTTGCCGCCCGTCTTCGACAGCAGGCGCAGGCCGCGGATCTCGACCCCGCGCTCGACCCCCTTGACCATGTCATACACCGTCAGCGCGGCCACCGACGCCGCCGTCAACGCCTCCATCTCGACGCCCGTCTGGGCCGTCGTGGCGGCCTCGGCTCGAACCCGCAGCACACCGGCTGCGCGATCCGGGGTGACCGAGACGACGAGGTCCGTCAGCGGGATCGGATGGCACAGCGGGATCAGCTCGGCCGTGCGCTTGCCGCCCATGACGCCGGCCACCTCGGCGACGGTCAGGACGTCGCCCTTGGAGCCGCCACCGTCGATCACCATGCTCATGGTCTCGGGCGAGACGACGACCTCCGCCTCGGCCACCGCCCGTCGGGCGGTCACGGGTTTGGCGCCGACATCGACCATCCGCGGTCGTCCGCGCCGGTCGACGTGGGTGAGGCGGCGGCGTTCCGCGCGCGGGGCGTCGCTCCGGTCCATGGGTCCTCCTGCTGGCTTCGATCGTAGCGGGGTCAGGAAACCCGCGTTGGGCGCCCGTCCCACGACATGCGGCCTACCCGTGATCCAGCCAGCGCAGCTCCACCTCGGTGCCCGCCTCGATCCGCTCCAGCGGCTCGGGGACCACGGCGAGCGCGTCGGCGGCGGCCAGGGCCGACATCACGTGACTCCCCTGCCCGCCCGCGAGGCGCACCCGGACCCGGCCCTTGCCGTCGCGCAGCGGCGATCCATCCGGGGCGCGGCGGGCCGTGACCCGCTGGTAGCCGCGCCGGCCGACGCTCTTGCTCACGGGATCCTCGAGCACCGCCCGGTCCACCGGGCGGTGGAGCCGCGCATGACCGGCCAGGCGGCGGATGACCGGGCGGACGAACAGCTCGAAGGTGACGAACGCCGACACCGGGTTGCCGGGCAGCCCGAACAGCAGGACCGGGGCCTCGCGCCCGTCGGCGTCCGCGCGGCCGAAGGCGAACGGCTTTCCGGGCTGGACGGCGACGCGCCACAGGTCCATGTGGCCCACCGCGTCGAACGCCATCCGGACGACGTCGTACGGACCCACCGAGACGCCGCCCGCCACGACCACGAGATCGGCCTCGGCCAGGCCGCGTCGCAGCCGCGTCTCGACGTCCTCGAGCCGGTCCACGGCGATCCCCAGGTCGATCGCGTCCGCGCCCGCATCGCGGACCAGCGCGCGCAGCCCCGGACCGTTGGCATCGGGAATGCCCGCCGGCCCGAGGTCCGTGCCCGGCCGGCGGACCTCGTCGCCCGTTGCCAGCACCGCGACGCGCGGCCGCCGCCGGACGATGACCTCGCCCACCCCGGCACCCGCCGCCAGCGCGACCACCGCCGGTGTCACCACGCTGCCCGCATCGGCGAGCATCGCTCCCGCCGTGACGTCGGAGCCGGCCCGGCGGATGGCGTTCCCGCGCTCCACCGCGACATGCACCAGGCACGCGGCGGGGAGCGGGCCGGTCGCCTCACGGCCTCGCGGGCCGAGGTTGCCGTCAGCATCGAGGGGCGTCGTCAGCTCGACCGGCACGACCGCGTCTGCACCGCGCGGGAGCGGTGCGCCGGTGGCGATGCGAACGGCCGCGCCGTCGATCACCTCGACATCCGGGGCGACGCCCGCCCGGACCTCGCCCACGACCGTGAGTCGTGCCGGCCGTCCGTCGCTCGCGTCCGCGACGTCCGCGGACCGGATCGCGTACCCGTCCATCGCCGAGTTGTCCCACGGCGGCAGCGCGGTCGCGGCGCCCACCGCCTCGGCCAGGACCCGGCCCAGCGCGCGCTCCGGCTCGAGGCGCTCCACATCCGCGAGCGGCGCGACCCCCGCGAGGACGGTGGCCTGTGCCGCCTCGACGGTCAGCAGCTCCTTGCTCACCCGGCGGTCCCCGCGCGCGCCGCGATCCGGTCATGGACGGCCGTTGCCAGGCTGCGTCTCGTCAGCATCCCGGCGAGCCGGCCGTCCTCGGCCACGGCAAGCCCGTCGATGCCCGCCTGGTTGATCGCATCGAGCGCCTCCCAGACGTCGTCATCGGGCCCCAGCACCGGCGCCTGCGGCGGCGTGGCCATGACGTCCGCGACCCGGGTCTCGGCAAACCGGCGGCGGCCGAGACGCTTGAGGCGCTGGACCCCCAGCACCCCGACGACGTGCTCCTCGTCCACCACGGCCAGCGCCCGGACCCCGTCCTCGCCCTCGTACCGGCTGGCGAACGTGTCGATGGTGAGGTGCGGTCCCACCCACGACACGTCGCGCTCCATCGCGTCGCGCACGGGAACGCCGCGCAGCAGCCGTTCCATCGCGAGCCGGCGATCCAGCGTCCGCGCCCCGGTGGACAGGAACCAGCCGAACGACAGCACCACCAGGCCCTCGATGGTCTGGTCCATGAGCACCACCGCCGCGCCGATCCCGATCGTCGCCAGGCCGAGGATCCGGCCGATGCGCGCGGTCAGCGCGGTTGCCCGGTCCGTGTCCCCCGTCCGGGCCCACGCGATGGCCCGGATCGCCCGCCCGCCGTCCAGCGGCAGCCCGGGGAGCACGCTCATGACGCCCAGCACGAAGTTGAGCCCGCCGATGATCAGCAGCGCGCCCGCGACCGCGCCCCAGGCGGGATCGGCGGTGGCCACGACGGCACCCACCGGGACCAGGACGGCCGCCAGCAGGAAGGACACGACGGGCCCGGCGACCGCGATCGCGAGCTCATCGGCGGGGCGCTTGGCCTGGATGCCCAGCGGCGCGATCCCGCCCATGAGCCCCAGCACGACGACCGTCACCCGCACGCCGCGCCGGCGAGCGACGAGCGCGTGTGCCAGCTCATGGGCCGCGACCGACACCAGGAATGCCGCGGCGATCACGCCGCCGACCACCCACTGGAGCGCGAACGGCAGCCCGGGGGCGGCCACGGTCGCCTGCTCCGCGCCGAGCAGGGTGATGATCGCGATGAGCACCGACCACAGCAGCGAGATGCGGATCTCGATGCCGAACAGCCGCCCGATCGGGATCCCGTCGGGTGTCATCGGATGGGAACCGTGTTCAAGGTCGCGGGGGTGCCGTGCTCCAGGGCGTCGATCGCATGCGCCCGCCGCCGGCCGATCCAGGCCAGTGCCACGGCGATCACGACGATCACGACCCCGACCGCGGTGGTCGTCTCGACCCAGAACGCATCCGGGAACAGCTGGACGAGCCGGTCCGTGCGCGGGTCGAACAGGAAGTTGCCCTGCGGGAAGAACAGCTCGTGGAACAGCTCGAACGCGGCGTCGAATGCCGCAAGGGCGGCAATGCCGCCGACGACGGTCACGATCGCGATCGCGACGCCTGCCCGACTGATCCTGCGCCACAGGACCGCCCGCGAGCGACCACGCAGGAGGACGAAGGCTGCGACCAGCACGAGCGCGGCGATCGCGGCGGCCAGGTAGAAGGCCATGAACACGCTGCGCACGTCACGCATGTGGCCGCGCTCCCGGTCGGTCAGGACCGGCGCGCCCGCCACCTCGACGTCGAACCGCGGCGGGCCGACCACGAGGTCGGACAGGATCGCGTCGGTGGCGGTATGCAGCTCCGCCGGCGGGTACCCGGTCAGCGCCGCGGCCCCGGCGCGCCCCTGCTCGAACCCGACCCACGCCGGGGTGAGGAACGGGACGATGGCGACCGCGATCACCACGAGGGTCGTCGCGACCGCGATGACCAGGGCTGCGAGCGTTCCGCGCAGGGCGTCCATCAGGCGCCGATGGTACCGGGCGTCCGGGCGCCAACCCGCGCACGCCGACCCCGCGCGGGGCTCACGCCTCCTCGAGCGTCCGGGCCTGCTGCCACCAGGTCTCGATCATCAGCTCCGCCGGCGGCTCCACGTTGAGCTCCTGCGCACCGCGCGCAAGGCGCGCCTTCAGCGCGTCGATGTCCAGCGCGAGCACGTCGCGCAGACCCTCGATCCCGGACTGGACGAACAGCTGGTGCTCCGGGCTCGAGAACCCGGCGAGGTTGAGCAACAGGGCCTCGTCACGCCATCGAAGGACGTCGTTCGTGGTGGCCTTGACGTGGTCGGCGAGCGTCTGGCGGCGCGTCGGCGTCTCCGACACCTCGAGCAGGATGCCGGTGGTGAACACGCCCTGCTTCTCGAGGCGCGAGAGGTGGACTGGCTCGATGCGCGTCAGCTCGGTGATGGGCGGCACGGGATCGGGTGGCCTCCGCTGGTCGATCGGGGGTAGAGCCGCATTATCGCGGGTCCGGCGGGCTGATGCGGCCGATGCGCCGATGTGGTGGGCGAGCCGCCGCCTACCGCTCGAGCGGGCGTGTCTCGAGCACGACGTCCCAGTGCGCATCGAGCAGGGAGAACCGCCGCGCCTCGTCCGCCTTGAACTGCGCCTGATCGGGGTACAGGCGGCGAGCGATCTCGGCATCGCCGTGCTCCTGCATCGCCGCCCAGTCGCGGTAGGTGATCGACACCAGCACGTCCCAGTCGGCGCGGCCGTCCCCGTGGAACCGCGGCGTCCACAGCTCGACCGCGGTGAACCGTCCCGCCGCCAGCTCCTCGCGAAGGATCGGCCAGTGGTTCCTGCGGAACAGGTCGACGAACTCGTCGTGCGCGCCCCACTGGGTGCGATAGAAGTACAGGACCTCGATCGGATCTGCCATGGTTGTCGTCCTCCAGGTGGTGTGGACGGCCGCGCTCAGGGCGTCAGCCGGGTGGCTTCGGTTCGCAGCAGCTCCCACGCGCGCTCGACGTGGCGGGGCTGGGTGCGCAGGTTGCCGACCGCGAGCCGGATGGTGAACCGGTCGCGCAGCCGGGTGTGGGACAGGAACACCTCGCCGGTGCGATTGACGGCGTCCATCAGGCGCAGGTTGAGGTCGTCGAGGCGGTTGCGCACCTCAGGCTCATCCTCGCGCCCGGCGAGCGCGGCCGGCCGGTACCGGAAGCACACCGTCGAGAACGGCACCGGGGCGAGCCGCTCCCAGTCCGGGTCGGCATCCACCCACCGCGCGAAGCCGGCCGCGAGCTCCAGGTGGGAGGCGATCCGCCGGCGGAGCCCGTCGAGCCCGAACCAGCGCAGCTGGATCCACAGCTTGAGCGCGCGCATCCGTCGCCCGAGCTGGGGCTGGTATTCCGTGTAGTCGAGGACCGGGCCGATCCGGTCGAGCGTGCGCAGGTACTCGGGCTGGAGGCTGAACGCCGCCCGCAGCTGGTCCATCCGCCGTGACAGGAGCAGCGACGCGTCCAGCGGCGTGAACAGCCACTTGTGGGGGTTGATCACGATCGAGTCGGCGCGCTCCCAGCCCGCGAACGGCGCGCGGTGGTCGGGCAGCAGCGCGACGACGCCCGCATAGGCACTGTCGACGTGGAGCCAGACGCCCTCGCGCCCGGCGATGTCCGCGATCGCGGCCACCGGGTCCGCCGAGGTCGAGGACGTCGTCCCGATCGTGGCCACGATCGCCACCGGACGGCGCCCCGCGGCCCGATCCGCGTCGATCGCCGTCGCCAGCTCGGCCGGATCCATCTCGTAGCGATCGTTCACGGGGATCCTGACCAGCGACGCCCGCCCGAGCCCCAGCGTCATGCATGCCTTCTCGATCGAGCTGTGGGCCTCGGCGGATGCGTACACGCGCAGGTCGCCGAGCTCCGGCCTCGCCGCCAGCCCCGCAGCCGCCGCATCGAGCCCGGCCGCCTCGCGTGCCGCGGCGATCGCGATCAGGCTCGAGGTCGAGGCCGTATCGGTCAGCAGGCCGTCGAAGGCCGTCCGGCAACCCGAGCGCGTCGCGGAGCCAGGACACGACGACGCCTTCGAGCTCGGTGCCGATCGGCGAGGTCCGCCACAGCATCGGGTTCTGGCCCAGCGCGGCCGTGAGGAACTCGCCGAGGATCCCCGGACCCGAGGCGCTGGTCGAGAAGTAGGCGAAGAAGCCCGGGTGCTGCCAGTGCGTGGCGTTGGGGATCACCAGCCGGTCGACGTCGGCCAGGATCGCGTCCATCGGCTCCGCGTCCTCCGGAGCGCGCGCGGGAAACTGCGGCCCGATCGACCCGGGTTCGATCGGCGGCAGGACCGGGTACTGCTCGACGGACCGGAGGTAGTCGGCGATCCGGTCCACGACCTGGTGTGCGGCCGCCCGGAACGCCTCCGGGTCCATGTCGTTGACGCCGTCGACCTGCTGCGGGTCGAGGCCGGCTTCGCGAGGCTGGGTCACCCGGCCAGTCTAGCGGCCGGTCAGGGTAGACCGAGGTCCCGACGTTGGACAGGATCGTGGACACCTGTCCGCCCAGCCCGATGAGGGCCACGATCGCGATGATCGGCAGGAGGAACAGCAGGATGAGCAGGATCAGACACGCCATTGCCGGCGTCGAGGCGCCGATGGGTTGGACCATGGCCGAATTGGCGATGCGATCGTGGAGTCCCTGCCGGGTCGGGCTGGTCAGGGTGCTGATCAGCAGCGCGAGGTACCACAGGAAGAGCAGCCCCGCGGCGGCGCCAGAGAGGGCGGGCACGAGCGAGAAGGCCTGGAACGGGATGCCAAGGGCGACCCATCGGAGCGTCGCCTGCTCGATGGTCAGGATCCGGCCGTCGGACGCGTTGCCGACCTGGAGCTTCATGATCCTCATCCCGAGCGTCGCGCGCCCGGAGCTGGTCCACAGCCCCACGAAGTAGAGGAACGAGCCGCCCAGGGAGAGCACGGTCGTCAGGAGCGTCGACGATGACCGCGAGCTGGGTGCGGCCAGCCCGATCACGCCCAGGACCAACGCGGCGGCAATGACGATCAGGAACCAGTCGATCCACCAGGCGAGGAATCGTCCCAGCGTGCTGCCGAACCGCAGGCCCAGGGCCCCGGGAACCGCGAGGCCCGTCGCTTCCGGGGCGGGTGCGGCCCAGGCGACCGGCGCGCCCGGCTGGGGCGTGAATGCTCCCGGCGGTTGCTGCGCGGAGCCCGGCGCCAGGCGGTGGTGGTGGCGCGGCACCCGGCGGCGGTGGCGGCGACGGGACGGCCGGCGGAGCTCCTTCCGGGCCCGGGCGCTACGGCGGCGGGGAGCGGAGGGGCAGCCGGCACATCATCGGGAGGTGAACCGGCGCAGCGGCGCGCAACCGCCTCGATATCGGGTCGTTGCCGCGCCGTTCGGTTCCGTCATCGTGTCTACCCATCTGACGCTCGGGTTGAACTCGATACCAGCAGCCGTGCGCTGGATGCCTGCTCGCGAAGTCTATGCGTGGTCACGGCGCTGGTCATCCGGACCTCGCACCGGAAGGCGGCCCAAGGAAACGCCCCGTCCGGCGTGGTCGCCGGGCGGAGCGTCAGGTGTGGCTGGGAACAGCCTAAGGGCGCGAGCTGCGACCGCAGGAAGACACCCTTGTCCAGGTGCAGCGCATCGTGGCCGGTCGTCAACGGGAAGGCGACCCCGAACTCGGGGAACACGTAGTAGGCCCCGTCCGGGTCCTCGCCGACCGCCAGCGCCTCGGGGAATGCGGCCGCCAGGTCTTGCATCGTGCCGTGGAACTCAACCCAGGGAACCTCGCCGCGGATCGATTCTGCGCCGCCGCCGACGCCGGGCACATGGCCGCATCCCGCTCCGGCGACGTCGGCGCTGCCGCCCGCGTCGACCTCGATCCAGATCCAGATCGCGCCCAGGCCGAATGCGTCCGGCGCGCACAGCCGTGAGTTGCGGTTGACGCAGTTGCCGACAGCTCGATCTGTGCCAACGACGGGTCGGCCTTCCCATAGGCGAGGACCGACGCCGAGCTCGCTCCCAGGATCGCGAACGCCGTCGCGAGGCTGACCAGGATGACCCGAACCGTACGCATGGGACGCTTTCCTCCTCCCGGCGGCCGGCGATCTCCAATCGTAGCCGCGTCGCAGAATCCTGCACGCCACGTCCCGATGGGCCGCCCCCGGCCGCTGCGCGCGCCCCTTCCCCCAGGACAACAGGGCGCCCAGCGCGTCTCCGAGGGCATCCCTGAGGTTGATCCTCGCCGCTTATCTGCGACTTATCCCGTGGTTCCGAGGTGCGTGACCTGCCCCAGCGACGCTCGGCGCGTTCGCCCACGGGCGCTCCGCGCCCTGCCCGCGCGCGTGCCGAACGGCTCTTGCCGCCGCTGCGCCGAGCCTCCGATTGTCGGCCCGAGCCGTGTTACGCCGGTAAGGGTGGTGGACGCGATGGACGACGGGAATGTCGAGTCGGTCGTAGGCGCAGACCCGATCCGGCAGGATCCCACTGACGAATCCTCGGTCTGGCTCGATCTCTCGGGTTGTGGCGAGTCGCCGACTCGATTGATCGCGAGATCAGGAAGAAGTCGATCGTGGAGCTGGCCCTCGAGCCTGACTCCCTGGCGGTCCGCCTCCCAGACCTCACGGCGGTTCGAGTCCCGTACGCGGTTGCCGACTACCGCGAGCCCACCGATCCGCAGCAGGCCGCGCTGTACACGACCGGCGTGGCATGGTCTGGGTCGAACCGGAGGATCCTGCCGACCTCGATCGTCTCAAGGAAGGGCTCGCGCTGGCTCGGCCCCGCACCCAGTCGCCGGGCGCTGGCCCCTGCCCTGGGGGTCGGGTGAGCCACCCGCGACGCTGATTTCGAACGTACCAGGCCACATCGCTGCCCGACGCGACGGGGCTGTTCCAGGAGGAAGCGGCGACGCTCAGCGGCCCTGGCTACGCACCATCGGCGCAATCGTGGGCTGCCGCCGATCGGACGGGCGCGCTCGTCGCCTCACTCCTCGGCGGTGCCATGGCCCTGTTCGGGATCCTGTTCCTGGACGTCGGGAGCCGGGATCCTGCATCCTGGTCATCGGCGTGGCGATCGCGTTGATCGCCCTGGCGGCGTCACCGAGCGGCGGCTCATTGACGGTGACCTATGCCATGCGACATCAGGTCGGGGGATCCGCACCGGCAGCACCATCGCCTCGCCGACTGCCCCCGCGATCCATCGGGGCCGCAGACCCATCCGCGAACGCCTGACCGATCTCGACGACGCTGCATCGCGACAGGGTGGTCACCGACGACGAGTACGCAGCTCGGCGGAGCGAGATCCTCCACGAGATCTGAACGCTGCACGGCACCAGCTTGGGTCAACGCGCCGAGTCGAAAGGCCCTGGAGTCGACGCCGAGCGCTCTTCGTGCGTGGGAGAGTGGTCGGGGCGGAGCGATTCGAACGCTCGACCTCCTGAATCCCATTTGCCGCTGTGACCCGCACCGCTGGCCGTTTCGTTGGCACAGGGCATCCACTGCGTCCATCCAGTGCCCCCGAATGCGAGGGCCTCGGAGGTATGAGATTGGGGGGTACGGGACTCCGCCCGGACGCCAGCGCGCCCCGCTCTGAGTCGGCCGCGCTGCGCGGAGCCGGACCCCGAGGAGGACGGGGTGCGCTTATGCGCGACTCTACGGCGTGCTGAGGATCGGGCCGCCCAGGCCCCCGCCCTGAAATAGCAGGTAGATCTCCAGCACCACCAGCCCGACGAACACCCACCAGGCGATCCAAGCCACCGTGTCTCTCCGCATCCATCGAGCATGGCGCGTGCCCGCCCAGGCCGCCCTAGCTGCGGACCAAAGGGCGTATGGCGGACCCATGTAGGACCTCCGGGCCGTTGCCCCAGGCTGGGTTCGGACGCAGCATGGGAGCATGAGCCAAGGGGTCCGGTGCCCGAAGCACCCGGACAGTCCGAAGATCGTGAAAGCCGGCCGCCGAGCCGGTGGTCGTCGGCAGCGGTATCGCTGCTACCCGACATTCGAGCACTTCCACGACTTCCTCGAGCCGGTGGTCATCGATCTCGTGGTTCTGCACGACCTGCCAACGCGATTGGGCGGGCGGGTTTGCAGCCGCACGTCGATCGCGCTTCGTCGTTCCCGTGATCGCTGACTTCCTGCGAAACATGGGTCGCGGGGACAGCCTGCGTCTCGCGGCTGAGCGAACCCGGACCGACGCGGCCGCACTCACCAGCGAGCTGGCCAAGAACACGAGCTACGTCGCGCCGCCTCACCGAGGCCTCAGCGAAGACTGCCGATCGTCCGTGGACTAGCTGGATCGCTACGGCTACCTCGTCACGCGCGACCTAATGGCGCAGCAGTGGCCGAGCGCGACGATCGTCGTCGATTCGCAGCCGTTCCGGGCCAAGTCCTACTACCCGAAGAAGCACCCGCTTGCCGGGCGTCCCAAGCCGAACGGCGTCCCGGCCTTCGCGGTCCTTGCCGCTGGCATCCGCCTTCCGAGTGGATCCAAGCGCCGGCGGCACGACCTGAAGATCCTCCACGTCCGCGCGTTCCCGGCCGACGACAAGCCGCAGTGGGTGGCGTTCTTCCGCAGTCTCCCAGGCACGCCGGCGACGATCATCTCCGACCCGGATCCGCAGATCGCCTACGCGATCCGGGAGGCATGGCCGCCAGGATCGCGACCGCGCCATGTCCTCTCGACCTGGCACTACCGAAACAAGGTCCAGGAGAAGTTCGTCGCGTCCGGCTGGTATCCGACCACCCATCCGCTCGCGGTCACGCTCTCGACTCCTTCGCCGACCCGCACAAGTTCGCCGTCTTCCGCGTCCGGGCGATGCTCTGGGGACCGCCGAAGGTCAAAACGTGGCTCAGGATCAAGGGCGACGAGGTTCAGGCGCGGCTGGAAACCGCGGCGGCGACCAGCACGAGCGATGTCGATGCGTTCCTCAAGGGTCGAGTGTGGCGCACCCTCAACATCGGCCTTGGCCGGATCAGCAACCTTTCCCGCTTGCACGTTCGCCTTGCCCTGCTCGCGCTCAACTGGAATCGACAGGACCGCAAGGACCGCTACGAGGAGATCCTCGTCGAGCATCTATCGACCGAGGTCCGCACGCCCCGGTCCAAGCGTCGGCAACTCGATGGCGAGTTCTACGACGAGGCCTGGCTCCTCGCCGGCTGACTTACGACGGCGTCGCGCTCCCACATGGTGCATTGACGGGAGATGGGGCCGGCCCGTACGACATCGGCCATGGGCCAGTCAGGACCGATCGCCCTCGTACCAACATCCCCTGCGGGAGCGGGCCGGTGATCGACACTGATCGACGAGATTCGCCATCCGCGGAATGTACGACGATGTCCAGCCAAGGGAACCCTGATCGTCGCCTGTTTGTGGTGCACCAACGCAACACTTGCAGGCGGCGACGTCTCGCGTTAGCCGCGTTGAGACTACAACTGGCCACCAACGTTCACGGTGCAGGCCGCGGCGACTCCCGGCTGGCGGATTGACGCCGACGCATCACACGAGACGGGACATGGTCGCCAAGATAGGCACTGCGCGAGCCAACCCTCCGCGGTTCGAATCAAGAACACCTCCGCGCCCGAGACGCTCAAGTCATCGTCGTCGTTCCGAAGCCGTGAGGCAAGTGGCCGCACCGACAGAGGCCGCCTCTACGCCCTTTGGTCCGCAGCTAGGCCGCGCTAGGTGATTCCCTCTGACACTACTCGCCTACGATGGGGCTATGGACGCCATGCGATTCGATCGGATGGAGCAGTACCTAAGTGTGCACGTTGCCGCCTGGAACAACGCACTCCAGCCCCATCTCGCCGTGCTGCTGGAACTCGGATCGGAACGGGGCGACAGGCCGAGCCCCAAGGAGAATGCGCACGCCAGTGCGGCTTCGTTGATGGCCGTGCTGTTGGCCGATGCGGTCGCCACTCGCGCGGCCTACATGCTCTGGGAGATGCAGGGCCTCGCTAGCTCGAATCCCAGCATCGCGTCGCTTACGCCCATCCAAAGGACGCACCCGACCTCATCCGGCGTCTTATCGATATGAAGCATCCCTCGGCCCCGACACGCGACGACGTCGATGCGCATCTCGACGAAGTCCGAGCCGTTTTGCCCCCACCTATTGTGGGAGGTCCAATTCGGCGAGAGTGACGACCCGCCGGACCTCCGCATCATGAAGGCGACGCTGACCGACGTGTTTGGCAACGGGCGCTACAGGCAGGTTGTCGACGGACGTTTCTCCAGGCGCCTCCGACTCAATCTCGTTCCAGACCTCGTTAACCGAACAGATGCAGGCACTGTTCTAGGCGTCGCGTGTCAAGTCGTCTCCTTCCTGGGCACCGTAAGGTGGGCGGGCATCCCGCCTCAAACGTTGCGGCCCGTCAGAGTTGGTCGACGGCTGGTGCCGCTAGAGGAGATCGCAAGGAGGCTGGAGTCGCGCGCCTGAAACTGGCCCGGGTGCCCGGAGACCATGCCGACCGGTCAGGCCCGGGTGAAATCGCCCCATGCCCACTGACCTCGAGGACGCCTGGGAGCGAGCTCCATGACGCCAAACCGCCCGGCTGGTACGTGGGGTCGTCCCTCGTGGGATGACCGGCACGAGATGTGGGAGCAGTACGCCTTCGACCCGCAGGAGCGGGCTCAGGTGGGTCATCGATCGCGGAGTGGACGGCGGTATCCGCGACCGAGCTCGAGGTCATCGGCAAGTTGGTGCGTTGTCTCCAGTTGATCCGAGTCGGTCACTTGCCCGCGATAGTCAATGACGCTATAGGGCACGTGTAACGAGCCGGCGTGACTGCCAACGAGCCATACTCTGCGGGCAGCACGAACTCGACCGTCGGACGCTTGCGGGAGGGGGACGATGAGTATCTGGGATCAGCGGGTTGCCGACAGCGATGCGCTTCGGTTATTGGCGGCGCTTCAAGAGCAACTAGAGGCTCTGCCCGCTGAGGACGCAGATCAAGCCGAGCAGATTGACCGGGCAACGAGGGTGGTTAGGTACATCAGGCAGGCCCTGACATCCACCGATCCCGAGTTGGTGCCGTCCTCGCTCCTCGCGGAATTCGCAGGCATCTTCAGTTCCGCGTCGGCAGCAGTGGGCAATTTCGCGACGGCCCACGACAATATCGCCTACCTCGCCAACGCGAATGATCAACTGACTCAGCCCTGCGCGCCATCGCGCCGTATCGCGTCGAAGCATCGACGGATGCCGAATTGATGCGCGAATCCGCCGTCACCTACCGGCGATCGATCGGCCAGCTGTTGGCCGGCATCCGGGGAGAGGTCGACGGTTCGGCGGCGCGCCTTGCGGAGATCGCGAAACGAATCGAGGCGTCCGAAGCGGCGGCAACGGAACTCGTCGCTCGGGCCCAGGCAGAAGCAGTGAGCCAATTCGCGCCTCTGGAGAAGCAAACGGCGACCCTGGCCACCGCTGTTGAGGCGGAGCGCACCCGGGTCACTGGCGTCGTGACGGACCTTCAGGACCGCTTCCTCGAGGCACAAGCCGCTCGCAACAAGGCCGTCGAGGACTTGATCGAAAGCGCCGGCAAGCGCTTCGGGCAGGTCGAGGACGAACTAGAGGCTCGCAGTAGCGCACTTGCCGACCAACTCAAGTCTCAAGCGCTCGGGGTGGTGGCTGAACTGGAAAGGCATGAGAAGGATGCCCGAGCGACCGTGTCGACGACGGCGGCCATGGGGATCGCGGGTGGGTATGGTGAATACGCGTCCGAGCAGAAGAAGGCCGCCGATTTCTGGCGACTCGCCGCTTCCGCCGCCGTCCTGGCCGCAGTTGCGACAGTACTCATCCTGTTCCACAACTTCGCAGAACTCGATCTCGAGCACTCGCTTCAGCGCTCGTTGATCACCGTGCCGATCTTTGCGTTCGCTGCCTATGCAGCAGCGCAATCCTCGCGGCACCGGGAGAACGAACGGTTCGCAAAGAAGACTAGCCTCGAACTCGCGGCATTGGAGCCTTACTTGGCACTGCTAAAACCGGAAGACCGCGACAAGATCAAGACCGACCTGGCGATGAGGTTGTTCGGTCAGCCACTGAGCCCACAGGGTGACGATCGGATCGGGGCGCCGCAACTGTGGGAAGAGCTCGTGAAGGTACTGGCCAAGCCGAAGTAGGCAAGCAGCGCCACCTTGGATCTGCGCGGAGACGGGGACCCGGGCCGATCCAACAATGGCACGGCGCGGACCTGGACGCCCGGGCTACCCTTGACGGTTTGGACTCGCGGGCTGGTGAGAAGGTCGATGCCCCAACGTGACTTTAGACTTCGGTACTACGGACGGGCGTCTCACGGGCACCCGACGATTGGCGTGGTTGAGCGTCGAGACGGGCGGATACGACCGAGATGCCACGAAGGGGGTCCGTAAGTGCCGAAGGTGGAAGGTCGTATCTGCGTCAACTGCGGAAAGGTCGTCGCGGCCGATCGAGAGCGGCGGTGCAATCACTGTGGCGAGTTCTTCAGCTCCGAGGGTGCAGCGCTCGCGCTGGCCACCCGCGCCGCGCAGCCTCCCAGGCAGGGACCCGACATCGGTGGTGCGGTAGTTGGAGCGCTTGTCTGTTGCGTCGCCCTTCTCGTGTCTATCGCCACGTATGCCGACGCATCGAACAACGCGGCGGGCGGCACTTTCGTCGTTCTCTGGGCGCAGTTCTCGGGGGCGGAATCAAGTTGGTACGGAGCCTGGCGCGGTAGCAGCGGGTCAATGCCCATACGCCGCGGTTCACGCCGCCACCGGGCACGCGCGATGCCAGAGCTGACCCTGTCGGTCCGTGGCGACATTCGGTTCCGTGTCTATGAGAGGTCCATCGCCGCGTGTCCCGGTCCCTCGGCCCCGCGGACGTGTCGACCAGGGCCGACGTCTATGCCGACCTGACCCCGCGATGCTCGAGCGGGCGGCCGCCCGCATCGAGCGGATCCTCGGCACCACGCGGGAGGCTGCGTCAGGCTGACGGGGGTATCGATCGGGGTGCGGGGCCAAACGAACGCCCCTCCGGGGTTGGCCGGAGGGGCGATTTCGTGCTCGGATCGATGGTCGGGGCGGAGCAGATTCGAACGCTCGACCTCCTGAACCCCATTCAGGTGCGCTACCAGGCTGCGCCACGCCCCGAGGGGGAGGAGTCTACCACCCGCCTCCCCGGCATTCGGTGGTCCTTCTCGGAGCCGGCGGTCCGTGTCAGGCCGCATGGCCCGGTGGGTTCGCGGCATGGCGGCAGCAGGGTAGGCTTCGGCGACATCTCAGATGGAGGCGACATCGCCGATGAGCGACGGCAGCCGGGACACGGCAGTTGTGGTGCCGGTGCGCCTGCCCGGCCCGCTCGAAGGGCTCCGCCGCCGGACCACCGAGGAGGCCGCGACCGGGCTTCCGGCCCACCTCACGATGCTGTATCCGTTCGTGGCACCCGACGCGCTCGACGAGGCGCTCCGGCAGAGGCTGGCGGCGATCCTCTCCCCGATCGACGCCTTCGACTACCGTCTGACCGAGCGACGCCGCTGGCCGGACACCCTGTATGCCGCGGTCGAGCCCGAAGCACCGTTCCGGGCCCTCCAGGCGACGCTGGCCGCCGCCTTCCCCGAGTTCCGGGTGTACGAGGGTGCGTTCGAGTTCGATCCCCACGTGACGGTTGTCTGGGGACCGCGGTGCGAGGACCCCGGGGTCGCCGACGATCCGGCCTGGAACCTCCTGCCCGCGTCGCGGCGGGCGACCTTCATCGACCTCATCGTCCGGGTCGATGGCCGCTGGCAGCGAAGATGGCGCTTCGCGCTCCGGCCACCAACAAGCGAATCGGTCGGGGATCGGCCCAGCTAGGCGTCCTTGCGGTCCGAGACGCCCACGCCCAGGCTCGCGGCCCACCGGTCGTAGTCCGCAAGCTCGTCCTTGGACTCGCGCGCGAGCAGGTCGATCAGGCAGCGCTGGACGCTCTTGCCCTCGAACAGCGCGTTGTGGACCTCGCGTGCGATCGGCATCTCGACGCCCAGGCTGTCCGCGAGCTGGAGCGCGGCATCCACCGTGTACGCGCCCTCCGCCACACCCGGCAGGCTCGCCTCGATCTCGGACCAGGCCCGTCCGCGCGCGAGCTCCACGCCCAGCCGATGATTGCGGGACAGAGGCGAGCCGCAGGTCGCGACCACGTCGCCGATCCCGGCCAGGCCCAGGAAGGTCATCGGGTTTGCCCCGGCGGCGATCCCCAGCCGGGCCATCTCGGCCAGCCCGCGAGTCATCAGGCCGGCCTTGCCATTGTCCCCGAAGCCAAGCTCCTCGGCGGCCCCCGCGGCGATCGCGACGATGTTCTTGAGCGCGCCGCACAGCTCCACGCCGAGGACGTCGCGGTTGACGTACAGCCGGAACGCGCGGCGGCCGAGCCGCGACTGGATACGCTCCGCGAGGCTGACGTCCTGCGCCGCGATCACGGCCGAGGCGGGCAGGCCGCGCGCGATCTCGAGGGCGAGGTTGGGGCCGGACAGCGCGGCGATGCGGGCGGGGTCGAAGCCGCCGGCCTGCGCGATCACGTCGGTCATCGACAGGTGCGTGCCACGCTCGATCCCCTTCGCGACCGACAGCAGGTCGGCGTCGGCCGGCACCAGCGGCGCGACCATCGTCACCGTCTCGCGCAGGTGCGCCGACGGCACGGCGAGGATCACGAGCTCGGTCGCGGCGGTCAGCGCGGACGGATCGGCGGTGGGTTGGACGAGGTCCGGCAGGTCGATTCCCGGGACGCGCGCCTCGTTCCGGTGGGTCGTTGCGATCCGTGCCGCGGTCTCCGGGGAGTGGCACAGCAGGGTCACCGGCTCGCGCTGGCCGATGATCGCCGCCAGCGTCGTCCCCCAGGCGCCGCTCCCGACAACGGCGACGCGCGCGGGACCGGAGACCGGGCCGCCGGACTCCCCTGCCCCGCCCATCAGCTGCGGCGGCTCCGCACGGCTCGGCGCTTCTTGGGCAGCTTCTCGCGGATCTGCTCGCGGAACACCAGCCGGATCGGGGTGCCGGTGAACTCGTAGGCATCGCGCAGCCGGTTCTCGAGGTACCGCCGGTACGAGAAGTGGATCGATGCCGCATCGGTGGCGAACAGCACGAACGTGGGCGGCGCGACCCCGGCCTGGGTCGCGTACCGGATCTTCGCCCGGCGACCGCGGACGAGCGCCGGCGGCGTCCGCTCGACCGCCGCCGAGATCAGGCGATTGAGCTCGCCCGTGCCGACCCGCTTGCGCCGCTCGCCCCACACGTCGACCGCGAGCTCCAGGACGCGGGTGACGCGCTGCCCGGTCTTGGCGCTGATCGACACGATCGGCGCGTAGTCCAGGAATGGCAGCTCGCGCCGCAGGTTCGCGACGAACTCGTCGAAGCTCTTGTGGGTCTTGTCCTCGACGATGTCCCACTTGTTGACTGCGATGACGAGCCCGCGGCCCTCCTCGACGACGTAGCCCGCGACGTGGGCGTCCTGGGCGGTCAGCCCGTCCGCAGCGTCGAGCAGGAGCACGGCGACGTCGGCCCGGGAGATGGCCTTGAGCGCGCGCAGCGTCGAGTACCGCTCGGCGGCCGGCCCGGAGGCGACCTTGCCGCGCCGCTTGATCCCAGCGGTGTCGATCAGCACGACCTCGCTGCGACCCCAGGGGATGGTGGTGTCGATGGCGTCGCGGGTCGTGCCGGGCACCGCGGACACGATGGTCCGGGTCTCGCCCAGCAGCGCGTTGATCAGGCTCGACTTGCCGACGTTGGGGCGCCCGACGAACGCGATCGCGGGTGGCTCGTCGTCATCGGCGGCCATCGCCGCATCCCAGCGGGCCGAGACGTCGGCGGTCGTGCCGGGCTCGGCGGCGTCGGCCTCGCCCTCGTCCTCGCCCTCGTCGGCCTCGTCGGCCTCGGTCACGACGTACGGCGACGGTGCGGCGCGCGCCATCTCCTTCGCCCAGGCCTCGGCCTCCTCCTCTCGTGCCTTGCGTTCGACCTCGGCCTGGGTCTCGGGCGGCAGCGCCCAGACCACCGCGTCGAGCAGGTCGGCGACGCCGCGACCGTGGTTGGCGGAGATCGCGAACGTATCCTCCCAGCCCATCGCGTAGAACTCCGCGGCGTCGAACTCGCGCTTCTCGTTGTCCGCCTTGTTCGCCGCGACCAGCACCGGCTTCGTCGTCCGCCGCAGGAGCTCCGCCGCGTCGTCGTCCCCGGGCGTGGGGCCGGTGATCGCATCGACCAGGAACACGATCACGTCCGCCTCGTTGATCGCGAGTCGCGCCTGGAGCTGCACCTGCTCCTCGATCGGGTCGCCGGGCGCGACCTCGAGCCCGCCCGTGTCGACCACGACGAACCGCCGGCCGTTCCACTCCGCGTCCCCGTACAGGCGATCCCGGGTGGTGCGGGCACGGTCCTCGACGATCGCCGCCCGCGCGTCACCCACGACGCGGTTGAACAGCGTGCTCTTGCCCACGTTGGGCCGGCCGACGAAGGCAACGACCGGAAGACCGGCCGAACGGGCGGGCATGGCGGTCAGGCCGCGCCGGCGGGCGACGGTGTCCGGATCGGCAGCGAGGTGGTGCGGCCGGCGGGGGTCGCGGCGGCGTCGAGGGCCAGGGTCGCGAGCGCGGCGGCCCGCGCTTGAACGTCCTCGGTCCCGCCGATCAGGTAGATCCGCTCGGCGACGTCACGGAGGTCCTCGATCGGGGTCGACGTGCCGCCGGTCACGCCCACGACGCGGACGTCCGGCGAACACCGCGGCGTCGTCGAGATCGCGCGCGTTCTCGATCTGGATCGCCGGGGTGCCGGCGATCTCGCACAGCCGGGTGAGCTCCTTGGTGTTCGCGGAGTGGCGACCACCCACGACCACCATCAGGTCCACGTCGCGCGCCGCGTCGAGCGTGTCCTCCTGGCGCCGGATGGTGACCGGGCACACGGTGTTGAGGATCTTGAGCTCGTGCGCGCGGCCGACCATGAACGCGGCCAGCTTCTCGAACTTCCATGGCGGCTGCGTGGACTGCGTGATCAGCGCCATCCGCTTGCGGCGCGGGATCTTGACCCAGTCCGCCTCCTCGTCGACCACGATCGCGTCGGGCGCGAACCCGAGCAGCCCCGCGACCTCGGGGTGCTTGGGCGTGCCGAGCAGGACGATGGTGTAGCCCTCCTCGACCAGCTCCTGGAGCTGGCGCTGCTCCTGGATCACCCAGGTGCAGGTGCCGTCGATGACCTCGAGGCCGCGGTCGCTGGCGCGATCGAACACCTCGGGCCTGACGCCGTGGGCGCGGATGACCACCGCCGCGCCGTGGTCGACGTCATCGAGCGTGTCCACGCTTCGGACGCCGATCTGCTGGAGATCGCGGATCACGCCCTCGTTGTGGACGACCTGGCCCAGGGTGTGCGTGGCCTTGCCCGCCGCGGCGGACTCCTTCGCCTTGTCGATCGCCTCGCGCACGCCGTAGCAGAACCCGGTGCGGCGCGCGATGCGGACTTCCTCGACCATGCCCATACGGCTCGATGTTCGCACACGTCCGGGGATCCCGCCGCTGCTCGCTCGGCGCGGATCAGGGCTCCGCCGGGGCGTCCGGCCCCGGTTCGTCCGCGTAGACACCCCGGTGCCGCTCGTCGAGCAGGGCCGCGATGCGGTGCATGATCTCGTTGGTCGCGACCGTCTTGGCCGCCCGGCGCTCGGTGCCCGGCGGGATGAGGTCGGCGACCTGGAACGGCTCGCCGATCCGCACCGTGATCGTCCGCCGCGGCAGCGGATGGGGCAGCTTCTGGCCCTTGGGCCACACGGCGTCGGAGTTGTTGACCCCGATGGGCACGATCGCGGCGCCCGTCCGGAGCGCCAGCGACGACAACCCGTCCTTGGCGTGCTGGAGCGTGCCCGTCGGGCTGCGCGTGCCCTCGGGGAAGATCATCAGGACGAAGCCCGCCTCGAGGATCCGCGTCGCCAGCCGGAATGCCTCCACGTCCGCGGCGCCACGCTCGACCGGGTGCACGCCGCCGTGGGCGGAGATCCAGCCGAAGATCGGCCAGTCGAACAGCTCCTGCTTGCCCAGCCAGTGGATCCGCCGCCGACGGAGCGCGGGCGTCAGCCAGGCGCCGATCATCATCGGGTCCGCGTTCGAGATGTGGTTGGCGGCCAGGATCACCGCGCCGGTCTTCGGGACGCGCTCGAGCCCCTGGAACTCGACCCGCGCGCACATCCTCGTCACGATCCGGGTGACCAGGGCGACCATGCGGACGAGCAGGGACTTGTGGTTGTCGAGGCGCATCGCCACCTCGAGCAGGCCGCTCTTGGCCGTCTTGACCGGTGTTGCGGGGGCCGGGGTGGCGGCTCGCGGCTTCGGAGGCGCGACCTTGGGCTCGGGAGTCTCGGGGGCCTCGTCCATCGCGGCACCGATCGCTGCATCGACCAGGGACACCGTCTGCGCGAGCGAGTTGCCGTCGCTGTGGATGATCACCGCGTCGCCGGCGGCCCGAAGCGGTGCCACCGCGCGACCCCGGTCGCGGGCATCGCGTGCGCGGAGCTCCTCGCGGACCGCCGCGGCCTCCGCACCGTCGGGATCCAGGCCGCGCTCCTCGATCCGTCGCGTCGCCCGCTCGTCGACCGAGGCGTCCAGGAACAGCTTGAGGTCGGCATCCGGGAGGATGACCGTGCCGATGTCGCGCCCGGCGACGATGATCCCGCCGTCCGCCACCAGCGCCCGCTGGCGCGGCATCAATGCGGCGCGAACCTCGGGAACCATGGCCACGGCGGACACCGCGGCGTCGACGTCATGCGTCCGCGCGGCGTCGGTCGCATCGACGCCGTCCATCAGGACCCGCGTCAGGCGACCCGAGCCGTCGTCGGCGAGCGTGACCCGCCCGACCAGCGCGCTCAGGCCCGCCGCATCGTCGGTCGTAACGCCTTCGCGGAGCGCCAGCGCCGTGATCGCGCGGTACAGCAGCCCGGTGTCGACGAAGCGAAGCCCGCGTCGTTCGGCAGCCGCGGCGCCCACGCTGCTCTTGCCGCTCGATGCCGGCCCGTCGATCGCGACGACGAGCCGGCGGCGGCCGGACGGTGGATCGGCCGGATCGGGCTTCAGGGTAGTGCGCTTGGCCATGGATCGAGCATACAGGCCATCCACGTGTGGTCAGCGGTGAGGTCGCGTGCGCGGCCCGTCACGGGTCAGGCTGTCGGACTGCCGACTCGTCGCGTTGCTCAGGCGCCGCGTGCTCCTCCGACCTCATCGAGCCTCGCGGCCACGACCCGGGCGACCAGGTCGAGCGGGATCGGGCGGTCCGCGGGAAACCGGATGGTGCCCTTGCCCGCGAAGTACGGAGCGAGCGGCGCGCCCAGCGCCTCGCGGACGTCCGCGCTGGCCGGGAACAGGCTGTAGTGATGCTTGAACGCCGCGAATGACACGAGCAGCCGGCCACGATGCATGAAGGTCGGCATCTGGTAGCTGATGGTCTCGGTCGCATCGGGCGCGGCGGCGCGGATCGTGGCGCGAAGCTCCTCCAGGACGGCGCGAGGCCCGTCCGGCAGCGCGGCGAGGTACTCGTCGATCGTCGTGGGTGATGTCACCGGAATCCTCCACCGGCCTCCGCGTCGGTCGTTTCGTCGAACCGCTGGTACGAGGACAACTCGCGCATGACCGGAGGATAGTCGCGTGCCGCAAGCGTCGCGGCGCGGCCCGTCAGCTCGCCGGACCCGTCTCGACCAGGCGGCCGTCCGTGAACGCGAAGTCCCAGACATCGATGCCGGGTGGCTCCACCCCGAGCGCCGTCAGCGCGGTGCACACCTGGCTCCGGTGATCCGTGCCGTGGTGCAACGCCTGCGCGAGCCGGATGCCGACAGGCGCTCGGGTCTCGGATCCGTCGTCGCGACGGCGGACGAGCACCTGATCGGGTTCCGGATCCGCGTCCAGCAGCGATGACCAGGCCGGACCATTCGCCTCCATGGCCGCGCGCAGCTGCTCCAGGTCCATCGAGTCCTCGTCGATATTCGTGACGTGCCCATCGCTCAGCACGAACAGGTACGACCGGTCAGCGCCGACCAGGTGCCGCAGGGTGTCGAGGATCGATCCGTAGGTGCCCGGCACGCCGGTCGCCAGCTGCTCGGGCGTCAGCGCCCGGCAGGCATCGATCAATCGAACCGTTGCCCACACGTGGTGGGCAACGGCGTCGGATGGCAGGGGTCTGTGCATCCGCGCAACGTAGCACGCCCGGGGTCGAGGCCCTGGCCCGCAGCCGTGCCGCACCATTGCCGCGCACGACCCGGATCCTACGACCCGACCTGCACCTGCACGACCTGTGGCCCGTCCGGCGCGTCAGTGCCGACCCACACATCGCCCCGGCTGACGGCCACGGACACCGGGCAGCGCACCGCAAGCTCGCCCGGGTCGACGCCCCCATTCGCATCGATCCGGGCAAGGAACCCTCCCCCGCCCTGGCAGTCCGGGCCCTGCTCATGGGTACCGACGACCCACACGGACCCGTCAGGACCAACCGAGATGTCTTCGATCCGGCCGCCGACGGTGATCCGATCGGTGATCAGGCTGAACGTAGGATCGATCCGCAGGACCATTCCCGGCTCCCGCCAGGCGACCCAGATGCTGCTGCTCATGCCGACCTCAAGCCCCGCCAGGCATCCATCGCAGGGGTCCCCGCCGGCGGGATCCGGCAGGACGGTGGTTCCGGTGGCGACACCGGTGTCGGGGTCGCGGCGCACGAGGATGGCGCGGCCCGGGCTCTCGCGCGGACTCTGGACGACCCACACCGAGCCGTCGCCCTGGGCGATCGCCAGCGCGCCGTCGACCTGGTGGACGCCGTAGCTGTGCTGCGTCGCGAGGTCGACGCGGAACAGCTCGGAGGTGTCCAGGTAGCCACAGCACGGCGATCCTGAGGGCGCGGCGCCGTCGCCGGTCTCCGGCCACCGGAGCTCCCCGATGGCCCACACGATGGACGCGGTCCGGATCTGTCCGAACACGCCGCCCAGCGTGTACGGGCGGTTGGTCGTGACCGGGATCTGCTGCGTGACACCCCCCGTCGCCGGGTCGACCTGGCTGATCGACTGGTCGCGGGGTCCGGCAACCCACAGCTCGCCATCGAGCGCGGTCATGTCGACCGGCCCGGGAACGCGACCGGGTTCGAGTGCGACGCGCTCGACCGCGAGGGATGCCGCATCGAGCCGGGTCAGGCTCGATCGATCGGATACGTACCAGATGGTGTCGCCGTCGACGACGGGCGAGGCGAGCTGGCCCGTCATCGGGATCACGGCGACGACGGCAACCGGAACCGCGGACGGGGCAAACCGCGGACTCGCCGGCGGCGTGGTTGCGCGCGCGACGATCGTGGGCACGGGCGATACGCTTGGTGACGGGTCCGCGTCGCCACCCCACGGCCGGATCACGGTGACGGCGATGAACACCACGATCAGGACGCCGACGAGGAGCTCGGGGGTGACCCGCGGCCGATCCATTGGCGCGAGTCTTGCAGGACGATCAGGCCAGGTCAACGCGACCGACCGAGCGCCGCCGCTGCCGCCCCGCAACGTGACTCGGTCGCGCGGCGAGCTCAGATTCGCTCGACGGTCTCGACCATGCCTCCGCGGCCGAACATCCGCTCGAGCATCGACACCTGGCCGGCCCTCGACGCCTCAGTGCTCGCTGGGTCACCGAACACGCCGGCGGCATCGACACCGATGTCCTCGAAGATCCGCTCGTATCGGAAGTAGACGATCGCCTCCCGATCGATCGCCACGTCGCCGTAGCCTTCGAAGAACCAGCGTTCCTCGTGGGGCTCGACCACGCGAGCGATCCGGGAGCCGATCACGAACAGCAGGTCGCGCTCCCGGGGTGCACGGATGAGCCCGTCCCAGTCGACGAGGAAGATCCGGCCGCCGTCGGCGACGAGCACGTTCGCGGCATGGATGTCGCCGTGGCACAGGACACGGTCGAATATCCGCCCGCGCAGCCTCGCCCCGAGCTCGTCCGCCCGCTCGAGCATGGCGCCGATCCGCGTCGCCTCTCGATCAAGCAGCGCTGCGAGGCGCTTCGACGCGGGCGATGCCACCCGCGGCTGTCGCCCCATCACGAGGGCATCTCGAACGGCCTTCGATGACGGGAGCCCGAACGTCTCCACCGGGAGCCGATCCGCAAACGCCGCCGCAAGGCCGCTGTCGTGCACCGCGCGCAGCGCTGCGCCGAAGCTGCGCCATTGGTCGGTGTTCATGCCGATGGACATCGCGTCATGCCCGGCCACGAACTCGTAAACGACGAGGCGGCCCTCCGGGACCTCATGCCAAAGCGCGGCCGTTCTCGTCCTGATCGGTGCAATGACGCTCGACATCCCGGCATCCTGGAGGCTCCGCACGACCGCCAATGGGACCTCGGCGAGCCCCCTGACGTGGACCTTCGCGAAATAGCGATCGCCAGCGGCGTCGACGACGTAGGCCGCGGAATGCAGGTCGTGCCCACGGACGAACCGGAGCTGAAGCGCCTCGATCGCGTAGGCAGCGCGGATGGCGGCGATCAGCGACTCGTGGTCGAGCCCCGGGTCCTCAAGCATTGCGAGACGCCCGCCGACACCCCGTAGCGGGTCCGGACCGCATCACCAGGAGCAGGTGACGGTGACCGGATCGCTGCGCCAGATGCCGAGATGGATGTACGTCGCGCTGATCACCAGCGGTGACGGGTCCGGGGGCGCGTCCTTCGCGCGCCGCATCTGCAGCTCGATGTGCCCCGGTCGCAGCCCCTGCTCGCCGAGCTCGACGCCCCAGCTCCACGACGCCTGCGTCTCCTTGCCGACCGCCGTCGCCATGTCCAGGCTCGGATACGCCCGCCGCCCCGAGTGGATCCCGTCGCCCGGCGCCGGGTCCTTGTCGAACAGGTACAGCGTCCGTCCGTCGGCGTCACGCCCGGACCAGCCCATGACCACGATGTCCAGTCCGTTGGGCACCGGGCTCGTCCTCGCCCACGACCAGTCATAGCTCACGGTCAGCGTCGGCGGCAGATCGGCACCGGGCGGGCTGCAGGTGGCCGAGATCGAGGCGCGGAGGTCGGACTGCCGGACGTCGAGCACGCCACCCCATCCGAACACCGGCTCCCCGACCAGCATCGACACGATCACCAGGGCCGACGTCACGACCAGCGACACGCTCCGGCGGTCGGGATGCCGAAACAGCGTTCCGTCGGCATCGCCGAGCAGCGCCCACACCGCGATGAGCGATTCGAACGGGATCCGGATCCGTCCCGCATTGATCCCGATCAGCATCGCGCCGATGCCCTCGGCAATGAGCACGACGAGCATCGGTCGCACGACGCCGACGCCCCATGACCGGCGGTGGTCCAGCGCCCGGGCGGCGACGATCTCGAGGGACGCCAGCACGGCCGCGGCGAGGTTGAAGGTGAGCCCGTGGAGGAGCGACCCCGGCAATGGCGGGGGGAACATCGCCAGGACAACCCCGGCGACGTTGATGAACGCCAGGACCTTGAGCGCGGCGGAGGCTCGCCACTCCAGGGAGTCGAAACGGGGCGGCTCGATCTCAAGCGGGTGGCCGTCGGCCACGGCGGACGTCGTCATGTCGGCGGCCACGTTACCCCGAGCCGCCCTCGGGATGCGCGAGCGACTGGCGCGCGACGCCGCTACGGCGCGTCGATGAGGGGATGCACGAGATCCTGTAGCGCAGCCTCCCGGCCGGGCAGGTCAGCTCGCGGGCACGACAGCCACAGGGCCCAGGGACCGACCTCGGTCGCGATGTAGTACTGGACGTGGGCGAGATCCTCCGCCGCCTCCGTGCCCTCGCTCGCCAGCTCCAGGCGGAGGGCCTCCCCGAGCGGGAGCTGGACACGCCCGAGGGCGAGGACCTGCATCCCGGCAGCACGCGGGTGCATGCCGTATCGCCATCCACGCAGGGGCACGCTTGCCGGTTCGGTCATGTGTTCACTCCCCATCCAACGCCGATCTGGCGGTCGTCCGGGTGCTCCGCGTCGCGGGCACGGGCGTCGCGAACATGATGACCCTATTTCGCGAGGTCGGCCCCGGGCGAGGACGGCGACGGCTCCCCTCCCGGCATCGACATCGAGCGACCGGCGGATGGGCTGGATCGGCCTACCAGCGGATCGGCGGCTTGGGTGGGCGATTGATCGCGGCCACCAGGGCGACCGCCAGCGCGACGCACGGCAGGCCGAACGCGAGGTAGAAGGCGAACGTCGCCAACGGGTCGGGCGAACGGCCGGCGGCGCCCGCCGCGCTGACGAAGGCCACCGCGGAGCCGCCGATGATGCCCTGCCGGATGTTCAGCTTGCGCATGTCATCCCCTGTCCCATCCCCGATTCCAGCGGCGCGACGCGGTCCCAGCATGCTATCGGGCACGGCCAGGGTCAAGAGTCGGGCGGACCGTCGGATACGGTCGCTCACAGGTCGCACGCGCTTGCGCACGTGGCCCGTGGCCTCTGCGTCCGCTCGCAGGCTCCAGGAACCGTCACCCCGGCCGGAGGTCGATGTCGAACCAGATCATGTCGCGGATCGGGATCCCGTCCAGCGTCTCGTCGCCGCTGTAGCCGCGGGCGGCATCGAAGTAGTCGCGCTCGATCGTGAACGGGCGAAAGCCCACCTTCTGGTAGAACGTGATCGTTCCCCCGGCAGCCGTCACCGTGCCCACGATCACGCGCTGCACACCATCGTCGCGGAGCGCGCGCAGCACCGCCGCGATGAGCGCTCGTCCGACGCCCGCCCGCTGGTGACGCTCGTCGACGGCGACCAGGGTGAGCTCCACCTCGGGCCTGACGCCTGCCTCTCCCTCATCAGGCCGGGTCGGGACGACCTGGACCGCGCCCGTCGCGCCGTCCTCGCGCTCGAGCACGAACAGGTCCCCCTCGTCGCGGTGCGCACGGACGTGGTCGTGAGCGTCGTCGGCAAGGAACAGCAGGGGCAGATATCGATCGCGACTCGAACCGGGCGGGACGCGACGCAGGCTCAGGGCATCCGATCCCATGATCAGCGTGGCTCGACCCGCGTCGTGCCCAGCCGCCGCACCTCGGCGGCGCTGAGCGGGCGCACGTCGCCCGCGGCCATGTCCTCGAGGCGCAGCGTCCCGATCCGCACGCGGACCAGGCGACGGACCGGCGCGCCAACCTCGGCGAACATCCGCCGCAGCTGGCGTTTCCAGCCCTGGTGGATCGTGACCCGTACCCATGTCAGGCGGGAATCGGGTGCCGGCTCGAGGCTCTCGGACAGGCGGCGATCCTCCGTCCGTGTCTGGCCTCGCAGCCCCGTCACGGTTGCGACACCTTCGGCGAGCTCGACGCCGGTCTCGAGCGCCTCCGCCTGCTCGCGCGAGAGTGGCCGCACCAGCCCCACGGCGTACTCGCGCTCGACGCCGAACCGCGGGTGGAGCACCCGCTCTGCCCAGTCACCGTCGTTGGTGAGCAGGATCAGCCCTTCCGAATCCTGGTCGAGCCGGCCCACCGGGTACAGCCGGGCGCCGCGCGCGAGCTCCGGTGGGACGAGCTGCACGACCGTCGTCTCCGCGTGCCGGTCGCGGGTCGTCGACGTCACGCCCATCGGCTTGTGGAGCGCGAGGTAGATCGGGCGCGAGACTGACCGCGAGACCGGCGCGCCGTCGACCTCGATCTCCTGCGTCTCGGGATCGACCCGCTCGCCGAGGATGGCGGCCCGGCCGTCGACCGTGACGCGTCCCGCGTTGATCAGCTCGTCTGCGCCGCGGCGCGACGCGACGCCGGCGGCGGCGAGGACCTTGGAGATCCGCTCCGCCGGCACGATCAGGCGCCGTCGTCGGGAGCGGGCGGCTTGTCGGTTGCTGCCGCCGTCACCGGCGAACCGTCGCCGCCCAGCGCCGCCGGTGTCGCGTCCGCGCCTTCGACCAGGCGGGCGGCGATGTCGAGATCGAGTGGCGGCAGCTCCTCGATCGAGGCCAGCCCGAAGCGCTCGAGGAACTCGAAGCCGGTGCCATACAGGATCGGGCGTCCAGGTGTCTCCGCGCGGCCGATCTCCACCACCAGCCGCCGGTGGACAAGGCTCCGGACCGTGTAGTCGGAGTCGACGCCGCGGATCCGCTCGATCGCCGCCTTGGTCGCCGGCTGCCGGTAGGCAATGATCGCCAGCGTCTCGAGCGAGGCGGGCGACAGCTTGACGGCATCGGCACCCACGTAGCGGGCGACGAGGGCGCCGGCTTCCGCGGCGGTGCCGAGCTCGACGCGGTCGCCCGCCAGGACGAGGCGGATCCCGCGCCCGGCGAGGGCTACCTCGAGGTCCCCGAGACATTCGTCGACGGTCTCGCGCGGCACCCCCGCGAGCGTGCCGATCTCGCGCCGCGAAAGGGGCTTCTCGGCGACGAACAGGAGCGCCTCGAGCTGGGCCTCGGTGAGCTCGCCCGGCGGCGCGACCCCCGCTTCGCCGTCCCGCGCAGGCTCGTCCCGGGCGTCCACGTGCGGCAGGCCCGGGCCGACGGCCTCGAGCTCGGTCACGCGAACGTCTCCAGCGATTCGTCGAGCGGCTCGTCATCGGGCAGGTCGCCGAGCCCGGCCGCGGCGCGCTCCTCGGGCGTGGTCCGGCGGGCGACGATCGGGCCCCACGGCTCCGCCTGCTCGACCACGATCTCGCGTCGCTTCATCAGCTCCAGCATCGCGAGGAAGGTCACCGCGACGACGACGCGGTCGCGAACACCCCGGAGCAGCTCCTGAAGGACGATGGCGGGAGCTCCCCGAAGGGCCTGCCGGATCAGCGCGGCGCGCTCGGTCAGGGTGATCGCCCGGGGAAACGTCTCGGGCGGCCGAGGCGGAGGTGGCGCGATCCGGGCCAGGCCGTCAAGCGCGGCCACGAGCAGGTCCGGCGACAGCGGTTCTGCGGCCGGCGGGCGCGCCCCGGCGACGCCGGTGGCATGCGCAGCGCCGGGCTCGCGGTGGAACAGCCCGACCCGCCGGTGCGCCTCGTCGAGCAGCGCCGCCCCGGCATCGCGGAACGCCCGGTACAGGATCAGCCGGGTGCGCAGCTCGGCCTCGGGGTCGGTGTCCTCGTCGGCGAGCGCCACGGCTCCCTCGACCACGCGTCGCGGGAGCATCGCCCGCGACTTGATCAGGATCAGCTGGCTGGCGACGGCGATGAACGCGGACACGTTGCCCATCCGGTCGCCGTCGAGCGAGGCGAGGGCATCGAGATACGCGTCGGCGAGCGCCCCCAGCGGCACCGTGAGCACGTCCAGCTGGCGCGCCTCGATCAGCGCCAGCAGCAGCGCCAGGGGCCCGTCGAACTCGGGCAGCGTGACGTGGGTGGCCGCCTCGGGCCGCCGCCCTTCCCCGAACGCGACGGCGGGAGCGACGGGCGCGGCGGCCAACGTCATCAGCTCGCCTCGTCCGCGGCGTGGAACAGCTGGCCGAACTCGGGATCGCGGGGCTCGGCCTGGTACCGGACGAGGTCAACGGCGCGCGGCGGCAGCCCCGCGGCCGCGACCGCGTCCGCCGACGCCTCGGCATGGTGCCGCAGCCGGTCCAGCGCCGCGCGCCAGCCCGGGACCCGCGCGGCGAGGGCAACCACCCACGGACCCAGCACCTCGCCCAGCGACCACGCGATCCGGGGGCCGGCCCCGGTGTCCCCCTTCGCGCAGTCGTGGAGCAAGCCGGCTGCCAGTACGTCGCGGTCCGTCACCCCGGCGCGCCGGAGCGCGTCCACGACCGCCAGCCCGTGGCGCCGGTCCGCGACGTGCATGGCATCGAACAGGGCGAGCTCCCCCGGGTGAGTCCACGCCGCGACGGCCTGTCGCTCCCCGGGCGTCACGCGAGCGAACAGGTGAGCACGGAGCTGGCGGGCCTTACCGGCCAACCAGGAAGTACGCGACACTCTGGATCAGCGTGAACAGGGGCCTGCTGAGCAGCAGGATGAACGCGATCAGGACGAACAGCCCGTACTGCGCGAGGATCGGCCGCAGCTCCCAGGCCTGGCGCGGCGACAGGAACCGGAAGAGCAGCGTGGATCCGTCGAGCGGCGGGATCGGCAGCAGGTTGAAGATCGCCAGCGCCACGTTGAACAGCACGAACAGGTACACGGTGTAGAAGGCCATGCTCGGCACCCCGGCGCCCACGGTATCGAGCACCCGGAACACGAACGCGCCGAGGACCGCCATCACGAGGTTCGACGCGGGACCGGCCAAGGCGACGTAGACCTCGCCGTTGCGCCGGTCGCGCAGGTTGGCGGTGTTGACCGGGGTCGGCTTGGCCCACCCGAACACGAACCCGCCGACGAACACCGACAGGATCGTCATCATCCCGCCCAGCGGATCGAAATGGACGACCGGGTTGAGCGTCAGCCGGCCGAACAGCTTGGCCGTCGAATCGCCCAGCAGGTACGCCACGGCGGCGTGCGCGAACTCGTGGACCGGGAACGCCACCAGCAGAAAGATGGCGAGGACGATGAGCGTCGGGATCAGGTTCTCGGGCTGGAGGGATTGGAGCACGCGGGCCTCACAACGGCGGCTGGGTGGGTCCCGCGTATCCTACCGGTCCTCCGCGCTCAGAGCCGGCCCAGCAGCTCCCGCTTCTTGGCCTCGAACTCCTCGGGGGTGACGATCCCGCGATCGCGGAGGTCGCCCAGGCGTCCCAATGCTGCGGTCACCTCGTCGCCGGACATGGCCGCCGGCGGGGGGCCTGCGGGAGCCGCGGGTGCCGGTGCCGCGTGCCGGTGCCGGAGCGGCCGGCGCGACGGTGGCCGGCGCTGGCGGGGCGGGCGCGGCCGGTGCCATCGGTGACGGTCCCGGCGCGGCCATGCCCGTGTCGCCGGCGGCCCGGAGCGGCGGCATCGTTGGCCTGCCAAGCTCGATCTCGAGCTCGTGCTTGGCCTCCAGCATCGCCTTCTTGAACGACTTGGCGTCGCGCAGCATGCGCAGCACCTCGTTGGGGTGCTCGGACGCCGTGAGCACCTCGAGGTCGCCGAAGCCGAAGACCCGGCCCGCCCATCCCTCGGACAGGATCGCGTCGTTGATCTTCTCGAGCGACCAGTCGGATGCCTTCTTGTTGACCACGCCTTCGGAATGGATCAGCCGCCGCGAGGTGACCGTGTACTCCTCGTTCTGGTACTCCAGCCAGCTCCAGCCCAGCGCGATCAGCCCGCCCACGAACAGGATGAGGGTGATCCAGCCCAGGAGGTCCATCACGACGCCGGTCGCGCCCGTGGTGACCCGGATCAGCAGCAGGACGATCGCGATCACGAGCGCGACGATCCCGAACCGCGCGTTGCCCACCAGGATGAACCAGTGCTGGCGGTCGCGTCGCAGGATCCGCTCCCCCGAAGCGAGCAATGAGTCCGTGTACGACATCGCCCCGAACCTCCTCATGCCCGTGGGTGTGCGCGGGCGTAGACCTCGCGGATGCGCTCCCCGGTCAGGTGCGTGTACAGCTGGGTCGTGGAAATACTGGCATGTCCGAGGAGCTCCTGGACGACGCGCAGGTCGGCGCCCCCTTCGAGCAGGTGCGTCGCGAACGAATGCCGCAGCGTGTGCGGCGAGACCCGGCCGTCCAGCCCGGCAGCCGCGGCGCTCGCCTTGACGATCGCCCATGCCTGCTGGCGGCCCAGCCGCCGGCCGCGCGCGGTGACGAACAGCGGCGCGTCCGGGCGGTTCGCAACCCCGGCCGATCCGAGCCAGACGGCCCGTGGCCACGCCAGGTAGCGCGACAGCCACTCGAGCGCGATGTCGCCCACCGGCACCAGCCGCTCGCGATCGCCCTTGCCGATCACGCGCACGAACCCGCCATCAAGCGACAGCTGGTCCCGATCCAGCTGGAGCGCCTCTGACACCCGCAGGCCCGCCGCGTACAGCAGCTCGAGCAGCGCCCGGTTGCGCAACGCGACGCCGTCCGCCTCCGTGGGCATGCCCATGTCGGCCACCTCCCCGTTCGTGACTTCCAGCAGCCGCTCCACCTCGGCCACGGTGAGCGTCTCGGGCAGCAGACGCGGCTGGCGGGGCAGGTCGAGGTGCGCCGCGACATCGACCGCGATGACCCCGTCGCCGTACGCAAAGCGGTAGAAGCCGCGGATCGCCGCGGCGCGCCGACGGAGGCTGGTCGGGGCGAGGCCCGGGTCGTTGGGCCGGCCGCGGCGGGCCCGTGCGGCGAGGTAGCGCTGGGCGACCTCGGGCCCGCTCGCCCAGTCGCGCGCGGCGCCGCGGCTCATCGCGAAGTCGGTGAGGTCGGCCCGGTACGCGGTGATCGTGGCATCGGCCACGCCGCGCTCCACCCGCAGGTACGCGAGATACCCCTCGATCGCACCGTCGAGGGTCGTCGCCATGCGATCCGTCCCCGCCGTCAGGCCGGCACGTCGGCCGGCCGGCTCCCGGTCCACGCCTCGGCCCGGTCGAGCAGCTCGCGCGCCGACAGCCGCGCGGCCTCGCCACCGCCGGCACCGCCGATCATCAGCGCCAGCTCCGCCTCGCGGTCGGCGCGATCCAGGCGCACGACCTGGGTCACGGTCCGGCCGTCGCGCTCCCCCTTCGAGATCCGGTAGTGCGCGTCCGCGTAGGCCGCGATCTGCGGGAGATGGGTGACGCACAGCACCTGGTGCTCGCGGGCGAGCGTCCACAGCGAGCGGCCGACCGGGTCCGCGCTGCGCCCGCCGATCCCGGCGTCGATCTCGTCGAACACCAGCGTCGGCGTCTCGTCCACGGCCGCCAGCACCTGCTTGACCGCGAGGGCCACCCGCGAGAGCTCGCCGCCCGAGGCGATCCGGGCCAGCGGCTGAGCGGGCTCGCCCGGATTTGGCCGGAACCGGAACACGACGGTGTCGATCCCGGTGGCATCGAACGCGACGGCATCCCCGTCCACCTCGACCGCGGCATCGTCCCGGGCGGCCGGCCGGCGGCCGAGCGCCACGAGGAACGCGTCGGCCGGGAAGCCGAGCTCCACCAGGACCGAGGACACCGCCGCGCCCAGCTCGCCGGCCGTGCCCGCGCGCAGGATCGACAGCGACGCGGCCGCATCCGCGACCTCGAGCAGGAGGCGCGCATCCTCCGCCGCGCGTCGCGCCCGCTCCTCGTCCAGCCCGCGGAGGCGCTCGATCTCGGCCACCGCGCGCTCCCCGTGGGCGATGACCGCGGCCTCGTCATCGCCATAGCGCCGGGTCAGCCGGTGGATCTCGCCCAGCCGGTCCTCGAGTCGGCTGAGGGTCGCCGGATCGTGATCGACCGTATCGGCGAGCGTCCGGACCTCGGCGGCGATGTCGTCGATCTCGGCCTCCGCGCCGGCCAGCCGGTCCACCAGGGGCGCCCAGCGCTCGTCGAGCCGGGCCAGGGTCCGGAGCTCGTGCGCCGCCCGCGCGATGCGCTCGCGGGCGCCGCCGCCCTCCTCGAGCAGGGTCTCGCGCACCTCGGCGGCCCCGGAGGCGATCGCCTCCCCGTGCTGCGCCGCCGCGAGCTCCCGGGTGATCTCCGCGGCCTCCCCGACCCGCAGCCGGCCGGCGGCGATCTCGCCCGCCTCGTGCTCCAGCACATCGAGCCGGCGGAGCAGCTCCCGCGGCTCCATCGCGAGCTCGAGCAGGGCCGCGCGGTTGCCGCGCCAGCGCTCGACCGCGGCCGCGACGCGATCGCGAGCTGCGCCGTGCCCGCCGTACGCATCGAGCAGGTCCCGCTGCCAGTCCTCGTCGAGCAGCCGCTGCTGATCGTGCTGGCCGTGGATCTCGACCAGGTCCCCGGTCGCCGCCGCCAGCCGGCCGGCGGTCACCGTCTCGTCGTCGAGGCGCGCGGTCGAGCGCCCCGTGCCGGAGACCTCGCGGACGGCGATCAGCGGCTCCGGGATGCGGTCGAACAGCGCCTCGACCCGCGCCGACTCCGCCCCGTGGCGAACGAGCGTCGTGTCCGCGCGTGCGCCGAGCGCGAGGCCCAGGGCATCGATCAGCAGGCTCTTGCCCGCCCCGGTCTCGCCGGTCAGCACGTTGAACCCGGGGGCCAGCGTCAGCCGCAGCCGGTCGATCAGGGCGAGGTCCGAGACCGCCAGCTCCAGCAGCCGGCCCGCGCGATCAGGAGATCGTTCGACGGCCATCGTCAGGACGGCAACAGGGCGACCTTCGTCCGCAGCAGGTCCCAGAACGGGAGCGCCCCCTGCGGCTCGACGAACCGGATCGGGCGCTCGAGGGCGCGGACCTCGACGACGTCGCCCACCTGGATCTGCCAGTCCTCGCGGCCGTCGATCGAGACCAGCGCCTCCAGCGCGTCGAGCACGCGGCAGCGGACGACCTGCTCCGGCGACACCACGATCGAACGGATCGCGGACAGATACCCGGCGATGGGCGTCACGATGAGGTTCCGGCTCTGCGGGTCGAGGATCGGGCCGCCGGCCGAGAACGAGTAGCCGGTCGAGCCCGTCGGGCTCGAGACCACGAGCCCGTCGGCGACGAATGTCGCGAGGTGCGACTCGTCGATGTTGACGTCCAGCCGGACGACCCGCGCCAGCGCGCCGCGCGCGATGACGATGTCGTTGAGCGCGGTGAACGCCGTCGTCGCCGGACCGGATGCAGGCTGGATGGTGCCGGTCAACCCCATCCGCTCGCGGAGCAGGTACTCGCCGGCGACCAGCCGCTCGAGGACGGGCTCCAGGTCCTGCGCCTCGGCGGTGGACAGGAACCCGACCTTGCCCAGGTTGACGCCCAGGATCGGCACGTCGACCTCGGCCACGGCCTGGGCCGCCCGCAGGAACGTCCCATCGCCGCCCAGGACGACCAGGACATCCGTGTCCGGCAGCTGCTCCACCAGGCTGGCGACCTCGCCGGCCGGCGACGCCCAGTGGTCGAGGTCGCGCAACCGGCACCATTCGCCGGCGCGGTCCCGGAGCTCGGTCGCCTGCTCGATGGTGGGGTTGTACGCGAAACCGATCCGCCGGACGCTCATGACGCCCCCTCCCATGCGGCCGACACGGCCTCGTCGATCCGGTCCCCGACCTCCGCGCACGACGGGCCGGCCTGCAGGTGGACCAGGAACTCACGGTTGCCCTCGGGTCCCAGGATCGGAGATGCGATCACCGCCCGCGTGCCGAGCCCCGACGCCGCAGCGGTGCCGATCGTGTCGCGCAGCACGCGCCGGTGCACGTCCGGGTCGCGGACCACGCCCCCCCTTGCGTCCGCGCGGCCGGCCTCGAACTGTGGCTTGACCAGCGCGACGATGGGGCCGCGCTCGTCGCGCAGGACCGAGCGGATGGGGCCCAGCACCAGGGCGAGCGAGATGAACGACACGTCGACGACCGCAAGATCGACGGGTTCGGGGAGCGTGCCCGGTCCCAGCGTGCGTGCATTGACCCGCTCCATCGACACCACGCGCGGGTCGCGGCGCAGCCGGTCCGCCAGCTGTCCGTAGCCCACGTCGACCGCGTACACCCGGGTCGCGCCGCGGGTCAGCAGGACATCGGTGAACCCGCCCGTCGAGGCCCCGACGTCAACGCACACGAGGCCCGCCGGGTCGATGCCGAACGCGTCGAGCGCGGCGATCAGCTTGTGCGCCCCGCGGCTGACCCACTGGCGGCCCGCATCGACGTCCACGACCACGGCCGGATCCACCATGTCGCCCGACTTGAGATCCCGGCGCGCGGAATCTCCGGCGCCGACCCGAACCTTGCCCCCGAGCACGAGAGCCTGCGCGCGGGCGCGCGTGGGTGCCAGCCCACGCTCCACCAGGAGGTGGTCGAGCCGGATCCGACGTGAGGTTGCGGCGCCCATCGCGCCTATCGTGGCACAGCCCGCTCCACCCGGATGTATCGCCGGCGCCGGAGCGAGTGGATCAGTCGCGTTGGCGACGGGTCCTGGCCGCGGGCGCAGCGGGCGGCGGGCCGGCAGCCCCGATGGGTGCCGTTGCCCGGGGTGATCCCCAGCTGGCCGATCGTCTCGCGAACCTGTGCCGTCAGCCCCGGCACGTCCAGCCGGATCAGCCGGCGGAGGTCGGACACGGCGCCGTGGTCGACGAACCGGTCGCCGGGGATGCCGATGATCCGCACCGGCACGTCCCGATACGACGGGTCCGCGACCCGGGCCTCCTCGAACGCGTCGAGCACGCCCGAGCCGAAGCCGCCGGTCACGACGCTCTCCTCGAACGTCACCACCAGCCGCTTGCCGCGCGCCTGGTCGAGGATCAGCTGCCGGTCGAGCGGCTTGGCAAAGCGGGCGTTGATCACGCCGGTCGACCAGCCGTCCGCCTCGAGCGCGTCGGCCACCTCCATGGCGCGCTGGGTGATCGGGCCGAACCCGACGAACAGCAGGTCGCTCCCCTCCCGCAGCACCTCGCCCCGGCCGACGGGGAGCGGCGACGCATCCCGCTCCTCGACGCCGAACCCGGCGTCACGCGGGTAGTGGAGCGCGAACGGATGGTCCTGCGCGAACGCGGTGCGCAGCAGCGCCCGCAGCTCCTGCTCGTCCCGCGGGCTCGCGATCACGAGGTGCGGCAGCTGGCGCTGGGCCGGCAGCGTGAACATCCCCTGGTGGCTGGTGCCGTCCTCGCCGACCAGGCCGGCACGGTCCACCGCCAGCACGACCGGCGCATCGTTCTGGCACACGTCATGAACGGTCTGGTCGAACGCGCGCTGGAGGAACGTCGAGTACAGGGCGACGACCGGCCGCAGGCCGCCCAGCGCGAGGCCGGTCGCCAGCGTCACGGCATGCTGCTCCGCGATGCCGACATCGATGAACCGGTCCGGGTAGGCCTGCTGGAACTTCGCGAGCCCGGTTCCGGTGGGCATGCCGGCGGTGATCGCCACGATCCGGCGGTCCTCCGCGCCGAGCGCGACGAGCTCGCGCGAGAAGAAGGCGGTGTAGTTGGGCGTCTTCTTCGCGTCGCTCGCGGGCGAGGGAATCGCCGACGGCTCGGCGGCGCCCTCGGTGTTGTGCACGGGACTCCGCCGGTCCGCCATCACCGACGCCGACGGTGGGGCGCCCTCCTCGGCATCGCGGGATGCGGTCACGGCCGATCCCGCCGCAGCGGACGAGGCCATCGCATCGCCGTTGCTGCCGTTGGTCGCGGCGCCCAGGCGGTCGTGCATGTCCGTGGCGGGCGCCAGCGTCATCGGCGGCAGCGCGGCGCCGTGGAACGACACCTGGTCCGTCTCGGCGGGGCGGTATCCCTTGCCCTTCTGCGTCCGGACATGGACGATCACCGGCCCGTTGAGCGCCAGCGCGCGGCGGAACGTCTCCTCGAGCAGGTGGAGATCATGGCCCGGCATCACCCCGACGTACGTGATCCCGAGATCCTCGAACAGCTGGCCCGGCTGCGCGAACGAGACGACCGACTGCCGGAACCGGCGCGACAGCTCGAGCAGCCGTGGGCCGACGAGCGGGATCCGCTCGGTCGCCGAGTCCCACGCGGTCTTGCCCTGCCGCCAGGCGGCCGACAGCTTGATCTCGGACAGGTACTTGGACAGCGCGCCGACCGACGGGCTGATCGACATCTCGTTGTCGTTGAGCACGATCAGCAGCTGCGTCTGGCGATGCCCGATGTCGTTGAGCGCCTCGAGGCTGAGCCCGGACAGGAGCGCAGCATCGCCGACCACGACCGCGACCCGCTCCATCGAGTGCCGGAGATCACGCGCCGTGGCCAGGCCCTGGGCGATCGAGAGCCCGGTGCCCGCATGGCCGCCGTCGAACACGTCGTGTGGCGACTCGGCGCGCCGCGGGAAGCCACCGACGCCGTCGATCTGGCGCAGGGTGTGGAACCGGTCCAGCCGCCCGGTGAGCAGCTTGTGCGCGTACGCCTGGTGCCCGGTGTCCCACACGATCCGGTCGCGCGGCGACTCGAGCAGGCGGTGCAGCGCGAGCGTGATCTCGACCACGCCCAGCGACGAGCCGAGATGGCCGCCGGTGGCCGCGACCGTGCGGATGATCGTCTCCCGGATCTCGGCGGCGAGCTGTGCCAGCTCCGGATCGGACAGGCCGCGGAGCTCCGCGGGGTCCCGGAGTCGATCGAGGATCGGCACGGACATCGGCTCCTGCTGCTCGGGGAACATGCCGCCTGAGACGGCCGGCTGGACCCAGCGGTGATGCTGGTCGGCGCCCCTGCGGGGGCGGGAGACTCGAGATTACGCGAGATCGGCGAGAGATTATGTGATATCCGATGGTAGCACGATGCCCGATCGGGGCAGCCGGGGTCCGCCGTGCCGGCGGCCGCTCCCCTACTCCTCGGCAGCGTCCTCGGGCCGGACGTCGACGGCGGTCAGGCCGCCGCCGGGCGCAGCCATCAACTGCTGGACTCGGAGCTCTGCCTCGGCGAGCAGGCGCTCGCAGCGTCGCTGGAGGGCCACCGCGCGCTCGTACATCGTGATCGTCTGCTCCAGCGTCTGGCCGCCCGCCTCCAGCGTCGCGACGACCTGCTGGAGCTCGGCGAAGGCGTCGTCGTAGGCGAGCTCCCCGACCGGGACCACGGAAGCGCCCTCTGCCGTCGTGTCCGTCACGGGTGCTCCTTGACTGCGGGGCCTGCATCGGCGGCGTCGGATGATCCCACCGCCGGCGCTCGTCCGCCCCCGATGATACCCAGCCGTTGGTCGGTCCCGGGCGGATCGGCCGGGCCGTCGCTGGTGGCCGCGAGGGCGCCGCGTGACAGGGCCAGCGACAGGCGCGTCCCGGGAGCAGCCTCCACGGGATCGCGCACGATCGCACCGTCGACGGACCGGCGGACGATCGCATAGCCGCGGTTGAGCGTCGCCTGCGGTCCCAGCGCAACCAGCGACGCTCCCGCGGCGGCCAGCCCGGCCGAGGCGGCCCGGATCCGCCCGTCGATGATTCGTGGGGCGCGGCCGCCGAGCTCGTCCAGGCGCCGGGCGTCCCGTTCCAGCCGGGTGGCCACGAACCGGGTCGCGCGGTCGAGGGCCAGCCCGACCCGCTCGCGTGACGTCGCGAGCTGGGCCCGCGGTTCGAGACGCTGCAGCGCGCGCCGCTCCGCGTCGACGTCCCGCCGCGCCGCTCCGACCCGCCTCGTCACCGAACTCTCGGCCCGCTGGCCGATCGCGCGGACGATCCCGGTCGCCTCCACACGGTCCGGTACCACGAGCTCCGCCGCGGCCGATGGCGTCGGTGCCCGCACGTCGGCGGCGAAATCGGCGAGGGTCACGTCGACCTCGTGGCCGACGCCGCACACGACGGGAACCGGGTGCGCCACGATCGCCCGGACCACGCGCTCGTCGTTGAACGACCACAGGTCCTCGAGCGAGCCGCCGCCGCGGGCGAGGATCGTGACCGCGGGAATGTCGGCCGGCGCGGCGCCACCGACTGAAGCGGCGCCGTCGCCCGAAGCGATCCAGCGCTCGAGCCGGCGGAGCGCCCGCACGATGCTCTCGGGCGCGCCGTCACCCTGCACGCGGCAGGCGACGAACACCACCCGCGCCAGCGGCCACCGCCGGGCCAGCACCGTGCACACGTCCTGCCACACGGCACCCGTCGGCGACGTCACCACCGCGATCGTCCCGCGGCGCTCGGGCAGCGGCCGCTTGCGTGCCGCATCGAACAGTCCTTCTGCGGCGAGCCGGGCCTTGAGCTGCTCGAACCGGATCGCGAGGTCGCCGAACCCCGACGGCTGGATCGCGTCGACGTACAGCTGGAGCGCGCCCTGGGGCTCGAACAGGTCCATCCGCCCGTGGGCGACGACCTGCAGCCCGGTCTGGGGCTGGAACGGCGAGCGGACGCGATCGTCGCGGAACCAGATGCACTGGAGCTGCGCCCGAGCGTCCTTGAGCGTGAAGTACGCGTGCCCGGCGCTGGACACGGTGACGCGCCCGACCTCGCCCTCGACCCACAGGTCACGCAGGCCGTCGTCGGCACGGACCCGCTCCCGGATCGCGCGGGTCACCTCGGTCACCGTACGGACCCGCAGCCCGAACGCACCCGGTGGCGTCGCGCTCCGCCGCGGCGGCACGGCGTCTCGATCGTCGGGCAGGGTGTCCCAGGACGGGAGCGCCCAATCGGGCGGCTCGGGGGTGCGGCTCATCGCGCCATCTCGACGGCCGTCGCCAGCCCGCTACAGCCGGGTCTGGTACTCGCCGGTCCGGGTGTCGATGCGCAGCGTGTCGCCCTGGTTGACGAACAGCGGCACCGTGACCACCAGCCCGGTCTCCATGGTCGCGTTCTTGCGGGCACCCTGGGCCGTGTCACCGGCGAATCCGGGCTCCGTCTCGGTGACCTCGAGATCGACGGTGACCGGCAGCTCGATGCCCAGCGTCTCGCCCTGGTACGAGGTTCGGTCCACGGTCATCCCCTCCTTGAGGAAGCCGATCGCGTCGTCGAGCGTCTCGGCCCGCAGGCTGAACTGCTCGTACGACTCGGTCTCCATGAAGTGGAGGTCGTCGCCGTCGCGGTAGAGGTACTGCACCGGGCGCCGGTCGATCTGCGCGCGCGGCCAGCGGTCGCCGGCCTGGAACGACTTCTCGACCGTGCTGCCCTTCTTGACGTTGCGCAGCTTGATCCGGACCTGGGCCGAGCCGCGGCCCATCTTGATGTGGTGGTAGTCGAGGATCTGCCACAGCTCGCCGTCAAGCTCGATGACGACGCCCTTGCGCAGCTCGCCGGTGCTGATCATGTGGGCTGGGTGCTCCCGGATGGGCGTCACGGGTTCGCGAGGCAGGCGAACACCGGATCTCAGACGCGGTGACAGTGCTCCCGATCGTACCAGAGCCGCCCCGGCGTCCCGGGACCCGTGTCCCGGGACCCGTGCCCGCCGCAACCACCGCGCGGCAAGCTCAGGCGGGCAGCACCAGGACATCGCGGGGGAAGCCTGTCAGCCGTTCCACCAGGCCGCGCCCGGCATCGAGGTGGACGAGGTCTTCGATCCGTATCCCGGTCTCGCCGGGCAGGTACACACCGGGCTCGACCGAGAACACGGTCGGGCTGGGCAGCGGCACCGCTTCGCCGATCTGCCGCAGTCCCGGCTCCTCGTGGGTCGCCAGGCCGATCCCGTGCCCGGTGCCGTGGCCGAAGTGCTCGCCGTGTCCGGCAGCCGCGATGACCCGTCGTGCGGCCGCATCGGCCTCGCGGCCGGTGATGACCGGGGTGCTGTCGCGGACGGCGGCGGCAACGGACGCCGCGATGGCATCGATCGAGGCCTGCTGGGCCCGCGCCACGAGGTCGTACAGCTCGAGGTCCCGCGCGGACGGCTCGCCGACGAACAGCGTCCGCGTCATGTCGCTCCGGTACCCATCCACCTGCGCCCCGAAGTCGAACAGCAGGACGGCGTTCTCGAGCACCGGCCGATCGCCGGGCGCGCCGTGTGGCAGCGCCGCCTCCGGCCCCGCGAGGCAGGCCACGTCGAACGCGAGCGCCTCGGCGCCGCCGGTGCGGATCAGCCACTCGAGGCGGAGCGCAAGCGCCTGCTCGGTGGTGCCCGCGCGGATCTCCGGCAGCAGCGTCGCGAGGGCGCGGTCGGCGACCGCGCAGGCGGCCGCGATCCGCTCGACCTCGTCGGGGGTCTTGACGGCCCGCATCGCCTCGACCCAGCCGGGCTCCGGGACGAGCTCGACGGCCGGTGCCGCGGCCTCGATCTGCCCCCACAACGCGTGCGAGATGGCGCCGGCCTCGACGGCGACGCGGCGCCCCCCGATCCGTTCCATCAGCCCCGGCCAGGCGGCCGGCAGGTCGTAGCCGATCTCGATGGTGGTGCTCTCGGGCGCCTCGCGCCGGCACTGGACCGTGTACCGCGAGTCGGTCATCACGATGACCTCGTCGCGGCCCACCAGGAACTGCCCGGAGTGCCCGGCGACCTTGTCCTCACCGCTGGCGAGGGTGAACCCCGTCAGCCAGCGCATGTGCTCGGGCCGCAGCCCGAAGTAGGTGTCGACGCCGGCCTCGGCCATCCGGGCGCGGAGCTCGGCGAGCCGGTGCGGACGGTGCGCGCGGTCGGCATCCGCCCAGCGGCGGCGGGTCCGCGCGTCGGGAGGCGCCGGGAAGTCCGCGGCGACCGGCATCACGCCGCTGCCGCGGTCACTGGTGGTCCGTGCGGTCACTTGCCGTACTTCTTGACGTTCGCGTCGTGCTCGGCCTTGGTCTTGGCGAAGGCGCTCGAGCCGGAGCCGTCGCCCTTGGCGATGAAGAACAGGTAGCCGGTCTTCGTGTTGGGGCTCAATGCCGCGGTGATCGATGCGATCGCCGGCGAGCACAGCGGTCCCGGCGGCAGACCCTTGGTGGTGTACGTGTTGTAGCCGGCGAGATCGTCGGGCAGGGTCTTGGGCAGCTGCTCCTTGAGCGTGTTCCAGAACACGTATTCCTTCCACGTGGTCAGGTCGAGCTTGTCCAGCTGGAGCGTGTCGTTGATGTAGAAGATCGTGGGGTCCGACTGGAGCAGGCGCGTGGGCCAGGCCTTCGAGCTCAGCCGGTTCTGATACACACCGGCGATCAGCGGCCGCTCCTCGTCGAGCACGGCCTCACGCTCGACGATCGAGGCCAGGACCAGGACCTGGTAGAAGGTCAGGCCGCGCGCCTCGGGGACGTCAAGCAGGTCGCCCACGCGATCGTGGAATGCGTCGAGCATCATCCGCACCAGGTCCTCGGTGGTCGTCGGCGCGATCTCGTCGGTGCGCAGGGTGTAGGTCGCCGGATACAGGAAGCCCTCGAGCGAGGCGCCCTTGGGACGGACGCTCTCGTCCAGCAGCCACGGATAGTCCGCGAGCAGCTCGTCGGGCGGGTTCTTGACCAGCTGGTAGAACGCCGCGGCATCGACCGCCGTGCCGGTGAGCGTCTCGAGCTTGGCGGTCATCTGCTCCAGCCGGAGCCCTTCTCGGAAGGTGACCGCCTGGGTCTTGATCACGATCCGGTTCCGGATCAGGCCCTGAACCACCTGGGCGGGCGTGAGATTGCCGGCAAGTGCGAAGCTCCCGGCGGTCAGCTGCGGGGTCAGGTCGTCCATCCTCGCCTCGAACAGGAAGGCGCGCTCGCTGGCGATGATCCCCGCATCGAGCAGCCGCGGCGCCAGCGTTGCCGGCGTGTCGCCGGACTCCACCTTGAACACGATCTCGGTCGCATCACCGCCGGCCGGCGCCGTCAGCGCCGGGCCGATGTCCTCGCGCACCAGGTCCGAGACGAACCCGATCCGAAGCGCGCCGGGGTTGTCCTCGGCCCAGGGAACGACCACCGCGCGAACGAGCGGGCGAGCCACCGTCGCCATCGTGATCAGGACGACCGCCGCGAGGACGACCAGGAACACGCCGAACCGCGCGAACGCGGCCAGGCCTCCTCCGCCATCGCCGTACCGCTCGTAGCGCCGTTGATCGCCGGGACCACGTCCGAAGCGACCCGTGCGCACGTACGGGTTGGCGCGCCGCTCGGATGCGGGGGTTGCCATCGGGTCGCGCGGTGGCCGGCCGCCCCTGATGGTCATCGCTCCTCCGGTCGGGCGGCGGACGCGGTTCGCCGTGCGTCCAGCTCGTCCTGGAGGATGACGGCCGCAGCCTCGCGATCGATGCGCGCCCGATACGCGTTGCGCTGGGTCCGCGACGGCGGCCCGCCGGACCGGCCGCGTGGCATCCGGCCCAGCCGCCGCTCGGCCTCGAACGACGACAGTCGCTCGTCGCGCATCGTGACTGGGAGACCCAACCGGGAGCCGAGATCGGCCGCCCAGCGACGGGCGCCGTCGGCCATCGTGCCCTCGGCGCCGCTGGCCTCGACGGGCAGGCCCACGACCAGCTCTGTCACGTCCTGCTCGCGGCAGACCGAGCCGAGGGCAAGCGCGTCGCCGTCCATCGATCGGGCGCGGTTGACCGTGGCCAGGGGGCGGGCGATGTCGATGCCGATGTCGGCGATCGCCAGCCCGATCCGTCGCTCCCCGAGGTCGACGCCCAGGATCCGGCTCACCGCGCCCGCACAGTGGCGACGCTCGAGACGGCCGCAGCGAAGTGATCGGGACGCGTGGTGGCGAACATCACCCGGATGGTACCGGCTCGCCCGACGCCGCCGCGTCCGAGGCGTCGGGGGTGATCGACGGCGCGGACGAGGGTGACGCCGTCGGCGCGGGCGTCTCGTCCACGGGTGTCTCGATCGTCAGCGTGACCCGCTGGTCAAGCGACGGCACTCCCGACACCCAGTCCGGCCAGAGCGTGATCTCGACCGCCCCGTACGGCCGCAGCAGGTCCATCGCCTCGGCACTGCCCAGGCCCAGCACCTGCTGCTTGAGCGCGGCCGCGTCGATTGGCCGGACCTGCTTCGCGGATCCCTCCACGGGGAACTGCACCACCCCGCCGACCACGGTGCCATCGCCGACCGTTACCTGCGTCGAGCCGTCGACGAGCTGGTAGCCGCTGGAGATGGACGACGCGAGCCTGGCCTCGGCGATCGCCTCGACCGGCGACGAATCGACGGCAAGGACGTGCCCGGTGGCGGTCATCGCGATGGTGAACGAGACGACCTCCTTGCCGACCAGAGTCGCCGGATCGACATCCGGGACGGGATCGCCCAGCGTCGCCGTGTCCGGGAACACGGTCGTCCCCTCCGGTGCGCCCGCGCCGTCCTGGAGCGCGGTTGCGAACTGCGCGTCGATGTCCTTGCGCACCTGCTCGACGGCCGCGTCGACGTCCGCCTGCGAGACCCGCGCGAACTCCTGGTGCGTGCCACCGCTGGTGGGATTGGGGTTCGTCACGCTGATCACGACCTTGTTGTACTTCGCGGGCACGACCTTGATCGCGCCCGCCGCCACGTTGCCATCGGTGCCGGCCTTGGACGCCGTGACGCCGACCTCGCTCGTCTGGCAGGTCAGCTTCGGGTTGCCCGGCGGCCCCGAAAGGGTGGCGACGGGCAGGAACACCGGCTCGTCCGTCGCGAAGCCGATCCCGCTGCCAGTCTTCACGATCGAGCCCTTGGGGATCGTGTACGAGGCCGTGGGATCGCAGTTGGTCCAGCGGACGCCGCCGGTCGCCTGCGTCTCCTCGACGCGCTTCCCGGATGCCGGGAAGTCGCCCGACGACTCGACGGGGACGTCCAGCGTGACCGCCGGGATGACGCCGTTCTCGGTGTCGACACCGGTCGCCGTCGGATCGGCGCGAACGGTGAGCGAGATGGGCCCGATGGGCTCGATCCGCGGGGTCACCGTGATCTCCGCCGACGGCAGGAACACGTACGCCGCCACGCCGGCGACCAGCAGCGCGACGAGGAGGATGCCGAACCCGGCCAGCGTGGCGGGCCGCATCCGCGGCAGCCGCCGAGCGTGGATCACCTTCGGTCCGCCGCGACGGCCGCCCCCCGGCTCGTCCCGCATGGACGGCGTGTCGTGACCATCGGGCGCCGGCGCCGGCGCCGCGACGGGCGTGGTGGAGGCGTTTGCCCCGCGGCTCCCCGGACGCGATGCCGCCGGTGTCGGCTCCGGCCCAGCGCCGGTGGCCGTTACCGCGGTCGCGGTCGTCTCCGCGTCGGGCGCCGGGCCCTCGAGGGCATCCTCGTACTCCGCCACCGACGCGAACACGGGAAGCCCGGCCGACGCCGCGAGGGCACGAGCCGACGCATCGGGAGCGATGAGGTCGAGGCGCCGTCCGTTGACCATCGCCTCCCGGGCAAGCAGCCGGAAGTTGATCCTCGAGGTGGCCAGCCGGGATCCCATCGGCAGCACGAGCCCGACGCGGGATTCGGGGGCGTTCCGGATGCGTGTCGCCGCGGACGTGATCTCGTCCTCGACGTCGAGGTAGACGATGGTCGCCATGCGAGCCGGAGCCTACCCCCCTCAGACCTTCATCGCCCGGAGGACGCGCCGCAGCGCGGCATCGAGCGGGTCCTCGGAGGTGTGGAGCTCGATCGCCTGGTAGGCGAGGCCCATCGGGGTGACGTCTTGCTGATCGACCAAAAGCTCCGTCGCGTCGGTGATCGACTCGACCTGGTCCGGGGACATGATCGAGACCTCGGGCGGTCGCGCGAACGGCAGCCGCTTCCAGAACCGCTCCGCGGCGATCGCGTCGCGGATCTCGGGCAGCCTCGATCCGCCGCCGCAGACGTGGATCCGCGATGGCAGCATCTCGCCCGCCGCGAGCTCCTCCATCACCAGCTCGACCCCCGCCGCCCACACCGCGACGTCGTCGCCGACGACCTCGGCCACCGCCTCCCGGTTGGCCACGTCGAGCCCGCGGGCGTAGTCCACCTTGAGCGCCTCGGCGCGCGGGAACGGCAGCTCGAGCCGGTCCGCGATCGACTTGGTGAACGCCCGGCCGCCCAGCGCGAACATCCGGGTGCCCTCGATCCCGCCCTGGCGGACGAGCGCCACGTCGGTGGTCCCGCCGCCGACGTCGATGAACAGCGCGCCGGCCTGCCGGACCTGCTCCGCGCCCAGCACCCGGGCCACCGCGTAGGGCTCCGCGACAACCTCCAGCAGCTCCAGGTCGAGCTGGCTGGCGACGGACTGGAGCGCGCCCAGGTGGACCAGCGGGGCGAACGCGTTGAAGATCCCGATCTTGACGTGACGGCCCTGGAACCCGACCGGGTTGGTCAGCCCATAGCCGTCGATCGAGGCACCCACGATCGCGCTGTGGACGAGGCGCACGTCGACGTGGGGCAGCCCGGTTTCCCAGGTGATCGAGCGCTCCGCCTCGTGGAGGGCCTGGCGCTGGACGCTGTCGATCAGCTTGACCAGCTCGCCGTCCGTGATCGGCTGCTCCGGCTTCTTGCGTTCCTGGGTGAGGGTGGTGGTGAAGCCCTTGACCAGCTCGCCGGCGATCCCGATCACGACCTGGGTGGGCCGGAAGCCGGCCATCTCCTCGGCTTCCTGGAGCGCGACCGAGCAGTTGTCGACGACGGCCGCGATGTCGGCCACGGTCCCCGACTGCATGTGCGACAGGCCCTGGCGCTTCCGTGCCACGCCCCGGACGGTGCCGTGGCCGGCGTCGTCGATCTCGAACACGAGCGCCTTGGCGAACTCCGTCCCGACGTCGAGCGCCGTGCACGCGGCAAGCGACGGCAGCTCGTCCCGGTTCCAGAAGCGCCGCAGGAAGGCCATTCAGGCGCCTGCGGGCGCCACGGCGTCGCGCACGGCCGTGATCGCCGCCGCGAGGCCCTCGCGCCTGGTGCCCCTGCCCTGCGCCATCTGGGGCCGTCCACCACCCCGGCCGTCGATCGCGGGCGCCGCGGCCTGGACGAGCGCACCGGCCGCGACGCCGCGCGCCACGAGGTCGTCGCTGACGGTCACGAACAGCTGCGGCTCGTCCGCGTCGAGGCCGAGCGCGATCACGCCGCTCGGGAATGCGCCGCGGATGTCCTTGGCGAAGCCCTTGAGCGCATCGATCGACTCCGAGGTCGCCGGTCCAGCCGATGAACCGCACTCCGGGCGCGATCTCCTCTGCGCGGGCCACGAGCTCACCGGGCTTCGGAGGTCCGCCCGCTGCGCCACCCGCCTTGAGGCGTCGCTTCGCCTCCCGAAGCTCGTCCTTGAGCGCCTCGATCCGCTCCGCCAGCGCCTCCGGGGTGCGGGCGCCCGCCGCGTCCGCCGCGCGCTCGAGGACCGCAAACCGCTCGTCCACCAGGCGGTCCGCGGCGATGCCCGTGACGGCCTCGATCCGGCGCATCCCGGACCCGATGCTCCGCTCGCCGGTGATCACGAAGCTGCCGATCTGGCCGCTCGCCCGGCAGTGCGTGCCGCCGCACAGCTCGTGGCTGAACCCCTCGACCCGAATCGTGCGGACGCGCTCGCCGTACTTCTCGTCGAAGAACGCATCGGCGCCCGCGGCATTCGCCTCGGCCATCGTCATCCACTCGATCGACACCGGGCGGTCGTCGCGCACGACGCGCCGGACCTCGCCCTCGATCGTGTGCAGCTCGTCATCGGTCAACGCCCGGTCGAACGGGAAGTCGAAGCGGAGATAGTCCGGGTGGACCAGCGAGCCCGCCTGGCGTGCCTGCTCGCCCACCGAGTTGCGCAGCGCCCGGTGGAGGACGTGCGTGGCGGTGTGGTTGCGCATCGTGTCGGCACGGCGGTCCGCGTCCACCTCCGCGTGCACGGTCTCGCCCACCCTGACCGAACCGTGGAGCAGCCCGCGATGGACGGTCAGCCCGGCGGTCTGCGAGCCCGCCACCCGCTGGACGTCCTCGACCGTGAACAGGACGCTGCCGTCGGCGGCGCGGAGGACCCCCGTGTCCGCGACCTGGCCGCCGCTCTCCGCGTAGAACGGAGTTCGGTCCAGGATCAGCTCGGCGTGGGCGGAGGCGCCGGCCCGCAGCTCGACTTCGGGCCGCGCCTCGAGCGTCTCGTACTCCGTCGCGTCGCGCAGGATCGCGAGCACGCGGCCCTCCGCGGCCAGCGTCTCGTAGCCCAGGAACTCGGTGGGGCCGGTCCGGCCGAGGATGGCCGTGTAGCGCGCGCCCAGCTCCGCGGTCCGGGCCAGCTCCGCCTTCGTCCCGCTGCGACTCCGCTCCCGCTGCTCGGCGAGCGCGTCCTCGAACCCGGCCAGGTCGGTTCGCACGCCATACTCCGCGGCCAGCTCGACCGTCAGGTCGATCGGGAACCCGAACGTGTCGTGGAGCCGGAACGCAATCGCGCCCGGGAGCACCGGGGCATCGGCCGGCAGCGCCTCTGCCAGCCGGCCCACGACGCGATCGGCGGACGTCAGCGGGATCAGCGCCTCCTCGAGCTGGCCCATGCCGGCCTCGAGGGTCCGCCCGAACTGGCGCTCCTCGCGCTCGATCGCACCCAGGATCTCGGCCCGGCGGTCCTCGAGGTGCGGATACGCCTCGGACATGGTGTCGATGACGACCTTGGCGGCCTCGCCCAGGAACGGCTCCGTCCGCCCCAGGAGGCGTCCGTGGCGAACGGCGCGGCGCAGGATCCGGCGCAGGACGTACCCGCGGCCCTCGTTCGACGGCAGGACACCGTCGGCGACCAGGAACGTCACGGCGCGAACATGGTCCGCGATGACCTGGTAGCTGAAGCGCTCCTGCTCGAACCCCTCCGGGTCATGGCCGATGAGCTCGCGCATCCGGGCGTGGATCGGCGCAAACAGGTCCGTGTCGTAGTTGCTGCTGACGCCCTGGACGACGCTCGCGATCCGCTCCAGCCCGAGCCCGGTGTCGACGCCGGGTGCCGGCAGCGGGGTGAGCGACCGGTCCGGGTGGAGCTCGAACTCCATGAACACGAGGTTCCAGACCTCGAGCCAGCGCGGGCAGTGCTCGGAGTGGTCCGGCACGCATTCCGGTCCCTCGGACAGGTGGGCGCCGCGGTCGAAGTGGATCTCCGAGCAGGGTCCGCTGGGCCCGATGTCGGCCATGCGCCACCAGTTCTTCTCGTCACCGGCGGGGAAGTCGCCCCAGCGGACAAGTCGCTCGGGCGGCAGCCCGATCTCGTCCTTCCAGACGGCATGGGCGACATCGTCCGTGGAGTAGACGGTGGCCGCCAGCCGGTCCGCGGGGATCCCGAGGTCGCGGGTCAGGAACTGCCACGCCCAGTGGATCGCATCGCGCTTGAAGTAGTCGCCGAAGCTCCAGTTGCCGAGCATCTCGAACAGCGTGTGATGGCGCGGCGTCCGGCCGACCTCCTCGAAGTCGTTGTGCTTGCCGGCGACGCGCAGGCACCGCTGGTAGTCGACGGCCCGGGAGTACTCGCGCTGCTCGACCCCGATCAGCGCGTCCTTGAACTGGACCATCCCGGAGTTGGTGAACAGGAGCGTCTGGTCACCGCCGGGCACGAGGCTGGCGCTGGGCACCACCGTGTGCCCGCGCTCGGCGAAGAACTCGATGAACCGCGCCCGGATCTCGGCGCCGGACAGGTACGGGATCGACGGGTCGGGCGAGCTGGGGGTGGCCATCCCCGCAATGGTAGCGAACGGTGGGGTCATGCCTGCCCCCAACCGGTGGCGACGAGCCGGTCAATGGCCGGGCCCGTCCAGCCCGACGATGCCGATGCCCTAGCCGCGGTCCCCGTCGCGGTTGCGGCGGCGGAGCAGCGAGCTGCCGGCGATCGCGGCACCGACGAGGCCGCCGATCACCAGGCCACCCAGGAATGTGCGCGAGCGCGGGCTCTCGCCGCCCAGGAGATCGGCGAGGTCGGTGATCGCGCCCAGGGGCCGCGGCCCGGCGACGCGGGCGGCCGCGCGGTTTGCCGGCTCGGGACCGCGATCGTCCTGCGGATCGGTCATGTCAGGGCACCTTCTGTGATTGCGGGCCGAGCGTGGCGACGATGGCGATGAACCCGATCCCGAGCCAGGCCATGATCGAGGCCGGGATCAGCTGGAAATCGCCGATCGCGAGGATGTCGAGCCCGATCCGGCCGCCGATTGCCGCACCCGCCCAGGCGCCCAGCACGGCAGCCAGGTAGGTCAGCGGCAGGCGGCTGCCCGCGTCTCCCCGGATGAGCACGTACAGCGCGGTGTGGAACAGGCCGACCAGGAGCGCCAGCGGCAATGCTGCCGGGATGGTCATGCGGGCCCGGCAACCAGCGATGGCGTCACCACGTCGGCTCCGGTCCCGGGCGCATCGGGCGCGTCGGGCGCCGCGATCCGGCCGCCACCGATACATGTCTCACCGTCGTACAGGACGCACGCCTGGCCCGGCGCGATGGCCCACACCGGACGCTCGGTCCGCACGATCCAGCGGCCGCCCCGCGCGGGCTCGTCGACCGACGCCGGGTGCACCTCCGCCTCGATGAGCGGCGCCCGGTGACGGATCCGGACACGGGCACGGAACGAACGCCGGGCGCCATCGGATCCGCGTCCCGCGGGCGGCTCGCCGGCGACGAAGGTTCCGCCCTCGAGCGGGATCTCGCGCGTCTCGAGGTCCTCCCGGCGGCCGAGCACGATCGCGTTGGTGGCGGGGTCGATCCGCGACACGTAGCGCGGCTCGCCGAGCGCGACGCCGATCCCCTTGCGCTGGCCCACGGTGTAGCCGGCGGACCCGTCGTGCTCCCCCACTCGCCGTCCGTCGGCGTCGTAGACGGGGCCCGGGCTCTGGGCGTCCAGCCGCCGCGCGTCCGCAGCTCGTCGCGGTAGTCGCCACCCGGGACGAAGCAGATCTCCTGGCTCTCGGGCTTGTCGGCCGTGACCAGGTCCAGCGACCGCGCGATGTCGCGCACCTCGGGCTTGGTCAGGTCGCCCAGCGGGAACCGGCTGTGCCACAGCTGGTCCTGCCGCAGGCCGTACAGGAAGTACGTCTGGTCCTTGTCCGCGTCGGCCGCCAGGACCAGCGTCGCGCGCGGCCCGTCCGCGGTGTCGACGACCACGCGACGCGCGTAATGGCCGGTCGCGACCGCGTCGCACTGGTACAGGTGCCGTGCCTTGCCCAGCAGCGCCCCGAACTTCACGTAGCTGTTGCAGTCGACGCACGGGCTGGGTGTCCGGCCGCCGAGATAGGCCGCGATGAACGGCTCGATCACGCCCGCCGCGAACTCGCGCTCGAGGTTCATGACGTAGAACGGGATGCCCAGCCGCGCAGCCACCCGTCGGGCGTCGTCCGCGGCGTCGGCGGAGCAGCAGCTCTTGCGGAACTCGGAGTAGCTGTCGGCGACCTCGTGGAGCCGCATCCACACCCCGACCACCTCGTGGCCCTGCTCGTGGAGGATCGCCGCGGCGACCGATGAATCGACGCCGCCGGACATCGCCACCAGGATCCGGCTCACGTCGCGGTCACCACCGGTCCCGGTCCGACCGGCACGGCCCCGGACCCCTCCGGCTGCGGCGTCGCGGGGGCGGCCATCATCCGCCGGAGCTCCCCGGGCACGATCCGAATCGCCTCGTCGATGTCGGCGTCGGTGGTCGTCCGGCCGAGCGACACCCGCAGCGACCCACGGGCCTCCTCGTCCGGGTACGCCATCGCCGACAGGACGTGGCTGACCTCGGTCGAGCCGGTCGTGCACGCGGATCCCGTGGACACGGCGATCCCCGCGAGGTCGAGCGCCAGGGCGACCGAGCCGCCGTCTGTGCCGTGCGCGATGACCGACAGGATGTGGGGCAGCCGATCCACCGGGTGACCCGTGAGCTCGACGCCATCGACCGCCAGCATCGCGGCCTGGAGCCGCTCCCGCTGCTCGCGCACGCGCGCCGCCAGCATCGCCCGCTCGGCCACGCGCAGCTCGAAGGCCGTGGCCATGCCCACCGCGCCAGCCACGTTCTCGGTGCCCGCGCGCCGGTGCCGCTCCTGCGTCCCGCCGTGCTGCTGGGCGAGGATGTGGGTGCCCTTCCGGATCCACAGCGCCCCGGTCCCCTTGGGTCCCTCGGCCTTGTGCGCGGCGAGCGCCACGAGATCGGCTCCCAGCATCGACACGTCGAGGTCCAGCCACGGCGCCGCCTGGACGGCGTCCACGTGGAACAGCATGCCCCGGTGCGCCCGCACGATCGCGGCGATGTCCGCGATCGGCTGGATCGTGCCCACCTCGTTGTTGCCGAGCATCACCGAGACCAGGATCGTGCGATCCGTGATCGCCCGCTCGATGTCCGCGGGGTCGACGCGGCCGTACCGGTCCACCGGTACCTCGTGGACCTCGAACCCGAACTTCTCGAGGTGCGACAGCGAGTGGCCGACCGCGTGGTGCTCGATCGGCGTGGTGACGATCCGGTGGCCCTTGGCGCGTCCGGCCCACGCGGCGCCCTTGAGCGCCAGGTTGTTGGCCTCGCTGCCGCCGCTCGTGAACACGATCTCGCGGGGATCACCGCCGATCGCCCGGGCAAGCCGCGCATGCGCGTCGTCGAGCGCCTCGCGCGCGGCGCGCCCGAACACGTGCGCCGAGGAAGGGTTCCCGAACACGCCGTCGAGGTACGGCGTCATGGCCGCAAGCACCTCGGCTCGCAGCGGCGTCGTGGCGGCGTGGTCGAGATAGATCGCCATGGTCCCGGGATTGTACGTCGGGGTCCCGCTGAGCTCCCCCGGCATGGCCTCCGGCCCGGCTACGCCGGCCCACCCTCGACCATCCGCCGGCGGCAGATTGACCCGGGGGCCCAGAATTGATCTCGATGGATATCGGCGTCGTCATTGCCCTGGCTGCCACCCTGACCGTGCTGCTGGTCGCGGTCAACTTCAGCGGCCGGGGAGTGCAGGTGATCGGGGGGCTGTTCAGCCCGCCCGGCCTCGGCTGGCCGTCGGGCGTCCAGGAGGACGATGACCTTCGGTGGCGCTGGGGCGATCCACGCAACACGCGCTGCCCGGACCGGACCCCGGGATGCCACCGCCGACGGACTCCGCGCCCACCCCATCCGCGCCGCCGATCGAACCCCAGCCGAGGGTAATGCCGCAGCGATAGGCACCGGTCCGGTGTTGGCTAGCCTCGCGACCCTGTCCGTGCCTGCTCGTACGCCCGGCCGCGCTCCCGCTCGCGATCCTGCCTGGCCAGGAGGCGCTTGCGCAGCCGGATCGCCGACGGGGTGACCTCGACCAGCTCGTCGGTCCCGATGAACTCGATCGCGCTCTCGAGCGTCAGCGGGCGCGGCGGGGTCAGCCGCAGCGCCTCGTCGTGGGCGTGGGTCCGGATGTTGGTGAGCTTCTTCTCCTTGGTCGCGTTGACGTCCATGTCGCCGGACCGCGCGTTCTCGCCGACGATCATCCCCTCGTACACGTCCTCGCCGGCGCCGATCAGCAGCTCCGAGCGCTCCTGGAGGTTGAACAGGCCGTACGCGTTCGAGACGCCGGTCCGGTCGCTCACCAGGACGCCGTTGGTGCGATGGGTCACGTCGCCCGCCCACGGCCCGTAGCCCTCGCCGATCTGGTGGAGCAGCGCGGTGCCGCGCGTGTCGGTGAGCAGCTGGCCCCGGTATCCGATCAGTCCACGGACCGGGAGCACAAACTCCAGGCGCACGCGTCCGTCGGCATCGGTCGTCATCTGCTCGAGCCTGCCTTTGCGGCCCGCGAGCGCCTGCTGGACCTCGCCGATGTAGTCGGGCGGGATGTCGATCGTGATCCGCTCGTACGGCTCCTGGACCTCGCCCCCGACCGTGCGCAGGATCACCTCGGGGCGGCTGACCGTCAGCTCGTAGCCCTCGCGCCGCATCTGCTCGATCAAGACCGCGAGCTGGAGCTCGCCGCGCCCGCGGACCTCGAACGTGTCGCCGGAATCGGTCGGGTAGACCTCGATCGAGACGTTGCCCAGGACCTCGCGCTCGAGCCGGGCCTTGATCTGGCGCGACGTGACGAACTTGCCGTCGCGGCCACCCAGCGGCGAGGTGTTGACGCCGAACGTCATCCGCAGCGTCGGTGCGTCCACGTCGAGGCGCGGCAGCGGCCGCGGATCGCCGGGATCCGTGATCGTGTCGCCGATGGTGACCTCGGGCAGCCCGGCGACCGAGACGATCTCGCCGGGGCCCGCCTCGGGGATGTCCACGCGCTCCACGCCGCTCGCGGTCTGGAGGCTGGTCACGGTCCCCGACAGGGTCACCGTGCGGCCGGGCTCGATGGCGCCGGAGGTGTCGTCCGCCTCCTCGCGCAGCACGGCGATCCGCTGGCCGACCCGGATCGTCCCGTTGCGGATGCGGCCGACGGCCATGCGGCCCACGTAGTCGTTTGCCGACAGGTTGGTCACCAGCAGCTGCAACGGGTGCCCGGGCTCGAACACCGGCGCCGGCGTGACCTCGACCAGCAGGTCGAGCAGCGGCCGCAGGTCCGTACCGGGGACGTTGACGTCGAGGGTCGCCGTCCCGCGCTTGGCGTTGGTGTAGACCACCGGGAACTCGATCTGGTGCTCATCCGCCCCGAGGTCCATGAACAGCTCGTAGACGTCGTCGAGGACCTCCGCCGGCCGGGCGTCGGTGCGGTCGATCTTGTTGAGCGCCACGACCACCGGCAGGCGGCGCGCCATCGCCTTCTGGAGCACGTAGCGCGTCTGCGGCAGCGGGCCCTCGGAGGCATCGACGAGGAGCAGGATCGCGTCGACCATCAGCAGGCTGCGCTCGACCTCGCCCCCGAAGTCCGCGTGGCCGGGGGTGTCGACGATGTTGAGCCGGACGCCGCCGACCTCGATGCTCGTCTGCTTGGCCAGGATCGTGATGCCCTTCTCGCGCTCGAGGTCCATCGAATCCATCACGCGATCGACGACCGCCTGGTTGTCGCGGAACACACCCGTCTGACGGAGCATCGCGTCGACCAGGGTCGTCTTGCCGTGGTCGACGTGGGCGACGATCGCGACGTTGCGCAGGTCCTCGCGGACGCGCGCTGACGCGGCGCTGTGGGTGAACGTCGAGGGCATGGCGGCGCCGGGGGTTTGCGTTCATGGGCGAGCCTGAGTGTCGCACATGCCGGCGCGGCGGGCGATTCGGCGGTCCTGCGGCCGTGCCGGCGACCGCCGCGATCCGCGGTCATCGGCGCGGCATCGGGCGTTTACACTCCGCGGCGTGCACCAGGAGATCGCATGACCGTTGCCGCCGTGATCCTCGCCGCCTCGCCCGAGTCGGCGCTCGCCGACGCCGACGGGACGCCGGCCGTCCGACGCCTTGCCGACGTCGCGTGGTCGGGCGGTGCCACGCCCGTGGTCGTGTGCTCGTTCGATCCCGAGGGCGCGGTCGGGCAGGCGCTGGCGAACGCCGAGGTGACCCTGGCCGAGCCGGTGCCGCCGGAGCGTGGGCCCGTGGGCCAGATCGCCAACGGGATCGATGCGGCGATCCGGCTCGTCGCCGACACCGCGGCCGCGCTGGTGTGGCCCGCCCGGATGGCCTGGGTCGACGCGGAGACGGTGACGTCCCTGATCGCCGCCCACGGCGCGGAGCGCGACGTCGTCATCCGCCCATCGTGGCGGGGCGCCACCGGCTGGCCGGTACTGGTCCCGGTTGCGCACCTGGAGGCGCTGCGGGCGCTCGCCCCGGACCGGATGCCGGGCGACCTCATCGACGACCTTGCGGCGGCGGGCGTCACGCTCCGGGTCCTCGAGACCGGCGACCCGGGGGTCAGCCAGGACGTCTCGACGGCGCGTGCAGACCTGCCGCCCTACGACGGCCCGCCGGAACCCGCCGACGCGCACGCCCACGAGTGGGGTGCGGCTGCGGCCGATTCACCGGATGACGCGCCGGTCGAGGGCGCGCCACGGCTCGAGATCCCCGACCCGTCCGGCTGACCGGCCCAGACGCGCGCCGGCGCGCGTCGGCGCGCACCTATGGTCATCCCCAGGCCAGCAGCATCCCTGCTGGTGCGGCATCCAGGGAGATGCTGACCGGCGCGATCCCGGGCAGGCTCAGGACGAGGAACAACCCACCGAGCACGAGGGCGATCCGCCGATCCCTCGGCGATCCGGCAGGCAGCGGCCCGGGACGCTGGAGGAGCACCGCGATCGCGAGGATCGCACCAAGCGGGATGTACAGGGAGCCCTGGAGCAGCGCCAGGCTCGCCTTGGTCGCGTCGACCAGGACCATGACGTACAGCAGGTAGATCGAGGCCTCCCGAGCCCATGTGCGGCCCCGGTCGATCGCGACCGACATCCCGTAGAGCAACGCGATCTCCCCGATCCCGATCGCGAACGACGCGACCACGAGCCACGCCGGCTGGTCCGACGAGGCCAGGGCGCCGAGGACGATCAGCGCCGCGACCAGCCCGATCAGCGCGAGGACCAGGAACAGGTTGCTCGCCCAGCGATCGAACCTCGACCATGGCTCGCTCGCCTGCCGGTCCCGCTGGGCGATGTCCCCAGCCTCCACCATCGGACCCACCTCCATGCCGTCAACCGTCCGCCACGACATCCCGCGCGCAGGCTACCCCGTCGCGCCGCGGACCATCAGGGCCGTTCGGACCCGGCGCAGCGAGCCTGAGGCAAGCGCGATGCCGCCGATCACCAGCACGATCCCGCCCAGCTGCGCGAGGGACGGGAGCTCCGCCAGCAGGATGGCGCCCAGGACCACCGTCGCGACGGGCTGGACCAGGAGCAGCACCGACGTGATCACCGATGGCAGCCTGGGCAGCGACGCCTGGATCACGAGGTATCCGATCGACTGCGACAGGACGCCGAGCGCGAGAAGGTAGGCGTGCGCCGGCAGCGACGGCACGACGTCCAGGTCGCCCGCGAGGCTGCCGAACCCGACCGCGATGATCGCCGTGACCGCGGTGGCGATGGCGACCGGGCCAGCGGGACGATGGTCGGGGCTCGCCCGCCGGATCACCAGCAGATAGCCGGCATACGACGCTGCCGTGACCAGCCCGATCAGGACGCCCACACCCGGGTCCACGCCGTAGGCTCCGGAGCCGACGATCCCCGAGATCAGGACCACGCCCACCAGCATGATCGGCAGCGCGACCAGGACCTCGCGCCGGGGACGCTCGCCCCACAGCAGCCAGGCGGCGATCGCCACGATCACGACCTGAAGATTGCCCATGACCGTCGCCAGCCCCGCGCCGATGTGGTCGACCGCGTAGTGGAACGAGAGGAGATCGGCCGCGAACAGCACGCCGGCGATGGCGCTCACGCCGACGGCGCGACGGCTCATGCCGCCCAGCCGGCGTGACTCGGCGGTGGCGACCAGCAGCAGGATCGGCAGCCCGTACAGGCAGCGGAACAGGACGCCGGTCGAGGGCGCAACGCCCGACCAGCGGTAGAAGATCCCCGAGAACGCGATGGCGAGGGCGCCCAGGACCGCGGCAAGCCTGGGCCGCGAGGCGATGTCGTCCATCGAGAGCGCCCGGGGGACGCGCGACCAGGTCGCGATCAGGTGCGCCCGGGCACGCCGACGAACCGCAGGCCGAGCTCCGCGTACTGATCCTCGTCCGGCGCCGACGGCGCCTCGAGCATCAGGTCCGAGCCGGACTGCGTCTTGGGGAACGCCATGACCTCGCGGATGTTCGTCTGGTAGCTCAGCAGCGCCGCCCAGCGATCGATGCCCAGCGCGATGCCCCCGTGCGGCGGCGCGCCGTACTCGAACGCCTCGAGCATGGCCCCGAAGCGCTCCTTCATCTGCTCCAGCGTGTAGCCCTGGAGGTTGAAGCTCCGGGCAAGCAGGTCGTGGTCCCAGATCCGGACCGACCCACCGCCCAGCTCCCACCCGTTGAGCGCGACGTCGTACTGCATGGCGCGGGCCTGGCCGGCGGGATCCTCCGGCGAGCGGACGTCGAGGTCTCCGGACGCCGTCGTGAGCAGCACCTCGTCCTCCGGCATCACGCCCGAGAACGGGTTGTGGGTCGCGTCCCAGCGCCGGTGCTCCTCGTCCCACTGGTACATCGGGAAGCGGTGGACCCAGCAGTACGCGAGCTCGTTCGGATCAGCCAGGCCCAGCCGGCCACCAAGCTCCACGCGCAGACGGCCGAGGACGTCGTTTGCCACGTCGGCCGCGTCGGCGACGATCAGGATGAGATCGCCCTCGTTCGCTCCCGAGCGAGCCAGGACCGCCCCCTGGACTTCCGCGCTCAGGAACTTGGCGATCGGGCCGTGCAGCTCCCCCCCGGCCTGGACCGACAGGTGGACGAGACCGCGGGCGCCGAAGCGCTTGGCGAGCTCGGTCAGCTCGTCGATCTCGCGGCGCGTGACGCCGCCCATCCCTGGAGCGGTGATCCCCTTGACCCGGCCGCCCGATGCCAGCGTCTCGTCGAATACCCGGAACCCGGATGCCGGCGCGCCGCCGGCGTCGAGCAGCGCCGGCGCCAGGTCGAACAGCTCCATGGCGAACCGGAGGTCCGGCTTGTCCGAGCCGTAGCGCTCGAGCGCCTCGTCGTACTCGAACACCGGGAACGGGATCTCGCGGATCGGCCGCTCCGGGACGGTCGCCCGGGTGACCTCGATCACCATCGCCTCGATGAAGCCCATCACGGTCGCCTCGTCCACGAAGCTCATCTCGAGGTCGAGCTGGGTGAACTCGGGCTGCCGGTCTCCGCGCAGGTCCTCGTCGCGGAAGCAGCGCGCGATCTGGAAGTAGCGGTCGACGCCGGCGACCATCAGCAGCTGCTTGAGCTGCTGCGGGCTCTGGGGCAGCGCGTATACCGTGCCCGGCTGGAGCCGCGACGGGACGATGAAGTCCCGCGCTCCCTCGGGCGTGCTCTTGATCAGGTTGGGGGTCTCAACCTCCACGAACCCGCCGTCGTGATGGACGCGGCGGATTGCGTCGACCAGCCTGCTGCGCAGCAGCAGGCGCCGCTGCATCGCCTCGCGCCGGATGTCCAGGTAGCGGTACCGCAGGCGCACGCTCTCGTCGATCGGTGCGTCGGGATCGTTGATGTAGAACGGCGGCGTCTTCGCCTCGTTGAGGATCCGGAACGAACGCACCTGGAGCTCGACCGCGCCCGTCTCGAGCTTGGGGTTCTCGGTGCCCGGCTGGCGCAGGGCCACCTCGCCCTCGACGGCGATCACGAACTCCGTGCGCACCTTTGACGCCGTCGCGTGCGCCTCGGGAGCGTCGGCGGCGTCGACGACGACCTGGGTGATGCCATACCGGTCACGGACGTCGAGGAACACGAGCTTGCCGTAGTCCCGCCGGCGGTGGACCCAGCCGGCGAGCTTCGCGGCCGCGCCGGCATCATTGGCCCGCAGCTGCCCGCAGGTATGGGTGCGGTACGGCGTGGCCAGCGAGGTCGATTCGGGCGGCACGGGATGCGTCTCCGGACTGCGGGTGTGACGGTCCCATCGTATGTCACGGGAGGTGCGCCCGCGGCTGGTCGCCGGGTGCCCGGGGCCGGCATCAGGGCGTGCCGGCGGCTCGCCTCAGCCGTGGCGGTGGCTCGCCTCCGCCCGTGCCAGCTCGCGCGCCAGGTCGCCGATCGCGACCGTTCGCTGGGTGCCGGCGAGGAGATCCCGGACCTGGACGTGACCGGCGGCGAGCTCATCGCCCAGGATCACGGCAAAGTGCGCCCCGTCTCGGACCGCGGCCTCGAGCTGGCGGCCGAGCTTGCGGTGTCCCAGCTCCGCACGGACGCGCAGGCCCGCGGCGCGGAGCTCCGTCGCGACCCGCAGCCGCTCGATCGTGGCGCCCGGATCTGCGCCGACGACGACCGCGAGCGGTCCTTCGGCGGCCGCCGCGCCATCCGCGGCATCCTGCTCGGCCAGCACCAGCGCCACCCGGTCGAGCCCGAGGCCGAACCCGATCCCCGGCGTCGGCCTGCCGCCCAGCAGCTCGACCAGCCCGTCGTAGCGGCCACCGCCGCCCAGCGCCTGTTGCTGGCCCTCGCGGCCCGTGACGTAGAGCTCGAACGCCGTGCGGGTGTAGTAGTCGAGCCCGCGGACCAGCCCGGGCTCGAGCCGGTAGCCCACGCCGACCGCATCGAGGTGCGCCCGGACGGCCTCGAAGTGGGCGCTGCAGGCGTCGCACAGCCGGTCCGTGATCCGCGGCGCCGAGGCGTTGATCTCGGCCATCGCGGGATCCTTGGAATCGAGCAGCCGGAGCACGTTGCGATCGAGCCGGTCGAGCTCGGTCCGCGGCAGCGCCGAGGCATGGGCGCGGTAGTACGCGGTCAGCTCCGCGAGGTACGCCGGCCGGCAGGCAGGATCGCCGATCGAGTTGAGCAGGACCTCGACACCCGCGACGCCGGCCTCGGCGAAGAACCGCGTCGCGAGCTCGATGATCTCCGCATCGATCGCGGGACCGGGATCGCCGATGGCCTCGACATCGAACTGCCAGAACTGGCGGTAGCGGCCCGCCTGGGGGCGGTCGTACCGGAACATCGGCCCCGTGGTCGTCAGCTTGACCGGCTGCGGCAGGGTCTGCATCCCGTGCTGGACGTAGGCGCGGACGATGCCCGCCGTGGGCTCCGGCCTGAGCGCCCAGGTCTCCTTCTCGTCGCTGCGCGGGGCGATCCGGAACAGCTCCTTCTCGACGACGTCGGTGACCTCGCCGATGCCGCGTTCGAACACGGCCGCCTGCTCGAACAGCGGTGTCTCGATCGGGGCATAGCCGTATCGCGTGGTCAGGTCGTCGGCGATGCGACGGAGGCGGTCGAACACGATCCGCTCGTCGGGCAGCAGGTCACGGGTGCCCCGGGGGGCGCGGAAGGTCGGCATCGCTCGAAGTCTAGAGCCCGCGACCGCGCCGGCGGGGGTCGCGCTCGCGCACGTCCGGGCGCCGGTGGTCAGGTCTGGAGCGCGATCGACCGGTTGGGGGCTCGGCCGCGGACCGGGCTCGCCTGGACGCGCGCCAGGAGCGTGCGGTACTGCGCGGCGACGTTCCACCAGGTCATCGAGCGGCTGCGATCGTGGGCGGTCCGTCCGATCGCATCCCGAGCCTCCGGGTCGCCGAGGAGCTCGATGACGGCGGCGGCCAGCGCCGACGGGTCGCCCGACGGCACGATCACGCCGGCACCGTCGGCGAGCTGGTCCAGCGCGTAGGGGTGGGGCGTGGACACGATCGCCCGCCCGGCGCCCATCGCGTAGGCGAGCGTCCCGGAGGCACGGTGGCCGTCATCGGTGTGGGGCGCGAGGATGACGTCCGACGCCTCGAGCCAGCGGGTGAGCTCAACCCGGCCGACGAACCGCTCGACGAACTGGACGTGGTCGCCGAGCTTGCGGCGCTTCACCTCGGCGACCAGCGACTCCCGGTATGCCTCGCCGTCGGTCACGGCGATATCCGGGTGCGTGACGCCCAGGATCGTGTACATCGTCTGGGGGCGGGCGGCGACGATCTCGGGCAGGGCGGCGAGGACGAGCTCGTATCCCTTGCGCGGCGCCAGCAGGCCAAAGCTCAGCAGCAGGTCCCGGCCGGCCATCCCGACCGCGGGCTTGAGCGTCTCGGCGTCCTGCAGCGGCAGGTCGGGGATGCCATGCGGGATCACGTGGATCCGCCGGGGCTCTGCCCCATACCGTTCGACGAGCAGGGTCGCAGCCGATGGCGACATGACGACCGTTGCGGCGACCCGGCGAACCAGCTCGGCCAGGACGTCGTGCTGTTCACTGGTGGGCGACGCGGGCACGCTGTGGAGCGTGGCGATCGCCGGGACGTTGAGCGCTGCCGCGAAATCGAGCACGCTCTCGCCGTGCTCGCCACCCCACAGGCCGAACTCGTGCTGGATGGCGACGACGTCCGCACAAACGCTCAGCGCCTCCGCGGTGCGGGGATAATCGTCGAGCTCGTCGCGGCGGATCCGGTGATGGACCTCCAGCGGGTACGGCGACGGCAGGTCCTCAGCGTGGATGGCGACGATCTCCCGCCCGCCGACCGCGGCCGCCAGGTGCTGGGTGAACGTGGCGACACCGCCTTGACGGGGCGGATAGGTCGATACAAACGCCGTCCGGATCACGATTGCTCCTCTCCGGATGGGGCCGGCTCGCGCGCCCTCGTGCGCGCGGCGGTCGGAACGAGAACGGGGCGCCCGCCGCAGTGGCGGGCGCCCCGTTGGATCAGGCGGCTCGAACGCGATTGGCGCGCGGGCCCTTGGGGCTGGCTTCGGCGTCGAACTCGACCTTCTCGCCGCCGACGAGGCGGTCGAAGTCGAGCGTGCTGTCGAGCCCGCCGCGATGGAAGAAGTACTCCTTCTCATCGTCGGCCGCGATGAATCCGAAGCCGCGATCCGCGACGATTTGCTTGATGGTACCGGTGGCCATGTGGGCCTCCTGCGCTCCCCGAACCGCAACGGCGCTGGTGCACGGTCCGTTCGAAGGGAGAGGGTCGACCACGCGGCGCATCACGGCGAAAGGCCGTGAGACCGGAATCGTAGCACAAATGTTCGACGCCGTCACCCAACGGCCATCCCACGCGGGTGTCAAGGTTCACGCATACGGCAAGGTTGCGATAGACTTGGCGGAGTGACCGACACCGTCTCCCCCACCCCGTCGGCGGCGCCCGGGGCGGCCCTGCTTCGCATCCACGAGGTGGCCGCCGAGACCGGGCTCACGCCACGCGCGATCCGCTACTACGAGGAGCTGGGTCTGCTCGCGCCCGCCGCCCGGTCCGAGGGCGCCTACCGGCTGTACGACGCCGAGGACCTCGACCGGCTGCGGTTCATCCGCGGCCTGCGCGACGACGCGGGGTTCTCGCTGGCGGAGATCGGCCAGCTGCTCGAGGACGAGCAGGCGCGCACTCGCAACCGGATCAAGTTCCGGACATCCCGCAACGCCGGGGAGCGGCGGCGGATCGTCATCGACGCGCTCGACCGGGTGGATCGCCAGATCGCGACCCTGCGGCGCAAGATCGAGCGCCTGGAGGGCATGGTCGCCGAGGCAGACGCGCGGCGCGCCCATCTCTCGGGCCACCTCGCCGACCTCGACGCGGGTCGCGACCCGTTCCACGGCCGGGACGACGATCGCTCGTGAGGACCCGCCTCGATCGACCCACCTTCCGCCCCGGCCTGGGCTTCGCATTGCCGAATGGGGCCAGGGCGTTCCGGCACCGGAACTACCGGCTGTTCTTCGGCGGCCAGGGGGTGTCGCTGGTCGGCACCTGGATGCAGCAGGTCGCCCAGGCGTGGCTCGTCCTGCAGCTGTCCAACGACCCGTTCCTGCTGGGGGTCGTTGCGGCGGTGCAGTTCCTCCCCGTGCTCGTGCTGGGCCTGTTCGGTGGCCTGATCGCCGATGCCCTGCCCAAGCGTCGGACGCTGATCGCGACCCAGGCCATCCAGATGGTGCTCGCGTTCATCCTGTTCGGGCTGGTGGTCAGCGGGCTCGTCGAGATCTGGCACATCATCGTGCTGGCGGCGCTGCTGGGCGTGACCAACGCCGTTGACATGCCGACACGCCAGGCCTTCGCGGTCGAGATGGTCGGCCGCGAGGACATCGCCAACGCGATCGCGTTCAACTCGGCCACCTTCAACGCCGCCCGGATCGTCGGCCCCGCGGTCGCCGGCCTGACCATCGGCGCGTTCGACATCAGCATCGCGTTCCTGATCAACGGCCTCAGCTTCCTCGCCGTCATCGTGGCCTACTCGCAGATGCGCGAGGACGAGCTGCAATCGCCACCACCGATGCTGCGGCCGACCTCCGTGGCCGAGATCCGGACGACGCTCGCCGAAGGGCTGCAGTACGTGCGCTCGACCGAGCTGGTGCTGCTGGCGACGCTGGTCATCGGGCTGGTGGCGACGTTCGGCATGAACTTCAACGTGGTCATCCCGGCGCTCGCGCGCGACGTGCTCAACACCGATGCCTCCGGCTACGGGTTCCTGATGGCCGCATCCGGCATCGGCTCGCTGGTGGCTGCCCTCGGGATCGCCTTCTCCGGGCGCTCGATGCCCACGATCATCGCCGGCGGCGCAGTGCTGCTCGGCGGCGCCGAGCTCGCGGCCGCCGTCATCCACGTGTTCCCGCTGGCCATGGTCGCGATGGCATTCGTCGGGCTGGGTGCGATCGGCATGGCCGCGACCGCCAACACGACGATCCAGCTGGCGGTCCCCGACGCGCTCCGCGGCCGGGTGCTGAGCGTGTACACGACCGTGTTCGCGGGATCGACGCCGGTCGGCGGGCTGCTGATGGGCTGGATCGCATCGCGGTTCGGCGTCGAGGCCTCGCTCGCCGTGGCGGGGGTCAGCTGCGTGCTGGTCGGGCTCGCGGCGTTCGTGTGGCTCCGGCGCATCCGCATTCGGCTCGCGGCGCAGGGGTCGTCCGACGCTGAACCCGGCGCGACGCTGGAGTCCCTGCCCGCGGCTGCGCGCCCGCGCTGACGGCGCCCGGGCCTGCACCGCCGGGCGTCGTCGCGGTGGGCCGGCCGCGGCCGGCCGCCGTCAGCTCAGCTCGCGCTGGACGTTGAGGACGTCCTTGAGCTGCTCGACGCGGCTCATCACCTTGGCCAGCTGGGCCACCGACGCGACCTGGATCGTCATCGCCACGACCGCGGTGTGGTCCTGGTTCACCGACACGTTCGCGGCCAGGATGTTGACCTTGTTCTCGGCCATGACCTGGGTGATGTCGGACAGCAGGCCGGTCCGGTCGTACGCCTCCGCGCGGATGGCGATCGGGTAGGTCTGCTGGGGCGCGTCCTCCCACTCCACGTCGATCAGGCGGCTGACCTCGCGCTCGTTGCGCACCGTGGGGCAGGACTTGAGATGGACCGTGATGCCCTTGCCGCGCGTGATGAATCCCTGGATCGGGTCGCCCGGGATGGGGTGGCAGCAGCGGGCGAACCGGACCAGGAGGTCCCCCACCCCCTTCACGCGCACGCCGCCGACGCGCGCCGGCTGCGGCGGGGCGACGGTCGGCAGCGTGATCTCGCCGTCGTCGAGCACGCCCAGGCGCATGACGACCTGCTGGGCGGAGATCGCCCCGTACCCGATCGCGGCGAAGAAGTCGTCGACCGTCTCGTGCTGATAGGTCTTCGCGGTCTCGGCGATCCGGTCGAGGCCGATGGTCTGGACGTTGGTCCGCGCGAGCCGGCGGAGCTCGCGCTCGAGCGCCTCGCGCCCGTGGACGATGTTCTCGGCGCGGTCCTTCTTCTTGAACCACTGCCGGATCTTCTCCCGCGCGTGCGACGTCCGGACCAGGTTGAGCCAGTCGCGTGACGGGCCGTGCTCGCCCTTGGTGGTCACGATCTCGACGATGTCGCCGTTCTTGAGCCGGTAGTCGAGCGGGACGAGGCGGTTGTTGACCTTGGCCCCGATCGTGCGGTGCCCGATGTCGGTGTGGATCCGGTACGCGAAGTCGAGCGGGGTCGCACCCGCGGGCAGGTCCTTGATGTCGCCGCGCGGCGTGAACACGAACACCTGGTCCTGGAAGATGTCGAGCTTGATGCCCTCGACGAACTCCGTGGCGTCGGACTCGCTGACGTCGCGCTGCCACTCCATGAGCTGGCGCAGCCAGGCGAGCTTGGCGTCGTAGTCGCGCTCGGCCTTGGAGCCCTCCTTGTAGCGCCAGTGGGCGGCGATGCCCACCTCCGAGACCTGGTGCATCGCGTGCGTCCGGATCTGGATCTCGAGCGGTTTGCCGTCCAGCGCGATCACGGCCGTGTGGAGCGACTGGTACAGGTTGTTCTTGGGGACCGCGATGTAGTCGTCGAACTGGCCGGGGATCGGGCGCCACAGCGCATGGACGATGCCCAGCGCCGCGTAGCAGTCACGCACGTCGTCGACCAGGAGCCGGATCGCGTAGACGTCGTAGATCTCGCCGAACTCGGCGGACTTGCGCTCCATCTTCTTCCAGATGCTGTACAGGTGCTTGGGTCGCCCCTGGAGCTCGGCTTCGATGCCCGCCGCCTCCAGCTTCGGGCGCAGCTCCGCGATCGCCCGCTCGATGTACGTCTCGCGGCCCCGGCGGCGGGTATCCAGGAGCTTCGCGAGCTCGCGATAGGCCGCCGGCTCGAGCGCCTTGAACGACAGATCCTCGAGCTCCCACTTGATCTGCCAGATCCCCAGCCGCTCGCCCAGCGGGGCGTAGATCTCCATCGTCTGGCGCGCGATCCGCTGCTGCTTGTCCTCGGGCAGCGCGCCCAGCGTGCGCATGTTGTGGAGGCGGTCGGCGAGCTTGATCAGGACGACCCGGATGTCCTCGGCCATCGCGAGGAACATCTTCCGGATGTTCTCGGCCTGCTGCTGCTCGTGGCTGTGGGTGCTGAACTTGGACAGCTTGGTGACGCCGTCGACGAGCTGGGCGACCTCCGGACCGAACCGCTCCTCCACGTCCGCGAGGCTGTACTCGGTGTCCTCGGGCACGTCGTGCAGGAGCGCGGCGGCCACCGCGACCGGGTCGATGCCCAGGTCGGCCAGAATCTGCGCCGAGGCGATCGGGTGGGTGACGTACGGCTCGCCCGACGCGCGGACCTGCGGTCGATGCGCCTCCACGGCGAGGTCGAACGCGCGGTCGACCATCTCCAGGTCGCTCTGCGCGTGGTGCTCCCGGAGCGTATCGATGAGCGTGCGTCGCATCGCCTCGAGGTCGACCGGACGCCGGGTCGCGGTGCGGCCGGTGGTCCGGCCCGGGACCGCATCGCGCCGTGGTCCGCGCCCCTGGCGGCGCTCCGCCACGGCCTGCCCGGCGGCAAGCGGGGTCTCGGGATCGCGGACAACGGGCTCGGCCATGTTCCGGAGTCTACCGCGCGGCGGTCCGGGATCGGTCCGGCGGGACCGCGGATGCCAATGCGGATGCGCGGGCCGCCCTACCCGAGCAGGCCCGCCGTCAGCTCGCCCACCAGCCGCAGCGCGCCGCCCGGGGTCACGGACACGCCCGTGATCCGCACGGGCAGGTCCCGGCCGCCCCGGAGCAGCACGATCTCGTCGCCCGCCGCGGGGCCGTCGAGCACACGGACCACGAGATCCCCGGAGGACGTCGCCACGAAGCGCCCGTGGACGTCGACGCCCACGCCCACGGTCAGCCTGTCAGGCGAGGCCAGGGTCACGGCGCCGGGCGCGGCGCCGAACCTGCCGGCCACGGCGCCCAGGATCAGCGTCCGTGCCGCGGCGGCATCGACCGTCGTGGTGGCGATGACCGACGTCCCGCCGCCCGACAGCGCGATCGAGGCCAGCTCCAGCGGTTCACCGGCGATCTCGACGACGACGTCGTCGAGGCGCCCGTCAACCGTGGCCGCGGAGCGATCGACGAGCGCGACGTCGGTGAGCGTGACGTCGATGCTGCCGATCGCCAGGCCGCGGAACGTTGCGTGCGTCGCCCGGATGCGCACCTCGTCGGCATGCAGCCCGAGCAGGTCGGTCGGTGGATCGCTGATCACGGTGACGGTGGTGTCCGCGGCATCGAGGCCGGCCGCCCCGACGCCCGCCGTAAGCGCGCCGGCGGCAAACGCGGGCAGCCCGACGCCTACCAGGAGCGCTCCCGCGATCACGGCCGCGGCCAGGACGAACAGGCAGCCGCGCACGGCTATGGGGTCGTGTGGCCGAGCGCGGCGAGCGCCGCCCGCGCGGCACCCGCCTCGTCCCAAGGCACCGGCCCGTCCGCGTACAGGATGGACGGCTCGTGTCCCTTGCCCGCCAGGAGGACGACGTCGCCCGGCCGAGCCTGCTCGAACGCGGTCTCGATCGCCTCGCGGCGGTCCGGGATCGCGAGGACGTGCGTCCCGCGCCTGCGCCCGGCGGTCTCCGCCCCGCCCACGATGGCGTCGATGATCGCCATCGGGTCCTCGCCGCGGGGATCCTCGTCGGTCGCGACGACGAGCCGGCAGCGCTCGCCGGCGATCCGGCCCATCGCGGCCCGCTTGGCCGTGTCGCGCTCGCCGGCCGAGCCGAACACCGCGATCAGGCCGCCCCTGCGGGCGCCCGCGATCGGGGCCAGGAGGTCGAGCACGACCTGGAGCGACGCCGGCGAGTGCGCGTAGTCGACGATCACGCCGAACGGCTGGCCGGCCTCGATGCGCTCCATCCGGCCGGGCACGCCGGTCACGCCCTCGAGGCCGGCCCGGACGGCGGCGGGATCGAGGCGCAGAACCTCGCCCAGGGCGACGACCGCGAGCGCGTTGTGGGCGTTGAACCTGCCGGCCAGCCGGAGGTCGAGGACGCCATCGCCCGATGGCGCGGCGTAGCGGACCCGGAGCCGTCGCGCGTCCTCGTCGATGCCGGTCGCCCGGATGTCCGCGTCCCGATCGACCCCGTACGTCACGACCCGGGCGCCGGCGGCCCTGGCGGCCGCCTCGAACCAGGGCGCGGACGGGTCGTCCCGGTTGACCACGGCGGCCTTCGGCCACGCGCGTCCGGCGATCGTCTTGACCGGGTTGTCCGGGCCCGCCCCCAGCCGCTCGAACAGGCGCAGCTTGGCCGCCCGGTAGCGCTCGAACGAGCCGTGGAGCTCGAGGTGCTCGTGGGTCAGGTTGGTGAACAGCGCGATGTCGTAGGCGACGTCGAGGACCCGGTCCAGCTCGAGGGCATGCGAGGTCGTCTCGACCACGGCGGCGGTATTGCCGGCCCGGTGCATCGCCCGGAGGGTTGCCTGCAGCTCGGGCGCGGCCGGGGTGGTGACGTGCGCCTCGTGGCGGTCGAGCGCGGCGCCCACCCGGGTCTCGACGGTCCCGATCAGCCCGGTCGAGATGCCCGCGGCCTCGAGCGCCGCGACGGCCAGGAACGAGGTGGTGGTCTTGCCGTCGGTGCCGGTGACCCCGATGGTCGCGATCTCGCGCGACGGGTCCCCGTACCACCACGCCGCGGCCCTGGCCAGCGACGGCCGCGCCGCCGCGACGACCAGCTGTGGCACCTGGGCGCCGGGCACGGGGTGCTCGACGATGGCCGCCGCCGCTCCGGCCGCCGCGGCGCGGTCGAGGTAGTCATGGCCGTCGACGTGGAAGCCGGGGACGGCGACGAACAGCATCCCCGGAGCCACCGCGCGCGAGTCCTCGGCGACACCGCGAACGGCGGTCCCGGCGATCGCTGCCGTCGCGGCCGGCGACCCGTCGACCCACGCGCCGCGGACCAGGTCGTGTGCCTCGAGCCGGGCGACGAGGTCGCCCAGCGACAGCGGGTCCGACGGCTCCGCCGCGGTGACCAGCGCCTCGACCGTGGGCTCCGGGGGCGTCACGCGCCGCTTCCCCGGCCCGGCAGCTCCCGGGCGATCCGGGCGGTCACCCGGCCGGCGGCGTAGCGCCACGGCCTCGCGACCCGCTCGTGCGCCCCCGCGAGCTCGACCCATGCCGCCCCGAACGATCGCTTGTGCTCGTAGAGGCCGTGGGTGGGCTCGCCCGGCTCGGGCGGGCGGCGGGCTCCGGCGACATCGACGCCGCCCAGGTCCATCTCGGTGCGTCGCTCCGCGAGCGCCAGCTCGATCGCGCGCCAGCGCAGCAGGTGCATCGTGCCCGGCTGGTCGCGCCGCCGCGCGGCGTCATCGGCCGAGTGGGCCGTCGACATCCGGCGGCCGTGGCGGTAGAGCAGCAGCCCGCCGAGCACCGAGCCGGTCTCGGTCCCCTCGCGCGCCTCGAGGTAGACCAGGTGTCCTGCAGCGAGGGCGGCCCGCCACCAGCCGACGAAGTCCGCGCGGCCGCCGAACTCGAACCCGCGCCGCTCGCCGGTGGCGCGCAGCAGGTCGTAGAAGCGACCCAGGGCGTCCTCGGCATCCTCGTGCGAGGGTCGGATGCCCTCCACCTCGGTCGACCGCAGGTCGTGCCGCAGGACGACGAGGCCGTCGCGCTCCGCCCGGCGGATCCGCTGGCGCGTCGCCTTGGCCACGCCCTCGAGAACCGTGGCCGGATCCCCGTCCGCGGGCAGTGCCAGCGCCATCCGGTGTCGCGACGGCTGGATCTCGGGGATCGCCCGGAACCCCGCAGCATCGAGGGTGGTGCGGTAGCCGGCGTCGTCCGCCGCGACCTCGGGATCGGCGGCGACGACATCGACCCCGGCGGCAGCCAGGTGCTCCGCCACCGCCACCACCGCCTCGCCGATCGCCCCGCCGGAGCCGTCCCCGGCCCACGGCTCACCCGGGCCGACCGGCCCTCGCGGCACATACGCCGAGGCGCCGCCGATCAGTGGCCAGCGACGGCTCAGCACGAGCGCCCGGACGTCGTCGCTCGCGAGGAAGCGCGGCCGCCAGCCCTGGGCGGCCCGGTGCGCGGCCCACGCCCTCGACTGGAACACGTGACCGCCCGGCGCATCGACGGCCGCCGCGTCCCAGCCGTCGAGCTGCGCCTCCGTGAGCGTGACGATGGCGGCCGTCATGCGAGGCTCATGCGTCGGTGCCCGCGTCGCCCGCGTACCCGGCCGCGGTCGAGCCGCCCCGACCGCGCAGCCCGTGGCGGAGCCGTTCCACACGGACGCGGGCGCGCTGCGCGACCGCGTACGTACGACGGCCGAACGGATCGAGCACCAGGTCCCACGCCCCGATGTACGCGATCTCGCGGCCCCCGAACCCGGTCTTGAAGTGGGCGATCCCGGCGTGGGCGAGACCCCACAGGTCGTAGCTCGTTGCGCCCTGTGCCTTCGAGCTCCGGATCGCCTCCCACTTGAGCAGGTAGTTGGCCCGGCTGTCCGCCCCGGCGCCGGTCATGCCGCCGTACGGCTCGACGACCCGGGCGCCGGCGCGCACGAGAAACAGGGTCGCGACCGGCGTCCCATCGGGCAGCTCCGCGAACAGCAGCCGTGCCCGGCCGTCGGGGCCGAACGCGTCCCATACGTCGCGGTACGCCGATGCGGCACGGATCAGGAACCCCGCCCGGTCCGCCGTCTCGCGGTAGATGCGGTAGAAGTCGTCGAGGCGCTCCGGTCCCGCATCCACGACCCGCACCCCGCCGGACCTCGCCTTGTTCACGTACTGGCGCCACTTCTTGCGCAAATCGCCCCACAGGGCGTCCTCGTCGGCCGTGAGGTCGATCGCCCGCGAGGCAGCCGGCTGGATCGGCGGTGCTGCTCTCCAGCCCGCATCCCGGAGGGCCGCCGTCACCTCGCCGCCTGCGTCGGGTCCGGTGCCGCGCTCGATCTCGGGGTCGATCCGCAGGTGGCTCACCCGCGCCGTGCTTCGCAGCCGCTCGCGCGCGAGCGCCGTCAGCCGCTCCACCGAGACGGGGTCCCACGAATCGAGCACGGGGCCCCGCGGCGCGTACGCGAACGCCCACGGCAGCGGGCCGGGGCGCCGGAGCAGGACCTGGGCGCCAAGGCTCGGACCGGTGGGATCGAACAGCCGGGTTGCCGTCCAGCCGTTGACAGCCTTGACCCTGGCCCACCCCGCGAGCTGCAGGTACGACCCCTGCGCGTTGGCCTCGACGAAGGCGTCCCAGGCGGCGGCGTCGATGGCGGGGTCCGCGCCTGTCGGAACGAGGTGGACGCCGCCCGCGGAGCTGGCCGTCACGCGCGGCCCCGGCGGCGGATGAGGTCGACCACGACACCGACGATAGTGCGCGGCTCCTGGATCCGCAACGCGATCGACGCGCCGAGCACCACGGCGCCGCCGAACGCAACCGCGACGGTCGCCCGGACGAGCACGAGCACGAAGCCGGGATCCGTGCCCCATGCCCCGCGCAACCCCTGCTCGATGCCAAACGCGACCGCCGCACCCGCGAGCGCGGCCACGAGCGACCGGGCCATCACATCGCCCACCCGGGCCAGTCCCAGCCCGGGGACGCGCCGGCCGAGCAGCAGGAACAGCGTCAGCGTCTCGAGCCACGCCGCAACGGCGATCGCCAGGGCCAGGCCCTGCAGACCGAGCGGCCCCACGAGCACGTTCGCCACGACGATGTTGACCGCCACCGCGACCAGCGCGGCCAGGACCGGCGTCCGGGTGTCCTGGAGCGCATAGAAGGCCCGGGCGAGCACGGCGATCAGCGAATGGGCCGTCAGCCCCACCAGGAACACCGCCAGGGTCATCGCGGTCGACACGATCGCGTCTTCCCCGATGTGGGCGAACCCGAACAGCAGCCGGACGACGTCCTCGGACACGACGATGCCCAGCGCCGCGATGCCGATCATCACGTAGCCGAGCAGGCCGAGACCGCGGACCAGCAGCCGCCGGAACGCGTCGACGCCGCCGGTCGCCGCCTCCCGCGCGAGCGAAGGCAGCAGCACGACCCCCAGCGGCACCCCGATGACGCCGATGGGGATCTGGAGCAGCGAGAACGCGAAGTTGAACACCGCCAGCGCGCTGTCGCCGAGCGTGGTGGCGAGGCTGGTCATGACAAGGAAGACGATCTGGGTCGCTCCGAGGCCGACCGCCCGCGGCGCCATGAGCACCAGGGCGAGCCGTGCCTGGGAATCCCCGAGGTCGAGATGCAACCGGATCCTGGCCCCGGCTCGGACCAGCGCCGGCAGCTGGACCAGGAGGTGCCCCGCGGCGCCGGCGACCACGCCGTACGCCAGGCCCGGGATCCCGAACACGGGCACCAGGAGCACGGCGCCCAGGATGATCGCGAGGTTGTACACCAGGGGCGCCATGCCCGAGGCCGCAAAGCGGCCGCGCGAGTTGAGCGCGCTGGTCGCCACCGATCCCGCCGCGAGGAACAGCGGCGACAGGACCATGATCCGGGTGAGGTCGGTGGTCTGGGCGAGCTGCTGCTCGTCGAAGCCGGGCGCGATGATCGCGACCAGCTGCGGGGCGAGCACGAGGACGATCGCGGCCAGGACGAGCAGCGCCGAGAGCATCAGCGTCGTGACCGTGGACACGACCCGCCATGCCCGCGCCTCCTCGTCGGTCGCGAACAGCGCGGTGATCACCGGGATCAGCGCCGAGGACAGGGCCCCGGCCGCGACCAGCTGGAACAGGAAGTCCGGGATCCTGAACGCGGCGAAGAACGGCCCCAGCTGGTCCACCGGGACCGCGGCGGCGATCGCCACCGTCCGGACGTAGCCCAGGATCCGTGACACGAGGAACAGGCCGGTCACGATCAGCCCGGCCCGCGCGAGCGCCCGCGTCGTCGGCGATCCGGCCCGGCGTGCGGCGAACGCGACCGACTCCTCGCTCCCGACCAGGTCGTCGCCCGTGTCGTCCATCAGCCGGATCGTGCCCGCGGGTGGGCCATGCGGTAGGCGTCGCGCAACCGCGACGGTGACACGTGGGTATAGACCTGGGTCGTGGCCAGGCTCTCGTGGCCCAGGAGCTCCTGGACGACGCGCAGGTCGGCGCCGCCCTCGAGGAGGTGCGTGGCGAAGCTGTGACGGAGGGTGTGCGGCGTGATCCCGTCGGGCAGCCCCGCCAGGCGGCGCAAACGGTCCAGCCGGGACCGCAGGCCGCGCACCCCGAGCCGGTCGCCGTGGTGGTTGAGGAACACCGCCGTGGATGGAGCCGCGGTGCGGTCGGCGGTCTGCCCGGTGCGGTCCGCGGTCTGCCCGGCGTGGCCGGCCTGCCGCGCCGCGAGGACCGGGCGTCCCGTGTCGAGGTACGCGGCAAGTGCCTCTCGCGCGGGCCGGCCGAGGAGCCCGATCCGCTCCTTGCGCCCCTTGCCGAGCACGCGCAGCTCGCCCCGTCGCAGGTCGAGGTTGCCCAGGTCGGCGGCCGCGAGCTCGCTGATCCGCAGCCCGGCCGCATACGCCGTCTCGATCAGCGCGAGGTCCCGGAGGGCGAGTGCCCGGACCAGGGCGGCGTCCCGCGGACCGTGCGCGACGGTGGCGGCAGCCGCGTCCAGGTCCGCATCGACGACCGCGATCAACCGTTCCACCTGCTCGACCTCGAGCACCTTGGGCAGCCGGCGCGGGAGGCGCGGCGTCGAGATCGCGCCCCATGGGTCGCCGGGCGCGATCCCGGCTCTCGCGGCGTACCGGTGGAAGGCACGGAGCGCCGCCATGCGCTGGGCGACCGTGCTCTTCGCATGGCCATCGGTCAGCTCGGTGAGATACACGCGAAGGACGGCCCTCGACGGTGCCCGCCAGTCCTCGCCGCGGGCCTCGAGCCACTCTAGGTAGGCGGCGATCGATGTCTCGTACGAGCGATGGGTGTTGGGCGACGTGTCACGCGCGTCCATCGAGCGCAGGAACCGCCCGAGCGCCTCGCTCCCCGTCACGCGGCCGCACCGAGGCTCAATCCCCGCTTCGCCGGGCTCCGGCCCCCGAGCGAGCGGACGACGATGTACCGCGGGCACCCCGCGCACCACCCCGGGTGGCACCCGTCCGGGCACCACCCCGCCGAGCGCCACCCCTGGCGGGTCGCTGGAGCGCGGCGGGATCGGGAGGACCACCCGGCAGCCGCAGGCCGACGAGCGGCCCCTCGGGAAGCGGAACGGTCGCGCCGCAGGTCAGGCACAGGCCCGCGTCGCCCTTGCGGGCCACCGCCCCCTTGCCGTCGTCGTGCGCATCGTGGATCGCCCCCGTGGGCTCGAAGTTGGTGGTGAAGTCGCATCGAGGGTACTTGGAGCAACCCCAGAACACATTGCCGGTTCGTCGCGCGCGACGCGCGACCAGCGTGCCGTCGCCGTTCAGCGGGCACACGACCTCGAACGGCAGCGGATCCGGTGGCGGCGGGCCGTCGCGCCGGATGTAGGTGCAGGCGGGATAGCGGGAGCAGCCGACGAACGCGCCGAACCGGCCGCGCTTGGTGGTCAGGATCCCTTCGCCGCACTGCGGGCAGGGCTCGCCGTCTCCCTCGAGCACCGGTGCCTCGTCGCCCGGCAGCGGCCGGGTCTCCTTGTGGTCCGGGTAGGTCGAGCAGGCCAGGAACTTTCCGTTGCGCCCCAGGCGGATCACCATCGGATGGCCCTCGGAGCAGACCTCGTCGCTGGCCTCGGTGGTGACGTCGCTTCGCTTGACCGTCTTGCGCACCTCGTCCACGCGGTCCTTGAGTGGCCCGAAGAACTCGCGCAGGAGGGGCACCCATGCCCGCTGGCCACCGGCGACCTCGTCCAGCTCCTGCTCCATCCGGGCGGTGAAGGCGAGGTCCACGTACCGGCCGAAATGCTGGACCAGGAAGTCGGTCACGATCTCGCCGATCTCCTCGGGCCGCAGCCGACGCTCCTCGACCCGCACGTAGCCGCGGTCCAGGATCGTCGAGATCGTGGCGGCATACGTGGACGGACGCCCGATCCCGTGCTCCTCGAGCGCCTTGATCAGGGTCGCCTCGGTGAACCGGGGTGGCGGCTCGGTGAAGTGCTGCGCCGGGGTCACCGTCTCGACCGTCGTCACGTCGCCCGCGGCCAGCGGCGGCAGCGTGCGCTCCGCCTCCTCGGCTGCGTCGTCCTGTCCCTCGGTGTACACGCGCGCAAACCCGTCGAACAGGGTGCGCGTCGCCGATGCGCGCAGCCGGTAGCTTCCGGCTGCGAGCTCCGCCGTGGTGGTCTCCAGGTGCTTGGGCGCCATCTGGGACGCGATCGCGCGCTGCCAGATGAGGCGGTACAGCCGGTGCTCCTCGGGCTTGAGGTGGCCCTGCATCGACTCCGGGTCACGCAGGAACGACGTGGGCCGGATCGACTCGTGCGCCTCCTGGGCGCCCTTCTGCTTCGTCTTGTACACGCGGCCCTTGCCGGTGCCATAGCGCTCCCCGAAGCGGTCGACGATCACCCGCTGCGCCTCGGCCATGGCGACCGTGGCGATCGCCGTCGAATTGGTCCGCATGTACGTGATGAGGCCGACATGCCCGTCGGGCGTGTCCGCGCCCTCGTACAGTCGCTGCGCGATCGACATCGTGCGCTTGGGGCTGAAGCCGAGCTTGCGGCTTGCCTCCTGCTGGAGCGTGCTGGTGGTGAACGGCGGGGCCGGGTTGCGCTTCGACGGGCGCGTGGCCACCAATTCCACCACCGGGCGCAGGTCCCGGAGCGCCGCCGCGTGACCCGCCGCGGTCTCGCCGTCGGCCACGTCGACGGCCTTGCCATCGATCCGGACCACGCCCGCCGTGAACCCGTCCCCGGCCGCCGTGCGCAGCTGCGCCTCCAGCGTCCAGTACTCGCGGGCGGTGAACGCGCGGATCTCGCGCTCGCGCTCGACGACGAGCCGGACGGCGACCGACTGGACCCGCCCGGCGGACAGGCCGCCCCGGACCTTGCGCGACAACAGCGGGCTCAGCGTGTAGCCGACCAGCCGGTCGACGATCCGGCGCGTCTGCTGGGCATCGACGAGGTCGTGGTCGATGCCGCGCGGGTTGGCAAAGGCGTCCCGGATGGCGCCCTCGGTGATCTCGCTGAAGGTGACCCGGTGGGTCTTGCTCTCGGGGACGTGTGCCGCTTCCGCCACGTGCCAGGCGATCGCCTCTCCCTCCCGGTCGAGGTCCGTCGCAAGCCACACGTCGGTCGCCTTCCGGGCGGCCTTCTCGATCGCGGACACCTGCTTCCGGCGGTCCTCCGTGATCTCGTACTCGGGCGTGAAGTCGTGGTCGACGTCGACCCCGAACTTCCCCTTGCCGGGGTTCTCGGGCAGGTCGCGCACGTGCCCGTACGACGCGAGGACCTGGTAGTCATCGCCGAGGTAGCGCTCGATCGTCCGCGCCTTGGCGGGCGATTCCACGATCACGAGGTGCTTGGGCATGGCGGCCGAGTGTAGCACCGGGCTTCTTACGTCCCGATTGCGGCGCCGCCCTCAGATGTCGCGGATGCGCTGGAGGAATTCCTCGTCGATCTCGAGCTCGCCGTCGTCGTCGTCATCGTCGGATCCCGCCCCGACGGAGACGGGCAGGCGCTGGTCCTCCGGGAGCAGCTCGATCGGCGCCTGCGCCGCATCGTCCGGGCCTGCGTCACCGGTGTCCGCGACAGGGCCGGGAGCGCGGCCGTCGAGGGCGCCCACCGGGATCTCGATGAACCGGACCACGTGGTACGGGAAGAAGAAGGTCGCCTCGATCGTATCGATGAACACGGGACGCTTGCCGTCCAGGGTGCGGACGTTCGTGCACAGCAGCCCGGCGTCGGTCGAGACGGGCAGGTCGAACAGGTCGGCGAGCAGCGGCTGCTCGTTGTTCACGTGGATGCATACGTTGCGGATCACGACGCCATCGTCGCCCGCCCGTTGCCGCCCGTCACCCGCCCGATGGTCCCCCCGGGCGGGTGGTCCCCCCGCCCGCGTGGACGGTCGCCTAGGGGTGGTAGAAGTCCACCACCAGCCGGACCCGGCCGCTCGATACCCAGACGCCGATCCCGACCCGGTCGTACGCAGCATTCATCAGGTTCACGTAGTGACCACCGTTGGTCGACTTCTCGTTCTGGAAGAAGAGGTGCGACCCGAGCACCGCGGCGTACGGATCCCCCGAGCGGCAGCCGAGATTCTCGGCCCACCGGTAGCTGGTGTACCCGGCCTTCTTGAGCCGATCACCCGGCGTGCCGCCGATGAAGTGATCGCACAGCCCCCGCGTGGCGAGCAGCTTCGCGTATGGCCGTGACACCTTGGAGCTGATCCCGGCGTCGAGCTTGAGGGCCGCCACGTTCCGCCCGCCCGGCGATGAGCATGCGCCCGTCGACGTCACCCAGCCGCCGGTGCGGGTGCAGTTCATGAGCTTGAGGTAGTGGCTCTCGACGGCGGTCCAGCTGCCACTGACCGCGCCACTGCCACCCGACTTGGGGATCGTCGTCGTAGGAGCCTTGGTGGCGACGGGCTTGGGCTTGGGCTTGGGCTTTGCCACGACCGTGAACGCGCCGGTCGCGACCTTGCCGATCGGTACGCCGGCCCGCGACATCGCGCGCAGGTCAACGGTCATGGTCACCTTGGACGAGTACGCGAGGTCCGAGGCCGGATCGAACACGAGCACGGTGTCGCCCTCGGCCCAGGAGATCCTGCCGGCGATCTGCTTGTCGCCCACGGTCGCGCTGAAGGCCGCAGCCGTCTTGGCGTGGTCCATCGGCTCCGTGAAGCGCACCGAGAGGACCGAGCTCCGATCGGCATCGCTGGTCCCGTTCCGGGGCCGGAAACGGACGACGCCCGGAGCTGCCGACGTCGTCACCTCGATGCTGGGTGTCTTCCCGAACGGGATCCCGTCCGTGTCGCGGAGGTCCTCCAGCGAGATCCGGTAGGTGGTGTCGGCGGCGAGCGGTCCGTAGGGCGTGAGCAGCAGCTCCCCAGGGGTGTCCGTCGCCGTCACATCACCGTGAATGACGGGGTCGCTGCGCAGGGCGCTTCGGACGGCGTCGACGGAGATGTCCCGATCGAACGTAAGCAGGAACGCCGTATCGGTCCGCACGCGCTGCTCGATGGGACGGGTGGCTGCGATCGTGGCACTCCCCGCCGCGGCGGTCAGGACGAGCGCCCGCACCGGCGCCTTGAGCGCGCCGCCGTCGGCGGCGCGCGCGAGCGCATCCACGGTCACCGAGTACAGGGTGTCCGGCTGCCAGTGGTCCACCGGGGTGATGGTGAGCACGGAGACCGACGGGTCCCAGCTCAGCGATACGGCGGCATCGGGCTCGATCCGCAGGGCCGCCGCGACCGTTGCGGCATCCATCGGGGCCGAGAACTCCACCACGAACGGGGAGCCGAGGCCATGCCCGGTGCGGACCGATTCCATCAACGACGCGGCGACGGGGGCCGGTTTGCCCGATGCAGGGATCGCCGCCGTGGGTGCGGGCGGCAGGCTTGCGACCACGACCAGCCCGACGACCGCAACGGCCGCGAGTCCGGCGCCGATTCGGGCCTTTCCGCCACGCCGCAGCAGCGACGCCAGGTAGACCATGATGAGCACCGGGATCCCGAGCACGAGCGCGCCGAGCTTCCGCAATAGGTCGTCCTCCAGTCGCCGCCGCACTTCCAGCCGGGGACGCGGCCACGACACCCGGCGGGCAATGTTGGCGCGGGCCCGGGTGGCCGGGGTCGGTGGGAGCGTAGCATCGACGGTGGGGTGCCGCCAAGCGCGCTTCATGCCGCGCGATGCGCATCCGGCCGGCGCCGCGCGCGCGCTCTTGCGCCGTCGCCCCGCCCCGGCGCCAGCTGGCCGGCCGCACGGTAGCGGCCGAATGCCTCGAACACGAGGCCGCGAAGCTCGAGCGATGTCAGCGCCCCGAGCACCGCTGCTCCGGGGCTCCCGGTGGCGATCATCAGCTCGTCGACCGAGGCGCTGCCGTTGGCCAGCGCTGCTGCGAGCGCGCGCTCCGCGGGTCCGAGAGCGGCAAGCAGGGCGTCGACCGTCAGCTGATGACCGGTTGTGCCGGCTGCGGGCGCACCCGCGCGCGGGTCGAGCAGACCCAGGTCCTCGATGAGCTCCGCCACGCCCGCGACGATCCGGGCCTCCGGCGCGGCCTCGCGCAGGAACGCCAGGCAACCGGCCACCGTCGGGTCACCGACCCTGCCGGGCACGAGGTGCAGGCCGCGGCCCTGCTCGAGCGCCCAGGCCGCCGTGGTCAGCGCTCCGCTCCGGGACCCGGCCTCGACAACGACCGTCGCGTCGGCCAGCCCGCTGATGATCCGGTTCCGTCGCGGGAACGTGCCACGGCTCGGCTCGGTGTCGGGTGCGAACTCGCTGACGACCACGCCGCCGCCCCGGACGATCGAGGCGGCAAGGCCGCGGTTCGCGGCCGGGTAGAGGTGGTCGTGGCCGCCGCCGATCACCGCCACGGTGGGGTGCCGGCCCCGGACGGCGGCCTCGTGTGCGGCGGCGTCGATCCCGACGGCCAGCCCGGAGATCACCGTGGCACCGAGGCCGGCGACGGCATCGGCGATCTGTCCCGCGAGTGACCGGCCGGCCTCGGTCGGCCGTCGCGTCCCGACCACGGCCACCGCCCGTTCCCGATCCAGCGCCGCGACATCGCCGCGGACGAACAGCACGGGCGGCGGCAGGTCGATCCGGCGCAGACGCCTCGGATACGTCTCGTCGGCCAGCGTGACGATGATGACGCCCGACGCGCGCACGACGGCGAGACGGCGGTCGATCTCGCCCGCCGCGGCCACGATGCCCCTGGCAGCCTCGATCGTGAGGGTCGCTGACTCGCCATCCGGCCCGAACGATGCAGCGACCAGCCGCCGCACCGCCCCCCTGGCCCTGGCCTCCGTGAGCACCGTCGCGACGCTGCCAAACGAGCCCACCAGTCGCTCGAACGAGACGGGACCGACGCCATGGACACCCGCGAGCACGACCCACGCGTCGCGTTCGACGTCGTCGATCGTCGCGGCGGCTGCGTCCGTGGCGGCGCCGGCCGTCGACGTTTCGCCGGCCGCGCGTGCGTCGCCCCCCGGGGCCGTATCGCCCAGCGGACCGCCTCGCCCGATGCCGAGCATCAGCCGGCCAGCCGCATCGCGAGTCGATCCACGGGCGACCGGAACCTCGCGGCTTCGTCGAGATGACCAGGCGACACGGCCGCAGCTCCCTCGAGATCCGCGATCGTCCGGGCGACGCGGAGAAGCCGCTCGGTCCCCCGGCCCGACAGGCCCTCGAGCTCCGCCAGGCGCACCGCCCGCGACCTCGTGATCCGATCCAGCGCGCACACGGCGTGCAGCTCCCGGCCGCGGATCGTGCCATTCGTCCGGTCCCCGGTGCGCGCCCGCTGGCGCTCGCGGGCGGCGGAGATCCGTCGCGCCACCATCGCCGACGGCTCGGGCGCCGACGTGCCGATCAGGGCCGCGGGCGCGACGCGGTTCACGGTCACCCAGAGGTCGATCCGGTCGCGCAGCGGACCGGAGACCCGGCGCAGGTAGCGCTCCGGCACCCCCGGTGGGCAGGAGCACGCCCGATCGACCGCCCCGAACTGGCCGCACGGGCACGGGTTCATCGCCGCCACGAACGTGAACCGCGCCGGGAACGTCTCGGCGCGACCCACCCGGACGACGCTGATGCTCCCGTCCTCGAGCGGCTGGCGCAGCGCCTCGAGGACGTCGCGCCCGAACTCGGGAAGCTCGTCGCAGAACAGGACCCCCTGGTCCGCAAGGGTGACCTCTCCGGGCGACATCCGGGGGCCGCCTCCCACCATCCCCGCGTACGAGATCGTGTGGTGGGGCATTCTGACCGGCGGCCGGCGGACGAGTGACATGAGCGGCTGGGTTGCGGCGACCGACGCGATCACCGTAGCCGACAGCGCCGCCTCGGGTCCGAGATCGGGCAGCAGGCCGGGGATCGTCCTGGCCAGCAGCGTCTTGCCCGATCCGGGCGGCCCCATCAGCAGGAGCGCATGCCCGCCGGCCAGCGCGATCTCGAGCGCCCGGCGCGCGGCCGCCTGGCCCCGTACGTCCGCCAGGTCCACCGGCGGATACGGTGGAGATGCAACCGGGCGTGGCTCGGGCACAGCCTGGAGGCTCGAGGGGACCCCGGTCCGCGGCAGGGGGCCCGGAACAGGCCGGCGCGAGCGCCGTCCGCGGATCGCGGCCGCCGCGTCCGCGATGGTCGCCACCTCCACGGGCTCGATCCCCGGCGCGAGCCGCGCCTCGGCGGCCGCATCCACGGGAACGACGACCCGGGCGACGCCCTGCCGCGCCAGCGCGAGGCACATCGCCAGGATGCCCGGGACCGGCCGCACGTCCCCGCCCAAGCCGAGCTCTCCGATCAGGCCAACGCGGCCCGGATCCGCTCGCAGCTGCTCCGAGCCGAGGAGGATACCCAGCGCGATCGCCACGTCCAGTGACGCACCCGCCTTGCGCAGCTCGGCGGGGGCGAGGTTGACCGTGATCCGCCGTGGCGGGTGATGGAAGCCGGCGTTCCTGAGCGCGCCGCGGACCCGCTCACGCGCCTCCGAAAGCGCGGCGTCCGGGAGGCCGACGATCGTGAACCCGGGCAGCCCGGGCGCGACATCGACCTCGACCCGCACGACGCGGCCCGTGATCCCGTGGAGCGTCGCGGACAGGAGGGTGGCAAGCACGAACCGCACGGTACGGCGGCCGGCTCACCTCGGGCTTACCGGCGTCACGCCGGCGTGGCCCGTCGAGCGCGTCAGCGGCCGGCGACGGGCGCCAGCTGCGGGAGCGATCCGTCCGGCTTGTCGACCGCGCGGGCGAAATCCAGCACGGACCGGCCCAGGATCGAGTCGGCCTTCTCGGCCATGAACGGGGCCCCGGTGTTGAGCGCGGAGATCGCGCCCCGGTACTCGTTGACGATCTGGAACTCGATCGGGCGCTTGAGCGCACCCTCGGCGCTCTTCACGTTGATCCCGGTGAACGCGTTGGAGCGGTTGAGGACGAGCTTGAGCTTGCCCTGCTCGTAGCCCAGGTGGCCGATCGTCTCGAGCACCAGCCTGACGTTCTTGAGGCACGAGAGGTCCGCGGTCATGACGGCGAAGATGGTGTCCGCGATGTCGAGGACCATCAGGTTCATGTCGTCGAGCCGCTTGTCGATGTCCACGATCACGTAGTCGTACATCTCGCGGAGGAGCTCGAGGATCTGGTTCATGTGCTGCGCGCTGACGTGGTCGGCGGACTCCGGTGACGGCGGCGCGAGCAGGAGGTCCACGCCGGATTCGTGCGCCTGGACGATCTTGCGGACCAGGTCCGTGTCCATCGACGGCGCGCTCACCAGGTCGACGATGCTCTTCCGATCGAGCCCGAGGTCGAGGAACACGCGATGGTCGCCGAACTGGAGGTTGCCGTCCACGAGGCACACGCGACGGCCAAGGCTCTGGAGCGCGATCGCTGCGTTGATTGCGATGGTCGTCGTGCCGACCCCGCCCTTGGCGCCGTAGTAGGCGTGGACCCGGCCCAGCGGCGGGCGACCGACCAGCAGGTCCGTGGGCGAGAACCGGGCGACGAGGCTCTTGAGACGCGCCAGCAGCTCGGCTGGATGGAACGGCTTGATCAGGTAGTCGTCGGCGCCCGCGCGGAGGGCCCGGACGCGCTGCTGCACATCGCGATCCGCGGTCAGCATGATGATCGGGGTGTGGCTGCCCTTCTCGCCGGCCCGGATCCGGGCAGCGACCTCATAGCCGTCGAGACCCTTGAGCGTGACGTCGAGCAGGATGACCGATGGAACCTCGGTCTCCCACAGCCGCAGCGCCTCGTTTCCGTCCGCGCCGATCACGACCTCGTACCCCTCCTGCTTGAGGGTGTACTGGAGCAGTCGCTGGACGCTCGCATCGTCGTCGACGACGAGAACCTTCCCGGCCATCCGTTCTCCTGACATAGCACCGGCATCGCCGCCTCTGCGCGCGGCCGTCCCGAGATGCCTCCGCGCAGTATAGGGGTGAGCGGGCGCGAGACCCGGTCAGACGCGACAGGTTGCGAACGCCACGCGCAGGAGCGCGGTCACGGCGGCCTCGTAGCGGCCGGCATCCGATGCGGTGGCCCTGGGCGTGGTCCGCGCCCGCGATCACGACGTGCCGGGCGCCTGCGGGCGCCGCTGCCGCCAGCCGCCTGGCGTCGCGGATCGGGACCGTCCGGTCGGCATCGCCGTGGATCAGCAGCAGCGGGACGTCCTCGAGGAGGCCGATCATCGCGATCGGCTGCGTCCGCCGGGGATCGCCCCCGACCTGGCGCGCCATCCGCGCAAACGCACGATCGGCCACCAGGCGTCCGAGCGGGATCGCCAGCCGGCTGGCCACCACGACCGACAGCTCGGGTGCGACCGAGTCGCCGACCACCGCGACGATCCGCGGTCGCGGCGGCGGCCCGGGTGCGGCGGGCGCGTCGGGATCGATGTCGGCGGCCGCGAGCCGCCCATCGCCCAGGATCGCGACCGCCGCGATGGCGGTGATGCCGCCCATCGAGGACCCGACGAGGGCGACGCGCGTCACTCCCCGCTCGCCGAGCCAGCCCAGCGCACCGGCAACGTCCTCGACCTCGTCCAGCCCGAACGTCGTCGGGGCATCGTCCGAGCCACCATGGCCCCGGAAGTCGAGCCCCAGCACCCCCGCGGTGCGGCGCAGGAACGGGGCAAGGTCGAGCAGGTCCGGCGTCACCGACCCGCTGTAGCCGTGGAGCAGCAGGATCGCCTCCCGTGGGTCCGGCACCCACCGCGCGTCGGGCGGCACGGCGTCGGCCGAAGCACCCTCACCGCTCGGACGCGGCTCGCCCGGTGGCGTGCCGTCCGTGCCCCGATCCGCCGCGAGCCAGCGCCCGGTGAGGCCGACGCCGTCGCGCGCTCGCAGGCGGACGACCTCACCACCGAGGGCGTCGAGCGCGGCCTTCATGCCGGCCTCTTCGGGCAGCCGCCTCGGCGCGTCCGCGAGCCGCCTGGCGAGGCGGTCCACGACCGGTCCGACGGCGGCGACCGCGATGAGCGGCGCCGCCGGAACCAGCAGGAGCCGCCGGATCACCGGCTCGCCGGAGCCCGCGTTGCCCGGCTCGCCGCCCGGCTGGCGAGCCCATGCCCTGCGGCCACGTACCCGCCGATGCTTGTCAGCCAGCCGTGTGAACTCGGTGGGGATCACGAACTTGGTCGATGGGCTCGCCCCGAGCGCCTTGAGCGCCTCGAGATACTGGAGCGACATCGTCCTCTCGTCGATCCCCTTGGCCGCAGCGTAGATCCGCTCCAGCGCCTGGCTGAAGCCTTCGGCGCGCAGGATGGCGGCCTGCCGATCGCCTTCCGCCTGGAGGATCGCCGACTGCTTCTGGCCCTCGGCGACGTTGATCGCCGACTGCCGGGCACCCTCTGACTCGGTGATCACGGCGCGCCGCGTCCGCTCCGCCGACAGCTGCCGGTTCATCGCGTCCTGGACGTCGCGTGGCGGCGTGATCTCGCGGATCTCGACGGTCGTGATCTTGCCGCCCCAGCGCTCGGTGACCTCGTCGAGCTTGGTCCGCAGGACCTCGTTGATCTGCTCGCGCTTGGACAGCACGTCGTCGAGCAGGATGTCGCCGATGACCGCGCGCAGGGTGGTCGTGGCGACGCCCTGGAGCGCGCCCGCGAAATAGGCGACGTTGACCACGCTCTTGAGCGCGTCCGCGATCCGCCAGTAGATGAGGAAGTCGACGTTGATCGGGGCGTTGTCCTTGGTGATGGTGGTCTGGCTCGGGACCTCGATGAACTGCTCGCGCATGTCCACCTTCACCGGTCGATCGATGATCGGCCACAGCCACCTGAGGCCGGGGTCCCGCACCTTGGACTCGTTCGTGCGTCCCAGCCGGAACACGACCATCCGCTCGTACTGCTGGACCACGCGGACCGAGAGATACAGGAGCACGAGCGCCACGACCACCACGAACGCGATGATCGAAAGCGTGACGGCCAGGTCCATGGGTGCCTCCGGGTGCTAGGGCCGGTCGGCGGACGCGGGGGCCGCCGGCGAGGTTGATCGATGCTCGAGGTCGAGCTCGATGATGGCGGTCAGGCCCTCGAACCTGACCAGGCGAACGGGAGTGTCGCGGGGGAGCCAGGTGTCATCGATCGACCGCGCGCTCCACGGCTCCCCGCCGAGGTACACGGTGCCCTGCGGCTCCAGGGGTGCCTGGACGACGCCCGGCGTCCCCGCCGGCACGGATGAACCGACGCTGCCCGCCGGCATGGCCATCGACCGGCTGCGGATCGCGGCCACGGTGATCATGCCCATGAGGATCGCGGTCGTCGCCGTCGTGACCACGATCACCGGAGTCGCAACCTGGACCAGCGGAACGCCGGGATCGCCGCCCGGCTGCGTGTACAGCGCCGACGCACCAAGCGCAAAGCAGACGATCCCGCCCAGCGACAGGAGGCCATGGCTGGTGATCTGTACCTCGAGCACGAACAGCACGACACCCAGCCCGAGCAGCAGCAGGCCGGCCACGTTGAGCGGCAGGCTGCCGAACCCGACGAACGACAGGATGACCGCCAGCGCGCCCAGGATGCCGGTCACGAAGTTCGGGTTCATGACCTCGAAGATCAGCCCGTACACGCCGATCGTGAACAGCAGGAACGCGATGTTGGGGTCGGACAGGAGGTGGAGGAATCCCTGGAGGGGGTTCATGGCCGCCTCTCGCGGGGCCGCGCCGCCGAGCTCGACCACCATCGTGTTGCCCCCGATCGTGATCTCGCGACCGTTCGCGTCGGCGAGCACGGCGTCGATGGTGTCCGCGATCCCGTCGACGGCACCCGCGGCGACCGCCTCGCTCGCCGCGTAGGAGGCGGCGTCGGCAACGGTCGAGACTGCCCAGGCAACCGGGCGCCCACGCGCCTCGGCGATCGCGGTGATGTTCTTGATCGCGTCGTTGCGCACCTTCTGGCCGAGCGTGCCGGGGATGTCCTCGCCGTTGCTGCCCACCGGCGAGGCCGCGCCGATGTTCGTCCCGGGCGCCATGTACGCGAGGTTCGCGGCGAGCGTGATGAACGTGCCCGCGCTCGCGGCCCGGCCACCCGCCGGCGACACCCACACGATCGTGGGGATACGGGCCTCGAGCAGCGCGCCCGTGATCTGCTGCGTGGCGTCGAGGCTCCCACCGGGCGTGTTGAGCTGGATCACGACCGCCGCGGCGCCGTCGTGCTCCGCGGTGCGAATGCCGTCGGCGAGATAGCCCGCCAGGACGTTGTCGATCACCCCGGTCGCGGGCAGCACGACGACCTCGGGCTGCGCTCCCCGACCGGGGGTGGCGCCCACGGCCAGCGCCAGGCCCAGCAGGACCAGGCTCAGCGAGAGCCGGTAACCGACGACGTGCGTGCGATCGATCATTGGACCGAGTCGAGTATCGCACCCCGGGATCTGCCGGACGCGTGCCGCGCCGCTCGTCGCGTGCGTGCCGCCCGCCCCATCCGGCGGGATCAGTCCGTGAGCGCGTCGAACACGAGCCGGCTCCAGGTCTCCATCGCGTCGCGCACGAGCGACACCTGTTCGGTGGTCACGAAGCTGCCGGTGAGCTTCTCGGTCTCGCGGATCTCGACCGGGCGGCCGCCGGCATCGGCGAGGTACACGATCCCGACGTGGACCGCGCCCACCGCGGTCGTGTCGTCGTTGAGCAGGCCGACCGCGGTGAACGAGGGCTCGAAGTCCGCGACCAGCTCCTCCGACCATTCGCGCCGGAGCCCGCCGGGCACGTCTCCGTCGCCCGGGTTCAGGTGGCCTCCGACCCCGATCGACCAGAGATCGTGGAGGCGGGCGTCGCCGCCGGCCCGGGTCCGGCGCATGAGGAACCAGCGCTCGCCGTCGCGGAGCACGAGGTACGGGATCACCTGCTTGTACGCGGGGTCGACCTCGGCGTCGGCACGCCGCGAGAACCTTCCCTCGCGGGCGATCGTCGCCAGCGCCTCGGCAACGCCGTCGCGCCGCACGCCCAGCCATCCGTCGCCGGGAATGATCGAGTCGCGGGGAACCACCAGGACCTGCTCGTCGGGATCGCCCACGTCAGTCCCCGAGCCGCGACTTCGCCGCTGCGAGGTGCATCCGGATGCTCTCGGCATCGGGTCCATCCTCGGTCTCGAGCCGCTCGATCCACTCGTCCAGCCGGTCCCGGAGATCGCGCAGCCGGGCCGCGATCGCCGGCGCGTTGGTCGTCGCGATCTCGGTGCCCATGGTCACGTCGCCGCGCGCGAGGCGGGTCATGCCGGCCCAGCCCGACGCCGCGAGCTCGGCTGCCACGGGCCAGTCCCGCCGGGCCGGTCCCGGCCCTCCCGCGACGGTCTCGACGAGCGCCGCAGCGAGGACGAGGGGCAGGTGGCTGACGCCCGCGACCGCCGCGTCGTGGTCCGCGGCGTCGATGCGGATCGGACGCGCCCCGCACGCGACCGCGAGCGCCTCCACACGGGCAAGGGCGGGGGCGTCGTCGGCCGGCACGATGACCCACGGGCGGCCGCGGAACATCGCGGGATCCGACGCCCCGAAGCCTGCCGTCTCGCGGCCGGCCATCGGATGACCGCCGACGAACCGCAGGTCCAGGTCCCGGGCCAGGGTCACGATCGCCTGCTTCGTGCTCGCCACGTCCGTGATGACGGCATCCGGCGGGAGTGCTGCGCGCAATGGCCCGGCAAGGTCGCGCAGCAGGTCCTGGCAGGCGATCGGCGGCGCCGCCAGCACGACCAGCTCCGCGCCGTCCACCGCATCGGCGGCGCTGGACGGGGCGGCATCCACGGCACCCGCGGCGAGCGCCGCCCGGGGGCCGGTGCCGTTCGGCGTCCACGCGGAGATCAGCCACGGCGGACCGGTCGTATCGCGCAGTGCGGCCGCGACCGACCCTCCGATCAGCCCGAGACCGAGGAAGGCGATGCGCATCAGCCGGTCGCCCACCCCGGTCCGTCACCACCGCGCCGGCGCTGGTGTCGCCGCTCGGCCCGCCGGCGCTCGCCGAGTTCCGCGGGCGGCCCCGGATCCTCGGGCGAACCGGTTCGGCGGTTCAACTTGCGACGATCGCCCTCCCGCCGCTCGGTATCGAGGTGTGCGCCGCAGCGGGGGCAGCGTCGCTCCTCCGCGAACAGCGACTCGAGCGGCGACACCGTGTAGATCTGGCGACCGCAGGCGCGGCAGGCGAGCTTTGGCACCAGCGCATCGTAGCGGCCGGCGGGCCGGGCGACCCGACTCCGATGGGTCGGAGCCGGCCGGCTGAGCTCAGCCCACGACGGGGCGTATCGGCCGGTTGCGCTCAGCCAACGACGGGCAGTGCCGCCAGCGCCTTGGCCACGCGCTCGGCCGGGTACTCGTAATCCTCGAGCAGGCCCTGGAGGTACCGCTCGTAGGACGACAGGTCGAAGTGGCCGTGGCCTGACAGGTTGAACAGGATCACCCGCGGTTCGCCGGCCTCCTTCGCCGCCAGCGCCTCGTCCACGGCGACCTTGATCGCGTGAGTGCTCTCGGGCGCCGGCAGGATGCCCTCGGCGCGTGCGAACTGGACGCCCACCTCGAACGCGGCGCGCTGGTGGACGCTGCGCGCCTCGAGGTACCCCTCATCCTTGAGCTGCGACACCAGCGGTGCCATGCCGTGGTAGCGAAGGCCGCCGGCGTGGATCGGCTCGGGCATGAAGTCGCTGCCCAGCGTGTGCATCTTGACGATCGGCGCCATGTGCCCGGTATCGCCGAAGTCGTAGGCGTAGACGCCACGGGTCAGCGACGGCGCGGCCTCGGGCTCGGCGGCGATCACGCGGTAGCTCGCCTCGCCCCGGAGCATCCGGCCGATGAACGGGAACGCAAAGCCGCCGAAGTTCGAGCCACCACCGGCGCAGCCGATCAGCACGTCGGGCTCCTCGCCCGCCATCGCCATCTGCTCCATCGCCTCCTGCCCGACCACCGTCTGGTGGAGGAGCACGTGGTTGAGCACGGACCCCAGGGAGTACTTGGTGTCGTCGCGGGTCGCGGCGTCCTCGACCGCCTCGCTGATCGCCATGCCCAGCGAGCCGGGCGAGTCGGGCGTCGCGGCGAGCACCGTGCGGCCGTAGTTCGTGTCCGGACTGGGGCTCGCGACCACCGATGCGCCGTAGGTCTCCATCAGGATCCGCCGGTACGGCTTCTGGTCGTAGCTGGCCCGGACCATGTAGACCTTGACCTCGAGCCCGAACACGGCGCCGGCGAACGCGAGCGCGCTCCCCCACTGTCCCGCGCCTGTCTCGGTCGCGAGGCGCTTGACGCCCTCCTGCTTGTTGTAGAACGCCTGGGCGAGGGCGGTGTTGGGCTTGTGGCTCCCGGCCGGGCTCACGCCCTCGTACTTGTAGTAGATGTGGGCCGGGGTATCGAGGGCCTGCTCGAGGCGGTACGCGCGGTGCACCGGCGACGGGCGGTACAGCGCGTACGCCTCGCGGACCGGGTCCGGGATCTCGATCTCGCGATCCGTGCTCACCTCCTGGAGGATGAGCGCCATCGGGAACAGCGGCGCGAGGTCCGCCGCTCCGATCGGCTGGTGCGTGCCGGGGTGGAGCGGTGGCGGCGGTGGCGTCTTGAGGTCCGCGATGACGTTGTACCAGGCCCGGGGGATCCGATCCTCGTCGAGAACGAACTTGGTCCGGCGGGGAACGACCTGGGTCATCGAAGCGACTCCTCGGGTGACGGCAACGGGGGTGCGCAGAGCCTAGCGCGTTGCTCCGCCGTGCATCAACCGTGCAGTGCGATCTCCGCCATCGGCTCGTAGCGCGGTGCCCCGCGGCCGAGATCGCTCCGGTACAGGACGACGCGGTCCGCCTCGAACGTCGTCTGCCAGTTTGCGGCGGCCCGCGTGAGCGTGTCCGCGATCGAGGCACCGACCGCGATGGGCGCCGCGTCGGTCCGGGCGACCGTGAGGTGCGGCCTGAACGGGCGCCCTTCGGGCAGCCAGCCGAGGCCCGCGAGCGGCGCATCGAGGCGCGCGCCGATCTCCGCCAGATCGGCGGCCCCGTTCGAGATGCCGAGCCACAGGGCGCGGGGTCGCGTCGCCGACGGGAACGCGCCCGCGCCTGCCAGCGTGACCGGGAACGGCGGCCGCGCACACGGCGTCGCGGATCGCCTCCGTGACCGCCGGCACCCGGTCGGGCGCCGTGGGACCGAGGAAGCGGATCGTCAGGTGGAGGCCATCGAGCCGGACCCAGCGGACGGCGGCCGAGGCTTCGTGCGCCCGAATGGCGTCGATCAGGGAGCGGCAGGCGGCCACGGCCGGTGCCGGGACCGGCAGCGCGATGAACAGCCGGATCTCGCCCTCAGGCACCGTGCTCGCGGGTGAACCGTTCCCGATCCGTGGCCAGCACCTCGAGCGCGCGCTCCCGCTCGCGCCAGCCGAGCACATCGACATCCTTGTCCTCGAGCATCTTGTACGTCTCGAAGAAGTGCTCGATCTCGACCAGCCGGTGGGGCCGCATCTGCTCGAGCCGCTCGATGTGCTGCTGGTGCGGATCCGCCAGCGCGACGCACAGGGTCTTGAAGTCGAACCCCTTCTCGTCGCGCATCTCGAGGCCGCCGATCGGACGCGCCCAGACGTGGCAGCCGGTGAACGTGGGCTCGTCGATGATCAGCAGCGCATCGGTGTGATCGCCGTCGTCGGCACGGGTCCCTTCGATGAACCCGTAGTCGAAGTTGTAGAACACGGCCGAGGACAGCACGCGGTCCAGCCGGAACACGCCGGCGACCTCGTCGAACTCGTACTTGTTGCGGCTTCCGCGCGGGATCTCGACGACGATCTCGACGACGTCGGGAAATGCGCGCTTGTGGCGGCTGCTCATGTGCTGAACGATACCCCGCCCGGTTCCCGGCGACGCGTCGGCGGCGCCCGCCGGCGACTGGCGGCGCTCGGCGGACGCGGGACGGACGTCCGGCGGCGCCGGAGCAGCCCGCCTGGACGCGGTGCGCCTGGCCAGCGGCGCGCCTCACGGTAAGTCGGAGCCGAGGACTGCCGGCAGGACGCTGCGTGCGTCTGCGAGCCACCCGTTGACTCGACGGCCGTCAATCGTCTGCGAGGGCGGCCCCGTATCAGCCGTGGTCTGTCAGGCCACGATTCCGCCGGCATCGCGGCATTCGTGCGCGACTGGGTGAATGCAGCTCGGTTTCGTGGCGTGGCAGGGCCACGACGATCGGGCGAGCGGTGGATCGCGGCGCGTCCAAGCTCCGTTTCGTGGCGTGGCGGGCCACGCACCCGAACGTGCGTGAGCGAGCACCCGCAGGCGCCAACGCCGCCGGAGGCGCCGGATCAGCGCGGCTGGACGAAGCGCCGGCTCAGCCGGCGTCACGGCAAGGCGGAGCCGAGGACCGCAGCGAACGCACCCGAATGTGCGTGAGCGAGCACCCGCAGGCGACAACGCCGCCGAGGCGCCGGATCAGCCGGCGCGTCAATCGTTGTAGAGGCGCTCCTCGATCAGCTTCTCCTGCACCGTCCGACCGCTGGGGTCGAAGCAGGAGAACTCGAAGTGCTTCTCGAACTCGAGATCCACCTGGTCCTGGCCGCCCCGGTTCTTCTCGACCGACACGATCACCCAGTCGCGGAACCGCTGCGCCTGGTACGGGTTGAACTCGATGTTGACCTTGGCGACGATCTGGTACTTCTCGTTGAGGATCAGGATGATGTCGGCCTCGTAGTTGATCGCCGACGACCCTCGCAGGTGGTAGTTGCGCAGCCGCGACGCCTTGAGGCCCTCCTTGTCGGCGGCGACGATCGCGATCATCGGCACGTCCTCGGACAGCGCGATGTCCTTGAGCCCGTTGATGACGTACGTCACCTTCTCCGACTCGTTCTCGGGCTCGGGGATGACCGGGACCTTCTGGAGGTAGTCGACGACGACCATCAGCCTGCGATCGCCCGACAGCTCGCGATGCTGGCGGATCAGCTCGCGCAGGCCGTCGACGGTGCTGGCCGTCTGCGAGCCACGAAGCAGGAACAGGTTCTGGCCATAGCGCGCGATCCGGTCAAGCGACGGCCGCAGCCGGGGGTTGGACGCGAGCTGCGCCGCTCCCCCACCTTCGGCCATCCAGGTGCCCAGGATCTCCTTGCGGACGTCCTGGATCTTGATCGCGCCGGTCTTGTGGGGCAGGTGCGCGAGCGCGGACTCGGCCGCGATGAGCCGGTTGAGCAGGTACAGCTCGTCGTGCTCGAAGCAGACGTACAGGACATTGGCCTGGCCGCCCGAGGCCACGTTCCTCGCCATCTGGAGCGCCATGGTCGTCTTGCCCGTGCCCTGCGCGCCACCGATGAGCAGGAGCTCCCCGGCCCGGAGGCCGGTCCCGATCGTCTTGTCCAGCGGCGTGAAGCCCAGGGGCACGGGTTGGTACTCGCCGACCTTCCCCGTCGTGACCTTGTCGTTGAGGTCAACGAGCACGTCGATTGCCGATCTCGGCTGCATGCTCCCGTTTGGGCCCTCGAGGCGCCACGTTGCCCTCGGCGTTGCCCCCGTCTCCGTCGTCACGTAAATGCGTCCTCCCGCGAGCGATACCCGTGGGTGCATGCTAGCACCGGGTTCACGTTGGTCTGCGACCCGACCCGATGGCGGGCATGGGCCGAAGGTACCGCCTCCAGCGTCAGGTGTGGCGCGCGCGCACCGGCCGGGATCAGCGCGACAGGCCTGCCAGCTCGTCCCACAGGCGGACGATGACCCGGGTTCCCCGCTCGAAGTTGTCGACCTGGAGCCATTCGTTCGGAGCGTGCGCGTTGTCGCCCGGCTGGGTGAACCCCAGCAGCACGACCGGCAGTCCCAGGGTGTGATCGAACGCCGAGGTGACCGGGATCGAGCCGCCCTCGCGGATGTAGACGGGGCCCCGGCCGTAGACCGCCTCGATCGCCCGCGCGGCCGCCCGCGTGGCCGGATGGTCCGAGGGCGTCAGGCTGGGGTTGCCGCCGTGGATGTACGTGGTCGTCACGGTGACGCCGGGCGGAGCGATCTGCGCCACGTACTCGCGGAGCGCCTCGAACACTCGATGCGGGTCCTGGTCGGCAACCAGCCGGGTGGACACCTTCGCGTGCGCATGGGCAGGGATGATCGTCTTGGCGCCGTCGCCCTGGAAGCCGCCCCAGATGCCGTTGACATCGAACGTTGGCCGCGCGCCCTTCCGCTCGAGGACCGTCCAGCCTGCCTCGCCGACCAGGGCGGAGACATCGATCGAGGCCCGGTACGCCTCCTCGTCAAACGGGAGCTCGGCCATCGCCGCACGCTCCTCGTCGCTCAGCGGCACCACGTCGTCGTAGAAGCCGGGGATCCGGACACGTCCGTCAGGTCCCTTGATGGCCGCGATGATCGAGGCCAGCGCGTTGGCCGGGTTGGCGACAACGCCGCCGTAGCTCCCCGAGTGGAGGTCCACGGGTGACAGCACGGCGTCGATCTGCGCGTACATGATCCCGCGCAGCCCCACTGTGATCGCGGGAATGTTGCCCTCGAAGTAGCCCGTATCGCTGATGACCGCCACGTCGGCCGCGAGGCGGTCCCGGTTGGCGTCGATCCAGGTGTAGAGGCTGTCGGAGCCGAACTCCTCCTCGCCCTCGAACACGAAGGTGAGGTTGACCCCCAGCTGCCGGTGCGCCGCGCGCAGGGCCTCGATCGCGCCCAGGTGCATGACGAGCTGGCCCTTGTCGTCGGCCACGCCGCGACCCACGAACCGCCCATCACGGACGAAGGGCTCGAACGGCGCGGTGTCCCACAGATCGAGCGGGTCGGCGGGCTGGACGTCGTAGTGGCAGTACACCAGCACGGTCGGCCCGCCGACGGCCTCGTGGATGCGTCCGTACACGATCGGATGGCCGGCGGTCGACTCGACCGAGACGTCGGTCGCACGCACGCGCCGCAGCCGGTCCGCGACCCACTCGGCCGCTGCGACCATGTCGTCGCGATGAGCGGGCAGGGCGGAGATGCTGGGGATGCGCGCGAGCTCGAGCAGCGAATCGCGGCGTGCATCGGCGGACGCCTGGAGCGCTGCCTCGACCGCGGGGTCGATCGACGGGGTCTCGGGCGCGTCGCTGTGGTCGGTCACTCGGGTCTCCGTGGCTGCGGCGGCGATGCCATGGATCGTAGCGCCGTCACGGCGCGCGGGTGGCGGCGGGAATCACGAAGGGCGGACCGGCGGTCCGCCCTTGCGGTGACATCTGTCCGGATCCGGCCGGGGCCGCGGGGCAGGCCCGAGGGTCAGGCCGGCTGGGGCGACGGCTTGGGCGCCGGGGCAGCCGGGCCGGGCGAAGTGCCGCCATCGGTGCCTGGGGCGATCACCCGCGGGATGCCGGCATGGCGTCCCTCCTTGGGCGGCAGGTCGCCGAACAGCTTCTCGAACTCGTCGGAGTCCACCGTCTCCTCGGCGATCAGCTTCTCGGCCAGCCGGTCGAGGCGGTCGCGATGCGTGGTGAGGACCTCGGTCGCCCGGTCGTAGGCGCGGTCGATGATCGCGCGGACCTCCTCGTCGATCATCATTGCCACGTTGTCCGAGTAGTTGCGCTGCTCGCCGATCTCCCGGCCGAGGAACACCATCTCGTCGCGCTTGCCAAAGGCCAGGGGCCCGAGCCGGTCGCTCATCCCGAACTCGGTGACCATGCGCCGGGCGAGGTCGGTCGCCTTCTCGATGTCGTTGCTGGCGCCGGTGGTCGTGTCCCCGAACACCAGTCGCTCCGAGACGTTGCCGCCGAGCAGGCCGGCGATCTTGTCCTCGAACTCGGTCTTGCTCTGCAGGTACCGGTCCTCGGTCGGCAGCGCCATGGTGTAGCCCAGGGCCATGCCGCGGCTGATGATGGTGACCTTGGCGACCGGGTCGCACTTGGGCAGGATCCGCTGCACGACGGCGTGACCGCCCTCGTGGTAGGCGATGATCTTCTTCTCCTCGTCGGAGATGACCCGGCTCTTGCGTTCCGGGCCCGCGACGATCCGCTCGAGCGCCTCGGCGAACTCGTTCTGGCCGACCACCTTCTTGTTGCGGCGCGCGGCCAGGATCGCGGCCTCGTTGACGAGGTTGGCCAGGTCGGCACCCGAGAAGCCGGGCGACTGCCGGGCAACCTCCTCGACCGAGATCGTCTTGTCGAGCGGCTTGCCCTTGGTGTGGACCTTGAGGATCGCGAGCCGGCCGCGCATGTCCGGCCGGTCCAGGATGACCTGGCGGTCGAACCGGCCGGGCCGCAGGAGCGCCGGGTCGAGGACGTCCGGCCGGTTGGTCGCGGCGACGACGATCACGTTGGTGTTGGTGTCGAAGCCGTCCATCTCGACCAGGATCTGGTTGAGGGTCTGCTCGCGCTCGTCGTGGCTGCCGCCGAGGCCGGCGCCGCGCTGGCGGCCGACCGCGTCGATCTCGTCCACGAACACGATGCACGGGCTGTTGCGCTTGGCCTGGTCGAACAGGTCGCGGACGCGGCTGGCGCCGACGCCCACGAACATCTCCACGAACTCGGAGCCGGAGATGCTGAAGAACGGCACCCCGGCCTCACCCGCGACGGCCCGCGCCATCAGCGTCTTGCCGGTGCCCGGAGGTCCCACCAGCAGCACGCCCCGCGGGATGCGCGCCCCGAGCGAGTTGAACTTCTCCGGGTACTTGAGGAACTCCACGACCTCCTGGAGCTCGGTCTTCGCCTCGTCGACCCCGGCGACGTCGGCAAAGGTGACCACGGTCTTGTTGCCCAGGAACATCCGCGCACGGCTCTTGCCGAAGCTCATCGCCTGGTTGTTGGTGCCCTGGGCCTGGCGCATCATGAAGAAGATGAACCCGCCGATCACGATCAGCGGCAGCAGGCCCGTGAGCAGCAGCCCGATCCACGACGTGTCCGCGGTCTTGTTCCGGGTGTAGTCGACGGAGTTGAGCTGCGACGTCGTGCCGCCTTCGGCAGCCGCCTTCTGCATGTCGGCGTAGACGTCGCCGGTGATCGAGTTCGGCACGACCACGTTGTACGTGGAGCCGTCCTTCTTGGTCACGGTCAGCGTCTCGCCGTCCTGGACGACCTTGGTGACGTTGCCCGCCTTCACGTCCCCGTAGAACGTGGAGTAGCCCGTCGTGTTCTGGGGCGCCGACGAGCTCACCCATGTATAGAGCAGCGCGACCGTGCCCGCCACCAGGACGAGCATCACGATCCCGTTGCGCATGAATTTGGCGTTCAAACGGGGAGCCTCCGAGTCCGACAAGCCGGTTGTAGCCGGCATTCCGGCGAGTATACCGCCGGGGTTCGTGGCGACCGCCTGCGCGGTCCCGCGATCGAACCTATCAGGTGTACGTGCACAGGACGTGTGCGGATGACTAGGGAGAGGTTGAAACGAGGTTCAGGAATCCGAACCCGCGCCGCGCTTGGCCCCGCCAGCGCAACGACGCCCGGACGGTGGCCCGGGCGTCCGATCGTTTGGTAGCGGAGGGCGGATTCGAACCACCGACCAAGGGCTTATGAGTCCCCTGCTCTACCACTGAGCTACTCCGCCGCAGCTTTCAATCTTACCGAGCGCGAGTGACCCGGGCAACGGTCCGGGTTCAGCACATGACTATCGAACAGGGCATAGCTTCAACCGCCAACGTGTTGTCCTCGAGGGGGCCGCGCCGATCCGGTAACGCGACGACCCCTGGGCGGTGGTCGTTGTGGGGGATCGAGCCAGCCATGTGTCGTCTATTGACTGAGACCGTACAAGTCAGTACGGTTCCGGCGAACAGACGACACCAATCATGAGTTGCTCAGACCTACCCACTTGGTATCTCCGCCACCACATCGCCGTGCTGGATGTCCGCTCGGCGCGGTTTCGGCGTGCTCAAGAGGAGATCCTACCTAGCGGCAACGACGCGGACGTCTGTCTCCGACGCCTGGCCAAGGCGGGCAAGATCCGACGGATTCGGGGCGGTCTGTACGTGGTGCGCGACCCGGTTCGCGAGACGCCGCCGATCGCGGTTGCCAGCGGCGTCTTCGCCGAGGTCCCCCACTACGTGACCACGGACGCGGCGCTAGCCCATCACGGGCTAATCGACCAGCCGATAGACACCATCACCGTCGTCCTATCCCGAATTCGCCGCCGCTTCGAGCTTGACTCAGCCACGGCCATCCGGCCGGTGACCCTCAGCGAACAACGGATCAACGAGGCCGACGCGTATGAGACAACGCTCGAGGGCTTCAGCGTCCGCGTCGCATCACGCGAGCAAGCCGTCATTGACGCGCTCGCGGAACCCACATGGATGGTCCACGGCGATCTGCTTGCCGAGATCCTGGCCGCACTCACTGAGGCCGAGGTTGGCCGAGCGGCTTTGGGCGTGCTCGATCGAACGACTGCGGCTGCCCAGCGCCTCGGTTTCCTGCTCGAGGAGGCTAGACGGCCGGTGCCTGCATCGCTCGTCGAGCTGCGGCCTGTTCGGGCTGTTCAACTCCGGCCGCAGAAACAATCACGCGGCCCGTATTCGAGCCGGTGGCGTGTGTATGGCTGATCTGCGAACTCGCGACGCCATCGCCGCTGACTACCAAACGGCTCGCGACCGCGGCGATGCGGCCGCGATGCGCCGCTACCAGAACGAGGAGGCCTGCTTCGCTCTGCTTGCGATCCTGGAGCGCCTGTCGGTCGACGAGCGGAGCTTCGTTCATGGAATTGCCCTGAAGGGCGGCATCCTCATGGCCGGCGAACTGCACTCGGCGAGATCGTCGGCCGACATCGACGCGACGACCGGGCGCGGTCGGCGGGTCGACCCGGACCAGGTTGTTGAGGACCTACGTCGAGCGGGCCGCGGTTTCGGGCTGCGGCTCGAGGGTGAACCCGATTGGACGCTGGGCGGGCTGATTGTTCGCTTCCGCTTCGACTCCCTCACCGATGCAGGCACGGCCAAACTGGAGGTCAGTGTCCGCGAAGACCTCGTGTTCGCGGTCCGCGACGCGCTTTTGATGTCGCGGAATGGGGTTTGCGGCCCTTCACGGTCCCGGCGGTCGCGAAGGTCGAACTCGTGGCCGAGAAACTCCGGACGCTCGTCCAGCGAGCTCAGCCGAGGGGATCTGTTTGACCTACATCTATATCTCGTCGACACGGGCTGGCACCTCGACCCAGCCGAGCTGCGACGAGCTGTCGACGCCAAGCTGTCGATCACTCGCCACAAGCGCTGGCGGTCAGACGTTTGGCGAACAAACCTCGGCGAGATCGAGGCCGCCTGGGACACCATCATGGCGGCGTGGGTCGAGCCCGAGCGTCTACCGCCTTTTCGTGGGCTCGTCACCGAGGTGGCCCGTCGCCTGCGATCACTCGGTCTTGATTGATCGCCGCGCTCGGAAACGGGCCAGGTCGATCAGCCCCGGCTCATGCGGATCGCTTCCGGACCCACATCGCGTACTGTGCCGGGCCAAGCGTGTCGCGGACGGCCGTGGTCAAGGTCCCGCGGACGTCGTCGAGATCGCTCTCGGCCCGGAGATGCGCGGCGAACACGCTCGCCACGCGCGAGGCATCGACCCGCGCCCGATCGAACCGCCGATCGACAGCGTCCTGGATCCGACGCCGGACCGGCTGGAACAGGCTGGCGACAACCAGCGTCGAGCCGGCAACGGCGAGGCCGTCAGCTCCGGTCACCGGCACGAGCACGGCCTGCAGGCCCACGACGGCCGCAGCGAACACCGCGCTGAGGACGGCCGTGAGGGCGAGCCAGCCGATCGTGCGGCTGATGAAGCGGTCGATGTCGTACAGGCGGTGGCGGGTGACGGCGACGTAGATCGAGACCGGGACGGCCGGGATCGCGACGATCGTGCCCAGCCAGGCGAGACCGCCGATGTCTCCGAAGATCGCCGATGACGCCAGACCGGCGATGACGCCGATGACGACGAGCGCGATCGACGCGACCAGCCACCGGAGCTGCAACCTGAGGATCCCAGCCGCGCGCCGGTAGCGCACGATCATCCCGATCGCGGCGGCGGCCAGCAGTGCCGCGATTGGGAGGATCAGGTCGTCGGAGGGGACGGCCGCCCACAGGGCGAGATCGGGCAGCACGGCGAACCGGTTCGGGACGAGGACCATGACGGCGCTGCTGTTCGCGTTATAGCCCACCTGAGGCCCGACCGCGGCGAGGGCGGTGCAGGCCAGCCCGACGGCCACCGCCGTTTGGGCCGGGCGTCGCCAGACGCCGGACGGCAGATGTCCCGAGGGAAACAGGAACGTGAGGACGATCAGGAGGGTGAACGTTGCGTACCCGCTCCAGGCGCTGATCCACACCCACAGGAACTCGATCATCGGCGCGGAGCCATCGCGCAGCGGTGCGACGGGATAGCTGAGCTCCTTCGTCGTGCCCACGAAGCCGAAGGCGATCGCCAGCAGCAGCCACCCGATCGGATTCCGGGGCCGCCGGATGGCAAGCAGCGCACCCGTCGCGGCGTTCGATCCGAAGAACAGCACGGCGAACGGATCTGGCAGGGTCAGCGCGATCCCGGCCGCGAGGGCGATGATCAGCAGCAGGCGGCCGGCCGGCGCGAGCCCGCGAGGCGGGGCGAGCGTCGGATCCACCCGGCGCAGATGAGCGCCATCGATCCTGGTGCTGGAGCTGCTGGTCACCCCTGAAACACCTCGTGACTCGATCCGGCAGACACTACGCGACGCAGCTCAACGCTGTGCGCCATGCAGGACGATCGGCGGAAGCCGTCCGGAGATCGTTACGGGCACATCGATGACAACGGCGCCCGCCGATGGCCCGTCGAGGCAGGATCCGGACGAGCCGCGTCTATTGCACGAGCGGACGATCCGGACCCCAGCGTCGAGCCGTCACGGAGGCGCCGGAAGGCGGGCTTCTGAACCGACTCGATCGGCGACCGCGACCGGATCCGGCGCGAAGGTGACCTGACGCCCGAAACAGAGGGATTGAGTCCGGGAGCCGAACCGGAGAGAATGCGCCGGACCACAGCGCGTCACGGGGAGAGGGACGATGTCGAGCGAACCGCCGAAGCCGGGGGCCGTTCCGGGCTGGGGACAGCAGCAGCCGGATCCGTCCGCCGGGGGTCCGGACCAGGCGCCGCCCTCGCAGCCACCGGCGACGCCGTCGACCCCGGCCGGCGGAGCCGTTCCTGGTTGGGGCCAGGCACCGGCCCAACCACCGGGCGGGTCACCCGCCCCTGCCGGCGGAGCCGTCCCCGGCTGGGGCCAGGCACCGGTGCCGACGCAGCCCCCGGCAGCTGCGCCCGCGGATGCCCCCACGCCGAACGCCGTCCCCGCCGCTCCGCCGCCCCCGGCCGCAGAGGCGGCGGGATGGGGCCAGAGCCCGGCCGCGCCCCCGCCTCCATCGGGGCCGCAGGCCGGCTGGGGCGGCTCGCCAGCGGCCCCCGTGGCACCCGGTGCCGCCGGCGGCCAGCCGCCCGGAACCTGGCACCCGCAGCCCGCCCAGTCGTCGGGGTCAAGCGGCTGCCTCAAGATCATCCTGATCCTGATCGTCATCGGCGTCATCGGGTTCTTCCTGCTGATCGCCGGGCTCGTCTTCCTCGGCAACCGGCTCGCCGATCAGATCGGCGTCAATGGCGACGGCACGATCGGCAAGCCGTGCACGATCATCGACAACGCGACGCTCCGCGACCAGCTGGGGGGCAGTGCCGAGGCCATCGAGCTGACCGGCCTCTATGACGCGACGATCGGGATCATCCTCGACAAGCGCGTGCTGCCGGACGCGTACGACTGCTGGATCACCGCCGACGAGTCGACCCCGGTCGGCCGCATCGCGAGATACGTGGGCGGCGATGCGGCGAGCGTGTTCCAGGCCGAGCGCCAGCGTGCCGCGCCGACCTCGCAGGACCAGGGGGGCGGGGTCTCGATCGAGAACAGCGGCTACTTCGCGGGCGACGTGAGCGGGCTCGGCGACGAGGCGTTCTGCACCGGCGTCTCCACGGCCGTCCAGGCCGGGGTGCTCGTGCGCAAGGGCGACACGCTGGTGTACGTGAGCCTGAGCGGGCCGTCGGACGGGTCCACGCCCGACTTCGGGATCACCGACGACGGCGTCGTCACGGCGCCGTCGATCTGCGCGTCGGCGCAGGGTCTCGCGGCCCGGATCCTCCCCTAGCCAAGGACCCCGAACAGGACGTTGCCGGTCGCAAGCGCGGCCAGCAGGAACACGAACCGGACAACCCAGGCGAGCCCGCCGGCGCCGGGATCCGCGATGGCACGCGGCGCCACCACGAGCATCGCGTACATCGCCGCGACCGCGCCGATGATCAGCGGCAGGAAGCCGGCGAGCTCGGGCGGTGCCTCGCCGCGCACGAACCCGCCCACCATGTCGCCCAGGCCCGAGCCCATCATCCGGTCGAATGCGCCCGTTGCCAGGATTGCCATCGGGGTCACCAGCGCCCGTCGCGCCGCGACCGGGACGACCGGCAGATGCCCGGGGATCATGACGCTCACGAACACGACCAGGAACGTCAGCCCGATGAACGGGTCGCCGTCCAGCCCGATCCCGGGCAGGGTCTCGATGCCCACGATCCCGACGCCCGCGGCGAGCGGAAACCGGGCCCAGCCCTGGAGGGTCAGCTGGCCGTCCCCGAACGGCGGCGGCTCGCCGGCGCCGCGCGTGAGCAGGCACAGCAGCACCCCGAGGATCGCGACCAGGCCGATGAGGCCCGTGAGCGGCGCCGGGGTGTCGGTCGCCGTGCCCGATCCGCTCGCGCCCCGCGTGAGCCGGTCGAACAGGGGAAGCCCGATAAATGCGATCGTGCCGAGCAGGAAGTCCTCGACCCGGAGCAGCGACTTCACCCGGTCCGCCGTCATCCGCGGGACGCCAGTGCAGGATCAGCCGGCCTGGCCGGGCCCGTCCCCGCGGTGCTCATACCGGTCGAGCAACGCCCCGATCGTCAGGTCGCCGTAGCGGCTCTTGAGCTGGCCGCGTGCGGCGCCCCACAGCGCCCGCAGCGGTCTGGGCCCGCTGCGCTCCAGGTCCGAAAGCCGGGTGGTGCCGAACCGTTCGATCCCCGGGATCCGGCTCAGCTCCTGGGCAAGCCGCGCGGCCGCATCGTCGAGCGTCGACGCCCGGCCGATGCCGGCGCCGGCGGCAGGAGCATCGGCGACTCGCCGCGTGTCACCCGGGCGGAGGTCGGAGACGGGCGGATGCGGTGGCAGGGCCGACGTGAGCCCACCGAGCCCGGCGGCGCCCGGGGTGACGGTGCCCGTGGCCGCCGCGCGCATGGCCGCACTGGCCTGCGCGAGCTGCTGCTCCGGTGTCGACCCGGCGACGGCATCGGACGGCGACGGCGACGCAGGGCCGGGTGCGGCCTGGGCGCCGTCGGCAGGCGCAGGTCCGGCCGCGGATCCCGAACCTCCGGACGCGGGTGACGAGCCCGACGAGGACGAGCCGCCGGTCGCCGGGGAGGAACCGCCCGATCCCCCGCCCGATCCGCGCCGCGGCTGTCGCGATCGCGTCCGGCCGGGCGACGCCGGGGGCGGCTCGGGCGTCGACGCGGCCGTGCCGGCGGCCGACGTTCCGAGCGCGTTGTTGAGCAGCTGCGGGACATCGATCCCGGTCAGCCCCTTCACGGTCGCGGCGGCTTCGGCCACCGTCCGGGTGGTGGTCTTGACGACGTCCGAGGCGCCCTCCGACGAGAGCACCGTCAGGTTGTCGATCGACGCCAGCGGCTCCGCGGCCGCGCGGACGATATCCGGCAGCAGCGACAGGACGGTCGTGATGATGGCCGCCTCGTTGAACTGGCGATACGCATCAGCCCGCAGCGCCAGCGCCTTGGCCTCGGCCTCGCCCTTGGTGAACACGATGCCGGCTTCGGCGGTGCCTTCGAGCGTCGTCTTCTTCGCCTCGGCCTCCGCGTTGACGAACGTGACCCGGGCGAGCGCCTCGCCCTTGGTCACCTGCACCGCGGCCTCCGCCGACCCGGCGAGCTTGACCCGCTCGGCCTCGGCCTGGGCCTGGGCGATCCGGGCGCCCTTGTCGCCCTCGGCCCGGCGCACCTGGGCCTCCGCCTCGGCCTCCGCCGGACGGATCGTGCTGGCGATCAGCTCCTTCTGCGTCCGGTCCGCCTCGAGCTGGGCGAGCTCGGTCTGGCGCCGAACCACCTCCTGCTGCGCCTCGGCCTGTGCCAGCGGGCCGGCCTGCGACGCCTTCGCGTTCGCGGATTGCGTCTGCGCCTCGACATCTGCCTGGCGGAGCGCGACGTCGCGCTGGGCGTTGAGCTTGATCTGCTGCGATTCCGCTTCCCGGACAGCGGCCTCCTGGTCGGCGGTCGCCTTGGCCATCCGGGCGTCCCGCTCGCGGCGGGCCGTCTCCTGCTGGCCGATGAGGTCCATGTAGCCGACCTCGTCGCGGATCGCCTGGATCGTGAAGTTGTCGATCGACAGGCCCGAGGTCGCGAGATCGGCCTTGGCTGCGCTCTGGACCTCCTGCTGGAACTTCTGGCGGTCGTAGTTGAGCTCCTCGACCGTGAGCGTGCCGACGATCGAGCGGAGCGAGCCTTCGAGCACGTTCTTGACGATCGAGTCGAGCAGCTGCTCGCTGTCCAGGAAGCGCTCGGCAGCGTTGCGGATCGAGTCGTCGTCGCCACCGATCTTGACCGTCGCGACACCCTGGACGGCGACCTTGATGCCCTGCTTGGTCACCGCGTCCGACAGCGCGATGTTGATCTGGCGGGCGCTCAGGTGAACGCGGCCCAGCTTGTGGACCAGCGGCAGCACGATCACGCGGCCCGCCCGGACGACCTTGAGCTGCGCGGGCGCCCCGCCCCATACGCCGCCGGTGCGGACCAGCGCCTCATTGGCACCGGCGACCTTGACCCGGCTCGTCGCGTACGCGAACAGCAGGGCGATGATGATGATCGGGACGATGACGGCGACGACGCTGCCGCCCAGGACTTCGACCAGCTGGTCCATTGCCTACCCCTCCTGCTCGGACGTCGCGGTCGCGGTGGCCGGCACTTCACGAACGATGAGCCCGTTGCCGGCAATGCCCACGATGGCGACCGTGCGCCCAGCCGCGATGTCCTGCTCGGCTGTTGCGCTGAACTCGTGGGTCTGCCCCTCGGCCTTGACCAGCACACTGCCCATGCGCCCCGCCGGGATGCCGACGCTGACGAACGCCGAGCCACCGACCAGGTCGGCGAGATTGAACGGCTCACCGCTCTCGCTTCGCTGGAGGACCCGGAACAGGCCCGCCGAGAGCGCGGCCCCACCCGTCCCCGACACGACGCCCACGATCGCGGCCTGGGCGCCATGGACATCGAGCACCTGCGTTGCGAACAGCCCGCCGGCCCCGAACATGCCCACGAAGCCCAGCAGGATGGGGGTGATCGAGGTGCCCCCGAAATCGATCCCGATACCGTCGAGGACCCCGCCGATGACGTCGTCGAGGACGACGTTGATCAGCAGCAGGACGCCACCCACGAGGGCCGACACACCGAACACCCAGTCTTCAACGGCGATCGTGACCATGCGCGGCCAACCCCTCCTCCCGGGCGACGGCAGCCTGAAGGGCCGACGCGCGATGACGCACGCGTCCGTGACGCCGGTGCGATGGACTCAGGATAGGCCGCGGGTGCCGCCGAGGGAAGGAAAATCGGCGGCGATCGGCGGCGGCCTCAGGGCCCGGACGATCCGGACGAGCCGAACAGCAGGTCCAGCCAGGCGTCGAGCGGGCTGGGACGCGTGGTGACGGCGCCCAGGCGCACGGCTGCCTGACCGGGCGCGTCGGGCGCCAGTGACGGGGCGCCGTCCTCGAGCGTGAACGGGATCTCCTGCGGCGTCCCCAGGCGATAGGTCCGGGCCTGCTGCCCGATATAGGCGTCGCGCTGGATCAGCTCGAGCTCGCGCTGGAGGTCGACCACGTTTGCGGCCAGCGCCGCGTTCGACATCCGCGCGGCGTCCGCGCGGGCGGTTGCCTCGCCTGCCTCGCCGACCTGGCGTGCGAACAGGACCAGGACCCAGGCGGCCACGAGGGCACCGATCAGAAGGGCGATGCGGCGTCGCGTGAGCCCCGCGACGGGCAGGTCCGCGAGGCTCCCCAACGCGCCCGCGGCCGCCGGGGTCAGGGGCGCGCCGGTGGGTCCGGGTGACGTCGGCTCGACGGCATCCGGCTCGGCGTCAGCGGCGCTTTGGCGATCGGCGCGTCGAGGCATCGGGGCGAGGGTAGCTGCGCTCGATTCCGCTGTCAACCTGCTGCCCGCGACGGCGTGGAGGGCCGCATGGCACGGACGTCGCACGGGTCGTGACAGCGGACCTGTCACAACCGCCGGTCAGCGTGTCGTACACTCCGCGTCAAATAGCTCATCCGTTCGATATCAGCGCGGGAGCCAGCATGCGAACCTATGCGCCCACACCCACGAGGGCCGTCCTCGACCGGCTGCTCGAGGAACCGTCGCTCGCTCGCGGCGTGGTGCACCACGAGATCCGTGCCGCGCGCGACGCGGTGTTCTCGGACTGGCCGGAGTGGCTGGACCCGAGGATCCGCGGCGGCCTCGCGAAGCGTGGGATCGAGCGGCCGTACGTCCACCAGGCGGACGCCATCGAGGCCGTCCACGCGGGCGAGGACGTGGTCGTGGTCACGCCCACCGCATCCGGCAAGTCGCTGTGCTACACGGTCCCGGTGCTTCAGGCGCTCGCCGAGGACCCATCTGCGCGGGCCCTGTTCCTGTTCCCCACCAAGGCGCTCGGCCAGGACCAGGTCGCGGAGCTGTCGGAGCTCGTGCGCGACGCCGGGCTGGAGGTGTCGTCGGCCTGCTACGACGGTGACACGCCGGCACCGATCCGGTCGGCGGTGCGCAAGGCCGGCCAGGTCGTGGTGACCAACCCGGACATGCTCCACTCGGCGATCCTCCCCCACCACACCAAGTGGTTCCAGCTGTTCGAGCAGCTGCGCGTGATCGTGATCGACGAGCTGCACACCTACCGGGGCGTGTTCGGCAGCCACGTCGCGAACGTCCTGCGCCGCCTGCTGCGGCTGTGCGCCCACTACGGCAGCCACCCGGTGATCGTGTGCTGCTCCGCGACGATCGGGAACCCGGCGGAGCTCGCCCGGACGCTGACCGGCCGGCCGTCGCGCCTCATCGACCGCAACGGGGCGCCGTCGGGCGAGAAGCACGTCCTGCTGGTGGATCCGCCGATCCTGGACGGGTCGACCGGCGCGCGTGGCTCCGCGCTCACCCTGGCCGAGCGCTGGGCGCTGCCGTTCCTGCGGGCGGGACGCCAGACCGTCGTGTTCGGGAAGTCCCGGGTCGCCGTCGAGATCATGCTCTCGAACCTGCGGGAGGCACTGCGACAGGACCTCGGCCCGCGCAGCCGGGTCCGGGGCTACCGGGGCGGCTACCTGCCCACCGAGCGGCGATCCATCGAACGTGGACTGCGCGACGGCGAGATCCTGGGCGTCGTGAGCACCAACGCCCTCGAGCTGGGCGTCGACATCGGCCGGCTCGACGTGGCGGTGCTGGCCGGATATCCGGGCTCGATCGCCGGCACCTGGCAGCAGATGGGCCGCGCCGGCAGGCGGGGCGATGTCAGCGTCGCGATCGTGGTCGCGTCGGCGGCGCCCGTGGACCAGTACGTGATCCACCACCCGGAGTTCGTCCTCGGCGGCAGCCCCGAGGAGGCGCGGCTGGACCCGGACAACCTCCACGTCCTGCTCGCGCACATCCGCGCGGCGACGTTCGAGCTGCCGTTCGAGCCGGGCGAGTGGTTCGGACCCGGCCCTGCGGACGACCTGCTCGCGTTCCTGGGCGAGGGCGGCCAGGTGCGCCAGGCCGACGACGGGCGCTGGTACTGGAGCTCGGAGAACTTTCCGGCGTCAGAGATCTCGCTGCGTTCGGCGGCGCCCGAGAACGTCGTGATCATCGACACCAGCCCGGACCGGCCGCGGGTGCTGGGCGAGGTCGACCTGTTCTCGGCCCAGGTCCTCGTCCACGAACACGCGATCTACATGCACGACTCCGTCCAGTACCACGTGGACCGGCTGGATTGGGGCGAGCGCAAGGCGTACGTCCACCGGATCGACGCCGACCACTACACCTACGCCAACCGGGCGGTGACGCTCAAGCCGCTCGACGTGTTCGCTACGGCGCCGGCCGTCGGCGGCACCCGGGTGCACGGCGAGGTGATGGTCGCGAGCCTCGTCACGCTGTACAAGAAGCTCAAGTTCATCACCGATGAGAACGTGGGCTGGGGACCGATCGACCTGCCCGAGATCGAGCTCCAGACCACCGCATACTGGCTGACCGCCGAGAACGCCGCGACCGGCTGGCGCCGGGATCAGCTCGATGTCGCGCTGATCGGGGCCGGACGCGCGATCCAGGCGGTCGCGGCCGTCCTGTTGATGGTCGATCCGCGGGACCTGGGGCTGGTGTCCCAGGTCCGGTCGCCCCACCACGAGGCACCGACGATCTACCTGTACGAGGCGATGCCCGGCGGGGTCGGGCTGTCGGAGCGGCTGTTCGCGCGACACGACGAGCTGGTCGCCGGGGCCGCGGAGCTGATCCGGGCATGTGCCTGCGATGCGGGCTGTCCGGCCTGCACCGGCCCCCGGCTGGAGCCCGACGTCGACGGCAAGGCGCTGGCGCTCCGGCTGCTCGACGCCCTTGGGGCCGGCGCTCGCGACCGCGCGGCGGTCGCATGACGGCGGAGCCGTCCACCGCGGTCACGCGGGAGCGCCGGCTGGCGAACCTGCGGGCGACGCTCGCTCGCGGCAGCGGTCCGCCGGCCGGCCCGGACCAGCTCCCGGCCCGGGCGCCGTTCGCGGGCCGGAGCAGCCGCGCCCTCGCCGCCCGCCTCGCGAGCGCGCTCGGCGCGGCCGTCGACGAGACACCGTCCGGGACGCTCGTGCGGAGGGTCGTGCCGCCGGTCGCCATTGCCATCGACCGCGACCGGCTTGCCCGCCTGCCCGGCCAGCCGCCGCGCAACGCTCCCCTGGTATGCATCGACACCGAGACGACGGGTCTCGCGACCGCCGCCGGGACGCTCGCGTTCCTGGTCGGCCTGGCTCGCTGGGACGGGGACGCGTTCCGGCAGACGCAGCTGCTGCTGCCGGATCACGCGGACGAGGCAGCGCTGCTGTCGGAGATCGGCCGCTGGGTCACGCCCGACACGTGGCTCGTCAGCTACAACGGTCGCGGCTTCGACTGGCCGCTCATCGAGGCCCGCTTCCGGCTGGCCGGACAGCCCGCACCGGCCCACGCGGGCCACCTGGACCTGCTGCCGTTCGTGCGCCGCGTGTTCCGTCACCGGATGGACGATGCGCGCCTGCGCACGGTCGAGGAGCAGCTGCTGGGCGTCAGCCGGGTGGGCGATGTCGAGGGCTGGGAGATCCCGGGGATCTACCTCGACGTCCTCCGCGGCGGACCGGTGGACCTGCTCGCGGGCGTGGTCGTCCACAACGAGAAGGACGTCCGCTCGCTGGGCCTGCTCCTCGCCCACGTCGAGCACCGGTTCGGCGACCGGGTCGCGCGCCACGGGGCGCCTCGGGGAGACCTGTCCGGGCTCGCCCGGGCGTTCGGGCGAGAGCACCGCCACGAGGAGGCGCTGGACTGCCTCGACGACGCGCTTGCGGCGCCGGCACCGGTCAGGGACCCGTTCGGCTCGTCGCCCGTCCGTCCGGCCATGGTCCGGGAAGCCCTCGAGGAAGAGCGTGACGCGTGGTGGATGCCGCGCCATCGGCCGCACTATGGCGGCACGGCACCCCGCGGCGGATGGCGGGGGACCCTCGCCAACGGACGTGGCGGCTCGCTCGGCCCGTCGCCCGGCGCGCGCAGCTGGGACGCGGCATCGCGCTGGACGGACGAGCGTCTTGCCGCCGAGCGGGCGCGAGTTCTCAAGCGCCTTGGGCGCTGGGCGGATGCCGCCGAGGCATGGCAGACGGCTGCGGCGGCCGGTGACGGGCTGGGAGCGATCGCCTGGATCGAGGTCGCCAAGCTTCGCGAGCACCGCCTCGACGATCCGGCGGGGGCCCTCGTCGCCACCCGGGCCGCGGCACGCTTGCTCGAGCGGATCCGCCTGCTCGGGCGGCCGCACCCCAGGCTCGAAGCCGACCTCGTGCGTCGGGCGACGCGTCTCGGTGCCCGGATCCGGCGGCGATCCGCACGTCCTGCGTCCGACCGGGTCGCCCGCCGGATGGTGGCCGGCGCCCCGGCCCCGATCGTTGCCGCGACCCGGCGCGGCTGACGGAGGCCGGGCGGCTGCCGCGAAGGACCGCGGTCCTCAGTCCGGATTGGATCCGGCGCGCATCCTTCGCAGTGCGGCTCCGAGGTCCGGAACCCCGAACAGGCCGGGTCCCTCGAGAACCAGCGACGCGCACGCGGCACCGAGCCGGAGCTCCGGATCCGGCTCCTGCCAGCCCGCGACGAGGCTTGGGTCGACCAGCGCCGCGAACACACCCGCGAGGAAGGTGTCCCCCGCGCCGATCGGATCCACGTAGCGTTCCACCGGGATGCTGTGCCAGGGACGCTGGCGCGTCGGCTGTCCGTCCGGCCCGGCGTCGAGCGCCATCCCGCCATGGATGCCGTCGGTGAACAGCAGCGTCGCACCCGGGTTCATGAGCGGGAGTAGGTCGCCCGGACGGATCGATCGATCGACGTCGTCACGCCCGACGCCGATCAGGTCGGCGCGCCGGACCACATCGGACGCCCCGGGCGGCAGGTGCCGGACTGGCTCGCTCGCTCGGAGCACGCGGAGCAGACCCTGCCACCCGAGCGCGACCAGCGCATCGGGCGGCGGCACCGACGCCCAGCCTTCCGGGATCTCGCCGGCCACCGGACCGAACAGCCATGCGCTCGCGCTCCGCCATGCCGGCGGCAGCGCCGCCGGGTCGACGGGATCCGAGACCTGCGAGGTTTGCTGGATGCGTCCGTCCGGGGTTTCGATGTTGGCGAAGATCGGGCCCCTGGCGCCCGGAACGATCACGACCTCGACACCCGCCTCGCGGAGCATCTCGATCTCGCGTGAGGTTGCGGCGGGCGGGTCCGCAACGACGAGTGCGCCAACCCGGAGGCCCAGCCGTGCGAGGGCGAGCGCCGAGTAGGAGGCTCCACCGCCGAGGCGCCAGCCGCGCTCATCGTCGTCGGCGAGGTCCCGGCACGCGGCCCCGACCACCACGACCGACGGCGTCTCGTCCACTCAGCCTCCACGGGAGCCGGTACGGCCCCGCCCTATACTGGCCGTCCCGCGCAGGATCGCGCGGCCCGGCCCCAGCGGCCGCTTCCGACCGAGGTCCAATCATGCATTTCTACGAACTCCACGAGGGCGACGACGACGTGTTCGCCGATCTCCTGCTCGCACGCGAGGAGGAGATGGAGCCCGAGGACTTCTTCGAGCTCGTGCAGTCCGTCCGGCGCCGCATCATCGACACGTTCGAGCAGGAGACGCTGGTCCAGGCGATCGCCGACGAGCTCGAGCGCGACTACGGGTTCATCGCCATCACGGACGAGCGGCTGTCCGCCGCGGTCAACGTGTCCCGCGAGGAGGACGAGAACTTCCTCGCCGACCTCGATGCGCCCGAGGACAGCGTGGACTACCTCGAGATCCTCGCGGATCTCCAGACGGGCGACGGCCGCCCGAACTGACCCGGCCCGGCGCCGGTCTCAGGCGCGGACCATGACCAGCTCGCCGCGACCGATCGGTACGACGAGGCCGCCCAGACGCGGATCGGCGAGGGCCGCCTCGCGAAATCCTGCCAGCTCCGCCGCGTGCGACGTCAGATTGTCGGCGACCAGCAGTCCGCCGGGACGGAGCGCCGCGATCGCGGGCTCCAGGAAGCCAAGGTAATCGTCCTTCTCGGCATCGATGAACACCAGGTCGGCGGCACCCTCGAGCGCGCCCAGCCCCAGTCGCGCGTCCATCGCCCGTTGCTCGACGCGGTCCTCGACACCAGCGGCCGCGAAGGTGGCCCGCGCACGGTCGACCTTGGCCGGATCGACCTCGAACGTGATCACGTGTCCGTCCGTCTGTCGCGCGGCGAGCGCGAAATAGAGCGTGGAGTAGCCGCCACTGGTGCCGATCTCGACGATGGTCCGGGCGCGGCATGCGATCGCGAGCGTCAGCAGGAACTGGCCGACGTCCGGGGAGATTGCCCGCAGGCGTCGCGAGAACGGCGTGCCATCGGCACGGTCTGCGGCGTCGGTCGCCTCGAGCGACGCCATGACAGTTCGAACAGGATCCGGAATGTGGTGCACCGATCTCTCCTTTCGGAACACGAGCCGTCCGCGGCCGACAGGGTCCCGGCCTGCGCTTCGGCGGCCGGCCCGCCTCCCTACCGGCTGAACAGGATCTCGATCACGTCGCCGTCCCGGACCCGGTAGGTCTTGCCCTCGGATCTGACCCGTCCGTGCCTTTTCGCCTCGGCCATCGAACCGGCCTCGAGAAGCTCCTCGTAGCCGATCGTCTCGGCGCGGATGAACCCCCGGGCGAGATCGGTGTGGATCGCGCCCGCGGCATCGACCGCGTTCGACCCGTCCGGGACCGGCCAGGCACGGACCTCGTCCGGGCCCGCGGTCAGGAACGAGATGAGGCCGACCAGCCGGTACGACAGCGCGATCACCCGGTCGAGACCGGACTCGCCGATCCCCAGCTCCTCCATGAACACCGCCGCCTCGTCGGGCTCGAGCTCGCCGAGCTCCATCTCGATCTTCGCCGACAGCGAATTGACCATGACGTGCCGGTGCTGGTAGGCCGAGGCGATCGCTGTCGACCAGCGCCGGGGCGGCCGCGATGTCCCCCTCGCCGACGTTGAGCAGGACCAGCGCCGGCTTCTGGGTCAGGAACCGGAAGCCGCGCAGGAGCTTCTCGTCGTCGGGGTCAAGGTCCTCGTCGCGGATCGGGCGTCCCGCCTCGAGCCCCGGCTTGAGCCGGGCAAGGACGGCCTCCTCGCGCTCGTTCGCCTCGCGCTCGGCCGGCGTCCCGTGGCGCCCCGTGCTGCCCAGCCGCTCGAGCCGGCGGTCCACCATGGCCAGGTCGGCGAGGATGAACTCCAGGTCCAGCTGCTCCAGGTCGCGAGCGGCATCCACCGATCCGGCCGGATGGGGATGGGCCGCGTCGTCCCAGGCACGGACGACGTGGATGAGCGCGTCCGCCTCGCGCAGCCGGGCGAGGTGCTCGGCCGGCAGCTCCTCGGTCCCGACGTGCCCTTCGGACGACGCGGGCGGCGCGGGCAGGTCCACGTAGGTGACGTCGGCGTGGACGATCTTCCTGGGCTTGAACACCGCCGCCAGCCGGTCCAGCCGCTCGTCGGGCACCTTGACCACGCCGACGTTGAGCTGGAGGCCGCCGTAGCCGCCCGTCTCCGCATGGCCGCGGGTGAGGGTGTTGAACACGGTGGTCTTGCCGCATCCGGCCAGTCCGACGATCGCGATCTGCATGGATTGATGCTACCGGGCGTGGCCGTCGGGCCGGCGGGCAACCGGGGAGCGGGCCTCAGTAGCCCGCGCTGGGGTCCACGACGTTGACCAGCGGCTCGCCGGCGGCGTAGCGCCGGAGGTTGTCGCAGAACAGCTCCACCGAGCGATCCAGCACCCGGCTGGACGACCATGACGTGTGCGGCGTGAGGATGAGGTTGGGCATGTCGTACAGCGCGGAGCTCGGGGGCAGCGGCTCCTCGCGGAAGGTGTCCAGGACCGCACCGCCGAGCCGTCCGTCGCGCAGCGCGCGCTCGAGCGCCCACTCGTCGACCAGCTCGCCGCGGGCGACGTTGATGACCCACGCACCGGGCTTCATCCGGGCGATGGCGTCGTCGTCGATGAGCCCCACGGTGTCCGCCGTGAGCGGCGCCGCGAGCACCACGAAATCGGACTCGGCGAGGAGCTCGGGAAGTCGCTCCGGCGGCAGGACCCGGTCGAGCATCATGGATCCGAGGAACGGCTCATCGCCCGCGGCGTCGGCCGTGCCGCTGCCGGCCTCGGGCCGCCGTCGCGTGGCGATCACGCGGCAGCCGAACGCCGTCGCGAGGGCACCCACCGCGCGCCCGATCGAGCCCAGCCCGACGATGCCGATCGTCACGTCGCGCAGCTCGCGCGCCTCGAGCGGTTGCCAGGTCCGCTCCGCCTGCAGCTCCAGCAGCTCCGGCAGGCGGCGCGATACCGCGAGGATCATCAGCAGCACGTACTCGGCGATCGGTCGCGAGAAGACCCCGCGCGCATTGGTGATCGTCAACCCTCGCTCGCGGCTGGCCGGGGTGAGCACGCGCTCCACGCCGGCGGACGCCGAGTGGACCCAGCGCAGCGCCGGTGCCCGGGCGAGGATCCGGTCGAAGGTGTCGGCCGGCAGCCGGCCACGGAGCATGACCTCCACGTCGTCGAGCGGGCCGTCGGGGTGGCCGTCAAAGCCGATCGTCACCAGCCGCGCACCGGGGGCCGCCTCGCGGATCGCGTCGAGGTCGCCCGGGCGGTACCGCGCGGCGAAGATCGGCGTGAGCGCGATCGCCGGCGGGATCCCGCGCGGCCCGGCGCCGGGCCCCGGGCGATCTCCGGATCGCGCCGTCACGACGACCCTCCCTGGGGCTCGGGAAATCCCATCCTGCGGACCCATGCGTCGGGTTCCTCGATCTCCTCGGGCGTCGGCAGCGTCTCCGGCCCATCCCACAGTCGTCGCATCGCCGCCGCGCCACCCAGGCGCTCGATCCGGGCGACGAACACTTCGCCCTTCCGGTACTGCTCCATCTTGAGGTCCATCCCGGTGATCCGCAGCATCGCGCGCTCGAACGGCGTCCGCTGGGCGCGACGACCGTGGAACCGTGCGGAGATCCGCTCCACGCCGGGCACGAGGTCGCGCCCGACCGCGTCCATCACGTGGTCGCCGAACCCCTCGAGCAGGCTCATCACCGCCTGGGTCTCGCGGAACAGGCGCCGCTGCTCCGTCGACATCAGCCGCTCCATCCAGTGCTGGTCGTCCCGCCGGCCGTCGCCCCGAAGGGCCGATCCGATCGCCGACAGCGCATCCCGGCCGAGCGACGAGGTGTCGCGCGAGAACATCGTGAGCTGGCGCTCGAGGCGGTCGGCCAGGTAGGGCCGCAGCCAGGGGTGCGCCTCGAACTCGAACGCGTGGGTGGTCTCGTGGAGCGCGATCCACGTCCGGAACGGCGCGAGCGGGACGTCGAGCACGCGCGCGGTCTGGCGGATGTTCTCCTCCACGAACAGCAGCCGGCCGGGCGTCGTCTCGGCCGACAGCAGCGCCAGGTCGTACTGGCCGAGCACGCGCTGCCCCATGAACCCCAGCAGCAGCCCCAGCTGGCGCGTCGTGACCCAGCGGTTGGCGAGCGCGATCGCCGCCTTGCCCAGCCCGCCGCCGGGCGGCAGCAGCTGGTCGAGCAGATCGCCCTCGAGCCTGCCGATCAGGCCCGCGAACGCCGCCGTGTTGGCATGCACCCAGGCGGCCCGGTCGACGACCGCGACCCGGTCGACCACGCCCGGCAGCTCGCTCCCGAGGTGCGTCGCGAGCGCCGGCGCGACCCTGGCCATCGCCTCGGCGTAGGCACCCTCGACCGCGCGCAGCTCCGCGGCGCCCAGCGAACCCGGCGCCTTGCGCAGGCGGCCGGCGGCGATCGCCTCCACCCGCTCCCAGTCCACGAGCCCGGCCTCGCGCGCCGTACGCTCCGCGCGCCGACCGGCCACCGTGATCGCCGCCCCGATCACCGACCCCACCAGGAAGCCCGCCTGCCACAGCCGTCGATCCGGGGATCCGCTGCCGGCGCTCCGCTCGCCGCGGTCGTCGCTCGTCATCGGGGGGTCCCCGCGAGCACGACCGACTCGATGTCGGGGAACGCATCGCCGAACATCCGCGACGCGATCGCCCGGAAGCGGTCGACGTCGCCGGTCGTCAGCTGGACATGCGTGGGCGGGTCGCCGTACACCTCCGCAGGTCGTGAGTGACCGGCGGCGCCGGGGTCTGCCGCGGTGCCGCGCGTCGTGCCCGGCGCCTCGAGGCCGTTGACCGACAGCAGCTCGGCCAGCGACGAGGCCGTGGCGGTCGCCGAATCGACGATCGCCACCCCGTCGCCGACGGCAGCGCTGAGCATCGTCCGGAGCAGCGGGTAGTGCGTGCAGCCGAGCAGGAGCGTGTCGATCTTGGCCGATGGCGGCCGCGGGAACACGAACTCGCCTGCGCCGTCGCGTTCGCCCAGCAGCGGGGCCAGGCTTTCGCGGACCGCGGCGTCGAGCTCGGGGCCAGCGAGCATGCCGGCCTCGACCATCGGGACGAAGCGGGGGGTCGCGTGCTCGTAGACCTCGACGGCGGGGTTCTCGTCCTTGATCGCGTTGAAATAGGCATGGGACCGGACGGTCGCCGGGGTCGCGATGACCCCCACCCGCCGGTTGCGCGTGGCGAGCGCGGCCGCCGACGCGCCGGGCCGGACCACGCCCAGGACCGGCAGGTCGTACCGGGCGCGGAGGTCCGGCAGGGCGACCGCCGTGGAGGTGTTGCAGGCCACCACGAGCGCCTTGACGTCGCGAGCGGCCAGCTCGTCGAGCGCCTGCATCGAGAACTCCCGGACCTCGTCATCGCTGCGGATCCCGTATGGCGCCCGCGCGTTGTCACCCAGGTAGATCGTCGATTCGTGCGGCGAGCGCCGAACGATCTCGCGCAGGACGGTCAGGCCGCCGACACCGGAATCGAACACGCCGATGGGCCGCGGGTCCGACACGACCTCGTGCTACCGCCGGCTCGCGACGGGCGCTCCGTGCCCGACGATCGCCGACGCTGCGCGCATGACCTCCTGGCTGATCGTCGCGGCCGGATCGGCGAGGACGAACGGGATGCCCTCGTTGTTGGCGTTGACGACGAGCGCCCCGCCGGAGCCGACGCGGTGCTCCGGCACGCGGCCGAGCGCGCGTTGCAGCACCTGGGGGTCGATGCCGCCGGTCGAGTCGGCGCGGTTGACCAGGTACTGCACCTTGGTCGCCGGGTAGCCGATCATCCGGAAGGCGTCCGCCATCACCATGGTGTTGTGGATCGTGGTCGAGTCATGGGTCACGATCTCCAGGATCGTGTCGGCGGCGTCGAGGAACGCCAGGTTGACGTCGTTCACGACCGAGGTGGTATCGACGATCACGAAGTCGTACACCCGGCGCATCAGCGACAGCATCTTCTCGAGGTCGCGGACCGTGACCATCTCGGCCATCTCGATCCGTGGCGGCGCGAGCAGGATGTCGATGCCGGACGGATCGCGCCACAGCACGTCCTGGAGGTCTGATTCCTGAATCCGGTCCGTCGGCAGATCGAGCAGCGACGGAGCCTCGGTCGGAACCTTGAGCAGCGACCGCATGTCGCCGAACTGGAGGCTGCCGTCGATGAGGACGGTCTTCTGGCCCAGCTGCCCGATCGCGACCGCGAGGTTGAACGCGAGCGTCGTCTTGCCGACCCCGCCCTTGGGCGCGAACACGGTGATCATGCGCGCCGTGCCGACCCCCTCGATGGCGGCCACCATCTCGCGCACGGCCTGGAGGCGGGTGATCAGGTCGTACCCGGAGAACGGCATCGCGAGCACCCCGTGGATGCCGTTGTCGGGGTCGGCCTCGACGGGCCGCTGCGGGACGGTCAGCACGATGACGGGCACGCCGACGCCGGACTCGTGCAGCCGCTCGACCAGCGCCATGCCTTTCAGGCGCCCCTGCAACAGCGCATCGACGAGCACGACGTCGGGCCGCAGCTCGGACACCATCTTGGCCACGCGAGTACCGTCGCTCACGACATCCAGCAGCTTGATCGCGGACTGCGTGTTGAGCAGGCCTCGGATGTACTGGGCGACCTGGGGGACGTCCTCGACGACGAGCAGGCGGATCTGGTCCGGCATCGGCGCGACTCTACCACGCGAGCAGGGGGTGCCAATCCGCCCCGATGGTCACGGGTCCCGCCCGGCGACCGGATCGGGGTCAGGCGCCTGGCTTGCGGGCCACCAGGACGACCCGTTCTGCGCCGGCGGCAAGCGGGCCGAGGTCCCAGTCGCCCGCCAGCGACTCGATCGCGAGACCAGCCGATTCGGCGAATGAGACCAGCTCGTCGGGGCCGGCCAGCCGCAGGCGGTCGGACCGGACCCAGCGCACCGTTGGCTCGCCGGGCAGGCCGGCGTCGAACATCGTGGTCAGCTGGACGATCCCGTTCGCGGGATCGTAGATCGCGCTGCCGGTCTTGGTCACGATCATGCCGGTCGCGGGCTCCTCGCGCACCCACTCGAGGATCACCCGGCCGTCGTAGCGCGCAAGATCCTCCGCGTCCGGCAGCCACGCGTCGAGGACCGCGAGACCGCCCGGCGCAAGGTGCGCCGCCAGCGTCGCCACGGCCGCCGCCTGGTCGGTCCGGGTGCCCATCAGGAAGATCGAGTTGAGGGGGATCATCGCCAGCTGAAAGCTGCCCGCATCCGGGAGGCGGATCGTCCGGGCGTCGCCCTCCACGAGGCGCACCCGGCGTGCCACCTCGAGCCCCTCGGCATCCGCGGCCGCTCTCGCGCGTGCCAGCATCGCGGGGTCGAGGTCGACGCCCGTCACCGGATACCCGTCCCTCGCGAGCGGCACGGCCAGGCGCCCGGTGCCGACCGCGAGCTCGAGGATCGGGCCGTCCGCACGCGCGGCGAGGGCCCGGTACAGGTCGAGGTCGCCGGGATCCTCCGACAGGTCGAGGTCGTAGAGCCGGGCCAGCGCGGCCGCCGCGGTCTCCGTCACGGGCGCTCGTACCTGACCGGGTGTCCGGCCAGCCGCTTGGCTGCGAGCGCCGAGATCACCTCCAGCGCGATCCGGTTGGCGGCCATCGCGGTGACCTCGGCGTGGTCATACGGCGGCGAGACCTCGACGATGTCCATGCCCGCCACGTCGACCGCTCCGGCGATCCGGCGCACCGCCCGCAGCACCTCGCGCGGCAGCAGCCCGCCCGGTTCGGGCGTCCCGGTGCCGGGGGCGCTGCCCGGGTCGATGACATCGATGTCGACGGAGATGTAGATGCAGTCCGGGCCGTCGAGCGCCTCGGCGATCGCGTCGTCGATGACGGCCTCTGCCCCGCGCTCCTCGATCTCGCGCATCAGGTGCCAGCGCAGGCCCTGCTCGCGCATCCATTCGAACGTCTCGACCGGCGGCCAGTAGCCGCGGAGACCGACCTGCACGAAGTTCCGGCCCTTGACCGCGCCCGACTCGATCAGGCGGCGCATCGGCGTGCCGTGCCCGGCGAGGACGCCCCAGTCGTCGTTGGCCGTGTCCGCGTGGGCGTCGAAGTGCACGATGCCGATGCTGCCCGGCCGCCGGACATCGGCGATCGCCGTTGCCGACGGCCACGTGATCGAGTGGTCGCCGCCGAGCACGATCGGGATCGCGCCCGTCGACGCGACCTCGTGGACCTTGCGGTAGATGAGGGCGTGCGCGCGGTCGATCCAGGACGGCACGATGTTCGCGTCGCCGGCATCGACCACGTTGAGGATGTCGAACGGCTCGTTGCCCAGCTGGAGCGAGTGGATCGAGCCGCTCGTGTACTGGGCCTCGCGGATGGCCCGCGGGCCGAACCGGGCACCGGGCCGGTGGCTGACCGCGTCGTCGAACGGCGCCCCGACGATGGCCACGTCGACGTTCCGCGCCCGCAGGTCCGACGCGTCCGGGACCCACGGCAGCTTCATGAACGTGGGCAGCCCGACGTAGGTCGGCAGGTCGTAGTCGTCGTACGTCTCGTATGGCTGGTCCCACCCGTTTCGCGCGGCGAAGTCGATGTCGCCTGAATTCCCGGGACGCTCGGCCACCATGCACCTCCGGAGGCGGTCGGGCGTCGCGACGTGACATCGCGGACGACCGGCGGATCGTCACCGCCTCAGCCGGGGCGCCGCCGGTTCGTGTTCACCGTCCAGCGGGGCGCGCCGCCGGCAATCCTAACCGCTTCGCGAGCCGCCGGCGATCAACCCGCCGCCCGGCGGCCGTCTACGTGGAGGCCGCACCCGCGGTGGCGCGGAACTCCTGCCAGGCGGCCTCCACCAGGGCCGGGTCGCGCAGCAGGTCGATCGCGGTGTGTGCCACCAGCGCCGCGGCCGTCAACACGATCCGGTCGGCGCGCGGTCGGGCCGCGGCATCCCGGAACTCGATCGAGTGCCCGGGCGTGGGCCCCTCGGTGATCGACAGCTCCGGATGGATCGTGGGCACGACCCAGGACACGTTGGCCATGTCGGTCGAGCCCGATGCCGCGTCCATGCCCTCGTCGGGGATGCCGAACGCCTCGGCGTTGGCCACCCAGCGGTCAGCCAGGGTCCGGTTGTGGTTCATCGTCGTCGCGGCGCCGGAGAACTCAACCGCCATCTCGACCCCGGCCGCCAGCGCGGCTGCTTCGCACAGCTGGCGGAAGCGCGCCTTCATGATCTCGTAGTAGGCCTGGTCCGCGCTGCGGATCATGAACCAGGCGCGGGTCGTCGCCGGGATGATGTTGGCGGCCGTGCCGCCCTCCTGGATGATCCCGTGGACGCGGGCATGTGGCTGGAGCTGCTGGCGCCACAGACCGACCGACACGAACAGCGCGATCATCGCGTCCAGCGCGTTGCGCCCGTTCCAGGGATCGGCGGCCGCATGCGACTGGAGCCCCGTGAACGTGACGTTGACGTCTTCCGACGCGAGGGGTGCGATCTCCACGTGGTTGCGGTCGGAGGGGTGGAACAGGAGCGCGGCGTCGAGCCCCTCGAACAGGGCGTCGCGGATCATGATCTCCTTGCCGCTCCCCCGTTCCTCGGCCGGCGTCCCCAGGAACACGATCTCGCCCGCAAAGGCATCGCGGATGGCGGCCAGGGCGATCGCGGCCCCCACGCCGGACGCGGCCATCGTGTTGTGCCCGCAGCCGTGGCCGAGGCCGGGCAGTGCGTCGTACTCGGCGAGGACGCCGATCCTCGGTCCATCCGGTCCGAGGCCGCCCGTCAGCCGGCCGCGGACGGCGGTCGCCAGGCTGCCCGCGGGGAACTCGACCGCGTACCCATGGCGCGCGACGACCTCGGCGACCCACCCGGCCGCCTGGTGCTCCTCGAACGCGGGCTCGGGGTTGGCGTGGATCCGGTGCGACAGCCCCAGGATCTCGTCCCGGGCATCCTCGACGGCGGCCGTCGCCCTTGCCTTCAGGTCGGCGAAGGGCTCGGCGGGACGCACGGTGGTCAGCGGTTCGATCACGGGAGCTCCTAGCGTTCGGCCGAGAGCGTGACCTCGGCAACGGTGAAGATGGCGGCGAGGAACAGCACGATGGGCAGCTGGAAAGCGTCCACCAGCCTGAGCACGACGAGGACCGCGACGAACAGCCCGATCCAGCCGCCGCGCCGTGCGGCGCGGAGCCAGTCACCCTGGTAGGCGATCCGGCGGTGGCGGGCGAACACGACCAGCCAGCTGAGCGGGATCCCGGTGATGCCGACGGCCACGCCGATCAGCAGGGCGCCGAGGTAGCCGGCCATCGCATCCTGGTACGGATCGCGGGTCGTGACCACGAGGCCGACCAGGATCCACGCCACGCCCGCGCCGGCAAGCAGCGCGAGGTTGGCGACGCGGTCGCGGGGCTCCATCGCCACCGAGTCTACCCACCGCGGACCCCGCGAGGAGGCCCGTGCGACAGGCCGTTCAGCCGGGCCTCGAGCTGGCCGATCGACACCATCTCGAAGTCCGGTTCCATGTCCGGACCGCGCGGGCTGCCCGGCAGCGGTGAATTGCCGGGCCGGCCCGTCACGTAGGCAGCCCGCCAGCCGGCCTGACGTGCACCGACGACATCCGCCGCCCAGTCGTCGCCGACGTGGAGGATGGCCCGCGGTTCGGGCGAGCCCAGGGCGGTGCGCGCGGCCGCGAACATCGCCGGATGCGGCTTGATCGCGCCCACTCGCTGCGAGACGACGATGGCCGAGAGGTGGGGCGTCCAGCCGGCGGCATCGGCATACCGGTCGATCGTCACCGCCAGCGGCCAGTTGGACAGGATCGCCAGCCGGTAGCGGCCGGCCAGGCGCCGAAGCACGGTGCGGGCCTCTGGCGCGGGAGGGAGCGCATCGACGAATGCGCGCGAGTACGTGTCGACCGCCCACGCGATCTCGTCCGGCGCGCTGAGCGCGGCCGCGGCCGCGTCGTCCCAGCGCCGGTCGGCGGGTGGCGGCGCCATGCCGCGGAGGCGGGCCAGGATCCTTGCGAGCCGCTGCGTGAGGTCGACCTCCCGGAACTGCGGCACCTCCTCCCGGAACTGGCGCTCGCGCTCATCGCTCCACACCTGCAGCACCTCGTCGACGTCGAACGGGCCCAGCCGCTCGGCCATCGCCCGCGCCGTGAGCCCCACGACGCCGCGCAGACCGGCCGACGACACCGGCACCAGCGTGTTCCCGAAATCGAACGTGATCGCCTCGATCATCGATCGCCGGGCTCCGCCACGCCGGCGATCCGGTCGCGGGCGATGGCGACGGCCGCCGGGTTGCGGTCGACGAGGATCCAGCGCCGCCCGAGCCGGGCCGCCGCAACGCCCGTCGTCCCGCTGCCCGCATAGGGGTCGAGGACGAGGTCGCCCGGCCGGCTCGACGCCGCCACGATCCGCTCCAGCAGCCGGACCGGCTTCTGGGTCGGGTAGCCGGTTCGCTCGCGCGAGCCCGGCGGCACGATGGTCATCCACCACACGTCGGTGGGCAGCTTGCCGCGGGCGGCCTTCTCGGGCCCCACGAGGTCCGGGGCGAGGTACGGCACCCGATCGATCGCGTCGCGCTCGAACCGCCAGCTGTCGCCCTTCGCGTACCACAGGATCGAATCGTGCTTGCGTGGCCAGCGATCCCGGGGCCGTCCCCCGTAGTCGTAGGCCCATACGATCTCGTTGAGGAAGCGCTCCGGGCCGAAAACGTCGTCCAGGAGCAGGCGCACGTGGTGGACCGTCCGCCAGTCGACATGCAGGTACAGCGAGCCGTGGGGCGCCAGCACGCGCCGGATCTCGACCAGCCGCTGCCCGATCGCCGCCAGGTGGGCGTCGAGCGGCAGGTCGTCCGGCCAGGCGAGATCCCGGACGACCTCGTATCGGTACTCGCGGCCCGCGAACCCCGTGCGGACGGCCTCCCCGGCACCGGTCCGGATCGACTGCAGCCGCCGTGAGCCACCCGTCGCGAACGGCGGATCGGCGTACGCCAGGTCGACCACCCCGTCGGGGATCGCACCGAGGGCATCGAGGTTGTCGGCGGTGACGATCACGCCCGGCGACATCCCCGCCACCACGGCACCGATGGCACGCCGGTCGTCGTCGGCGATGGCGGGCATGGCGTCAGCGGACCGCGCTCGATGGGCAGATCTCGCGGAACGCGCAGTACGTGCACGAGACGAAGTCGGGCCGGGCGTCGAACGACCCGCTGCGCATCCCCGCGGCCGCGGTCCGGATCGCCTCGCGCGCCTTCTCGATCCGCTTGCGGTCGACCGCCGCCGTCCCGACCAGGCCCGAGTCCAGGAAGTGGAGCGCGACCCGGTCTGGCAGGTGCCCGGTCGTCGCCTCGTAGCCCATCGCGTAGATCGACAGCTGCAGCGACGCCTTTGCCCGCTGTCTCGCCTTGACCGGGTCTCGAACGTCCGACGACTTGTAATCGGTGATCGTGACCACCTCGGGCGACAGGTCGAGCGTCGGCTCGATGACGTCGGCGCCCGATGCGTAATCCGCGTCGTCCGCGACGACGACCGCCGGCTCGGTCATGTCGGGCGCATCGGCCCGGGGCACGATGTCCACGCGGTCGTAGCGGCCGCGGACCCGGTCGCCGTCGAGCAGGAAGCTGAACTCGCGTTCCACGTACGCGGGCACGACCGCGCCCGGCGCCAGCTGCTCGTCGCGGAACCTCCGGAGCGCCTGCCGGCCTGCCGCGAGGCGCGCCTCCTCGTGCTCCCGCGACAGGAAGCCCTCGTTGCGCCAGGCGTCGGTGAACGCGGCGTACAGGTCGTCCTCGCCCATCACGTCGCCGCGCGCGTGGCGGCGATGGAACTCGGCGACCGCGGCATGGAGCGCCGAGCCGTAGATGATCGAGTGGTGGGGTGCGAGCGGCACCCGCAGCACATGCGCGTACTTGTACTTGAGCGGGCAGGTGAGGTAGTCGTCGATCGCATAGAACGAGAGCATCAGCGGCTCCCGGCCGCGCGACCGTGGCGCGACGGGCGCGGGCTCGGTCCGCTCGAACGAGCCCAACCGCTCCAGCGGCGACGCCGGCCGGGCCCCAGTGCCGGCCGCGCCGGACGCGACGGGAAGATCGAGCGCCTCGAGCACGAACGGCGAGACCCGCCGGGCGCGCTGCCCGCCGTAGTCCGCGGCGTGGGTCAGGACGAGCTCGTCGCGAGCGCGGGTCATGCCCACGTAGAACAGCCGGCGCTCCTCCTGGAGCTGGTAGTCGCCCTCCGGCAGCGTCTCGTTGACCAGCTCGACCGGCAGCGCGAGCGGCTCGCGCCGACCGGTGGCCGGGAACCGGCCGGACACGAGACCCGGCAGGTACACGATCGGGAACTCGAGGCCCTTCGCCTTGTGCACCGTCATCACGGCAACCGCGTCCGCGTCGGGGTCGATGTCAGCGGTGGGCGGGTCGTCGCCGGCCTGGATCAGCGTCTGCAGATGACGTGCGACGAACACGGCCCGGTCGTCGGCGAGCAGCGCCGACTGGGACCGGATGATGTCGAACAGGCGGGCGATGTTCGACAGCGCTTCCTCGCTTGCCACCGAATTGCCCGCGGCGAGGCGTTTCAGCCAGCCGGTCCGGCGCAGGAACGCGTACATGACCTCGCCCGCCGGACGTTCGTGGCCGAGGGCGACGAACGCCCGCAGGTCCTCGACCAGCTTCGCGGCGGCCTCACGAGTCTCCGGCGACAGGCGCAGGATCCCGGGCTGCCTGCCAAGCTCCTCGAGGATGTCCCACACGGACCGGTTCCGGCGGCGAGCCATGTTCACGATGGCGACGAGGTCCTCGCCGCCGAGCTGGTACAGGTCCGATGCCGCAAGCGCATACACATCCACCGACGAGCCGAGGTCGGCGATCGCCCGCAGGAACGCGAGCAGCAGCTTGACCTCGGGGCGCGCGTAGAGCCCGCTGGTGCCCGAGAACCGCCAGGGGATGCCCTCGAGGTTGAGCGACCGCAGGATCGGATCGGCCGTGGCGTTGGCCCGGACGAGGATGGCCATGTCCCGGGGTGAGGCCCCGCCCGCGAGCCGCCGCGTGACGTCGGCTGCGATCCAGTCCGCCTCCTCCGCACCGGTCGCGAACGCCTCGTGCCGGACGGGTGCGGCCGGACTGTCGCCGCGCTCCGCGACCAGTCGCTTCACGATCCCCGCCCGCACCTCGAGCCGGTCCGGGTCGTTGTGCCGGACCAGGCGATAGGCAGCGTCGAGGATCGGCGCCCGCGAACGGTAGTTGCGGCGCAGGACGACGACCCTCGCATGCCGGTACCGCTCCCGGAACTCGAGGATGTTGCTGATGGCCGCACCCCGGAATTTGTAGATCGACTGGTCGTCGTCGCCCACGACCGTGACGTTGCGGTGCGGCTGGGCGATCAGCGCCACGAGCTCCGCCTGCGCGCGGTTCGTGTCCTGGAACTCGTCCACGAGCACGTGGCGGAACCGTCGCTGGACCTCCTCGCGAACAGCCGGCGACTCGCGCAGCAGCCGCAGCGCCAGCGAGACCTGGTCGCCGAAGTCGATCGCCCCGTTCGCGGCGAGCAGCGCCTGGTAGCGGGTGTAGGCGCGGGCGAGCTCGCGCAGGCGGCGGGCCTGCTCCTCCGCGGACGCGGCCGCGCTCGTGTCCGCCTCCGTGGTCACCGATCCCCCGGCACCCAGCGCCTCCGACCGCCCTGCCGCATGCGCCGCAAGCCGGTCCGCATGGGCAAGAAAGGCGTCGGGCGAGACGTCCTCGTCCTTGGCCCGCGAGAACAGCGTGGCCAGCGCGTCGAGGAACCGGGTCGGGTCACCCAGCGGCCGGTACTCTTCCAGCTCGAGCTCGAACAGGTGCTCCCGGAGGAACACGACCGTCTCGGGACGCGACAGGACGCGAACGTCCGTCGGCAAGTCCGAGCTCGAGCGCGTACTCGCGGACGAGCCGGTCCCCGAATGCGTGGAAGGTCGAGATCGCGGCGTCCGTGTAGCCGTAGGGCACCAGCTGGTCCACCCGCATCTGCATCTCGTCGGCCGCCTGGTCCGTGAACGTCAGCGCGAGGATCTCGGCGGGACGAGCACGCCGGGTGGCGATCAGCCATGCGATCCGGCGGGTGATCACCTGGGTCTTGCCGGTGCCGGCGCCCGCGACCACGAGCAGCGGCCCGTCGCCGTGCGTCACGGCCCGCCGCTGCTCCGGGTTGAGGCCGTCGAGCAGCGCCGCCGTGCCGGTGGGTCCGGTCTCCGCGCCGGGCACGACCGGTTCCGGCTGGCCCCAGACGGGGATCTGGACGAGGGGTCCCGGTTCGGCGCGTCCGCTGCGGCGTCTCACGCGACGCGCCCGGTCACGGCCGGCTGGCTGGCTGGAAACGGGTTGTCGGTGACGTCGCTCGGGGGGCACGGCACGAGGATCGCGCGGGTTCGTGCCAGGTTGCGTGTCACGGTTCGCGCGACGTCAGCCCGCCGCTCCCGGGCCGGCTCCGGACGAGATGGCGATCCGGAGCGCCTCCATCTCCTCTCCCGACAGGGTCGACTCCGAGCCACCCGCGGACACGGACTTGCCGTACACCCGGGTCCCGGCGCGGGCGTGCAGGCTGCTGATCACGAAGCCATTTCCCTGCGCATCGACGACCGCCAGCGCGAAGCTCTGGTTGCCGCCCGTGTCCTCGTAGGGATTGAACCGGACGAGCCCGACGCGCTGGAACGTGCGCCGCTGGATGGACTCGATCACCGCGGCGCGGGCCGTCAGCTCGTCCAGGTCCCTGGCGACCGCGTAGACCTTGTCCAGGTGCGCATCGAGGATCGCCTCGAGGCTCTGGCCCTCGGCCCCGCGGGTCAGACCCCGGAGACGGCGATCGAAGCGCGAGCTGCGCCGGACAAGCAGGATCGCCAGGACCGCGAGCACGATGCAGGCCGCGGCGAGGGCGAGGACGACGGCGCCGATATTCGGGCCCACGAGCGCATTCAGGTCGTCCACGAGCTCCTCCGGGGGGTCATCCGGAGTCTAGCAGGGGGCACCCACCGGCCACGTACCAGGACGCGCCGGAGCCCGTGACCCGGCCAGCCGGTGTATCCTCTGCCGCCGACGGCGCCTCTCGCGGTCGCCGCCCAGCTGGAGGCCCGAACCCCGACATGGCGAAGCGCGCCCGCGGCAGCGTCCGCCCCGGCCAGCGTCGGCCCATCGCGCGACGCGCCGCACCCCCGACCGCGCCCCAGACCGCGCCGGCGGCCGCCCCCGCACCCCGGCCGAGCGGCCTGACCGAGGCCGAGACGGCCCGTGCCGCCGAGCTCGAGGCGCAGCTGCTGGCCGAGGAGCGCGCTGCCGAGCAGGCGCGCGAGCGCGCACGGGCCAAGCCGTCGGTCGCCCGCGTGGCGGGTCCCGTCGGCGCGCTGGCCGTCCGCGCGGAGCAGGAATACGCCTACGTCGCCCGCGACGTGAAGGACATCATCCGGATCGCCGCGATCCTGCTCACCGTCCTGTTCGGGCTGTGGATCCTGATCGACGTCGCCAAGGTGGTGTCGATCGGCTAGCCCGCGGGGCTACCATCCGGCCATGCCGACACGGCGCACTCTCCAGGGCGCCCGCCCTGAAGCCCTGTTCAAGCCACCGCCCGAGCGGCAGCCGCTCGCCGCTCGCATGCGACCGCGAACCCTCGACGAGTTCGTCGGCCAGGAGCAGTTGGTGGGCGAGCGCGGCCCCCTCCGCCGCTCGGTGGCCCGGGGTCACCTCGCCTCGCTCCTGCTGTGGGGACCGCCGGGTACGGGCAAGACCTCGCTCGCGCGGCTGCTCGCCGATGCCGTGGGCGCTGAGTTCCGGAGCGTGTCCGCGGTCATGGCCGGCGTCGCCGACGTGCGGGCCACGGTCGCGGAGGCGCAGGAGCGTCTGACCCTCGAAGGGCGCCGGAGCGTCCTGTTCGTCGACGAGATCCACCGGTTCAACAAGGCGCAGCAGGATGCGCTGCTGCCGCACGTCGAGGACGGCACGGTCACCCTGATCGGGGCGACCACCGAGAACCCGTACTTCGAGGTCAACTCGGCCCTCCTGTCCCGGATGCGCGTGTGGCGGCTGGAGGCGCTGACCGACGACGACGTCGCGACCATCGTGCGACGCGCGATCGACGACGGCGACCGGGGCCTGGCGGGTTCGCTCGGACCCCGCGGCGGGGTGGCCCTCGGCGAGGAGGCGTTCGCGCACCTCGTCGACCTCGCCGGCGGCGACGCACGCCAGGCGCTCAACGTGCTCGAAGGCGCCGTCGCGCTCGCGGAGGACGAGGGACACACCGCGGCAGAAGGCGCCGTCTCCCCCACCCTGGCCGACATCGAGTCCGCGGCCCAGCAGCGCGTCCTCGGCTACGACCGCGCGGGCGACGGTCACTACGACACCGTGTCCGCGTTCATCAAGAGCCTGCGCGGCAACGACCCGGACGCCGCGCTGTACTGGCTGGCGGCGATGGTCGCCGCGGGCGAGGATCCCCGGTTCATCGCCCGCCGCCTGATCATCTCGGCATCCGAGGACGTGGGCAACGCCGATCCGCGGGCGCTCCAGGTCGCCGTCGCCGCTGCGCAGGCGCTCGACCACATCGGGCTCCCGGAGGCGCAATACGCGCTCGCCCAGGCCACCGCCTACATCGCCACCGCCCCCAAGTCGAACCGAGCGGGTGCCGGGTACTGGGCGGCCGTCGCCGATGTCGTCGAGCGAGGGTCGCTGCCGGTGCCGCTCCACCTGCGCAATGCCGCCGACCGGCGGATGAAGCACCATGGGATCGGGGTCGGATACCGCTATCCGCACGAATTCGAGGGCCACGACGTCGACCAGCAGTACCTGCCCGACGACCTCGCCGCAAGCCGCTACTACCTGCCCAGCGACCAGGGCTACGAGCGCACGATCGGCGACCGGATGGCGTCCCGGCAGGCGGCGCGCGACGAGGCGAAGGCTCGCGGTCGGACGCCACGGGATCCGATCCCGGGACCGCAGGTCGACAGCATGGGCGCCTCCTCGAAGATCACCCGTGTCCGTGAAGGAGCCCGAAAGCAGCTTGCGGATACCCAGAAGGGCGACGCGAGCGACGCCTGACGATTCCGAGGCAGCAGCACTGTAACGAATACAGTGCTACGCTGGTCACATGACAGCCCCGATCCGCCGCCGACGGTACCACTCTCCCCGGCGACGCGAGCAGGCCGCGGCCACCAGGCGAGCCGTGATCGAGGCCGCGCGCGAGCTGTTCGTCCAGCGCGGCTACGTCGCGACCACGGTGGACGCGATCGCGGCCCGGGCGCGCGTGTCGCCAGAGACCGTGTACGCGACGTTCGGCACCAAGCGGGCGCTGCTCGCGGAGCTCGCCGGCGTGACCGCGACCGGCGATGACCCGGCGCCGCCGATCCTCGAACGCGCCTGGGTGCGCCGCCTTCGAACCGAGCCCGACCTCCACCGGCGGCTGCTCCGGCTGGCCCGCGAGACCGCGTCCGGCGTCCGCCGTCGAGCGGCGGTGGACGAGGTCGTGCGGGGCGCTGCCGGCGCCGATCCGGAGATCGCCGGGCTGTGGGAACGTGTCCGTCGCGACCGGCTCGCCATGCAGCGGGCGGTGCTGGAGATCGTCCTGGGCGACGCGCCGGTCCCGCGCGGCCTCGATCTCGAGATGGCCGCGGGCGTCCTCCACGCGATCGGAAGCCCCGAGACCTACCGCCTGCTCGTGGTCGACCGTGGCTGGACGGATGACCGGTTCGAGCGCTGGCTGGGCGCCACGCTGGCGCGGCTGCTGATCGACGACGGGACGGCGACCGCGGCCTGATACCGGATCAGGCCGCGCTGCCCTGGATCGCGGCGCTGGCGGCCCGGGGTGTCCGGCGCTGCTTCCGCCGGCTGACCCGGGTCGCCTCGGCGAGCGCCTCGGCGGCGGCGGCCGCCGCCTCGGATGCCCGTGCGATCGGCGCCAGCTCCTCGGGCAGCAACGGATGGGCGAAGAAGTACCCCTGGCCGTAGGTGCACTGCAGCTCGCGCATCCGATCGGCCTGGGCCGGGGTCTCGATCCCCTCGGCGACCGTCTCGATGCCCAGCGACCGAGCCATGGCCACGATCGCAGCCGCGAGGGCGGATGTCCGGGTCGCGTCCTCGGAGTCACCGACCTGCGTGAACTCGCTCGCGATCTTGAGCGCGTCCACCGGGAACTGGCGGAGGTGGCTTAGCGAGAAGTAGCCCGTGCCGAAGTCGTCGATCACGACCCGGATGCCGAGGTCGCGCAGGCCCTGCAGGGTGGCGATCGTCGACGGAGTGGCGCGCAGCAGCGCGGTCTCGGTGATCTCGATGATCAGCCGCGTCGCCGCGACCCCGTGGTCCCCCAGGGCCTCGCGGACGCCGTCCACGAACCCCGCTTCCTGGACCTCGCGCGCCGAGACGTTGACGCCCACGAACATGTCGCTCGGCATCGCGCCCTGCTCCAGCCAGATCGCGGTCTGGCGGCATGCCTCGCGCAGGACCCAGCGGCCGATCGGCAGGATGGAGCCGTGCTCCTCGGCGATCTCGATGAACTGCCCGGGCTGGATCAGGCCGCGCTCGGGGTGCCGCCACCGAACCAGCGCCTCCACCCCGGCCAGCCGGCCGGAGCCGAGGTCCATGATCGGCTGGTAGCGCAGCTCGAGCTGGTCGAGCTCGACCGCCTGCTGGAGCTCCATCGCGAGCTCGTGCCGCTCCCGGATCGCCTGGTGCATGCCCGGATCGAACACCGCGAAGCTGGACTTGCCGCCGGCCTTTGCCATGTACATGGCGGTGTCCGCGTTGCGGACCATGTCGACGGCACCGTCGACGGCGTCGCGCGCCCCGGCGATCCCGATGCTGGCGGAGATCGAGACGGGGTGGCTGCCGATCAGGTACGGGGCCCGCAGCTCGCGGACGAGCCGCTCGGCCATCGCCCTCGACTTCCGGAGGTCGGGCAGGTCCTGCGTCAGCACGGCGAACTCGTCGCCGCCGAGGCGGGCCACCAGATCCCCGTCCCGGACGAGCGCCGAGATCCGATGCGTCACCGCGACCAGCAGCTCGTCACCGGCCGAGTGGCCCAGCGTGTCGTTGACGATCTTGAAGTCGTCGAGATCGATGAACAGGACGGCAGAGACCTGGCTCCCGGCGACGTTGGGTACGTCGATCACGCGCTCGAGGGTCGCCTGGAACGAGTGGCGGTTGGCCGCTCCGGTCAGCGCATCACGGTCTGCGAGCTCCTGGACGCGCTGGAGCAGGACCGCGTTCCGAAGGTTCAGCGCTGCGATCGCCGCGACCTGGGCCACGACGCCGATCACGCGCCGCTCGATCCCCGCAAGCCGGCCGCCCCGGTGCTCGATCGCGATCACCCCGATGGGACGTCCGTCGGCGACCATCGGCGCCACGATCACCCGCGCTGCATCGGGCAGCAGCCGTGCCAGCACCGGGTCCTGGACCGGATCGAGCCGGCGGAGCGCCAGGGGCACCCGGGCCGCCCATGCCCGCCGGACGATCGGATCGACGCCCAGGGGATCGCCCGGGACGGAATGGTCGACGCCATGAACGCCCAGAGCCACCAGGCGCTCGTCGGCGACACCCAGCATCACGCTGCGTGGAAACCCGTAGCGGTCGACGAGGGACTCGAGCACGATCCGCGCCTGATGGATGGGGTCGCCCTCGTCGTCGAGCTGCGCTCCCATGGCGACCAGTGCCTCGAGGTCCGCGCGCCGCTGGCGCAGCTCTCGCTCGTTCATCGCGGAGAACACGGATGTGGCGAGTGCGAACAGCCAGAACGCGGTGACGCTGAGCGCCGGGGCGCCGTCCATCGGCACCGACCCTCCGGGCAGCACGTCGACCGGCGGCAGCATGCCCGCGGCCTGTGCGTAGAGCACCACGAACAGCAGCAGGGAGTGCCAGAGGGCGATCTTGAGGCCGGTGCGGTAGGACGCGAGCAGCGACACCGCCACCAGGTGGAGGTAGACGAGGAACCGCATCGGGCTTTCGGTGCCGCCTGTCGCGTACATCGCCGCGGCAAGGTACAGGCCGTCCACGAGCAGCATCGTCGTCATCGTCGCGAATGCCGTGTCCGGTGCCCGATGGCCCAGCCATCCGAACGCCAGCGCAAGCGCGAGATATCCGATCGTCACGGTCGCCAGGGCGCCGAGCGGCGTGCCGAGCGTCGACGGGCTGGCGAGCCCGAACCCGATCGTGATCGCGCCGAGGGCGAACCGCAGCACGAGGAGGTATCGCAGCCGGTCGGCAAGGGCGGCGTAGTCGGTGCGGATGCGGTCGGCAATCATCGCGGATCGTCCTCATATGCGACGAGCAGGTCCCCGGTACGCCCGGGCGCCCGACGCAGCTTCGGGTCGCGATCGTCGAATCGCGGCTGGATGAGCAGGAACATGAGCACGATGGCTGCAAGCAGGATCGGGAAGCCGAAGCCCGATGCAACCACGGCAGCCGCCTCGGGCCGGATGATCAGACCCGCGCCCTGCTGAGCGAACCCGACGACGGATTCAACGACACCCCTCGACGGTCCTGAGCCGGTCTCGGCTCGGGGCGTGACCGCGGTCGGAACCCCGGACGGATGGCCCCGTCCAGGGTCCGAGTCACCGCTCCCAACGACGGCGATCAGCGGCTCGGATGACGGGCTGGGATCGGGCGTCGGGTCGGCCGACGGCGTCGGAACCGGGGACGCGACCGGTGCCTCACCCTGGCTGGGCGACGGGTTGACGCTGGGGACGGGTCCGGGCTCGGGGTCGGCGCAGGGGTCGGCGTGGGAGCCGTCGGCGCATTGGCCGCCGGGGTCGGGGTTGGTTCCGTGCTCGGGGTCGGGGTTGGATCGGCGCTGGGCGTGGGCGTGGGGTCCGCGCTGGGCGTGGGCGTAGGCGTGGGGTCCGCGCTGGGCGTGGGCGTGGGAGCCGTCGGCGCATTGGCGCTGGGCGTGGGCGTGGGATCCGCGCTGGGCCTCGGCGTGGGGGTCGGATCGGCGCTGGGCGTGGGCGTGGGAGCCGTCGGCGCATTGGCGCTTGGCGTGGGCGTGGGGGTCGGATCGGCGCTGGGCGTGGGCGTGGGGGTCGGATCGGCGCTGGGCGTGGGCGTGGGGGTCGGATCGGCGCTGGGCGTGGGCGTGGGGGTCGGATCGGCGCTGGGCGTCGGCGTGGGGGTCGGATCGGCGCTGGGCGTCGGGCGTGGGGGTCGGATCGGTGCTGGGCGTGGGGGTCGGATCCGTGCGTCGGCGTGGGGGTCGGATCCGTGCTCGGGGTCGGGGTCGGATCCGTGCTCGGGGTCGGGGTCGGATCAGGCCCCGCGAGCCCGCCGGTGACAGTCCGCTCGACCGCGTCGTAGGCGTCGGCCATCTCCGGCGCATCGACCGCCTCGGCGCAATCGCCCGGCCCCGCCGCCGTCGCGCAGATCACGTCGGACCCGGCGTTTGCGGCGACGTAGGTCACGACACAGGTCCCCACAAGGCCCGTGTGGCACTGGAGATCGGCACCGCCCCCGCCTCCACCTGGGGCATTGGCGCTGCCGGCTGCGAAGTAGAAGCGCACCTGCGTGTTGCTGCTCGGTCCCGTCATCAGGCTGCCGTCCGGGAGATACACCGATGCGGTCAGCTCGACGGTCGACCCAACGGCAACCGTATCGACATCGACCTCGACATTGAGGATCGGATCTGCCGGCTGCGCCGCCACGACCGGTGGCACGAACGGCATCAGGACAAGGGTGACGGCAGCGGCCAGAGCCGCCAGGGTCATTCCCCGCTGCGGTGTCGCGATGTTCATGTCAGCACCCCCGGTGTGCTGGCTCGCCCGACCAGCTGGACGGCACGACGCTCCGTGGAACGCAGGTCCAGAGTCCACGCGGTAGGACCCGGGTACCACCGCACGATGGACCTATGTGCTGTCCCGCAACGCCGTCGCGACGCACCTAGGCAACATGGGGTCCTACCCCGCGCCGTGACATCTGTCCTGGTCGCGCTTGCGCTCCGGTGCCGATCGGTCGCGTCGGGTGAGGTCGCGCGGCGAGCCATGCGACCGGATCAGGCCCTGCCCGGTGCGCGGGGACAACACGGCGGGATCCACCGCTGCGATCGACGACCGGGAGCGCGTGGAGTACCGTCGCTGCTGCGCAGGCCCGCACGTCAGGTGTTCGGGTCGCATCCGGCGGCCGAGGGAGGGCCGGTGATCACGCTCGTCCGCCAGTGGCTTGCGCGCTTCGTGCCCCAGGGCGCGCTGCTCCTGTCCGTGCTGACGTTCGTGAGCTACGCCATGGGCCTCGCCCGCGACCGGGTGTTCGCCCGCACGTTCGGAGCGGGACCCGAGCTCGACGCGTACAACGCCGCCTTCGTCCTCCCGGAGCTTGCCCTTGACGTGCTGGTCGCGGGCGGGCTCACCGCGCCGTTCGTGCCGGTGTTCAGCTCGTTGCGGCGGACGGATCTCGAGCAGGCGGCACGATTTGCCCAGACGGTGCTCACCCTCGCCGTGCTCGTGATGGGCGTTGGCTGCCTCGTCCTGCTCGTTGCGGCGCCCTGGACGGTGAGCGTCGTGGCGCCGGGCTTCGACGCCGCGGGGCGCGAGCGATATCTCGAGCTGTTCCGGCTGATGCTGCTGACGCCGATCCTGTTCGCCGCCTCGATCACCCTGGGCGAGGTCCTGATCGCCGAGCGCCGGTTCATGTACTACGCGCTCGCTCCGATCCTGTACAACGCCGGGATCGCCGGTGGGACGATCCTGCTCCAGGGGACGATGGGGATCCGCGCCGCCGCGGTGGGCGCCATCGCCGGGGCGCTGCTGCACCTCGCGATCAGGGTGGTCGGGATCGCGCGTACGCCGATCCGCCTGCGGCCCCGGTTCGACGTCCGGATGCCCGCGGTCCGCGAGTTCGTGCGCCTGATGCTGCCCAAGATGGCGAGCCACCCGCTCGAGCCGCTCACGTTCCTGTTCTTCACCTCGGTGGCCACGACCCTCGCAGCAGGTAGCGTGACCGCCATCAGCTTTGCCCGGAACTTCCAGAGCGTCCCGGTGTCGCTGGTCGGCGTGGCGTTCTCGCTCGCCGCGTTTCCGGCCCTGTCGGCGGCCTGGGCGGCAGGCGACCGCCCGGCGTTCCTCGCGCTCGTGCGCACGAACCTGGCGACGATCGGCGGCCTGACCTTGCTCGCGGCGCTGGGGCTGATCGTGGTGGGCCCGCTGGCCATCGACCTGTTCCTGGGCGGTGGGGCGTTCGATGCCGAGGACGTCCGCCTGACCTCCACCGTGCTGGCGGCGTTCGCCCTCGCGATCCCGTTCGATTCGCTCAGCCACCTGCTGGCACGAGCCGTGTATGCGACCCACAACACGATCCTGCCGGTCGGCGCGTCGCTGGCCGGGTTCGCCCTCACGGTGGTGTCGACCCTGCTGCTCGTCGGCGGCCTGGGCATCGTGGCGATCCCGCTGGGCTTTGCCGCGGGAACGGCGCTCAAGACGCTGCTGCTGGGTGCGGCCCTCGTCCACCGGCTCCGCCGGCCCGTCGCGGGCGCATGGGCCGACCCGGCTCGAGGCAGCCTGAGCGACACGCGCCAGGCGATCAGCGTTCGAGCGGGATGGTCGGCACGACCGCGATGTACAGCCCGTCCCGATCCGGGTAGTGGCCCTCCGGGCGCTTCCATGGCAGGTAGTTCCTGTTCATCTCCGCGGCGTCCTGGAAGGTCCCGGGCGGATCGGACGGGCCCCAGATCTTGGAGATCCGCGGATACCATGGGTCGAGGATGTATGCCCCGGTCACCTTCGCGTCATCGAACATCGTCGGGTCTGCATTCGCGCGGTAGCCGGTCATGACCCACGTGTGCGCGCCCTTCCAGGCCAGGAGCAGCACCGGGGCGTGCAGCTCGGAGATCGCCTTCGCGGCGTCGCGCAGCGCATCTGCGCGCGTGTCATAGGCACGCACCTGGTATCCGGGAACGCCATAGGCATCGAGGGCCGCGGCGATCGCGGCCGGACCCCAGCCGCCGTTCAGGCTGTCGCGACGGCTCTCCCATTCGCCGATCCTCGACGCGATCTCCTTCTGGCCCGCTTTGGTAAGGGCAACCTTGTCGTGAATCGCGAGGACGATCTGGACACCTGAAACCGCACACCATTCGTTGTCGATCTCGGTGATGAAATACGCCTCGGGATCCGTCAGCAGATTCACGTCAACGTTGATCCGGGGCACCGCCGTCGGCGAAGGCGTCGGGATCGCGATCGAGGACAGCGGGCTGGCGGTGACGGTCGGCGCCGGCGTCGAGGCCAGGCTCGGCATCGGCGTCACGTGGACGATTGCCTCGATTGGTCGATCCGGGGGCGGGTCGAGGATGAGCTCGATCCGGCGAGCCAGCGACGCAAACCTGTCACCCGCCCCGAACGCGTTGCCCCAGACCGCGACCACGCCGACGAGCACGCCGGCGAGGATCGTGGCGGCCAGCACCGGTCGCAGGTGCGCACGCAGTGATCGCGCGATGGTCATGCTGGATGGTGCTCCGGACAGGCGGACTGCCCGAGAGTGACGGCCGAGCCGGGGCCTGTGCAACGGGCCTGGGACGACGTCAGGCGGCCTTGGGCTTGCGCCCCCCGCGTCCGCCCGGCAGCTTGGCCGTCGACAGGAAGATGGTCCGACCCCGGATCGCCATGTTGGTGCCGGCCTTGTGGGCGGCAATCGCCTTCTTCACGGCGGCCCGCATCGTGGGGATCTTCTCGGCGGGATCGAGCTCCAGCGCGATCACATCGCCATCGGACTTGAGGCGCCCCAGCGCCTTCCGGATCTCGTCCTCCCGCTGCAATGCAGCCAGCTGGCGGGGAGACAGCGCACGTTCGCGCGACTTCGGCTTGAGCTCTTCGAACTTGGCGGTGCGAATTCGCATTGCGTGTCGACTCCAGGGGCGCAATCTGGCGGCGGTGGGCGAAACGCATGATGACACGAAGTCCTGCATTTGTGATATCTGAAATGACCGGCCCGCGCGGTGTACGTCCATCTTGTCGCCCATCCGACGAATTCCTGGAGATTCACCATTCGGCTGCGCGACGAGTCGTCGGCGAGGAACTCCGGCCCGGGTGTCGCCTGCGAACAACGGTCCGCTGCACAGGGGGCTTCCGCTCGATCGGTCTGGGTCGTATCCTCGCAGCGGACGGTGCGTGTCGCACCGACGAGGGAGGTGCTTGCATGACGGATCCCGCGGGAGGGCCGCCCCCTACGCCCCAGGCCCCGGACAACAACTGGCAGACCCCGCCGCCTGCGGCGCCGGGTGGATTTCAGGCGGCACCGGTCGCCGCGGGACCCGCACCGGGCGTGGCCTACGCTGATCTCGTGACGCGCATCATCGCGATGGTCATCGACGGGGTCATCCTGTTCGTCGTCTACTTCGTCTTGATCCTCGTCCTCCTGGTCGCGCTCATCGGCTCCGGCGGCAACCTCATCGTCAGCCTCGTCTTCGGGGTCATCTGGGCAGCCATAACGGCGGTCTACTACGTGTACACGTGGACGACCATGCGCGCATCACCGGGCCAGAAGGTCCTCGGTCTCGAGACCGTGAACGCCGCGGATGGCGCAACCATGACCCAGGACCAGGCGATCCGTCGTTGGGCATTCCTGTGGGGGCCCTTCGCCCTCGGCGCCATCATCCCGATCATCGGGATCCTGATCCAGCTGCTCGCTGTCCTCTACGCCGTGTACCTCCTGTACACCGCGAACCTGAGCCCCAAGCGCCAGGGCTACCACGACGTGCAGGCAGGCACGGTCGTGGTCAAGCGCATGGCCTGACCCGCGCAAGTCGCGTAACCTGCAAAATGGGGCCGGCATCGCCGGCCCCATTTTGCTGCCCGTCGCCGTCAGGGCTCGAAGTCCAGGCTCCGAATGTGCCGGGGCTTGAACACGGCGAGCGGCCGACGGTCGAAGGCCGCGACGCGACGGATCCCGAGCCGCTCGGCGGATGCGACGAGCAGCGCGTCCGCGAGACGCGGTCGGTGCTCGAACGCCTGCGCCAGCAGCTCCACGGCGCGGGTGAGGTCATCCTGCGTCGGCGTGACCAGGCGGATCGATCCGCTCACGATCGAGTCGACCACGGCGCCGATCGCGTCCAGGCCAAGCTCGCGCTGGAGGACCATGTCCAGCTCGGCCAGGCCGAGCGAACCGAGCAGGACGGGCTCGTCGATCCGCGCGAACCATTCGACCGCGGCGCGGTGGTTCAGGTCCGCGGTGTCCGCAGCCGCCAGCACCGCCGACGGGTCGAGCAGGATCGCCATCAGGGGCGGCTCCCGCGCCGGCCCGCGTCACGCCGGGTGATCGACCGCCCGTCGAGGGACAGACGGCCGTGCCCGCTGCGCCCGATCCCGACGAACGGGAAATCGGGCACCGCCTCGTGGGAATCGAGCCACGCCCTCGACGGCAGCGGCGATCACCGCGGTCTTCGTGGTGCGCTGCTGCTGGACGTGCCGCTCGAGACGGTCGAGCAGGTCGGCATCGAGCAGGATCGTCGTTCGTATCGTCTTCATATGACAGCATATCTACCACGGTGGACGAGGCGCTGTCACCTGGGGCACCATCGCGTCAACCCCTCGCGACCCCAGGAGACCGACGTGAGCCGCTTCGAGCCGAACCTCCGCATCCCAGGGCCGACGGCCCTCCCCCCGACCGTCCGCGAGGCCGGCGGACGCCAGATGGTCAACCACCGCGGCGAGGAGTTCAAGGCCCTCCTCAAGCGGGTCGAGGCGGGCGTCAAGCCGTACTTCGGCACGACCTGCGATGTCGTGATGCTCACCTGCGCCGGGACGGGCGCGCTCGAAGCGACGGTCGTCAACACGCTGTCGCCCGGCGACCCGGTGCTGGCAGTGACGATCGGTTCGTTCGGTGACCGGTTCGCGAGCATCGCCGAGGTCTATGGGGCCGCCGTCACCCGGCTCGATGTCGAGTGGGGCGAGGCGGCCGATGCGCGCCGACGTCCGGGCAGCTGCGGCGGCCGTCCGCGGGCTCAAGGCGGTCCTGCTGACCCACAACGAGACCTCGACCGGCGTGACCAACGACATCGCGGCGCTTGCGGCGGCGGTCCGCGAGGTGGCGCCCGAGGCGTTGATCCTGGTCGATGCGATCTCCGCGCTGGGGGCCGTCCCGTTCGAGATGGACGCGTGGGGGCTGGACCTGGTGGTCACGGGCTCGCAGAAGGCGTGGATGTCGGCGCCGGGCATGGCCATGGCCGCGGTCGGGCCGCGCGCCTGGGCGGCCGCCGAGACGGCGACGATGCCACGGTTCTACCTCGACCTCAGGCGGCATCGCGACGCGGCCGTCAACGGCGAGACGCCCTGGACGCCCGCGGTGGCGGTGATGTACCAGATCGACGAAGGGCTGCGGCTGATGCAGGCCGAGGGCGACGGGGTGTTCGCGCGTCACCGGGCATGCGCGGCGATGACCCGTGCGGGGCTCCGCGCGATCGGCTTCACCCTGCTTGCCGACGATGCGGTTGCATCGCAGACGGTGACGGCGGCCCGGATCCCGGACGGGGTGGACTGGAAGGCCTTCAACGGTGCGCTCAAGGCGCGCGGGCTGGTGATCGCCGGCGGACAGGGCAGGCTCAAGGGCAGGATCTTCCGGGTCGGGCACCTCGGATCCGTGACCACGGACGAGATCCTGGCGGCGATCGGCGTCATGGAGGCCGTCGCGATCGAACAGGGCATGGCCGTGGAATCGGGCCAGGCCGTCGCCGCCGCACAGCGGGCGCTCGCCGGGCAGCGCGTCGCGGCGGCGATGGCATGAGGATCCTGGCGGTCGAGGCGCTCGCACCGGAGGGCCTCGAGCTCCTGCGTGGCCATCACGATGTCGACGAGAAGCTGGGGCTGTCGCACGAGGAGATCGCCTCGATCCTCCCCGACTACGACGCCCTGGTCGTCCGGAGCCAGGTCAAGGTCGATGCCGGCCTGATCGCCGCAGGCACCCGCCTGGTCGTGATCGGCCGGGCCGGTGTCGGCGTCGACAACGTGGACCTCGAGGCGGCGACGCGCGCCGGGATCACGGTCGTCAACGCGCCGACCGGCAACACGATCGCCGCCGCGGAGCACACGCTGGCGCTGCTGTACGGCCTCGCGCGCCGCACCGCCGCCGCGGACGCCTCGATGCGGCGCGGCGAATGGAAGCGATCGCAGTTCACCGGGGTGGAGCTGCGCGGCAAGACGCTGGGCATCGTCGGCCTGGGCAAGATCGGCCAGGCGATCGCCGTCCGCGCGCGGGCGATGGAGATGACGGTCGTCGGGTCCGACCCGTTCGTCACCGCCGACCAGGCCGCGAACCTCGGGGTGGAGCTGGTCGCGTTCGAGGAGCTGATCGCGCGCGCCGACGTGATCACCGTCCACGTACCGATGACGCGCGCGACGCGGGGCCTGATCGACGCCGCGGCCATCGCATCCATGAAGCCCGGCGTGTTCCTGCTCAACGTCGCGCGCGGCGGGATCCTCGACGAGGCCGCCGTGGCCGACGCCCTCCGGGCCGGCCGGATCGGGGGCGCCGCGATCGACGTGTTCGAGAAGGAGCCGCCGACCGGCTCCCCGCTGCTCGATGCACCCAACACGCTGCTCACGCCCCACCTGGGTGCCTCGACCGCCGAGGCGCAGGTCGCCGTGGCCGAGGAGGTCGCGGAGCAGATCCTCGATGTGCTCGACGGGCGTCCGGCGCGCTACGCCGTCAATGCGCCGCTGCTGACCCCCGAGACGGCCCAGTCGATCGCGCCCTACCTTCCCCTGGCCGAGACGCTCGGCAGGTTCATCGCGCAGTTCGCGCGAACGGCCCCGCGAACGGTGACCCTCGAGATCGCCGGTGAGCCGGCCGCGTACGACGCATCCTCGCTGGCCGCGGCGGTCCTCCGTGGCCTGCTCGAGACCGCGAGTCACCGAGCGGGTGAACCTGGTCAATGCGGCGACCCTGGCGAAGGCTCGCGGGATCACGCTCGTCGAGCGCAAGACCCCCGACGCCGGGCCGTTCTCGTCGCTGCTCACCGTGACCGCCGAGACGGCCGGCCACACCGCGACGGTCGCGGGGACGGTGGCCAATGGCGAGGCCCGGATCGTGCGGCTGGACGAGCACTCGATGGACATGGCGCCGGCGGATTCGATGCTGATCACGCGGCACCGTGACCGGCCGGGCACGATGGGCCAGATCGGCTCGCTGCTCGGTGAGGCCGACGTCAACATCAGTGCCATGACGCTCGCCCGCTCCGCGCCCCGCGCCGACGCGTTCATGGTCCTCGCCCTCGACGACGACGTGCCGGCTCCGGTCGCCGACGCGATCCGCGCGAACCCAGCGGTCCTGGACGTGTGGACGATCCGGCTGGGCGGCGATCGGTGAGCCAGGGGGCGCCGTCCGCCGGTCCCGGCTCCCCCGACGGGCCGCTGATCCCCGAAGGGCTGGACGCGACGCTGGTCCTGCTCCGCCACGGGGAGTCCGAATGGATCGCCGAGGGCCGCTTCCAGGGTCAGGCCGAGACGCCACTGTCGGCAACCGGCCGCCGTCAGGCGGAGCTGGCTGCGGGCCGGCTCGCCCGGCCGCACGCCTCCCCCGCCCTGCCGGTGCCCGCGGGGCTGCCGCTCGAGATCGTTCACTCGCCCCTCGCACGCACCCGCGCGACGGCCCGTGCCGTCGCCGAGGCCATCGAGGCCGAGCGCATAGCCTCCGCTCCGGGTGAGACCGGGACCGTCGCTGCTCCGGCACCGGGTCGGCGGGCCGTCGGAGCCCCGGCCGTCGGCGCACCGGCCTCCGACGCATCCGTCGTCGGCGTCCGGGCGGATGCCGGGATCATGGAGATCGGGCAGGGAGAATGGGAGGGCGTCGCCCACGACGAGATCATGCGCCGCTGGGCACCCGAGCTGGCGGCCTGGCGGCGGCGACCCGTCGAGGCCTGGGCACCGGGCGGCGAGTCGCTGGCCGTGGTCCAGGCGCGTGTCCGACCGGCGCTGGCCGGCGTCCTCGAGCGCCTCGGCCGGGATCGCCCGCGCGGAAGCCTCGACCGTCCCCAGGTTGGCGGCTATCGCGGCGTCGCGCCCGTGGAGCAGCCGTGGTCGATCCTGGTGGGCCACGACGGCGTGTTCAAGGTCGTGCTGCTGACCATGTTCGGGATCCCGCTCGACCGTTTCTGGACGTTCAGCTTCGACCTGTGCGCGATCTCGGTCGTCGAGCTCCGCGGCGGCCGTGCGGTCCTGCGCGCGCTCAACCTGGCGGAGCACCTGGCGCCGATGATCGATGAGCAGGCGCGCGAGGCCGCCGAGCGGCGGGCACGGTCGGGCGCGCTGTAGCAGGGCGTCGCCGCCTCACGGGCGCCGGCCGAGCCTCCGGAGCCAGCGCAGCCCGCGCCGGCGGAACACGAGCCGCAGCAGCGATACCCGAAGCCGGCGGACGGCCTCGCGGACAGCGTGCATCCGGTCGTCGCCCAGGTGGAGCCGCGCGTACTGGGTCTCGACCTTCGCGTCGGCGACCGTCTGGAGGTCAGCCCGCGCCACGGGGACGAGCTCACCGAGAGCGGTCGCGTATTCGTAGATCGTCTGGGTCGGGCGCGGCGCAAAGCCCAGCCTCGAAGCGCCGCGGGCCAGGTTCAGCCAGGCGCCGTCCGCGTTGACCTCGCCGCGCGGCCCACGAACCCAGGCGGCCAGTGCGATCCCCCCGGTGAGCAGCACCAGCAGCGCGGCGGCGAGGAGGGCGAACGTGACATCGTTCGGACCACTCGCGGATGTGGGACCCTGCGACCCGTCGGGAGGGACGATGACCGGTGCGTGCGGTGTCAGCTCCGCCTCCCGCGGGTCTCCCGACGGCACCACCAGCGACGGGCTGGGCACGACCGGGCCCTCCTGGATCTCGGACGGAAGACCCACGTTGCCACCCGTCGGATCGAACGGGATCCAGCCGTAACCCGGGAAGTACACCTCCACCCACGCGTGGGCGTTGCGGTCGAGCACCGTCTCGGTCGTCCCGCTCCGCGTGCCGGGCAGGAAACCCTGGACCAGCCGCGTGGGGATCGGGTTGGTGGGGAAGGCCGCGCGCAGCAGGATCGCCATCGTCGACGCGTAGTGGAGGCAGTAGCCGCGACGGGTGCGCGCGAAGCACTCGACGGAGCTCGGGGACGAGCAATTGACGTCGCGGACGTCGATCTGGTAGTGGAAGTTGCTGCCGTCCTTGAGGTAGCTCTCGATGGCCACGGCCGCGTCGTACGGGTTGTCCGGATGCGCCTGCTGGAGGATGGTCGACAGCAGGTTGGCGGCATCCGGACCGATCGCACCGTCGGGGACATCCGTGTAGCGGTCGATGATCGAGAGCGGGTAGTCCGTCGAGGCCACGCGCAGGCGATTGCCGGAGATGAGATCCGTGTCGCCGAGCATGAGCTCACGGGTGGTGACGTCGTAGGCGCTCCCGTCGCCGGCCAGCTCGACGCCGTCGAACCAGCCTGCCTCGCCGGCAAACAGCACGGTGGTCGCCGCCGAGACCGATCGACGGGGTCCCGGGGCTCACCACCATCCGGTCCTGGTACCGGTCCGGGCGGACCTGGACCTTGACCTCGCGGGTCAGGTCCGGGACCGGATCCTCGGGCGTCCCGGCCAGGAGCTGATCGCCCGCGGCGACCGGGGCGCGCAGGACATCGGTCTGCTCCCACCCGTCGAGCGAGAACTGGTCGTAGGTCGCGGCCCGCCACCGTTCGAGCGGCGACGCGGCCGGGACCGTGGCCACGAAGGCGGTCCCGTCGTCGCTGAACCACTGGCTCGAGATGCGCGCGCTCGCGCCGAACCGCACGCCGCCCGGGGACCGCGCGTCGCCGCCCAACGGGAACAGGCGCGACAGCGTCTCGCCCGCCTCGATCAGCTGGCCGTTCACGCCGGTCCAGGCGCCCGCGAGCGGGCTCGATGCGGCGCGCTGCGTGAGCACCAGCGAGCCGAACATGGCGAGGACGATGAACACCGTCCCGCCACGCAGGTACAGGTTCGCGAGCGAGCCCGGGTCACCGATCCGGCGGCGGTTCCAGATCGTGCGCTCATCGAAGGCGTGCATCGCGATCAGGAGCAGCAGCGCCGCCGCGATGAATGCCATGAGATGCGGCAGCTGGTCGCGGCTGGTGATCGACATGTTGGCGATCAGCACGAGGCCGACGACGATCACGGCGTTGAGGGGCCGCCGATGGCCGAACACGGCATACGAGGCGAACTGCATCGTGCCCCACACGATGATGCCCAGCGTCAGGACGTAGTGGATCTCCTCGCTCGTGAACTGGCGCCCACGCCAGGCCAGGTCGAGGTAGGCGTTGACGGTGCCGGCCGCCGTCGCCTCGAACGCATCCGGGATCGATGCCCCGGGGTGGAGGGCCCAGCCGGCGGCGACGGGGATGACCAGGGCGGCGAGGATGGCGCCCGCCAGGTGCGTCGTCCAGCGACCCAGCCCGAGCTTGGGACCGGCGAAGCCGACGGCGACCCCGATCAGCGCGAGCCCGGGCAGGCTGTTGGTCAGGGCCTCCTTGCCGTTCACCCAGCCGGGATCGTCGATCGCGAGACCGAGGATGATCGCGATGAATGCCACCAGCGCCAGCGGCAGCCAGCCTTCCTCCGGCCGTCGAAGCCTCAGGTCGCTCATCTGATGAGCACCGCGCCCAGGTCCCTCGTGGGGCCGATGGCGACCGTCGGCAGCTCGAACTCGGCGAGCGCGTGCCGCAGCGCACGGGTTCGCTGGCGTCGCGTCTCGATCTCGTCGGGTCCGTCCGCATCGGCGGAGAACGCCATCGGGTCAAGCAGCACGACCACCGATCCGATGCCCCGCCCGCGAAGCGTCGCGAGCGGCCGGATGAACGAGGGGTCCAGCGACGCCGTGATGATGATCGCCGTCATGCCCCGGCGCAGACGGGTCAGGCCCGTCACCAGCGCCTCGACGAACGGTGTCTGTCCGTCGGCGTCGACCGACGCCAGGAGCTGCAGGATCTTGAGCCGCTGGCGGGAGCCCCGATCGGCGGGCAGCACCGTGATCCGGTGGGAGTTGAGCGTCAGGCCGACCGCGCGGTTCTCGCCGATCGCCTTGTCCGCGATCGACGCCGCGGCGCGCACGGCGACCTCGGTCGTGCTGTCCTCGCCCTCGCCGGCCTCGAACGCGGCGTCGAGATCGAGAAAGATCCAGGCATCGGCCGTCTGCTCGAGCTCGAACTCCTTGACCTGGATCTCGCCCAGCCGGGCGGTCGAGCGCCAGTGGATCCGGTTCATAGAGTCGCCCGGCGCGTACGGTCGCACGGTGGTCGCGAGCGGCGTCGTCTGCAGCGTGCGCTCGGGTGACGCGTGCGCACCCTCGAGGTTGGCGGGTGGCAGCCGCCACAGCGGAAGCGGGTCGATCCGCGGGTAGACGATCATGGTCACGCCCTGGCCGACGCTCGCCGACGCCTCGAAGAACCCGAACGGGTCGCCGGTGCGGATCTGGAGCGGCTCGATCCGGAAGTGGCCGCGGCGCATGAGCTGGATCCGGACCATCCACGACTTCTCCTCGCGACCGGCGAGGCCAAGGGCGCGTCCCTGGAGCCCGTCCGGCAGCGTCGTGGGGTTGTGGACCTCGAGCCACGGCTTGGGCAGCCGGCCCGTGTTGCGCAGCGTGTACGTGACCCGCAGCCGGTCGCCGACGTGTCCGCTGAGCTGGTTGACCGCGTATCCCGCTTCGAGGTCCGACAGGCCCAGTCGCGTGAGGATGTAGCTGCCGCCGCCGACCAGGAGGGTGACGTAGACGAGGAAGAACAGGAACGGCCAGCCCGTCGAGAACGCCGCCACGGCGAGGACGACGGCGAGGGTGATGAGCTGGAGACGGCGAAGCAAGGCGGTCGGTCCTCCGATCGGCCGGGATGCGCCCGAGGTCGCGGTCAGCCGACCGCGGGGCTCGGACGAACCTCGCGTGGACCGCCGGACCGGCGGGGCGACTCGATCGGCGTGGCCTCGAGCAGCTCGCGGACCACGTTCGCGGCGCTGATGTCGTGGATCGACGACGCCGTCTTGATGATGACGCGATGCGCGAGCGCGGGCTCGGCCAGCGCCTTGACGTCGTCGGGGATGACGTAGTCGCGGCCAAGGAGCCCTGCCAGCGCCTGCGCCGCCCGGTACAGCGCGATCGACCCTCGCGGACTGGCGCCGAGATACACGTCCGGGTGCGTCCGGGTGGACGCCACCAGACGCACGATGTAGTCGCTGACCGCCGGGTCGACATAGACCTCGCGGACGCCGTCCTGCAGCGCACGCAGCTCCTCGACCGAGCACACCTCGGACAGGGCCTCGAGCGGGTGGGTCCGCTTCTGCTCGTCAAGGATCACGATCTCGTCCAGCAGCTGCGGGTAGCCGAGCCGGATCCGGAGCATGAACCGGTCGAGCTGGGCTTCCGGAAGGGCGAACGTTCCCTCGTACTCGATCGGGTTCTGGGTGGCGATCACGAGGAACGGATCCGGCATCACGTGGGTGACGCCGTCGATCGTCGCCTGGCGCTCCTCCATGCACTCCAGCAGGGAGCTCTGCGTCTTTGGCGTGGCGCGGTTGATCTCGTCGGCCAGGACGACCTGGCTCATGATCGGCCCGGGGCGGAACTCGAACTCCTGCGTCTTCTGGTTGTAGATCGAGAGGCCCGTCACGTCCGAGGGGAGCAGGTCCGGCGTGAACTGGATCCGCCGGAACGAGCAGCCCAGGCTGCGGGCGATGGCCTTGGCGAGGACCGTCTTGCCGGTGCCCGGGACGTCCTCGATCAGGAGGTGCCCCCGGCACATCAGCGCGACCAGCGCCAGCCGAACCTCGTGATGCTTGCCCACGATGACCCGCTCGACGTTCGCGAGCACCCTGTCGCCGACCTGCTGGATGTCGCTCATCGGTCTCCCGTCATGGTTGCCTGCCCTCACAGCACGTCTCGTCGGTCGAACCCGGTGCGGCACGACGCGAACCTCCGTGACGTCGCGCAACGGGATCCGAGGGGTTGGCGACGTCGTGCCTTCTGCGCAGTGTACGACCCGTCCCTGAATCCGGTTCTCCGCGCATCGGTGGCACTCAGCCGCGGACCAGGGTGAGGCCGCCGACCCAAAGCACCATCAGGCACCCGATGATGCCGATCACGCCGAGAAACGGCTCGTCTCCCAGGAACGACGCAACCGCGACCAGCGCGAACATGGCGGCAAGCACGAGGGCGACGGCGGCAAGGCCGATCCGCTCGAGGAGCGGTCGCGGGCGGCGATCCGGCTCGCCGGGTGCAGGCGCGGGCACGTCGGGTTCGGGGGCTGCCGCGCGGGAAGCCTCCGCCCCGGAGGGGTCGTGGCGGGACGATCCAGGATCGGTCACCCAGTGAGGCTACCGCCTCGGCAGTGCGCGTGAGCTCAGGGCTTGCCGTACAGCTCGAAATAGCGCTTGAGCAGCGAGCCCGCCAGCGGCGCGGCCCGCTCCCCGCCCCTGCCCCCCTGTTCGACCAGCACCGCGATCGCGACCTTCGGGTTCTCGACGGGCGCAAAGCCGATGAACCAGGAGTGCGGCTCACCCGTTCCCCCGAGCTCGGCCGTGCCCGACTTGCCGGCGACCGGCACGCCGGAGACCCTGGCCCCGGACGTGAACAGCCGTCCGAGGCTTCCCTCGACCGCCTGCTCCATCGCGGTCTGGATCGATCGGGCATCCGCGGCGGACAGGACGCGCCGCCATGTCTCGGGCCCGACGGTGCGCGCGCCCGGTCCGCTGCCCGTGATCTCGGTCACGAGATGCGGTGTCATCAGCACCCCATCGTTGGCGACCGTCGCCGCGACCAGCGCCATCTGGAGCGGCGTGACGTACGTCTCGCCCTGGCCGAACGCGGCGGAGGCAAGCTCGACGTCGTCGGCGAAGCCGCCCGGGGCAGGTCCGCCACCACCGGTGACCCGGCTGATCGCGGTCGGCAGGTCGAACGGGATTGGTGCGCCGAACCCGAGCGAGCCGGCCTCGCTGACCAGGCGATCGCCGCCCGCGGCGAGCCCCGCCAACGCATACCAGATGTTGCAGCTGACCTCCGTCGCGTCCACGAAGTCGAGCGCCTTGCCGTCGGTCTGCGGATGGTGCCCGTCGCGGATCAGGAACCCGCTGACCCGCAGCCCGGTCTTCTCAGCCGCGGGCTGCTCGGGGAACGTCGTGTCAGGGGTGACCGCGCCACTGTCGAGCGCGGCGATCGCGGTCACGATCTTGAACACCGACCCGGGGACGTACCGCCCCAGGGTCGCCCGCGGGAGGAGCGGGTGAGACGAATCGGCGCTCAGCTTGGCGAACGTTGCCGCGGCCGTCGCGGGGTCGGCGATCGCCGACGCATCGTAGGTCGGCGTCGAGGCCAGCGCGAGCACCTCACCCGTCGTCGGATCGAGCATCACCACCGCGCCGTGGTCACTGCCCAGCGCCTTGATCGCCTCGCGCTGCAGCCGCAGGTCCAGCGACAGCTTGAGCCCCAGCGGCTCGTGCGGCGTGGCGCCGAACTTGTCGAGCAGGCCGCCCAGCGGGTCCGAGCCGGTCAGGCCGAGCAGCTGGGCGTTGTACGTCCGCTCCAGGCCCGTCGTGCCGAACTGGCGCGATGCGTACCCGACCACCTGGCTGATCGTGTCGTCGCGGTAGGTTCGCTGCGCCTCCCCGTTGACGTCACGGCTGCTGCGCGCCAGCCACTGCCCGTCGCGGTCGACGATGGGACCCCGCAGCGTCCGGCGCGCGGCGGCGATCACGGCCGGGTTGTCGGGCGCCGTGACCAGCCGCTGCGAATCAACGACCTGCCACCAGCCGGCGCCCGCGGCGAGCAGCGCGAAGGCCAGCACGGTCGCGATCCCTGCGCGGACGACGCTGGGACCGATGGGGCGGGCCGCGCCCGTCGGGCGGGCGCTTCCGCTCGGGGTGCTCACGCCCGGGCCCTCGCGCGAGGCCGAAGCCGCCCGAACCGCCCGAACCGGGGTCGCGGTGGTGGCGGCGGCTCCGCGCCCCGGTCCGACAGGGCAAGCAGCAGGCCGATGACGATCGCGTTCGCAAGCAGCGACGATCCACCGTACGAGATCAGGGGGAGCGTGATCCCCGTCAGCGGGATCAGCTTGAGGTTGCCGGCCGCGATGATGAACGCCTGCGTGCCGATGACCAGCGACAGCCCGGCGGCGAGGATCGCGCGGAAGTCGTCATGGGCCGCGGCCGCGATCCTCAGGCCGCGCTCGACGACCACCAGGTACAGCCCCAGGATCGCGAGCAGCCCGATCAGCCCGAGCTCCTCGCCAAGCGCTGCGAGAGGGTAGTCCGTGTGGACCGCGGGAACCGGCAGGTGGCCGCCGATGGTCGGCAGACCCGCCCCCAGGCCGACGCCCAGCAGGCCGCCCCGGCCAAAGGCGTACAGGGCCTGGACCGTCTGGAACCCGGCACCCTGGGGGTCGCGCCATGGATCGAGCCAGTTGTCGACCCGCTGCTGGACGTGCCCGAACAGGTTGTACAGGACCCACGACCCGGCCACGAACAGGATCACGCCGCCGACGACATAGGCGGGCCGGCCGGTGGCGACGTAGAGCAGGGCCAGGAACACCGCGAAGAACAGCAGCGCGGCGCCCAGGTCACGCTGGACCACGACGATCCCCAGGGCGATCGCCCACATGGCCACCATCGGGGCGAGATACGGGATCGGTGGCAGGCGCAGCGGTCCGAGCCGGGTGCTCTCCTCGGCGAGGAGCGACCGGTTCTCCGACAGGTACCCGGCCAGGAACACCACCAGGATCACCTTGAGCAGCTCCGATGGCTGGCCCGAGACGGGACCGATCGACAGGGTCAGGCGGGCTCCGTTCACGTCGCTGCCGAACACGAACGTGAGCAGGAGCAGCACGATCCCGATTGCCGCCCAGGTGTACTTGTACAGGCGGAGCCAGGCGTCCGAGCGGACCGCCAGCGCCAGCCCGGCGATCACCGCGACGGCGATCAGCAACCACGCCAGCTGCAGCTGTCCCAGGCCGAGCTCGGCGTCACCGAAGCGCTGGACGACCAGGCCCTGCGGCAGGCGCTGCATCAGCAGCAGCCCGATCCCGCCCAGCAGGCCGACGGTCGGCAGCAGCACCTGGTCCGTCCGCCTGCCGGCGAGCACGAACGCGACGTGGACGAGAAGCAGCGCGACCAGGTACGCGGCGAGCCCGCGCGGATCGGGCGGCATGAAGTCGGGCGCGGCCGGCGATGCACCCGCGACCTGGGCGGCCACGGCCCGCTGGGTCGCCCCCAGCGACGCGGCCCCGGCGACGAGCGCGACAGCGGCGACCGCGAGCAGCGCGAGCTCGGTCGGTCGCACCCGTGGTCGGACGCGGATCCCCGCGCCGATCGAGCGCACCTGGGCGGCGACGCTCACTCGCGGCTCCGGTCGAGCCGCAGCCGCACCCCGCCCATCTGGACCTCGTCACCGAAGCCCAGCGGCGCCAGGTCCTGCACGGGCGCGCCATTGACGAACGTGCCGTTGGTGCTGCCCAGGTCCTCCAGGTACCAGCTCCGGCCGCGGAACGTGAGCACGGCGTGCTCGGTCGAGACGAACGGGTCATCCACCACGATCGTGTTGTTGACGTCGCGGCCCAGCGAGGTGATGGCGTCCAGCGGGAACGATGATCCGGCGGGTGGCTCGTTGCCGGGCGACGCCAGCACGAACAGCCGGCCCAGCTCGGCGCGGCCCGCCGAGGCCGCCCGAAGATCGCGCAACAGCACGCGCACGACCGAGAACAGGAACAGGTACAGCAGGGCCAGGAACAGGAACCTGACCATCCACAGCGTCGCCGCAAAGCCGTCCACGATCAGTCCGGCAGCGTCTCGACGACGAGCACGGTGTTGCCGATCTCGAGTCGATCACCCTGGCCCAGCACGATCTCGTCGACGTGGACGCCGTTCACACGGCTGCCGTTCGTGCTGCCGAGGTCCGTGTACACGAGGGCACCCCGGCGCGCCTGGAGGCGACCGTGATGCCGGGACACACGTGCGTCATCGAGCACCAGCCCGTTGTCGGCGGCGCGCCCGATCGCCAGCGGCGTGCCATCGACCTCGATCGTCCGCTCGCCCCCATCGGCCATCTGGGCACGCAGGACCGCCCGGGTGGCGGGTGGTGCGGGGCGGCGAAACACCTGGGTGTCGGGGCCCGGCCCGCGGATCCCCTGCGGCACGACGTTGGGCGCCGGGACGTCAAGCGGCGTGGATGGTGCTGAACCACCATCCCGTCGCGCGGCTCCGTCGTCGATCGAAGCCGTACCGGGATCGACCGCGGCGAGCACGTCGACCTCGCCGGCGGCCAGGCTCGGATCGGCGACGAGCATCACGACCGGCCGGTCCCCGAGGTGATATCCATGCGACCGGGCGAATGCAAGCGCGGCGTCCGCGAGCCTGCGCGCCAGCGCATCTGCACCGCCGACCCCGTCGGCGGTGCCTGCGATGTCGGCCGGGTTCATCCGGACGCGGTACCGGCTGGGCACGCTGGTGCGGCGGCCCTCGACCACACGCGCACGCTCCATCGCCCGCTCGACGCGACGCTCGAGCTGGACGACCTGGATGCGGGTCCGGAACAGCCGCGCGGTGGACCGTTCGAAGATCCGCTCGAGCAGCCGTTCGAGGGCGGCGAGTGCGGCCATGGCGCGGCCAACCGTACCAGAGCGCACGCCGTCCGCCCCGGCCGCACCACGGACGCACGCCCGGGTACCTCGGAGAAGGGCCTGCGCTTGAACGAGAGATATACTCTGGCACCTGTCCGGCTGGGGTAGCCGGACCGCGTCCACGTGTGCTCGGGGGTCAGATGACCGAGATCCTCACCGAGTCGTTCTGCGAACGGTGCGGCACCCGCTATACGTTCGAATTGGCGGCACCACGAAAGTCGCGGCTGGGCCGGGTGCGAGTCATGACGAAGGGCGTCCGCAACTTCGTCATGTCGGACGATGCGTCGCTGTCGGAAGCGATGGCCGAGGCTCGCAGCGAGGAGGAGCTGGCGGCGACCACCTCCCAGCTGGACGCGTTCCACCAGACCTTCAACTTCTGCCTGACATGCCGGCAGTACACCTGCAGCGACTGCTGGAACGGTCCCGAAGGCCGCTGCCTCACCTGCGCGCCCATACCGGGGCAGGAGGAGCCCGTCGCGCTGGTCGACCTGATGCCTGCGGCCGCGCCGGCGACCGCCAACGGGCACCAGCACTCCCCCGTCGAGGACGATGGGGCGTGGCCGGAAGCGGATCTCCCCGCCGATCGTCTCGCGCGGGTGCTCGACGGTCCGGACGACGCAGCCGCCGACGACGGCGACGCGGACGCGATCAGTGCCGGGGACGAAGGCCGGGCTGCGCCGGACACCGAGCCCGTGGTCAGCGGCCTCGCCCCGGGACAGAGCCTGGACGACGCGATCGCCGCGTACGAGCAGCTGCTCGCATCGGAGGAAGCCGAGAGCACCGCGAGCGCCGTGGCGGTGCCGGCAGCCCGAGATCAGCGCGAGGTCATCGCCCCGGAGCCGGAGCCGAAGCCGGTCGCCGCGGAGCCGAAGCCGGTCGCCGCGGAGCCGAAGCCGGTCGCCGCGGAGCCGTCGCCCGAGCCGGTCGCCGGGCAGCGCGAGGTCATCGCCCCGGAGCCGGAGCCGGTCGCCGCAGCACCGGAGGTCGCGGCCGCCGAGCCTGCGCGCCCCGACCGCGACGAGATCCCCCAGCCGACCTGGCCCGTACCCACGCCGGACGCTCCCGTCGCACCGGCGGCGCCGGAGGCCCCGGCTCCGGCACAGGCACCGGCGGCGTCGCCGTGGCTCACCGTTGCCCCTGACGACGCGCCACCGCCGGTCTGGCCGGCGATGCCGCAGTGGCCCTCGCCGCAGCAGCCGGCTGCGGGCTCGGCGCAGGACATGCCCACCACGCTCGCCGGGCGACCGCTGCTCCAGTCGGACGCGACCGCGTTGTGGGCCGCCTCGGCGCAGGAGGTGCTGGGGGCCGCACCACTCGGGGTCGCGCCGGACCCGGTCGCCGCGCCGACGCCGACCGCTCAACCGTGCATCAGCTGCGGGCTCTCGCTCTCGGCAAATGCCCGGTTCTGCCGCCGCTGCGGCTCGCGCCAGGGCGGCGGCTAGGCTAGGCGTCCAGGGCGGGCCTGGCAGCGGGCGCACCCCCGCCCTGCCCCTCGCCAGCCGGCGTGGGGCTCAGCCTCGCCAGCATGCGGACGCGTGTCCAGGCGCCGCCGAGCAGGAGCACGTTGAACCCGATCGACAGCCAGGCAAGCAGCGCAAAGATCGCGACGAACGTGCCATACAGCGCGGCGGCGCCGACGAGGCGCGGCGCGATGAAGGTGAAGGCCTGCGTGAATGCCGCCAGGGTGATCCCCGCCACGATCGAGGGTCGCAGGAACGCCTGCCGCGGCACCCGGCGCGCCGGTACGAACCGGTACACGAGCGCCGCCCCCACCACGAACAGCAGGACCGAACCCAGCGGTGACGCGACCTGCCAGGCGGCGCGGACGACCCCGCCGACCTGCTCCCCCGCGGGCGCCACGTCAAGGAGCCACGAGGTCACCGACCCGAACACCAGGGCCGTGACCGGCAGTGCGACGAACAACGCCATGAGGACCAGGCCGCGCACCGATTGCTGGATCTGGTTCCGCCGCGGCGCGTTGTGGAAGATGCGCGCGAACGCGTTGTCCAGCGCGACGTAGAAGCGGCTCGACCCCCACAGGAGGCCGAGGACCGCGACGATGCTGGTCGGGACCGCCCCGTTTGCCACCTGTTCCAGGGCCTGGCGCGCAAGGCTTGCGAGTGGCGGCACGGCGGTCGCGATGGTCGAGACGAGATTCGCGCGGACCGCCTCGTCATCGACCAGGATGCCGACCACCGACAGGACCAGCAGGAGCCCCGGCAGGAGGGCAACGATTGCCGCATAGGCGAGGCCGCCGGCAACCAGCCCTCCACCCGCCGCGTCGTAGGTCTGAAGGGTCGCGCGCAGGGTCCGGACCGCGGGAACGCCGCCGAGCCGCTCGGCGGCGCGCGAGGCGTACTGCCGGACCCGATCGATCCGGGGCTCCTCGGCTGGCCGGCCAGCCCCCGTCAGGAGGTCAGGTCCTCGAACAGGACCGGCTGGACGTCCTCTGCGTGCACCCGCCGTGGCGCGGCGACCAGCGCCCTGACCTCGCCGCGCCGGACGAACCGGCGGCCACCGAGCTTGATGCTCGACAGGCGGCCGCTGCGCGCCCAGCTCCCGATGGTCTCCGGACGGAAACGGATGTTGGCGGCTTCGAGGATCGACGCGGCTTCCGCGAGCGTGATCCAGTCGGCGGCAGCGGGCATCTGGCGTTCAGTCCCTCGATGATGCGGAGGCGCCGGGCGCAGCCCCGGACTCGGACGACGTGGTGGTCGGTTCGGAAGATCCGGACGATGACGAGTCACGATCTCGCGAGCCGCGATCTCGCGAGCCGCGATCTCGCGAGCCGCGCTTGCTGTCCGCGTTGTCGGAACCGCGCGACTCCCGCGACTCGCTCGAGCCGCCTGAACCACCGGAGCTGCCCGAGCTGCCCGACTCGCTGGACTGGCCGGAACCCCGGGACTCCCGTGACGTGCCTGAACCATCGGCCTCCCGCGACGCGCCGGAACCGTCGGAGCCGCCGGACTCGCGCGACTCGCCGGAGCCGCCGGACTCGCCGCCCGCCGAGGACGAGGCGCTCCCATGGCGACGCGATCCGCTTGCCGCGCTGGCCCGATCCTTCTTGGCCCAGCCCGACCCCTTGAAATGGATCGTGGGCGGGGCGAACAGCTTGCGCATCGTGTCCTCGCGACCACACGACGGACAGAAACGCGGCCCCGGGTCGTTGATCCCGTGGAGGATGTCGGTTCGATGGTCGCAGACGGTGCAGGCGTATTCGTAGACGGGCATGGGCCTGGGTCCTGGTGGTGGGTCAGCCGCGAAGCAGCCGCATCCCGCATTTCGGGCAGTAGAACGCCCGCTCGTGCGCGGACGCAAATCCGCAGTGCGCGCAGACGAGGCCGCCCCGGCCAGCGGCCGGCACCGGCCGGTCGACGGACGTGAGGCCGAGCGCGTGCTGGTTGGCGAGGATGTTGGTGAGGATGCCGCCCAGGATGCGCTGCGCGTTCCGGTCGGTGTCGCCGCGGACCCCGCGGCCACCCCAGCCGACGACGCCCCGGACGATCATGTCACCCGTTGCCTCGTCCCAGTGCGACGCGACACCACCTACGATGGCGCTGTACTCGGGATACCCGGAGGTGCTGACCTCGCCATCCAGCAGCCCGCAGGCGAGCGTGTCAAACGCGAGATCGACGGCGTCGATGGACTCCAGGACGTACAGCGTGTGGCGCGTCACGGGGCTCAGCTGGTGGTGGGCATTCAGCCACTGCATCGCCTCGGACGGCCGCACGATCTGCGGCACGGCCTGCGCGAACTCGAGGGGCAGCGGCTCCACGACCTCGATCTCGCCGCTGACGATCCCCGACAGCATCTCCGGCAGCTCGTGCATGGCCTGGGGGCCGGCCGTCATCCGGACGCCCTCGGTGCTCTTGCCGGCGAAGTACAGCTTGAGCTGGTACTCCTGTGCGACCACCTCCTCGGGCAGCCCGATCGCGCGCGTCGGCTTGGGTGTGCCGGACGCAGGCTTCTCGTCGTCGCCGCCGCGGCGCTTGAGGAAATCGAGGGGCACCGGGGTCTCCCACGAGCTGCTGGAAACGGGGGCCATGGTAGCAGGGCCGTCGCGGGGCCAGCCCGGGATCTCTCGTTGCCAGCCCGGGATCAGCGGCGGACGGCGACGGTGCGCGGGTCAGTTCCGGGACGCGGCGCGGCGTCGGGGCGCGCCGCGCACGTCCACGCGCCCGCTCGGAGTTCGTGCGGTGGCGTCTGTCGAGACGAGCCAGCGGACGCCACGTGCGGGGATCTCGATCGGCTCGCCGGCCGCGTAATCCGACAGGTCGAGCAGGTCCACGATCTGCCCGGTCGGCGAGGCGGGGCAGACGGTCGCAGGGATCGGGCGGATCGCGTCTGCGAAGTTGCTGACCGCCACGAGCGCGCCGATCGGATGGTCACGCCGGAACGCGAACAGCGCCGGATCACCGATATCGAGCACGTCGAGCGGCACCGCCGCGTGCATCTGGGGCGCCTGGCGACGTGCTGCGATGAGGCGCCGCAGATCGGCGTGGATCCGGCCCTCGACGGTGCCCCGGCGGCGGCGTCGTCCCGCCGCCTCCCAGTCCATCCTCGGGCGGTGCAGCCACCGGTTGTCCGTCCGGTGCTCGGGATCCATGGCGTAGGTCCAGTCGTTGCGCAGACCGAGCTCGTCGCCCATGTACAGGAGCGGCAGCCCGTCCCAGGCCATGATCAGCGCGTGGCCCAGCCGGATCCGCTCGATCGCCGCCGTGACCAGCGCCGGATCTCCGTCATCGAGCGCCGACTCGAGACCGGCGAGGCTCGCGAACGTGCCGCTGATCCGGCTGTCCCCCGTCGACGGTTCGAACTGGAACACCTCGCCTCGCGCGAAGCTGCCAGCGAACCGGCCTGCGTAGAACTCGGACAGGAACCCGCGGTGCGACGGCCCGTCCCAGCCAACGGAGGCGGCGGCCTCGTCCGCGATGGCCCAGCCGATGTCGTCATGGTTGCGGATGTACGTGGCCCACGCCGTGGTCGATGGCTTCCGCGGCAGCGCCTGGAGCACCCGGGTCGCCAGGCGCGCGTCGCGGGTGGCGAGCGCGGACCAGAACTGGACCATCAGGCTGTTGTGGTACGCCATGTCGGACACGTGCCCGTGGTGGCGACCGACGCCGAGGTAGCGGACGAGATCGTCCGGACCGACGATCGCCTCGGCCTTGAAGATCACGGCCGGGGCGGTGATCCGGGTACACGCCCGGAGTGCCTGGAGCAGGTCGTGCACCTCCGGCTGGTTCTGGCAGTTGGTCCCCAGGCGCTTCCACATGAACGCGACCGCGTCGAGGCGGAACACCTCGACCCCGCGGGCCGCAAGCGCCAGCAGGACATCGAGCATCTCGAGGAACACGCGCGGGTTCGACCAGTTGAGATCCCACTGGAACGAGTTGAACGTCGTCCACACCCAGCGCCCGTCGGGCAGCTGCGTGAAGTTGCCAGGCGCCGTCTCGGGGAAGGTCCAGGGGAGCGTCTTCTCCCAGCGGTTCGGCTGGCGGCGATCCGGGTAGATGTAGTACATGGCCGCGGCCTGAGCATCTCCTGCCGCCGCCGCTAGCGCCCAGGGATGCTCCGCCGCGGTGTGGTTGAGCACCAGGTCGATGCACAGGCTCATGCCACGCGCCCGAAGCTGCCCGCACAGGTGCTCGAGGTCGTCCATCGTCCCCAGCACCGGATCGACCTGCCGGTAGTCGGCGACGGCGTACCCGCCATCGGCCTCACCCGGCCGGGGCCGCAGCAGCGGCATCAGGTGGAGGTACCGGACGTCGAGCTCGGCCAGGTAGTCGAGGTGGTCGGCCACGCCGGCGAGCGTGCCGGCGAACCGGTCCGCGTAGCAGACGTAGCCGATCATCGACGGTTCCTGGAACCAGTCCGGCCGCGCGGACCGCTGCAGGTCGAGCGACACCAGCGGCGCAGGCCGCTCCCGGTACCGGTCCGCGAGCAGCTGGATCAGCTCGACCAGGCCGCTGCGTCCCGCGGAATGCGGACCGTAGACGTTGACCCACGCCGACTCGAGGTCCGGCCACCAGCGAGCAAGCCGGATCAGGAACAGCTCCACGTCCCGGTCCGGGAGCCCGGCCAGGCGGGTGGCCGCCAGCTCCGTGGCGGCGGGCAGGCCGAGCCGCGGGCCCGACGACCCGGAGGAGGAGATCCGGGACGCCGGGCGCCGGGGCCTCGGTGGTGACGGCGAGTCCGTCAACCCTTGACGGAACCCGCGAGGAGACCGCGAACGAAGAAGCGCTGGAGTCCCAGGAACACCGCGACCGGAACGATCATCGAGACGAACGCCCCCGCCGTCAGCAGTTGCCAGTCCTGTCCGCGAGACCCGACGATGTTCAGCAGTGCAGAGGTCATCACGGCGACGTCCTTGTTGGTCCCGAGGAACGTCTGGGCGACCAGCAGGTCGTTCCAGACCCACAGGAACTGGAAGATCGCGAACGACGCCAGCGCAGGGGTCGACAGCGGCAGGATCAGGCGCACGAACGTCTGGAAGTGCGAGGCACCGTCGATGTACGCCGATTCCATGATGTCCTTGGGCAGCTGGCTGATGTAGTTGTAGAGCAGGTACGTGGCAAGCGCGAGGCCGAAGCCGGCGTGGGCCAGCCAGATGGCCAGGAACGTGCCGTTGAGGTCGATCGCAAGGTAGGCGCGGAGGATCGGGATCAGCGAGATCTGCAGCGGGACCACGAGCAGGCCGACGACGGTGACGAAAAGGATCCGCCGGCCGGGGAACTGCATCCAGGCAAAGCCGTAGGCGGCGAAGGCCGCGATCAGGATCGGGATGACGACGGCCGGGATCGTCACAGCGATCGTGTTCAGGAACGCAGTCCCGAGGCCGTCACCCCCGAAGATCACCGCGTTGTAGTTGTCCAACGAGAGATTGCCCGGGTTGAACAGGATGTTCCACCATCCGGATCCCAGAATCGCCTCCTTGGTCCGGAACGAGGTGATGAACAGGCCGATCGTCGGGATGGTCCAGATGAGCGCGAGGGCGGCAACGCCCACGTTGAGGAGTACCGCGGAGGATCGTGATCCCTTCATCTCATCCTCCTCAGATCCCGCGGGACCGGAATTGCCGCAGGTTGTACCAGATCACCGGTGTCACCGCGACCAGCAGGATGATGGCCAGTGCTGACCCCAGCCCGTAGTCGAAGAAGATCGTCTTGAACTGGATCGTCGCGATCACATTTGTGCCGAAGTTCCCTCCTGTCATCGCGGTGACGATGTCGTAGATCTTCAATGTCAGGATTGCGATCGTGGTCATGACGGTCACGACCGTGGGCCAGATCGAGGGGAAGATGATCCTCTGGAAGATCTGCCACTCGGACGCGCCGTCGATCCGCCCCGCCTCGAGCAGCTCGTCCGGCACCCCCTTGAGAGCGGCCGCGAGGATCACCATCGCGAAGCCGGTCTGCCCCCAGACCAGGATCACGATCAGCAGGATCGTGTTGAGTGGCTCGCCGGTCAGCCACGACTGGGGGGCAACGCCGAACACGCCCAGGATGGCATTGAGCAGGCCGATCTGCTCCGAACCCTGCGGCTGGTAGGAATAGACGAATCGCCAGATGATGCCTGCGCCGACGAACGAGATCGCCATCGGCAGGAACACCAGGGTCTTGGCGACCCGGTCGATCCGGGAACGCTCAGCGAGCACCGCAATGGCCAGGCCCAACCCGGTCGAGAACCCGGTCCCGAGGACCAGCCACAGCACGTTATTCCGGATGGCGGTCAGCATGTCGGGGTTGGTGAATGCGTAGACGTAGTTGTCCAGGCCCACCCACTCCGTGCTCGTTGCATCCTTGAAGCTGTTGATGAACGTGATCACGGCCGGGATCAGCAGGTAGAACGACAGGATCGCGAAGGCCGGCCCGACGAACACGAACGGGAGGATCCTGTTCCTCCACGTCGTCGGCAGCTTCTCGACCAGCCAGTTCGAGATGACGTAGAGCAGGGCAGTGCCGCCGACGCCCCAGACGATGGCGACCGCGACGACGACCAGCTTCGGCGCGTCAGAGTCCTTCAGGAACAGGAAGCCAGCCCACAGGACGATGAACGCCACCACCGGCACGGCCACGGATACAAGGACCTGACCGAGACCGGCAACGACCCCCTGGGCCACACCCTGTCGCCGCTCCTCCGAACGCGTTGCGCCAGCCATGCCTTCTCCCTCGTTGCGACTGGATCAGCCTTGGCACCGTGCCCGTCGAGATCTTCTCGGGGTCTGCCGGCGACGCCGCCAGACCCCGAGCTCGCTATGACTACTTGGGCCAGGCGGCGTCGATGTTGGCCAGGGCCGTGGGAATGTCCTCGGAGCCGTTGATAACCTTCACGATCTCCGCATACCAGGCGTTCTGGACGGCCAGCGGCATCTGGTCAGATCCGTCGTAGCGCACGAACGGCGCATCGGCGAGGGTCTTGACGAATGTCTTGTCGAGGTTCGATGAGTAGTTGTTGAGGTCCTGGTTCTTGTAGGGGAAGAGGGCACCGCCCGCCTTCGACCACGAGACGCCGGCCTCCGGCGTGGTCAGGTACTTGAGGAATGCCCAGACCTCGGGCCGGTCCGCGAACGCCACGGCCTGGTCACCGCCGACCTCGACCGGCGTCCCGTACTGGGCGTCGATCGCCGGCAGGTTGTACACGCCGACCTGGTTGTCGAGGTCAGCCTGGACGTCCTTGGGCATGAAGGCGGTGATGAAGTTGCCCTGGTTCGTCAGCCAGCACTTCGGCGGATCACTGAACGCGAACGGCGGTGCGTCACCGAAGTTCGTCTGAAGAATGGTGGCCGTCCCGCCATAGACGTCGGCCGGGTTGCCCCAGATGTCCATCATGGTCTGCACGGCAGTCTGGACGGTCGGGTCGTTGAACGGGATCTCGTGATTGACCCACTTGTCGTAGCCGTCGGGTCCGACCGTCCGGAGCATGATCTGCTCGATCCAGTCGGTAGCCGGCCAGCCGGTCGACGAGCCACTCTCGACACCGATACACCAGGCCGGGGTGCCGTCCGAAGCCATCTTGGCCTCGAGGGTTGTGAGCTCATCCCAGGTCGTCGGCGTCGCGTAGCCCTTCGCGTCATAGGTGACCTTGGGGTAGAACACGTTGCCCTTGATGTTGACCCGGTGGAACACGCCGTAGACCTTGCCGTCGGTCGCCGTGCCGATGTCCTTCCAGCCCGGGCCGTAGTTGGCGTCGATGTTGGCGACGATGTCGTCAGGCAGCGGGAAGAGCTTGCCCTGGGCCGCGTAGCCCTTCATGGAGCCGGGCTGCGGCAGCAGGGCAACATCCGGCGGGTTTCCGGCCTGGACCTGCACGTTCAGGTTCTGCTCGAATGACTTGTCACCGTTGTAGGTGACGGTGGCGCCGGTCGCATCCTCGAATGGCTTCACCGCATCCGCGAACGCAGCCGCCTCGGTGTCAACGAACGCCCCACCGACGACGATGGTCTTGCCGGACAGGTCCATTGCTCCCGAGGACTCTCCCGGCGCCGTCGACGTACCCGGGGCGGTGGACGCCCCTGGGGAATTGGTCGCCGTGCCACTGCCGCACGCGGCGAATACGAACGCGGCCGACCACAGGCCGACCAATAATCGCTTCTTCATGTGCTCCTCCTGCGGCGCAACCTTGTAGGCGGCCGAACCAATCCGGGTTCGTGGAACCGGTCCCACGAACCCCTGTCGCAAGCCTACCAACGCATGTCAAGGGCCGCAGGGATGGCCCGGGCAAGGAATTTCCGCTCGTTGCCGCGGCTCGTGCTCACGCCGATCGACCAGCCCTCACCCCGACCGCGGCGGTCGACCGGCGAACGACGAGGCTGATGTCCTGGACCTCTCGCAACGGCTCCACCGGGCCGCCATCGAGGAGCCGGAGCAACCGTTCGACCGCTCGGACGCCGGATTCGAACAACGGCTGGTGGATCGTCGTCAAGCCCAGATGGTCGGCCATCTCGAGGTCGTCGTAGCCCGTGACCGACACGTCACCCGGGACGTTGAGTCCGAGCTGGCCGGCCGCCTCGAGCACGCCTGCCGCCTGGGTGTCGCTGGCGCAGATGATCGCGGTCGGAGGGTCGGCCGAGCTCAGCATCCGGATGGCCATCTCGGAGGCCCGGCGGCGGGAGTGCTCGCCGATGCCCACGCGGCCCGGGGGCAGGCCGATCCCGGCGGCGCGCAGCGTCTGGCGCACGCCCGACAGCCGCAGGCGGCTCGACGTGAAGGCAAGCGCGACACGCGGGATGTCGCCCAGGAACGCGATCCGGCGGTGCCCGAGGTTGATCACGTGCTGTGCCGCCAGGCGCCCGCCGAGCACGTCGTTGCCCACGACGCGCGGCAGCGACCGGTGATGCGCATCGACGAGCACCGTCGGCAGCCCGGATCGCTCGATCCGCTCGAGCTCGGCCGGGTGCGGTGACAGCGAGACGATGATCAGCCCGTCGATGCGTTCGGGGCGCGGCAGATCGCGGAACACGGCCAGCCGCCGCTCGGCGGTCTCGATGTTGAACACGATCGGGTCGTATCCCGACGCCGCGAGAGTCTGCTCGATGCCGCTCAGCCGCTCCACGGCCGACGGGCGGGTCAGGAACGGGATGATGACCGCGATCGTCTGGGTCCGGCGCAGGCTCAGGCGCCGGGCCGTCTGGCTCGGGACATAGTCGAGCGCCTCGATCGCGGCCATGACCTTCTCCCGCGTCGCGGGATCGACATTGGCGCGGTCGTTGAGCACCCGGCTGACCGTGCCGCGACCGACCCCTGCCAGTCGCGCAACGTCGCTGATGGTCACACCCATGCCTAACCGCCTCTTCATGGAACCGGTCCCAGTGTAAAGGGTCAGGGGAAGAGGCCGGCCGGTGGAGCCCGATTCCACGCCTCATCCAGGCGTGCGGACAAGCGGCGGCGCTGCCCGCTCCGATCGGCCCGGGCGTATCCGCGTGTCAGCGCGCGACGCGCTCCCGCAACCGGTGCACCTGGTCGGCCAGCTCGGACTCCCGCGCTCGGGCGCCGTCCACGATGGCCGGCGGCGCCTTGGCCATGAACGACTCGTTGGCGAGCCGTGCCCGCGCCGCTGCGAGGAGACGCTCGGCGTCGAGAAGCTCCTTCTCCAGCCGGGCGTGATCGGCGGCCGCGGCGGCCGGGTCCATCACGGCCAGCCGGATGACGGCCTCCGCGGGGCCGGCCACGACGGCGAGACCGCTGATCCCCTGCGTGGCAGCGTGCAACGCATCGCGTGCGTCGTGCCGCTGCAGGGGTCGCGCGCGCGCCAGTCGCTCGATGGCGGGCTGCAGCGCAGCGAGCGACCTCGCCAGCTCGGGCTCGACGAACACATCGACCGGCAGCCAGACCGCCGGCTCGAGCCGGGCGTCCGCCCGTGCGTTGCGCACCGCGCGGACCAGCTCCACGAGCGCTCCGACCTGCTGCTCGGCTGCCTCGTCCCGCTCCCCCGCCACGGGCCAGCGCGCGACGATCAGCAGTTCGGGATCGCCGCCGTCGTGCGGGATCGCGGCCCACAGCGCTTCGGTCAGGAACGGCATCACCGGATGGAGCAGGCGCAGGTAGGTGTCGAGCGCGTGTACCAGCGTCCACCAGGTGGCCTCGCGCTCCGCATCGGCGAGGCGATCGTCCGCGAGGCGGACCTTGGCCAGCTCGATCCCCCAGTCGCAGAACTCGTTCCAGATCGCGTCATACAGGAGGCGCGTGACCTCGCCGAACCCATAAACGGCCATCGCGTGGTCGACGGCGTCGACCGTCGCGCTCAGGCGCGACAGCAGCCATCGGTCGCCGTGCCTGAGGCGAGCCGGATCCGGGAGCTGGCGATGGGCATCGGCCGGAATTGACGCAGGTCGCGCACCGAGCACGAACCGGGTCGCGTTCCACAGCTTGTTGGCGAAGTTCCGGGCGTTCTCGACCTTTGCCCTGCCGAAGCGCTGGTCGTTGCCCGGCGTCGTCCCATGGACGACCGCGAACCGGACGGCATCGGCGCCCAGCTCGTCGATCATGCCCAGCGGATCGACGGTGTTGCCCTTGGTCTTGGACATCTTCTGGCCGTACGGATCGCGGATCAGGCCGGACAGGTAGACCGTGTGGAACGGCGCCTCGCCCGTCAGCTCGATGCCCAGCATCACCATCCGGGCCACCCAGAAGAAGATGATGTCGTACCCGGTCTCCATCACCGAGCCGGGATAGAAGCGGGCAAGGTCCTCGGTCGCCTCCGGCCAGCCGAGCGTGGAGAACGGCCACAGGCCGGAGCTGAACCAGGTATCGAAGATGTCCGGGTCCTGCGTGAGCCGGTCCGCAGGCTGCCCGCACACCTCGCACGCCTCCGGCCCGGCCGGCTCCGCGCTCACGGTCGCATGGCCGTCCGGGCAGTACCAGGCGGGGATCCGGTGACCCCACCACAGCTGCCGGGAAACGTTCCAGTCACGGATGTTGGTGAGCCAGTGCTCCCACACTTTCTCGAACCGCTCGGGAAGGATGTCGATCCGGCCGGATCGCGTCGCCGCCAGCGCCGCCTCGGCGAGCGGCGCCGTGCGGATGAACCACTGGGTCTTGAGCCGTGGCTCGACGATGTCGTTGCTGCGCTGGCATCGCCCGACGACCATCTCGTGCGGCTGACGACCCCTCGAGATCACCCGCCGCCGCGAGATCCTCGACGATCCGCGCGCGCGCCACGAAGACGGTCCGCCCCGTCGTAGGTCGTGCCTGTGTTCGCGATGCGGGCGGCATCGTCGAGGATCGTCGGCATCGCGAGCCCGTGGCGCACGCCCGTCGCGTGGTCGTCGTGGTCGTGCGCGGGCGTGATCTTGACCGCACCGGTCCCGAACGCGGGGTCGACCACGGGGTCCGCGATCACCGCCACATCGCGGTCCACGAACGGGATCCGCACGCGCCGGCCCACCAGCGCCGCGTAGCGCGGGTCATCGGGATGGACGGCAACCGCGGTATCGCCCAGGATCGTCTCGGGCCTCGTGGTCGCCACGGTCAGCGTCGCATCCGGATCGGGCAGCCCGGTCGACTCGTCGATCAGGTGGTACCGGACGCGCCACAGCGTGCCGGCCTCGGGCGTGGGGATGGTCTCGAGGTCGCTCACGCTCGTGCGACAGCCGGGGCACCAGTTGACGAGCGCCTCGGCGCGGTATGCCAGGCCCTTCCGATACAGCCGCAGGAACGCCTCGCGAACGGCGCGCGCCGAGGTGTCGTCCATCGTGAACCTGAGGCGGCCCCAGTCGCAGCTGCCGCCGACGCGCCGCTGCTGGGACAGGATGACGGTCCGCGTGTCCTCGATGAACGCGTGCATCCGCTCCAGGTATCGCTCGCGCCCGAGAGTCGAGCGGCTCTCGCCCTCCTTCGCCAGGATGCCGTCGAGCACGAACTGCGCGGCGATGCTGGCGTGGTCGAGGCCCGGCAGGAACAGCGCCGGCCGCCCCAGCATCCGCGCGTGGCGGATCATGAGGTCCTCGACCGTCGTCCGCTGCGCGTGCCCCAGGTGGAGGCTGCCGGTGACGTTCGGGGGCGGCTGGATGATCACGAACGGAGGCTGCGCCCAATCGGCCGTCGAGCCGGCTCCGTCGGGAGCGAACACGTCCGCTGCCAGCCAGCGCTCGTAGATCGCGTGCTCGAACGCGGCCGGCACGTAGGCCTTGGCCAGGATCTCCGTCGGCTCCGACTGCGTCATCGCTCGCTCCGCTGCGTGCGGGGGCTTGCCCCGGATACGAAACGACCCGCTCGTCCAGCGGACGAACGGGGTCGTGGTACCACCTGCTGGTTCGACACCGGGGTCTGCCGCTCATCGCGGCCGGCCGGCTCCGGCGTCCTCGCGGCGCGCTATCGGGCGCCACCCGCACGGCTCGCGAGCGACCTTCGCATCCGTCGTGCCCGCGCGGCTCGCACCGTCCCGCGCTCGCTCCATGGTCGTTCCGGACCTACTCCTCTCGGTCGTCGCCGTGAGGGCCGGAGTGTAGCACGCGGTCCTCGCGTCCAATCCCAGCGCGTCCCGTTGCCATGGCCGGCCGAGTCGACGCTCAAACCCCGGCCGGCTCGCCACGGCGCCGTAGATCGCCCCCAGGAACCGGCTTGGAACGCGGTGCAGGAGACGCGGCTGTGTGAACCCCGCGGCCGTGGCCAGCGACGGCCAGGCGGTCGAAGGCGATGGGGTGCGGGACGTACGGGTTGCCGTGCTCGGCGTCGTACTCGACGAGCACGAACGGGCTGCCCGGCACGAGCGCCGCGTGGATGCTCGCAGCACCGCCACCTGGTCGGCGACGAAATGCAGGCTGTTGGCGGCGAGCACGCCATCGAACGGGCCTGTGGGCAGCCCGGTCTCGAAGTCGGCGACCAGCGTCGTGAGCGCGAGCTCCGGAAAGCGCGACGCGAGCCGGGCGGCGAGCTCCGCCAGCGCCCACCGGTCACTATCCACGGCGAGGATGCTCCCGCCGGGTCCGAGCAGGTCCGCGAGCGCGAGCGTGAACGCACCGTCACCGGCGCCGAGCTCGAGCCAGCGGGTGCCGCGCCGTTCGACGCCGCCGCGGATCAGGGCAATGTGGTCGGCGTGCTTCATCCGAGACGGTCAGTCCCGCGACGTCGTCCCGGCCTGCCGGGCATCCGCCCGGTCGCGCTGCCGCAGCTCCCGTCCGGCCGCGCGCAGCCAGTCCACCGCACCGATGAGGAACGGGATCGCCCCCGTGAGCAGGAACCACGGACCGAACGCGCCGGCCAGAGCCATCACCGCGATCCCGAACCCCACCATCAGCGGCGCGGCGCTCCGGGTCGGCACCGGGGCCGACTCGTCGCCGAACGGACCGTCCGGTCTGCCCGGGTAGCTCGCCCCCTCGTCCTCGCCTGGATCGCCCGACGCCGGCCGCCCCTGGCGGAGCACGATGAACGCCACACCCGTCGCGATCCCGAAGCCCAGCAGGAGCACGGTGCCGGCGATCTCGTACGAGATGAACCAGTAGCCTGCCCCGACGGCCAGCGCGTACGCGGACAACCGCCCGAAGAAGCGGATCTCCTCGGCCATCAGCCGTCCTTCCCAGCGGCCGGCCGGGCCGCCTCGGACGCCGCGGCCCCGGATGTCGCACCGTCGGCCGCGGCCATGCGGGCATCGAACACGGGCCGGATCGAGCGGATCGGTGGCAGGTGATCGAAGTTGTGGTGCGGGGGCGGCGACGTCGTGGCCCACTCGAGCGAGTTGCCGCCCCACGGGTCCGGCGGCGCGTCGGCAGGTCGCCGCAACGCGCGGACGACAGCGAGCAGGAACGGCAGCATGCCCGCCGCCAGCAGCAGGGCGCCGATCGTCGACACCAGGTTGAGGTCCGTCCAGCCGCGGTCCGGGGCATAGTCGGCGATCCGGCGCGGCATGCCCTCGGTACCCAGGATGTACTGGGGCACGAACGTGAGCGCGAACCCGACGACCCAGCTCGCGAAGTGCAGCCGGCCCAGGCGCTCGTCGAGCATCCGGCCGGTCAGCTTGGGGAACCAGAAGTAGATCCCGGCGAACCCGGCGAACACCGTGCCGCCGATCAGCACGTTATGCATGTGGGCGACCACGAAGTAGGTGTCCTGCGCCTGGTAGTCGATGGGCGGCGACGCGAGCATCACGCCCGTGATCCCGCCGATCGTGAACACGTACAGCAGGCCGAGGCACCACAGCATCGGGACCGTGAACCGGAGGCTCCCCCGCCACATGGTCGCCGTCCAGTTGAAGATCTTGATCCCCGTGGGCACCGCGATCAGCAGCGACATGATCGAGAAGAACGGCAGGTCGACCCGACCCGTGGTGTACATGTGGTGCGCCCAGACGCCCATCGACAGGCCGGCGATGGCGATGACCGCGAGCACCATCAGCCGGTAGCCGAACAGCGGCTTGCTCGAGAACACCGGCACGACCTCGCTCATGATCCCGAAGTACGGCAGGATCAGGATGTAGACCTCGGGGTGCCCGAAGAACCAGAACAGGTGCTGCCACAGGACCGGGTCGCCGCCCTGCGTCGGGTCGAAGAAGCCGCCGCCGAAGTGACGGTCGATGAACAGCATCGCAAGGGCGGCGGTCACCGACGGGAAGGCGAACAGGATGAGCACCGAGGTCACCAGGATCGTCCAGGTGAACATCGGCATCCGGAACATCCGCATCCCGGGCGCGCGCCGGGTGTAGATCGTGATCATGAAGTTGAGCGCCCCGAGGATCCCCGACACCCCCACCAGCCCCACGCCCATGATCCACAGGTCCATGCCCGCGTTGGGCGCGAAGTCGGGGCCTGACAGCGGCGGGTAGCCCGTCCAGCCTGCGGCAGCCGCCCCGCCGGTCGTCAGGAAGCCGGACATCACGATCAGGCCACCGAACAGGAACAGCCAGAACGACAGCGCGTTGAGCCGCGGAAACACCATGTCCGCCGCCCCGATCTGGAGCGGGACCAGCGCGTTCGCGAAACCGATCGCCAGCGGGCCTGCGAAGAACAGCAGCATCAGGGTGCCATGGACGGTGAACAGCTGGTCGTAGGTCGAGGCGTTCACCAGCTGCTGGCCCGGCGCGGCCAGCTCCAGGCGGATCAGCTCCGCGATCGCGCCGCCGACCAGGGCGAAACCGAACGCGGCCGTGATGTACATCGCGCCGATGCGCTTGTGATCGGTCGTGGTGAGCCAGTCGAGCAGGCCCGCGCCCGGCACGGCGGCAAGCGGGGTGGCGGCGACCGGCTTGTCGATCGCGGTCACGGTGCGGTGCTCCCGCCAGCGGCGTGGTCGGCCAGCCAGGCATCGAAGGTCGCCCGGTCGACGCCCCGGACCGTGAACAGCATCTGGTCGTGCCCGATGCCGCAGAACTCGGCGCACTGGCCGGGGTAGACGCCGGGCGCCGTCACCCGGAGGTCGAACGTTGTCTGCCGGCCGGGGATCGCGTCCCGCTTGAACAGGAACGCGGGCACGTAGAAGGCGTGGTTCACGTCCAGCGACTCGAGGGTGACGTGGACGGGCGTGTCGACCGGCAGCACGACCTCGAGATTGGCGGCGTCGGTCCCGATGATGGTCACGCCCGAGTCGGGATAGGTCGCCTTCCACTGCCAGCGGAACGCGGTGACGTGTAGGTTGATGCCACCCGGTTCGACGGCACCCACGGACGAGATGGTCTGGACCGAAAGCACGAACAGGACCAGCACGGTGACCAGTGGGATGAGCGTCCAGATTGCCTCGATCCGCAGGTCGCCGCTGGTCTGGGCGGGAAGCCGGTCGTCGCGTCGCCGGTAGCGCAGGACGGACCAGGTGACGAGGCTCCAGACGATGGTGCCGACGATGATCCCGCCCACCAGGAACACGGTGTACAGGTCCGAGATCTGGCGTCCCTGGCTGGTCGCGGGAGCCGGCATGCACCCGCCTGCCGCGACGGCCAGCAGGGTCGCAACGGCGAGCATTCCGCGCCTCGGTCGCCGGTGCAGGCCGGTCATCGATCCGCCTCCGACTCGGCGAACCCGCCCGCCGCGTTCCGGACCAGGAGCACGCTCGCCGGCTCGTCATTCTCGCCCGCGGACTCCCGATGAAGGTGCGATGCGCGGATATCCCTGGCCATCCGGAAGACGACCAGCCAGGTCACGATCGGCGCGACCAGGAGGAGCACGCGGAACACCATCGTGATGCCCTCGACGGGCACGTCCAGGATCACGGCCAGGACGTCGTTGCCGCCGGCGATCGTCAGCACCAGGAACAGCGCCACCCCGGCGGCGCCGGTCGCGGTCCGGATCGGGGCCTGCCAGGGCGCATCGAGCAGGTGGTGCTCGGCGTGGTCGTGGGTCAGCCGCGCCTCGAGGAACGGCCACACGACCAGGGCGCCCACCAGCAGCCCCGGGATGAGGATCCCCGGCACGAACGGCGACGGGATCGTGACCCCCAGGATCGTGGGCTCGATGGGCAGGCCGAGCCGGAGCGCGCCCTCGAGCCAGCCCACGTACCAGTCGGGCTGCGCCGGCACGGTTGCCACGTACGGGACGTACGGCCCGTACAGCCACACGGGGTTGATCTGGACCAGCCCCGCGAGCAGGACCACGGCGGCGGACGTGAGGAAGAACAGCCCGAGGGAGCGGAACACCTGGCCCGGCCAGAACGGGAGGCCAACGACGTTGTCCTCGCGCGCCGCACCGCCGCGATACTGGGTGTGCTTCTGGAACCACAGCAGGGCGAGGTGCACCGTGACGCCGCCGACGAGCAGGCCCGGAAGCAGCATCACGTGGAACACGAACAGCCGGCTCAGGATGTCGGGCGTCGGAAACTCACCGCCGAAGAACAGCGACGCCACCCAGGGACCGATGAACGGGATCGACAGCATCGCGGAATCGATGATCCGGAGCCCCGTGCCCGACAGCAGGTCGTCGGGCAGCGAATAGCCGGTGATCCCCTCCCCCAGCGCCAGCATCAGCAGCCCGAGGCCGATCAGGTAGTTGATCTCGCGCGGTCGCCGGAACGCCCCGGTGAAGAAGATGCGGGCCAGGTGGAACGCGATCGCGCCGATGAAGATGAGCGCGGTCCAGTGGTGCACCTGGCGCATCAGGAGGCCGGCCTCGACGTCGAACGAGAGGCGCATCACCGAGGCGAACGCCGCGGACATGGGTGTGCCGGCCAGCGTGCCATACGCCCCGTCGTAGGTGACCTCCCGCGCATCGGGCGTGTAGAAGAAGGTCATGAACGTCCCGGTCGCCAGCAGGACGACGAACGCGAACAGGGCGATCTCGCCCAGCAGGAAGCTCCAGTGATCCGGGAACACCTTGCGCATGGCGCCGCGCAGGACCCCGGCCACGCCGGTCCGCCGGTCCACCCAGCCGACGAGGCGCTCGAGCTCGGTGTCGCGGTCCTCGGGGCTCGCTCCCGCAGGCATTGTGGGGTCAGCCATCGGTGATGTTCCAGAACGCCGGGCCGACCGGCTCCGAGAAGTCGCTCATGGCCGCGAACGTGCCGTCGGGCTGGAGCTGGATCGGCAGCTGCGGCAACGGCCTGGCGGCGGGCCCGAACACCGGCCGGGCGCCATCGAGGACGTCGAACGTCGACTGGTGGCAGGGACAGATCAGGCGATGCTCCGCGGCCCGGTACAGGCCGACCGGGCAGCCGGCATGGGTGCACAGCTTGGAGTAGGCAACGTAGCCATCGGGCGCCCACGCCATGCGGTCCGCCGCCAGCCGGAGCAGGTTCGGAGCCACGCGGATCAGGATGGTCTGGCCATCGGCCGAGCCGACGTGTCCCTCGGGGAACGCGGTCACGATCCCCTCCAGCGGCAGGTCCGCGGCGCGGATCGCGTTGCCCTCGAGATCGACCAGGCGCAGCCCCTTGCGCCAGGGGGTCTCGAACAGCGCTCGCCCCGGGGCGGGTCCCAGCGACAGCACCGGGATGGCGAGCGCCGCACCCAGGCCCGCCAGGGCACCCGCGAGCGCCCGGATGAGCAGCGTACGCCGCGTGATCGACGCCTCCTCCTCGACGATCTCGCGCTCCGCGGCCGCATCCGCGGCGGCCTCGACCGGGTGGCGCTCCTCGATGTGCAGGTTGCCCGGTAGGAGCCACTGGGACCAGGCGATGACCCCGATCCCGATCCCCCCCAGCGACAGCGCGAGCAGCACCGCCTCGACCTGCGTCTGGCCGCCCGCGAGGTAGACGCCCAGCAGCGCGACCCCGGCGATCGCCGACACCGCGAACGCCAGGGCGATCGCCCGCTCCACGGAGCGCGTCCCCGGATCCGGCTCGCTCACGACGACACCCCGTGCTCGCGACGAACTGCGACCCAGCGGGCGACGAGCAGCAGGCCGAGCAGGGCCAGTGCGGCGACGAAGCCCTCGGTCACGGGACCGACGGCGGGTGCCGTCGCGCCGCCGGGGTGCGGTGGATCATGGAGGAACTGGACGTATCCGGCCAGGTTGTCCAGATCGTCGGGCGCGAACGAGAACCGGGGCATCGGGCCGGGGCCGCTGACCACGGCCTCGCCCACCGTCGTGGCATCCGCGCCGGTCAGGGCCGGGGCCACGAACCCGCCGCCCACGGAGCCGCCGCCGGCCGCCGGACCGTGGCAGGCAGAGCAGTTGGCCACGTACAGGCGCCGGCCGGCATTGAGGTCGGCACCGGACACGACCACGTTGGGGATCTCCGGGCCGGAACCCAGCGAGGCGACGTACGCGACCAGGGCCGCGATGTCGGCGTCGTCGAACTGCGGCGCGCCTCGGCGGGCGGGTGGCCCCTGGTCGCCGAGTGGCATCCGCCCGGTCCGGAGCTCGAAGTCCGCGAGTGCGGCTCCGGCGGACCGGATGTCCGGCCCGTTCTGGGTGCCCGCGCCCTGCGGCCCGTGGCATGCGGCGCAGCTGGTGAGGAACAGCTCCTCGCCGCGGCCTGCCTCGGTCACCGACGTCCCGGCACTTGCCGCCGGTGGCGGCGGAGATGCGGCGGCGAGGACACCGGTCACGGCGATGCCCAGGACCATCAGGGTGGGGACACCCAGATAGACGGCCACCACTCGCCAACCGGCCACAGACCGCCGGCGCCGGGTGCGCCTACGCGAGCGTGGTGTTGAAGCGGGGGACACGTTCGCCTCGACTACCCTGTGTGCGTGCTGACTGCGCCTAATCCTACCCGCCGAACGGCCATCGCCGCACAGAGGCTGCCTCCCGCGGTCGGCGCCAGAAGGCCGGCCGCCGGGTCCGCTTCGCGCGGCCGGGCCGCGACCGGAGCGATGTGAACGTGCTCATCGAGGCACACCGCCTGCTGGCCATCCTCGTTGCGATCGCGGCCGGGCTCGTCGTCCTGATCGTGATCGCGGGTGGCGCAACGCAGCGTCCGCTGCGGTTCGCCCGGGATCGCGCCATCCTGGGCATCGTCGTGCTGGTCCTGGCCGGCGTGGCGATGGGGCTGGTGCTGCTCGTGACCGGACCTGGCCCACACGACCCGCTCCACCTGCTCTACGCGGTGGTGGCGGTGCTCGTGCTGCCGGTTGCGCGGTTCTGGGCACCGCTGGCGCGCCGGCGCGAGCTGGCGATCGGTGTCGGGGGGATCGCCCTGGCGCTGCTCGTCGTGCGTCTGTTCCAGACGGGCTGACCTCCGGAAGCCCGGCGAGCACGACCGTTCACCGCGCCATCACCGCCGCCAGGGAAAGATCCGGCCGCCATCGACGGTCGACCAGACGAGGCCCGCTTCGAGCGGCGCGGGCTCGCCATTCGCAAGCGCCCGAGCCCACCGATAGGACGACCCCGGGAACCTCGCCGCGAAGACCTGCGGGTAGCGAGCAACGATCGCGCGGTTGCGAGCGCTTGCGCGAACGACCCACACGAGCCCGACACGATGATCGCCCACGCCCCAGCGGGCCGCCGCGAGCTGCTCGGCCTCGGCGGCCTTCCGCATGGACGCGCGAGCAGCCGCGCCGACATCGCCGATCGTGTTCCAGCACTCGACCACGAGCAGCCGCCGGCGCGAGTCGTCGGCGAGGGCAACGTCGATCGAGCGCCACGGTTCGAGCGGTGTCGTCGGCAGCTCGACCAGGCCCCGGTAGCCGGCTGCGCGACCGCGCCGGAGCACGAGCTCCTGGATCGCGAGATGCCCGGCGTCGCGGGTCTCGCCGTCGACCGCGCGCTGGAGGCCGACCGTCAGCGGGCGGCCGACCGCGAGCGCAATTCGCTGCCAGGCATCGAGCGAGACACCGCCACCCCTCCCGCGCTCCAGGCGGCTGACGGTCATCCGCCCCACGCCGGCTCGGTCGCCGAGGGAGACCTGCGTCAGCGAACGTGCACGACGTGCCGTGCGGACGTCCGCGCCAAGCCTGGACAGCTGTTCCAGGTTGCGGCGCTCTGCCTCGACGGCGAGTCGGGTGCGCCTGCGACCTCCCATGATCCGGACATGTTCATCGGAGGCACTTGCCCGGCCCTTACTCGGCGTTAGGACGGGAAGCGCGGTCGGTCGTCCGTGGGGCGTCAGCCTGCGCGCGGGCAAGATCGTCTGGTGTGCAGATGCGCCCGTACTCGGGTCGCGCGCGGCTGCGCGGGGAGGGCGCGCTCCGTTCGCGGCCTTCCAGACCCTGCAATGCACATCAGGTGATCACGGCCGGGGGTATCGGGGGTCGGAGGCATCACGGCCGGGGGTATCGGGGGTCGGAGGCCGAGGGCCGGAGGCATCGGGGCCGGAGACGCGAGCGCCACGGCACGGGCGCCGCGGGGCGGGGCGCGACGGAGGGCGGCGCGCACGATTGATGCGACGCGAGCGCGGGTCGCGCGCGCGGCCGCGGGAGACGCTGCCGCAGGCGCGCGAGCGCGAGGCCGCAGGCGCGCGAGCGCGAGCGAAACGGAGCTCGCTCCCGAGATTCGGTCAGGCGCTGGCCTGGGTCGCCAGCCACTCCTCGTAGTTCGTCTCGTCGACGCCCTGGTCGACATCCGACTTGGTCAGCAGGAGCGGCGCCCGACCGGCGCGGATCGTCTCCTCGGTGATCAGGCACTTGCGGATGTCGCTGCGCTCCGGGATGTCGTACATGACCTCGAGCAGCGCCTCCTCGACGATGGAGCGCAGTGCCCGGGCGCCGGTCTTGCGGTCGAGCGCCACCTCGGCGGCCGCGCGGAGGGCGGCGTCGGTGAACACCAGCTCGACCTTGTCCAGCTGGAGGAACTTCTGGAACTGCCGGGTCACGGCGTTCTTGGGCTCGACCAGGACCCGCTTGAGATCACCCACGGTCAGCGGCGACAGGGTCACGATGATCGGCAGGCGGCCGATGAACTCGGGGATCAGGCCGAACTTGAGGAGATCCTCGGGCATCAGCTTCTCGATGATCCGGGCGCGCTCCGCGCTGGACATGCCGCCATCGGAGCCGAACCCGATCGCGCGCTTACCCACCCGCTCCTCGACGATCTTCTCCAGCCCGTCGAATGCCCCGCCGCAGATGAACAGGACGTTCGTGGTGTCGATCTGGATGAAGTCCTGGTGCGGGATGCTTCCGGCCGCCCTGCGGCGGCACGTTGGCGACGGTGCCCTCGAGGATCTTGAGCAGGGCCTGCTGGACGCCCTCGCCGGAGACGTCCCGCGTGATCGAGGGGTTGTCGGCCTTGCGCGCGATCTTGTCGATCTCGTCGATGTAGATGATCCCGCGCTGGGCCCGCGCGACGTCGAAGTCCGCGGCCTGGATCAACCGGAGCAGGATGTTCTCGACGTCCTCGCCCACGTAGCCGGCCTCGGTCAGCGAGGTCGCGTCCGCGATGCAGAACGGCACGTCGAGGATCCTGGCCAGGGTTTGGGCGAGCAGCGTCTTGCCCGAGCCGGTCGGCCCGACCAGCAGGACGTTCGACTTCTGGAGCTCGACGTCGTCGACCGACGACCCGGCGTTGATCCGCTTGTAGTGGTTGTAGACGGCGACCGACAGGACCTTCTTGGCCTTGTCCTGGGAGATCACGTACTGGTCGAGCGACACGGTGATCTGGTGCGGGTTCGGGAGCTTCTGCTGGCTCGGGGCCTGCTTGGGCGCCTCCAGCATCTCCTCCTCGATGATCTCCTGGCACAGGTTGATGCACTCGTCGCAGATGTAGACGCCCTGTCCCGCGATGAGCTTGCGGACCTGCTCCTGGCTCTTGCCGCAGAACGAGCAGCGGTAGGGAACCTTGGTCCCCCCCTTGGAGCCCGTGGTGGTCACCGGCACGATGTCCCCTGTCTAGTGGTCCGTGGCCGGATCCGGCTCGGCGGCGTCCGACCCCTTTGTCTTGCTGCCTCCACCACCCACGAGCCCCGCATCATGCGCCTGCGCGATCAGCGAATCACCCGTGACGGTGTAGACCGCATCGATGATGCCATAGTCCTGCGCCTCCTCGGGACCCATGAAATGGTCCCGGTCGGTGTCCTTGACGATCGTCTCCAGCTTCTGACCCGTGTGGCGGGCGAGGATCTCGTGGTTCACCTGAACCAGGTATTCCCACTCCTTCATCTGGATCACCGCGTCGGGGGCGTTTCCGCGGAAGCCGCCTGAGCCCTGGTGGATCATGATCCGGCTGTGCGGCAGGGCGTAGCGCTTGCCCTTGTTTCCGGCGGCAAGAAGGACCGCCGCCATCGAGGCCGCCATGCCGATGCAGATCGTGCTGACCGGCGCCCGCAGGTACTGCATCGTGTCGTAGATCGCCAGGCCGCTGGTCACGACGCCGCCGGGCGAGTTGATGTACAGGCTGATGTCCTTCTCGGGATCCTCGGACTCGAGGAACAGCAGCTGCGCGATCACGAGATTCGCGAGGTGGTCGTCGATCGCGTCGCCCAGGAAGATGATCCGCTCGCGCAGGAGCCGCGAGTAGATGTCGTAGGCGCGCTCGCCTCGGCTGGTGGATTCGATGACCATCGGGACGAGCATCGTGGGTCTCCCCTGCGTTCGATCGCGCACGGCTGGTGCGGCTAGCGGCCCGGCGCGGTGCCGGTCGGCGCCTCTTCCGCGGCCACGGCATCGCCATGGTCGTGGTCGTGGTGATGGTGCTGGTGGGCGTCACCCGGGAGCGACCCCGGGTCGGTCGCGTCGATCGCGGCCGCGGAGGCAGCCTGCGGATCGTCGAGTGCCGACGGCGCGTCATCCTCGAGGTGCGGCAACGGCGGGTGCTCCGGATGCGCGGCCAGCCACTGGTCGACGAGCGTCTCGACGACCTTCGTCCGGCGGAGCGAGCTGCGGATGAAGTTGCGACCCCGGTCGGACTCGAAGTACCTGACGGTCTTCGGGTCCTGGTAGCGGGCCCGGGCGCGTTCGATCTCGCTCCCGACCTCGGCCTCGGGAACCTCGATCCCCTCCTCCTCCGCGATCCGCGACAGGGCGAGCAGCACCCTGGTCCGATGCTCCGCCTTGGGCCGAAGCTCCGCGTGAAGGCCGGCCTCGGTCTGGTTCGTCGCCTTCAGGTACGCCGCCTCGGCGATCCCCTGCCGGGCGAGCGAGGTGCGCAGCTCGTCGTGCATCACCTCGACTTCCTGGTCGACCAGGATGTCCGGCAGCTCGATGGTGGAGTTGGCGACCGCGTACTCGATGATCCGGTCGGCGAACTCGTGGCGCGCGCGGTCGATCGCGTTGCGGCCGAGGCGCTGCTCGACTTCCGCCTTCAATGCCGCGAGATCCGCGTACTCGCCCAGGCTCTGGGCGAAGGCGTCGTCCGCGGTCGGCAGCACCTTCTCGCGGAGCTCCTTGAGATCCACCGCGAAATGCGCCTGCTTGCCCGCCAGCGACTCCTCCGGGTAGTCGTCGGGGAAGGTGATGTCGAACTCTGTGCTCTGTCCGGGCTCGAGCCCGATGAGATTGGCCTCGAAGCCCGGGATCAGCCGGTCCTCGCCCAGGATCAGGGGCATCCGCTCGGTCGTGCCGCCCTCGAACGGGGTGCCGTCGCGGGTGCCGACGAAGCCGATCACGGCCCAGTCGCCGTCGCGCGCCCCCCGGTCCTCGACCGCGGCCAGCGTCGCGTTCTGATCACGCAGCTCCTCGACCACCTTGTCGACCCGGGCGTCGTCGATGTCCTCGATCTCGGGACTGAAGTTGAACTCCGTGTAGTCGCCGAGCTTGACCTCAGGGCGCACCTGGACGGTGGCCTTGAACACCAGCGGCTTGCCTTCCTCGGCGGTCACGACCTCCACGTCGGCGTTCGTGAGCGGGATGATCCCCTGCTCGATGATCGCCTCGCGGTAGGCGTCCTGGACGAGGTGGTCCACCGCCTCTTCGAGCACGGCGCCTGGGCCAAGGACACGCTCGAGGATGGGGCGCGGGGCCTTGCCGGGGCGGAACCCGGCGACCCGCGTCCGGCGCGACAGGCGCTGCACGGCGTCGCGGACCGCGCGGTCAAGCCGGTCGGGCGGGATCTCGATCTCGAGGAGGACGGAGCTCTTGGGGGCGGGCGTGGCGGTCACATTCATCGCCCGGCGAGTATAGGGTGGGTCGCCGGTGCGAGCCGCGTTCGAACAGGCGCTCGCGGATCACGAGCACGCTCTGGACGCCGCGCGCCTCTGCGACGACCGCCACGACGACCGGCCGCATTGCGACAGGTAGACTCGCGGCGGGCGAGTGGCGGAATGGCAGACGCGCCGGCCTTAGGAGCCGGTGTTCCGTGAGGAACGTGTCGGTTCGACCCCGACCTCGCCTACCAACATCCGCAGCGTATTCGTCATCCGCAGCGTATTGGTGCCACCTGCAATGCGCTCGCGCGCCGCCGGCGTGGCACCCGTGCCCGCGGTCCCTCGCGACTGTCACGTAACGGCAATCACTTCCGCGCGGCGCGTCACGCCCCGGTGTCGTCTGACCTGCTTGGATCCCGATATCCACGGCCGGCACAGGAGGCGACATCGGTGGCAGACCGAGCGATCGACGAGCCGCCGCCGGGACCCGGCCAGCGCCGGATCACGCGGCGATCCCTGCTGGCGTCCGCCGGCATGATCGCCGGCACCGCGGTCGCGACGGCCGCGGGGTTCGAGATCGCGCGGCCCCTGAGCGGTGGCAACCCGACCGGCAGCGCTGAACCGTCGGGACTGACCACACGGGACGTTGCCCTCGCGAGCCCGCTCGCGAACCCGCCTGCCGCTTCGGGCGGCCCGACGCCGACGCCGCCGCCGCCCGGCCCGCGCCTTGCCTTCACGTCGCGACCCGACCTGCGGCCGCCGGCACTCCTCCTCCGCACGCCGCCCATCGGGACCGCGCGTGGCCTGCTGCTGATGACGCCCAACAACGGCGACGTCGCCGACGGACCGACGATCTACGAAGAGACCGGCGAGCTCGTCTGGATGCACGCCGATTCGGGGCGCCACGCGACCAACCTCCAGGTCATCGAGTACCAGGGAGCTCCGGCGCTGTGCTGGTGGGAGGGAACGGTCAACGTGGGCATCGGCGACGGCGAGTACGTCATCGTCGATGCCGCCTACCGGGAGATCGCGCGGATCAGCACCGATGGCGGCGGCGCGGACCTGCACGAGTTCCTCGTCACGCCGCAGGGCACCGCGCTCTATTTCGTCGACCGCGCCGCTGATCCCCCGAGCGGGTCGGCATCGCCCGCGCCCACCCAGGTCCTCGACTGCGCGGTGGTCGAGATCGACCTGGCAAGCGGGAAGCGCGTGTTCGAATGGCACTCCGTCGAGCACATCTCGATCGACGAGACCTACCTCGATCCGCCGGGTGACAGCAAGGGCGCCTACGACTACGTCCACTGCAACTCGATCGACGTGGACCACGACGGGCGGCTCCTGGTCTCGGCCCGCAACACGTCCGCCGTGTACAAGATCGACCGCACCACCGGCGAGATCGTGTGGCGCCTCGGGGGGCGCAAGAGCGACTTCGCGATGGGCGACGGAGCGGACTTCGGCTGGCAGCACGACGTCCGGCGCCGGGCCGACGGGACGATCACCGTGTTCGATGACCGGCTGCCGCCCGAGGTCGGACGGGGCCTCGTCCTGGCCGTCGACGAGCACGCCATGACGGCCACGTTCGTGCGCGACTACAAGCGCCACGAAGGCCTGGAGATCACGAGCCAGGGCAACATGCAGCTCCTGCCCAATGGCAACGTCCTGGTCGGCTGGGGCTCGCAGCCGGTGCTGACCGAGTTCGCGTCCGACGGCACGATCGTGTTCGATGCCAGCCTGCCCGCCGGCAAGCAGTCGTATCGCGACATCCGCGCCGAGTGGTCGGGCCAGCCGTCGGAGGCGCCGGCGCTCGTCCTCGACACGCCGGTCGAGGTCACCAAGACACAGCACCGCATCAACGCCTACGTGAGCTGGAACGGAGCGACCGGCGTTCGCGCATGGCGGCTCCTGGCAGGTGCCACGCCCGATGGTCTGGCACCGGTCGCGGAGACGGCGCGCACGGGCTTTGAGACCGTCATCACCGAGGTCGTTGCGTCAGCATCCGCGGCGTACGTCGCCGTAGCGGCGCTGGATGCGTCCGGCCGCGTGCTGGGAACGTCGGACCCTGCCGCGACCGGATAGGCGCGGGAATGAGCTCGAGCGCTACGCGTCGGCGTCGCGCGGCCGGGTCAGCGTCGCAGGAGCCGGGTCCGCGTCCGCGTGGCCGGCTCTGGCCCGCCGTCAGGGCGTCGGCTTGTCTCCCGCCGGACTCATCCCGGCCGCTGGCTGGTCGCCGGCGGCGCGGCGCTTCCGCACCTTGGCCAGCTGCTCGGCGAAGCCGGGGCCGTCGGGATCGAGTGCCTGCTCGAGCAGCTGGCGACCGTAGCGCTCGACGACGGGCTTGGCGGCAACGGTCAGGAGCGACGCGGCAACGGCGCTGAGATCCCGCTCCTTGCGCTCCGGGGCCTTCTCCTTGAGGTATGCGGCGAACTCGCGCTCGATCGTGCCGCGCACGCGCTTGCCGTCGTCACCGAGCTCGCCGAGGGCCTTGTCGATCTCCTTGGGCAGCATCGACTTCGGCAACGGGTCCGGCTTGCCGAAGATGGCATTCCTGACCCCGCGCAGTGCGCGCTTCGGACCGCCCAGCAGCAGGAATCCGGCACCCGCGGCGGCGCCGATCGTGCCGATCGGGTTGCGCCGGATCTTCGCCGGAATGTCCACGGCCGCGCGGGCCGATGCTTCGAGCCGTTCGAGCTCTCCGTCCAGGGCGGCGCGTGCCGCTAGGACGTCGGCCCGAGCGGCGACCGTGCCTTCGCCCACTCGATCGTCTCCTTCGTCGTGTCGATGGTTGTCTGTGGCCAGAACCGGGCCTTGAGCGCCTCGGAGTCGATCCCGGCCCGGGCCACCGTGAGGCCCATCAGGATCGGCCAGCCCGCAAGCCCGGCCGCGACGCCGAGCGCAGCGCCGACGCGCCATCCGAACGTGATCGCCGAGAACGCACCCAGGATCGCGCCCAGGATCGCCCCGCCAACCAGGCCGCCGATCGCCATACCCGCGCCGCCAGATCGTGCCCCGACCAGGAGGCCCACGAGGGCACCGATCGCCGCCATCACGAGGATGCCGGTTGCGAGCGGTCGCCAGGACGCGTCGCCGAGCGCCATTGCATCGCCGATCCGGCGCCACAGCTCGTTGGGCAGGTTGGGTCCGAGCAGGAGCGCGACCACCAGGCCGATCACGATCGAAATCGCCAGGTCGGCCAGGAGGCCACGAACACGCAGCGCGACCATCACGGCGAGCACCGCGACCGCGATCAGCAGCTCCGTGCCGTGGAGCAGGCCCCAGCCGATCGACCCGAAGATCCACTCCCCGAGGAACAGGAGGCCGCCGATCGGCAGCAGGAATGCGAGCAGGACGAGGCAGCCGAACGCAACCCCACCGAGCGCGGCGGCGCGCCCGACCTCGCCCTTGATCTGCTCGGCCTCGGCTTTTGCAAGATCGATGTGGGCTCGCACCAGGGCCATGGCGGCATCGCGGGTTGCCAGGATCTGGTCGCGGATGCCGCGCACCCCGTCCTCGGGGGCGGCGTCGTCGCCGGCGCCGGTGGCGGCTCCGGGACGCTGATCGTCCGGAATAGGCTGTTCGGGTTCCAGTGGTTCGTCCTCCGCGATGGGATTGGGCAGGTTCGGCGGACGTCCGAATCATAGCAGCGGCGATCTGCCGCCCCCGCGAGCGGCGTCGTCGTGTCCTGCCGGCGGCACGGCGGAGGTGAGCGTCGGGATGCGTGTCGGGGTGTCTGCCGGGGGTGTCTGCCGGTGCGTCTGCCGGAGAGTCAGCCAAGCACCGCCGTACGCGGTGCCTGCCGGAGAGCTTGCCGGGGAGTCTGCCGCGCACCGCCGCAGGCGGTGCCATCGGCGGCATCGCCGGAATCTGCTGTCACGCACCGCGAGGGCCGGTGTTGGGCGGTGAATTGGGGGCAGGCGACTCGCAGTCCGACCTCGCCGGTGCGTGGCGCGAGGTCGCAGACCTCCGGAATGGTGACAGACTCCCGACTTGCACCGGCACGCGCGGTGCCTGACAGAGCCAGGGCGGCGCTCGGGGCGGCTCGGCGCTCGGGGCGGCTCGGCGCTTGGGGCGGCACGGCGCTCGGCGGATGCGGCAGCCGGGCGGTGCCTGCCTCGGCGGCGTGGAGGATGCCCCACTTGGCGGTGTATAGCGTCGACGCCGCGCCTCGTTCGGCTACGCTGCGGTCATGCCCGACGTGCCCCCGCGTGCCGCCGGCCTCCGCCAGGTGCTGTCCGCCGAGCTGGTCGCGATCGGGACGGAGCTGACGGTCGGCGAGACGAACGACACCAACAGCGGCGAGCTCGCGCGGTCGCTTGTCGCGCACGGCGTGCGGGTCGGGCGCATCGCCAACCTCCCGGACGACCACGCCGTCGTCGTCGAGGCCCTGCGGGCGGCGCTTGCGCGCGTCGACCTCGTGGTCACGACCGGCGGCCTTGGCCCGACACCGGACGACCTCACGCGCGAGGCGGTCGCGGCCGTGTGCGACGAGGTCCCCGTCATCGACGAGGCGACGCTCGACTGGCTTCAGCGGCTGTGGGCCCGCCGCCGGCTGCCGTTCCCGTCCACCAACATCAAGCAGGCCTGGGTCATCCCGTCCGCCACGCCCCTGCCCAACCCCCACGGCACCGCCCCGGGCTGGTGGGTCGATCGCCCCGACGGCCGGGTGATCGTGACCCTGCCCGGACCACCGCGAGAGATGCGGCCGATGTGGGCGGACGAGGTCCTGCCGCGGCTGGCATCCCGTGGCGTCGGCGTCGACACCGAGGTGCGAACGCTCCGGCTTCACGGCATCGGCGAGTCGCAGGTCGCCGAGCGCCTGGGCGAGGTGCTGCTGCGGGCGTCGAACCCGATCGTGGCGACCTATGCCCGACACGAGGCGGTCGACGTCCGGGTCTCCGCGCGGGCTGCGGACGGACGCACCGCCGCCGATCTCGCCGACGAGGCCGAGGCCGCGGTGCTCGCCCAGCTCTCCGACCACGTCTGGGCGCGCGGCGACACGACCTGGGCCGGGGCGATCGGTGAAGCCCTGGCCGCGCATGGGTGGACGGTGGCCATTCGCGAGACGGGCACGGGCGGCGCGGTCGTCGGCCTGCTGCGAACGCTGAGCGGCCTCGTTCGGGCCGAGCTGATCGTCGCTGACGCCCCGGGAAGCCGCGCCGGCGATGCGAACGCGATGGCCGATGCGAACGCAATGGCCGACGCGACCTCGGTGAGCGACGCGACCGCGGTGAGCGACGCGACCGCGGTCCGGGAGGCGAGCGGCGCGAACGTGGGCTTCGCCCTCCGGGTGGCGCCGGCGGGCGACGACATGGCCGCGGATATCGGCATCGTCACCCCCGACGGGGCGAGATCCGCGCGACGGATCGCCTTCCTCCGTGGCAGCCAGGGTGCGGACCGGGCGGCGATCGCGGCGGCCGCCGTGCTGCTGGCTGCGCTGCGCGAGGGATCCGGGTAGCGGAGCGACGCCGCCCGGGCCGGCGGCGGACCCCCATGACCGCAGCAGGGGTTCGCGGCAGGCCGGAACGCCGAGGCTGCCGCGTCGCCGATCGCCTCGGGCCTGCGCCCGGTCCCGGCGTCAGCGCCGGGCGGCTCTCCGGAGCGCAGCGAGGTCCAGGATGAGGATGGCGTCGCGCTCGATCCGGATCAGCCCATCGTCGACCAGCTGTCCCAGCAGCTTGTTGACGCTCTGACGCGTGCTGCCGACCATCGCCGCGATCTCACCCTGCGTGATCGGGCCGTCGAGCCGGACCGCTCCGTCGTCGCGCTCGACCCCCTGCTCCTCGGCAAGCCGGATCAGACGTGCGGCCAGGCGCCCCGCGATATCCAGGAAGTGCAGCTCCTCGACGTGCCGGGTCAGCCGGCGCAGCTCCTCTGCGAGCGCCGTGAGAACGTGATCGCGGATCGACGGCTCGTCGTCCACCAGCTGGCGGAAGCGGTCGCGCGGGAGGATCAGCGTGTCGGTGGCGTCGACGGCCGTCGCGGATGCGCTTCTCGGAGCCCCGTCGAGGAGCGCCAGGGCGCCGAACCATTCCCCCGGGCGGAGGGTCGTGAGGATCGCCTCGACGCCGGTATCGGACGGGCTGGAGATCTTGACCCGGCCGGTCAGCACGATGTACAGCGCGTCACCGGGGTCCCCGCGGTGGAAGATCACCTCCCCGCGCGCAAACCGCCGGGTCCGGACGGTGCCGGCCAGCGTGGTCAGCTCGGCAGCATCAAGGTCACGGAACAGCGGCATCCCGCCGAGCGCCGCGATCAGCGGCGCTGGATCATCCGATCCCCGCGGCGGGCTCATCGACGCGTGCCGGCGCCGGGCGTCAGAGGCCTCCGGTGGCCGGTCAGGTGACCGTGAGGACGGGCGTCTGGGCGTTGGCCGCCCGGACGCTCATCCGGGCCGCGACCAGGCCCGCGACGGCCTCGAGCGCGATCCCCGCCGGGCCGGGCTCGCGCTGTGCCACGGCGGGAATGCCGGCATCGCCGCCCTGGCGGACTGTGATGTCGAGCGGGATCTTGCCCAGGAAGTCGATGCCGTGCTCCTGCGCGAACCGCTCCCCACCGCCGCGTCCGAAGATCTCGGTGGCCTCGCCGCAGTGGGGGCAGACGAAGGCACTCATGTTCTCGACCAGGCCGATAACGGGGACGTTCAACCGGGTGAGCATCGCGTGGGCCTTGCCCACGTCCGCGAGCGCCACGTCCTGGGGCGTCGTGACCAGGACGGTGCCGCTGATCGGGACGGCCTGCGCGAGCGTCAGCTGGGCATCCGACGTTCCGGGCGGAAGATCGATCACCAGGTAGTCCAGCTCGCCCCAGTCGACATCGCGCAGGAACTGCTGGATGGCGCCGCCGATGAGCGGTCCGCGCCACACGATCGGCTGCCCCTCGGGGACGAAGAACTGGATCGAGATCACCTTCACGCCGTGGCGCTCCAGCGGCACGATCTTGTTGTTGGGGCTCGATGTCGGCTGTCCCTCCACGCCCATCATCATCGGGATGTTGGGGCCGGTGATGTCGGCATCGAGCAGCCCGACGCTGGCGCCCGCGCGAGCCAGGGCGACTGCGAGGTTGACGCTGACCGTGCTCTTGCCGACCCCGCCCTTGCCGGACGCGACGGCGATGACGTTCTTGACGCCGGGCACGAGCTGCTCCGCCGCTCGCGGTGTCGCGCGGCGAACGCTGGCGCCCCAGGCGATCGCGATCCCGTTGACCCCGACGGGGGCCAGCGCCGCCCGCACCTCGGACTCGATCTGGTCCTTGAGCGGGCAGGCAGGTGTCGTCAGCTCGATCGTGAACGCCACGTCCGAGCCGTCGATTGCCAGGTCCCGGACCATGTTCCGCGTGACCAGGTCGCCACCCAGCTCGGGCTCCTGGACGGTGCGGAGGGCGTCGAGGACTGCGGCCTCGGTGATGGCGGTCATGGGCGGTCTCGCTCCTGTTGCACGACGGCCCGTGATTTGCGACGCGCGGGCCGCCGATATCGTACCCGTGCCCCGCACGGAGCGCGGAGACCGGCGCAGCCGGACCACGCCAGGGGCGAACCGCGACCGCAGCCCACCGCGTTGATTCGTGCGATTCCATTGCCCGCCTCGCGGCTGTCGATGCGAGATTCGCAGCCGCCGCGGGCAGGGCGTGCGATCTGGTCGTCTTGACACCCCGGCCGCGGCGGACCTATCGTCACCACGCCGACGGGGCGCCGATGGCGCGCTTGCGCTCGAACCGGAGCTGTCCCATCCGGTCGGTCCACCCCGACCGTCCTACTGCAGGAGCAGCGCCCTACCCGTGCACGACGTCGACGTCCGCCTGATCCAGGTGTCGAAGATGTTCGGCGACCTCTACGCGGTCGACCACATCGACCTCGAGGTCGTCGACGGCGAGTTCTTCAGCCTCCTCGGGCCATCCGGCTGCGGCAAGACGACAACCCTGCGAATGATCGGCGGGTTCGAGCAGCCGACGTCCGGCCGCATCGAGCTCCAGGGCGAGGACGTGACCTGGCTTCCCCCGTACAAGCGGCACGTCAACACGGTGTTCCAGAACTACGGCCTGTTCCCCCACCTGTCGATCTTCGAGAACGTCGCCTTCGGGCTGCGCCGGTCCGGGGTGAAGAAGGACGAGATCACGTCGCGCGTGACCGACATGCTCCGACTGGTCGAGCTGCCGGGCTTCGAACGCCGCAAGCCCAACCAGATCTCCGGCGGACAGGCGCAGCGGGTCGCGCTCGCGCGCGCGCTGATCAACCGGCCCGCCGTGCTCCTCCTCGACGAGCCCCTGGGCGCCCTCGATCTCAAGCTTCGGAAGCAGATGCAGGTCGAGCTCAAGCGGATCCAGCGCGAGGTCGGGATCACGTTCATCTACGTGACGCACGACCAGGAAGAGGCGATGACGATGTCGGATCGGATCGCCGTGATGAACAAGGGCCGGTACGAGCAGCTGGGCGATCCGGAGACGCTGTACGAGCACCCCGACACGCGGTTCGTGGCCGGCTTCCTCGGGGTCAGCAACCTGCTCCCGGGCTCGGTCGACGGGACCGCCGACGGCTACGGGCTGATCCGCCTTGCGGATGACACGCGGGTCCGCGTACCCGCCGCGCTGCTGGGTTCGAGGGACACGGTCGATGTGGGCGTCCGGCCGGAGAAGATCCGCATCCACCGTGCGGACGAACAGCCGTCCAGCGAGGGCAACCGCCTCGCGGGCGTCGTGAAGGATGCGTCGTACCTGGGAGTCAGCACCCAGTACCTGATCGAGACGCGGGGTGGTGCCCGCGTCACGGTGTACGAGCAGAACGTCATGCGCACCACCAGGAGCGAATTGTGGGCGACGGGCGACGAGGTGTTCCTCACCTGGTCCCCGGATCACACGTTCGTCGTCGACACAACGTCCGGGGCCGTGCCGGCCGCGGTCGAATGATGGAGGAGCACCACGTGGCAATCGAGCGGCTCGCGACTGTTGTGTCCCGCCGTACGGTCCTCAAGGGGACCGCGCTCGCCGGCGTCTCCGCGTTCATCGCGGCGTGCACCGGCACCACGGCGAGCCAGGCGCCGAGCCAGGGCTCCGCGTCTTCCGCGCCGGGCGAATCGGCAGCCGCCGACAGCGCCGCACCCGCGACGCCCAAGACGGTGACCGGTCCGCTGATGTTCGCCAACTGGCCCGCCTACATCGATCTCGCGGGCGCCGCAGGCGATGCCGGTGAGTACGCGGCGGGCTCGTCCCCCTCGCTCGAGGCCTTCAAGACCAAGTACAGCGTCGATGTCGACTACCAAGAGAAGATCTCCGACAACAACGCGTTCGTGGAGACGATCAAGCCCGCGCTCATCGCCGGCCTGCCGACCGGCTGGGACCTGATCGTGATCACCGACTGGATGGCGTCCAAGGTCGTGACCAACGGCTGGGCCGAGAAGATCGACCAGGACAACGTGCCCAACTGCGTCGCGAACATCCGCGACGCGCTCAAGAACCTGCCGTGGGATCCGGGCAACGACTACCACTACCCGTGGCAGTCGGGGATGACCGGCGTGGGCTACAACTCGAAGACGCTGGCCGAGAACAACATCGCCGAGCCCACCAAGATCGCGGACCTGTGGAACATCCCGGCCAACAAGCTCACGTTCCTGTCCGAGGCGCGCGACACGTTCGGTCTGGGCCTGCTCAAGCTGGGCATCGAGGCCGATCCGGCGACGGTCACCCTGGACGACCTGCAGAAGGTCCATGACGATATGAAGCCCCTCGTGGACCAGGGGCTCCGGTTCACGGGCAACGAGTACCTGCAGGACTTCGCGCAGAAGAAGGTGTGGGCCGCGTTCGTGTGGTCCGGCGACCTTGCGTCGTCGGGCGGCGAGAACGACATGTTCATCGTGCCGGACGAGGGCTGCCTCATCTGGACCGACAACATGCTGATCCCCAAGGGCGCGGCCAACAAGTACACGGCCGAGCTGATGATGAACTACGTGTATGACCCCCAGATCGCGGCCCAGATCGCCGAGTACGTCTACTACATCTCGCCGGTGAAGGGTGCGGATGAGGCCATCAAGTCGGTCGACCCGGACGCGGCGACCAACCCGCTGCTGTTCCCGACCCCCGAGATCGTCGCCAAGCAGAAGAACTTCCAGGCGCTGAGCGACGAGCAGGAGGCCAAGCTCAACGACCTGTACGCGGACCTGTCGGGCGTCTAGTCCGTCCAGCTCTCCCGAGGCGATCACGCCATGACCGCAGCAACAGTCCCGGCGCGTCCCCCCGGCCTCGGCATCCGCCGCCGGTTCAACCGGGCGGTGCCCTGGCTGCTGCTGGCGCCGGGGATGCTGTGGCTGCTCATCTTCTACGTGCTGCCCGTCCTCCAGATGTTCACCTACTCGATCTCGGAGGGGTCGCTCGAGACGGGCTTCACGATGACGATGGCACCCGACGCCTACGTCACGGCGCTCACCAGGTTCGGGCCGCAGTTCCTCAACTCGATCACCTACGGTGGCCTGGCCACGATCTTCACATTCATGATCGGCTTCCCGGTCGCGTACACCATCGCGATCCGCGGGGGCCGCTACAAGAACCTGGTCCTGTTCCTGGTCATCGCGCCGTTCTTCACCAGCTTCCTGATCCGGACGATCAGCTGGAAGATCCTGCTGGGCGACGAGGGACCGCTGCTCGGACCGCTCAAGCACACCCTGGGGATTCTGCCCGGGACGTTCAGCCTGACCAGCACCCCCGTCGCCCAGGTGGCGGGACTGACCTACAACTTCCTGCCGTTCATGATCCTGCCGCTGTACGTGGCGCTCGAGAAGATCGATCCGCGGCTGATCGAGGCCGCCTCGGACCTGTACGCCGGCCGGTGGGCGGCGTTCCGCCGCGTCACGCTGCCGCTCGCGCTGCCCGGCGTGTTCGCGGGTTCGCTGCTGACGTTCATCCCGGCGATGGGTGACTACATCAACGCGGAGCTGCTGGGCACCCCGCAGACGCGGATGATCGGCAACGTCATCCAGAACCGGCTGCTGCTCCAGAACGACTACCCGGTCGGCTCCGCGCTGTCGTTCATCCTGATGGCCGCGATCCTCGCGGCGGTCGCGATCTACGCGCGCGTGCTGGGCACCGAGCAGCTGACCGGCTGATGACGACCGCCGGCGCCACCCCGGACATCCACGCGGGCCGCCCGCCGCAGCCCTTCTGGCGGCGCATCGACCAGTACCTGCTGCCGCTGTTCACGGCCCTCGCGATCGGCTACCTGCTGATCCCGATCGCGGTCATGATCGTGTTCTCGTTCAACAAGCCGGCCGGTAAGTTCAACTACATCTGGAACGAGTTCTCGCTGGACGGCTGGCTCCACCCGCTCGACTGGCCCGGGCTCCCGGATTCGGTCCGGATCAGCCTCACGGTCGCGGTGCTGTCCACGATTGTGGCGACCATCCTCGGGACCCTGATCGGGCTGGCGCTGACGCGCTACGACTTCCGCGGTCGCGGCATCCTCAACGGCGTCATCTTCCTGCCCATGGCCACCCCGGAGATCGTGATGGGGGCGAGCCTGCTGACGCTGTTCGTGGCCACGGCGCTGCCGCCGGTGGCGGGCAGCGTGCCGCTGCTCTACCCGACCGGGTTCACGACCATCGTCATCGCCCACATCATGTTCAACATCAGCTACGTGGTGGTGACCGTGAAGGCGCGCGTCGCCGGCTTTGACCGCCGGCTCGAGGAAGCCGCGATGGACCTCGGCGCGAACGAGCTGACCACGTTCTGGAAGGTGACCTTCCCGTTGATCTTCCCGGGGATCATGGCCGCCGGGCTGCTGGCGTTCAGCCTGTCGATCGACGACTTCGTGATCACCAACTTCGTGTCGGGCACGACCAACACCTTCCCGATCTGGGTGTACTCGATCCAGCGCAACGCGCTGCCCGTCCAGATCAACGTGGTCGGATCGATTGTGTTCCTGGGTGCGGTGGGGCTGGTGGCAGCCACCTCGCTCCGCTCGGGACGCGCGGTCCGGATCCGCTAGGCATACGGAGGCCACAATGGTCGACACCGTCCCCGCTGTCCCCGGCGCCGGCGCGCCGGCTCCCCTCCCCGACCGTTCGGTCGTGCCGCTGGTGTGGAGCCGGATCACCAACCTGGTCGTCGACCGCGGCGAGGGCAGCTGGCTGATCACGCCCCAGCGGGAGCGGTACCTCGACTACACCTCGGGGATCGGCGTCACCAACACGGGTCATGCGCACCCTCGGGTCGTCGCCGCCGTCCAGGCGCAGGCGGCGAAGCTGCTCCACGGGCAGCAGAACATCGTGTACCACGAGCCGGGACTGCGGCTGTACGAGCGGCTTTCCCGGCTCCTGCCCGGCGGCCCGTGGGGCGCGTTCCTGTCCAACTCGGGCGCCGAGGCCGTCGAGGCCGCGGTCAAGCTGGCACGGGTTGCCACCGGCCGCCCGGCGATCATCGCGTTCCGCTACGGCTTTCACGGGCGCACCGCACAGACGATGGCGCTGACCGCGGCCAAGGACGTGTACCGCGGGGCGTTCGAGCCGCTGCCCGGCTCCGTCTACCACACGGCCTACCCGTACTGCTATCGCGCGGCCGGCGGCGCGCACGATCCGGCAGCCTGCACCTGCGACTGGGAGGCACAGCTGGACCTCCTGTTCCACCAGCTGGTCTATCCGGACAAGGTGGCGGCGATCATCGTCGAGCCGGTGATCGGCGAGGGCGGCTACATCGTCCCGCCACCGGGGTTCCTGCCCCGGCTGCGCGAGATCACCTCGGCCAACGGGATCCTGCTCATCGTCGACGAGGTCCAGACGGGCTTCGGGCGAACCGGCGAGCTGTTCGCCGTCCGGCACTGGGACGTGGAGCCGGACATCCTGGTCATGGCCAAGGGCATCGCGTCCGGGCTGCCGCTGTCGGGGATCATCGCCAATCGCGAGATCCTGGACCGGTTGCCGCCTGGCTCGCACGGCGGGACCTATGGCGGGAACGTCGTGGCCTGTGCGGCAGCGATGGCGACGCTCGACGTCATCGAGGACGAAGGGCTGGTGGCAAGCGCAAGGGCCCGCGGCACCCAGCTCCTCGACGGCCTCCGCCGGATCACCGCCGGCCGTGCGTCCGTGGGCGACGTGCGCGGGCTGGGACTGATGGTCGCCATCGAGCTCGTCATACCCGGGGAAGGTGATGGACGGGTTCCGGATCCGGCGCTGACCAGGCGCATCCAGCAGGCCTGCTTCGACCGGAAGCTGCTGGTGCTGACCGCCGGGACCTACGTCAACGTGATCCGGATCATCCCGCCCCTGGTGACGACCGAGGCCGAGGTCGAGACCGCGCTGCGGATCTTCGCCGAAGCGCTGGACGCCGCGGCAGCCTGAGGCCGCGGCGACCAGGCCCCGCGACCTTGGTCCCGCCGACCTGGGCCCGCCGACCCGGCCTCGCCGACCTTGGCCCCGCCGACCTGGGCCTCGCCGACACGAAGGGTCGGCGCCCTTCGCGGGCCGCAAGAGCCGGGTTCCCAGGACAAGGTCGTCCCGCGGGCGTCGTCGCTGCCAGCGTGACCCGCGCAGTCCCCGAGCGTGATCAACCGATGTGCAATCGAGCGTCAAGGACTGAATGCGGGCGACGCGCGTCGACCAGACGCGAGTCCGGCCGCGGGCCGAGGGTGCCCACGTGCACATCGCACGATCAAGGGACCCCGCAACAGGGTCGGGCAACGTCCGCCTGGTTGCGTGCGAAAGGGCTTCCCCAGAGAGTGCACATGAGGCGATCACGGCGTAGGCGGTGGCCGCGGGCAGGCGACGCAATCGGCACGCGGTGCGGGCAGAACGATCGTCGCCCCGGGAGACAGAATCGGGACGCAGGGCACCCGGTTTCCCGACCTGCGCACTGGACGCGCACCTCGTCAGGCGCCCACGATGCCGGGGTGGACATCGTCGAGTCTGGAGGTTCGAGTCGAGGCACATTCACCCGGACCCGAGATGGTCGGGGGGACGAGCCGTGAGCGGCGGCGGCCCGATCCAGCCGAATGTCCTCTCGATCCCCGGTGAGCACGCGGCCCGGAGACGCGTCGAGGCCGTGTTCGAGGCGATCGACCGGCTGAGTGGCGCGGACCTCGCCGGCATCGCAATCACGCGACCTGACGACGACCGGCACGACGCCCTGCTCGCGGGGCTCGAGGCGCGAGCTGCAGAGCGGGGCCGGATGCCCCTGGTCGAGGAGGCACGCGCGGCCGTTCGCAACGGCGTCGTGGTCAGGATCGCGAGCGAGTGGCCTGCCGGCACGTACGGGTTCCGGTCACGCATCAACGCCCGGCCCGGAGACACGGTCGCGTTGCTCCAGGCCCTCGAGGACACCGTCTCGGTCGCCGTGATGGAGGACGCCCTCGACCAGGGGATCGCGGATGAGCTCGCCGAACCCGGTCGACGGCTGCTGGGGTTCGAGCCGCTGGTCGATTCGCGGCACGCGGCGAGGGGCGAGCGCCACCCCGCAGCCCGGCCGTCACCGCCCCCGAGCGCGCGGACGCGCGCCTGGGAACCGAGCGACGACGACTGGGCGGTCGCCGGGATGGGCGACCGCGGTGTTGACCACCGGACCTCGCCGCCGGGAACGCGAGGGATGCGGATCGCGTTCTTCGGCGTCGTGGGCGTCGTCGGAGCCATCGCCGGGGTTGGCTGGGGATTTGCCAGCGAGCAGCTCCTGCTCGGCATCCTGGTCGCCGCCGCGGTCGTCGCCGTGTGCTGGACGTTCGCGACCTGGCGGGCGCCCGCCTGACGTCCGGTGCGCGCGGTGGCGCGCGCCCTATCCGGCTCGGACCCGCCGGAGCACCACCTCGTGCAGGTGCCCGTTCGAGCCCACGAACGACGGCGCGTCCACACGTCGGTCGCCGTTGACGTCGGTGACGCGGCCGCCGGCCTCCTCGATCAGCACCATCGGTGCGGCGATGTCCCAGCTGTGGATCCCGGTCTCGAGCATCGCCTCGGCGGCACCTTCTGCCACGAGGGCATAGGCCCAGAAGTCGCCGAACCCCCGTTCGCGCCACGCGGCGTTGATCAGCGCGTCGAACCCCGGCATCAGTCCCGACGCCATGGTGTCACGCCGGCTTCCGTAGACGATCTGGGCGTCCTCGAGCCGGTTCACGCGCGAGACGTGGAGCTGCCGCTCCCCATCGAGACCGCGGTTCCAGGCCCCGCCGCCACGATAGGCGTACCAGCGCTCACGCATCGCCGGCGCGGAGATGACGCCGACCTGGAGCTCGCCCTCGTGCTCGACCGCGAGCAAGGTCCCGAAAAGTGGCACACCGCGGATGAAGTTGTGCGTTCCGTCGATCGGGTCGATATACCAGCGGGTGGCGGCGTCACCGATCTCGGTGCCGTACTCCTCGCCCACCAGGCCGTCGCCCGGCCAGCGGGCCTGGATGCGGGTCCGGATCTCGCGCTCGATCGTCTGGTCGGCGACAGTGACGAACGTCCGATCGGGCTTGCGCTCGATATCCAGGTCGCGGCGGAAGTGCGCCAGCGCGATCGAATCGGCGAAGTCGCACGCCTCGAGCGCGAACGCGAGCCAGTCGCGGAGCTGGCTCTCGGGCGCTCGGGCGAGCGATGCGGACCAGCCGGGCCCGAAGGGCGATTCGGTCATCGCGTCGATGATGCCGCGCAGCCGGCAAACGCGCCGAGCGCCCGCGTCCGGCCCGCACATGGCTGCGGCGCGGCGGCCGCCGGCGCCGGCGTGATCAGTGGCACGTACCGCTCCCCTGGTCGCTGAACGAGCCATCGGTCGACACGAACCGGAAGTCCCAGCCCGACGGCTTGAGCGTCAGCACCAGGACGCCGTGCGCGACGCTGGATCGGACGACGTCGTTCGCGATCGCGGGTCCGAACGAGCGCAGCGCCGCCCCGCCGGTCCCCACCACGATCTCGGTCAGCCCGTGCGCCGGGTCCGCGTTCCCGCCCGGATCCTGCGGACCGAATCGCTCGTAGTCGTGCTCGTGGCCGTTGAGGACCAGGTCCGCGCCCGCCGCGTACAACGTGTCCCACAACGGCGCGACGGCCGGGTCGCCGCCGTGGTAGCCGCTGCTGAACCGGGGCTGGTGCCACAGCGCGAGCGTGCACCGGGCGGTGCTGGCCGCGAGATCCGCGCGAAGCCACTCGAGCTGCGCCGAGCCGTCGCCACAACCTCCATCGAGGACCTCGCAGTTCGCGTCGAGGACGATGACATGCCACGTCCCGAGGTCCTCCGAGAACCACGTCCTCCCGTCGCGAGAGGCCGGCCTGCCCGAAGTACGCGCGGAACGGCGCCCCGCCATCGGTCAGGTAGTCATGGTTGCCGGCGACCACGAAGCGCGTCCGGCCAAGGAGCCTGCCCCAGGACGGGCCGTAGCACTCCTCCAGCTGGGCGGCCGATCCGGAGTCGTACGCGTTGTCGCCGAGCGTGAACACGTACCCCGGGATCTGCTCGATCAGGGCGGCCGTGGCCTCGTCGTCGGTGCCGTCGCAGCGGGCGATGTCCCCCGCCCCGACCAGCACCGGATCGCCGGTCGGGATCGTTGGGCCGGTGGTCGGCGCAGTCGACGCGGTCCCGGTCGCGGTCGCGCGCCTGGTGGCGGATCCCGACGGCGCATGCGTTGAACCCGGTGTCGCGAGGTTGAGCAGGCCACCCAGGACGATCACTGCGCCGAGCCCGGCGACGGCGATCGCCGCCACGAGCTGGACCACCGGGGAGATGCGCCGGGGCCCGGGGTTGGCAGGCGCGGACGTTAAAGCCGGCACCTCGGAATCCGAAGGAGCAGGCGCCCCGGACGCCTCGGGCGTCTCGGGTCCATCGAGTCCATCGGGCATGTCGGGCGGTTCCACTCACGAAGCGTACCGTCCGGCGATCCTCGGGGCCGGACAGGGGCCTCGCGTCAGGCGAGCGGCTCGAACGCCTCGGGATAACGGACCGTGCCGGTGCTCGCGTCGGTCCATGCCGGCAACAGCCGAGCCAGCCACGCCTCGTCGGGCCACGCCGGGGCCGGCGGCTCGAGCCCCAGCCGGCGCGCCGGCGAGAACCCGAACCGGACGTAGTACGCGGGGTGCCCGAGGAGGACCACCGCCGGGACTGCGCGGGCGATCGCCAGACCCGTGGCAGCGGACATCAGCGCCGAGCCGACGCCGCGGTGCTGATTCTCGGGCAGGACGGCCACGGGCCCGATGGCGAGGACCTCGGCGACCTGCACGCCGTCCTGCCCGATCACCGGACACGGAGACATCAGCAGGTGGCCCACGATCCGGCCGCCCGGGTCGACCGCCACCAGCGACTGCCAGCCGGCCCGCGCCTCGCGACGGATCCGGTCGACGATGTCGGCCTCCTCCGGACCTGGGAACGCCGCCGCCTCGACGCTCCGGATCGCCGGCTCGTCGCCGGCAAACTCGAGACGGACGCTGATCGGGAGAGGCGGCCGGTCCGGGTCCGACGGCGCCCCGCCCGGGCCGCTCTCCAGATCAGCTGCCGACGGCGTCGCGCAGGGCCGCCGGGATGGGACGGGTCACCGGGACCGGGTGGATGTAGCGCTCCAGCATCTCCATCGACCCGTTGACGCCCAGCGCCGAGAACAGGTAGGCGACCTTGGTGCTCTGGTCGGCGAGGATCTGTTCCCGCGTCTCGAGCTCCCACAGCTGGCGCTTGAACGGCCCGATCGTCTTCTTCCTCGTCGTGTACAGGAACTGCTCGTCGGTCTGGCCGGCCTTGCGCTCGTCGGCCGCGTTCTCCCGGCACCAGGCCTCGAGCTCGGCCGTCAGCTCGGCCGGGAACGCCGGGTGGTCGTACAGCGCGTTCTGGAACCCGGTGGCGAGGTGGATCTCGGCGGTCTCGACCGCTGGGAAATGGTGGAACAGCTCGTCGGGCAGCGTCGACGCCCCGTGCTGGACCGCTCCGGCGAGCCCGTACGTGCGCGCGATCTCGCCCAGCGTGCGCAGCACCTCGAAGTCGAGCTTGACCTCGGCCACGCCGCCGCCGGGAAGGGGTACGCCACCGTGCGATGTCCCCGTCTGGACGCTGACCTTGGACAGGCCCTTCGCCCCCGGCGCGCGCGCCTCGAGCACACGGGTGTAGCCGTCGAGGTACGCGCGCAGCTCGTCGGGCGTCGAGTTCTGCTTGCCGACCTCGCCGATCTCGCCGCCCACGCTGACCGTGACGCCGTCGACCTGGAGGCCGCGGATCAGCGCGGTCAGCTCGGCCGCACGGGTGTAGTTCTCGCGCTGCTCCTCGTCCAGATTGGGCCGCGAGAGGTCGACGAGCGTCGAGCTGTCGATGTCGATGTTGCGGTATCCGGCGTCGATCGCGAGCCGGCAGGCGCGCCGGATCTCCTCGGTCATCGCCTCGGGATCCGCGGCGTACTTCTTGGCGTTGAACTGGTAGTGATCGCCCTGGATGAAGACCGGGTGAGACCAGCCCGCCGCGATCGCCCCCGCGAGGATCGAGGTGGCGTAGTCCATCGGGCGCTGCCAGGTGTACGTCTGCTCGCTCCGGGCGAGCTCGAAGATCACCGTGCCGACGTCGGCGCGTGTCGCGGTCGTGTAGAACGTCCGGGCCATGTCGAAGGTCTGGGCGCGGATGTTGATCGCGGGAACCGTGAACCCGGAGATCTCGCCCCGGCCGCGGGCGCGATAGAGGTCCTCGATGCTGGCCGACCGGGCACCCAGCGCCTGGCTCGCCTCCCACACGATCCAGCGCACGGCCTCCGCGGTGGCGTCATCCGCGGTGAACGCCGCCGTCCATGCGAGGTCCGCGGCGGACTCGGAGCGGAACCTGCGCTCATCGTCGATGACGAGTCGATCGCCATCGACATGGGCAATCCCGGCGAGCGTGGCGACGAGGTCGGCGATCGACGTGGCGACGTGGGGCATCTGACATGGTCTCCTGTTGGCGTCGCCACAGATGGTAGCCGCGGTCGGGCGCCGGCGGACGCGAACGCCCGGCCGGACAGTGACGACCGGCCGACAATGCCCGGCCGGACTGTTGTCGCACAGGGCGCAACGGTCGCGCCGGCTCGGGACTCACGCCCGGCGCCGGGGGCCGCCTGGCCCCGCGCGCCCTGCCGATCGGATCAGCCGACGGGCTTGGTCACCATCAGGATCACGATCGCCACGATCAGCACCGAGAGGAACATGCCGCCCCGCTGGAGCTTCTTGCCCAGCGCGGCGATCTCCGGCGGCGGTCCCGCGGGGGCGCCGGCGGGAGGTGCCCCGGTGGGCGGGCCGCCCGCGGTGATCTCGACCATCTTCGCTGCCGCCGGCGCCTGGACCGCGACGGCGTACGCGACAGCGATCACGTACAGCACGATTGCCAGGATCAGCCAGCGCCACGCCGAGCTCGTGATGTCGAGCCCGATGATGAAGATGAGTGCCAGTCCCGTGATCCCCTGGACGATCGCGCCCGGGATCACCATCTTGCGCTCGATGGCATCGGTCACCACGGCGGCGAAGTGGCCGTGCTGCGGCGCCTTGGCCGCCTCGCCACCGATCAACGGGAACGCGAACGTCGGTCCGAAGACCGCGATCGCACCGAGCACATGCAGCACGAGGAACAGCTGAAGCACGAACGCCTCCCTTGCATGGTGGCCCACGACCAGGCAACGGTCTGGGTCGAGTGGGACGCACCCCGCCGGAACTCTACGACAGGTGCCAGGTCCAGCGTGGGCCGTTGCGCCGCACGGCGCGCGTTCTCAGTCGGGCCGGTCCGCTGCTTCCCGATAGCGTGCGATTGCCGCCCGAACCTCGACCGGGTCGATGAGCCCGGCGGCCGCAAGGTCGCCGAGGTAGCTCGCCCGGCGCGCCTGCTCGCGCTCGAACTCCGTGGGGCGCAGGCCGGCCCGCCCGGAGAGCTCGCCGACGATCCCCCATGCGAAGTGCTCGAGCCGGTCGGTCTCGATCTCCCTGGCGGCGAGGACCGACGGCGGCAGGCGCTGAACGTGCCCGTGCGCATCGCGGACGACCGGCCGGACGCAGTGGACGGCGACGACCCGGTGCACACGTTCGGCCTCGCCCGGACCACGTGCGCCCGCGCCGTGGCCGCCGGAGGCGGCGTCGGCACCCGGCACGCGCTTCATCACCAGCACGAGACCCAGCCGGGACAGCTCATCGTCATCGGCGCCGACTTCCGGAGCATGCAGTCTCGCGAACACGTCCTCGAGCCCGTCCCCCGTCATCGTCGCCAACATCCCGTAGCCCAGCGACAGCGCGCGGATCACGATCCTCGCCTGCGATCCGGGTGTCCCGTCCGGCGGGCCGTCGCCAAGGCCTGCCACGACCAGGACCGTATTCCCCGCCCGGGCCGTTGTGAGCGCCTGCCGGTTCCCGGGGTCGCCACCCGTCTCGCGCCTCCAGCCCAGCTCCGAGGCCTCGGGCAGCCAGTCGAACTCCTCCTCGGCACCGGCCAGGCGCCTCGTGTGCGAGCCCGCCGGCAGGAGGTCGAGCAGTGCTGCGACGAGGGTGCTCCTCCCCGAGCCGCGCGCACCGAGCACGACGATCGGCATCCCGGCGTCGAGCAGGAGCCACAGCAGGGCGGCGAGCTCCGCGTCCAGGACGCCGTCGCGCACGAGCGCGGCGATCGAACGCGCGGGAGCGCGACTCGCCGCCCGCTGCACGATCAGGCCCGGGCTACTGGTACAGGCCGGCGGCCGTATACCCGAGCTCGATCCCGTACAGCGAGTCAATCGTCTTGCCGTTGATCTCGTCGATCTTGAGCCAGGTATCCCCGCTCGAGCCGCATGCACCAACGGTGTACGGGTCTCCGGTCACGACCCCGACCACGTGAACCGTCGCGCCCTTGTAGACGCGAGCAACAAGGATGCCGTCGGTTGACGGACTCTTGCGCACACCGATCGCGTCGCACGCCGCCGTCTGCGCTCCCGGCGACATCGGAGGTCGATGACCCCTCGCTGGGCGCCAGGGTCGGCGTCAGCGTCGGTTCCGCGCTCGGCGGAGTGCTGGCCGGCGCATCGGTCGGAGACGACCCGCCACAGCCCGTCAGCCCAAGCGCGAGGATGCAGACGACGAGAACGCGACGCAGCATGCGATCTCCCTCACTGATCGGCGCGCCGGGCGACGCGATGCGGATCTGGCACAAGGATACGAGTCACGGGTGGTCGCCGTTCGGGCCGTCCGGGCAGCTGGTCGCCTGCCGGCGGTTCATCCCATTGACGATCCCGGGCGCGCCGGTCAGTCGCGCCGGCGACCAGCCTGATTGATCGATCGCCTCCTGGTCGGCGACGAGCGCGTCGATCCGGCGGATAAACCGGCGGCCCTCGCGGATCGAGAAACCGATGAACAGGGCGATCCCGGCGACGAACACGATCAGGCCCAGGCCGATCGCCGAACCCATGCCCGCGGAGACCCGGATCGCGGCCAGACCGGCGATCACCCCGGCGATCGCGGCCGAGATGATGCCCACCACGGCGGGGGTCGTGACCAGCAGGTGCAGCGGCGACGGGGCGCTGACGTCGACGGCGGCGAACGTCCGCGAGATGCCCCGCGGATCGAGAGTCCAGCCGGCGAAGAAGTCGTTCTCGATCCCGGGTACGAGACGCACGTATGCCCCGCGCAGGCGGTTCATGCCGGCCACCCAGTACAGGTCCTCGTTGTTGACCTGGGTCAGGCGAGCGAACGTCGCGACGCCGAGGAACAGCGTGATCGACAGGATCACCAGCGCGAAGATCGCGAACTCCTCGCCGAACGACGTCGCCGGCCCCACCAGCGCCAGCGCCACCGTGGCAGCGGACAGGGTCGAGAGGAACATCCCGGTCCGGCTGAACGCCTCGCTCCAGCTCAGCGACCGGGTCGCCAGCAGGCTCCAGTGCTCGGTCGCCAGGAACTGCGCCTCGCGCGGGTCGGGTGCGCGCTCGCCGGGTGCGGGCGCGCTGGCGTGGCCCTGGGCGCTCGGAGGAAGGGCTTCGTGGGCCATGGCTTGGGACGCTCCTTGTGTCCGGTCGGGTTGAACGCTTGATGCCCGGATCGCCTGGCGGGATCGGAGAATCGTCGCTGCTGCGTCAAGTGCGATTGTCGTCAGCGGCGGGCTCGTCCCCGATGCCGGAGTGGTGGGAGACCTCCCAGTCCTCGGCGACCCTGCCGTCCTCGATCCAGCTGATATGGCTGCCCTCGGTCATCGGTCGGAGGGGTAGATCTGGTCGATCGCGTCGAGGGTGCGATCGATGATCACGTCCTCGTACCACCTGCGGGCGATCGCCTTCTGCCGGTCAGCCAGGTGCGTCTCGTCGGATGCCGGGTGCTGGCCACTCACGCTTGCCCTCCCGCCTGCTTCGTCCCCCCTTGCCCAGAGGTCCACCGTACGCTCCGCGGCAAGCGTGCCCGTCCCGCGTCGCCGTACGACTGCTGTCGTCGTTCGCGCCCCGGCACCGCGACGCGGCACAATGCCGACATGGAGATCCTCCCCGCGTCGCCGGCCGCCTGGCCCGCGATCGTCGAGCTGTTCTCCGCCCCCGGGGATGGCCGGTGGTGCTGGTGCCAGTGGTGGCGGCGGCCGGGATCGAACTGGTCGAACGCCACGGTCGACGAGAACCGGGGCCGGCTGCGCGCGCTCATCGACCTGGACCCCGCACCCGGACTGGTCGCGATGGATGGTGACCGGGCGGTCGGCTGGGTCGGCCTCGGACCGCGCGCGGATTTCGAGCGCCTGGCGCGCTCCCGAACGCTCCCGCAGCTCCCCGGGGACGGGGTGTGGGTCGTGAACTGCTTCGTGATCGCGCGGTCGGCGCGGCGGACCGGAGTGGCGCGCGCCCTGCTCGACGCGGCCGTCGAGTATGCACGGGAGCACGGCGCATCGATGATCGAGGGGTACCCGGTCGACCCGGGCGAGGGTCGCGTCTCGCCGGCGTCCGCATACATGGGCACGACGTCGATGTTCGAGCGGGCGGGTTTCTCCATCAAATCGCCGACGACGTCGAAGGCTGGCGGCGGCCGGCCGCGCGTCGTGGTCCGGCGCAGTGTCCGAGGGCCGATGGAACTCGGCTGACGCCACAATGGGACCCGTCTCACGCATCCGGATGACGAAACGACGAGGTGGGGGCATGGCAGGCGTGAGCGTTCGATGGAACCGCCGGAGCGGGGTGATCGCGGTCCTGGTGGCCTTCGCCCTCCTCACCGCCGGAGTGCTTGTCGCAGTTGCGGTGACGCGCGGGTCGGAACTGCCCCCGGCCAACAGCGGCTACACCGTGAGCATCGCTGACGGCCTCACGCCCACGATTTCGGCGGCCCGGGCCGCCGCGATCGCCCGCCACTACCTCGACCAGCAGACGCGCGACCTTGCCGCACCCGGGATCCACGTCGACCCGATCGTGCGGTCCGTATCGGCCGTTCGCGCAGCCGCGGCCGCGTCGCTCGAACCTGGCGTCCCGGCTCAGACGGTCTCGGCGGATCCGAAACGCGTCGTCTGGGTGGCGTCGGTCACCGGGGACTTCCTCAACCTCCACGACCTGCCGTGGAGCAGCGCGGGCGACCCCTATCCAAGCGGCAACATCGTGATTGACGATGCGACGGGGACGATCCTCGGCGTCTATCCGAGCAGCCCCAAGCCGTAGCGGCTACCTGCCGGTCAGGGGCCGGGACGGAAGACCTCGACACATGCATCCTCGCCGGGGACGAGCGGTCGAACGGTGATGCCGAGCTGCTCGACGCTGTCCGCGCGCTGGATCCACGGCGTCAGGGTGTTGGCGGCCTCGAGTACCGGGCGAAGCGTCCAGGCCTCCGCGCCACCGACCGTTCCGCAGCGAGCGGTCCCGTTGGCGACCGGCATGCCGAACGTGGCGAGCGGTATCTCGAGCGGCCAGACGGCAGGGGCCTGCGGCAGGTCCGGCATCCCCTCCGGCGCGGGGCGGACCAGGAGCGCATAGGCGGGCGGGACGAACGCGACTTCGGGACCGAGCTCCGCGCGGAGCCAGCTGCCCGAGGTCCGTCAGCTGGCGCCACAGGTCGCCGAACGCCGCCGGTGTGCCCGACGCGGGGACGCAGGGCGTCGTGATGCACTCGATGTGCGCGGATGGGTCGCCCGTGATCGACACCCGGCGACCGTCGACCGTGAGCTCGATCCGGCCGGTCTCGCCGCCTGCGATCAGCGCGTCGCCCGTGAAGTCCGACCGCCAGTCGAGCAGCCCGGCGTCACGCGCGGCTTCGACGATCCTGGCTCGCCCGGCTTCGGTCACGCGGCGCCCGATCAACGGCGGCACCAGGGGTCCCGGGTAGATCTCGGCCACGGGGCCGGGCGTCACCGCGACAGCGTCGCCGGTGATCGCCAGGACCGGCATGCGACCGAACAGCTCGAGCGGTGCGATCGCCTGCGTGGTCGTCATGCGCAGCCAGTAGGTCGAGGCGGCCGGGTCGGGTGACGAGGTCGCCGTGGCATTGGGCGCGCCCGGGCCGACGCTGCACGCAGCGAGCAGCAGCGCGATGGCGGCGAGCAGGGGCACGGGGCTCCGGCGCATGACGTCAATCCTCGGGCATCTGATTCAGGTGTGTGGACGCGGTGATCGATCGCCGAGTTCCACGCGGGAATGCCGCTGGTGGCGCGCGCTACCCTCGGCTGCGCCGGCGGACAACCTGGCCACCGAACGATGCCGTGCGTACTCGCCCGCTGCGTTCGCCCGAGCTGGCCGGATACCGACCTCGTGCGTACAAGCCGCCATCCCCACCCAGAACATCGCCAGGCAACGATCGGGCGCGTCATCGGCGATCTTCTATCTTGCAACGACGCAGGTCATCGGTAGGTGGCCACCCTTCGAGGGGCGCGCGGCCGGGCCGTGCGCGACCTCGCGGCTTGACGGTCCCGGAGCGGGAGATGCGTGGCAACGTCGCTGGATACGACGCGCTCCAGCGTTTGGTGGCGAAAGGCGGTGGTGGCTGGCGGCGAAAGGCGGGAGAGAGGTCCCGAGGCGGCCCCGGACAGCGATGGCGCGATCGCCACGAGCGCCGCGAGATCAGGTCTTGACTACCCCCCGGCCAACGCCGTAGACTCCGCGGCGGTCGAGCAGGTCGCTCGCCCGTCCTACTACCGGAGGCGGGAGCCAGATGGTGAAGAACGCAATCCTCTACCGGCCGACGACCGCGCCCATCTTCGGCGCTGTCAGCGGGAGAGGTGTGCCCACCAGCAGGTAGGACGCGGGGCTTGAGCCCCAGCAGCGACCACCGAGCCGTGGGCCCACCGGGTCCGCGGCTCAAGTGATTCATGGGCGCATCACCGCCCTCCGGAGCACGAGCCGCAGACCAATCCGTACCGGGTCCGCGGCTCGTTCCATGTCCGGAACATGCGGCGTCGGTGCGGTAACCAACGTGAAGCCACACCACAGGAAGGAGGGTCCGATGACGACAACCCTCGCGCCCGAATCGAAGACGACCACTCCGACGTCGAGCCCGCAGCCGGCCCAGATCGCCGACCTCGAGCCCGCCGGGCGGATCCCGGCCGCCCCGGACGCAGGGGACATCACCGTCCTCCTGCAACGGGTCCCGGCCGGTCCACCGGCACTCCGCGTCGAGCACGTCACCAAGCGCTTCAAGGTCGACCGCCGCAAGCCCCCGGTCCTCGCGATCGAAGACGTCTCGCTCCACCTGGAGCGGGGCGCGATCCACGGGATCCTGGGCGCAAACGGCTCCGGCAAGTCGACCCTCATCCGCCTCGTGTCAGGGTTGCTGACCCTGGACGAGGGCCGGGTGGAGGTCTTCGGCCACGACCTCGAGCGCGACGAGCTCGCCGTGAAGCGGCTGATCAACCGGGTCAGCGTCGATGCGGCGTTCTTCAAGAAGCTCAGCCCGATGGAGAACCTCCTGTTCGCCGCCCGCCTGTACGGCCTCGACGCCGCACGGGCCCGGCGGGAGGCCACCGCCATCCTCGCCCGGCTGGGCATCGCGGAGAGCCGCCTCGGACGCCCGGTGGAGCAGATGAGTCGGGGAATGCAGCAGAAGGTCGCCATCGCGCGAGCCCTGCTGACGAGCCCGTCGCTGCTGCTCCTCGATGAGCCGACGACAGGCCTCGATCCCCGGAGCAAGCTCGATGTCCAGGCGTTCGTGGAGGAGGTCAACGTCACGCACGGCGCGACGATCGTTCTCACCACGCACGACCTGGCCGAGGCCGAGCGCCTGTGCAGCCGGATCACGATCCTCGATGGGGGTCGGGTGGTTGCCGAGGACTCGCCCGAAGGGCTCAAGCGAATGGTCGCCGAGCTCCACGGTCAGCCCCCGACGCTCGAGGCTGTGTTCATGACCTTTACCGGTCGCTCGCTCGACGAGGACGTCGAGACGGACGACGACACCGATGACTGACAGAAAGGAACCCGAAGTGCTGTACCAGCAATATCACCGGGCGGTGATCCAGGAGCGCGAGGCGCACCTGCGCAAGATCCGCCAGGCAGAGTACGCGGGCCATGCGCCCGCACGTTCGATCCGGTCCCAGATCGGCGCCTCGATCATCGAGATCGGGCGGCGCGTGGCCGGCGAGCAGATCGCACGCTCCGTGGGGACCGGCTGATGCCGGTCCCCACGGGGACCTCACCCCGCGCGGCAAGCCCGCGCGAACCCTCCGAAAGGAACCCCCGTTGGCTCTTCTCGCCCAGGAGCTGAAGGCGTCATACGCCTTCGTCGAGCGCAACTTCTTCCTCACCCGCCGGTATTGGGGCTGGGAGGTGGCGTTCCTCGTCTACTCCGTCGCCAGCGCGCTGTCGATCTCGTTCATCGGCGCGGCGTCGGGTAACGACCGCCTGCTCCTGACCCTGATCATCGGCGCCGTGTTCTGGAACTACCTGTCGGTGGTCTTCTCGTGGATCGCGGAGACGATCTCGGTCGAGCGCTGGGAGGGAACCCTCGAATACACGTTCATGGCGCCGGTCCGACGATGGACGCAGCTGCTGGGCTCGTGCGTGTATGCGATGGCGTACGGGCTCGTCCACACGGCCGCGATCCTGGTCGTGCTGGTCCTGTTCTTCCCGCAGCTCGATCCCGGGGCGATGAACCTCGCGACCGCGGTGATCTTCATCCTGCTCGGGTCGTTCAGCTTCGTGGGCATCGGGATGATGGCCGCCATCCTGCCCCTGCTGTACGTGGAGCGCGGCGCCCAGATGACGTTCGTCCTCCAGTCCTGCCTGCTGCTCGTGTCGGGCGTGTACTACCCGGTCTCCGTGCTGCCGGACTGGATGCAGGTCCTGTCGCACGTGTCGCCCGCGACCTACGTGCTCGACGGCGTCCGCGGCGGCCTGCTCGACGGCACGCCTGTGACCGCGCTGGTCGGCGACATCATCCCGCTGCTCGTGATGGGCGCGGTGCTGATCCCGGCCGGGCTGTGGGCGTTCGCGCGCGCCGAGCGATACGCCAAGCGCACCGGCAAGCTCAAGCGGGTGGGCTGAGATGGACCACCCGGATATGACTGCGACCCCGGCGAGCCTCGAGCGACCCGCGACGCTCGAGCCGCTGGGCTGGGACCCGGGCTGGGCTGCCGCCTACCTGGCGCATGACGCGGCGGGCCGGCGGCCGGCCCGGGTCTCCGCGTCCCATCGTGATGCGTGGACGCTCATCGCAGATGACGGTGCCCACGATGCCGTCATCTCCGGTCGCCTGCGGCACGAGGCGCTCGGCGTGGGCGATCTGCCGGCCGTCGGCGACTGGGTGGCGGCGACGACGCCCTCCGCGACCACGTCCTCCGTGCCGGCGTCCTCGGCGACGGCGCCCTCCCACGATTCCGGCCCCGCGGTGATCCACGCCGTGCTCCCGCGGCGCACGGTGTTCCGGCGCGGCGCCGACGACGGCCACGCGGTCGAGGAGCAGGTCCTGGCCGCCAACGTGGATGTCGCGCTGGTCGTGACCGGGCTCGACGGCGACTTCAACCTGCGCCGCCTCGAACGTTATCTCAGCGTCGCGTACGCGGGTGGCGCCACCCCGGTCCTCGTCCTCAACAAGGCCGACATCGCAGCCGACCTGGACGGGCTCCGCCTCGCAGCCGAGGCCATCGCGCCCGGCGTCGACGTCCGCGCGATCTCCGCACGCACCGGCGATGGCGTGGCCGCGCTCGCGGCGGACCACCTCGTGCCCGGCCGCACGGCGGTCGTGCTGGGGTCGTCGGGTGCCGGCAAGTCGACCCTCGTGAACGCGCTCGTCGGCCACGAGCTCCTCCGGACCGGCGCGGTTCGCGCCGATGATTCGCGCGGGCGCCACACGACCACCCACCGGGAGCTCGTCATGCTGCCGGGCGGAGCGCTGCTCATCGACACCCCAGGCATCCGCTCGCTCGGCGTCGCCGGCGCGGAGGGCGGCCTGGCCCCCACCTTCGCCGACATCACGGACCTCGCCGAGGGCTGCCGGTTCCGGGACTGCTCGCACGATCGCGAGCCCGGGTGCGCGGTCCGGGCCGCGCTGTCGGACGGCCGCCTGTCCGAGGACCGGTTCGCCAGTCACCGCAAGCTCGAGCGCGAGGCCGCCCACGTCGCACGCAGCGCCGATCCCCTCCTCCGCGCCGAGGAACGTCGCAAGTGGAAGGCGATCCACGCGTCCGTCAACGACCACATGAAGCACAAGTACGGAGTCGACCGATGACCATGCAGCAGGAGGCCCGGCTGATGACCACCCCCACATCGATCCCGGGGGCGACCGTCGAGGCCGTCGACGCCCCGTCCATTCCGGGACTGACCTTCCGCCACGCGACGGCCGCCGACTGGCCCGTGATCGCCGACATCGACAACCGGGCGCATCGGGCCGACGGGACCGACGAGCAGCGCTCGCCCGAGAGCCTCGCGGCCGACTTCGAGCCGCGTGACTATTTCCGGCTCGAACGTGACATCGTGATCGCCGAGATCGGAGGCGAGCCGGTCGCCTACCACGGCGGCTTTCGCGTGATGCGCGGCCAGGTGATGGCCCTCGAGACGCAGGGCGCGGTCGTCCCGGAGCATCGGAGCCGGGGCATCGGGACCGCGCTCCTGCGCGCGACCCAGACCCGGCTCGCTGCCGAGGCGGCCGCAGATCCCCGCCCGGGCGCGCGCGAGCTCCGAACCTGGGCGCTCGAGACCGAGGGCGCCAGCCTGGCGCTGATCACGTCCGAGGGCTATGTCCCGATCCGCTTCGGCTTCGAGATGCGCCGCCCGATCACCGGGGCGCTGCCGGAGCACCCGCTTCCCCAGGGGATCGAGCTTCGGCCGGTCACGCCCGATCAGCACCAGGCGATCTACGACGCCGACAACGAGGCGTTCCAGGATCACTGGGGGCATCGGACGCAGGAGGCAGGCGACTTCGCCGCGATGTTCGACCATCCCGAGACCGACACCTCGCTGTGGTGCGTCGCCTGGGACGGCGACCAGGTGGCGGGATCCGTGATGAACGCGATCGTCACCGCGGAGAACGAGGCGCTCGGCGTCCGGCGCGGATGGCTGGAGCACGTCTCGGTCCGCCGGCAATGGCGCGGCCGGGGTGTCGCCAAGGCAATGTGCGCGGCATCGTTCCAGGTCCTGCGCGATCACGGGATGGACGAGGCGTGGCTGGGCGTCGACGGGTCCAACCCGACCGGAGCGCTGCAGCTCTACGAGGGGCTCGGGTTCCACGTGGCACACCGGTGGAGCGCGTACGGACGCCCGCTGGATGGCCCGGCACCGGCCGGGTGGCGGCCCGCCGGCGAGGACTGACGGATTGGCACGCCGGGAGCAGAATCCCGGCGTGCACCGGTCCGCATCGGCCGCCCTCGCCCTGCTGCTGACGGTCGCCGCCCTTTCGGCGGCCGGGTGCAGTGCCGCCCGGCCATCTGCTGCGCCGACCGCTGGCGGATCGACCGCCACCGGGTCATCGGCTGCGGCGACATCGGCGGCCGGGCCGACCGCTGCCACGCCCATCGCGCCGATCCAAGCTGCAACGCCGGAGGTGACCATGGCCCCGTTCACACTGACCTCGACCTCGTTCGCCGCAGGTGGCTCGATCCCCCGCCGGTTCACCTGCGATGGGGACGACGTCTCGCCCGATCTCGCCTGGGACGGTGCGCCCGACGGGGCGGTCATGCTTGCGCTGCTGGTCGAGGATCCCGATGCGAACGGGTTCGTGCACTGGACCGTCATCGACATCGACGGCTCGCAGAGCGGCGCCCTGCCGCTGGGCGTCTCGGCCTCACCCGACGCGCCCCGCCAGGGAACGAACGACTTCGGCCGGATCGGCTGGGGTGGCCCGTGCCCGCCGTCGGGGACGCACCGCTACACGTTCACGCTGTACGCGCTGGCCGCCCCGCTCGGACTGGCCGGAACGCCCGTCGGCGACGCGGTCCGCACGGCGCTCGCCGGCGCGCAGGTCCTGGGCACGGCAGTGCTCGAGGGCCGGTACCGCCGTGGCTGACACCGGTCGAGGCGCACGAGCAACGGGAAACGATCCGGTCGGTGTCGCGGCCGAGCTGCGCAGCCGGGAACCGATCTTCCACCGACTGCCGTTGGGTACGACGCGGCACGACCTCGAGGCCATGACGGCCGACGAGTTCTGGGAGGTTGGCGCATCCGGGCGCATCTACGACCGCAGGGCGACGCTCGACGTGGTGGAGGGCCGGTACGCGGACCGCGCCTACGACCCGATGGCCGGGCTCGTGGTGAGCGACTTCGATTGCCGCCTCCTGGGCGGCGACGCGTGGCTCGTGACGTACCACCTGATGCAGGACGAGCGGGCGACGCGACGGTCGTCGATCTGGCGCCGGACCCTCGACGGCTGGCAGCTCGCGTACCACCAGGGCACGGTGATCAGCGGGTAGACGGTGTGCGCGGCGATCGACCTGCAGCGCACCATCCGCTCACATCGGCAGCCGGCCCTCGCGCTGCACCAGATCCATCCACGCCCGCTCGCGACCGATCGTGGTGGTGGCGCCGTGACCCGGCAGCACCTGGAGCCGATCCTCGAGCGTCGACAGCCGCGCGATCGACGCTGCCATCGCCTCGGGCGAGCCACCGGGCAGGTCGATCCGGCCCCAGCCGCCTGCGAACAGCGTGTCGCCGCTGAGCAGCAGGCCGTCATCGGCGGACAGCAGGCACACGGAGCCCTCGGTGTGGCCGGGCGTGTGCAGCACCTGGAGCCGGATCTCGCCGAACCGGATCTCGCCGCCCTCGGCAAGGTCGACCGCCGGGACGGACGGCGCGATCGGGAACGGCGCATACAGCGGCTGCGGATCGATCAGCCGATGCCGGTCGTCGGGGTGGACCGCGATCGGCGCCGCCGTGTGCTCGGCGAGCGCGGCATTGTCCCCGATGTGGTCCCAGTGCCCGTGGGTGCTGACGATCAGCTTGAGCGTCCAGCCCCGTTCGTCGAGCCCACCCGTGATCCAGGCGAGCGACGGCGTTGCGGCGTCGATCGCGATCGCCTCGCGCGACCGGGGATCGGCCAGGACGTGGACGTTGGTGGCCACCGGCCCGACGACCGAGTGCATGCGCTCCATGACTTCAGTCTCGCACGGGGCATCCGGTTCGTGACGACGCCGGGACCTCCGGCCCTCGCGAGACCGGAGCCCGGGGGGCAGAATCGACGGTGGAGGTGGTCGACATGACCACGATGCTGCACATCAAGGCCAGGCTCGCCCCATGGGACGATCCCGACTTCGTCCGGGCCTTCGAGCACGCTCGCGTGGAGACCGAGGAAGCGGGTGGCTACCAGGATGGACCCCGCGCGGCCGAACACGTCCAGAAGCTCCTGCACGAGGCCGGCTATCCGGCGGCGCGGGTCGAGGTCCGACAGACGGTCGAGGAGACCCTGGAGCACGTGACGCACTGGTCGGTCACCCGAAACGCCTGACCACAGGCCGCAACGGTGATGGCCCGTCGCGTACGCTGAACCGGGGGGCTGGCCGCGTACAGCCGTTGGCCCGCTGAGCAGCGCGCTCAGCCGGCCTCGAGCTTGGTCCGGATGCAGTCGAACGTCTGACCGATCATCTTGTTGGCCGTGCCCTCGATCAGCCGCGCGCCGACCGACGCCAGCGTCCCGGCGATGAGCACGTCCGCCGACCACTCCATCGTCGTCGGCCCCTCGGCGGGTCCCGACAGCCGCATGTCCGCGGTCGCGTCGACGGCGGATCCCGGCGCCTGCCCGTGCGCCTTGAGGATCGCGAGATCCGGCTCGTTCTTCTCGGCGACCGTCATGTCCACCACGAACCGGGCCGAGATGAACCCCACCCCGACCTTGGCCTTCGCCTTGAAGTGATCCTCGTCGATCACGTCGATCGACTCGACGCCCGGCCCGCAGCTGCCCACCTGGTTGGGATCCATGAGGAACGCCCACACGCGGTCGCGCGGCGCGGTGATCTGGACGGTGCCCTTGAACTGCATCAGGTACCTCGAGGTGCCGGTTGCTCCCCGGCGGTGCTGCCGGTGGACGCTCCGGCCGTGCCGCCGGACGACGCTACCGCCGTGGTCGGACCCGGCACGTAGGCGCCCGGCTCCTGGATGAACGCGGTCCGGCAGCCCATCCGGCAGAACGCGTAGACGATGCCTTCGTGCTCGGCGAGGTGCCGGGCGTGCGCGCGATCGACGGTCATCCCGCACACGGGATCCACCAGGACGATGTCGTCCACGGCGGGTTCGAGTGCCAGCGCCGCCGCCGCCTCACCCGCCTCGCCGGCGAGCGTCGCGGGACCGGGCACGGCCACGAACGATGCCCGGCCGCGCCGGACCTGGACCAGCTCCGCCAGGATCGAGAGCGCGATCTCCTCGGGCGTCTCGGCGCCGATGTCGATGCCTGCCGGCGCCCGCAGCGCGGCCAGCCGCTCCTCGGCCACATGCGCCTCGTCGCGCAGCCAGGCGCGGACGACGCCCGCGCGGGTGGGCGACGCGACCAGGCCCACGTACGAGACGTCGCGCCGGAACGCGGACTCGAGCGCCTCCTCGTCCCAGATCCCCTGGGTGGCCACGACCACGTACGGCGACAGCTCCTTATCGACCCGGGCGATCCCGGTCTCGGCCATCACGCGCTCGGCGCCCGGAAACGCGGACTCGTCCGCGACCGGGTCCCAGACGGTGACGCGCCAGCCGGTCGCGCCGCCCAGCGAGGCGAGCGCGGCCACGATCGGGGTCGTCCCGGCCAGCCACAGCGACGGCGCGGGCAGATGCGGTTCCACGTAGATCTCCAGGGTTCCCCCGGAATGGCAGGTCATGACCAGCTCGACCACGCCATCGGCCCGGCGACCCTCGGCGGGCGCCGACTTGGACAGCCGGAGCAGTCGCGGCTGGCCATCGACCAGCGACCGCAGCGCCTCGCGGACGACGACGGGCTGGGCGCAGCTGCCGCCGACCCAGCCCTCGATCGTGCCGTCCGGATGGACGATGCCGCGGGCGCCCGGCCGGGCAGAGGTCGGCCGCTGGACCGCCACCACCGTGGCGACGGCGAACGTGCCTCCGCCCGCCTCGAGCTCCGAGATGCGGCGGAACAGGCTTCGGCCCGGCATCGGCTCAGGCCACGCCCTTCTCGTGGAGGATCCGCCACACCTTGTGGGGCGTGATCGGGATGTCGATGTTGGTCACGCCCAGGTGGGCGAGCGCATCGACGACCGCGTTGGCGATGGCCGGCGGGGCGCCGACCGTCGCCGACTCCCCCACCCCCTTGGCACCCAGCGGATGGTGCGGCGAGGGGGTGATCGTCTTGCCCGGTCTCCCAGGACGGCGTCTCCATCGACGTCGGCAGCAGGTAGTCCATGAACGTCCCGGCGAGGTTGTTGCCCTGCTCGTCGTACGAGATCTCCTCGTACAGCGAGGGGGCGAGACCCATCGTCAGGCCGCCGTGGATCTGCCCGTCCACGATCATCGGGTTGATGATGTTGCCGCAGTCGTCGATCGCGACGAAGCGCCGGACCTTGACCTGCCCGGTGCCCTTGTCGATGTCCACGACGCAGATGTAGCTGCCGAATGGGAACGTCAGGTTGGGCGGGTCGTAGTAGTCGACGGCCTCGAGACCGGCCTCCATCCCCTCGGGCAGGTTGGTGTAGGCCGCGAATGCGAGCTCGGCGATCGTCTTGAACCGGTCCGGCGACCCGGTGACGCTCCACTTGCCGTTGGTCCACTCGAGGTCGTTGGGCGAGCACTCGAGCAGGTGGGCGGCGAGGTGTCGCGTCTTCTCGCGGATCTTGCGCGAGGCGATGGCGGTGGCCGCGCCGGCGACCGGCGTGGACCGCGACGCGTACGTGCCGAGGCCGTACGGCGCCGTGTCCGTGTCGCCCTCCTCGACCTTGACCTTGGACGCCGGGATACCCAGCTCCTCGGCCACGATCTGGGCGTACGTGGTCTCGTGGCCCTGGCCCTGGCTCTGGACGCCGAGACGGAGGATCGCGGAGCCGGTGGGGTGCACCCGGAGCTCCGCCGAGTCGAACATCTTGATGCCGATGATGTCGAAATCGTGCGACGGCCCGGCGCCCACGATCTCGGTGAACGACGAGATGCCGATGCCCATCAGCTCGCCCCGGGCGCGCTTCTCGGCCTGCTCCTTGCGCAGGTCGTCGTAGCCGATCGTGTCCAGCGCCTTCTGGAGCGCCGTGTGGTAGTCGCCGGAGTCGTACTCCCAGCCGGTCGGCGTGTGGTACGGGAACTGGTCCTTGCGGATGAAGTTCTTCATCCGGAACGCGGCCGGGTCCATGCCGATCTGGCGCGCCGCCTCGTCCACCAGCCGCTCGACGGTGTGGACGGCCTCGGTGACCCGGAACGAGCACCGGTAGGCGACGCCGCCGGGCGGCTTGTTGGTGTACGCGGCATCGACCTCGACGAACGCCGTGGGCATGTCGTACGAGCCGGTGATCACGTTGAACAACCCGGCCGGGAACTTGGACGGGTCGGCCGCCGCATCGCTGTAGCCGTGGTCGGCGAGGGTCTTGACCCGGAGGCCCTTGATCGTGCCGTCGTTGTCGAGGCCCATCTCCGCGTGGATGTGGTAGTCCCGCGCGAACGAGTCGGCCTGGAGGTTCTCCGACCGGTCCTCGATCCACTTGACCGGGCGGCCGAGCGTCAGCGACGCGACGATCGCGCACACGTAGCCCGGGTAGACCGGCACCTTGCCGCCGAAGCCGCCGCCGATGTCGTGCGTCTTGACGCGGATCGATGACTCAGGGATGCCTGACACCAGGCTGATGACCGTCCGATACACGTGCGGCGCCTGGCTGGTGACGTGGAAGTCGAGGTGCGCGTTAACCGAGTCGTAGTCGGCGATGCAGCCGCAGGTCTCGATCGAGGCCACGTGGATGCGCGGGATGTAGACGTCGATCGGGACGATGCGGTCGGCGGCGGCGAGCGCCTCGTCGGTGGCCGCCCTATCGCCCGACTCCCAGTGCCAGATGTGGTTGTTCTGCTTGTCCTCGCCGCGGTCCGGCCGGAGCACGGGTGCGTCGGGCTCGAGCGCCTTGAACGGGTCGACGACGACGGGCAGCGGCTCGTAGTCCACGAGCACCGCCTGGATCGCGTCGGCCGCCTGGTAGCGGGTCTCGGCGATGACCGCCGCGACCTCCTGGCTCTGGTACATGACGGTGTCGACCGGCAGCACCATCTGCTTGTCGCCGGCGAGCGTCGGCATCCAGTGGAGGCCGGCCTTCTCGAGGTCCTTGCCCGTGATCACGGCGAGCACGCCGGGCATCGCGAGCGCCTCGCTGGCGTCGATCGACTTGATCGTCGCGTGCGCGTACGGGCTGCGCACGATGTCCATCCACACCATGTTCGGCAGGACGACATCCTCGATGTACTCGCCCTGGCCGCGGATGAAGCGCGGGTCCTCCTTGCGCTTCATCGAGTGACCCATCCCCGAGACCTCGGGGGTTGTCGTGGTTGCCTGCGCCTCGGTCATCGTGGTCTCCTCGGGGCTCAGGCGGGCGTCGCGCCGGCGCCGGCCGCATCGGCCCGGAGCTCGGCGGCGCCCTGCTGGATCGCCTTGACGATGTTCACGTAGCCGGTGCACCGGCACAGGTTGCCGGCGATCCCCTCGCGGATCTCCTGCTCCGACGGATCCGGGTTCTCGCCCAGGAGCCAGGCCGACTCCATGATCATGCCCGGGGTGCAGAACCCGCACTGGAGGCCGTGCTGGTCCCAGAACGCCTGCTGGAGCGCGTGCAGCTTGCCGCCCTGCTCCATGCCCTCGATCGTGGTCACCGATGCGCCGTCGGCCTGGACCGCGAGCATCGTGCACGACTTGGCGCTGCGCCCGTTCACATGGACCGTGCAGGCGCCGCAGTTGCTGGTGTCGCAGCCCGTGTGAGTGCCGGTGAGCCCGAACACGTCGCGCAGGAGATGGACGAGCAGGAGGCGAGGCTCGACGTCGGCCTCGCGGACGGTCCCGTTGACGGTCACCGAGATGTGCTGCGTGGTCATCGCTCGACTCCTCTCACGCGCCCTGCGCCCGGGACGCGGCCAGGCCCAGGGCCCGGACCGTGATCTCGCGGACCATCGCCAGCTTGTAGTCGGCCGGGCCGTGGCTGTCGCTCACCGGCTTCGACTGCGCGGCGGCCGCCGAGCCCGCGGCCCGGAACGCCTCGTCCCCCGGCTGCGCGCCGGCCAGTGCCTGTTCGGCGTCGGTTGCCGCGAACGGCGCATCGCTGACCGCGGTGAGGGCGATCCCGGCCGCCGCGATCGCGGCCGTCCGCGCCGAGTGTCAGCACCGCCGCGGCGCCGACCGTCGCGAAGTCGCCGGCCCGTCGCTCGAGCTTGACGTACGCGGAGCCGGTCCGGGCTGGAGCGTCCGGAATGCGAACCTCGGTCAGCACCTCGGTCGGCCTCGATCCCGGTCTGGAACGTGTCGAGGAAGAAGCCGCGTGCCGGCAGCACCCTCTCGCCGGTTGCGCTGCGGCACACGAACGAGGCGCCCAGCGCCTGGAGCACAGCGGGCCAGTCCGAGCCCGGATCCGCGTGCGCGCACGAGCCGCCGATCGTGCCCCAGTTGCGGACCTGGGGGTCACCGATGCCGCCCGCAGCGTCGCGCATGATCGGGTGGGCGGCCGTCAGCCCGGCGTCCTCGAGGATGCTGCGGTGCGTCGCGCGGCCGCCGATCCGCCACTCCCCGCCGTCGTGGGCGATCCCGTCGAGCCCGCCCACCGCCTGGATGTCCACCAGCAGCGCCGGCTGCGCGAGCCGGAGCTTGATCAGGGGCAGGAGGCTGTAGCCCCCGGACAGGATCTTTGCCTCCCCCTCGCGATCCGTCAGGATGCGCAACGCTTCGTCCAGGTTGCCCGGACGGACGTACTCGAACTGGCCGGGGATCATGCGCTGCCAACCCTCCTTCCCGCACGCAGGGTGCGGAACCGATGTCGGGCCCGTCCGCTCGAGTGGACGGACTCGGCGTTGCCTGTTGACGATCGGGGGTGCGACATGGCCGGGGGCCTGCCGCCCGGGGACACGGGTAGTGGCGAGACCGAAGTATCCGCGCGGCTGCGGAACACCGTCAACCGGGATACGCCAAGGTTTCGGTTGGTGGATCTTCACCTGGGTTGCGGGCCCCGAGGCCATCGAGCCGCGCCCCTCGCTTGCCATCTGCCCGCCACTGGCGTGGCCAGCGTATCCGCTGCGCGAGCGGCCCAGCAGGCCCTCGGGACTAACGCCAGCAGATGGCATCGGTCCGAGGTGTCCCACCGGCGCGGCCGAACGGCATAGCGCTCGCTGGCGGGCATCTGGCAGCCAACCGTGCTCCGGATCGGGTTGAGCGCCGGCGGACGGTCGAGAGTGCGGCGCGGTGGCGTCGCAGGCCGACGCGTCGCGGGGGCGGGGATGGCCGCAGCGGCGGGGCGATGATCGCCGGCGTCAGCCCCCGCGAGGATGCCAGGTGACGATGCCCACCGCACCCGCCGGACGATCGGCCAGCGTCCAGCCACCGTCGCGGAACACGATCCGGTCCGGGATCGCGGCACGGAAGGCTCGGTCACGCTCGCCGTCGTCGGCGATGAACAGCTGGCGGCGGAGGAACGCGGTCAGCGCGTCGACGGACTCGAACGTCCGGGCGGCGCGCTCGACCATGACCACGTCGGTCCGTGCGGCCGCGCGCATGGAGCGCCTCGAGCAGCTCCGGGAGCGCGGGCAGCGGCACGCGCGACTCCCCGTGGACAACGGGCCAGAACGGATCTGCGACGGATGCCGGGCTGCGATCCGTGAGCACGGCGACGCAACGATCGCGGGTCGCGGTCTCCATCGCGTCGAGGAAGGGTCCGATCTCCTCGATGTCGTAGCCCACGTGCGCGATCAGTGAGACGTCGGCGGCGGGCGACCGACCGAGCAGATCGAGAGCCGTCGGCCAGGCGCCGGCGATCACGCGGATGTTGGCGATCCCGTGCTCGGCGATGCCGGTCCGCAGCGCCCGGCGCATGCCCGGTGATGGCTCGACCGCGATCAGGCGCCTGACCTGGAGCGCGAGCGGCAGCGCGTACCGGCCGGCGCCGGCCCCGATGTCCAGCCACGTCTCGTCGGGCCGCGCCATCGAGCGCAGCGCCTCGAGTGTCGGCTCCCCAGTTCGGCGCGGATCGGCGACGAACAGGGCCGATACCGGGGCGTAGAAGTCGCCCGACGGGACCTCGCGGACGCGCTCGGCCTGCTCGCGGTTCGCGCGCACGCGGGTCGCCCAGGCATCCTCGAGCATCCGCGCGCCGGCGGGCCGATCACCGATGGTCATGGTCGCGGCCCTTGTGTCGTTGCGGCCCCGACGCCCTCGTCATGACAGGCCCTGTCGAAGGGTCGCGCGAGCGAGGTCTGCCGGGGTGTCGATGTCCGGATTGCGGCCATCCACCGCGACCTCGCCGACCAGCTCGGGGCGACGGGCGAGCAACGGTCCCAGGCCGCGGTCCCCGTCGAGACCCGCCGCGAGCGCCCATGCCGGCCGTCGGATGAGGACCGGGTTCGGGGCCTCGTCGTCCGAGTAGCGGGCCCGGATGATCGGCTCGGGGACGTTCGCCGCGGCAGCGATCACGGCACGGATCACGGCCGGACGCACGGATGGCTGGTCGCCCAGGATCACGAGCACCGCCTCGGCCAGCGGATCCTCGGCGGCGGCATCGAGCCCCACCCGCAGCGAGCTCGACAGCCCGTCCTGTGGCCGCGGATTGACGGCCCGGCGCTCGGTTCGCCACTCGATCGCCGTCTCGATCGCCGAGGCGCCGTCGCCCAGCACCACCACGACGTCGTCGACGGGCGACGCGGCCACCGCATCGAGCACGTGCTGGAGGACGGGACGGCCGGCGAGCGGGGCGAGCAGCTTCGGGGATCCGAAGCGGCGACTCGCACCCGCGGCAAGGACGATCGCGACGACCCTCACGCGCCGGCTGCCTCTCGCGCGCGGGCAAGCTCCCGCATCGGGCGTCCAGTGCCGGCTCTTCGTTCCGAGACGACCTCGGCCAGGATCGCCAGCGCCGTCTCGGCCGGCAACCGGCCGCCGAGGTCGAGCCCGATCGGCCCGCGAAGCCGGTCCAGGGCGTCCGGCGCGACGCCCGCCTCGAGCAATCGAGCGCGTCGATCGGCCTGCGTCTTGCGCGACCCGACCGCCCCGACGTACCGGCAACCACGGGCGAGCGCGGCGATGATCGCCGGCTCATCGAACTTCACATCGTGCGTGAGCACCGCCACCGCGTCGGCCGGCCCCAGCCCGATCTCGTCCGCCACCTCGTCCGGCCAGCCCACGATCAGCCGGTCCACGTCCGGGAAGCGCGCCTCGGTCGCGAACGCCGCACGCCCATCGATCACCACCGTCTCGTAGCCCAGCTCCTTCGCGAGGCGGACGAGGGTGCGGGAGACCTCGACCGCGCCGACGACGACGAGCCGAGGCCGCACCGGGTACGCCTCGATGAACAGCTGGCTGCCACCGATCTCCACCGTCCGCGACACTCCCTGGGTCAGCGCCGCCGTCCCCGCCTCGACCAGCGCCGCGTCGAGCGCGGGGTCCCCGAGGGTCCCCTCGAGACGGCCGTCATCGTGGACCACCAGCGGCGCGGCGGGCTCGCTCCCCTGCCCCGGCTGGTGCGCGCCAAAGGCCGACGGTGGCGCGTCCGCGGGCAGCACCGTCACGATCGCGCGCCCGTCGCCCCGGCCGTCGCGCGTCTCGCGGGCGGCCTCGGCGGCCGCGTCGGGCACCAGCGGCGAGATCAGGACGTCGATCGTGCCGCCGCACGCGAGGCCCACGTCCCACGCCTGCTCGTCGCTGATCCCGTAGCGGATCACGCGCTCGCGACCGGCTTTGCGTGCGGCCAGGATCTCCTCGGCCGCCGCGCCCTCGACGCAGCCGCCGGACACCGACCCCGCCAGACGGCCGTCATCGGTCACCAGGAGCACCGCACCCTCCGGTCGCGGCGCGCTGCCAAAGGTCCGGACCACGACCGCGCGGCCCACGCCGGCGCCCTCGGCCCGCCAGCCGTCCAGCGCGTCCATGAGCTCCTGCATGTCGGGTCCTCCCGTGGGTGGCGAGCGCTATCGCAGCGGCCGCGCCGCGCCCGCGTCCATGTCCTTGTCGTCGAGCTGCCGTGGCGGCGCCGCGTCGGGCGCGAACAGCCCCATCGACGGCGCGACCGTCGCTGCATGGGTTACGGCGGCACCGCGCCGGGCGGTTCCCTGCGACGCCCCGCCCAGCACCTCGCCCAGTCGCTCGAGCGAGCCCAGCGTGCCGGCCGCGAGGAAGTCGTCGATGTACGGGTACGCCGCCTTCATCCCGGCGGCCAGCGGCTGATAGCCCGGTGCCGAGGCGAGCGGGTTGAGCCACACCAGCCGATGGCAGTTGCGACGAAGCCGGGCGGTCTCGGCGGCAACCAGCGCGGGGTCGCCGCGATCCCAGCCGTCGGACACGACAATCACCACGCCAGATGTCCGGAGCGTCCGACGCGCCCAGCGATGATTGAACTCGCGGAACGACTCCCCGATCCGCGTCCCGCCGGCCCAGTCGTTGACCGAATCCGCGACCCGCTCGAGCGCCCGGTCCCGATTCCGGTCCTTGAGCAGGCGCGTCACCCGGGTGAGCCGCGTCCCGAACACGAATGACTCGGTGCGCACCTCGTTCGTCCGCGCGAGCGCCTGGATGAAGCGGAGGAGCAGACGCGAATGGCGCTCCATCGAGCCCGAGATGTCGCACAGCACGACAAGCTGGCGCGGTTCGCGGACCTGGCGGCGCCACACCCACTCGGTCAGCTCGCCCGTCGCGAGGTTGCGCCGGAACATCGCCCGCGCCGCGAGGCGGCGGCCGTGCGGGTGGAGCTCGTGGCGGCGCGTCTTCCGGCGTTCGAGGCGGGGCCGGAGCAGGTCGACGAACCGTTCGGCGTCGCGCAGCTCGGCTGCGGTCATCCGGTCGAAGTCGCGGTGGCGGAGCACCTCGCCGCGGGAATACGCGTCGGGCGAGATCGTCACCCCTTCGAGCTCGGCGCCCTCGTCCGCGTCGGCCGCGACCTGGACGCCGACCTGGGCAAGATCGGTCATCGTGGCCTGGCGGCCATCGCCCAGCTCATCGGCGGCGCCCGGCTCGCCCTCCTCGCGATCCGCGTCGGGGGCGGCGTTGGGATCGATCCGGGACATCGCCAGCTGCCGGCCGCGCCGGCGCCAGAACAGGTCAAACACGCGGTCGTAGACGACGCGATCGTCGCGGCGGCGGACGAACAGCGCGGCACCGGTGTCCTTGACCGTCCCCCGCTCGCCGACGTCGACCATGCCCAGCGCCCGGGCGAAGTCGATCGCGGCGCCCATGTCGACCGCGAGCCCGGCGGATCGCAGCGCGCGCCCGAAGCCCACCGCCTCTGCGAGCAGCCGGCGGCCGTCGATGGCCTCGCCGGTGGGGGCGATCAGGATCGGGGCGCGGTCGAAGGGGGCGCGGTCGGCGACCATGGCGCACAGGGTAGTCCAGCCGGCGAGATCACCTTGCGGCGCCCCCTCCGGCCAGTTGCCCCGCCCCTCGAGATTCGCCCCTCGGGACGCGCCATCGGGACTCGCCCGTTCGGCCACTTGACTCACGTGGCGCGTCAACTGCGGCACCGTCGGCCAGCGAAGTGCCCGATTGGGCCCCAAACGGCGACTTCGCCGCAGCCGGGGAGCCAATTTGACTCACGGCGCGAGTCGGCCGCGGGAAACGAGGCGGGAGCGGACCGCAGAACGCGACGCGGGACGGCGGACGCGTCAGGATGCCGGCACGAGACCCGCGGCCCCGAGGTCCGTGTCGAAGGCGAAGGTGCGCCGGATCCCGTGGTGCGCCGCGAACACGAGCGTCACGCGATCAACCAGGCTGGTCCCGCCGCCGAGCCTCCGGTGATTGCCCGGGGACGCCTCGTGCAGCGGCCGGTCGACCATCTCGACGCGCAACGCCTCAGGACCGAAGGGACCGGATGAGCCCAACCGCCGCGAGCGCGACCACTGCCCCCGCCACGTCGATCCCGACGTCCACCGGCGACGGATGCCGGCCGGCCACGAACCCCTGGTGGAGCTCGTCGGTGATCGCGTAGAGCACCGTCACAGCGAACGCCCACATCCACGGCCGGGGCAACGATGTCGTCCGCGCGATCGCGAACCACACGAGCGCCGCCAGGATCCCGAATACGCCCATGTGGCCGATCTTGCGAACCACGAGGTCGATGACGTCATCGGCGACGAAGCGCAGGTTTGGCTGCGAGGAGAACGCGAAGATGACCGCCCCCCAGACGGCTGCCGGAAGCCAGCTGGCGACTGCGACGCGCCTTGACATGAGCCCACGATAGGGGCTTGCGGCGGACCGCCCCCCGATCAGGCCTGGGACGTGGCTTCGGCGAGGTACTGGCGGGTCGCGGCGCCCCGGACCTGGCGGATGTCCTCTTCGTACTTGAGGACCACGCCCAGCGTCTCGTCGACCATGTCCGGCTCGAGCTCCGTCGCCCCCAGCGACAGCAGCGCCGATGCCCAGTCCAGCGTCTCGGCCACGCCCGGCACCTTGGTCAGGTCGGCCGCGCGCAGCCGGTGGACGAACGCGACGACCTCGCGCGCGAGCCGGGCCGGGGCGTCCGGGACGCGCGCGGCCACGATCTCGAACTCCTTGGTCGCGGTCGGATAGTCGATCCAGTGGTACAGGCAGCGGCGCTTGAGCGCGTCGTGGACCTCGCGCGTGCGATTCGACGTGAGCACGACCCGGGGCGCCTGCGCCGCACGGATGGTCCCGATCTCGGGGACCGTGACCTGGAAGTCGGACAGGATCTCGAGCAGGTAGGCCTCGAACTCCTCGTCGGCGCGGTCGATCTCGTCGATCAGGAGGACGGGGGCGTTGCCGTCGGTCGCCTCGAGCGCCTGGAGCAGCGGCCGCTTGAGCAGGAACTCGGGGCCGAAGATGTCGTGGGCCGATGCCTTGTCGATCTCGCCGCGCGCCTCGAGCAGCCGGATCTCGAGCATCTGGCGCGGGTAGTTCCACTCGTAGACCGCGGTGTTGACGTCGAGGCCTTCGTAGCACTGGAGCCGGATGAGGCGCGTGTCGAGGCTCGCGGCCAGCACCTTGGCGAGCTCGGTCTTGCCGACGCCGGCCTCGCCTTCGAGGAGCAGCGGGCGGCCGAGCTCGAGGGCGAGGTACGCGGTCGTCGCGAGGGAGCGCTCCGCGATGTAGCCGTGGGCGCGGAACGCCTCCTGGAGGCCCTCGATGGTGCGGGTTGCCTCGGGGCGCCGCGCGCGGTCCTCGGTGCGATCGGCGGCGGCGGGCTGGTCAGGTTTCATCGTTCGCGATGCTACACCGGCGGGGCCGGTGAGCCGGCGGCCGGTCGCGGCGCGGGCGGCGTGGACGCGGCTCACCAGTTCCCGCCCGCGTGACCCACCGGTTCCCGCCCGCGTGACTCACCGGGTGCGTCAATCGGGCGAGCCGCGCTGGGTGTCGGCGCCTCGAAGGGGCTTTATCGCGGCGAGGCTGCGGCCGGGGCGTCGATTTGACACGCGGGGTGAGTCGCGGGGCAACCTCAGGGTCGGGGTGAGTCGCGGGTGGTTGGAGGGCCGGGGTGAGTCGCGGGTGGTTGGAGGGGTCGCGCCGGCCCCGACGTCAGCCGTCCGGCGCGTCGAGCTCCTGCGCGTACGCGGGGAATCGGAACCGCTGGCTCCGGGTGAGGATCCCGCCATGCCCCAGCCGCGCGACCGTGGCGGCTGTCGCGGGCTCGCCAGCGACCAGGCGCGGGAGGAGCAGGTCGGCCGCCGTCGCCTTGGAGAACGCGCCGCAGCTGGGCAGCCCGATGATGGCCACGCGCCCGACGCGACCCAGCCAGAGCATCGAGCCCGGGTGCGCGGGAACCCCGTGACGGACGATCCGCCCGCCGAGCCCGATGACCGCGACATAGAAGGGATCGGCCGGGTCGGTGCTCGCGCCGCCGGCGGTGAGGACGATCCGCGCGCCCTGGCCGCCATGCCCGGCGCTCCGGATCGCCGCCGCGAGCGCCTCGGTGACCGCGCCGACATCGTCCGGGAGGTACGTGATCGCGGTCAGGGTCGCGCCCAGCCCCGCAGCCTTGGCGCCCACCGAGGCCTCGAACCGCTCCCGCGCGGCGCCGCTGACGTGCTCCTTGACCAGGACGGCGATCCGGACGGGGCGAAACGGCCGCACCCGGACGAGCGGTCCCCCACGCTGCGCGATCGCCTCCCCCGCCGCAAGGACCGCCTCCGAAACCAGGTGCGGCCCGACCTTGACGCTCGCGACCAGCGCGCCCGGCGCCACGACCTGGCCCTCGAACACGGTGAACACCTCGAGCGGATCGATCCGGTTGATCCGCTCCAGCGCGGCGATGCGCACGGCCACGACACCGGCGGCAGCGGCCACCAGGTCCACCCGCGACTGGGCGGGACCCCGCAGCGCCACGCCCCGGATCGCCCCCGGCGACCGCCGTCGCCAGCCGGAGTCCCGCATCGTCCTCGTGGACGTCGCCCGGATCCGGGCACAGGACGGTGACCGCCGGCCCGGCCGGCGCGCCCGCCACCGCGACGAGGTCGGCGTCGGTCAGCCGCCGGCCTTTCGCCCAGCGGACACCCTCGATCGTGAGGTCGCGTGTGAGCACGGACCCTGCGAGCCCGGTGGGCGGGCGGCGGCCCGGGACGATCCGCTCGAGCCGCACCCGCTGCTTCCGGAGGCCGGTCGCTCAGCCCAGCCGCGCGAGCGCGGCCTCGATCGCCCGCCGCGTGTACACGACGGCCATCGCGGCCCGGTACTCGGCGTTGGCGTGGATGTCGGAACCCACGGTGCGGCCGCCGACGACCTTCGTTGCGGCGGCGGCCACGGCGTCGGCCGACCCATCGGTCCCGACCAGCGCGTCCTCGACCTCGGTCGCCCGGTAGGGGTGATCGGATACGCCGGTCACGCCGATCCCGGCATGCTCGATGACGTTGCCGGCCCCCATGATCACGACCGCGCCGACGCCGACCATCGCGTAGCCCGACGCCCGCTGCTCGAGCGACGCATAGGCCGAGCCGGCGTTGTCCAGCGGCCGGGGCAGGCGGACCTGCGTGAGCAGCTCGTCGTGGCGCAGGCTGGTCATGAACGCGCCCTCGAAGAAGTCGGCCGCCTTGACCTCCCTGGTGCCGGTGCTCGACTGGAGCACGAGCTCCGCATCGAGCGCGATCAGCACCGCCGGCAGGTCGCTGGCGGGATCGGCATGCGCGAGCGCGCCGCCGACGGTCCCCCGGTTGCGCACCTGGACGTCGCCGATGGTCGGCAGCGCGTCGCGGAGCACGCCGAGGTGGATGGCCGGTGAGTCCATCAGCTCCGCATATGTGGTCAGCGCGCCGACGGCCAGCCGGCCGTCCTCGAGCTTTTCCACGCCCCGCAGCTCGCCGAGCTGGCCGATGTCCACGAGCGTGTCGGGTGCGGCGAGCCGCAGCTTCATCAGGGGCAGCAGGCTCTGGCCGCCGGCGATGACCTTGGCGCCCGCATTCGAGCCCAGGGCCCGGAGCGCCTCGTCGACGCTGCCGGCGCGGGTGTACCCGAACACCGCCGGGATCATGCCTGGCCTCCCTTCGCGGACCCGCTGCCATTCGGACGCGGCCTGGATCGCGCCCCAGACCTTCTGTGCGGTGTATGGCATGTCGAGGTGGCGGATGCCCAGCGGGCTGAGCGCATCGATCACCGCATTCGATACGGCGGCGGTGGATGCGATCGTGCCGGCCTCGCCGACCCCCTTGACGCCCAGCGGGTTGACCGGCGATGGGGTCACCGTCTCATCGAGCTCGAAGGCCGGCAGCCACGACGCGCGGGGCAGCGCGTAGTCGAGCAGCGAGCCCGTGAGCAGCTGGCCTTCATCGCTGTAGACCGCGCCCTCCCACAGCGCCTGGCCGACGCCCTGGGCGATGCCGCCGTGGAGCTGGCCATCGACGATCATCGGGTTGATCTTCTTGCCGACATCGTCCACGGCGACGTAGCGGACGAGGTCCACCACCCCCGTCTCCGCGTCGATCTCGACCAGCGCGATATGGGTCCCGAACGGGAACGTGCAGTTGGGGGTGTCGTGGTAGGCCGTCTCGTCGAGGTACGGCTCCATGTCGGCCGGGGCATCGAACGCGAGGTCGAGCGCGAACGCGATCTCCTGGATCGTCTTGACCTTGTCCGGCGAGCCCTTGACCCGGTAGCTCGCGCCGTCGATCTCGATGTCCTCGGGGTTCGCCTCCAGCATGTGGGCGGCGTAGCGCCGGGCCTTCTCGCGGATCTTGCCCGCGGCCTTGATGGCGGCACCGGTGCCCACGTTCGACGTCCGGCTGCCGTACGAGCCGTACCCGAACGGCGTGCCCTGCGTGTCCGAGTGCTGGACGACGATGTCGTCCATCGGGATGCCCAGCTCGTGGCTGATGATCTGGGCGTAGGTCGTCTCGTGGCCCTGGCCCTGGGGCTGGGTGCCGACGGTGACCACGGTCTTGCCGGTGAGGTGGACGCGGATGTTGGCCGACTCCCACATCGCCGCACCCCAGCCCTCGCCGACGGCACCGATCCACTTGCTGGGCGCGACGCCGCACACCTCGATGTAGGTGCTGAGGCCGACGCCCAGGAGCTTGCCGCGCTGCTTCGCCTCGGCCTTCTTCGCCGCCATGTCCGCGTAGCCGGCCATCGCGAGCGCCTTGTCCATGGCCGGCTCGTAGTTGCCCGAATCGATGAACAGCTTGCTGCCGTTGACCGCGGTCAGCAGCCCCGACGGGTTGTCATACGGGAAGCTGTCGGGCGCCAGGAAGTTGCGCCGGCGGACCTCGGCCGGGTCCATGCCCAGCTCGTCCGCGAGCAGGTCCATCGAGCGCTCGACGACGTACGTCGCCTCGGGCCGGCCCGCACCGCGGTAGGCGTCCACGAACGTGGTGTTGGTGTAGACGCCGGTGACCTCGCAGAACACGTTGGGGATCTTGTACGGACCCGACAGGATCCGGCCGTAGAGGGTGGTGGGGATGCCTGGCCCGATGGTCGACAGCCGGCCGCCGAGGTTGGCGAACGTCTTGACCCGCAGGCCCGTGACGTCGCCCGCCTTGGTCGCCGCGATCTCGACATACGTGATGTGGTCGCGACCGTGGATCGTGCTGCCGTAGCTCTCGCGGCGCGTCTCGACCCACTTGACGGGCCGGCCGCCGATCAGCTTGCTCGCGAACATCACCAGCGCCATGTCCGCGTAGCAGAAGATCTTGGTGCCGAAGGCCCCGCCGACGTCCGGGCTGATGCACCGGACCTTGTGCTCCGGAATACCCGTCACGAACGCCGTGAGCAGCAGCCGCTGGATGTGCGGCGTCTGGCTGGACATCCAGACCGTGTACTCGTCGGTGCCCGCGTTGTACCAGCCGATGTCGCCCCGGACCTCCATCGGATTGGGGATCAGCCGCTGGTTGACGAGCCGCTGGCGGACGGTGACCTCGGCATCGGCGAACGCCGCATCCGTGCCCGCCTTGTCGCCCACGTTCCACTCGAACACGACGTTGTTGGGCGCGTTCTCGTGGAGCTGCGGCGCGCCCGGCTGGGTCGCCTTCTCGGCATCGACCACGGCCGGCAGCGGCTCCCAGTCGACGTTGATCAGCTCCAGCGCATCGACCGCCTGGGCGGATGTCTCCGCCACGACCGCGGCGACGCCCTCGCCGGTCCACTTGACGTCGTCGGTGGCCAGGGCGCGCGGCGTGCTGACGTTGTTGGTGATCCCACTGGCGCCGCCAGCCGGCCAGGCCATCGGCAAAGGGTTGTACGGGATGTCCGCGCCGACAATGACCGCGACGACGCCAGGGGCGGCCTTGGCGGCGGTCGTATCGATCGAGCGGATGTTCGCGTTGGCGTAGGGGCTGCGAAGGATGGCCATGTGGACCATGCCCGGCAGCTTGATGTCGTCGAGGTAGCGGCCCTTGCCGGTGATGAACTTCGGGTCTTCGACCCGCTTGACCCGCGTGCCCAGGACGTCGGTGGTCACGTCGTCCTCCTCAGGCCGTCACGGCCGCGCCGTCACGCATCACGCGCGCGGCCTCGCGGATGGCGACCACGATGTTGTGGTAGCCGGTGCAGCGGCAGATGTTGCCGGAGATGGCGTGGCGGATCTCGTCATCGGTGGGATCCGCGTCTCTCCGGATCAGGTCCGCGGCGGCCATGATCATGCCCGGGGTGCAGAAGCCGCACTGGAGCCCGTGCTTCTCCCAGAACGCGTTCTGGATCGGGTGCAGGGTGGCGCCGTCGGCGAGGCCCTCGATCGTGGTGATGTTCATCGCCGTCGGCCTGGACCGCGAGCATGGTGCAGCTCTTCACGGCGTGGCCGTCCACGTGCACCGTGCACGCCCCGCACTGGCTGGTGTCGCAGCCGACATGGGTGCCGGTGAGATTGAAGTCCTCCCTCAACAGCTCGACCAGGAGCCGTCGTGGCTCGACGTCGACCTCCCTGTGCTCGCCGTTGACATCGAGGGCAACGTGCAGATCGGTCACCGGGACGACCTCCTTCCCCGTTCGATCGGGGTGGCGACGCTGGGAGTGGCGCGGGTCGGCGTGCGGCCGGTGTGACCCGGCGCGGCGCGAGCCCCGATGGTGGCACCGTCGCCGCGAGGACGCAACCGGGTATCGCGCGGGTTGCGGCTGGTTGCTCGTCGGGCGGGCGCGAGGTGGCCGGGCCGGCGGCGGCGGCGGCCGGCTGACTCACACGGTGCATCAACAGCACCCTCCGGGGCGCCTGACTCACACGGTGCATCAACAGCGCCGTCCAACCCCTGCCAGGTGGCGAATTGGGTCCTTCATGGCGTTGGCACCCCAGCCGGTGGCTCGATCTGACTCGCCACGTGAGTCACGCCAGGGGAGGGCGGCGGGCAAGTCGGGTGGGCATGTCGGGGACCATCTTCAGCAAAGTCCCGGGTGAGTGACCTCGTGTAGAACGAGGCATGGCACCCGAGGCGCGTATCAGAATCCAGGCCGCAGGCATGTCGGCCGCGGTCGCCACGCTGGTTCGGGAAGCGCGTACGACGATCGGCTGGTCACAACGCGAGCTGGCCAGCCGCGTCGGGACGTCACAGACGAAGATCTGGCGGATCGAGCAGGCCGATCCGTCCTCGCTCGACATCGCCACGCTCGACCGCGTGCTGTCGGCGCTCGGCTTGCGCTCGACGCTCGAGGTCGTGGGCCACCACCTGGAGGATCGCCGCGAGCAACGCGATCGGGTACACGCACGCCTGGCGGCGGCGCTGGCCGGTCGGATCGCGCGCTGTGGCTGGGCCGTGGCAACGGAGGTCCCGATCGGCGACCGGGAACCGCGGGGTTGGATCGACCTCGTGGCATATCGCGACAGGGATGCGGCAATGGCGACGTTCGAGCTCAAGACCGAGTTGACGGACATCGGCGGGCTGCTGCGGCAGATCGATCGCTACCAACGTGCGGCTCCGTGGGTAGCCCGGCGACTCGGGTGGCGCCCCGAGCAATTCGCGGTCGCGGTGATGTGCCTGGACACCCAGGCGGTGGCGGACCGGCTCGACGAGCATCGAAAGCTGCTTCGGGCGGCCTTCCCCGGCGGAGCTCGTACGCTCGCCGCGTGGCTGGCGGACCCGATGTCGGCGCCACCTTGGGGTCGGACGATCGCGGTGATGGACCTCTCGGCCCGGCGCGGTCTCGCACTGTTCCCGTCGCGCCTGGAGGGGCGGCGCTCGCGGCCGGCGTATCGCGACTATGCGGACGCGGCCGGCCTTCTGAGGCAGCAGGCGCCAACGGCCAGGAGATCGTGGACCGGTTGATCACTGAGCGGAAGCGCACCGCCTCGTCGCTGACTCAGCGTGTGCATCAACGAAGCTTCTCGGCTGGCGGCTCGAGGCGATTTCCGTCCATCCGGGCGTCGGTGCCCCAGGTGAGGGCCGGATCCGCTGGTGTTGAAGAACTCCCAGACCTCGGTGTCGCCCACACCCGGACTCTCCGTCACCGGGCCCATCCACAGGTGCTCGACCGGAGTGCCGGACTCGACCGTTCCGAGCAGCGCCGCCTCGGGGCCCTCGACCTCGTTGCCCTCGGCGTCGCGACCCTCGGATGCCTTTTCGAGGAGGGCCAGCGGACGCGTTCGGACCGGTGCCGGCAGCGGGGCGATCGAGGGGTAGCTGGAGGTACATCGGCGGGGTGGTCGGGTCGGCGGTCACCGCCGGGTACGACCCGGAATTCCATGACCTGACCCGTGGAGCCGGGGTCAGCCGAGTCGAAGTCGACGCCCGGGACCCCACCGCCGAAGGGCTCGTCCGGCCCGATGTTGCGAAGGACGTCGATTGCCCACGGGCACGTTCGTGAAGTCGACGATGACGTCGGCCCGCTCGGCCAGGCCCATGAGGAGCCAGCTGCCGTGGTCGGCGGTGAGGTTCACCGGCGCCGCCAGGAAGCCGCCCTCGTTCCCGATCTGCCAGGCCTCGACACCCGGGATCTCGCTGAAGTCGAGGATCAGGAACCGCGACTGGCAGCCGTTGAGGAAGCGGAATCGATAGCGCCGCTGCTCGACCACCTGGAAGGGCCACGTGCTCCCGTTGACCATGATGGTGTTGCCGAAGAACTCCGGGTTCCAGATCGGTGAGAACTCGCCGTCCGGGATGTAGTCGCCGACGATTCCGTCGAACAGCTCCCGGGTGCTCGGTATAGAACAACGAGCCGTCGGCGTTGAACGACCGGTCCTGGACGGCGATCGGGATCTCGTAGTAGGTCTTGTTCGACGGGAACGTGTCGTTCGCCTTCGGCGCCGGACCGGGCAGGACCGCGTCCGCGCCCGACTCGGCTGTCGAGGACCGTGTCGTCGGGGCCGCCGCGGATCAGGTAGAAGCCGGCAGGCCCGGCGTAGACGTTGAGCCGGGTCATGCCCAGCGTATGGTCGTGGTACCAGTTGGTCGAGTCTTACGCGCCATGCGAGTCGCCGGCCGCTACTCCGTGGGCCTGACAGCGCGGCGCCGCGCGCGACGGGCAGGTTGCGTCGATGACGGGTTGCCGAAGGTGCGTGCGTCGAGGCCGGCGGCGATCGCGTCCTCGGGCGTCATGGCTGCCAGGTTCGCGGCACGCCCCAGCGCCCGGATGGCCGCGAGGGCCTCGTCGCGGGTCACCGTGTGCAGCGGCGTTGCGTTGGCCAGCCCGACGCGCCGGAGCCCGCGCAGACCCGTCGACGCCGCGAAGTTGGCCGCCCACACGAGCACCGGCGCCTGGTCATCGGTCACGACTGGTCCCGCGCGCAATGCCGCGCACACGATCCCCCGCTCCGGCGGCGCGGCACGCACGAGGACCCAGTCGTCAGGGCCTGCGATGAGGTCGAACAGGTGCGAGTGGTAGGGCGCGGCGAAGATCGCCTCGGCACCCGCGTCGGCGGCCGATCCGCCCGAGATCGCGAGCATCGCGTGCAGCTCCGGGACGGGCTCGAGGAGCCGGACCTGCGCGTCCGCGAACAGTCGTCGCTCGCCCGCGTTCGTCCCGATCCGTACGGCGTCGGGCTCCTCGACGACGACGACGGGGCAGCCGGCATCGGCCAGGGCACGCAGCACTTGGCCCAGGGTCGCCGCGAGCTCCAGGGTGCGGGATCGGCGGGCGGCGGCCGAACCGCTGCCCGCGCGCCGGCCCAGCGTGTATGGGCCTGGAAGCGCCTGGGCAACCGGGTGGTCCGTCAGCGCCGCGGTCGATCGCCAGGCGTCGGTCAGCAGCGCGGCCGGCGACGCGCCGGGTGAGTCGGCACCGGGCGAGTCACCATCGGCCACCGAGGTCGCCCCGAGCACCGCGCCGGCGAGGTCATGCCACCGGACCTGGCCGTCGGTCACCAGCTCGAGGCCCGCCTCCACTTGCGCCCCGACGAGCTCGGCGACAAGCCGGTCCGTCGCCGCGGATAGCGCCTCGCGGGTGGCCGTTCCCGCGGCGACCTCGTCCTCGAGCGCGTCCAGGTCGACCCCGTCCGCCGTGATCCTCGGCAGCCCGCCGCTCAGCATCCAGAACATCGATCGTCAGGACCAGGCGCTGATGCCGATGGCCCATAGCACGGCGAACAGGCCCAGCAGCGCGACGATCCCCGCCACGCGCAGCAGCTGCGTGCCGCCCGCTCCGAAGGCCGGCTCCATCGTGCCGCTCAGCCGGCCGGGGCGCATCCACAGCGAGCTCAGGATCGGGATGTGGGTCGGTGGCAGGAGCAGCCCGAGCCAGGCGCCGGAGATGAGCCCGCCGATGTGGGCCATGTTGTCGATGCCCTGGACCACGAACCCGAACACGAGGTTGAGCGCCACCAGGGCACCGAGCTGGCCCAGGAAGGCGCGGCTGCGGCTGTCGAGCACCGGGCGGTGGACGCGCTGGGCGACGAACAGGAGCCCGAACAGGCCGAAGATCGCGCCCGATGCGCCGACACCGTAGCGGCTGCCTGGACCGGTCGACAGGGCGAAGGTGAGCAGCGAGCCGCCGGCTGCGAACACCAGGTAGAACACGAGGAAGCGCCATCTGCCGTACAGCCGCTCGACGAACGGCCCGGCGATCCACAGCGCGTACATGTTGAACAGCAGGTGGAACGGCATCACCGTGAGCGGCGCGTGGACCAGGGTCACCGTCCACAGCCGCCAGATCTCGCCCTGCGCGAGAGCGACCTTGTCCATCGCCAGCAGGTTGCCCAGCGCGTCGCCATCGGGCCCGGCGAAGTCGACGATCAGCGACACGATCGTGGTGAACGCGATCAGCGCGATCGTGACCGAGATCCCGGTGTCGCCGCGCGAGCGCGCGAAGTACCGGCCGGCCGCCCCCTTGTCGCCCAGCTCCTTCGACAGCCAGCCGAGCCGGGACGCGATCTCGGGCTTGTCGGCCGAAGGTGCCCGCCGGTCCGCCTCGCGATATGCGGTGAGGGCACCCCGGAGGTTGTCGGCCCGCACCCTGGCAGCGGCGATGTTGCGCCAGGCCAGGTACGTCGACGGCGTCTCCGGGAGCCTGGTGACCTCCTCCCACGTCGCCATCGCCTTGCCTTCATCGTCGAGCCGGTTCCACGCCTCGCCCAGGCCCAGCAGCGCGGCCGCGGTGATGGCGGGATCGTTGAACCCGATTACCCGCTGGTACAGCCTGGCGGCGTCGACGAAGTCGGAGCTCTGGAGCAGCTCCGCGGCGCGGTCGAGGGCGGCCAGCGCAGCCTCGCGGGGCAGCGGGCCGTCGTGAGCGAGGGTGGCGCTGAGGTCGATGTCCTGGCGTTCTGTCACGGCGGGAGCGTACATGAGGCGGCATGCCCGGCGTGGTGCGGGAGGACGGCGACAGGGTCCCGTAAACTGCCGCCACCATGTGCGGACGGTTCACGCAGCAACGGCCAACCTCCGAGATCGCCCGGATCTTCGATGCCGAGGACCTGGCCGAGGATCCCGGCGAGCACTACAACGTCGCGCCCACGACCGAGGCGTCGGTGGTCGTCCAGCGCAATGACCGGCGCGCGGTGCGGCGCTACGGATGGGGCCTCATCCCTGGCTGGGCCGACGACCCGCGGATCGCCGCCCGGACGTTCAACGCACGGGCCGAGACCCTTGCGACCAGCCCGCTGTTCCGCGATGCCTTCCGCCGACGGCGCTGCCTGGTTCCGGTCGACGGCTTCTACGAGTGGCTGCGACGGGGGTCGAAGCGGCAGCCGATGCTGATCCGCGATCCGGGGGACCTGCCGCTGGCGCTGGCCGGGTTGTGGACCGGGCGCCAGGATCCGGAGAGCCTCGAATGGCACCGGACGTTCACGATCGTCACGTCGCGGCCCAACGAGTTCATGGCCGCGATCCACAACCGCATGCCGGTCGTCATCCCGCCCGACGCCTGGGCGATCTGGCTCGATCCGGAGCTTCGCGACCCGGGTGAGTTGCGAGCCCTGCTCGAACCCGACGACGACATCGCGCTCGACGCCTACCCGGTTCCGATGCTGGTCAACAACGTGCGGAACGACGGCGCGGCGCTGGTCGATCGGGTCGAGCTCGAGGTGACCGACCCGGCGTCCGAGGGGCTCGGGCTCGGCTAGCGTCGCCGCGGTTGGCTGGGCTGGGTCCGCGGATCACCGCTCCGCCCGGAGCGCTTCCCAGCCCGAGTCCTGCGCGGCGCCGGCAAAGGCGTCCCGCGGCATGGCGCCGCTGTCGAGTGCCGCAGCGTAGGCGCCCACCAGCGCAGCAAACGCACCCTCGTTCGCCGACGATGGGGCGACGAGCACCGTGGCGGCGTCGGGGACCCCCTCCGGCTCAACGCCATCGGGGGCGATCAGCAGCACGAGGTGGGCACCCGCGTAGTCGGCGGCGTCGGCCGCGACCGGGGCGATCGATGCGGGGACCCCGTCCACGACGACGAGCACGTTGAAGGCGGTCAGGTAGCCAAGCCCGAGCGAGACGTCGGCGGCGTCGAGGGTCGGTCCATCGCCGGGGGCCGGCGCGATCGTGGCAGCGCCATCCCCGCCCGCGTCGTCCGCCGCCGGGAATTGGTCGACCTCGCCCCGCTTGTCCTCCGCGGCCGGCACGGCGATCGGGGTCGCGCGCGCCGGATCGCGGAGCATCGCCACGTGCCCGACGCCCGCCCGCGTGAGCGCGAGCAGCAGCGCGTCACCGGCCGGATCGTCGCCGGCTCGGCCGACAAGCTCCACGTGCGACCCGCGCCGGGCTGCTTCGATCGCGATGTCGCAGGCGCGACCGGCCGGCGCCCCGGGGTCCGCGGCGCGCCATGCAGGGTTTCCAACGACCACGATCACGGGGTCAGCGTACCCCGGGCGGGGCCACGCGGCCGGCCGCGGATCGTGTGCTCACCGGTTGACCGGAACCCACGACGAGCGATTCGGTGCTCAGTGGTCGCCGGGCGTCTCGGTTGGATGCGGCGTGTCCGACGGCCGGGGCGTCTGGCTGGGCTTGGGCGTCGACGGGGACTCGGAGTGGTCCTCGTGGTCCGAGCTGTCAGGTGTCGGCGATACCGTCGGCCTCGGCGTGGCGGTCCTGCCGGCACCGCCGTTGTCGTCTGCGGTCTCGTGCGGCTCGGTCGTGGCGTCCGGCTCGGCGGACTCATCGCCCGCGGTCTCCGACAGCTCCGGCGACTCCGAGGCGTCGGGGCTCGTCGAGGCGTCCTCGCTGGGCTCGGCCGTGTCGGAGGCGTCCGTGGTCGGCTCGGCGGTTTCGGCCGGCTGCTCGATCGAGGGGCTGGGGCTCGAATGATCACGATCGAGCAGGCCGAGGGCGCCTGCCGTGGCCATACCCGAGCCCGCCGCCAGGGCGGCGACGACCAGCACCAGCGCCATCGCCTGGGCGCGTGCCGCGGCGGGGAACCCGGCATGGGTGGTCACCCGCCATGCATCGCGAATCGACGCCAGGAACGCGCCGAGCGAACGACGCCGGACGGCGAGACCGGCCAGGCGAACCGGCGATGGGGCGGGTTCGGCGGCCACGGCCTGCATGACACGGTCTGCGAACCCCGGGGTCGGCGCGGCGGTGGTGCCCGCGGCGAGGCGCTCGAGGTCGCGCGCGATCGGCGTGTCGCCGGCGATCTCGTCGGCGTGCAGTCCGGCGGCTCCATCGAGCTCTGCCGGCGTGAACGGGCGCGGCTGGCCGCCCGGACGCATCTCGGTCATCGGTCGTCTGCCTCGACCGATCCGCGGAGGCGAGCGAGCCCGCGATGGAGATGCGTCTTGACGGTCCCCAGCGGTCGGCCTGTGGCCTCGGCGATCTCGATCAGCGAGCGCTCGGCGAAGAAGCGCAGGGCGACGACCTCCCGGTACGGCTCGTCGAGCGAGGCGACCGCCATCCGGAGGCGCACGTCGCGTTCCGATCGCAGCACGGTGTGCGCCGGGTCCGCCGCGTGCTGGGGGTTGGTGGTCCGGAAACGCTCATGGCCGGGCTGGTCGGCATCCGCCGCGAGCGGATCGAGCCAGGCAACCTGCTTGCGCTGCGCAGCCCGACGGACGGCCAGACGCACCGCGATCCGCGACAGCCAGGCGCCGAACGCGCCATCGGCGCGCCAGGACCCGAGCGACCGGTACGCGATCACGAATGCCTCCTGGGCGATGTCCTCGGCCTCGCTGCGATCACCGAGCACGCGCGTGCAGGCCGCGACGACCGATGGCCCTTCGCGCTCGACGAGCTTGCGAAAGGCGTCACGGTCGCCGGCCAGCACGGCATCGACGATGCTGCGGTCATTGGCCGTTCCGTCGTATGGCTCGGCGGTCCAGGTCCGGTCCGTCGCGGTGATCTCCAATGCGTGTTCCGGGTCCGGCGCCCGGTCGGGCGACCCGGCGGGAGCCGGCTCGGCGTCCGGCGACATCATCGCCTGCCGGCCCAGCTCCCATCGTGCGAAGGAGGTCACGTGCTCCGCTGGGACCGTCGACCGGATCAGCCGTCCGAGCCGTGTCCGCCACCGTCCTCCCCACCCGAGCCGTCGTGGCCCTCGGGGCTGGAGCTTGCGCTCGGGCCATCGTGGTCGTCGCCGGCGTCGGGGGTCTCGCTGGCGTCGGGGGTCTCGCTGGCGTCGTCGCCATGATGGTCGGTCGCACCGGCCTGCTGGCTATCGGCGCCGCCGTGGTCGTCGCTGGCCTCAGGGGTTTCGCTGGCCTCGGGGGTCTCGCTGGCCTCGGGGGTCTCGCTGGCCTCGGGGGTCTGGCTCGGCTCAGCGGACTCGGCCTCGATCCCGCCCGACACGTCATCGCCGGCCGATGCATCAAGCGCCGCGGGGAGGGTGTCCGCATGATGGCTGCCATCGACGAACGTGCTGGTGGCAAACGCGGCGCCCGCGACGAGGAACACCGCCACGACCGAAGTGCCGATCGGGCGGATCATCCTGGAGTTGAGCTTCATGTGGTGGTCGCTCCGGTGGTGGTGCGGCCCTCTCGCTGAGCCCGCCTCACCCCTCCCGAGGCCGTTGATCGCGCAAAGGTTTCAGCCAGGACGGTGTGGGCGGGCGTGACGGGCGACCACGAGACCGACCTGGCCGTCAGCCCGGCGCCGGGGTGACCGTCGATGTGCAGGGGACGCGCCCTACGAACCGGCTGCGGCTGCCTCGTCCGCGGTGCCCGGGGGCGGGTCACGGACCACGTCGATCGGGCCGAACCCGGCTGCCTCGAGGTCGATCCCGAACTGGTCGATGTCGCCGACCAGGACGATCGCGGCCGCCTCCGGCCGGATGTGCTCGCGGGCGACCCGCAGCACGTCGGCGCCGGTGACCGCCTCGATCGAACCGCGGTAGCGGGCGAGCTCATCGTCCGCCAGCTCGTGGACGAACAGGCCGGCGAGCGAGCCGGCGACGGGACCCGGTGTCTCGAACCGGAGCGGGAACACGCCGACCAGGAACTCGCGAGCGGCGGTGAGCTCGGTGTCGGTGACCACGCCCTCGCGGATGCGGTCGAGCTCGACGAGGAACTCCCGGACCGATGGCACGGTCGCCTCGGTGTTCACGGCGGCCCGGGCGGTGAACGGGCCGCGACCGCGTCGCAGGTCGAAGCCGGCGCCGGCACCGTAGGTGTAGCCCTTGTCCTCGCGCAGGTTCATGTTGAGGCGCGAGGTGAACAGCCCGCCCAGGATCGCGCTCATCACGGTGACCGCGTGGTAGTCGGGGTGCCGGCGCGGCAGCCCCGGATGCCCGATCCGGATCTCGGTCTGCACCGAGCCCGGGCGGTGGACGACGCGCACGAACCGGCCGGTTCCCGCGGCGCCATCCTCGATCGGCCGTCGCTCCATCGCGGCCCCCGGGGTCCAGTCGCCGAGCTGCGCCTCGGCGATCCGGTGGACCACTCCGGGGTCGATGTCGCCGGCGACGACCAGCGCTGCCCGATCTGGCGAGAACGAGGCCCGGTGGATGCCGCGAAGCTCATCAGCCGTCAGCACGGCCACCGTCTCGGCCGTCCCGCCGGCGGGCCGGTGATACGGGCTCGACGCCGCGTAGATCGTCTCGATGTACGCCACGTCGGCTCGCCGGCGTGGATCCGACCTGGCCTGGAGCAGGTCGGTCATGCGCTCGTCGCGTAGCCGCCCGACCTCCGACTCTGGGAAGGCCGGCCGGCGGACGACCTCGACCAGGAGCTCGAGCGCCGCCTCGAGGCGGGTCGCGGGGACGTCCAGCCCGACCGTGGTGGCATCCCAGCCGGCCTCGGCATGGAGCGATGCGCCGAGGCGCTCGGCGGCTTCGGTGAGCTCGATCGCGTCGCGGACCTCGGTGCCTTCGGTCAGCGCGCGGGCCTGGAGCACGGTCGCGCCGCCGAGCGCGTCGGGCTCGTCGGATGCACCGGCCCGCAGCGCGAGCGATGCCGACACGAGGGCCCGGCCGGGCATCGGTGTGACGATCAGGCGGAGCCCGTTGGGCAGCATCATGCGATGCGTGTCGGGGAACTCGTACGGCCTGGGTGCTCCGGGCACCGGTCGGGTGGTCACCATCTGCGGCATCGACCCGTTCATGCCGCCGCCTCGCCGTCCTGCGCGACCGTCGCCGCGGGCAGGTACGTGAGCACGACCCGGTTGTCGGACCGGAACACGTCTCGCGCGGCGTCGCGGATCTGCTCGGGGGTCACGCTCAGGTAGCGCGGCAGAAGCGTGTTGATGACGCCCGGATCGTCGAACAGGGTCGCGTACATCGAGAGCCGGTCCGCCCGCTCCTCGACCCTCGCGAGCGCGCCCAGCTCGTCGGCCTCGGTCAGGGCCTTGGCGCGCGCCAGCTCGTCATCGCTGGGTGCCTCCGTCGCCAGGCGCTCGAGCTCCTCGAGGTAGGCCGCCTCGACGGTTGCCACGTCCACCCCCGGACGAGCGGTGGCCCAGCCGACCGAGACCGAGCCGCCGCCGACGAACGGCAGCGTGAACGCGGCCACGTCCTGCGCGATCCGGTCCTCGCGGACGAGCCGCCGGTGGAGCCGGCTCCCCTTTCCCCCGGCCAGCAGCTGCGAGGCGAGGTCGAGCGCATCCAGCCGGCGGTCGCCGAACACCGGGGCGCGGAACCCGATGTACACGCGTGGCAGCGGGACATTGTCCTCGACGATCTCGCGGTGCTCGATGCCGATCACCGCCGGCAGCGACATGTCGGGCAGCGGCGGGATGGAGAGGTTGGCAGGGATGGGACCGAAGTAGCGCTCCGCCCACGCGCGGACCTGGCCGTGCTCGCAATCGCCGACGACCGACAGGACGGCGTTGTTGGGCGCGTAGTAGGTGCGGAAGAACGCAGTCACGTCCTCGAGCGACGCAGCGTCGAGATCCGCCATCGAGCCGATCGTCGAGTGGTGGTACGGGTGCTCCGGCGGGAACAGGTGGCCCTGGAGCTTCTCGTTCCAGCTTCCGTAGGGACGGTTGTCGTAGCTCCAGCGCTTCTCGTTCTTGACGACCTCGCGCTGGTTGTCGAGGTTCTCCTGGCTGAGCGCGACCGGCAGCGTCCCCATCCGATCCGCCTCGAGCCACAGGGCGAGCTCGAGCTCGTGCGAGGGCATCGTCTCGAAGTAGTTGGTCCGGTCCAGCCAGGTGCTGCCGTTGAGCGTGCCGCCGGCTGCCTGGACCAGCGCCATGTGCTCCGCCTTGGCCACGTTGGCCGATCCCTGGAACATCACGTGCTCGAACAGGTGGGCGAAGCCGGTCTTGCCCTCGACCTCGTGCTTGGAGCCGACGTTGTACCAGAGGTTGACCGCGACGACGGGCGCGAGATGGTCCTCGGCGACGACGAGGCGAAGCCCGTTGGCCAGGCGCTCATCGCTGAACTCGACGACAGGAACGGGCATGCGGAACGAGTCCTCGGACGGTGAGTTGGGTTGGATCGATTGTAGGGCGGCGAGCGCGATCGGGACCGGGCGGGGCCTGCGCGACGGGCCCGCTACAGCGGCAGCAGCACCGCGATCACCGAGATCACCAGCGCGAGCAGGAACGAATCGCGAGTCATACGCCACGTCGCGAGGACGTCGGCGCGATGCGCGGTCGGGTCATCAACGGTGCGCCTTGACGCCGTCCCCTCGCCGAAGTTGGCGATGCCGGCGATCGCGAACGCGCCGCAGAACCTGCGCCGGGCCTGGAGCCAGGAGAAGACGCCGCCCCACAGGGGCACGATGAGGACCAGGCGAGCCGGCGCCGGTGCGTGGATGGCCACGAGCACGGCCATCAGCAGCCCGGCAATCGCGAGGGCGATGACGGCAACGGCCCGGCGGCGCCGGATCTCCCACGGCCCGATGTTGCAGGTACCCGGGACGTATCGGTCGGCCGTGGGTGCCGCAGCGGCGGGGGTGGGACGCGGGACGCCTGACATCAGACCTCTGAGTCTATCCACCGGCACGTTTGGCCGCCCCCAAGTAGACTGCCGAACCGTGAATACCATCCCTGAGGGACGCCGGCGCCCGGCCGTCGGTGCGGGAGGTCGCACGCTTGTCGCGGCGGCATTTGCCCTGCTGATCCTGCTCGTCGCCACTGGCTCCGTCCTTGGCCATTCGGAGCTGGTCTCGTCGGATCCCGCGGACAAGGCCGTCCTGGCCACGCCGCCCGCCACGGTGACGCTGACCTTCTCCGAGGATCTCGATCCCGGCAAGAGCTCGTTCAAGCTCGTCGGCCCCGCCGGCACGGTCGGGACCGGCAACGTGTCCGCGGACCCGGTGGTGATGACCCTCGAAGGCCTCGCGCTGGACCCGGGCGACTACGAGATCCAGTGGACGTCGGCCGCGCTCGACGGGGACATCCTGCGGGGCACGCTGACGTTCACGGTGGCCGAGCCAACACCCAGCCTTGAGCCGCCCAGCACGGAGCCGTCGGCGACCGTTGAACCCTCGGCGGGGCCCTCAGCCGCGCCGACGCTCGAAGCCACCGCGACACCCGCGCCGTCCGCCGCTCCCGACGAACAATCCGGCACGTCGGGCGACGTCGTGCTCCCGATCGTCATCGCGCTCGTGCTCGTCGCCGCCGTGGGCGTCTACGTCCTCCGCCGCAGCCGCCGCGCCTGACGCCGTGAGGACCTGGGAGCTCGTCTCGACCCGCACGATCGGGGCGCTGGCCGGGTTTCTCCTCGTCGCAGGTGTGCCCGCCGTCGTGGCCGCCCACGGTCTGTCACCGATCTATGAAAGCCCGCTGCCGCTGGCCGTGTACCTGGTCGGCGCCGCGGCGACCGTGGCCCTGTCGTTCGTGTTCGTCCTGGCGCGCGACATGCGTGCGGGCCTGCCTCCCGAGACCCGGATCGCCACCGTCCCGGTCGTCGTCAGGGTCGGGCTTCGAATTGTCGGGCTGGCCGGGTGGGCGTGGATCATGGTGCAGGGCATTGCCGGCGGCTCGTCCGACGCCGCGGTCGCAACGCTGTTCCTGTGGGTCTACGGGTGGGTCGGGGTTGCCGCGCTGTCGGCGTTCGTCGGCCCGGTCTGGGAGTGGCTGGACCCGTTCGCGACGCTTCACGACATCCTTGCCTGGATCCTCCGGCGCGTTGGCGCGCACGGCTGGGTGCCGGGCGACCTCCCGGGCTGGGTCGGCGTCTGGCCCGCCGTCGCCGGCCTCACGTTCTTCGTCTGGCTCGAGCTCGTGGCGATCGCGGGCAACGCGACGCTGACCGTGGTCGTGGCCGGATACACGCTGGTCACGCTCGCCATGATGGCCCAGTTCGGCCGCGACCAGTGGCGAGCGCGGGGCGAGACGTTCTCGGTCTGGTTCCGCACACTCAACCGCCTCGCGCCGGCCGGGATCGTCCTGGCCGCGGAGACCGCCGCCGACGGAGCGGACGACGACGAGAACGATCCCGACGCCGTGGATGACGGCGTGGTCGTCCGGCGCCCGTTCGCCAGCGCGCTGCTGACCGCGCCGTGGTCCGCGTCACGGATCACGCTGGTTGCCGTCGCAACCGGGTCGATCCTGTTCGACGGGCTGTCGCAGACGGTTGCGTTCGCGTCAGTGTTCGGGGCGCCGGCGACGCTGCCCAAGACGCTGATCCTGCTCGCATTCCTCGGGATCATCGTCGTTGCGGCCCTCGCCGTCTCCCGGACAGTGAGCCCCGGCGCGATCGGAGCCGGGCTGCTCCCGATCTCGGTCGGGTACCTGGTCGCTCACTACCTGACATACCTGTTCATCGACGGACAGCGGATCGTCATCGCGATCTCGGACCCGCTCCAGCGTGGCGACGACCTGTTCGGGACCGCCTTCTACCAGGTCAACACGACGTTGCTGCCCGCGGGCCTCGTGTGGACCGTGCAGCTGGCGGCCGTTGTCGGCGGGCACATGCTCGGCGCGTGGTCCGGGCACGTGACCGCCGCTCGTGACGTCGAGGCAGTGGAGAACGGGCGCGAGCCGCGCGACATGCGACATCGCAAGCTGCCTGGCCTCCGTTCGCTGCGGGGTCGGAACATGCGCGTGCGCGAGATCCCGCTGGCGGTGGTGATGGTCGCACTGACCACGCTCACGCTGTGGTCGCTGGGCCAGGCGATCGTCCAGCAGACCGCACCTACCAGCGTGGTCCCGACGACGCGTCCGCTCTAGGTCGCCGGTCGCCGGTCGCCTACCGTGTCCGGCCGCGCGAGGGTTGCGGTTGGCACCCAATCCGTGATCGGCCGCACCATCGAGATCCCCGAGGCCAGGGCCGGGTCGAGCGCCTCGGCGGCCGCGATCCCCGTCTCGATCGCGGTCAGGCACAGGATGCCCTCGGCGATCGCCGCGTGCCGGATCTCCGCTGCGTCGCGGACGGCGCCGGATCGCGGCGTGGGGGTGTTGACGACGAGGCGGATCCGGGCTCCGGCGATGAGGTCGAGGATGCCGGCCTCGTCGCCCACCGGCTCCGCGCCGAGCTTGGCCACGGGCTCAGCGGCCAGGCCGGCGGCTTCGAGTGCGGCGCGGGTGCCCGCGGTTGCCGCCAGCCGGTAGCCAGCGCGGGTCAGCGCCGTCGCGAGGTCGAGCAGCCCCCACTTGTCGCGATCGGCGATCGACAGCAGGGCCAGCGGCGGCTCGCCGTCGCCCGAGCGGGGCGGGATGAGCGATGCCCCGGTCAGCGCCTTGGCCATCGCCACGCGCGGGTCCTCGGCGATCCCGATCACCTCGCCCGTCGACTGCATGTACGGGCCGACGGATGGATCCACGCCCTTGAGCTTTGCGGTCGAGAATGCCGGTGCCTTGACCGCGACGAACGCGGGCTCCGGGAGCAGCCCGTCCGGCCAGCCGAGGTCGACCAGGGTGGCACCCAATGAGATCCGCACCGCCAGCTCGACCATCGGGACGCCCGTGACCTTGGACAGGAACGGCACCGTGCGGCTGGCGCGCGGGTTCACCTCGATCAGATACACGCCATCGTCCCGAACGATGAACTGCGCGTTGACCAGGCCGCGGGCGCCGAGGGCGAGGCAGATGCGCTCCATCGTGGCCACGATCAGCGCCTGGTCGCCCTCGGAGACGTGCTGCGGCGGGAACACCGCGATCGAGTCGCCCGAGTGGATGCCGGCGCGCTCCACGTGCTCCAGGAGGCCCGGGATCAGGACCCGCTCACCATCGCTCACCGCATCGATGTCGACCTCGATCCCCTCGAGGAAGCGGTCGATCCGGACCGGGCGATCCGGATCGACGATCGCAGCCGCCGCGAGGTGGCGGACCAGGTCCTCGGGCGAGTACGCGAAGTCGATGGCGAGGCCGCCGATGACGAAGCTCGGCCGCACGATCACCGGGTAGCCGATCCGCTCAGCAAGCGTCAAGGCCTCCTCCACCGATTCGGCCATCCCGCCCTCCGGCTGCGGGATGCCCAGGCGGTCCAGCAGGGCGGCAAAGCGCGTGCGCTCCTCGGCCTGGTTGATCGCCTCCAGGTCCGAGCCGAGCAACGGGACGCCCGCGGCCACGAGCGGACCCGCGAGGTTGAGCGGCGTCTGGCCGCCGAAGGCAACGACCGCGGGGAGCGGGCGGCCGAGGCCGGCAGCCTCACGGGGGCTCAGCCCGGCGTCCGCCTGCACCGGATGCGCGCGAGTGCGGCCACTCCGGTCCGCGATGACCGTCGCCGCATCGGGCGGCGTTCCCGCGGTCTCGCCGGCATCCGGAGTGATGCGCGGACGCTCATCGCCAACGTAGGTGGTTGTGGCCGCCGCCGCGCTGGCCGCGGAGGCGCTGCCCGTCGGCGCGCTGGCCGCGGAGGCGCTGGCCGCCGCCGCACCCGCCCCGGCGCTGGCCGCACCGGCCATCGCCACGGGCAGGCCACCTTCGAACTCGAGGATGTCCTCGACGCTCTCCGCATCGAGCGGTTCGAAGTACAGCCGGGTGGATGCATCGAAGTCCGTGGACACGGTCTCGGGATTGGAGTTGACCATGACCGCGCTCCAACCCTCGCGCCGGAGCACGTCGGCAGCCTGGACGGCGCAGTAGTCGAACTCGATCCCCTGCCCGATCCGTACGGGACCGCTGCCGATGACGAGTGCCCCGGGCCGCGGCACGGGCGCTGCCTCCGGCGGGGATCCGGCGGCGGCATAGGTCGAGTAGAAGTAGGGGGTCTCGGCGGCGAACTCGGCGGCACAGGTATCGACCATCGCGTAGCCGGGCGCGAGCCCGAGCGCACGCCGCGCGGCGCGGACATCCGCTTCGCGGACCCCAGCCAGCCCTGCAAGGTCGTGGTCCGCGAACGCCGCGCGCTTGGCGGTCGCCAGCAACGTCGCGGCCTCAGGGTCCACGGCATCGGCGAACCGCGGGCCCATGGCCTTCACGTCGTGCTCCAGCACGATGTTGCGTCCCATCTCGGCGAGGAACCAGGGCGAGATCCCGGTCGCCGCGCGGACGACCTCCTGCGGCACGCCCCGGCGCAGCAGCCCGAGGACCCGCCACAGTCGCGAGTCGGACGGCTCCAGGAACTGCCGGAGCACGATCGGTGCCGCGGACCGCTGCGCGAACCGGGTGCTCTCGCACGCCTCGCCACGCTCGCCGGTCCAGCGGATGACGGCGTCCTCCTCGATGTCGAGCGGGTCGGCGGCCGAGGCGACGGCGGAGGCGCCCGTGCCCGGGTCGCCGCCGGCGTAGACCGCGGACAGGTAATCGAGGCTCGGCTGCCACGACGCATCCTCGCCGAGCGGCCCGGCACCCGCCTGCTCCAGGCCCCGGAGCGCCTTGTTGAGCGCGGCGCCGAACGTCCGGTCGATCGCCATGACCTCGCCGGTCGCCTTCATCTGCGACCCGAGCCGCCGGTCGGCTGCCGGGAACTTGTCGAACGGGAAGCGCGGCAGCTTGACCACCACGTAGTCGAGCGCCGGCTCGAACGCCGCCACGGTCGTCCCGGTCACCACGTTGGGGATGTCGGCGAGCGTGCGCCCGGCCGCGATCTGTGCCGCGACGCGGGCGATCGGATAGCCGGTCGCCTTGGACGCGAGCGCGCTCGACCGCGACACCCGGGGATTCACCTCGATCACCGCGTACTCGGTCGAATCGGGCGACAGCGCGAACTGGACGTTGCAGCCGCCCTCGACGCCCAGCGCCCGGATGATGGCGAGTGCCGCGCTGCGCAGCCGCTGGTGGACGGAATTGGTCAGCGTCTGGATCGGGGCGACGACGATGGAGTCGCCCGTGTGGACGCCGAGGGGATCGACGTTCTCCATCGAGCACACGGCGATGCACGTGTCGTCGGCATCGCGCATCACCTCGTATTCGACCTCCTGCCACCCGACCAGGCACTGCTCGACCATGACCTGGTGGATGGGGCTGGCCCGAAGGCCGGATCGCACCCGTTCGCGGTAGGCCGCCTCGGTCCCGACGATCCCGCCGCCCGTGCCGCCCAGCGTGAACGCCGGGCGGATGATCGCCGGCAGCCCGATCTCGGCCAGTGCCGCATCCGCCGACGCGAGGCGAGCTGCCTCGTCGCCCCCTTCGACGATTGCCGACGGCGCGTACGGCTGGCCGATCCGGTCGAGCAGGTCACGGAACGCCTCGCGGTCCTCGGCCATCCGGATCGCCTCGAGCGGAGTCCCAAGCAGACGGACCCCGTGGCGCTCGAGCACACCCGCCTCGGACAGCGCCATCGCCAGGTTGAGGGCGGTCTGCCCACCCAGGCCGGCCAGCAGCCCTTCCGGCCGCTCACGGGCGATGACCGCCTCGATCGCGTCGACCGTCAGCGGCTCGAGGTAGACGACATCGGCGACCGTGGGGTCGGTCATGATCGTCGCCGGGTTTGAGTTGACGAGGATGGTGCGCACGCCCTCGGCGCGCAGCGCACGGCACGCCTGGGTCCCGGCATAGTCGAACTCGGCCGCCTGGCCGATGACGACCGGTCCCGATCCCAGGATCAGGACGGACCCGGGCTTCGGCCGGGGCGCAGTTCGGGCCGTGCCGACGGCGCCGGGCGCACCGGAGGCGGTCGAACGGGGGCCCCCGGCCGCGTTGGAGGCGGGCGGCGAAGGGTTCACGCGCCGCGCCGGCACGCGTCCACGAACCGGTCGAACACGGCGAGCGCGTCGAGCGGTCCGGGAGCGCCCTCCGGGTGGTACTGGACCGTCTCGATCGGCTTCTCGGCATGGCGCAGCCCCTCGACCGAGCGGTCGTTGAGGTTGATCTGCGACACGCGGAAGCCCGACCCTGCGGGCAGGGTGTCCCCGACCACCTGGACCTCGTGGTTCTGCGCGGTCACCTGCACGTACCCGGTGTCGAGGTCCTGGACCGGGTGGTTGGCGCCGTGGTGCCCGAAGCGGAGCCGCCGGGTGTCCGCGCCCGCCGCCCTGCCCACGATCTGGTGCCCGAGGCAGATCCCCAGCAGCGGCCGCCCATCGTCGATGATCGACCGGGCGAGCGCGACGGGACCGGCGAGGCGCGCGGGATCGCCCGGTCCCGGCGACAGGACGACGCCGGCGATGTCGGGCGCGAGAACGGTCTCGAGGCCGGCGGTGTGGGGCAGCACGCGGACCCGGACACCCCGCCGCCGCAGCGAGCGGACGATGTTCGCCTTGAGCCCGTAGTCGATGATCGCGACCAGCGGCGTCGACGGATCGTCGCCCACCTCGCGCACCTCCGCCGGCGAGACCTGGCCCACGAAGTCCTGATCCTCCCAGCGCGGCACCGCCCGGGCGAGCGCCACCGCCGCGGCCGGATCGTCGACGCCGGGTTCGGTGATGATCCCGCGCAGGCAGCCGTTGGCGCGCAGGTGCCGCGCGAGGGCGCGGGTGTCCACCCCCGCGATCGCCGGAATGGACGCGTCGCGGAGGAGCGTGGCCAGCTGGCGGGCATCGTCGAGGACTGCGGCCGTGGCATGCGCGACCACGAGCCCGCGCAGCCACGGACGCGCCGACTGATCCTCGTCGAGCAGGCGCCCGTAGTTGCCGATCAGCGGATACGTCATCACCACGACCTGGCCCGCGTAGGACGGGTCGGTGGCGATCTCCTGGTATCCGGTCTGCGACGTGTTCACGACGAGGTCGCCGCCCGACGCCACGGGCGAGCCGAACGCGATGCCGGGAAACACGGTGCCGTCCTCGAGCGCGAGGAGCGCTGGCCCGGAATCGCCGACCCGCGGGTCGACGAGCGCGTCGGCACGCGGCAGCGGCAGGTGGCCGGCGGACGGTGGGGCGATCACGGGATCCCGGCGGGCCGCGGCGAGCGAGCGCCGCAGGCGGGCATGCGCACGAGTATCTGGCCTCCTCGCCGGCCTCTCTGGACCGGTACGCCGGCCTCACAGGACCGGCCCTCAGGATGGCCCTGACGATAGCACGCGGGCGGGATCGTCAGCGCGGGCCGCGAGCCCGGCTCGGCTACGGCGCGACGACCTTCGCCGCCGGCAGCTCGACGCGGAACACCGCACCGCCGCTCCCCGCGTTGGCGACGCCGATCCGTCCCCCGTGACGGTCCACGATCCATTTCCCGATCGAGAGCCCGAGGCCCGTTCCGCCCGACGGCGCCCCGGGAGCACGCCAGAACCGGTCGAACACGTGCGGCATGTCCTCGGGCCGGACACCCGGGCCCTGGTCGGCCACCTCGACCGACACGATCGGTGCCGCCGCGCGCACGGTAACCCCGACCTCGCCCCCGCGCGGGCTGTGCCGGACGGCGTTGTCGACCAGGATCATGACCAGCTGGCGGAGGCGATCCGGATCGCCGTCGACCATCGCGGGCTCCGGGTCCACCGTCACCTTGACGCCGCGGGCATCGGCCGCGCGGCCGAGCGTCGACGCGGCATCGAACGCGATGTCGCCGAGATCCAGCGGCTCCGACGCGAGCGCGACGGCGCCCGAGTCGGAGCGGGCGAGCAGAAGCAGGTCGTCGACGAGCGACGCCATCTGGCTCACCTCGGCATCGATGTCGTCGAGCGCTTCGCTGGACTCGCCGATCGGGCGGTCCCGGTGCCGTGACAGATGCTCCACCGACGAGCGGATCACGGTCAGCGGCGTCCTCAGCTCGTGGCTGGCGTCGGCGGCGAACTCGCGCTGACGGCGCAGGGCGTCGCGCTGGGCGACCAGAGAGTCACGGATCGGGACCAGCGCTCGTTGCGCGTACACCGTCCCGAACCCGAACGCGACGACCACCACCAGCACGCCGCCCACGAGCAGCACGGTGAGCAGCGCATTGAGCGTCTGGACCTCGGTCGTCCGGTCCTGGAGCACCTGGAGGAAGTAAGTGTTGCCGTCCTGCTGTGCGACGACCTTCCAGGTGAGGATCCGGATCGGCACCGTGGTCGACTGCCCCACCGCCGCGCTGAGGGACAGGTTCGCGGTACGCACGTCGCGGCCGTCGGCCGCGGTACGGGCGGCCGCCATGCCATCGTCCTCGGGCAGGCCGGTGGGCACGACCACGGGCCCGCGACCGACCTGGACGGGCGTGCCCGAATCGTCGAACGCGAACAGCAGGGTATTGCCGCCACCGAACACGAACCCGAGCGTCGGCCGGTCCTGCTCGCCTGCGGACGGACCCTCGAGCGCATCCACGAGCGGCCGCGCCCGATCCGAGAGCTGCTGGACCGATGCGCCGGCCAGCGTGCTGGCCACGGCGGCGTAGAGCACGGCACCCAGCACGACCAGCACGACCAGCGTCGATGCCCCGCTCCACGCCACGAGGCGCCAGCGGACGCGCCGGATGAGCCGCGCCTCCCCTGCCAGGGCGGCCTGCTCGGCGCCGTCGTCGACGGGATCGATGCGGGTGCCGTCAGCCATGTGACAGGCGATAGCCGACACCGCGGACGGTCTCGATCTGCGAGCCCGCGTCGCCCAGCTTCGTCCGGAGGTAGTGCACGTACGCGTCGACCGCGTTGGGGGTCACCGCCACGCTGAACGGCCAGGCGTGATCGAGCAGCTGGTCGCGCGTGAGCGTCTGGCCCGGGTGCCGGAGCAGCGCTTCGAGGAGCGAGAACTCGCGCGGGCTGAGGTCGACGTTGCGGCCGTCGACGGTCACCTGGCGGGCCGTCTCGTCGAGGGCGATGGCGCCGCTCTCGAGGCGCGGTGCGGGGCGGCGGGGACCGGGCTCGGCACGCCGGGCCAGTGCCCGCAGCCGCGCGGCGACCTCCTGGTACGCGAACGGCTTGACGACGTAGTCGTCCGCGCCCGCGTCGAGGCCGGTGACGCGGTCGTTGACGGTGTCACGCGCGGTGAGCATCAGGATGTTGACGTCCACCTTGTCCCGCCGCAGCCGCCGAGCGACGTCGAGGCCCGACATGTCGGGCAGGCCGATGTCGAGGATCACGACGTCGAGCCCCTCGATCGCCGTCGCCAGCTCGAGCCCCGTCCGCCCGTCCGGGGCGTGCTCGACGACGTGCCGATCCTCCTCGAGCAGGCGGGTCAGGGAGCGAGCGAGGCGTTCGTCATCCTCGACCAGAAGCAGGTGCATGACGTTCCCCAGCGTCGATCGCGTTCCTGAGAGCGCGCTGAGAGGCATTCTGCCGGAAATTGCGACCGCCGCTCCCGGGGGGGTCGGGAGCGGCGGTCTGATCCGAGGGGCGTCTCCCCCGGATGTGTACTTGAGGCCCGGTCGACCCCAGGCCCGCCGCCTCAGGCCCCCTGGCCGGCGGTGGCGATGGCGATGAGGCTCGCGGCATCGTTGATGGGGATCGCGAACCCGAGACCCTGGGCGCTCGACGCGATCGCGGTGTTGATCCCGATCACGGCACCCGTGCCGTCGAGCAGCGGCCCGCCGCTGTTGCCGGGGTTGATCGCGGCGTCGGTCTGGATCAGGCCGCTGAGGGTCGTCGACTGGCGGGTGGCCTCGTCGGCGACCGTGATCTGGCGGCCCAGGCCGGACACGATCCCGCGGGTCACGGTCTCGGTGTAGGTGCCCAGCGGGCTGCCGATGGCGAGCGCAGTCTGGCCCACCTGGATGCCGCCGGAGTCGCCCACCTTCGCGGCGTTCAGGCCGGTGGCATCGATCTTGATCAGGGCCAGGTCGTTGTCGGCGGCCTGCTTGACGATCGTCGCAGGAAAGTTCCGGCCGTCTGACAGCTCGACGCTGAGGCTGGTGCTGTTCGCAACCACGTGGCGGTTGGTCAGGATGTAGCCGTTGGCGGTGAGGATGATCCCGGACCCGATACCGCTGGTGGGCTGGCCGAAGGGCGAGAAGCGGCTGGCCGACAGGCCATCGGCCGTGATGGTGACCACCGATCGCTGCGCCGCGGCCACGATCGCGGTGAGGTCGGTGCTCTGGATGGTGGTCGTGCTGGTGGTGGTGCCGGTGCCGACGGTGGGGACGGGCGTGGCCGCAGTCGGATGGCACGAGCTGCTGGACGACGAGCGCCGTGCCGCCCGACGCCAGCGTCGCGCTGAGCAGCGCCGCGGCGAGGATCGGGCCGAACCGGCGGCCCGCGCCAGGGCGCCCGCGATCTGTCCGCGCCGGAGGCGCCGCGGGGCTCGAGACCTCAGGCGGCTGGCCCGTCGCCGGGTCGTGCGGTCCTGCCGGGTACGGCTGCGCGGCGGGAAACGGCTGCGCCGCCGGGTACGGCTGCACCACCGGGTACGCCGGCGCCCCATCGGGGGCGGCGCTCGTGGCGCCGGACGGCGGCGCGGGCGGAGCGGATGGAATGAACGGATCCGGCTCGGGGTCGGCGGGAGTGAACGGTGGGATCATCGGATGTGGCTCCTGGCGAGGAGGTCGTTGGCTTGATCTCCAGTCAACGCCCGGTGCCTGAGAGTGACGTGAGAGGGCAGGCCACCAGCTCGGAATGCCGATCAGCCGCCGTCCGGCCGCGTGCGGAGCGCGACCGCCATCGGCGTCCACACGACGCGATCGTCGCGGGTGATGCCGACCGCACCGAAGCCACGCTGTCGGGCGATCCATGGCAGCCCGCGCTCGCCCATCGCGAAGGCAGCCGTCGCGTACGCGTCCGCGGTCGCCAGCTCCGGTCCGATCACGGTCACGCTTCGAAGCTCCGACGGCACCACACCCGTGAGCGGGTCCCGGATATGCGCGCCACGCTCGTACAGGCCGGACGTGGCGACCGCGAGGTCGACGATGTCGAAGATCGGCGTCATGCAGGGATCCTGGGCACGGTCGATGAGAGCCGGCTGAGAGCGCGCCCATCGGCGACCGGACGGCCGGCGGCCTGCGTGCGCGCGGCCTGCGTGCAGCCTGCGCGCCGGCCCGCGCGACTCACCGGGTGCATCAAACGCCGGGCCAGCCTGGCGGTTCCGGGCCTCGAGCACGACGATCGGGCCGCGAGCCCAGTGTCGGGCAAGCCATGTGACGCGCCAGCTGAGTCAGCGCGACCCGCCGGTCAGCGCGACCCGCCGGGCCCGCCGGAACGTGCCGGAGACGGCGGAACGTGCCGGGGTCGGCGGCAACGTGCCTGGCCGACCCCTCGTCACATGATTCCGCGGCCCTCTGGGTGGGGAGGAGGCCACCCGGAAAGCCGCGGTTGCCCCATATTCAAGCGCCGGACCCTGAGAAGTCGCTGAGAGCCGTCAGCCCCGGGTGAGCTGGAGCTGGAGCTCCATCGTGCCCTGGTCCTCGACCGACAGCACGGGACCCGCCTGCGGCCGCTGGATCTGGAAATCGGAGAACAGGATCGGGAGCGAGCCGGCAACCGTGATCACCCCACCCTGGAGGCGCGCCTGGAGCGGGACGTCGACCGGTTTCGTGACCCCGTGGAGCGTCAGGTCACCCGTCGCCGTGACCTCGACGATCTGCCCCTCGGCCGGGGTTGCGCCCAGCTCGATCGGCGTGGTCAGGGTGAACGTGGCGGTCGGAAACCGCGAGGTCTCGATCGCCTGGCGCGACAGCTGGCGATCGCGGTTCGACTCGTCGCTGCGCAGGGTCGTCAGGTCCGCGGTGAGCTGGGCCGCGGTGATCGTCGTGCCATCGATGGTGACGGTTCCGGTCACGTCCGGCGTCCGTCCCACCGCCTCGGCGGCCCCGATCGTCGCCAGAACCTCTCGCACCCGGTAGCCCACGAACGACCCCGACCCGTCGGCCAACGAGCCGATCGTGGGGTCGACCCGCCACGTCCCGCTGATCCCGGCCTGCGTGGTTCCCGACGTCTCCGTGGCACCGGAGCCGGCCGGCGCTCCTGCGGTGGGCGATCCGGTTGCGGGCAGACTGGCGAGCGAAACCGGCGGCGGCCCGGCGGGCCGGAAGAACAGGTACCAGACGCCCGCGCCTGCAGCGATGACGACGACGAGGGCGAGGATCGCGACGATTCGGGCCGATCGTGTCCGGAACCAGGTTTGCGGCATCGGAGCTCCTGTGACGAGGGAGGGATTCTGCGGTGCGCCGGGCGGTCGAATGATCGCCTACCGTGCGCGGAAGTGCCTCGGGCAACGCATTCAGCCGGCCTCCGGCACCACGGTCGCGGCCCGGGGACGACCTCAGCCGGTCGCGGTGTCCAGCGCGCGTCCCCAGTGGAGCGCCCGGACGGCGAGCAGGACCCCCGCCGCGGCGAGCACCAGCACCGCGGCCGCGGCGATCGACGCATCCAGGTCACCACCCTGGAACTCCCCGTACACGAGCAGCGGCAGGGTCTGGGTCCGTCCCTCGACGTTGCCGGCGAACATGATCGTGGCACCGAACTCGCCCAGCGCCCGGGCCCAGGCCATGACCAGCCCGGCCGCCAGCGCGGGCGCGGCGAGCGGGATCGAGATCCAGCGGACGATGTCCGCCTCGGTCGCCCCGTCGACGCGCGCGGCATCCTCGACATCGCGGTCCACCGCTGCCAGCCCGGCGCGAGCAGACCGGATGAAGAACGGCGACGCGACGAACACCTGCGCGATCACGACCGCGAGCGTGGTGAACGGGATGCTCAGGCCGAGCAGGTCGAGCGGTGCGCCCAGGAGCCCCCGCCGGCCGAGCACGAGCAGCAGCGCAAGCCCCGCGACCGCCGGCGGCAGGACGATCGGCAGGTCGACCACCGTCTCCAGCAGCGCGGACCCCCGGAAGCGGCGCCTCGCGAGGACGAACGCCAGGGGCATCCCGATCGCGATCGTGACCGCCAGGCTGCACGCCGTGGTCGCCAGGCTGAGCACGAGCGCGTCGACGACGGCGGCGGAGCCGAGCATCGCCGCGAACGACCCGCCCGCGATCGCCCGCCCCACGAGCACGACCACGGGGAGCGCGAGCACCAGCCCGAGGATCCAGGCCACGGCGAGCGATGCGCGACCGGCCCGCCGCGAACCGCGCGCCGGCCATCCGCCGAGCGCCGGAATGGCGGTCACGGTGCGAGGAACCCGAGCGGACGCAGGACCGCCTGTCCGGCCGGCCCGGCGACCCAGTCGAGGAAGTCGGCCGCCGCATCGACGTGGCCGCCCCCGATCACGACCCCCGCGTACCGGGCTTGCACCTGGGCGGCGGCGGGGATCGCGATCGACCGGACCTTCGTGCTGCCGGCGGCATCCGTGGCATAGACGAAGCCGGCATCGCCTTCACCCAGCTCGACCTTCGCCAGCACGGCCGCCACGTTGTCCTCGCGACTCACCGTGTTCGCCGCGAGCGACGCGACATAGCCCGGCGGGTATCCGGTGATCGAGCCGAGGTTCGCGATCACGCGGTCGGCATACGTCGTGATCGGGACCCGGGCACCCGCGGCCACCAGGCGGATGCCCGGGCGGGCGAGGTCGGCGGGCGTCGAGATGGCGGCGGGATTGCCGGCCGGGACGACCAGCGCGACCGAGTTGCTCGCGAACGGGATCGGGTCGCCGTCCGTCAGGTTCTCGTCGGCGAGGGCCTGCGGGTTCGCCTCGTCGGCGGACAGGAACACGTCGAACGGAGCGCCCTGCTCGACCTGGGTGCGGAGCGCGGCCGACGACTCGGTGGCGACGGTGACCGTGGTCCCGGGATGCGCGGCGCTGTACGCATCGCCGAGGGCCACGATCGCGGTCCGGAGCGATGCGGCGGCGGCGACCCGGAGCTCGACCGAGGCACGCGGCGACGGGGCGTCGCCGGCAATCGACGCCGGCGCGCATCCGGCCAGCGCGCCGATGGCCAGCAGCGAGACGAAGGCGATCCGGCTCGCGGGCGCGCGCCGGCCGGCAACCGGGATCGCGGGAAACGCCACGCTCACCCTCGGGTCTCTCGCCTCGACGCGATCTCCACCACGACGTTCGTCGCCTTGACGACGCACACGGCCTGGTCGCCGACCCGCAGCCCGAGCTCGTCGACCGCCTCCGCGGTCATCAGGCTGACCACCCGGTGCGGACCCGCCAGCACCTCGACCACGGCCGCCACCCGGTCCTTCTCGACCCGGGTGATGATGCCCTCGAACCGGTTGCGCGCCGACTGCGCGACGACGGGCCGGTCCGCCGTCTCGTTGCGTCGCTCGGCGAGCAGTCGCGTCACCTCGGCGACCGGCACCAGCCGCTGGCCGCCCGGTGAGCGATCAACCTGCAGCCGGCCCTCCGCCTCCCAGCGCCGCAGCGTTTCGACGGTCACCCCGAGCATCTCCGCGGCGTGGCCGACCCGGAGCAGATGTATGGATGATGATCCGGTCATCCCCAGATACTAGATCCGGAATCGCCAGTTGAACAGCGGTATGCCGGCCCTGGTGCCTAGGTCCCGTCGCCGGACTGCGTCGCGCTCGGGGCGGGCAGCCTCGGCGTCGCTCCGGCGCGGTCCATGTCGTGGCACAGGACGCAGGTATCGTCGGAGCGCAGCGCGTGGTCGATCGGGAGGGCCCCGACGTTCGACGCCTGGTGACACGACCGGCAGGTCAGGTTCGGGTTGTTGGGGTGCGGTTCCTGGGGTGGCTTCTCCGCGGCCGGCTTGTGACACAGCCAGCAGTCGTCCTGGTTGCGCCCGACCATGCTCGACGGCAGGTGCGCGACGCTGCCGTGGCAGTCGAGACAGGGCTCGTTCGAGCTCCGAGTGCGCCTGCGTGATCGCCGGCCCCAGCGGCGCCACCTTGTGACAGTTGAGGCACTCCGACTGGGCGATGCCCTCGTGCCCGGGCGCCACGCGTCCCAGGTCCTCGTTGGTGTGGCACACGAGGCAGGCCTGCCAGCCGTCCAGCGGGTGACCAAGGGCCGGGATCGGCTTGAGACCGCCTTCCCCACCCTTGTCGTGACACAGGAGACAGTCACTCGAGGTCGGGATGTGGGCGAGCCCCATCTGCATCAGGTCGGCGGACGGCGCCGCGGACGCGCTCGGGCTCGGCTGGGCATCGAAGTCGGGCAGGATCTGGAGCCATCCGGCAACCATGATGCTCGCGAGCGCGGCCACGACGAGAAAGTTCGCCACGATCAGGGCGCGCAGCCCCCGGTCGAACCCGATCCTCATGACGCCGCTCCTGCCAGCTCCGCCGGCCGTGATGACAACCCCGATGCGACGGGCCATGCCGTGGGCCGTTCGACGGACGGCTTCGACCGCCGCCGGCAGCGCCGCGACGACCCCGCGCGACAAGCCCGGTCCGACGCTGATCGATCCCGCCTGGACACCGACCAGGACGACCTCCGGCGGCAGGATCGCGAGCAGCCTCGCGGTCGCCAGGAGCTCGCCCACCCCGCCCTGGCGGGACAGGGCCCGGAACCCGCCCGCGGTTGTCAGCCGTTCGCCACGCACCACCGTCACGGTCCCGGGTGCATGGCCAAGGTCGACGGCATCGACCAGCACCAGCGCCCCTGCGTCCTCCACGTCGGGCAGCAGGTCGAGCCCGAGCGTGCCGCCGTCGAGCAGCCGGGTGCCCGGGGGCAGCGCGCCGGGATCGTGCTCGGCCGACCGGCCCAGCGCCTCGACCACGCGCACGCCGACGCCATCGTCGCCCAGCAGCACGTTGCCCACGCCGATGACCACCACCGGGCGGTCGCCGATCCGGCCCTGCGTGCCCGGGCCCGGGCCGTCGTCGCGGGTCATTCGACGCGCTCCAGGAGCGCTTCGCCGCCGTCACGCGACTCGACGACCTCTTCCCGGGTCGGGAACTTGTAGCCACTGAAGATGCTCGACATCAGGCCGTTCTTCTCGATGTGATCGACCAGTACGCAGCTGTACACGTGGAACAGCGCGATCGCGAGGATCGCCCACATCGCGAGGTGGTGGATCAGGCGCAGCAGCTGCGGACCCATCAGCTCGCGCAGCCAGCCGAACAGCGTCGCGCCGGGCTCCGACCCCATCAGGCCGTCGAGGGCAAATCCGGTCACGGTCTCGACCAGCAGGAGCGCGAACAACGCGACGTACGCGGTGGCAGCCAGCTGGTTGTGGCCCAGGACCTTGGGGATCTCCTTGCGGATGAAGCCGTAGAACCCGGCCTGTCGGAACAGCTCCATCGCCTGGTAGCGCGAGGTCGGGATGAACGCGGACCAGCGCGCGAACCGGTTTCCGGCCAGCAGCCACCAGGTTCGGAGCAGGCCCGAGACGAGGAAGGTGAACGCGGCGAGGATGTGGATCAGCCGGATGGTGGTCATGACGCCCCCGCCCGGCGCGATCAGGAACGGATCGGCGATGTAGCCACCGGTCAGGCTGAGCACCACGATGCAGCCGGCGGTCAGCCAGTGCGTGAGCCGCACCGGCACCTGCCACACGTACAGCCGGACGCGCTCGTCCGGCCGGTCGATCGCATGCGTGAGCTCCCCGGCGGCCGCCGGCACCTCCGACGGGGCGGGCCGAGGCGCTGGAGACGGGACCGGCAGGACGGGCGGCGTCGGCCGCACCTCGACACGGCCCGGCAACGGCTTCTGGATGGTCGTCATCGGGCGGGCTCCGTACGGTTGACGCAGATCTCGATCGGGCCGCCGGCGCGCGGATCGAAGGCGTGGACGGCGCAGGCCACGCATGGATCGAACGAGTGGACCGTGCGCAGGATCTCGAGCGGCTGGCCCGGGTCGGTGACGCGGGTGCCGAGCAGCGCCTGCTCGAGCGGGCCGCGGGTTCCGGTGTCATCGCGCGGGGAGGCGTTCCACGTGGTCGCGTCGACGATCTGGTAGTCGCCGATGACGCCGTCGTGGATCGAGACCCAGTGGCCCACGGCACCCCGCGGCCCCTCGCCCAGCGACGAGCCCTCCGCCGACGCCGGCCACGAGCCCGGATCCCACGATCCCCCATCGACCAGGGCGAGATCGCCCCTGGCGAAGTTGTCCTGCAGCTCGATCAGCCAGGCGCCGGCCCGTTTCGCCATGACCTTGGTCTCGACCGTCCTGGCGAGCATCCGGCCGAGCGTGCTGAACAGCGCGGCCGGCTCCAGCCCGAGCGTCGTCAGCGCCGTGTTCATCGCAGCCCGGACGTCGACCTGGCCGTCGGCGTAGGCGACCGCCATCCGCGCCAGCGGGCCCACCTCCATCGGCTGCCCGTTGTAGCGCGGCGCCTTGAGCCAGCTGTACCTGGCCGCTCCCTCGAGCGAGGTCAGCGGAAGCGCGGGCCCGGAGTACGCCGGGTCCGTCCGCCCGTTGACCGGTCGACGCGGTGCGGCGCCGTCTTCGTCCGCGTACCAGGAGGCGGCCACCGACTCGGCAACCGAGGTCGCGTTCATCTCCGACAGCGACGCAAGGTTGCCGCCGAGGATCCGCCCTCGGGGCAGGAACAGCTTGCCGGCTTCGACGGCCGAGCCCGGGTAGTCGCCGAAGGTGAGGTAGTTGGCGGACCCCACGCCGACCTTCCCCCAGTCCGGGTACGCCTCCGCAAGCCGGAGCATGTCCGGCATCAGGACCCACGAGATGAACGTCTGGGCCTTGCTGATCAGGTCCTTGATCAGCGTGAGTCCCGCGTCGCTCAGCGCCGACGGCGTGTTGCGGTCCGGCAGCTGGGGATGCTCGCCGGCGCGTCGTGCGGGCGGCCCGCCCCAGGGCGGCGTGAGCGAGACGCCGCCGACGAGGTACGACTGCGGATGCGGATCGCGGCCGCCCAGCAGCGTGTGGATGCGCATGAAGTCGCGCTGCCAGTCGAGCGCCTCGATCGCGTGCGCGAACAGGACCAGGCTCAGCTCCGGCGACAGCTGGTAGCCCGGGTGACCCGCGAACGACGTCCCGAACGGGCCCGCCTGCCCGGACGAGGTCGACGCGGCGAGCCGGTCGCGGACACCGGCGAAGTACGCCGGGCTGGACTTCGGCCAGTCGCTCATCGAGCGCGCGAGCGCCGAGGCTGCCGCGGGGTCGGCGCCCAGCGCCACCGTCGTGTCGGCCCAGTCCGGGAGCTGGGCGAGGTAGAACCGGACGATGTGGTCGCGAACCGCGAGCGTGGCCGCGAGGATGTTGCGCACCAGCCGGGCGTTGTCCGGGATCGTGATGTTCAGCGCGTCTTCCACCGCCCGCACCGATGCCAGGGCGTGGACACCCGTGCAGGTGCCGCACACGCGGTCGGCGATCATCCACGCATCCCTGGGATCCCGGCCGCGGAGGACCAGCTCCAGGCCCCGGAACATGGTCCCGGCGCTCCACGCGTCGCTGGACCTCGCCGGCGACGACGTCCGCCTCGATCCGCAGGTGGCCGCCGACGCGGGTGACGGGGTCGATGGCGATCCGGGCCATGTCAGCGCACCCCCGGATCGTCGCCGGCAGGCGGGGCGGGTGGCTCGTCCATCGGGACGTCGGTCGATGTCACGCGGCCGGGTGCGCTCGGAGCGGACGCGCCGGGCCCGGTGGCCTCGGGCGGCGGCGGGGTCGTCGTGCCTGCCGATGCCGGGACGGCGACCGGCGTTGCCTCGACCGCCTCCGCGGCAGCCGCCTCCGCGGCAGCCGCCGCCGCACGACGCGCAGCTCGCGCGCCGAGACGCGTGCGCGCGTACATCCCGACACCGTGGGCGGCTGCCACGGCGCCGATGCCGCCGACGAGCGCCGTGCCGACCCCGTCCGCGGTCACGTTGGGGAAGAACGGCACGGGCGACGGGAGGCGCCGGTAGAACGGGCTCATCGCGTCCCAGAAGTCCGGCATCGTGCACCCGATGCAGCCGTGGCCGGCGTGGATCGGCCAGCTCGTGCCCTGGGCGAACCGCTGGGTCGCGCAGTTGCCGAACGCCTCCGGGCCCTTGCAGCCCATCTTGTACAGGCACCAGCCCTTCTGGGCACCCTCGTCGCCCCACGCCTGCACGAACTCGCCGAACTCGAAATGCGGCCGCCGCTCGCATTCGTTGTGGATCAGCGGGCCGTAGGCGAACAGGGGCCGGCCCCGGCCGTCGGTCGCCGGCCACTCCCCGAGGGTCAGGTAGTGGACGATCGTGGCGGCCAGGTTGTCCACGTTGAGCGGGCAGCCCGGGAGCGCGATGTAGGCGCCACCGCCCGACGTGATCTCGCGCACGCTGCGGGCATCCGTCACGCCGCCGCCCGCGCCCGGGGCGCCACCGTCGAATGCGCACGCGCCGACGGCGATCGTCGCCAGCGCCCCGTCGCACACCTCGCGCACGATGTCCGCGAACGGTCGCCCGCCGACCATGCAGTACGCGCCGCCGGCCCCGGTCGGGATCGACCCCTCGACCACCGCCAGGTAGCCGTTCGGGTAGCGGTCCATCGCGTTGGTGCGCGCCAGCTCGGCGGCGGCACCCGAGGGAGCCATCAGCGTCTCGTGGTACTCGACGGACAGCAGGTCGAGCAGGAGCGATGCTGCCGTCGGGTCGGCCGCGCGGAGGAACGCCTCCGTCTCGCCGCCGCAGTCCTGGCCCCGCAGCCAGATCACCGGCAGGCGCGGCGCGCTGGCGACGGCCTCCGCGATCCGGGGCGCGTACGCGGCAGGCAGCGCAAGCGCGGCCGCCATCGCGGTCGAGAACTTGAGGAATGAGCGCCGGGTCATCCCGCGCCGGACCAGCGCGGCGTAGAGCCCGTCGTCAGTCATCACGTCAAACTCGCTCGTTCGCCGCGGCGGGCGGGTGCCGGAGGCCCCACATCGGCCACAGCGTGATCAGGGGACGCCGGTACCGACTATGGGAGACACGGGGCCCGGATGGGCGTGCCACAGGTCGCCGTCCGGCCCTGCCAAGGGCATGGTTCGAAGGCCCGGATGGCCACGAGCGGCGGGTCGGACGGCAGGGTCCGGCCCGACGGCGGGGCTGACGTCTGTCGGGATCGGCGGCCCGTTGCTCGCACCATCCCGGGTGGCCCGCGTGTCCAGGCACGATCACCGGGGGTTTCAAAAGCGTGACGAATTGCGGCTCCCGGTCGGCGGCCTGCCGATCGAGCCAGCCGCCCGCTGACCGGCCTGGGCGTGCCCGTCGCAGACGGCTGGCCAGGCTTCGCGAGCGGTCGGCGGCGGGCCGGGTCGTGCGTCTGCCGCGTGCGTGCAACGTTGCGCCATCGCCACGGTCGTCGTCGGAGGACTAGCATCGACGGACAACAGACCGCGTCCCCCGCGGCCAGTCCACCATCGGCGAACGGAGGAGGGCACTCATGCCGAACGCGCGGCTTGCCCACAGGCGTGCGGCGATACTCGCCGTGGTAGCAGCCCTGGTAGCGGGATCGGCAGGTGCGGCGCTGCCCACTCCGGCCGCTGCCGCATCACCCAACGTCGTCATCAGCCAGGTCTATGGCGGTGGCGGCAACAGCGGCGCCACGTACACCAATGACTTCGTCGAGCTGTTCAACCGCGGGACGACGACGGTCTCCATCGATGGCTGGTCCGTCCAGTACGCCTCGGCGACGGGGACCGGCAATTTCGGTGCCAACACCGGCCCAGATCACGCCGCTCGCCGGCTCGATCGGCCCCGGCCAGTACCTCCTTGTCCAGGAAGCCCCGGGATCCGGAGGCACGACGGCCCTCCCGACGCCGGACGTCACCGACGCGACGCCCGATCGGGATGGCGGCGTCGGCCGGCAAGGTCGCCCTGGCGAATACGGACACGTCACTTGGCTGCAACGGCAGCAGCACCCCCTGCGACGCGTCGCAGCTCGCCCAGATCGTCGACCTCGTCGGCTGGGGCAGCGCGAACTTCTTCGAGGGCTCGGCCGCCGCACCGGGAACATCGAATACGACCGCCGTCCTTCGCGCGAGCGGGGGCTGCACCGACACCGATGACAACAGCGCGACTTTGCGGCCGACGCCCCGACGCCGCGCAACTCGGCGTCGCCGCTCCACAGCTGCACCGGCCCCACGGAACCGAGCGGCGTCGGCGCCGCGACACCGAGCAGCCTGTTCGCCGGCGATGCGACCCTGCTGACGGTCGACGTGACGCCGGGCGCGAACCCGACCAGCACCGGCCTGGCCGTGACCTGCGACCTGACCGCGATCGGCGGCTCCGCGACCCAGTCCTGGTCGACGACGGCACCAGCGGTGACGATGTCGCCGGCGATCTGACGTTCTCGTTCCAGGCCTCGATCGCGGACGGCACGGCCGGCGGGGAGCTCAGCCTCCCATGCACCCTCGCCGATGCCCAGTCACGCACCGGCGGCGCGACGATCGCGATCACCGTGCTGGAGGTCCTTCCGATCGGGACCGTCAACGGGCCGGTGCTGGACACCGACAGCGGGACCGCGCACCTGTCGCCATACGCTGACCAGACCGTGACCGTCCAGGGCGTGATCTACGAGAACACCCTGCAGGCGATCAGCAACTCCTCGAACACCTACAAGGGCTTCTTTCTCCAGAACACCGCCGCGACGGCCGACGGCGACCCGACGACGTCCGACGGGCTGTTCGCGTTCATGGGCACGTTCGGCGACATCTTCGACTCGAGCGGCGGCTTCTACGTCCCCCAGGTCGGTGACGAGGTCGTCGTCTCGGGCCGTGTCAGCGAGTACTTCAACATGACCGAGCTTGGCAGCCTGCGGCTCATCAAGCTCGTGCGCAGCGGCGTCGATGTCGACGCCGAGATCCCGCCGGCCATCGCAGATCCGCCGGTCGCGCTCGATGACGCCAACCGCTACTGGGAGCGCCTCCAGGGCAGCCGGGTGCAGGTCCCCGCAGGCAGCGTCGTCCTCGGCGGCCGCAACGTGTTCAACCCGGCCGATGCCGAGATCTGGGTCGCACGATCCGACTCGACGATCGCGCAGCGCCCCAATCCGTTCTGGCGACGCGCCTTCCGCGACGCCCATCCGCTCGATGACAACTACGACCCGACCAGCTGGGACGGCAACGGTACCGGATCCTGATGGGCAGCCTGGGCATCAAGGCCAGCCGAGGCCGACGGCCAGGCGCTGATCGACCCGGCTCGGACGTTCGACACGCTCACCAATGCGCCGTCCGGCGGGCTCAACTACACCTTCGGCAAGTACCGGGTCGAGATCACCGGGCAGCCCGTGTTCAGCGAGGGCGTCGACCCATCGGCCGACAACCCGCCGCAGGCCTTCGATCGAAGCCTGCGCTACAGCATCGCCGACTACAACCTCGAGAACCTGTACGACTACCGCAACGACCCCTTCTCCGGCTGCGACTTCACCGGTGACAGTGGGTGCTCCCAGGGTCGCCCCCTTCCTTGCAGCCGTGTCCTCGCCGTTCGACTACGTGCCGGCGAGCGACGCCGCCTACCAGGCGCGACTCGGCGACATCGCGCACCAGGTCATCACCGACCTCCACAGCCCGGACATCCTGATGGTCCAGGAGGTCGAGAACCAGGACATCTGCACGGTTGCCGCCGCTGCCCTGGCCTGCGGCACGACCGACAACGCGGACGGCAAGCCCGACGTGCTCCAGGAGCTCGCCCTCCGGATCAGCGCCATGGGTGGCCCCAGCCTACGACGCCGCGTTCGACCGCGACAGCTCGGACCTGCGCGGGCATCGCCCCGGCCTTCCTCTACCGCACCGACCGGGTCGAGCTCCTGCCACCGGCGGGTGACCCGGTCCTGGGCGGCGATCCCGCGATCGGTGGCTACACGCCGGTCCCGTACGACGCCGACGTGTCCAACCCCAAGACCCTCAACGCCCTGCTGCCGGCCGGCGTTTCCGCATGCGAGACCGCGTGGGTCTTCCCGCGCGCGCCCGGCGTCGCCCTGTTCCGGATCCACGGCACCGGGCTCGACGCCGATCTCCACCAGGACGTGTACGTGGTCAACAACCACTTCAAGAGCGGGCCAGACACGTGCGTCGACCACCGCACCGAGCAGGCCAACTACAACGCCGCGCTGGTGGCCTTCCTCGAGCAGGCCAATCCGGATGCCCGGGTCGTCGTCGGTGGCGACCTGAACGTGTACCCGCGGCCGGACGATCCGTTCGCGCCGATCGGGCAGCCCGGCTCGAGCGACCAGCTCGGCGCGCTCTACGACCCGTCCCTCGGGCTGAAGAACCTGTGGGAGGTCCTGCTCGGCCAGGCGCCTGCGTCCGCCTACTCCTACGTCTACCAGGGGATGGCGCAGACGCTCGACCAGATGTTCGTGACGCCCTCGATGCTCGCGAACCTCGACCAGTTCCGCATCGCCCACATCAACAGCGACTTCCCGGCGGACTACCCGGGCGACGTCGCACGCGGCACCAGCGATCACGACCCGGGCGTCGCCACGTTCGTGGTCCCGTTCCCGTTCAGCGGGTTCAGACCTCCGGTCGAGCCGGCGCCGGCGTTCAATGCCGCCAAGGCCGGCCGGACCGTGCCCGTGAAGTTCAGCCTCGGCGGCGACCGCGGGCCGGACATCTTCGCCAGCGGACCGACGGTGACGCCGATCTCGTGCGCCGATGGAACCCCGACCGGGCCGGGCGTCGCCGCAACGGGCAGCCTCCGGTATGACCCTGTCGCCGACCAGTACGTCTACACGTGGCGGACCGACCGGTCGTGGGCCGGAACCTGCCAGCAGCTGAGCTTCACGCTCGTGGATGGGACGTCACACGAGGCGCTGTTCGACTTCCGGAAGTAGCAAGGTCGTCGCACGACGGCCATTCGACCCTCTGGGCCCCGGCATCGCCGGGGCCCTTTGGCGTCTATCCGCGCAGCGCCCCGGCGCCGTGGAACACGACGAGCGTCTCCCGGCGGCTGCCTGAACCGGCCTGCTGATCGGCGACGACCGCGTGACCGGACAGGATGCGTCCACCGGCGGTTCGGCCGGTCAGCTCGCCGTCGGCGACGACCGGGCACGACCGCGTCAAGACGCGAGCCAGCCACTGGGGCTGACCACGGGTGTCGTTCCAGCAGTCCATTGTCGCGCTGGGAAGCGGCACCCCGGCGAAGGTCACGTCATGGAGGGCGAAGCGCTCGTGTCTCAGGGCCACGTTCCAACAGTACTCCCGGTCGGGCTCGAATCGAAAAACCCCTCCGCCGCGCCTGGAGGGGTTTGCGTCGTGCAAGAGGGACTGGTGAGCGCGCAGGGATTCGAACCCTGAACCTAGTGATTAAGAGTCACTTGCTCTACCGTTGAGCTACGCGCCCGGACCGGCGGAAGGATAGCGCAAGTCACCCGCGCGGCGCGATGGCGACGCCGCCCACCCCTGGCTCTCGCGCCCGTCAGCCCGGCTGGTTGTCGATCTGCGCGCGCTGCAGCCGGCCGCTGAAGTCGACGTACACGGCCTTCCATTCCGTGAACGTGTCGAGCGCCACGTGGCCGGCTTCGCGGTGGCCGTTGCCGGTGTTCTTCCAGCCCCCGAACGGCAGGTGGGTCTCGGCGCCCGTCGTGCCGGCGTTGACATACACGATCCCGGTCTCGAAATCGCGCATCGCACGGAAGGCGAGGTTCACGTCCCGCGTGTACACCGATGCCGACAGCCCGTACCGAACCTGGTTGGCGGCCGTCATCGCCTCCTCGTAGCCGTCCACCGGCACGACCGAGAGCACGGGACCGAAGATCTCCTCCTGGGCGATGGTCGCCATGGGGGCGACGCCGTGGAAGATCGTCGGCTGGAAGAAATGCCCATGCGTCCAGGTCGCCACCGGTCGCGCGCGCGCCGCCGGTGACCAGCTCGCCCTCCTTGTGGCCGATTGCGATGTAGCGCTCGACCTTCTCGGTGGCGCCGGCGTTGATCAACGGCCCGACATCGACCGTCTCATCCAGCCCGGAGCCCAGGCGGAGCGCCTTCGTCCTCGTCTCCAGGCGTGCCACCAGGTCGTCGGCGACGGCCCGGTCCACGATCGACGCGCGAGCACGCCGTGCACCGCTGGCCGGTGGTGCCGAACGCCGACCACAGGATCCCGTCCACCGCGAGGTCCAGGTCCGCGTCGCGCAGCACCACCACCGCGTTCTTGCCGCCCAGCTCGAGGCTGAGGCGCTTGAGCCTGCGCCCGGCCCGCTCCGCGATCGTCCGCCCGGTCGACGAGGAGCCGGTGAACGAGATCACCTCGATGTCCGGGTCGTCGACGATCGGGTCACCGACATGCGGGCCGGACCCGGTCACGAGGTTGACCACACCGGGCGGGAAACCGGCCTCGTCCATCAGCTCGACGAGGAGCGTGGCGCAATGGGGCGCGTCGCTCGAGGGCTTGAACACCACGGTGTTGCCGGCGACCAGCGCGGGCATCATCTTCCAGCACGGGATCGCGATCGGAAAGTTCCAGGGCGTGATGATCCCGGCGATCCCGATCGGCTGGCGGATGCTCATCGCCCACTTGTCCGGCAGCTCGGACGGGACGGTGTCGCCGAACATCCGGCGGCCCTCGCCGGCCATCAGGAACGCGATGTCGATCCCCTCCTGGACGTCGCCCCGAGCCTCGGCCAGGACCTTGCCCATCTCGCGCGTCATCGCGCGGGCCAGGCGCTCCTTGTGCTCCGCCATCAGGGCACCGAAGCGATACAGCAGCTCGCCGCGCTTGGGCGCGGGGGTGGCCTTCCATGCCGGCAGCGCCATGTCGGCCGCGCGGATGGCCATCGCGACGTCGGCCGGCGAGCCCGCCTTGAAGCGACCGACGACATCTCGTGTGTCGGCGGGGTTGACGCTCTCGAACGTTGCGCCGGACACGCCATCGACCCAGCGGCCGGCGATGAACAGGCGAAAGGTGTCGGTGGTGGCGGCTGCCTCGGGCATCGGGGTCCTCGGGCTGGTGGTCGGCGACGGGTTGATCGTCAGCGGTGCAGGCGCCCTTCGTCAATGACGGCGTTGCAAGGGGTGGGTCCACGCGGCAGGGGGTCGGATCGTTGGTTCGACAGCGCCGCCCTCGTGATCGAGAATCGCCGTCAGGAGGACGTGCGCGTGGCCCTGGAAGTCGAGGCGATCAACCCCATCCGGATCGGCGCGTTCCCCCCGAACCTGCTCTACGTGTTCGTGCGCTGGGAGGTGACCTGCGGCTTCTGCCGAGTCCGATCCGCACGCTGGGTCTTCGAGCTGTTCGTCGGCTCACGGCTCAGCTGGGTCGGGTGTCCGGCGTGCGGGACGCACAACCTGCTGCCCCACCACCCGAAGGTGCGCGACCGGGGGCCGTGACCTTCGTTAGCGGAGATCCCGGCCGAGTACCGTTGCCGCCGCCGGCGTGCGTCAGACGCGCTCGAACGCCATCGCCACCGATCCCCCGCCGCCGAGGCACAACGTCGCCATCCCGTAGCGGCCCTCCCGCCGCCGCAGCTCGTGCAGCAGCGTGGCCACGATCCGCGCGCCCGACGCCCCGATCGGGTGTCCGAGCGCGATCGCGCCGCCGTTGACGTTGACCTTCGACCAGTCGAAGCCGAGCTCCCGCCCGTCGGCCAGCGTCTGGGCCGCGAACGCCTCGTTGATCTCGATCAGGTCGAAGTCGGCGGGTGAAAGCCCCGTCTTCGCCTCCAGGCCGCGCACTCCCTGGATCGGCGCGAGGAACAGCCACCTGGGCGTGACCTCGGCCTGCGCGTAGCCGACGATCCGGGCGAGGGGCTTGAGGCCGTGCTGCTCCACCGCGCGCTCGGACGCGACGACGGTAGCCGCACCGCCGTCCGTGATCCCGGGGGCGTTACCGGCCGTGACCGTTCCGGTGGTCGCGTCGCCGCGATCCTCGCCGGTCGGCAGGTCGAACACCGGCTTGAGCCTGGCCAGCGCCTCGGCCGTGGTGTCGCGGCGCGGGCCCTCGTCGACGCTGACGACCGTCTCGCGGCCCTTCGCGTCGCGGATCGTGACCGGCGCCATCTCGTCGTCGAATCGGCCGGCGTCGATCGCGGCGACGGCATGGACGTGGCTCTCGAGCGCGAGCGCGTCCTGGTCCTCGCGGCTGACGGCGTTCGAGATCGCAACCCGCTCGGCATGGGTGCCCATGTGGCAGTCCTCGACTGCGCACCACAGGCCGTCGAGCACGGTCGAATCCTCGAGGGTCCCGTTGCCCAGCCGATAGCCGAAGCGCGCCTTGCGCAGCAGGAACGGCGCCTGGTTCATCGACTCCATGCCGCCCGCGACGTACACGTCGCCATCGCCCGCGCGGATCCCGGCCGCCGCGAACATGATCGCCTTGAGCCCGGAGCCACATACGCGGTTGATCGTGGTCGCGGGCGTCGTGTCCGCGAGCCCGGCGCGGAGCAGTGCCTGGCGCGCCGGTGCCTGGCCCGCGCCGGCCTGCAGGACCTGGCCCATGATCACCTCGTCGATGGGCGTGCCGTCCGGTAGGCCCGATCGTGCCACCGCGGCGCGGATCGCCGTGGCGCCCAGCTCGACCGCAGGAATGCCGGCGAGCGCGCCGCCGAACTTGCCGATCGGGGTTCGCGCGGCGCTGACGAGATAGACGTGGCCGTTAGGCCCGTTCGAGTGCTCCATGGCCGCAATCTACACCGCGGGAGCGGCGGGGGCCTGCGGCCGGGGGGGTGGCGGCGGCCGCGGTCGTGCTAGGGCCGCTGGTCGTTGCCTGCCGAATGTCCGCCAGGTGGATGCTAGCCGGCGTCGAGGCGCCGCCGACAGCGATCCATCCGACCGCGAGGTGACGATTGCCCGCCAGGTGGACGCGTGGCAGCCGAATCGGGCGATTCGCCGCGGCCAACAGGGAGACACGATCCGCGACCGAGCGCTGATGCTGGCGAACGCTCGCGTGCCGGACAATTGGCAGGCGCCGGGGAGCCATCGCGGTCCGGGGCGCCATCGCCGCTCGGCGGCGGCGCTGCGCTCGCCGCAGGGCGGTGACGCTGCGCTCGGCGGTGACGCGGCGGTCGGCGGTGACGCCATCGCGGTCGGCGGCGTGCCCAGATCGAAGTCTCCGCCCCGTCCCCCAGGTGAGCCGGAGATAAGGCTTCCTCGCGAGACTGCGGCGATGGACGATGTCGCGGTCGGCCGAATGGTCCGGGCCGTACGCCATCGGCTCGGCAGGCGGCAGCAGGACATCGCCGATGCGGCAGGCGTTTCGCGCCAGGTGGTGTCGCGGATCGAGCGTGGGCGGATCGACGAGGTATCGATCACGGCGCTGCGGGCGGTCGCTCGGCGGCTCGAGATGCGGATCGATTTCGCGGTCCGATGGCGCGGGGGCGAGCTCGATCGGCTCGTCAATCGTCGTCACGCGGCGATGCACGAAGCTGCGCTGGCGATGTTCGCGGGCCGCGATGGCTGGCAGGTCGTCTCGGAGCTGTCGTTCAACGAATGGGGTGAGCGAGGCATCATCGATCTCGTGGGCTGGCATGCCGGGCATCGCGCGCTGGCGATCATCGAGCTCAAGAGCGCCATCGTCGATCCGGGCGAGCTCGTCGGCACGATGGACCGGAGGCGACGTCTCGGACAGCCGATCGCTCGGTCGCGAGGCTGGGATCCTGAGGCGATCGGCATCTGGGTGCTCGTGGACGATACGCGCACCAACCGTCGCCATCTCGCCGCGTCCCGGCGGCTGCTTCGGGGCGCCTTCCCGGCCGACGGTCACGAGCTGCGTCGATGGCTGAGCACGCCGTCGGCGCCGATTGCGGGCCTCGCATTCCTGACATCCGACCAGAGCATGGACACTAGCCAGCGCGTCCGCCCCGGCCGGCCGGCCACTGGCCGGAATCGAGGGGATGACCGTGCCTCCCGGCCGTCACATGAGCGGATGACAGCGTAATGCGACCATCTCAGACACCCGCCTCCATATCACGCCGGCGAACGCTCGCCAGTTGGAAATCTGGCAGGCGAGGACGCCTGAACGTTTGCCGGCCCCTCAGCGCGGGTAGGTGTGGAACCCGCGGCCCGTCTTCTGGCCCAGGTGCCCCGCCTCGACGAGCTCGATGAGAACCTTGGGCGGCGTGAACTGCGAGCCGCCGATCCCCTCCTCGAGCACGCGCATCACGCCCAGGCACACGTCGAGCCCGATGAAGTCCGCGAGCTGGAGCGGGCCCATCGGGTGGTTGAGCCCGACCCGCGCGCCGGTGTCAATGTCCTCGGCCGTGCCCAGGCCCTCCTCGTACGCGCGCATCGCCTCGGCGAGCAGCGGCATGAGGATCCGGTTGACGATGAACCCCGGCCGGTCCGCGGACACGATGACCTGCTTGCCGAGCTCTTCGGCCAGCTCGCGGATCGTCCCTTCCGCCGCGTCCGTCGTCGCCGAGCCGCGGATGAGCTCGATCAGGGGCATGACCGGCACCGGGCTGAAGAAGTGCATGCCGACGAAGCGCTCGCGGCGCGACTCCGCCACCGCTGCTGCCAGGCGGTCGATGGAGATCGACGAGGTGTTCGAGGCGAACACGGCGCCGGCGGGCGCGATCGCATCGAGCGCGGCCCACAGCGTCGTCTTGACGTCGACGTCCTCGAACACGGCCTCGACCACGAGATCGGCATCGCGGGCGGCAGCCAAATCGTCGGTGGTCGAGATTCGCCCGAGGATCGCGTCTCGCTCGTCGACGCCGATCTTGCTCTTGGCCACGGCGCGATCGAGGTTTCCCGCGATCCGCGCCAGGCCGGCATCGGCCCGGGCGAGGTCGGGCTCGTACAGCGTGACCCGCTTGCCCACCGCGGCGTGAACCTGGGTGATGCCGTGGCCCATCAGGCCGGCACCGGCGACGAATACGTGCTCGATGTTCATGGATGGCAGCGTAGCGCGCGCAACCGCGTGTTGCCTGCCGTCAGCCCTGGGCGACCAGCAGCGGAACCTTCAGCTCGGCGCGGTCGAGCCCGCCGTGGAAGCCGACGAGGCGCAGCTCCCACGGAAAGTGGCTGCGGTCGAAGATTCCTGCCGCGGCGCCCGCGATCGCGACGACATCGCCCACCCGAGGCCGCACCGCGTCGTCGACGCGCGGCCCGAACAGACCCGCATCGATCGCCTCGTCGCGGCTGAGCACGGTCCATGCCTCGTCCAGGCCGTGTCGCCACGCGTCCATCACCTCGGCCTCACGACCCGGCTGCGCGTGAACGTGCCGTGCGCGGGGATCACCGCTGAGCGCCGCCACGCCGTCGGAGAGATCGTCGCGATCCGCGAGATCGATCCGGGCCGCGGGTGACACATCGATCGCGCCATGGTCCCCGGTCACGAGCAGCAGCCCATCGCGCGGCAGCGTCCGGGCGAGACGCGCCGCGACGCGATCGACCTCGCGCAGCGCGTCGCGCCATTCATCGGAAGCCACCCCGTGCCGATGGGCCTCCGTGTCGAGCCTGGCGTCGTACGTGTACACGAGCGAGCGCCCGGCGCAAGCGAGGCGATCGGAGACGCGCGCCGTCCGTCCGTCGATGTCCTCGAAGCCGCCAATCGGGTCGAAGTCGGCGCCCCGGAACGCCGCCCGCGACAGGCCCGACACGACGTGCTCGGCGAGCGACACAACCGACACCGCGATTCCATCGGCCGCCGCGGCCGCGAACAGCGGCTCGTGGGGCTGGAGCATCTCCGGCGGCAGCTGATCCAGCAGCGACTCATTCGTTCCGTAGCGCGTCCACCCCAGGCATTCGAGCACGTCGGGCACCGGCGGCACGTGCATCGTGAACCCGACGATCCCGTGCTCCCCGGGTGGCCGGCCCGTCGCCAGCGAGCACAGGCTCACCGGGGTGCTCGAGGGGAAGCCCGCGTCGAGCTCGATCGAGGCCGGCAGCAGCGACTGCAGGAAGGGCGCGTCGGACGGATCGGCTCCGACGAGCAGGTCGAGACCGAGGCCGTCGATGAGGAACACGCACACGCGGTCGGCCGGCGGCAGCGCGAGCACCGGGAGGAGAGCGGCCACGCCACCCATCCCGGCGACGACCGCCGGCAGCACGTCGGCCAGCGTGCCGCGGCCCCACGCCGGGACCGCGAACGACGCCGCGCCCGAAGCGTTCTCCTCCGTGGCGCTCATCGTCCTGATCGACCGTCACCGAGCGACGCCAGCAGGCGGTCGGCGGCCGTGTACGGATCCAGCTCGTGGGCCGCGACCGCGGTGATCGCCGCCTCCGTGACCGGGGCCAGCTCCGCCGAACCGAGCCGCTCCCACAGGCGCTCGACGAGCAGCGCGCGGATCTGTGCCGCGGCCCGGGCCCGCCTCGCCGCCGTGGTCGCGCCGGCACCACCCGCCGCGCGATGCCGGTCGAGGGCCACCAGGAGCTCGGGGATCCCGGCGCCGGTCGAGGCCGTGGTGACCAGGACCTCGGGCCGCTTTGGCGCCGCTCGCGCCGGGTCCGCGTCGGACCGCGCAACGGAAGGAACGAGCATCGCGCGCAGCTGGGCGGCGGTGCGCTGGGCACCCGGTCGATCACCCTTGTTGACGACGACCAGGTCCGCCACCTCGAGCAGCCCCGCCTTGATCGCCTGGACCTCGTCGCCCATCTCGGGCGCCTCGAGCACCACCGTCGTATCGGCCGCGGCCGCGACCTCGACCTCGCTCTGGCCCGTGCCCACGGTCTCGAGCAGGACGATGTCGAACCCGGCCGCGTCGAGGACGGCGGCGGCGGCGGTCGATGTCGATGCCAGCCCGCCGGCGTGCCCGCGCGACGCCATCGATCGAATGAACACGCCGTCGTCGGCCGCGTAGGCCTGCATCCGGACCCGGTCGCCGAGCAGCGCGCCGCCGGTGATCGGCGACGACGGGTCGACCGCGACGACGGCAGCGGTCCGGCCCGCGCGACGGAGCTCTGCGATGAGCGCGGCGACGAGCGTGGACTTGCCGGCGCCTGGAGGGCCGGTGATCCCGACCAGGTGCGCCGCCCCGGCCAGCGGGTACAGGCGACGGAGCGCGTGCTCCGCGATGGGGGTGCGGTTCTCGACCGCGGTCAGCAGCCGGGCGAGCGCCCGCCGGTCCCCGGCCCGGGCGGCATCGGCGAGGGCCGTCGCCCGATCCGCGACGGCATCCGTCACCTCATCAGGAGCCTCGGCCGTGACCCGGGCGCGACCTTCGCCGTCCCGCGGGCGGTCCTCCGGTGCGTCGGCCACTACTCGCGTGGCTTCGCGTTCGCGCGGATGAAGTCGGCCACCTCGCGGATCGTCGTCCCGGGCCCGAACACCTCGGCCACTCCCGCCTGGCGGAGCGCCGGTACGTCGTCGTCGGGGATGATCCCGCCGACCGTCACCAGCACGTCGTCGAGCCCTCGGTCCTTGAGCTGCGCGCACACCTTCGGCACCAGCGTCATGTGCGCGCCGGACAGGATCGACAGTCCGACGACGTCGACATCCTCCTGGAGCGCCGCGGTCACGATCATGTCGGGCGTCTGGCGCAGGCCCGTGTAGACGACCTCGAAGCCTTCGTCGCGCAGGCCCCGCGCGAGGACCTTGGCGCCTCGGTCGTGGCCGTCCAGCCCGGGTTTCGCGATCAGCACCTTGAGCGGTCGGTCGGTCATGGCTCGATTGTAGGGCGTGGATCGCGTCGCGAGACGATGGGTCGGCGTGGCGACGTCTGCACGCGGAGCCCGGCGCGGAGCGCGGCCCCCGGGGGCGATCTGCCAGGCCCTCAGGCGCCGGTCGTCGGCCGGGCGAGGTGCGAGTAGAACTCGGCGCGGGTCTTCTCGTTGCGCCGGAACAGACCGAGGACCGCGGCGGTGGTCATCACCGTGCCCGGCTTTCGCACGCCGCGCATCGCCGCACACAGGTGGGTGGCCTCGAGGACGACGCCGACACCCCGGGGCGCCACGGCGTCCATCAGGAAGTCGGCGACCTGCTGCGTCATCCGCTCCTGGACCTGGAGCCGGCGCGCGTACATCTCGACGATGCGCGGGATCTTCGACAAGCCGATGACGCGGCCGTTGGGGATGTACGCGACGTGGGCGGTGCCGAAGAACGGCAGCAGATGGTGCTCACACAGCGAATAGAACGGGATGTCCTTGACGACCACCATCTCCGAGTAGTCGACCTCGAAGATCGCACCATTGACCAGCCGCTCCGGGTCCACGTGGTAGCCCGCCGTGAGCTCGAAGTACATCCGATGCATGCGCTCGGGGGTGCCGGCCAGACCCTCGCGCTCGGGGTCCTCACCGATCTCGGACAGGATCTCGCGCACCGCGGCCTCGATCCGGCCGTTCGTCCCGGACGCCGCCGCGGGCCGGCCCGGCTCGTCGTCGCCGATCTCGCTCTCGATCTCCTCGACGATGAGGCGGATGTGGTCGGGCAGGTCGCGGATGTCGGGGCGGTCGGTCATCGTCGGGCGATGGTAGCGCGCTCGTGGGGATCCCAGCTCGGGCGGGTGAGATATCTGGCTGGTCGATGCCGTTCGACCGCGGGTGGTCGGGCTACCCGCGCGTTCCGCCGGACCCGAACCCCGTCACCGGCATCGGGTCGTACGGCCGCCCCTCCGCGCCGCGCAGCCAGGCGCGTGCGTTGTCACCCAGCGCCGGCAGGTAGTAGCCGCCCTCCTGGAGGATCACCAGGCGCTTGCCCAGCGCCGCGGTCCGCGCGCCGACCTCGTGGTAGACCTCGGTCGTGAGCGCGAAGTCGCCGATCGGGTCCTGGCCGTAAGTGTCGAAGCCGAGCGACACGACGATCACCGACCCGGGCTCGTCCGCGATCCGCTCGAGCGCCCGGTCGATCGCTGCGAGATACCCCTCGTTCGACAGCCCGGCGGGGAGCGGGAGGTTCAGGTTGGCGCCGGCCCCCGGCCCCTCCCCCACCTCGTCCGGCCATCCGAGCAGGTATGGATACTGCCGGTCCGGGTGCGCGTGCAGCGACACGTACAGCACGTCGCCCCGGCGCCAGAAGATCTGCTCGGTGCCGTTGCCGTGGTGATAGTCGACGTCGAGGATCGAGACGTGCTCGCCGGTCCGCTCGGCGATCGCCTGGGCCGCGATCGCGGCGTTGTTGAAGTAGCAGAACCCGCCGTACATCGAGCGCGCGGCGTGGTGGCCGGGCGGGCGGCACAGGCCGTAGACCATCGGCCGCCCCGCCAGCACGAGATCGACCGCCGTCAGCGCCACGTCCACGGCGGCGCGGGCAGCCGGGTAGGTCCCGGCCACGATCGGCGTCGACGTGTCGAGCGCCCAGAAGCCGGCCCGCCCGTCGATCCGCGAGGTCTCGTGCCTGAACCGGTCGGACATCCCCTCGGTCATCGCGGCCGGGGCAAACGACTCGGGCGCGAGGAAGTCGTAGGGGTGCCGGACGCTGCGTGCCTCCGCCCATGCGTCGCGGAGGAACGCGAGCAGGCCCGGATCATGGACCGCGGTGATCGGCGCCTCGCCGTGCTCGGACGGCGCCACGAGCTCGAACCCGCCGTCGGCCTCGAGCGTCGCGCGGATCCGTTCCGCCCGATCGGCGACCTCGTTGGCCGGCACCTGGACGCCGAGGACGGTCTGGAGCGTGATCTCGTGGGCGAGGTGGAGCGGCGAGTAGACGACGCGCATCGAGCTCTCCGGGCTGGTGGTCGATGAGGCGATGCTAGCCGCGCGGCGGTGGACGCGGGCGACGAATGAGGCGCCTGAGGCGCCGATCCGGCGGGCGACCGTGGACGCGGGCGACGAAAGGGGCGCCGTCAGCCGGCGACGTCGAGGACCGCGGCCGCCACCTCGGCCGGCCGGTAGCGCATCAGGTTGTGGGCGTCGGACGGAAACGACGCGACGTGGATCGGTCCGCGACCCGCCGCCACCCGCATCGCGGCCGTCCGGCGCAGCTCGGACAGCCGCGCCTCCGCGTCGCCGGCACCCAGCGCGACCAGCGCGACGACCGGCGCCGTGACCTCGGCCAGCGAGATCCCCGGCTCGTATTCGAACATCGTCCTGACCATCGCCTCGACCACGTGTGGCCGCACCGCGCGGACGACGTGACCCGCCGCCGTCTCGACCACTGAATCGCGCGCGGCGCGATCCTGGTCGTCGTCCCAGGTCGCGGCATCGAAGGCGCGCCGGTCCGCGAGGTAGGCGTCCATCGAGCGCATCACCTCCGGCGGCTCGTCGATGCCCCGCAGGAATTCGTCGACATCGACGTCCGTCGTCGCCTCCAGCCGTTCCCAGCCGCCATCGACCAGCACGAGGCCGGCGCACCGGTCGCCGAGCGCGGCTGCCGCCATGACCGCGACGATCCCACCAAACCCGTGCCCGGCGAGGGTGATCGGCCGGTCACCGAGAATCCCGGCGCCCTCGGCCACCGCGATCGCGTCGGTGGCCAACGTTTCGAGGTCGTAGCCGTCCAGCGGCGAATCCGAGAGCCCGTGCCCGCGGAGGTCCGCCACGACGGTGCGGCGCTGAGCCGCCATGCGCCGGGCCACCGGGGTCCACGACCAGGCCGGCTGGAGCAACCCGGGGAGGAGGAGCACGCCGCCGCCACCAGGCGGTCCGCCCCAATCGAGGAAGTGGAGCCGGACGTCGCCGTCTGCCAGGACCACGAACCCCTCGGGAACGGCGGCAAGGTCGGCGCGGGGTGCGCGCGTCGGGTCCGGCAACCAGGGGACGAGCGCGTCGGTTTCGGGCGCGCCGGCCGGATCGACGGCGGGATCGTGGGTCATCGCCGCTAGGATACGGGCGCCATGAGCAAGCGCCGCCGCGGCTCCCGAACTGCGCCCCGCAGGCCGCATCCCGTCCGCCACCAGCGCTTCGAGCATTTGGTCGATCGAGCCGTGGCCGGGATCCCGGCCCCGTTCCGGGCCGCGCTCGACGAGATCGCGCTGGTCATCGCGGACGAGCCCACCCCCGATCAGCTGCGCGAGAACGGCCTGCAGCCGGACGAGACGCTGTACGGCTTGTACGAGGGCGTGCCCTTGAGCGAGTACGGGGCCGACTGGGCGCCGTTCCCGAACCGGATCCTGATCTTCCGGCTGCCGCTGGAGGAGGACTTTCCGGACCCGGACGAGATCGCGGACGAGGTCCGGATCACGATCCTCCACGAGCTCGCGCACCACCTCGGGATCGACGACGAGGACCGCCTCGAGGAACTGGGGATCGACTGAGCTCGGGGTCGAGTGAGCGCCGGTGTCGCCCGCGCACCCACCTCCTCGAGCGAGTCGGTCAGGCCGGCAGCGAGGCGATCCCGGCGAGCAGCGCGATCAGCCCGATCGCACCGCCGATCGCGAGCCCGGGCGTGATGTACGGCTCCCACGCGTGGACGGTGCGGAGTGGCGCCCGGCGTCCGATCTCCAGGCCCCGCGTGTAGTGCGTGAGCGCAGCGAACGCGTACACCGCCGGAGCCGCCGCGATCGCCTGGACCAGGAACACGAGGGTGCCCAGCGCGAACACCAGCGCCGCGATCACCAGGATGGCCAGCACGGGCGGGAACGTGTCCGCGAGCCCGGCCCCGGTTGCGACGCGAACGACCGCGTCCAGCCCCGAGCCGAGCCCGAGGACGACGATGAACTGCGACAGGACGCCGAACAGCGTGACCACCACGGCCAGCGCCTTCCGCGCCCGAACCAGCGCAAACGACCGGCGGATGGCCGTCCCGATTCCGACCTCGCCGATCACGATCCCGGCGGTCACGTACACGAACGGCGCCCCCACGACGAGCCCGACGGCCAGCGACAGCCCGAAGTCGATGTCGTACAGGGACCCGATGCTCGCGTCCACGATCGTGCTCACGATCAACGACGCGACCGAGGTCACGATGCCGGTGATGATGCTTGCCCCCAGCACGCGCCAGAAGCGCCGGCGCACGATCGCGATCGATTCGGCCAGCCGGAGCGGCCGTCCCTCCGCGCGGCCACCGATGACCGTGGTCGCGAGGGCCGTCGCCTCCACGCTGGCGACGAGGTACCCGAGCACCGCGGGAAACGCCGCGAGGTACAGCCAGCCGACCCACGGCCCGGGCTGGACGTACGGCGACGGGTACTCGAACCACAGGAACGCCGTGTCGCCCAGCGTGAGCCAGACGATGGCGATCAGCGTGATCGCCGGGGCGACGGTCATCAGCATCAGCAGGCCGATGTAGAACGACGCCGAGCGCAGCCCCGAATTGGACCGGGTCAGCAGGTCCAGCGCCATCGCGACGAGCTTGCGGGTGCCCAGCGGGATGGCCAGGACGGCGTCGGTGACCGGCGGCAGGGCGCGCTCGGAGGAAGGCCGGGCGGGGACCCGGCGGTGGCGGTGGTGGCGGGAGGATCGGCCCCACGAAGCTGCCGTCGAACCGGAGCTCCGGGCGAGTGGTCGAGGTCGGTGGCGGCGGCGGGAGGGTCGGGATGTCCGGCGGTGTCTCGTCCATCAGCTGCGCCGGCCGGGCAATGGACCGGCCTCCGCCAGCAGCTCGCCCAGGCCCTCGACGGCGACGTTCCCACCCGACAGGATGACGCACACGCGGTCCCCGTCGCGGATCGGCACCGCGCCCGTGAGCACGGCAGCGAGGGCGGCTGCCCCCGCCGGCTCGACGACCTGCTTGAGACGCTCGACCGCGAACCGCATGCCGGCGAGAATCGTCGCGTCCTCGATCAGGACCACGTCCTCGACGTAGCGTTGCGCAACCGCAAGCGCCAGCCGCCCCGCTGTGGGCGCACCGAGGCCGTCGGCGACGCTGACGGGCGTGATCCGGACTGGCTCTCCCGCGTCGAGGCCCTTGCGCATCGCGTTCGACCCGACCGGTTCGACGCCGAAGACCCGCATTGACGGCCGGCTCTCCTTGAGCGCCACGGTCACGCCACCCAGCAGGCCGCCGCCGCCCACCGCGATGACCACGACATCGACATCCGGCAGGTCCTCGAGGATCTCCAGCCCGCACGATCCGTTGCCGATCAGGACCTCGGGGTCGTCGTACGGGTGGACGAGCGTCAGCCCACGCTCCTCGCGCAGCCGCTCGAGATGGACCAGCGATTCGCCGACGTGCGCGCCGCGGAGCACGACCTCGGCGCCGTATTCCAGGCAGGCCGCGATCTTCGACCCGACGGCCCCCTCGGGCATGACGACCGTGACCGGGACGCCGGCCTCGCGTCCGGCCCACGCGTATGCCTGCCCGGCATTGCCGGCGGAGATCGTGATCGCCCCGCGCTTCCGCTCCGCGGCCGTCAGCGACCGGATCCGGGCGAGCGCCGCCCGCGGCTTGAACGAGCCGGTCTTCTGGAGGTGCTCCGCCTTGAGGTACAGCCGGCCGTCCCCCAGCCGGAGGCCGAGGGCGGCGCCCGCCATCCGTGCCGCAGTGGCCGATGACAGCATCGGCGTGTGGTGGATCCGGCCGCGCAGCAGCGCGCGGGTCTCGCGGATGGCGGCGAGGGTCACGGGCTGGTCGCGCACGATCGGGAGTATGCCGCCGCGGGCCGCCGCCCCGCTCCCATTTCTCGATCCCTCTCCGCCCGGAAAGGCACTTGCGTTCTTGCGCAACTAGTGACAGACTTCGGGCGTGATCGACATCGATGCAGACCGGGAAACCGAACGACAGCGGTCCGCCGCCGTCGCCAGGGCGCTCGGTGACCCCAAGCGGCTGTGCGTCCTCGAGTCCCTCGCCGGTGGCGAGGCCTCGGTGGGTGAGCTCGCCACGCGGGTCAGCTGCCAGGTGCCGAACATGAGCCAGCATCTCGCTGTGCTCCGGTCGGCCGGCCTCGTCACGACCCGTCGTGACGGGAACACGGTCTACTACCGCCTCGCCGATCCTCGGGTCGTCGAGGCCTACCAGCTACTACAGACGCTCGCCCGCTGACCGGGTCGGGATGTCCCACCGTCCGGTGGGAGAAAGGAGCCGCCGCGTGGCGGAGATCAAGCAGGCGACCGACGACACCTTCGAGGCGTTGGTCCTGAACAATGACAAGCCGGTCGTGGTCGACTTCTGGGCCACCTGGTGCGGGCCCTGCAAGATGGTCGCGCCCGAGATGATCAAGCTCGCCGAGAAGTACGACGGCGTCGTGGACGTCGTCAAGGTCGATGTCGATGCCAACCCGCGGCTGTCGCAGGCGTTCGGGATCATGAGCATCCCCACCATCGCGTACTTCAAGCCCGGCGCGCAGCCGCAGGGCGTCGTCGGCTTCCGGCCGCTCGAGCAGCTCGAGACTGCGTTCGGGCTCACCAGCCTCGCGGCGGTCCCCAAGGCGTAGGCCGCTCGCCGGGGATCGACCCGGCGCCGTTCTAACAGCATGCGACCCCGGTCATCGACCGGGGTCGTTTCGTATCCGCCGCGCAGCCGGCCAACCCGGCGCTGACGCACCGGGTGCGTCAACAGCGACGGCAGGCTGGCGGATCCGCGCCGGATGCAGGCGAAATCGCCGTGAGACCCAGCTTCGTTGCCCGAGATGACGCGCCACGCGAGTCAACACGGCTGAACGGCCAGAGCGCTAGCTCGCGCGCCCGGCCGTCGCTCTCCGATGTGCGCTTCGGACCCACGCCTCCGCGCGATCCAGGGCGAACCGGTCGATCGCCTCCGGCGTGAACGCGACCCAGCCGTCGCCGCGCGTCGAGCGCATCGTGTTCGCGGTCCGCAGCGCCGCCGCCGCCACGACCGGGTCGAGGGCGACCTCGAGCACGTCCTCCATCAGCACCGAGAACGCCGTCCCGCCCGCGACGTACGTCACCGACTCGCCGTCACGCCGTCGCTCCACGCCATCCAGGTCTGCGATGACGGCCTCGACCCGCTCGTCGAGCGTCTCGTCGGCTTCGGACAGCGCCTCGGCCGCCGCTGCGGCCTCCTCCGATGCGTCGAGCGGGCGGTCGTCATCCTGGCCGTCGTCGTCCGGATCGAACTGGCCGTTGCCGGACACGTCGGTCACGATGCCGCCGCCAGGATTGCCTGCAGCGCCGGCAGATGATCCTCGTAGTGCTCGGTGGTCTCGCCGAAGAAGTACTCCTGGGTCTCCGCGTTCTTGATCCAGCGGATCTCGGGGACCACGGTGAGATAGCCGCGGAGCTCGCCCGACACGTCGCGGAACTGCTTGCGCACCTCGGCCATCGGCATCGAGCGGAACCGCGCCAGCGCCTCCTCGTTGATCCGGTCGCCCTCGCCCGGGATGTCCCACTGCGCGTTGAGCCGCTCCATGGTGGGGCTCGTCTCCCCCATCGCGAGCTCCTTGGCGGTCGCGAGCGCGGCCTCCTGCCACACGACCATGTGGCCCATCAGGTCGCGCCCGGACCAGCCGCCGGCCCCTTCGACCGGTTGGTCGAGCTGCTCGTCGGTCAGCGCGTCCAGGGCTTCGTAGGCACGGAACGCATCGCGTTCGTCTTCGAGAAAGGAGAGGGCATCGAGGTACATGCGCGCATCGTAGCCCGGGCGGAGCCGCGGCGGCCGACACTTGCGGCGGCATCCCAAGGCTTCGCGGGCCCGAGAACTCAGACCGCGACCGGCTCCCGGTACTCCCCGAACACCTCGCGCAGGACCTGGCACTGCTCGCCGAGGGTCGCGTATTGCTCGGCGCAGCGGAGGAAGTGCGGCATCAGGTTGGTCTCCGTCGTGCCCGGGCGTGCGGCGGCCTCGCGCAGCCCTTCGAGCGCAGCTCCGACCGCCTCGCTGTCGCGCTCTGCGCGCGTCCGGTCCAGCCGCGCGAGATGTCGTTCGAGCGAGCCCGCGGGAACTGCGAGCACAGGCACCGTGACCGGATCAGCGTTCTCATACCGGTTGACCCCGACGATGACCCGCTCACCGGCATCGAACTCGCGCTGGAAGCGATACGCCGAGTCGGCGATCTCGCGCTGCGGATAGCCCTCGGCGATCGCCTTGACCATGCCGCCGCGCCGGTCGATCTCGTCGAGGTAGCGCCAGACCTCGCGCTCCACGCGGTTGGTCAGCGACTCCACGAACCACGAGCCGCCCAGCGGATCGACGGTGGAGGCGATGCCCGTCTCCTCGGCCAGGATCTGCTGCTGGCGCAGCGCGAGCATCGCGGCGCCCGCTGTCGGCACGGCGAGCGCCTCGTCGTAGGCATCGGTGTGGAGGCTCTGGGTGCCGCCCAGGATCGCCGCAAGCGCCTGCGTCGCGACCCGGGTCAGGTTGTTGAGCGGCTGCTGCGGCGTCAGCGACACCCCCGCGGTCTGGGTGTGGAACCGCATCCACGTCGAGCGCTCGTTCTCGGCGCGGTAGCGCTCGTTCATCAGCTTCCACCAGATCCGGCGCGAGGCCCGGAACTTCGCGATCTCCTCGAAGAAGTCGCTGTGGCTGTTGAAGAAGAACGACAGCCGGGGCGCGAACTCGTCCACCCGCAGCCCGCGCGCCATCGTCGCCTCGACGTACGCCATCCCGTCCGCGATCGTGAACGCGAGCTCCTGGACCGCAGTCGAGCCCGCCTCGCGGATGTGGTAGCCGCTGATCGACACCGTGTTCCACTTCGGCAGCTCGCGCGTCCCGAACTCGATCGTGTCGACCACCAGGCGCATCGACGGGTCCGGCGGGTACAGGAACTCCTTCTGGGCGACGTACTCCTTGAGGATGTCGTTCTGGGTCGTGCCCTCGAGGGCGCCGCGCGGGACCCCGGCCTTCTCGGCCGCCGCGATGTACATCGCCCAGATCGGCGCGGCCGGGGCGTTGATCGTCATCGAGGTGCTCACCCGATCGAGTGGCAGCCCCTCGAGCAGCAGCTCCATGTCGGCGAGGCTGCTGACCGCGACGCCGCACGTCCCGAACTCGCCGTCCGCCTCAGGATCGTCGGTGTCGTAGCCGTACAGCGTGGGCATGTCGTAGGCGATCGAGAGCCCGGTCTGGCCCGCGTCGAGCAGCTGGCGGAAGCGGGCGTTGGTGTCCTCGGCGCTGCCGAACCCGGCGAACATGCGCATCGTCCACGGGCGCGACCGGTACCCGGTCGGGTGGACACCACGGGTGAACGGTGGCTCGCCCGGAAGGCCGATGTCGCGGAGAGTATCGACATCCGCATAGGCGCCGGCGCCCTGACGGAGGGGATCGCCGTGGTGGTCGACCTCGGTCGGACCGCCGGGGCCGGCCGGCTCGCCATCGGCGCCCGGCTCCGCATCCCACGGCCCATAGAGCGCCTCGACCGGCAGGTCACCGAGCGTGGCGAAGCGCGGACGGCGCTCGGGGAGTCGGTCAAGGGAGGGCGCGAGGCGCTCGATGCGCCAGGCTCGCCGGCGCGCGGCCCAGGCGTCGGGACGGTCGCTCATCGTTGGGCGACTCTAGCACGCAGGGCCGCGACCCACGCCGGCTCCCGCGGCTCGCCAAGGTCCATCGCAGGCCCGTCCGGCATCACGGCGAACTTGGTCATTCGCCTCTTGCGCCGCCGTGGCGAAGGCGTACATTGCTCGGCGTCGGGAAGAAACCCGTCCAGGGGGTGATGCATGTTCCTGACCCAGGTCAACTACATGTGGCGCGACCTCGGCCACGGCAACGGCCGCCGCGCCGCCCTCCTTGTCCTCGCGCCGTGGCTCCTGTTCGTCGTGCTCGCGCTCCCGACCGCGCTCGCGATGCCCGCCCTCGCCTGGCACGCCGAGCTCGCCGGCACGGGCACCAGCGTCGGCCCCGAGCTCCATCTCAGCGACAACTACAAGATGACGATCACGATCACGGGTCGAGCCGGTTGTGTGTACGCGGCGAATGTCGGTCCGATTGGTTTCTCGCCGGATCCATTCCCGAGCTACGCCACGGTGGACGAGCAGCGCGTGGTGGCGACCGAGATCGGCAGCATCCCGGACGGCATGTACCGGATCGCGATGACGGCGACCGGTTGCGGCGCCTGGACGGTAGCGCTCGATCGGAGCTGAGCCCGCCCCAGGGCGTGGCAGCTGTGACATCGAAGGGTTCTGTGAGGGGGTCCAGGTGGCGCAGAGAACGAGAGGCCACTACACCGAGCCGCGGGTTGACAGCGTGCTCGCCAGCTCGCGCTGCTACGGTCTGCCGCGCGTCAAGACGCTGTCGGACGAGTACCGGGACGTCGCCGAGCCCGAGGACTCGGAACGCGTCCCGCCGCCTGAGCCGCCGGGAATCGCCCATCGGATCGCAGGCCGGATCAGGGATCTGACGCATCGAGTGCGCTCCTAGCCTGCCCTCAACGTTCGCGCTGTCCAGGCGACGGGTTAGCCGAGACTGCCCGGCGGTGCCGCCAAGCGGACGGGTTGGTTCGTCACCGACGCGATGAGGTCGAAGTCCCCGTCGTAGTGGACGACGGTCAGGCCGAACCGTGCCGCGACCGCGGCAGTGAGGAGGTCCTGGTGCCCGATCTGGCGGTGCTGGGGCCCACCGCCCCGGCGGAGCAGCTCGCGCCACACGCGCCGCCCCTCGTCCCAGTCCTGGGGCTCGACGCGATAGAGGCCGCATCCGCCGAGGTCCTCCTCGATCCGGGCGTAGTCCGCGGCGTCGCGGGCGCTGTAGAGGAGCTCCATCACGATCACGTCGGTCACGCCTACGAGGCCGGCGAGGAACCGCAGCCCGAACTCAGGGAGTTCCCCCTGTCGCGCCCAGACCGAGGTGTCGGCGATCTCGACGGTCAGCATTGGCCAGGCGTTACCCGGACTTCCGGGGGAACCGCTCGGCTGCCGCCGCCTCGGTCTGGACATCGGAGGGTCGCCGCGATCCCGCGAGCGCCTCCGCTGTCTCCTCGGCCTGGGGAAGAAATGGCCGCGGCGCACGCATCTCGGGCAGGAGGCCCTTGAGGTTGCCCCAGTCGCGGGCCATGAGCCGAGCGCGGGCCTGCCGCGCAACTGCCTCGCGGAGCGCGGCGTGGACAGTGTCGGTCGTGCGCGTCGTGCCGAGCGCCGCGGCTGCGTCGGCGAGGAGGTCGCGGTCGAGGTCGAGGGTCGTGTGGGTCTTCATGCGGTCCTCCCCGCGTGATCGAAGCCGCCACTGATGCGTGGGTTTGTAGAGGATCTTACGCAGACATGAACGTAGTGGTCAAGCATAGCGGGGCGCGACGCTTCCGCGATCAGCTCGCCAGCGTCCTCGTGCCTCCGCCGCGACGCGCTATCGACGCAGGCGCCCCAGAACCCCGCGTCGTCCGGGGCGTCGCCCGATACGACAGTTCGCTCCCCGCACGGCCGGCAGGAGTTGGTCGCTTGGGCTCAACGCCAGACGTCGATGGGGCGGCCGTCAGGCAGGATGCGCCCGAGACCGAGGCCAAGCTTCCTGAGCGCCACGTGCCTGTCCGATTCCTCGGTGACGATCACCAGCACCTGCATCGGAGTCGACATGGTGCTGCGCACAAACGCCTGTGGCAGATGGGCTTCGATCACCTCTGGTGTGTTGTCCACGAGATCGCCCAGGGCGGCAAAGGTCTCGGGCTCCATGGGCACTGCTGGCGCCCCGAGGAAGACCTCCGAGCCCGCCGGCACGCGCAACTGTTGCATCGTCCATGGCCTTCCACGGGCCGTTCTGGCTAGTCAATTGCGCTGGTGACAGGCCCATCCCGTCGCAATGCGCGACGAGATGCGCGCTGATCGCTCAGCGGGCGCCGAACACCGCGAGGGCTTCGAGCACCTTCGCGTCGCCCAGGTCCGCCGCGAGAAGCACGTTCACGCGGCCGGGCTCCGTGGCCGGCCACGTGACCACGGTCTGGCCCGTTCCATCGCTCTGGAGCACGTCGAGCCGCTGGGCCGCCGCGCCGCCGACGGTGAGCTCGCTCGTGGCCAGCTTCTCGGTCTTGCTGTTCTGAGTCGCTCCGTCCCGGTAGAAGGTGAGCATTTCCGATGCGGTGAGCCCGTCGGCCTCGAACACGGCCACCGTCAGCGCCGTCGTGCCGCCGAGGTCCCACGTCGCGCCGGCAAAGCGAACGCCCGCGATGCCATGGTCGGCAAGGGTCCCGAGCGCGCCCTCCGTGCAGTTTCTGCCGGAGTCCACGCTGACGGGAGCCTGGCCGTCGTACGCCGTCGGCAGCGCCGCTTCGAGATCCGGGTAGGCGCCAGGCTGTCGGCCGTCGGTCGTGCACGGAGTCGATGGATCGAAGGTCGAGACGGGGATCTTGGAGCCGCTGCAGCCCCCCAAGATCAGGGCGGCCACGATCACGAGCATGGCGCCGGCTGGGCGCAGCGATCGGCGTTGGAGGCGAGGCATGGATTGAGGCTACCGGCGATGACGTCGATGCGCCGTCGCAGCTCGGGGCGGATCAGGCTTGGCGCCCGGGCAACGGGTGCAAATGAGGGCGGCCCGCCGGCCCAGCCGATGGTCTCGGACGTGCTGGGTCGATGGTCCCGGCGGTGCCAGTGTGCGCCTGACGATCGCCCATGGGGCCCCCATGACCTGCCGCCCATTGCCTTTGGCCCGGGCCAGTCGTACGTTGACGTCCGCGTTCGATACGCGCCGACCCCACGAACCACCGGGGGAACACCTGGGGCGTCGGCCACGGATCGAGGGCCGGACAACTCGATCGTCGGGGACGCTCGGCGGCACGGGGGTTCCGGGTCCGCGATCACGAGCCGAGTAACCAAGGATCGACCGGCCAGCAGGCCCGGTCGTGGGGCGGCAGCACTGATCGGTCATTCATCGGCGCCCTCGGCACTATGCCGGGGGCGCAGTCATGTCGGGCGGGGGCCGAGCTGCGCCGAAGCGGCAGACGGCGCCGTGATCATCCCCGGGAAGCGGCGTCGAGGCCGCGGGTCGATCGCTCCCCTACCCGAACGGGTTCGAGTGCCAGCCGGGCCGGGCGGGCCGGTGGACGCGGCGGATCCCGCGACGATCCAGCTCGTCGCGGATGACCCGGGATGCCATCGCGATCTCGGGCTCGCGGGTGATCGTGGTCGCCAGCCAGTCGATGTACGAGGGCTCGAACGCGGCGATCTCCCCCAGGGTGTGCCCGTGGAACTTGCCGAACTCGACCTCGATCTCGAGCGCGTCGTCGAGCGACGGAGGCTCCGGCGCCACATGTCCCGCGAGATGATCCCGCTCCATCGGCCCCGACGGCTGCGACGCCCGGAGCTCGGGTGCGGAACGGTCCCAGCGCAGCGGCGGCTGGCCCGTCAGCGGGATCCGCGTGCCCGGCGGCGTGGTCGTCTGGTTGCGCGGCCGGACGAAGTCGCTCATGTCAAGGCGGCCGGTGACCGGCCGCGTCGGCTTGGGAGGCGGCGGTCCAGGCGCCCGGCCGTTGCGCGGCACGGCCGCGGCGCTGCCAGATCGCCGGCGCGCGCCCCCATCGCGCTGGCCCTCGACGGTCTCGCCGGCGCGGGTGAGCGCGGCGTACGCGGCGTTGATCTCGGCCATCCGCCGCGTGGCACGCCGGACGGCCTCGGGGTCGTCGCCCGTCAGGTCCGGGTGGTGCTGGCGGGCGAGCCCGCGCCAGGCGGCCTTGATGTCGTCCGGCGTCGCGCCGGGCTCCACGCCGAGGACGACGTGCGGGTTCTTGGGGGCCACATCCAGAGTGTAGCCCCGGGCCGCTTGACAACCGGCACGGCTCGCGGTCCTCTTGCCACATGCTCCCGCTCCTCCGCTCCCGCCGCGCCGGGCTCGTGGCGGCGCTCGCCGCGCTGCCCCTCGCCGCCGCCTACCGGTTCGCGCTCGTGTATCGCGTCCGGGCCGGCTATCCGCGCCGTCACCCGCCGACCTGCACGCCGGCAACGCTCGGGCTGCCGTTCGAGGACATCGATGTCCCGACCGACGACGGTCTGGTCCTCCCGGGTTGGTTCATCCCGGCCGGCCTCGACCCTGCACCGGGCGTCGTCCTCGTCCACGGCTGGGAGTCCGCCCGGGACCGCACCCTGCCGCACGCGCAGGTCCTCCATGCCGCGGGGTTCCACGTGCTGACGTTCGATGTGCGGGGCCATGGCGCGAACGGCCCGGAGGCGTTGCCGATCTCGGTCGGCGAGTACGCCGCCGATGCGCGGGCCGGAGTCGCGGCCATCCGCCGCCGGCCCGAGGTCACGAAGGCAGCGCTGCTCGGGCACTCGATGGGTGCCGCCGGCTCCCTGGTCGCCGCCGCGGCGGACCCCGATGTCGCGTCCGTGATCGCGGTCGCCGCGCCCGCGGACCCGCATCGGCTGACCCGCCAGACCTTCCGTCTCGCGCGGCTGCCAATCCCCGGCCCGATCGCCTGGCCGCTGGCGTGGCTCACGACGCGCGTGTACCTCAAGCCGCGCGGCCACACGGTCGCGTCGGTCAGCGCCAGGCGCGCGATTCGCGAGATCGAGGTGCCGGTGATGCTCGCGCATGGCAGCGAGGACGGCGTCGTGCCGGTTGGCGATGTCACCCGACTGGCCGAGGCTCGCCGCGAGGCCCTGCCCGACGCGGTGACCGAGGTGATGGTCGTCGAGGGCGGCCATCATTCCTGGCTGTACGAGTTCCCGGCCTACCGGGCCGCCATCGCGCGGTTCCTCGCCACGACGCTGGGCGGGCCGCTCGATCCCGATGCGGCTGCAGCGCTCGCGGCGGCGGTGCCGGCCGAGCGCCTTCCCGATCCCGAGCGCCTCACGACGCTCGACGAGGAGCCCGGCGGGTTCCGGTCGCTCGCCCGGATCATCGGTCACCGCCGGCGCGGCGGCAATCGACGACCCTCAGGGCGCCATGCCCGCCTCGGCCGATCCGCGGAGCGCCGGCCGGATGACCGCCTGGGACGCCGTCAACCACAAGCGGGCCGTCCGCGAGTTCGCCGATCGCCCGATCGAACCGGACCGCCTGGAGCGGATCCTCGACGCCGGCCGGCGGGCGCACAGCTCCAAGAACCAGCAGCGCTGGGCGTTCATCGTGGTCCGGGACCGGGAGCGCCTGCGCGAGCTTTCGGCGCTCGGCCCGTACGCGGGGCACCTGGCCGGAGCCGCCGCCGCGGTCGCGCTCGTCACCCCCGACCCGCGCGGTCCCGAGGGCTCGCTGAGCATCATGTGGGACATCGGCGGGGCGGCGGCGCAGATGATGGTCGTCGCCTGGGAGCTCGGCATCGGCAGCTGCCCCGCGACCGTGTACGAAGCAGGACCGTGCCCGGGAGCTGCTCGGGTATCCCGCGGACATGCACTGCGAGCACATCCTCTCGTTCGGGTACCCGCGCGACCCGTCGGTCATGACCCGGCCCAACCGCCACGGGGGCCGGCGGCCTACGGACGAGCTGGTCCACGAGGACCACTGGCGAGGCGATCCGGGCGGCGCGTAGCTAGCTCGTCGCCCCCGCGAAATCGTCGTCGTCCGGCTCCACGTCGAGCGTTGCCAGGATGCCGTCCGCCGACGTGACCGCGCTCTCCGGATCGGGCGCACCCTCGGCAAGGTACGACTCGATGGCGGCGTCGAGCCCGATGTCGTGACCGGCCTCCTCGGACAGCAGCCACTTGTGCATCAGCACGTCGCAATAGGCCTGGACGAGGTCGCGCTCCGGCCCGACCGCGCTCGCGATCCGCGCCTGGGTCGGCCGGTAGACGCCGCGCAGCCATCGCTCGGCGGCCTCCTCCGGGCTGATCGCGCGCTGCTCGTCGAACTCCAGCCAGGCGGCGTATTCGTTGAGGTCGTTGAGCAGGATCCGCGCCTGGCCCTCGAGCGCCCGGAGCCGCGTCCGGCGCTCCAGCTCATTGGCGTGGTAGCGACGGGTGGTCACCGAGGTCCGCAGCCTGACGGATCCCAGCGTGCCCACGGGGTCCACCTCGACATCCACCGAGAAGCCAAGCTCGTTGAGCCGTCGCAGCCTGGCGCGGATCGCCTGCCGATCGCCCGGGATGAGGTCGGGCTCGTCGTGCAGCTCGGTCCACACCGCCTCGTAGTGCGTCCGGACGGATTCCGCGGCATCGATCGCGTCGTCGATGTCCTCGGACCCCTGGTATGCCGCGAGGTCGGCCAGCCCGAAGGCGACGTTCTCGACCAGGATGTCGAGGTCGAACCGGCGCTGACCGTCCGACAGGCTCGGGTGGACCTCGCTCGTCTCGGCGTCGACGAGATAGGCCTGGATCCGGTCACCATCCGGTTGGAACAGCGTGTTGGCGAGCGAGCAGTCGCCCCAGTAGACGCCGCCCCGGTGGAGGTCGACGAGCAGCAGGGCCATCGCGTCCAGGAGCCGGTCCCGGTCGTCACGCCGCATGACGCGGAACCGCATCAGCAGGCGGCGGTACTGCATCGAATGCCTGAGGTACTCGGTGACCAGGATCGCGGCGCCATCGGGTCGCTCCGCCAGCCCGACCGCCCTGACCCCGGGCAGGCGCGCGTCCTCGAGGTGGCGCAGGACGGCGTACTCCTTCTGCGCGATCTCGGCCGGCTCTTCCTTGAGCGCGTAGATGGTGCCTTCCGAGACCATGAACCGGACGAGGTGCCGCGACGGGCCGACTGGAAGCTCGCGGAACCGGTGTGTGTCCACCGCCCATTGGCCGAGCGGGCGCTCCCAGGGGAGATCAAGCAGCCCGGCGACCTCGTCGCGAAGGCGGAGGCGGGGAAGCATCAGACGGCAACCGGCGGTGGGACGCGCGGCAGGATCGGGCCGTTCAGGTCCGCTTCCGCAGATAGGTGGTGATGCCCGCGTCGTAGCCCAGCGATTCGTACAGCTGGCGCGCCTCCGGGCGATGATGCCCGGCCGTGATCTCGAGATACGCGGCACCCTCGTCGGTGGCCACCCGCTCCGCCTCGCCCATCAGGAGCCGGCCCACGCCGCGCTCCCGGACGAGCGGGTCGACGACGAGGGTGACGATGCGCACGAAGCGATCGTCGGTCTCGAACCGCGGGATGACGTGGAACGCGATGAACCCGGCGACGTCGCCACCGGCCTCGGCAACGACGACGCGTGACCCGGGTACCGAAAATCGCTCGATCCGGGCGGCGAGGTCGGTCGCCCCGGCCGGGTAGCCCTCGTCGGTGAGCAGGGTCGCGAGACGCTCGGCGTCTGCCTCGCGGGCGTCGCGGAGCGAGATCCGGGCTGCGTCGTTCATGCGCGCATGGTACCCGCCGGCGGGCCGCCGGACGACGCTCGTCGGACTGGCGGTGACGGCGCGTCGACGAGGACGAGATGCGGGCCCGCGGTGGCGCCACCGAGCACCAGCGCCGACGGTCCCAGCGGGCCCGGGCGGACGGCCGATGTCCGTACCCCGCGGTCCCGGGCGGCGCGAAGCCAGGCGCGAAGCCGCTCGCGCGGGGCGAGGTACAGGGCGCATGGTCCCTCCCCGTTGCGCGCGAGGGACACCACGAGCCGGCCCTCGGTCGATGGCTCCATGAGGACGATGCTTCCAGCCGGCAGGCCGCCGGCTCCACGCCGGCGCGTTCGCGCGCCGAGGTGCGGCTCCGTTCCCGCGCCCTCCTCGTCGTCCGCCCCACCGCCACCACGTTCGGTCCGCGGCGCCAGCCAGGGGTCGAGCTCGGCCTCCGCACGGTCGACCTCGACGGTTGCCCAGCCGACGCCGACCAGCGTCAGCGGCGGCCACGGTGGCGCCCACGCACTGGGATCGCCTGAACCTGACGACGCCTCCGCGCCCGGAGCAGGCGCCTCCTCCCCGCCCGGGACCGGCTCGTACACCAGCCGACCCGATGCCAGTGGTCGATCGCCCGCCGACTCGACCCGCCACGGCCGCAGCTCGAGGATCGCGGAGCCCAGGGCCACGGTCAGCGCGCCAGGGACCAGCCCGCCGGGAACGGCGACCACCCCCAGGCGCTGGTCGAGCGCGGCCGCCAGCGCAACGGGATCCGGGACCTGCCAGGTCAGGCGCGCCCAGTAGGTCATTCGAGCAGCATGTCCGGTGCCTCGCCGATCGACGCGAAGCCCAGCCGCTCGTACATGCGCCGGGCGGTCTGATTGCCGCTGAACACGCCGAGGTACGTGAACCGCACGTCGGGTCGCGCGGCACTCGCCACCACCTGCCGCGTGACCAGCGCCCCGAGCCCGCGTCCACGGAATTCGGGTCGGGTGCCGATCGACGACAGATACGTGCAGCCGTCGAACGTGGTTGCCTTGGCCACCGCAGCCGGGATCCCGTCGACGCGCGCGAGCGCCAATGCGATCCGGGGGTCATCGAGGGTGAGCCGGAGGTCACCGGCCAGCTCATCGGTACGGCGGGGCGGGGCTCCGAAGGCGTCGACGAGGACGCCGGCCACGTCCGCGACATCGTTCGCCGTCACATCCGTTGGTCGCGTGATCGCCTGGACCGACACTCCCGGGTCAAGCTCGGCATCGGCGATCGGTCCGCATGCCGCCGGATCCCGGAGCACCATCACGTGTCCCCCGCCGACGTCCAGGAACCCGTTCGCCTCGAGCCGCTGGACGAGATCGGACGGCTGGGCGTGATCCGGCGACGGCCAGATGTGCGGTCGCCGGGCGACCAGCCCGAACAGCGCCAGGGCCTCCGTCAGCCGCCGGTCGAACGCCGCCGGATCGTCGGGCCAGCGGATGCTCACCATGCGGTTCCAGAACGGGTCGACGTCGCGCGGGTCGAGCAGCAACAGCGCATCGCCGAGGTCACGCACCTCCCGTGACGGGATGGCGTGGGCGTCGGTCTCGTGCCGCTCGAGGCGGCGGATGGTCGCGTCGTCGAGACGCAGCGTCTGGGTCACGTCGCCCACGATAGCCAACGGGTGCTCGGCCGCCGCACCACGCGCAACGGGGGCGCGACGGCGGAGCGTGGCGCGCCTGGCTCGCACCCTGCCGTGATGCCATGAAGGAGCGGGCCTCCGCTCCGGTGCTTATGGCGGGATCCTGATGATCTGCCAGAGGCAAGCGATCAGAAAGGAGGCCCAAGGACATGGTGTACCTCGGCGTGGACCTGCACCGCAAGCTCAGCCACGTGGTGGCGCTCGACGAGGGCGGCAGCGTCGTCCTCGAGCGGCGCTTCGACCACAGCCCCGACGCCTTCCGGCGGGTGTTCGGCGAGCTCGCGCCAGAACCGGTCTCGGTGGTGTTCGAGGCGACGTACGGCTGGGGCTGGTTCGCCGACCTCCTGGCCGATGCGGGGATCGAGGCCCACATGGCCCACCCGCTCGCGACCAAGGCGATCAGCTCCGGCCGGGTCAAGAACGACGCGGTCGACGCCCGGACCCTCGCCCACCTGCTCCGGACCAACCTGCTGCCCGAGGCCTGGATCGCCCCGCCCGCGGTCCGGGACGCCCGGCGCCTGGTCCGGATGCGGGTCTCGCTGGTCCGCATCCGGAGCCGCCTCAAGAGCCAGGTCCACGCGATCTGCGCGGACGCCGGCGTCCCGGTCTCGGTGACCGACCTGTTCGGCCGGCAGGGACGCACGCAGCTCGCCTCGCTCTCGCTGCGCCCGGTCGTCGCGGGCCGCCTGGCCGCCAACCTGCGCCTGATCGACGAGCTGGGTCGTGAGATCCTGACCGCAGACCGCGAGCTCCAGGCCCTGTTCCGGGGCGATGACCGGGTCCGGCGCCTGATGCCGATCCCGGGCATCGGGTTCCTGACCGCGGTCACGATCATCGCCGAGGTCGCCGACATCGGACGTTTCCCGTCCGCCGACCGGCTCGCGTCCTGGACGGGCCTCACCCCGACCGAGCACAGCAGCGCCGACCACACGAGGCGGGACTCACCGCGCGCGACACCCTGCCGCGACTCACCGGGCTCGCACCCTGCCGCGACTCACCGGGCTCGCACCCTGCCGCGACTCACCGGGCGCGTCAGAGCCGAGGCCAGGCTGCACGATCCGGGCGTGATAGACCGCAAATGGCGCCGAACGCCGCGTCTGGACACGAGCGTGATGCGCCTCGTGAGTCGGGGCGGGTGCACCCGATCAGCTGCGCCGAACCGGCGACCGCGCGGAGTGCCGTCCCGTCAGTCGCGCTGGAGCACGATCGCCGACGCGCCCGAGGGCAGGTCCAGCAGCTCGGGCGTCGGCAGGCCGGCGGCGGCGAACCAGCCGAGCGCCTCGGACCGCGTCACCAGCCGCGTGCCCTGGAGCAGCTCGTCGAGCTGGACGCCGGCGATCAGCTCGCCATGGCGGGTTCGCAGCTCGTCCGGATCGGACGGCAGGTACCAGTCGAGCGCGATCAACCAGCCTTCGGGCCGGACCGAAGCCCATGCGGCGCGCAGCGCGGCCGCCGGATCTGGCAGCTGGTGGAGCGCGTACTGGTAGTACGCGAGCTGGACTTCGCCCACGTGGTCGATCGAGGTGACGTCGTTCTGCTCGATCCTGATCCGATCCGAGAGCCCGGCGGCCTCCACGTTCGCACGCGCCCGGGCGACGGAGTCCGGCTCGAACTCGACGCCGATCGGAGACACGTCCGGGAAGCGGCGCGCCATGTCGATCAGCCAGCGTCCACCGCCGCAGTGGATGTCGAGGATCGTGGCTCCGGCCACGAGGCCCACGACCAGCTGCGGCAGGGCGGCCAGGACCTCCTGGAAGAACACGGCGATGTCCTGGACGGTCAGCCGCTCGATGGCCACGCGATACCGCTCGGGACGGATGGCGGCCGGCTTGCCGGTCCGGAACACGTCGAGCAGCGCGGCGTAGTCGAGGCTCCCGGTTGCCGCGTGGAGGAACTGCCCGCCCAGGTACTCCGACGAGTTGGGCTCGAGCAGAATGGCTGCGATGTCGTCGGGAATGGACAGCCGGCCGTCCGCGATCTCGACCAGGTCGTGCGCGTCCGCACCCCAGGCCCAGCGACCGACGAGGTCGGCCGACGAGCCGGTCGCCGTCGCAAGGTCGGCAACCGTGATGCCCGATCGCGCCGGCCTCGCGGAGCCGCGCGAACAGACCCAGCTCCAGGCCGACGAACACGTACCAGGTCTTGTAGAAGCCGCCGAGGCTGGCGACCATGTCGTCGAAGCGGTCGTCGAGGCTCATCAAGCCGATTGTGACATGCTCACCCGGATATCCCTCGCACGGCTGACGCATTCGGGGTCGCTGCTCCTGGCGGGCCTGCAACCGCCGAACGGCCGAGCGTGTTACAGGTGGTGATGGACGACACGGAGCTCACCGAGCGCCTCGCCCGCGACCTCGACGGCGCGTTCGAGACCCTGGTCCGGGCGCACGTGGATCGATGCCACGCGATCGCGCTCCGGGTGCTGGGCAACCCGCACGATGCGGAGGAGATCGCCCAGGATGCGCTGGTGCGCGCCTACCGGGCGCTGGCGGGGTACGAGCCGGACCGGATCCGGGCGCTGCAGATCCGGCCATGGCTCGCGACGATCGTCGTCAACCTGTGCCGGAACCGCGTCCGCCGCCACGCCCTGCCGACGACGCCGCTGGCGCCGCTGGTCGAGGCGGGTCGCGAGCCGGCCGCCGGTGCGTCGACCGATCCGGCGGATCTCACCTCACAGGCGGCCGTCACCGAGCGGCTGGCCGCGATGCTCGCCGCGCTTCCCGACCGATACCGGGTGCCTGTCGTCCTGCGCCACGTCGATGACCTCTCGTATGCCGAGCTGGCGCAGGTCCTGGGGCGCCCCGAGGGAACGCTCAAGGCCCAGGTCCACCGGGGTCTCGCGCTGCTCCGGGCGTCCGCGACCCAATCCGAGCTCGAGGAGCTGACCGCATGACCCGCTCGAATGGCACCATCACCGATGCGCCCGCAGCGCTCACGGCCATCGCCGCAGACAAGCCCGGCTCCCTCGCGTTGCTCGCGACCCGCGCACCCGCCCACGTTGCCGACGACGTCCTGGCCGAGGTCGGCCTGGTCGACCGGATGGCGCCGCTCGCCTCCCCCATCGGCCCACTCTGGATCGCCTGGAACGGCCGCGGCGTGTCCGAGGTCGAGCAGGCCGACGACGGCCCCGCTGCCGCCGCTCGTCACGAGGCGCGCATCGGCCGCCGGACGGTGCTGGCCGAGACCCTCCCCCGATCCCTGGCCGATGCGATCGCACGCCGGCTCGCCGGTGAGCGGCGGGTCCGGATCCCGCTCGACCTCCGTGGCCGGAGCGAGTTCGAGGTCGCGGTGTGGACCAAGGCGCTCGAGATCCCGCGCGGCGAGGTGCGGCCGTACGGCTGGATCGCCGCCGAGATCGGGCGGCCGAAGGCGGTGCGGGCGGTCGGGACGGCGCTCGGGCACAACCCGGTGCCGTTGATCGTCCCCTGCCACCGCGTCGTCCGCACCGACGGCACGATCGGCCAGTACTCGCTGGGCGGGCCGCACAACAAGCGGACGATCCTGAGCGCGGAGGGACTTGACCCCGACGCGCTCGAAGGCGCCGCCCGGCGGGGCGAGCGGCTGAGCGGCTCAACCACGACTCGGATCGTGTGCTGGCCCACCTGCCGCCACGCGCGCCGGGTCCAGGAGCGGTACCGGGTCGCGTTCCGGTCGCTTCGCGACGCGACGCGCGCGGGCTATCGCCCCTGCCGGATCTGCCGGCCGACCGGGGTCGACACGGCCGCATAGACGGCTTCGCAGGCGGACAGCCCACCGCCCGCAACGGCCACGCCTCCGGAGGGCTGGGCGCACCGGTGCGGGGTCGACCGGGATCCCTGTCGACACCCAGCGTGCCCCGACTCGCCGAGCGCATCAGCTGCGAAGCCAGGCTGGCGGGATCTGGGCGTGAAGGGCGCGAGACGGCCCGCAATCCCGTGTCCGGCGGGCGCCGTGATGCCCCCTGTGAGTCATTGCCATCGAGGCGAACCGAAGGCGCGGAACCCGGGGAGGGGCGGAAACCGCGCCGAACGCAACTTGGACTATCCGGCTGGCACAAGTCGCCACCGCTGGATACACTCCGCCAATCGATCATCAGGAGCCCCGAGCCATGCGCCCGTCCGCCAGCCCCGTCGCCATCTGGGCAGGGATCATCGTCCTCTACTTCGTGTGGGGATCGACGTACCTGGGGATCCGGGTGGCCGTCGATACCATTCCCCCGTTCGTGCTGGGGTTCCTCCGGTTCGTCCCGGCGGGCCTGCTGCTCGCGGGTGCGATCGCGATCCGCAACCGGGCGACGATCCACCGCCCCAGCCCCCGCGAGCTCGTCGATACCTCGATCGTGGGCGGGATCCTGATGCTGGGCGGGATGGGCCTCGTGGCCTGGGGCGAGCAGACCGTGGCGTCCGGGATCGCGGCGCTCCTGATCGGCCTGCTGCCGATGTGGCTTGCGATCTTCGCGTGGGTGTTCTTCCGAGATCGCCTGCCGTTCGCGGTCGTCGTGGGGATCGTGATCGGCGTGGCGGGCGTGGCCATCCTCGCCTGGCCCACGGACGGTGTCGCCACGCTCGACCCGGCCGGCCTGGCCGCCCTGATCGTGTCGCCGATGTGCTGGGCGCTGGGCTCGCTGTACTCCGCGCGCAGGGCGGTGCTCCCGGCTCCGGCGCTGCTCGCGACCGGGCTCGAGATGGTGGCCGGCGGGCTGATTCTGCTGATCGCGGCCATCGTGACCGGCGAGGTGGCGACGTTTGATCCGGCCGCCGTGTCCGCCGAGAGCTGGATCGGCGTCGCGTACCTGCTGGTCGTCGGCAGCCTCGTCGGCTTTACGACGTTCTCGTGGCTGCTGACCGTCGCGCCGCTGTCCAGGATCGCGACCTACGCCTACGTCAACCCGATCGTGGCCGTGTTCCTCGGCTGGCTGATCCTGGGCGAGCCGCTGAGCACGCGTACCGGGATCGCCGCCGTCGTGATCGTGGCCGCCGTCGCGCTGATCGTCACGGCGCGCGGACGGGCGACGAGGCGCGAGACCCACGAGCCGGCGGAGGTGCTCGTTCCGGACGCGGAACCGGCCATGGAGACGCCCGCCCCCGCCCCGGAATCGCGCGTCGCCGCGGCGGAGCCGGCCAGGCCCGGCTGACCGCAGCCCCGCAGCCCGGATCCGGCGCCGAGCCGATCCGGCGCCGCGCCGCCCGAATCCGCCGTCGCGCCGCCCCGAATCCGCCGTCGCGTCGACGTCAGGCGGTCGGGCGCTCGAACCCCTGTGCCGGCCACGGCTCGCAGCGGAGCGGCCGGTCCTCGCGGTAGCCCAGCGCGTAGTCCGCCTGGATCAACGTGTGGAGCTGGCTGGTGCCCTCGTAGATCACGGCGGCCTTGGCGTTGCGCAGGTAGCGCTCGACCGGGAACTCGTTGGAGTAGCCGTTGGCGCCGTGGACCTGGATGGCGTCCAGCGCGCACTGCACCGAATGGTCGGTCGCGTGCCACTTGGCGAGCGACGTCTCGCGCGTGTTGCGCAGGCCCTGGTTCTTGAGCCACGCGGCGCGCCACACGAGCAGCCGGCCCATGTCGATCCCGCGGACCATGTTGGCGATCATCTGCTTGACCAGCTGGTGGCGGCCGATCTCCTGGCCGAACGTCTCCCGCTCATGCGAATAGCGGAGGGATGCGTCCAGGCACGCCTGCGCCAGCCCGACGGCACCGGCGGCGACGGTGAACCGGCCCTGGTCGATCGCGCTCATCGCGACCACGAACCCCTCGCCCTCCTCGCCGATCCGGTTCTCGACCGGGACGCGGACGTCCTCGAAGTCGATGAGGCCGGTGTTCCCGGCCCGGATCCCCATCTTGCCGTGGAGCGTGCCTGTGGTCAGGCCCGGCATGCCTCGCTCGACGATGAACGCGGTCACGCCCTTGTGTCGTTTCGCCCGGTCCACGGTCGCGAACACGAGGAAGTGGTCCGCGATGTCGGCCAGCGAGATCCAGATCTTGTGGCCGTTGAGGACGTAGCTGCCGCCGTCGCGACGGGCCGTGGTCGCAAGGCTGCCGGCATCGGTGCCCACGCCCGGCTCGGTCAGCGCGAACGTGGCGATCTTGTCGCCCTTCGCCTGGGGCACCAGCCAGCGCTGGCGCTGCTCCTCCGTCCCCCACTGGAGAAGGGTCAGGCTGTTGAGACCGACGTGGACGCTCTGGATGACCCGGAACGCCGTGTCGGCGCGCTCCAGCTCCTCGCACAGCAGCGCGAAGCTCACGTAGTCCATCCCCGAGCCGCCGTACTGCTCCGGGACGGGCGCGCCCAGGAACCCGAGCTCCGCCATCTTCGCGAACACCTCGCGATGGACCTCGCCCTGCTCGTCCCACTCGCGGATATAGGGCAGGATCTCGGCCTCGACGAACGCGCGGGCAGCGTCGCGGACGAGGCGGTTCTCGTCGGTCAGGGTGAAGTCGATCACGGTCGGGAGGGCCTCGGTGCGGGCGCGAGCAGGTCACGCGCTGGGTGGGCGGGCGCGCCGCCATGCTACCGCTCGGCCCTGCCGCGGGCAGGCCGCCCGACACCTGACGAACCCCTGATCCGGCTCCCTATACTCGCTCCGTGGATACCATCGACACCCCCTCCGACGCCCTCGATCTCTCGACCCTCGCCGGCCCCAACCTGTCGCCGGTCCTTGGCCGGTACATGGACAAGAGCTGGTCGCACGGGATCGGCCACCGGCTGTACGACACGGCCGGCCGCGCGTACCTTGACTTCGCCAACGGCATCGCCGTCACCGCGCTCGGCCATACCCACCCGCGGGTCACGGCCGCCATCCACGCCCAGGTGGACCGGCTGATCGGGCCCGTGCACGCGATCGGGTTCGCGGCGTCGACCGTTCGCCTGGGCGAGCTCCTGGCCGGCACGTTCCCGGCACCGCTGGACTCGGTGCTGTTCCTCAACTCCGGGTCCGAGGCGATCGACGGGGCGATCAAGCTCGCCAGACGGGTCACCGGGCGGCCCGCGATCCTCGCGTTTCGGGGCGCGTTCCACGGCCGGACGATCGGCGCCACCAGCATCACCAGCTCCAACCTCAACTACCGAAAGGGATATGAGCCGCTCCTGCCGGCTGTCTACCAGCTGCCCTACCCGGCGGTCTACCGCGATTTCGACGGCGACGCGGAACGGGCCACGAAGGTCTGCCTCGAGGCGATCGACGACCTGCTCGAGACGACGGTCTCAGCGACGCAGGTCGCGGCCGTGGTCATCGAATGCGTCCAGGGCGAGGGCGGCTACTACCCGGCACCGCCGGCGTTCGTCACGGCGCTCCGTGCGCTGTGCGACCGGCACGGGATCCTGCTGATCGCCGACGAGGTGCAGTCCGGGTTCGGGCGGACCGGCGACATGTGGTCGTTCGAGGCGGCCGGCATCGTGCCCGACGTCGTGTGCGTGGCCAAGGCGATCGCCAACGGGCTGCCGCTGTCCGCGATCGTGACCAGCCGCGAGCTCCAGGAGCGCTGGGGCAAGGGCGCCCACGGCACGACGTACGGCGGCAATCCCGTGGCGTGTGCCGCGGGCGTCGCCGTGCTCGAGACGATCCGCGACGAGGATCTGGTGGCGAACGCACGCGCCCGTGGCGCCGAGCTCTCCGGCGGCCTGCGCGAGCTGATGGCCGACTACCCGGGGATCGGCGACGTGCGCGGACCGGGCCTGATGATCGGCGTGGAATTCGTCAAGGACCGCGCCACGCGCGAGCCGGACGGCGCGACCGCGGATGCGGTGGCCGCCCGGGCGACGGACGCCGGGCTGCTGCTCCTCAGCTGCGGGCTCCACCACGAGGTGATCCGCTGGATCCCGCCGCTGGACGTGACCGTCCCGGAGATCGAGGAGGCACTGGGTCTGTTCGAGGTGGCGCTCAAGGGCTGACGCCCGAGCGTGGATCCCGGCCGGCGGCGGAGGGTGCCCGCCGGGCCGGCCCGCAGCGATCAGCCGTTGCGGGCCAGGGATCTAGCGGTTGCGGGCCAGGAAGGCCATCACGTCGTCCAGCCGGAACCGGCGGTCGCCGCGCTTGCACACGCGGTAGAAAGGCAGCTCACCGCGGTCGCCGAGCCGCTTCACGGTGTTGACGTGAAGGTGAAGCATCTCGGCGACCTCACTCGCGGTGAGCATCGGGCCGAGATCGTTGATTGCCATTGACGCCATGGGGTGTCGCCTCTTTGCGAACGCTGGGAGCCGTCCGGTCCGTCGTGGGCACTGTGGTGCAGTTCGGCTCGCTTCTGGGAGGAGTGTCTCGGTCCGGGGCGCGCGCGCCAAGCCGTACTCTCGACTACCCGGTGGTACCAGACTGCACGGATCGGCAGCGAACGGCTCCGGAACGTGCGCGGGATCGTTGCCGCGCCTGCTCCGTCGCTCGGTCAGGCGGGCCGAGGCCGACAGGGGCCACGCGGTGCATGGGGGCACAGCCATGCGTCATGCGGCGACGCCTGTCGGCCCCCGGACCGTCGGTCGCCCGGGAAGGATCCCGGACCGCCGATGGCGGCATTGTGGCGCGGTCGCGGCAACCGTGCAGGGGCGGTGATGTTCGGGCGAATCCGGATCGCTCGCCGCGCCGGGGACCAGCCCCGGCTCAGGCCCCTGCCAGCGTCTCCAGCTCGGGGCGCAGGGCAGCGATGTCGCCGTCCTCGCGCGCCCACTCGAGGAGCTCCGGCCGGCGCTTGAACACATCCCTGAGCAGCCGCCGTGCATCGTCCAGCCGTCCGCCGAGCGCATCGAAGCAGGCCACGTTGTACAGCATCACCGCGGCGTCCCGCTCCGGCAGCCGCCCGCGCAGCAGGATCGCCTCGATCTGGTCGGTGAACGCCCGGAACCGATGCCCGGCCTCGTCGCCGGCCAGGGCCGCGACGTCGCCCAGGTGCGCGATCGCATGGTTGGCGCCGTTGGCGCCGATCCCGGCCACCAGCTGGTCCGCGCGGTTCAGCTCCTCGACGGACGTGGTCCTCACCTGCGCCTCGAGGGCATCGATGCTCGCGTCGGCCTCGGCAGCGACCTGATCCCACGACCATGCGCCGCGCCTGGCCTGGATCCGCGCGTTCGCCTCGTCGTCCGACTCTGCCGGTGCGTCCCCTTCGGCCATGTCCGGCTGGAGTCCGCGGACGCCGGTCCGGAGGCGCTCCGCCTCGACGCCTCGCCACGCCGCCAGGTGCGCCCGCAGGTCCTTGGCCGACCATTCCCCGATCCGGCCGGTCGCATCGCGGACCGCGGGCTCGAGCATTGCGAAGATGTCGTGCTCCGCTGCCCGGATCTCCTCGAGCATCTCGATCAGGTCGTCGTGGAGCGGGGATCCGCCGGCTGCATCGTTCGTCATGGTTGGAGATGGTAACGACGGCGCGGCGGCTGGCAAGGGGTCGCACCTTCGAAGTGCCGGCGCGAGAATTTGACGCCCGATCGGTCTTGACGGCGCACCTCGTCTCGCGAACCATCACGCCGTCGATGCAGTCAGCAAGAGAGGGCGCGCGATGAAGGCCGTTGCGATGTTCATCGTCCTGCTGGCCATCGCCGGCTGTTCGACCGTGCAGCCCACACCCGACCCGGGCCAGGTCCTCCACCTGGTGAACAACTCGGGTCGCGCAGTCATGCTCGAGACGGGCAGCATCCTCGATGACCAGCCGCCCACCGCGGCTCGACCGTGCGGCGGGGAGGTGTCTGTTGCAGTGACGCCGGCCAGCTACGAAGAGGACGGGCGGCTCATCGCCGCGCTCGCCATCGATCCCAGCGGGAGCTTTGACGTCGCGCTGCGGGACTACGTCGGCGATCCGGTCGACATGCCGGGGACGTTCACGGCGTCGCTCATCTGGTCCGACGGGACGCTCGCCGGACGCCTGCCCATCTACCTCACCGTCGCGCCCGACCTCACGGTCACCCCGTCTTCAGAGCCGGGCCGGCCGGATCCGGTTGGCTGCACGCCGGCGTACCCGTGACTTGCTTGGGATGGCAGCATTCGGCGCGCGGAGCCGGGGCCAGGGCCGCTCAGGTGTGGGCTTTGAGCGCGAGGATCCGGTCGTAGGACGTATTGAGGGTGGCCATCGAGATCCCGCCATCGCCGGCGGCGGTCATCAAGGATGCGTAGACCTTGAGCGTCGAGGACTCTGACCCGGTCACCAGGATCATGTCGACGCCGGCGTCCGCGGCGCTCACGGCGAGCTCGCTCGGCGACATTCCGCGGGCGGCGGCCGTGCCCGTCAGGGAGTCGGTGATCGTGACCCCCGTGAAGCCCATCTGCTGCCGAAGCATTGTCGTCGCGATCGCATCGGACCAGCCAGCGGCAGCGAGCGGGTCGTACGCCGTGTAGGTGGCGTTGGACAGCATGATCATCGGGATGCGCTCCGCAATTGCCTGCTCGTAGGGGCGCAGGCCGGGGGCGAGGGCCGCGGTCGACTCCGTGATCGTCACGGCGTGACTGTCCGTGTTGAGCGTCGCGAACCCGAGACCCGGGAAGTGCTTCATCACGGGCACGACACCCTCGGACTCGAGCCCCTGGGCAAACGCGTTTGCAAGGCTCGCGGTCGTGGACGCACTGAACGACCATGTCCGATCCTCGAGATACATGAATGAGGCCTCCGACGCCGGCACGTCGGCGACTGGAGCGAGGTCGACGTCGATCCCCAGGTCGCGCAGCGCGCGGCCGGTGGCAGCTCCCTGGGACCGGGCGCCCGATGTGCTGCCCTGGTCGCCCATCTGGATCGTCGACAACGTCGGCGGTGCCCAGGGAACCCGCCTGACCTCCCCGCCCTCCTGGTCGACCGCGATCAGCAGCGGTGGCTGGCCCCCCGCCGCAGCCGCCTCGCGAAGCGTTCGCGTCAGCTCCGACAACGCCTCGGGCGTCGTGATGTTGAAGCCGAACAGGATGATGCCGCCGACCTCACCGCGACGGATCCGCCCGAGCAGGCTCGCGGTCGGCTGGGTCCCGTCCATCCTCACCATCAGCTTCTGTCCGATCAGCTGGGCGAGGGACGGGCCGGCGGGCGCCGACGGAGTTGCTGTCGGCGTTGGCGTCGGCGCGGCCGTTGGCTTCGGGGTCGGCGCAGGCGAGGGCATCGGGGTCGTCACAGCCGTGGGCGTTGGAGTCGCCGTCGGTAACGTCGGCGTCGGCGCTTCTTCCGTGGACGCGGGCCGCGTCGGCGGCACCGTCCGAGTCGGGCTCGGGGGCAACGTTCCAATCGAGCTCGCGGGCTGCGTCGCCCGTGCCGTGGCACCTGCGGGGGTCTGGCCCGGCGGAACGTGTGTTACGGGAACCTGACCGGCGCAGGCCGCGACCACGAGCAATGCGGCGAGGACGATGCCAATGGGTCTCATGTCTGTCTGACGACCCACGGGCGGTGTTTCGTTCATCGGCCCAGCCGTCGAACGCCACCATGGCGGACCTCGCCGCCGCAGTCGCCCAAGCTCACGTGATTGGCGCCCCCGGCAGGAATCGAACCTGCGACCTACCGCTTAGAAGGCGGCTGCTCTATCCGCTGAGCTACGGGGGCGGAGTCACCCGCTCAGTCTACGCACGAGACTGGCCGATTGACGGGCACTACCCTGCTCTTGCGTCCGCGCCCAGGGGCGCCATGCCATCGCCAGAGGTCGCCAGCATCATCGCCACCGCGTCCCGGCCTGCTCGCCGCCCAACTCGCCGGCACCCCGCTCGCCTGCGAGGTCGGCTGGCATCCTGACGAGCGCCCCGAGGCCGTGACGGTCGTCTGGCCGTCGCTGCTGCCTATCTGCCCCGAGTGCCTGGGACGGTCCCTGCCATGAGACGGCCGTACCGCCCGCTGCCGACCCTGGCGAGCTCGCTTGGACCCGACGGCATGGCAGAGCCCGCCCGCCTGCGGGCTGGGGACCGCCCGAGCTCGGAGATCGTGCCAGTCGCCGCATTCCATGGGACGGGACCGATGAGTGAGCGCCGCGCTGCCCTGGACCGTTGGGGGCATGGCACGCATACGCCGCGAGAGAGTGCATCCCTGATACATAGAACGTGTATGCAGCCGCCTCACTTCTTGGAGACCGGACCGAGGCATGATGCCGGTCCTGCTGATCTATACACACGACCTGCGGACGGCGGCGCCTACTTCCGGAGCGTGACCTCGAAGATCGCGTCGTTGCTTCCCGGCTGGTACTCGATGGTCACGTGCCCCTTTGCCGAGACCTCCCAGATCCGCCAGCCAGCGGCCATCTTGTCAACGGACAGGGCACCTGAGCCCAGCTCGGGCGACGGCCCGTGCAAGACGTATGCGAAGTCGTCGACGGCGGTGTCGTTTACGTAGACGTTCCAGTCGAACAGGTTGTAGTAGGCGTTGGATCCCGTGGCTTTGTACGTGATGTAGACAGCCATGAACACGTTCCCCTTGGTGTCTGGCACGTCGTTGTAGTAGCCGTCAGGGTCTTTGTAGGTGCTCTTGAACTCGACCTTGGCGACCGTGACGTCCATGCACGGATCGCCGTCGCACGTGATCCCTACTGCATCACCAAGTGCAGCGCTCGTGACGCCACCAGAGGGCACGAACGGCGTCTCCGCCGGCACGAACGGTGTGCTCCCCGGTCCGCCGCCCGGCGGATAGGTGGGGGCACCGCGGGAGGTGCTCGTCGGGGCCATCGTCCCGTTTGGCGAACCCTTCCCGGCCTGGGAGATCACCGCCCCGGCGACCACGGCGACCAGGATCATCCCGGCGACCGCGAGGAAGGGACCGCGGCCCAGGCCCTGCGAGCTCGTTCCTGACTGTGCTGGTGCCACCGACGCCTGCACCGGCTGAGTCCACCCAGGTCGATCGGCCGGCGCTGAGGGCCGGTCTGGTGGGGGAGGTGCCGCGCGAGCGGACGACGGCGTGGGCGGCTTCCATTGAGATGGCGGGGGCTCGATCGATGCGAGCGCGGCGAGGACCCCTGGAGCCTGCTCGGGGAGGTGCGCGTACAGGACAGTCAGCACCTCTTGCCCAAGTGCGGAGGTCCACTCCTCGGAGGTCGGGACGTAGCCCTGGGCGGCGAGCTGTCGGGCCTCGGCGTGATAGGCCCGCTCTGCGTCCGGTCGCGTCGTAGCTCGGTACACGCCGGATCGGCTCTCGAGCATCCCCTTCGCCCCCTTCGCCAGCTGTCGTTGAAGCGGTTGCCTCTTGCGGGCGGTGCCGCAGCCCTCATCGGGAGAGTACGCCGCGCGCGCTCGTGGCGGAAGGCCCATGCGTCGCGTCGGGCGCACCCGCTGCCCGGGGAGATGAAGGGCAAGGGACCGTGCCGCACATCGAACCGGGGCCGTTCAGTTTGGCCGACCTAGTCGTTACCGCCCTGCTAGCATCTAGAACACATGTTCTAGTCTGGAGGGCTCATGGCGGACTGGATCGTCTCACCGACCACGGAACGGCGAGGGTTCCCCCGCGTGGAGCACCGTCACGCCAATGGCACGATGCCGGCTGTCCGGGACCTCACGCCGACGCTGCACCAGGGCATCGGCGAGGCCCGGCGCGAACGGTGGAGCTGGCAATGCCCGTGCGGCGAGGTCTGGACGTGGGAGCGAGCCGATCGCGCGTAGACATGCGAAACGGCGCCATCCCCAAATGTCGTTGCCCCTACGATCGTTCGTGCTCGCTTGAGTCGCAGACAGAAAGGGGACGACACGGGATGGAGGTCTTCAGCTTCTGGGCCGGTGTCGTTGGGGCCGTGCTTCTTTGGGTTGGGGTCTTCGGCAGCGCGGCTTCGTGGATCGCATCCACCAAGGGTCACGGTGAGTGGACCTGGTTCGTGCTCGGGGCTGTGCTGGGCCCGTTTGCCGCGCTCGTGGTCGGTCTATCCTCCGACCGGCGTCGGGGTCGGGGCTGGGAACGCTGTCGTGCGTGCCTCGAGCCCATCCGCTCAGGGGCGACTCGCTGCCCGCATTGCACCATCACCCTGATCGAAGACGACTAACTACCTCACGCACGGCCGCGCGAACCCGGGACCACGGGCTATGTAACACGCTGACGGACACGGCCGGGCGAAACCGGAGTACCTATCCCCTTGGTACGTGCGATCCCTCGACGTCATCGACCGGGGTGCCATCGTGTCGGTTGCGTCTCCCGGACGGCGTCACGACGTCGCCTGTCACGTCCCCGTCGAACAAATGGGACTATCGCGACCATGAAGTGCGAACACGGCAATGCGTTTGTCGCCTGGGTGTCGCCAAGCGGCGGGATCTTCCACGTGTGCATGTTGAACGGCAAGTGGACCCTCTTCCCGGGTGCCCCGGCACCGGGCTACACCGTGGGCGGCAGAAACTACGCTACCGAATCATCGGCGGCTGTGGGGGCGGGCTGGCTTCCACTCGGTTGGTAACTAACGGCGGCCGTTACTCGGGCGCCTGACCCCCTCGGATCAACCGGAGGCAGCGCGCCAGTTCCCGGATGACGTCGAGCTCAGTGCCGCGACCGCCGTCCACTCCCGCGCCGATGGCCTACCACGGCCCGCTCGAGCGGGCCGAAGGCGTATTGCTCCCAAACCTTGCGCCTCTCATCCCATGACGCCGCCCGACGTACCAGCCAGGCGGCTTGGCGTCGTGGAGGTCGCTCCACGCATCCTCGAGGTCGGTCGGCGTCCTCGCTCGATCGTCGAGGTCGGATCCTCGTGGTTGCGGTGAGCGAGGCCTCACCGCGGACGGGTTGGCTGTCATCGAGCAGGAGGCTCGGCTGCGGAGCTTCGCGGCAGGCTCCACCACAGGGCGAGATCCAGGTGGCGTGAAACCTTCGATGCCATCGCTGCCTCAGGAGGGTCAGCAAACCTCCTCCCGGGGGAGCCCCGGCTGCCGAATTCCCCGTCGGTGGCCGGGGCCCTTCCGTGTCTGCGGGCGATCCGCAAGTCAGGCCTGGCCCCCGCGAGCCGATGACCGCCGTCCGGGTGGTACTGATGGGGCATTCGACCCACTGCGCGCAGCGATTCGCCGGTGCTATGCTCCGCACCCCCTCGTCCGGGATGCCCAGTCGCCGGACGACCTCGTCGAGCCCGGGAATGCCCGACCACATACCCACGCCGAACCCTGCCCAGCTCGCGCTCGAGCTTCCGAGCGCCCTGCCGACCCTCGGCATCGAGGCTGAGTGGAAGGCGCAGGCACGCCTGTGGGGCCCGACCCTTCACCCGATGTGCTCGTACCTGGCGAGCTTCCCGGCCGCGCTCGCGCACGCGTTCATCGCCCGCTACAGCCGTCCCGGCGACGTGGTGATCGACCCGTTCTCGGGTCGCGGGACGACGCCTCTCCAGGCCGATGCGGAGGGCAGGATCGGGGTCGGCAACGACCTCAACCCGTTCGCCCACCTGCTCACGGCAGCGAAGGTTGAGCCGGCCCTCGCGGCCGAGACGCGCACCCGGCTCGCCGCGCTCCGGCTGGCCTGGGCCTCCGACACGCCCGAGTGGCTGGCCCTCGGCGAGCGCGTCGTCGCCCACCCGCACCACCCGGCGTCGAGGGTGCCGGCGGCCGGCAGCGGCGACGGGCCGACGGCGCGAACGGAGCTCGTCCCCGACGAGGTCGCGATCGCGTTCCACCCGCGCACGCTCGGCCAGCTGCTGCTGGTCCGCTCGCAGCTCCGCCTCGACGACCGTGTGGACCGGTTCCTGGCCGCGGCGCTGTCGGGGATCCTCCACGGCAAGACGCCGTCGTACCTGTCGACGGTCATGCCCAACACGTTCAGCATGGCGCCGCGCTACGTGCGCGACTTCGCGCAACGGACGGGCTTCCACGCCCCCGACCGCGACGTGTTCGATGCCCTGTCGGCAAAGCTCGACCGCCTGTACCGTCAGCCGGTCCCCGACGTGCGTGGGCTCGCGCTCCACGGGGATGCGCGCACGGCGGGCCGGCGGGCTCGCGCCGCGCTGCGCGCCCGGGGCCTCCCGGATCGTGCCCGTCTCGCGGTCACCTCCCCGCCCTACCTGCGGGTGCTCAAGTACGGCTACTACAACTGGCTCCGAACGTGGCTGCTGGGGTTCGACGCCCGGGCCATCGACGCGGAGCTCGACGACGCCCACCAGCGCGCGCCATATCTCGCGTTCATGCGCGAGGTGCTCGCCGATCTGCGACCAGCGATGACCGACGACGGGATCGTGGTCCTGGTCATCGGCGAGGTCGAGATGGACCGGGGCAAGCGGTCGAGCACGGGGCTGGGGCTCGCGGAGCGGGTGTGGGAGGAGGCCGCCCATCCCGCCGGGTACCGGCTGGCCGGCGCCGTTCGCGACGAGATCGCGTCCAACCGCAAGATGACCCGGCTGTGGGGCGACGAGGCGGGGCGGGCGACGAAGACGGACCGGATCCTGGTGCTGGGAGCGACGGAGGCGGGACGCCGACGAGCGCTGGCCTCGGCCGAGCTGCCCGTGGACTGGACCTGGCCGCCGACGCGGTTGCGCGCGCTGTAGGCAGACGCCGCGACGGCGATCGGGCGCTGTCCGGCGGGCGCGCCGTCCACGGGAGCGTGCCGCCCGACACCCCGTCCTTGGGCTAGCATGGCTGGCGATGAACGAGATGTACCCGCCGTCGGACCTCGCCTCGATGGATCCGCTGGTGCTGATGAAGAACCTCGATCACGTGCGGATGACCAGCCGCCGACTGTCGTACATCCTCCAGCAGCAGGTCCACCTGTACGCGCCGGAGGCGAACCAGCTCCGCGAGCAGATCGACCGCTACGTGGAGGCCGAGCGCCAGATCGAGGGCGAGATGGCCCGGCGGCGCATCCGGGCCTGACCCGGCGGCTCGAGGCGCGGCCCGCGCACGGGCAGCGGCCGCGTCCGAATGCTCCAGGTCCATCCCGCGGGACAGACTCCGTCGTCCTACGCGGCGCCCGCCAGCACAGGGGCCTCGAGCCGCTCCTCATCCGCGACGCGTGCCGCCTCGATCGCCGCCGCCCGTGCCGCGCGGCGAACCGCCTGCTCCTCGGTCGCGATCCGGGTCACCAGCTGGGCCAGGCTGGGCGTCTCGAACAGGCTGAACCCGACGCCGATCTCGGCCAGGTCATCGTGGCCCATGCCACGGAACAAGCCTCGCGTCGCGACCGCGCACATCTCGTCGTACAGCTCCGGCCAGCCGACACGTCGGCGCTGATAGCAGAACTTGACGAACGCCTCGGCCTCGGGGGTCGACGGACAGGCGGCGGGGCCGGCGGGCAGCATCGATAAAGGTTCCTTCCACTCCCACGGGGATCCGGGCTCGGGCGACGGCAGCGCGGATCGTGCGCGACCGACGACGGTGAATGATTGCGATGTCGCCGCCCCTCCCTCGTCCTCCGACGACGACCCCGCAATGCTACGCCGGGGGCCGCGGGCCACGGTAGGGGCTTCTCCACCATGTTGCCCCCCGACTTGTCCACACCGATTCCGAGTCGGTGGACAGGACCTCGAGATGCCTCGAAGGCTGTGGATCCATCCTCTGCCGGGTGTGCCTTGCGCCCGCCGCGATCAGCGCCGCGCCAGCCCCAGTCCCGGGGCGTCGGGCAGCCGCCAGCGCTTGTCGGGCCCGAGCTCGAGCCCCGCGACCGGGTCGTCGGCGAGCAGCAGGCAGCCATCGAGGTCCACCCATTCCGCGAGCGGCGACACGGCCGCCGATGCGGCGATCCCCACCGACGTCTCCTCCATGCAGCCGAGGAACGTCCGGAACCCGAGCTCCGAGGCGCGTGTCAGCATCCGCCGGGCCGGGCCGATGCCCCCGCACTTGGCCAGCTTGACGTTCACGCCATCGACGACGCCGACCAGCGCATCCAGGTCCTCGATCGTGACCGCGCTCTCGTCGGCGACGACCGGCAGCGACGAGCGCTCCTGGAGCCAGCGCAGCTGGTCGAGACGCCGGGCCGGGAACGGCTGCTCGATCAGCTCCACGCCCAGCCGCTCGAGGTGGGGCAGCAGCGCGACGGCACCCTCCGGCGTCCAGCCCGTGTTCGCGTCGACCCGGATCGGGCCACCGAACACGGCCCGGACCGCCTCCAGGGTCTCGATGTCGGCGGGCCCGCCGACCTTGACCTTGAGCGCCGGGAAGTCCGCTGCGCGGCGGGCGCGCTCGGCGACCACGGCCGGCTCGTCGATGCCCAGCGTGAAGTCGGTGGGCGGGATCTCACCGGCGACGTCGAGGATCGCCCGCACCGGCAGGCCCAGCCGCTTGCCCACCAGGTCGTGGAGGGCGATGTCGATCGCGCACTTGATCGCGCCGTGGTGCCCGATGGCCGCGTGCATCAGGCCGTCGGCCGCCTCGAGCGCCGCCCGGGCGTCGTCGAGCGAACCGCGCAGGCCGCCCTCGACCGGGGCGAGCGCCTCGAGCAGTCGCGGGGCCACGGCCGCCATCGTCTCCGGCGTCTCGCCGTAGTACGTGCCGGGGTAGCCCTCGCCGAGCCCGAACGGACCGTCCGGACCGTCCGCCTCGTCTCGCAGCTCGACCAGCACCGTCGTCACGGCCCGACCTGCGCCGTGCGACGCCCGGGCGATCAGGAACGGATCGCGCAGCGCCAGGACCAGCGTCTCGAGCCGGAGGGTCAGGCTCACGCCGGCGGCCCCGGCTCGTCTTCCGGCAGGGTGACCCAGGGCAGCCCGTCGACCGCGGCCATGATCTCGGCCCACAGCGCGCCGCCACCGAACCGGACCGGGTCGTCGCATGGAAGGCCGGTCTCGGCCGCCGTGGCCTCGATGATCCGGCGCGCCTCGGCCTCATCGTGGATGAGCGAGGTGTTGAGGGCGATGGCGACGACGCGCGACGGCGCCACGACGGCGGCGAGGTCCTCGTGCAGCCTGATGAATCCGGGCAGCGCGGCGATCGGGAACCGGGCGTCGGGCACGTGCTCGAAGTCGTGATCGGCCATGCCCGGCTTGTGGACCATCACCATCGCGTGCGGCGTCGCGCCGTGGATCAGGCCAAGGGTCACGCTGCTGTACGCGGGGTGGTCGAGCGCGCCCTGGCCCTCGACGATCACCCAGTCGCCGCGCCCCTCCCCTTCCTCGATCAGCCACTCGACCGTGCCCTGGAGGAAGTCCGCGATCACCCGGTCGACGGCCACACCCCAGCCATCGATCATGATCCCCGTCTGCCCGGTCGGCACGAACGCGGCCGAGCACCCGGCCGCCACCGCCGCGCGTCGCAGCTCGAGCGCGACCGACATCTTGCCGATGGCGCAGTCCGTGCCGACGGTCAGCAGCACGCGCTTGCCCGGACCGTGGCGACGCCCGACCGCGGTCTCCTCGCGCTCCGGCGGCCGGCGGTAGTCGACGATCCGGACGCCCGACGCCCGTGCCGCCTCCGCGAACTCCGGGTCGTCGCCCAGGAACGTGTGCAGCCCGGACAGCACGTCGAGCCCGGCCCGGATCGCGGCCAGGATCGCCTGGCGCCACTCGTCGGGCAGCTTGCCGCCGGTGGGTGCGATGCCGACCAGCATCGCGTTGGCGCGCGGCACGAACCCGATCGCATCGCTCAGCGAGGCGACGATCGGGATGTCGAAGCGCCCGCTGTCACCCAGCCACTCGCGGACGTTGCGGCCGGCCTGGGCGGAGTCGATCACGGCGACGACGCGGTCCGTCCCGTAGCGGATCACGCCCATCGCGGTCTTGCCGTGGTGGAACCCGAAGTTGCCTTCGGCGAGGATCACGAGGCGACGGTCGGCGATCGGGCGCATCGGGCGTATCGGGCATCCAGGGCGGTGGTGGGATGACGCCGAGTCTATCGGCTATCGGTTGGTGGGCGCGACGGCGCGACGATCGTCGCCCGCAACGCCGGCCGCCTGGTCCGCCGGGCTGCCGGGGCCTGCCAGCCCGCGCAGGACGAGGTCGATGACCACCCCCCTCGCGCGCTCGGTCGGTACGTCGTGCGCGCTGCGCAGGTGGAGGAACGTCCAGCACACGGTGTTGAACACGACCTCGGCCGTCTCGCCCAGGTCGCCCTCGACCGCCCGGAGGCTGCCATCGGCCGCACCCTCGGACAGGAACCGGGCGAAGGGATCGACGAAGTTCACTCCGGCCGCGCCGTGCTGCTCGCGGAACCCGTGGTGGAACGCCCGATCGGAGGCGACGAGGAGCGGCAGATGACGGTCGACGACGTCGCACAGCCGGTCGAGTCCCAGCCGCAGCCGCTGCGCGCCGGTTCCATCGGCCGTGAGCACCGGCCACAGCGTCTCGCGGAAGTCGACCCCGAGCCGGTCGAGCAGGGCGCCGATCAGCCGCTCCCGGGTGATGCCCTGGCGCCAGGTCGTGACCCGCGACATCCCGGCGCGTTCGGCGACGCGCTCCTGGGTGAGCCCGTCCCAGCCGGACTCGGCCAGCACCGCCGTGGCGGCATCGACCAGGCGAGCGTCGAGTGCGCTCGCGGGCTCCTCGCGGGTCGGCTGATCCGAGGTTGACATCCGGGCCCCAGCATACCAGTGCGAAAGCATTCGTGCACCCTTGACGCAACAGTGCTGTTGCGCCTAGGATACCGACAGGATACATCGTGAAAGGAGGCACCCGATGCAACTGCCGTATGAGGAGCCGCACGTGCCGCGCCAGCCCGGTGCGCGGGTGATCCCGGAGCCGCCGCGGCGCGGCGAGCCCGGCGGGAAGCCATGCGGGGTCTGTGCCCGCGAGATGACCAGCGCGGTGTGGTCGGACGAGCACTGGACCCTCCACCCGGCGGTCGGGGGCAGCCTGCCCGGGACCGTATGGCTCGCGAGCCGGGTCCACGTCGATTTGTTCGCCGATCTGCCGCCGGCGGAGGCGGCTTCCTTCGGCCCCGTCGTGGCCCGCGTCGAGCGCGCGATCCTGAGCCTGGGCGACATCGGCCGCGTCCACCTCTACCGTTGGGGCGACGGCGGGGCACACTTCCACGTCTGGTTCATTCCGCGGCCGCTGGGGATGCTCGAGGCCTCGGGCATGATGCTGCCGCTGTGGGAGGACGTCCTGCCGAACGTGACCGACGCGGAGCTCGCGGATGCGGCGCGCCGCGTCGCCGCAGCCATGGACGCCTGAGGTCGTGCCCCGGCCGGCGTCGGCGCTCGAGGTGCTGACCGTGGCAACCAGGCTCGGGCTGACCTCGTTCGGCGGCCCGGTCGCGCACCTCGGCTACTTCCGCCGCGAGTACGTCGAACGCCGGCGGTGGCTCGATGAGGCGACGTACGCGGAGCTCGTCGCGCTGTGCCAGTTCCTCCCCGGTCCAGCCAGCAGCCAGCTCGGAATCGCCATCGGGACCCGGCGCGCCGGCATGCTCGGCGGGATCGCTGCCTGGATCGGCTTCACCCTTCCCTCGGCTGTGGCGCTGGTCGCCTTCGGGCTGCTGACGGCATCGACCGATGTCTCGAATGCGGGGTGGGTGCACGGGCTGAAGCTGGCCGCCGTCGCCGTGGTGGCCCAGGCGGTCTACCTCATGGCCCGCCGGCTGGCCCCCGACTGGCGTCGGCGCGCCCTGGCGGCCGTGGCCGCCGTGATCGCGCTGGCCTGGGCGACGCCGCTGTCGCAGGTCGCGATCATCGCCGGCGGCGCCATCGCAGGCTGGTTGCTCGTCTCGGCGCCGGCCGCGACGACCGACTCCGCGGAAACAAGCCCCGTATCGAGGCGCGTGGGCGTCGTCTGCCTGGTGCTGTTCTTCGCCCTCCTGGCGGTGCTGCCCGGGCTGCGCGCGCTCGACGGGCAGCCGGTCGCGCTGGTGGATACGTTCTACCGCGTCGGGGCGCTCGTGTTCGGCGGCGGGCACGTCGTGCTGCCCCTGCTCCACAGCAGCGTGGTCGATCCCGGGTGGGTCAGCAACGACCGGTTCCTTGCCGGGTATGGCGCCGCCCAGGCCGTCCCGGGTCCCCTGTTCAGCTTCTCCGCCTACCTGGGCAGCGTCGGATCGCTGGCGCCCGCCGGGGTCGCCGGGGCCGCGCTCGCGCTCGGCGCGATCTACCTGCCCTCGTTCCTGCTGATCTTCGGGACGCTGCCGTTCTGGCACCGGCTGCGTGCGTCCGTCCGGTTTCGGCGTGCGCTGGCGGGCACGAACGCCGCGGTGGTCGGGCTCCTGCTCGCCGCGCTCTACACGCCGATCTGGACCAGCGCCGTCGGCGCCCCGATCGACGTCGCGATCGCTGTCGCGGGGCTCGCCGCCCTGATGACGGGCCGGGTGCCGCCGATCGCGCTCGTGGCGGCCTGTGCCCTGGCCGGCCAGCTCATCGGCGCCTGATCGGCGCCTGGAAGGAGGTTTGTCGTGAAGTTTGGCGTGATCCTGCCGGGTGGCACCGCGGACGAGCAGCTGGAACAGGCCGTGCTCGCTGAGGCGGCCGGCTGGGATGGCATCTTCGTGTGGGAGGCGGCCTACGGCGTCGATGCCTGGACGCTGCTGGGGGCGATGGCGTCCGTCACGCGCCGGATCAGGCTCGGCACGCTGCTGACGCCACTGCCCTGGCGCCGGCCGTGGAAGCTCGCGAGCCAGGTCGCCACGCTCGATCAGCTGTCCCGGGGCCGGGCCATCCTCACCGTCGGCATCGGGGCGCTCAACGACGACCTGCCGATGACCGGCGAGGTCACCGACGTCCGGGCGCGCGCCGCGCTTCTCGACGAGGGCATCGATCTCCTGCAGGAGCTGTGGTCCGGGAGCCAGCATCACCACGGGAACGCCTACCAGTTCGAGTGCGATCTCCCCGACCAGCTCCAGGTAGGGCGGCCGGTCCAGGAACGGATCCCGATCTGGGTCGTCGGGGTATGGCCGGTCGAGCGGTCCATGCGTCGCGTGCTGCGATGCGACGGGGTGGTGCCCCAGTACAACCTCGATGGCCGCGAGGAGCTCCCCGACGACGCCCGCGCCGTCCATGACTGGCTCCGGGCGCACGGCGCTCGCGACGGCTTCGACGTCGTGGCGCAGGGAAAGACACCGGCGGCGGCCGATGCGGCGTCGAGCATCGTCCAGCCATGGGCCGATGCCGGATGCACGTGGTGGCTCGAAACCAACTGGGAGATGCCACACCACGTGAGCGAGCGGATGGATCAGATCCGGACGCGGATCGCCGCCGGTCCTCCGGCGACCCGCCACGTGACCTGAACCGAGGGTCCCTCGGGCTGGCCGATTGCCGCGATTGCATTCCTCATCCGATGCGTCGCTGGCGCCGATGGATCGGCACGGGTTAGCGTTGGTCCATGAGCGAGCAAGGATGGCGAGACTTCCTGTCCGCCGATGGCGTCGAGGACTGGGTGATGCTGCACGGCGGACCGACGGCGGTGTTCAGGGTGGGATCCCTGGTGGAAGCAGCCCGGCTCGCGGAGGCCGTGGCCGCCCTCCCCGGGCTCGAGGAGCGAACGGTCATGAGCGTCGCGCGTCAGCACCTCAGCGTGCGGCTGACCCGCGAGATGTGGGGCACCGAGGCGCGGCACATCGAGGTCGCGAGGTCGATCTCGGAGGTCGCGCGGCGGCATGGCGCCAGGCCCGACCGCAGCGCCGTCCAGGAGATTCAGCTGGCCGTTTCGGCCAGGCCTGACGACATCGACCTCGGCTTCTGGCGGGCCGTCCTGGGCTATGCGCCCATGCACGACGACAATGCCATCGATCCGCTCGGTCACGGCTCCACGGTCTGGATGCAGGACCTTGACCCCGGCAAGAGCCTCCGGCACGCGATGCACGTCGACGTATCGGTCGCCCGCGAGGTCGCGGAGAGGCGACTCGCGGCGGCGCTCGCGGCCGGCGGTCGCATCGTCGACGAGTCGCATGCGCCGGCAGCCTGGATCCTCGCGGATCGCGCGGGGAACAAGGTCTGTATCGCCGCCTGGCCGGATGGCGCAGCTCAGGCTGACGCTGACGCACAAGCCTGACCGCCGACGTGCTTCCCGAGTACTTCGCGATCATCGGCGCCGTCATCGGCTCACTCGGCGGCTTCTATTACCTCTACGAGACCATCGCCGGCAAGGCCCAGCCCAACCGCATCACGTGGCTGCTGTGGGGAATCTTCCCGATGGTCATCTTCGTGGCACAGAGGGCGCAGGGAGTCGAAGGCCTGTCCTGGACATCGTTCGTCGCCGGCTTTACGCCGTTGCTCATCGTCGCTGCATCGTTTCTCAACAGGAAGGCCTACTGGAAGAGCGAACCGCGCGACTACTATCTGATGGCAGCGGCCATCGTCGGCATCATCCTGTGGGCGATTACCGACAATCCGATCCTGGCACTCCTGTTCGCGCTGCTGGCCGATCTGCTGGCGGGCATACCGACACTTATCAAGTCGTATCGCCATCCCCGTTCCGAAAGTTGGATCGCGTATGCCATCAGCACCTTCGGATTCGGCATCAGCTTGCTATCGGTTCACACCTTTGACCTTGAAAACGCAGCGTTCGTAACTTACGTGTTCGCCTTCAACGGCGCCTGTGCATTGCTGGCCTCGCGGGGCCGTAAGGATCAGCGGGCAACCACCTGAGCTGTGACCATGGCGACATGGCGACTCGGCGACCGCGGCGAAGCGCGGCTGCGAGCGGCGGGCCGGTCCGTCGACTCGCGTGGCTCGCAGTCGCAGCGGCCCTGGCCGCATTCGCGATCTACGAGGTCGTCGTGCATGACCTCGGCCCGCTGCCGGTCCTCATCTTCGTCCTGGCGCCCGACGTTGCGTTCCTGGCCGGGATTGGGCAGCGACACGAGCCGGGGCAGCTGCCGCCGCGAGCCGTCCCCGCCTACAACTTCGCCCACCGGCCGCTCGTCCCGCTTGCCCTGGTCGCACTGGCCCTGGTCGCACTCCTGCTTGCCAGGGTGCTGATCCAGGCTCCCGCACCGTACGAGGCGGCGAGGTTCATCCCGCTCGTGGTGTACGTCGCGGCGATTTCGTGGCTTGCGCATATCGCGTTGGATCGTGCGCTCGGCTTCGGCCCGCGGACGGCCGATGGCTGGCCGCGCTGAGCGAGCTCCGAGGCCGCTCCCTGCCCCCGGGTGGAACAGGGTCCTACACTCTCCGAATGAAGAACGAAACCGAACGACCCAAGGTCGAGATCGGGCCGGGGCAGTCTGTCGGCGTCGGAGTCGGGCTTGGCGTGGCGTTCGGAGCTGCGCTCGGTGCGGTCACCGGGAATGTTGGTGTCGGAGTTGCACTGGGCATCGCCATCGGGGCGGCCGTGGGCTCGCTCGTCGCAACAAGACGGCAGACGCCACCCAGCTGACACCGTGTCCAGGCTGTTCCATGCACGGGCTTTCCGGCGGGTGACGAATGCCCGACTCACGGCGGGCGCGGCGACGACGACGCGGTTTGTCTCGATCCTCGGCAAGGCCTCAGACGAGCAATCGCCCGGGATCTCGTGATGTCCTAGCTGCTGCCCACCGTCGCGGCCAGGGCCTCGTAGGCAGGGGCCAGGTCCTTCCATCGGTCCCCCATCTCGCGCCGCTCACGCCCCGCGATGTAGTCCGCCAGGTCCTCGACATGGACCTGGTTCCCGGCCCCGAAGGCTGCAAGCTGATCCAGGGGCATACCCCGTTCCTCGTAGACGAGCACGGTCTGATCGCCATCGGCGCGAAGCCACACCTCGTCGACCAGCTCGCTCCCTTCAAGGTCCCGGGTCCGGACGAGCAGCCGCCGCGGTGGCTCGCAGGCTTCCACACAACCCGTCCCCTCCCATCCCGTGGCGAAGTAGCGCGCACGGAACTCACCACCCAGGCGAAGGTCTCCCTCAACCTCGGCCAGCCAGCGCGAGAGCCGGCCGGGATTCGTGATCGCATCCCAGAGGTCCGCGATATCGGTGTCGTATCGGTCTTCGAAGTGGACGACGCCCTTGCCATCCGCTGATCGCAGGCTGCCCAGGATGCGGGCGCCGTCGCGTGTATTGCCGGTCACGTGGTGCTCCTTTGTTCGTGTTTGGCCCGGGCCACCTCGGTGTGCAGGGCATCCAGCCGCTGCTCCAACAACGACCGATACGGACCCAGCCAGGCATCCAGCTGGGTCAGCGGCTCGGGCCGCAGGGAGTAGATGCGCCGTTGCGCCTCCTGGCGGACCTCCACCAGTCCGGCGTTCCGTAGCACGCGGAGGTGCCGCGACACGCCGGGTCGGGCAATCGGTAGCAGCGCCGCCAGCTCGCCCGCCGTGGCCGGGCCGCCGACCAGGGTCTCGAGCATGGCCCGGCGGCTGTCATCCGCCAGGGCCTGCAGCACGGCGTCGCCGAAGAGCTCAGGTACGCGACCGAGGGTTCTGGTACCGCATACCGGATTCGAACCGGTGATCTCCGCCTTGAGAGGGCGGTGTCCTGGGCCTCTAGACGAATGCGGCGAGGCGTCCGACCGGCGTGTCGGGCCGGGCCGGAGGATAGCAAGAGCCCGCGGGATCGGCAACCGGCGCGCCCCGGTGGAGCGCCGGAAATGTGACCACCGACGGACCGCGAACGCGTCCGATGACCGCGCCTCGGAACGGTCAGAGCCGGTTGGACTCGAGGAACGCGCGCAGGGTCTCGACGACCTGCTGGTAGCTCTGCTCGCCGAGCACGAGACCGAAGTGCGAATGGGCCCCGAACGGCTCGTACGGCGCGTCGAGCCACTCGGCAAGGCGCTCGACGTCCGGCTCCGGCACGTACGTGTCGAGGCCCGCACCGATGACCAGCCGCGGGACGTCGGGCAGCGCGCTGCGATCGACGGGCACGCCCTGGAGCACCTGGCGCTTCGCGCGGCCGGACTCGAACGGCTTCTGGCCCAGCATGTGCTGGATCCGGAGGACATCGGCGATGGTCAGGTCGCGGTGCTCGCGGGCGAGCTTCTCGGGCAGCGTCTCCCAGCCGAGGGCGGCCCGGCCGTACGTGTCGGGAATGTCACGCACGATATGCGGTCGGACGGGTTCGCGCAGGTCCTTTGGTGTCTCCGGGGCGATGAGGACGTACGCCGATACCGGCGCCCGCTCGATGCCCTTGAGCACCAGCAAGCCGCCCAGCCCGTGGCCGACCGCGACCACGTCCGGACCGAGCCGCTCCATCGCGGCGACCACGTCCTCCGTGTAGGACTCGATGTCGAGCGTCTCCGGGTCCGCGGTCTGCGACCAGTAGTGGTTGCGCAGGTTGAGGGCGTGGCCCTCCCAGCCGCGAGCGGCGAAGTGATGCAGGTATCGCTCCCACACCCACGAGCCGCCGAGCTCGCCGTGCACGAACAGGATCGGCTTGCGCCGCGATCGGCGCTCGGGGAGCCAGGACTCGATGTACAGCCCCCGGTCGACGAGCTCGATCTCGTCCTTGCGCACGGGGCGCCCGTGGGGCGGCGGGGCGGTGCCCCCGCTGAGAAGGCGTTCAGGAGCGTTGGGGTCGGTCATGGTCTCCGGTCCGCGGCCTACCACTCGTGCGGGTTGAACACGAGCCCGGTGAGGGCCTTGGGATAGAAATAGGTGGATTTCTGGGGCATCACGTCGTGCTCGCGGGCGACGGCGAGGATCGCGGCGACCGGCGTCGGCTCGAGCAGGAACGCGGCATCCGCGTCGTCCGCCGAGGCCACCAGCGACGCCGCCTCGGCGGCCGACTTCGTGTAGCGGATCCGCTGCCCGCCGGCAACCGCGTCGGCTCCGATCCCGCACAGCGCCTCCAGCGTCGCGCCCAGCAGAGCCACGTCCAGGGAACGGACGGCCTCCCCTCCCTCGCCGACGCGGTCCCTGAACGCCGCTCGCCGGGCGGTGAGCAGCGACGCCCCGTCGCGGGTCAGCAGGCCAATCCGGCCTTCGCCACCCGGGAGCTCGCCGGCAGCCTCGAAGCGGGCGACAAGCGCCTCGGTCGTCGTCGTCTCGACCGTGAACAGCTCGTCCAGCCCATCGGACAGCCGCCCGAGACCTTCGTCGTCCAGATCACGGACCATCCGGTGCGTGGGCAGCACCGTCAGGTCATCGGCCGCGTCGAGGAACAGCATCAGCAGGAAGTCGAACGGCGGATCGGGCTCGCAGGAGCGCGTCATGCGTCGCTCGTCGCGATAGCGCACGGCCGTCTCGTACCGGTGGTGCCCGTCCGCGATGGCGATCGGCTGCGCCCCGGCTGCCGCGACGATCTCGGCCACCGCACCATCGGGCGCACCGTCGTCCGGCGTCACCCACAGCCGGTGGCGGACGCCGTCATCGTCGGTCACCTCGACATCCGGGGCGCTGGCGGCGATCGTCGCCAGCCGGGTCGCGGCCCTCGAATCCGGATCCCGGTACAGCCCGATGACGGGCGAGGTGTTGACCCCGGTCGCCCGGAGCAGGCGATAGCGGTCCTCCTTCGGCCCCGACATCGTCCTCTCGTGCGGTAGGACGCCGCTGTCCGGCCCGAACGACTCGATTCGCAGGCGGCCGAAGAAGCCGCGCTGGGTGCGCTCGACCGTGGTGCCGGGCACCCGGTACGACTGCTCGTACACATAGAGGCACGGTCGCGGGTCCTTGCGCAGGGTGCCATCCGATCGCCACGCGGCCAGCGCGCGGGCTGCCCGGCGGTAGCGCTCGTCCGGGTCCTCGCCAGGCTCTGCAGCCGGCAGGTCCAGCCGGACGGCATTGCTGGGGTGGCGTGCGACCAGGGTCCGCCGGAGGTCGGCGCCGATCACGTCGTACGGCGGCGCGACCACCGCGCCCAGGTCGCCAACGACGCCGGGGTCGTAGCGAAGCGCGCGGAACGGGCGGATGTCGGGCACGGGATCCTCTGGCACACCGGGCGCTGGGCACCGGGGGTTCGACGGGAACGGGGTCCCCGCATCGTACGACAGGCGCGCGCCGACGGCCAACGGACGGGTCCCGATCCGTGCGGTTCGGCGCGGCCCGATTCGCCCGGCGGCGGACCACCGGCGGCGGTGCTACCGTCGCCGGCATGGCTTCCCCGGCTGTCGCTCGTGGCGCGATCCGATTCGTCCTGCTCGCCCTCGCCTCGCTCGTCCTCGCGGCTTGCGGGACGCTCTCGATGAGCCCGCCCCCGGCCACGCCGACCGACTTCCCGGGCCTCAGCGGCCGGCTCCACGCCGTCGGGATCGGCGTCGGGGACTATGTCTCGGGCGACGCGGGGTGCACGGACCCGGACCTCGTGCCCGCCTCGATCAGCTTCCACGCCAGCGGTCTCGACCAGGCAGCCCCGGTCAAGCTGTACCTGTACGTATTCCGGAATCTCGACGCCTTCGACCGCCACCGGGCCCAGATCGGACCGTGCGCGGAGGCGTTCGTCACGGACCCCGCGACGTTCGAGGAGATCGAGCAGTCGCCGTACGTCGTGGTGGGCCAGGGGCCCTGGGCACCGCAGTTCGAGGCGGCGTTGCGGACGGTCCTGGCGCAGGCCGCCGGCACGGGCGGCTGACGAGGACGCTCCGCAGCCACGAGTGACCGGGACCATCCGCATCCGCGACTGAACCGCACCCCGGGTCCTGCCCGGGTACTGCCAGCGTCCGCATCGCACCACACCGCTCCACACCGGGACCGACCCCACCGTCCCGTCATGCCCGGGACCACCGAGCTGTCGATGCGGTGCGGCCACGCCCCGACGATCGGGCCATGGAGCTCACCCCTCGCAGGCGACACGCGATCTCGACGATCCTCGCCCTGGCGCTGGCCATCGAGTCGGTCACCGCCGTCGCGGCCGCTGCCCGCGTCAATGGCGCCGTGCAGGACGCGCCGCCGGTCGCCGCTGCGCCCGCCGTTTCGCCCGCTGCGCCGCTGGCGAGTGTCGACTGGTCGCCCGACGCGCTCGCCGCCGCCCATCTCGAGGTCCCGGTCCCTGGCCCGCGTGCAGCATCGGCTGCGACCGCGGCGCTCGTCACCACGAAGCCGGCCCGCCCGGATGCCCCGCCGAGGCCCGTCCGCTCGGGGCCGGTCGCCGCATCGACGGCGGGCACTGCGACCATCGCCTACCGGGGACGGAACCACGTCTGGATCCCAGCGCTGGGGATCAGCCGGTCGGTGAACCTGTTCCCGTGCGACCGCAAGCGGCCGCCGGACAACCTCGTGTACCGCTGGGGCTGCGCCGGGACCAACAACGTCTACCTGCTGGGGCACGCCTACAGCGTGTTCAAGCCGCTCCACGACGCGTACACGGGCCATCGGCTCAAGGCCGGCATGAAGGCCTACTACGCCGACTCGAACGGCAAGGTCCACGTGTACGCCGTCAAGTGGTGGAAGACCACGCCACCCACGACCTCAGCGTCATGGGCCTGGGCCGCGCAGCCGGCGCCGTCGATGACGCTCCAGACGTGCGTCGGGGCGAACAGCGAGCTGCGGCTGATGGTGCGCCTGGTCGAGGTGCGCTCCTAGCATCCGTCACGGCCGGGCTGCACGCAGCACCCCGCGACGCGCCTCGATCTCGAGTCAGACGACCCGCAGGCCGAGGATCTTGCGCGCGATGACCAGCCGCTGAATCTGGCTGGTCCCCTCCCCGATCTCGGTCAGCTTCGCGTCGCGCAGGAACCGCTCGACGTGGTAGTCCTCGACATACCCGTAGCCGCCGTGGACCTGGATCGCCGCGTTGGTGACGCGCGACGAGACCTCCGAGGCGAACAGCTTGGCCTGCGCGGCGGCGAGGCCGTAGTCGCGATCCCGGTCCTTGAGCCAGGCTGCGCGATACACGAGCGCGCGGGCGGCCTCGATCTCGGTGGCCATGTCGGCGATCATGAACGCGACCCCCTGGAACGTCCCGATCGGGCGACCGAACTGCTCGCGTGACCTTGCATACGGCACCGCTGCATCGAATGCAGCCTGGGCAAGCCCGAGAGCAAGCGCCGCGACCGAGATCCGGCCGCCGTCGAGCACCTTGAGGAAGGCGCGAAACCCGGCACCCTCGTCGCCCAGCAGGTTCGCGGCCGGGACCCGGACCCCGTCGAAGTTGAGCTCGCCCGTCGCCGAGGCATGGAGGCCCATCTTCTCCTCGAGCCGCCCCACGCTGAACCCCGGCGTATCGGCCGGCACGATGAATGCGGAGATCGATGCCGACCCGTCCGTGGCGGGTCCGGTGCGGGCGGTGATGATGTACGTCCCGGCCTGCCCGGCATTGGTGATGAACCGCTTCTGGCCGTTGATGACGAACGTCGCGCCGTCCGGTCCCTCCTCGCGGCGAGCCGTCGTCCGGGTGCCCCCGGCGTCGGACCCCGCGTCCGATTCGGTCAGTCCGTACGCGCCCAGCACCCTGCCCGCGGCCATCGGCGGCAGGAAGCGGTCTCGCTGCTCGTCGCTGCCCGCGATCAGCAGCGGCCCGCAGCCGAGGCTGGTATGCGCCGCGACGATCAGGCCCAGCGACCCCCACACGCGGCCAATCTCCTCGATCGCGATCGCGTAGGCCAGGGTGTCCATCCCGGCACCACCCCAGCGCTCCGGGACGTTGATCCCCAGCCAGCCCAGCTCCGCGATCCGGGCGACGATCTCGGTCGGAAACCGACGGGCCCGCTCGTGCTCGTCGACGACCGGCTCCACCTCCGTGGTCATGAACTCGCGGATCGTGTCGCGAAGGAGTGCGTGGTCGGGTGACAGGTCGAGGTCCATCACCGGAGCGTAGCACCGGGCCCTGCCCTGCCCGCGGCGCGGACGTCACGCGTCGCTCACGCGCGCCAGGCGCGTTCTTGTTAGCCTCTGCCCGCATGCCCGAGCCCGCAGTCCCGCCCGCCTCCAGCCCCGCAGCCATCGCGGGCTCCCCGTCCGCGCTCCGGCGCGCGATCCTGCACCACCTGCGACGCACGGGTCCGTCGGCGCCCGATGCCATCGCGACGGCGCTGGGTGCCAGCCGGAGCGGCGTTGCCCAGCAGCTGCGTGCGCTCGACGGCGCCGGCCTCGTGACGCGCACGACGGAGCGCCACGGTGTCGGGCGGCCGCGGCACGTGTACGACATCACCGCCGATGCGCAGGACCTGTTCCCCACCAACTACGACGGGCTGGCCACCGGCCTGATGACCGCGATCCTCGAGGTCGGCGGCGACAGCCTGCTGGACGACGTGTTCGCGGCGCGTCGCCGCCAGGCCGAGGCACACCTCCGCGAGCGGATGGCGGCCGTGCTGCCCGCCGGGGCGTCGATCGCGGACCGCGTCCGCGAGCTGGCCCGGCTGCAGGATGAGCTGGGCTACCTGTCCGAGGCGGTGTTCGACGAGGGGGAGATCCGACTCGTCGAGCACAACTGCGCGGTGCTCGACGTCGCCCGCGCGAACCCCGCCGCGTGTGCGGCCGAGCTGGAGATGTTCCGCGGGGTGCTGGGAGCGGAGGTCACGAGGGAGCGACACATCGCCGTCGGCGATCGCTGCTGCGAGTACCGGATCGCTCCGAGGTGACGGCCCCGACCCGTTGACTGATCGGGTGCGCTCGCCCCGCCTGACTCAAACGGGTGCGCCCCGCCCCGCTTGACTCATCGGGTGCGTGAAACGCGCGATCCGGCTGGCAGATATCGGCCCCAAGGGCGCCTTCAGGTGCCGCAGACCCCCGTCGGAGGGCCGGGTTGATGCGTCCCGTGAGTCAGACGCGAGCGAGGGCGGGTCGAAATCCCGGGCCTTACGCCTCTTCGCGCTCCACCACATCGCGCGAGGCCGGCTGCCGCCGGGGCAGCGGGATCTCGGACACGTTGGGCACGAACGAGGCGGCGAGCGACGTCGCGGCGATCTGCTCCTGCTCCTCGAGCGACAGGATGCCCATCCGGCCGAGGGTCGCCATCTCGTCGCGGATGTAGGTCTTGAGCATCTCCGGGCCGTCGGTGCTGATGACGTAGCGCACCCCGTTGCGCCGGAACTGGTCGAAGATCCAGCGGAACTCGTCCCAGCTGGACACGACACCGGTGTTGAGGTTCGAGGTCGGGCAGACCTCGAGCACGATGCCCCGGTCGCGGAGCATGTCCATCGCCCGGGGATCGAAGGCCGCCTTGACGCCGTGGCCGATGCGGTCCGGCTCGAGCAGCTCGATGACGCGGGCGATCTCCTCGACCGGGCCCGATTCGCCGGTATGGACGGTGATCCCCAGCCCGTACTGGCGCGCGCGCCGGAACAGCCGTCGATAGTCGGCCACCCGGAATGTCGCGGATTCGGGGCCGGCGATGTCGATGCCGACCACGCCACGGTCGCGCCACGTGATCGCCTTCTCCGCGATGATCTCGTTGAGCTCGAACGGGAAGGCGCGGTCCAGGCAGAAGATCAGGCCCGGCTTGACCGGGTACTCGAGCATCGCCCGATCCATGCCGCGAACCGCCGCGGCGATGATGTGGTCGAGGTCCTGCTCCCCGCCCCGGTTCCGCTTCATCGGGTTGAAGCGAAGCTCCATCGTGGTCACGTTGTTCTTGCGATAGGCGCCGCCGACGACCTCGTACACGGCGCGCTCGACGGCGATCGGGCTGGACTGGATGAGCTCGGTCCAGTGGAACAGCTGCAGGTACCCGTCGAAGCTCTTTGGCCTGCGCGGATGGACGGTGATCAGGTCCCGGAAGTCCCAGTAGTCGCGGGTCGGGAGCTTGATGCCCTGCGCATGCGCGATCGACCACATGATCGCAGGCGTGACGGCCGCACCGAGGTGGCAGTGGAGCTCGGCGAGGGGGACCTTGCGGCTCAGGTGGGCGACCATCCCCGCGAGCATAACGGGTATGGGCGTAGCCGACGCAGAGCTCGGTCAGCCCACGCAGAGCTCGTACGCGAGCGCGGGGCCTGAGGACGGCACGAGCTCGAGCCGGTAGCGTCCGCCGGCGAGTCCGCCGGCCGGCAGGGCCACGTAGCCCGGCGGCCGGTCGCCGGCCGGCACCACGATCACCCGGATCACCCAGTCATCGTGCGGTTGGGCGGCCGCGGCGACGATCGTCGCGAGCAGGGTGCGCCGCGACGCCGGACCGATGGTGATCCGCCTGGGCTCGACGTCGAGCCCGGCGCGATCCGGTTCGCGCTCGCGAGGCATGGCCCCGAACCCGCCCCGGTCAGCTCGCCGCAGGGACGACGCGGCCCTGCGCGTCGAGCGTCGCCTGCCGGCGCAGCGCTCGCAGCTCGGCACCCGGGACCTGGTCGCGAGCGTGGTAGCTCGAGCGGACCAGCGGCCCCGACTCCACGTGCTTGAACCCCAGCGCGAGGGCCTCGGCCTTCATCTCGGCGAACTCGTCGGGGTGGTAGTAGCGGACCAGCGGCAGGTGATCGGTGGTCGGGCGCAGGTACTGCCCGATGGTCAGGACGTCGCAGTCCACCTCGCGCAGGGCCGTGAAGCACTCGGTCAGCTCGGCGCGTGTCTCGCCCAGCCCGACCATGAGCGACGACTTCGTGTGCGCCTCGTGGCCGTACTCGGCCGCGTAGGCCTTGGCCCGCTCGAGAACGGACAGCGTGCGATCCCAGCGGGCGCGCTTGCGGACCGGCTTCTGGAGCCGCTTCACGGTCTCGAGGTTGTGGTTGAGGATGTCGGGCCCGGCATCCATCACGGCCCGCAGCGGCGCTTCCTCACCGTTGAAGTCCGGGATCAGGACCTCCACGCCCATACCCGGGCTGCGGGCGCGGAGCTCGCGAATCGTCGCGGCGAACGCGCCCGCTCCCCGTCGGGCAGGTCGTCGCGGGCAACGCTCGTGACCACCACGTGGTCGAGGTTCATGGCGGCGACGGCCTCGGCGACCCGTCGCGGCTCGTCGTCGTCGAACCAGGTGGGCTTGCCCGTCTTGATCGCGCAGAAGCCGCAGGCGCGGGTGCAGGTGTCGCCCAGGATCATGACCGTCGCGGTCCGCTGGTCCCAGCACTCGCCGACGTTGGGGCAGCGGGCCTCCTCGCACACGGTGTTGAGGTTGAGACCCGAGAGCAGCCCCTTGAGCTCGTGGTAGTTGTCACCCGATGGCATCCGGGACTTGATCCAGTCCGGGTGGCGACGCAGCGGCAGGGATCCATCGGCCGCGGGGCCGAACGAGCCGCCCCCCATCGCGATCGAAATGGGGGTGGCCGGCGCGTGGGCGTGGCCCTGGCCGGGGTTGGGATCGAAGATCGGGAGGTCGCGGTTCATCGTCTGGTGCTGCCGTCCTCGACCGCTAGTACAGCGCGGTCTCGGGACCGACGCCCTCGAGCCATGCCTTGATGTCACGCAGGAGCGCCGCCCCGCCGGCGCCGTCGTTGGCGCGATGGTCGACGCCGAGAACCATGTTCATGATCGGCCGGATCGCGATCGTGTCGCCGTCCGGTGTGCTCAGCACGACGGCCCGCTTGGTGATCGCCTCCATGGTCACGATCCCGACCTCGGGAACGTTGAGGATCGGCATCACGAGGTTGGTGCCGAGATAGCCCGTGTTGTCGACCGTGAACGTCCCGCCGCCGAAGTCGTCGAGGCGCAGCTTGTTCGCCTTGGCGCGACCGGCCACGTCCGCGATCGCGGCGTTGAGGCCGTGGATCGAGAGCTGGTCCGCGTCCCGGATGACCGGCACGATCAGCCCATCGTCGACCGCCACCGCGACACCGATGTTGACCCGTCGCTTGGCGAGCAGGCCCTGGTCCGTCCAATGGGCATTGAACGTCGGGTTGCGCTTGAGCGCCTCGGCCGCCGCCTTGACGACGAACGGGACGAAGCTGAGCGAGAGGCCTTCCTTGTCCTGGTACGCGCGCTTCGTCCGCTCCCGCAGCTGGACCAGCCGCGTCGCATCGACCTCCATCTGGACGTATGCGTGCGGCGCCTGGAGCGACCGGGTCATCTGGGCGGCGATCCCCTTGCGCATCTGGGTCAGGGGAACGAGCACCTCGTCCGCGCCGGCCGGGAAGGCGATGGTTGCCGGAGCCGGTGCGCCGCCGCGAGCTCCCGCCGATGCTGCCCGTGCGGGTGCGGCGGAGGCCGGGGTCGCGGAGGCCGCCTGCTGCGGGGGCGCCGCCGTCGCCGGAGCGGTGCCGGTGCGAACGGCTTCAACGAAGGCGATCACGTCCTCGCGGGTGATCCGCCCGCCGCCACCGGTGCCGGAGATCTGCGCGGGCTCGAGGTTGTGCTCGCGAAGCAGGCGGCGGACCGCCGGGGTCATCCGGGCGTTCGGATCGCCGGCCGGCTCGGCGGTGGCCGCCACGCTGGGGGCGGCGGGCGCGGCGGCCGGCTGCGCGGGGGCCTGCGCCGCGGCCGGGGCGGACTCGGATGCAGAGGCCGGCGAGGTTGCTGCGGCGACCGGGCGCTCGTCGGATCCGGCGGGGCCGTGGGCGACCTCGGGCTCGGCGGCTGCGGCCGGCGCCGCGGCTGGGGCCGGCGCCGCTGCCTTGGCCCCGTCGTCTGCCGTCTCGATCACGGCGATCTCGGCGTTGTTGGGGACCGTGTCGCCCTCCTGGGCCAGGATCTCCTTGAGCACGCCGGCGAACGGCGACGGAACCTCGGCGTTCACCTTGTCGGTGATCACCTCGAGCAGCGGCTCATACTTCTCGACGGTGTCGCCCGGCTGCTTGAGCCAGCGGCCGATCGTCCCTTCGGCCACGCTCTCGCCGAGCTGGGGCATCGTCACCTTGGCCACTGGGCTGTTCCTCCGATGGGGCGCTGCGGGAGGCGCGGGATCGTCGGGTTCTAGTGTCGCGCATCCGGGGCGTCCATGCCCAACCCGGCCACGGACCCGCTCACGAGGAGGCTGCAGCGCCCTCGCCGGGCAGCACCACGTCGTCGCGGAGCCAGATCCCGATCGCTGCCGGACGCAGCGCGCCGCTCGTGGTCGCCCGCACGTCTCCGACCACCGCCTCGAGGTCCACCGCGCCCCGCTGGCGGGTGCTGAACGCCGCGATGATCAGCGACGCATCGACGCGGGCGCGGTCGAACCGGCGGTCCACGGCGCGCTGGATCCGGCGCCGGAGCGGCTGCGCGGCCGCGAACGCGATCAGCGTCGACCCGGCCACCGCGAGGGTCTCGCTCGACGTGAAATTCGCGAGCACCGCCTGGAGCGCGAGGTTGCCGAGGACGAACGTCGTCACCAGCAGCAGGCTGAGCAGCGTATAGGCGATCGTCCGGCTGATCAGGCGGTCGATGTCGTACAGGCGGTAGCGCAGGATTGCCAGCGCGACGGCGCCCGGGATGAGGGCGATCGTGACCGGTCCGAGCAGGCTGAGCACGTCGTGACTCGACGCCGACGAACGTGGGCAGCGCCGCAACGGCCGAGCAGCACGATCGCGGCGAGCATCCACTTGAGCTGCTGGCGCTCGTCGCCGTGACCCCGGCGGAAGCGCACCGTGATCGAGGCGACGCCCATGGCCAGGCCGACCAGCATCGCCACGAGGCCGGCCGGCTACCCCCAGCGTGCCGACCCAGTCGGGCACCCACGGAATCGCCAGCGGGTTGGGCGGCGTGCCCGGGTCGACCCGGTCGGTCCCGAAGATGGTCGCGAGCGTCGATAACGCGAGCACGCCCACCAGCGCCGACGTGGGAAGCCGCCAGCCTGGTCCCGGCAGCCGGCCGTCCGGGAACAGCAGCGGCACGAACGCCAGCAGGAGGGCCGCGAACAGGACGAGCATCGCGCCACCCGCGGCCGCCGCCGCGCCGGCGACCCCCGGCATCGACATCGCTCGCCAGCCCGACGACGCCGAAGCCGAGGAAGACTCCGATGCCGAGTGGCGCTGCGGCCAGGAACAGCCAGCCGACACGGTGGCCCGGCCGTAGCCGGACGAGGAGCCACCCGAGCGACGCCAGCCATGCGAGGACGGGCGCGAGCTCGACGACCGACAGCTCGGTGCTGTGATCGCCGGGCTCGCCCGTGAGGGCTACCGGGAGCCAGATCCATACCAGGCTGACGCAGCCCGCGACCGACAGCAGCCACGCCGCGCTCGCCGCGAACAGCTCCACGCCGGACGCGCGCGCATCGGCACGGGCATGGGCCGCACGCGGGTTCGATGGGGTGATCACGACCCGATCGTGGGGTGCGACCGTTCCGGGAGCGTTACGGGCGCGTGTACCGGTCGAACGCCCGCGCGACCAGCGCCTCCAGCTCCGAGAGCAGGTCTTCGTCGATCGAACGGAAGGTGAACGTCGCCTTCCCGGTCAGGCGCCTCGCCAACGCCGGCGACAGCCCCTGCCGCAGCTCCGGCCAGGTGTTGACGGGCAGCAGGTAGAAGCCGACATGACGCGAGGCGGGCTTCACGAACGCAAACCAGTCGTGGGCCCCGGCGCCCGGTCGCCGGAGCGTCGGGATGTTGTAGATGGTGGCCGCCTCGAGCCGGCCGCGATACGGATCGAGGATGGCCTGAAGCCTCGCCTCGAGGGCCCCAAGATCCGCCGCCGACGAGGCTGGCCTCGCAGCCGAGCCGGCCATCAGTACGCAGCGAGCTTCCGGATCGCGTCGGCGATCTTGATCGGGTTGAGCATGAACCAGTCCTCGAGGACGTGGTTGTAGGGAACGCCCGGCACGTCCGGTCCGGCGATCCGGGACACGGGTCCGTCGAGGTAGTCGAACGCCTCCTCGGCGACGATCGCCGCGATCTCCGCGCCGTACCCGCCGAACCGGTTGTCCTCGTAGGCGATCAGGCACTTGCCCGTCTTGCGCACGGACATCAGCACCGCGTCCCGATCCAGGGGCCGCAGCGTCCGCAGGTCGAGCACCTCGACATCGATCCCGTCCGCCTCGACCCGCTGCGCCGCCTCGAGCGCGTAGTGGACCATCAGCCCGTACGCGACCACGGTCACCTGGCGGCCCGGCCGGCGGATGAGCGCCCGTCCGAGCGGCACCGTGAACTCGCCGTCGGGGACATCGCCACGCACGCTGCGGTACATCTTCTTGTGCTCGAAGAACAGCACCGGGTCGTCGTCCCGGATCGCTGACCGCAGGAGCCCTTTGGCATCGGAGGGCGTTGACGGGATAACCACCTTCAGCCCCGGGACGTGGGTGAAGAACGCCTCGACCGACTGCGAGTGATACAGCGCTCCGTGGACCCCGCCGCCGTACGGCGCCCGAACGACCATCGGCACCCCGAACCCGTTGTTCGAGCGGTAGCGCATCCGGGCCGCCTCCGACACCAGCTGGTTGAATGCCGGGTGGATGAAATCCGCGAACTGGATCTCGGCCACCGGGCGCAGCCCGTTCATCGCGGCCCCGATGGAGGCGCCGATGATCATCGACTCCGTCAGCGGGGTATCGATCACCCGGTCGTCGCCGAACTCGGTCCACAGGCCGTCCGTGGCCAGGAACACGCCGCCCTTCTTGCCCACGTCCTCGCCAAGGACCACGACTGACTCGTCGCGCCGCATCTCCTCGGCCATGCCGTCACGGATCGCCTCGATGAACGTCCGGACGGCCATCAGCCGGCGCCCTCGGCCGGGGCGGCGTGGTCGCCGGAGGCCACGTGCCAGGGCGGGATCGTCTCGCCCGGCCAGCGCTCGGCGTAGACCCAGTCGAGCGCCGTTGCCGGATCGGGATCGGGCTCCGCCTCGGCGTGGTCGGTGGCGTCGGTGACCAGCGCCTTGATCTCGGCCGCCAGCTCGGCCTCGATCTCGTCGGTCAGCACGCCGGCGTCGCGCAGCTGGGTGCGGAAGATCGGCAGCGGATCGTGGGCCTTGCCCTCGGCGAGGTCGTCCTCGGTCCGGTACTTCGTCTGCTGGTCGTCCGACGAATGCGCGGTCAGCCGGGTCACCTTGGCCTCGATCAGGGTCGGGCCGCCACCGCTCCGTGCCCGGTCGACGGCCTCGCGCCCGGCCGACGTAGCACGCAAGCACGTCCGTCCCGTCGACCACGACCCCCGGGATCCCGTACCCCGACGCCCGGCTGGCGACGTCCTTGACCGACAGCTCCTTCTCCGCGGGCACGCTGATCGCGTAGCCGTTGTTCTCGACGATGAACACGAACGGGAGCCGGTGGATGGCGGCGAAGTTGAGCGCCTCGTGGACGTCGCCCTGGTTCGAGCTGCCCTCGCCCATGATCGCGACCGCCACCTGGTCGGTCTTGCGGGTCTTGGCGGCCAGGGCGATGCCGACGGCGTGGAGGATCTGGGTCGCGACCGGCGACGACACGGACACCAGGTGATGCGCCGGGTAGCCGTAGTGGCCGGGCATCTGGCGCCCGCCCGATGAGGGATCGCCGGCGGTGGCGTACTGGGCCGTCATCATGTCGCGCGGCGACATCCCGAACGTCAGGCAGGTCGCGATCGAGCGGTAGAACGGCGCGATCCAGTCGTGGTCTCGACGCAGCGGCCAGGCGAGACCGACCTGGGCACCCTCGTGGCCCTGGCCGCTGATCACGAACGGGATGCGTCCGGCGCGGTTGAGGATCCACATCCGCTCGTCGACGGCGCGGGCCAGCGCGACCAGCCGGTACATCGCGACGAGATCGGCATCGGTCAGGCCGACCGACGCGGCAAGGGGGCCAGTCGCGGCGTTGTCGCTGTGGCCGGTGACCGTCATCCCGTCCTCCGTGCACCTGGCCGGCTCGCCCGACCGCGCCGTCATCGCCGGCAACCTGCCGGCGCCGCCGGCCGCGCCGGCGGCGTTTCGCCGGCTAGAAGTTGATCGACCGTCCGTCGACCGCCATCGCGGTCTCCCCGAGGATCTCCGAGTATGTCGGGTGCGCATGCGTGGCGGCGCCGATCTCCCACGGTGCCGCCTCGAACGTCAGCGCCAGGGAGGCCTCCGCGATGAGGTCCGTCGCATGCGGCCCGATGATGTGGATGCCCAGCGTCTCGTCCGTGTCGCGGTTGGCGATGATCTTGGCAAAGCCCTCGTACTCACCGCCGATGATCGCCTTGCCGACGGCCTGGAACGGCACCTTCGCGGTCTTGATCGGGAACTCGCGCTCCTCGCACTGCTGTTCGGTCAGCCCCACCGACGCGATCTCGGGCCGGCTGTACGTCGCCCGGGGCTGCTTGACGTAGTCCATCGGGTGGACATCCGGGTCGCCGGCGATCGTGTGGGCGGCGATCATCCCCTCGTGCGCTGCGGTGTGCGCGAGCATCAGGCCGCCGACGATGTCGCCGATGGCATACAGGTGGGGCTCGCGGGTGCGCATGTGGCCGTCGACCTTGACGATGCCCCGATCGACCTCCGCGCTCGTGGTGTCCAGGCCCACGTCCTCGACGTTGGTGGCCCGGCCGGCGGCGACCAGGAGCATCTCCGCCTCGAGCTCGGTGGCCTCCTTGCCGTCGGGGCCGACGGTGATCCGGACGCCGTCCTTGCCCGCCTTGACCGACTTCGGCGTCGAACCGGGCGCTGGTGATCATCTTGATCCCCCGTCGATTGAAGCTGCGCTCGAGCTCCTTCGAGACTTCGCGATCCTCCAGCGGGACGATCGCGGGCAGGTACTCGAGCAGCGTGACCGACGCGCCCAGGTCGTGGTACATCGAGGCGAACTCGACGCCCACCGCGCCGGCGCCGATGATGATGATGCTGGCCGGCATCGAGTCCATGCGCAGCACATCGTCCGAGGTCACGATCCGCTTGCCGTCGGGGACGATCCCCGGTAGCGACTTGACCCGTGATCCCGTGGCCAGGATCACGTCGGTCGCGTTGAGGATCCGCTCACCCCCGGCGCCCGGCGCGCCGTCCTCGCCGGGCTGCATGACCCGGACCCTGGTGGCGCCGTCAAGACGGCCGCGACCCTGGACCCACGTGACGCCGTACTTCTTGACCAGCGTCTGGACGCCCTTCCACATGCGGATGACGACCTGGTCGCGGCGCTTGGCGATCTGTGCGTAGTCCACGCTCGTCTCGCCGCCCAGCACCAGCCCGAAGTCGGCCGCGTGGCGCAGCCGCTCGTTGAACGCGGCCGATTCGAGCAGCGCCTTGGTCGGGATGCAGCCGCGGTGGAGGCAGGTGCCACCGAGCTTGTCCTCGTCCACTAGGGCGACCTTGAGCCCGAGCTGCGCGGCGCGGAACGCCGCGGCGTACCCGCCGGTTCCTGCGCCCAGGACGACGAGATCGAAGTCATTCGAGGAGCCGACGGCCATCGGTCAGGGGTTCTCCGCTGCGGTCAACGCCCTGGCCGTCGAACGGATGCCGCGGCGCTGGTGGGCGTGAAGGGACATCGGGGTCGATCGTACTACGGGCGTCCGCCGATGCGGACCTGGGCGCGGTTCGATGGCAGCGACACCGACTGCGGACGCGTCGGCGCGAATGCCGGCCATCGTTCGAACCGCCGCCCGCGACCCGGTGCTAGATTCCGCCCCTGCGGCGGGGACCGGTCCCGCCGCCTCCGGAGGTGCTGGACGGTGAGCGCGGGCGAGTTCCTGATCGCGATCCTGCTCGCCGTGCTGTCCTACGTCGGCGGCTCCGTCCCGTTCGGGGTCGTCGTCGCGAAGCTCACCGGGGCCACTGACCCGCGGACGCTGGGCAGCGGCCGGACCGGGGGCACCAACGCGCTGCGCGCGATGGGCCGGCGGCGGGCGCTGGTCGTCGTGACCGGGGACGTGCTCAAGGGCGTCGTGCCCGTCCTGGCCGCCCGCTTCCTCACGGGAAACGCCGGCGTCGAGGTCCTGTGCGCGATCGCCGCCATCCTGGGCTCCACCCGGTCGATGTTCGTGGGCTTCCGTGGCGGTCGCGGCGTGGGCACGAGCGTCGGCACGATGCTGGTGATCTTCCCGCCCGCGATCCTCGTCGGGGCGCCGGTGTTCGTGGTGGTGATCCTGGTGACCCGGTACGTGTCGTTGGGCTCGCTGATGTCGACCGCCGCCGGGGCGCTCCTGGTCGGGATCTGGTGGCTGGCCGCGAACGGGACGGTTCCGGTGGCATACCCCGTGTACGCGACGCTGGGGTCCGCGTTGGTCTGGCTGGCGCACGCGGACAACATCGGCCGGCTCATCCATGGCACCGAGCGTCGCTTTGACCTGGACCTGCTGTCCCGCGACTGACCGCGGCGGCGCGGGACGGTGGCCCGGCGGTTCGCGCGCCGTTCGCACGATCCGGGCGGGATGGCCCTTGGGGTCAGACGGGCCACGGCGGCGGGCCGGAAACGAAAGGACCGGGCCGCGGCATCCGCGACCCGGTCAGGCTGTCGTGCGTCAGCCGCCGCGCTGCGTCCGGAAGCAGTCCGAGCAGTAGACGGGCTTGCCATTGGTCGGGCGGAACGGGACACGAGCCTCGTTGCCGCAGCTCGAGCACGTCGCGGTGAACATCTCCCGCGGTGCGCTGCTTCGGCCGTAGCCGCCGGCCGAATAGCCGCCGCCACCGCCATAGCCGCCGGCGTCATAGCCGCCGGCAGATGCGCCGTAGCCGCCATCGCCGGCCGCACGCGCGGCCTTGCGGCTTGCGCGGCACGACGGACAGCGCCGGGGCTCGGTGAACCCCTTCTCGGCGTAGAACTCCTGCTCGCGCTCGGTGAATGCAAACTCCATTCCGCAATCGGAACAGGTCAGGGTCTTGTCGGCCACGTGCCGATGTCCTCCAGCTGTCGCCGCCTCTTGCCCGGGGTCCTCGAGTGATAGCCGGAGGAAACCAAGTGTCGAACGTGCGATCGGGTTATGTCCGTGCACGGCGATCCGCGCACGGGCGCAGTGTACGTAGGAACCCGCCCGATGGCGATACCGTATTTTCGGGTGGATCCGAGAGCCCTTCGGCCCTAGCCGGTTGCCCAGCCCTTCGACCGCTCCACGGCTCGCTGCCAGTCGCGTAGCAGCGCGGTCCGCCGCTCCGGGGTCATGGCCGGCTGGAACCGGCGGTCCACCGCGCGGATCGATGCGAGCTCGTCGAGGCTCGACCACATCCCGATCGCGAGGCCGGCCAGCGACGCGGCGCCCCAGGCCGTGGTCTCGGTCACCGTCGGCCGCTCCACCGGCACGCCAAGGAGATCGGCCTGGAACCGGAGCAGCTCGTCGTTGCGAGCCGCGCCCCCGTCCACGCGCAGGTCCGCCAGCGGGGCCCACGGTCGGCCTCCATCGCCACGAACACGTCGTGGACCTGGTACGCGATCGACTCGATGGTCGCCCGGGCGATCTCCGGCAGCCCGGTGCCGCGGGTCATCCCGATCAGCAGGCCCCGCGCATGCGGGTCCCAGTGCGGGGCCCCGAGGCCCGTGAACGCCGGCACGAGGTACACGCCGCCCGTGTCCTCCACGCCTCGCATCAGCTCCTCGACCTCGCTCGACGACCCGATCGCGCGCAGCCCGTCGCGGAGCCACTGGACGGCCGCACCCGCGATGAACACGGAGCCCTCGAGCGCGTACGCGACCGGACCGCCGTCGCCCAGCTGCCACAGCGCCGTCGACAGCAGGCCGTGCCCGGACGCGATCGGCGCGTCGCCGACGTTGGCGAGCAGGAACGCGCCGGTGCCGTACGTGTTCTTGGCGTCGCCCGGCGCGAAGCACGCCTGCCCGAACATCGCCGACTGCTGGTCCCCCGCCACGCCCGCGATCGGGATCGGGCGGCCGAGGATGTCGGCATCCGACTCGGCCCAGACCGCCGACGACGGCCGGACCTCGGGCAGCATCGAGCGCGGCACGTCCATCAGGCGAGCAGCTCGTCGTCCCAGTCGAGGCTGCGCAGGTTGAGCAGCAGGGTTCGCGAGGCATTCGAGACGTCGGTCGCGTGGACGCGGCCGCCCGTCAGCCGCCACACCAGCCAGCTGTCCACGGTGCCGAACGCCAGCTCGCCGCGCTCGGCCCGGGCGCGCAGGCCGCCCTCCTCGAGGATGTACCGGATCTTGGGACCCGAGAAGTAGGCGTCGAGCGGCAGGCCGGTCCGATCGCGGATGAACGGCTCGTGGCCGGCCGCCCGGAGCTGCTCGCAGAACGGCGCGGTGATCCGGCTCTGCCACACGATCGCGGGCGCCACGGGACGACCGGTCGCGCGATCCCACACGATCGTGGTCTCGCGCTGGTTGGTGACGCCGATCGCGGCGATGTTCGCGGGTCCGCCGACCGCATCGACGACCTCACGGGCGACGCGAACCTGGCTCGACCAGATGTCCTCCGGGTCGTGGGTGACGTGGCCCGGCGACGGGTAGCCCTGTGGGAACTCGCGCTGGGCGCTCGCGACTCGGACGCCGCGGCTGTCGAAGGCGATCGCGCGCGAGGAGGTCGTGCCCTGGTCGAGCGCAAGCACGAACGGTCCCTGGGACATCGGAGCTCCTCCCGCCATCAGTCCGGCGGCGGCACGTCGAACTCACGGTGCGCGCCCTCGAGGTAGGTGCCGACCTCGGCGGCGCGCCGCTCGTCGTCCCAGCCCAGGATCGCGCCCATGATCTGGGCCACCCTCGGCGCGCATGCCGCTCCTCGATCACGAACCTCGGGCGCCAGCCGGATCCGGCGCGTGAGCATGTCGTCGAGCGACATCGCCAGCTCGTGCTCGACGGCCCACGCGACCTCGGCCTCGAGATACGGAAATCCGGGCTCGAGCAGCCGGACCATGTCCCTGGCACGACCGAGCGCGAGCACATCGGGCGCCTCCGTCCCATGGCGATCGACGAGCGAGCGGGCGGCCTCGGCATCGACGTCACCGGTGGCGGTGAGCCGCGAGGCGAGCGCGTCGAGGTCGGCCGTCGCCGCTGCTCCGATGATCGGCAGTGCACCCGTTGCCGTGCGCCGCACGCGGGCGGCGTCGCCCAGCACCGCATCCACGGCATCGCGCGCCATCACGCGGTAGGTCGTGTACTTGCCGCCGCTGACCCGGACGAGACCCTGCGCCTCGACGCTGACCTTGTGCTCGCGCGAGATCCTGACGCTCGACCGGGCGGTCGACGGGGCGATCAGCGGGCGCAGACCAGCGTAGGTGCCCACGATGTCGTCGCGGGACAGCTCGAGGTCGAGGGCGCCGTTGAGCGTGCCCAGGATCTCGTCCACCTCGGCGGCGCTCGTCGCGGGGCGGTCGATCGGGCCATGGAACGGCTGATCCGTCGTGCCGATCAGCCAGTGCCGCGGCCAGGGCACCAGGAATGCGACCCGCCCCGGGATCCGCAGCGTCATCCCACCCAGCGCCGGGATCCGCTCGCGCGGGATCACCAGGTGGCTGCCGCGGGCGGGCAGGACGCTGAACGATCCGCCGCCGAACGGGCGGTCCGGTTGCGCTCCCCAGACCCCCGTCGCATCGAGGACCGTTGCTGCACGCACTTCGAACGTGGTCCCGGTGACCCGGTCCTCCACGGCCGCTCCGATGACCCGCTTGCCGTCGAGCAGCGGTCCCGTCGCCCGCACCCTGGTGACCGCGACCGCCTCGCCGGGGGCATGCGCGATCGCCGTCCGGACGACCGCGAGCGCGAAGCGGGCGTCGTCCTCCATCGCGTCGTGGTACAGGAGCGCGCCCTGCAGGTTCCCGGTCCGGAGGTGCGGGGCGTAGTCGAGCGTCGCCGCCACCGACAGATGCCGGTGCGGGCCGCCGGACCGGGCCGAGCCCAGCAGGTCGTACATCGTCATGCCCGCGGTGTAGATCGCGCGGGTGATCGCGGGTGGCCCGTAGAGCGGGAACAGGAACGACTCGAGGCGCACCAGGTGCGGCGCCAGCCGCAGCAGCCGGGCACGCTCCGCGAGCGCCTCGCGCACGAGGCCGATCTGCATCTGCTGGAGGTAGCGCAACCCGCCGTGGATCAGGCGGCTGGAGCGCGACGACGTCCCGACCGCGATGTCGTCCTGCTCGACCAGCGCCACGCGCATGCCGCGACTCGCGGCGTCGAGCAGGGCCCCGGCCCCCACGATCCCGCCGCCCACGATCAGCAGGTCCCAGTGCTCGTTGGCAAGTCGCTCCAGGTCGTGACCGCGGCGGGCCAGCGGAGCGTGCAGGAGGTGTGGATGCTGGGGATCGGTCACGACGGACCCCTCGTCCCGGGCGAGCGCAGGATCCGCCACAGGATGTAGGCCGTGCCACCGACCAGGATCACGATCAGCAGCGGCGTGTGGAACACCACGGCCTGGCCGTCGCTCGGGAGCAACGCGGTGACGCCGGCGGCCGCGAGCACCGTCACCACGACCGCCGCGGCGACCAGCACCACCTCTCGGATCCCCGGCTGCCGCTCAGCCACGGTCCGCGTCTCCCGGGATGCCGATGGGTGCGACCAACACGCGCCCGGCGAGCGCGCGCCCGCGGCGCGTCTGCAGGCCCATCTTCGGCCGGTGGAAGGTCACGGTCATGTCCGCCCGCACGACCGGGTCCGACGCGTCGCCGGAGGTGAGGTCGACGGCCGTCGGGGTGTCGACGGCCAGCACCGGAACCCCGGCGTCGCGGCCGCGACCGATGATCTCGACCGCTGCGCGCACGGGCTCTCGAAGCCGGCCCTGGACCCCGGTGCCGAGCAGGGCATCGACGATCACGCCCGCCTTGTCCAGCCCCTGGGCGAGGATGGCGATGTCACGCGCGACCGGCGCATGGACGCGCGTGACGCCGGGGAGGCCGTCGAGCCGCTTCCAGTTCCGCAGCGCATCGGGCGTCCCGGGGCGCTCCGCGGTCGAGACGAGGACGGCGATCACGGTGACGCCCCAGCCGGCCAGGCGGCGCGCGGCGACAAAGCCGTCGCCGCCGTTGTTGCCGGGTCCGGCGAGGACGAGGATCGGCCGGTCCCCTCGCCCGTTGTGGGCAGCCAGTGCACGCGCAGCCGCCGCGACGGCCGTCCCCGCGTGCTCCATCAGCGTCTCACCGGGAACGCCGAGCGCCTGGGCCTTGCGATCCATGCCCGTCATCGCCGCGGCCGAGATCGCCGTGCGCGCCGCCATCTCCGCCCAGCGAAGCTCGAGCTCGTCGAGGCTGAGCGCGGCCAGATCTGGATCGTCCGCGGGGAGCTGGATCGACGGAGTGGGCACGGTTCAGAGGGTACCCCGCAACCTGCACTCCTCGGGGTGCCGGACGCCGGGTGCACGTACCTGTGTGACCGGTTCCTGGACATGACGACTGTCGGCCTCGCGCAGCACGCTGACGCGCTCGCGCTGCTCGCCTTGCCATCTACCGATGGCGTGCGCGCCCAACCAGGTTCACGCGACCAACAACGCGGGTGGTCGCGGCCCGCAGAAGCCGTTGCGCGGACCGCCGGCGACGTCCGAGCGGTGCACGGGCGCACCCAACCGGACCATCGGATGAGCAGCGCCAGCAACCGGGGTACATCGGGCCCGCGACCCCAGCCCGCAGCGCGCGCCGCGACTCGGCGGCGTCGGCCGATCCGTGCTCGCACGCAGCCGACTTCTGGCGCGACGCATCCGAGACAGGTCGTCTTTCGGGCGTTGCGCTGCGGCACCGAACCGGACACACGGGGATCTGCCGACGCCGTGGCGGGGGCCGGGCGGCACGGGGGCCGGTGACACACGGCCCGTAGCCCGATCTCCCGCACCGGTGCGTGATGGGTCCCATCGCCGGTTCGGAACCTGCCCGCGGAGGCTCGGACCGTACCGGCAGCTCCACCAGGTGAGCGCACACAAAGGGGGTCGGTCGCATGACCATTCGCCGCCATCGGCTGGCATCGATCACGGTGCCCATGGTGTTCTCGCTGCTCCTGCTCGGCTCGCTCGCCGGGCCTGCGGCGGCATCCAGCAAGTTCAAGCTCGACCTGTACTTCGCGTCCGGCTACGAGCGCCAGGTCGACGGACGGACGTGCACCGCAGCATCGACCGCGATGATGCTCAACTTCATCGCCCGCCGTGACCTCCACCTCGACCAGATGAGCATCCTTCGATTCGAACAGCCGGTCGATGCCCTCAATGATCGTGTCCAGCGAGGCTCGGACCCGCTCGGCTGGTCGATCGCCGCGACGGAGTTCTCGGCTCGCGAGGACATTTCCTCGGCATATGCCTGGAAGGCCTACAACAGCGAGAGCTCGGCGCTGCGCACGGCGGCGCTGGCGATCGCGCGCTATCACAAGCCCGTGGGCCTTGCGATATGGCACGGCGGCCACGCGGTGGTGATGACCGGGTTCGAGGCTACCCGCAACCCGGCGCTGGGCGGACATTGGACGCTCACCGCGGTGTACATCAGCGACCCGTATGGCGCTCACCATGCGCGCTATGCTCCTGCGCTGCGGTCACCGCTCGACGCCTATCTCAAGCTGGATGCGACCACCAAGTACGACAAGGCGTGGTACCGCAAGTACGTCATCATCCAGCCGCTCCGCTGAGATCCGCCGACGCCCGGCAGGGCCAGCGATGCCCTGACTGAGCCAAGCAGCCCACGAGGACCAACGACACCCGATGGACGACGGCATGCCGACGAAGGGTCGATCGGTCCGTGACGGCTCGCCCGGCATCCGGCACCGCAGCGGCGATCCGTGGAGCGTCGCCCATCCGGACGTAGGGGTCGGGGTCGCGCGCCGCATCGTCGAGCGGGATCCGGCCTCGTACGCGTATTGGGCCAACCTCGATGTCGAGCCGGTGCCGTGGGTCCGCCAGGGACGAAGCTACCGTCGGCCGGCGATCCAGCTGCTCGGGTCGGCGATCGTCGTCGCTGCACTCCTGGTCGTCGTCGTTGGCATGTCGGCCGCGATCGGCGGAATGACGCGCGCGGTCGGGCCCCATCCGAGCGTTTCGATCGTCGGGATCCATGCGGCCGCACCATCGCCCTCATCTCCGGCCGCCTCGCGCACCGCATCGCCGTCCGTGGACACCACCGCGCCGCCCGCGCCGGTCCGCGAACCGGTCGACGTCAACATCGACGACCAGCCGAAGCTCGTGTTCATCTCCGAGCAGAAGAACACCTGGTGTGGCGCGTCTGCGGTCCAGATGGCGCTCAACGTCCTCGGCCCCGCCATCGACGTCACCGCGGCCTACCAGAAGGTCATCCGGCAGCTCGAGGTGGACTACACCGACCATGAGGACAGCCACAACGGCGGGGCCGGGCCTGTCGGCATGGCAGCCGCCCTGAATGAGCTGGGGGGCGTCACCTACGAGCTGCGGATCTACGACACCCGCGCGGAGGCCCTGTTCGACGCCGCGCGTGCGATCAGCTCGACCGGCGAGCCGGTCATCCTCCTTGCCTGGCGCGGCGCCCATGCCTGGGTCATGACCGGATACCGGGCCGATGCCGATCCAACCCTGTTCGACGACGCCAAGGTGGATGGCGGCTACGTCCTCGATCCCTGGTACCCGCGCGTGTCATCGATCTGGGGGCGGTCGGATCCGCCCGGCACGTACCAGAACGCAGCCGAGATGAAGCGCAACTTCCTGCCCTGGAAGCGGCCCGAGGGCGCGTACCCGGGGCGCGACGGCAAGTACCTGGTGCTGGTGCCTTCGGACGCCCCCTGATCGCCCGCTCGATGAGGTCGCGTGCGAACCTGGGCGGCCCCGGAGACGGGCCACTCGCGCGGACCGCGCCCGCGCTCCGGCCTGACCGAGAAGCCTCAGACGAGGTCGGCGATCAGCCCGGCCGCGCGGCGAGCGCCGTCGGTGGCCACCGGGTGGCTCATCACCGGACGCTCGATCTCCTCGGCGATCGCCGCAGCGATGGCATCGGGATCGCTGCGGTCGTAGTCCATCGCCCGCCCCGCCCCGTATCGCTCCAGGCGGTGGCGGACGTGGCGGTTCTGCTCGAAGTGGTTGCGCAGCGGGAAGTACAGGAAGGGCCGGCGAGCCGCGGCGAGCTCCATCGTCGTGGTCAGGCCGCCCTGGACCACGGCGAGATCGCACACGGCGAGGTGCCGGTAGAGCTGCGGAACGTAGCCGAGGACCTCCACCCCCGCCGGCGCACGCAGCGAAGCGGGCATCGATCCGGGGCCCCGCGACCGCGACCATCCGCAGCCCGGGGACGCGCCGCCGCGCCTCGGGATACGCGGCGACCACCCGCCGCAGCAGCGCGCCGCCCACGCCAGAGCCGCCGACCGTCACGATCACGATCCGCTCATCGGGATGGTAGCCGAGCTCCCGCCGGATCTCCTCGCGACGCCCGAGCAGCGGGGCGGGATCGAACCCGGTCACGTACCCGCTGAACTGGTAGTGCTTCTCGGTCCACTCGCGGATCGGCGGCAGCCCCGGCCCGAATGCGTCGGGCACGATGTCCTCGGGATCACCCACGAAGATCGCGCGGTCCCGGATCCGCGGGAAGCGCTCCACGTGCTCGATCATCTCCTCGTTGTAGTCGGCCGTGAGGAAGGCCTCGCGCTCGCCGCCGTCGGGCATCGGCAGCCAGCCCACGAAGTCGGTCATCCACGCGAACGCGGTCCGCTTGAGCTCGGGGTTCTCGTGCAGGTAGTGATCGACGTCCCACGACTCGTCGCCGATCACGAGGTCGTACTCACCATCGGCAACCGCATCGTGGAACACCATGAAGTTGGCGACCAGGATCTCGTCCATCCGCCTGATCGCCTGGAATGCGTTGAGGTCGTGCTCGTGGGCCTCGGCGGCGATGTGGCCGGACTCGCTGGCGAGCTCGGCGCTCAGCGGATGGATGCGCTCGCCGCGTGCCTCGAGGACGGTGGTCACGGGGTGCTGCGCAAGCCACTCGATCTCGAGCTCGGGACGAACGGCCCGCAGCTCGTCCGCGATGGCCACGTCGCGCTGGGCGTGCCCGAGGCCGATGGGCGACGACAGGAAGAGTGCCCGCCGAGGGCGCGACAGGCCGCGGGTCCACGTGCGCGAGGCCGGCGACCGGGAGGAGGTCATCGCGGTCACCTGGGTCCCGTCGCTGGCAGCCGGTCCACGAACTCCCGGATCAGCAGGTTGGTGCGAACCGGCTCCCGCGCGGGCAGGATGTGCCCCGAGCCCTCGAACGTGACGAGCTCGCCTCCGGTCGCTCGCGGCCAGCGCCTCGCCATGCGCGTGACGGACGATGCGGTCCTCGGATCCGTGCAGCACGAGAACGGGGCAGCGAACCTGTCGGGCGAGCTCGATCAGCCTCGTCGCGGCCGCCGAGCGTCGGTGCGTCCTCGGTCCGCAGCAGCGTCTCGGCATCGGTGTCGAGGGCCCAGCCCACGCAGTCCTCGATCGGCTTGGTCGAATGCGGCTCGTGGAGGCACTCGGCGAAGAAGAATTCCAGGAAGCCCACGGTAGTCCCGGCGCCAGTAGTGCCGGTTGTACTTGTCCCAGCCCTCGTACACCTCGAGCTCGTCGTCGAACGAAGCGCCCTCCCTGACGGACGGGTCCGGCGGTGCGAGCGGCAGCGCCGGACCGATAAAGACCGCGCCCGCCACCCGTTCAGGATGTGTGGCGGCGAGCAGGAGCGACCACTGGCCGCCCATCGAGAGCGACACGAGCACGGCGCGCGGGGTCGAGGTCGCATCCATCACCGCCAGCGCGTCTGCGCTGAACTCCTCGACCGCGTAGGCCGCGATCGACCCGGGACGGTCCGAGCGACCGTTGCCCCGGCCGTCGAACGCCAGCACCCGGTGCGACCTGGCGAGGTACGCGACCTGTGCCTTCCACAGGCGCGTATGCACGATCGACCAGCTGGGCATCAGCAGGATCGTGGGCGGGTCGCCCGGCGCGACGCCGGCCGGCCCGTACCGGTCCCATGCCACGCGGACGCCGTCGCGGTCGATGAACCCGCTCTCGTCGGGCAGGCGAGGACGCGAAACCGGTGGATCGATGGCAGGGGACGCGATCACCATCGTGGCCAGATTGTCCTCCAGCTGTCACCCCGGTTGTTGTCGTCAGCCCGGCGACCCGCCATCGATGTTCCCGTCGGCCCCGGCAGGCGACCCACCGTCGTCATCGACCGGCATCCCGTGCTGCTCGACGGCACGAAGCAGGGCGCCGACCTTGCGCAGGGCACTCCGGGTGGGCATCTCGTCCTCGTCGAAGCCCAGCAGGAGCATCGGCTCTGCGCCCACGAACGGGAGGCCCATCAGCGCCCCGACCTCCAGCGCGGTGAACGGGCCAAGGCTCACGCCGTCCTGCTCGACCCGCCGCGCGACGTCCGTCAGCAGCCTGAACCAGCCACCCACCAGGTCGCGGACGGCGGTTGCCAGCGCCGGATCGGACCAGCTGGCGGCGATCATCTCCTGGAGCACCCGCACGTAGCCGGACCGCAGGTCTTCGTCGAGGTAGTCGCACGCTTCCTCCCATTGCCGCCATAGGGGCTGGGGTCCCGCGTACATCTCGGCCTGCCGTTCGAGCAGCCTTTCGTTCTCGGCGGCAAGGATTCGCAGCACGAGCTGGCGTTTCGAGCCGAAGTGATAGTGGATCTGGCTGAGCGGCACCGCTGCGGCGTCCGCGACGCGGCGGGTGGACAGCCGCGCATAGCCATCCTCGAGCAGGCACGCTCGCGCGGCGGCCAGGATCGCCGCAGGCGCATCCCTGGGTCGCGCCTCGATGCCATCCGCCGATGACTCCGTCGTACCCGCTCCGGTCACGATGGCCGGAGAACCCGGAGCGGCGACATCCGATCCATTCGCTGCACGCCACGCCCGACTCACCCAGTGAGGATACCTGCGCCCATCGGCCGTCCGTCCGGTCAGCTCGACAGGATCGTGCCGCCGGCAAGCAGCAGCACGACGCCCAGCGGCCTGCCCAGGCGGCGGCCGCCGGGCAGGTTCTTCTCCACCGCCATGACGACGCCTGCGCCCAGCATCCAGGCGAGATTGCCCATCCCGAGCGCGAACAGGACCAGCATGACGGACCAGCAGCAGCCGACGCAGTACGCGGCGTGACGGATCCCGATCTCGAACGCCTCCCGGCCGGGCCGGGCGGCGTGCCAGTGGCCCATGACGAACATGAGCGGCGATCGGCACGCCTCGAGGCAGCGGTACTTGAGCGGCGAGAACTGGTAGGCACCGGCACCGAGCAGGGTCAGTGCCACGACGACATTCGGGTGCGCCGACAGCCACGGGATGGCATCGACCGCGGCATGCACGCCCGAATCCATGACGAACAGCGCGAGGCCGACTGCGGTCCAGGTGGCGACGTACCCGCCGACCACGAGCAGGGCCAGCCGGTCGGGATGCGGCCGGCGGCCGACCACCGCGCGGAAGGTCGCCAGCAGCGGCAGGCTGGTCGGCAGCATCATCGCCACCGTCATCAGCAGCCAGCCGGCGACGAACAGCGCGATCGTCAGCGGCGACAGCCCGTCGACATCGAGATCACGATGATCGAGGTACCGCGCTGCGGGCGAGGTGCTCCACGCCCAGAGCGCGGCCCAGGCGATGCCCACCAGCGCGACGAGGACCACGAGCAGCAGCCGGCCGCCCCGGACCGCGGGACGCGACGGCGGCCGCGCCCCGCTTCGGCCGATCCCACGGAGGCCTGGAATGGCGGTCATCCGGATCGCCCTACGCGGCGAACTTGAAGTGACCCTGGATCGCGTTGTGGTCGCGCAGGTCCTTCACGTCGGGAAGGCCGTGTCGTGAGCCATCGCGGCTGAAGTGGCTGGCTACGGACACGTACGCCGGTGACCCGGGGATGGTGCTGAACGCCGTCTCCTGGAGGACGGTCGGCAGCCCGGTCGCCCCGTGCAGCGGCGTCAGCTCGGCATCGGCGACGTCGCCGATGCGCAGCATGCCCTTGCCGCCCTCGACGGTGAACGTGATCGGTGCTCGCTCGACGGCGACGACCTCGCCGATGAGGCCGGCGAGGTCCGCGATGGCTCCGCCCGCCTGGCCGGTGAACACCTTGAGCAGGGCTGCCTGCTGCTCGTCGGTCGAGCGATCGTCGACGAACACGGCGGCCTTCCAGGAGGCCGGCGTGAGGACGTTGCCCGGGATGTGGACCGACAGGGCGACCGTGAGCCCGGAGACATCGATGCCCTCGATCGTCCCCTTGTCGATCCCCCAGGCGAGCGCCGAGTCGCACTTCCCGCCGTCAGGATCCAGCCCGACCCAGCACGGGCACACCACTGCACACGTGCAGACTTCGAGCAGCCTGCCTTCGACTTCATAGGACATCGGGACGCCTCCGCTGTGTGCGCGGACCTCGGTCGGGACGCCGGCGTTCGCGCGGGGGTGGTTGCTTCGGTCGGTCGATCGACCGAATAGGCGCATTGTGCGAATGTCGGGCGATGGTGTCAAGAGGGAACCTTGGGTTCCGCGTGGTTCGTCGGCGGACCAGCCGCGCTCCCGTCAGCCTTCCGGCAGGCGTGCCTCCGGACCGTGGGGCGTATCGCGGACCTCGAGCAATCCCTCCCCACCGAGCGCGACGACCGCTTCGCGGACCGAGGCGGGATCGTGGACGCCCATCGCGCCTGCGAACGGGATCCACGCGCCGTCGGCGGCTTCCCGGGTACGCGCGATGATCCGGCCTCGCAGCCAGCGCGTGGTCGACGGGAACGCCGCCGCCGGGCGTCGCGCGCTCGCGCCGGCGGAAGCCGGTCGGGGCGCCGCCCGCTCCCCCGCCGCATACCGGCACCAGGCGATCGCCGGGCAATCGGCGCAGCGCGGGTTGCGCGGCGCGCACGACCGCGCCCCGACATCCATCAGCGCATGCGTCCAGTCCCCCGCCCGGTCCGCCGGGACCGCGGCGTCGGCCAGCGCCTGGAGCTGCGCGGGCGCCAGCGCCTCGGCCCCGCCGGCCGCGATCCGCCCCAGCACCCGCCGGACGTTGGTATCGACCGCCCCGACCGGCCGCCCGAACGCGATCGCCGCGACGGCACGCGCCGTATACGGTCCGACCCCGGGCAGGCGCTGCAGCCCCGCTACCGAGTCCGGCACCGACCCGCCGTGCTCGACGACGATCGCCTTCGCCGCCCGGTGGAGCTGGATCGCCCGCCGGTTGTAGCCCAGCCCGGCCCACGCTCGAAGCACGTCCGCTGCCGGAGCCGCCGCGAGCGCTTGGACCGTCGGGAAGCGGATCATCCACGCGCTCCACGCCTCTGCGGCACGGGCCGCCTGCGTCTGCTGCGCCATCAGCTCCGAGACGAGGATCGCGTACGGATCGCGCGTCGCCCGAAATGCCAGCTCACGCCCGGCCGCCTCGTACCAGGCGAGGATCGCGTTGCGCAGGGCGGTCGGCAACGGCTCGAACGGCGGGTTGGGATCGGCCACACCCGTACGATACGGGTGAGGAGGCGATCGATGGCGATGCGGTTCGGTGCGGCGTTCTGGATCCAGCGCGTCGGCTGGCCGGAGCTGCGCGACGGGATGCTGCACGCCGAGGCGGCCGGCTTCGACGACCTGTGGCTCGACGATCACCTGCTGTCGGACGAGGGCGACTGGCCCGCTCCCAAGCTCGAGGGCTGGTCGACGCTCGCCGCTGCGGCAGCCGTCACGACCCGCGCCCGCCTTGGCCTGATGGTCGCCGCGAACACGCTGCGCAACCCGGGGCTGACGGCGAAGATCACGACCACGGTCGACCACATCTCGGGTGGCCGGGCGATCCTGGGCATCGGCGGAGGGTGGTTCGAGCGCGAGCACGAGGCCTTCGGGTTCGACTTCGGAAGCGGGTTCGGCGAGCGGCTCGACCGGCTGGCCGAGGCGGTGCCGCTCATCCGGCGCCTGCTCGACGGTGAGCACGTCACGCACGACGGTCGCTTCTACCGCTTCCGGGATGCGGTCTGCGCGCCGCGTCCGATCCAGGCCCACCTGCCGATCCTGATCGGTGGCTCGGGTCCCCGGAAGACGCTCCCGCTCATTGCGCGCCACGGCGACATGTGGAACGCGTACGGCACACCGGACCAGCTGGCGGCCAGCGACGCGATCCTGCGCGCGGCCTGCGACACGGCCGGTCGTGACGAGCGCGAGATCGAGCGGACGGTCAATCTCAACGTCGTCATCCGCGCCACGCGGGCCGAGGCCGAGCGCGACTGGGCGGCGTGCGTGGCGGCTCACCTCCCCCAGGAGGACGAGCGCGGGCTCGACGCGGGCGGTTCGCTCGACGAGGTCGCCGAGGCGATCGCGGAGTACCGGGACGTCGGGTTCGCCCATCCCATCCTGATCTTCCGCAACCCGTTCGACGTCGAGACGATGGACCGCCTGCCGGAGCTCCGGGCGCTGCTCGGCGAGGGCGGCTGATCGGTGGGATAGGCGCGGCCGCTCGCGAAGGGGCGGGCGCACGGGCCATGCGGCGGGCGCGCGGGCCATGCGGCGGACGCGCGCGAATGCGTGGCCGGTGTCAGGCGACCCGGACGGTCTCGCGCACCGGCTCCTCGTTTCCGGCACCCAGGCGTTCGCGCACTTTCGTCGCGGCGGCGTGCGCCTGCGAGATGCAATCGGGTAGCCCGACGCCCCGGTACGAGGCACCGGTCGTGACGACCGCGGGCCAGGCAGTCATCGCCGCCTCGATGGTCGCGACGCGGTCGAGGTGGCCCACGGTGTACCGGGGCATCGCGCTCACGTACCGGAACACCCGCACCAGCGATGGCGGGCCGGCGATCCGGAGCGTGTGCTCGGCATCGGTGCGCGCGGCGGCGACCAGGTCCGCCTCGGGCATCGAGGTCCAGGTGCCCTCGTCGCGTACGAACATGCGCAGCAGGAGGGTCCCATCGGGCGCGCGGTCGGGCCACTTCTCGGACGACCAGGTGCACGCCGCGATCGGGCCGCCCTCGGTCGGCGGGACGAGGTAGCCGTGGCCGACGATCTCGCGCCCGACGCTCGCCCGCGGGTACGCGAGCGTGACCAGGATGCTCGTTCCGTGGGGGATCGCCCGCAGTGCCCGCGACGCACCCGGGACCTCGTCCTCGAGCAGCGCTGCCGCAACGGGCGCCGGGGTGGCGAGGATCACGGCGTCATAGCGGCCGGTCGTCCCGTCCGCGAAGGTGGCGGTCACACCGGCGCCGGCGCGGGCGAGCGTATCGACCGCCAGACCCGTCCGGATGCCGGCGCCCGCATCGGCCAGCGAGTCGGCGAGCGCATCGATGAGCGTGTCCATGCCGCCCCGGAGGCTGGTGAACACGCCGAGCGGCTTCGGGGTCGTCCCGGGTACCGCGGTCGCGGCCCTCGCAGCGGCCGCCCGGGCCGCAGCCGACCGTCGCATCGTCCGGCCATCGGCCAGCCCCGCGAGCAGCAGGCTCCGGTGGTCGCGCTCGGCGGTCCGCAGCTGGGGAACCACCGCGTCCAGGCTGAGCTCGTCGATCGGCGTCCCGTACACGCCGCCGACCAGGGGTCCGGCCAGCCGGTCGACCAGTGCGTCCCCGAGTCGCCGCCGGAGGAACGTGCCCACGGCAACATCGTCGTCACCCAGCGTTCGAGGCCAGGCGACATCCTTTGCCATCCGCGCCTTCTCGGGCCACGAGAACAGCCGCGTCCGCGCGAACGGCATTGCCCGCGTCGGCAGGACCAGGCCCAGCCCCTCGGGCATCGGGACCAGCTCGCCGCGGTGGCGGATGTAGACCGCGCGCGGGTCCCTCGTCCCCACCAGCGCATCGCCCAGGCCCGAGCTCGCGCGCCAGGGCGACGGCCGCGGGGCGCGTGGCCAGGAACGAGTCCGGACCGCGCTCGATCACCAGGCCGTCGACCCGTTCGGTCGAGACCTTCCCCCCGAGCCGGTCGCCCGCCTCGACCAGCGTGACGGGGACGCCGTCGCGGGCGAGGTCGCGGGCAGCGGCAAGCCCGGTGATCCCGCCGCCGACGACGAGGACGCTCATCCGATTGCGCGCGGCGCCGCGGCCGCGCTCAGGCCCGAACCGCCGCGGCGGCGGGGGCGATCCCGTACTGCGGGACGTTTCCCGACGGCACGTACGGGCACAGCGGGTCGGCCTCGAGCGGATCGCCCGTCCACGCCCACGCGCGCGCCCTCGAGCCGCCGCAGATCCGCGCGTACTCGCACGCCCCGCAGCGGCCCTTGAAGCCCTCGGGGTCGCGCAGGTCGCGCATCACCGGGTGGTCCCGATACAGGTCGACGATGCTGGCCTCGCGCACGTTGCCCAGCGGGATCGGCAGGAAGCCCGACGGGTTGACCGTCCCGTCGTGGCTGATGAACACGATCCCGTTGCCGTCGCGGATGCCGAACCCCCGGCCGACGGACGAGCCGGCGATCGCGTCCGCGTCCATCCCGTCGGCCTCCATCGATCGGACGGCGATCCGGCGGTAGTGCGTGGCCTCGGTCGTCTTGACCTGGAACGGCGCCGTCTTCGACAGTCCCCACAGCCACTGGTTGAGCTTCTCGGACTCGCCCGGCGACACCTCGCGGAGCGCGGACCCGCGGCCGGTGGTGATCAGCATGAACAGCGCCCAGCGCAGGATGTCCATGCCCTTGAGGAGCTCATAGATCGCCGGCAGGTCCGCCAGCGTCTCGTCCGTGACCAGCGTGTTGACCTGGATCGGGAGGCCGGCGGCGCGCGCCCACGTCGCCGCCTGGAGCGTCTTGTCGAATGTGCCCGGGACCATCCGGAACCCGTCGTGGCGCTGCGCGTCGGAGCCGTCGATCGAGAGCGAGATGTTCTGGACCCCGGCGTCGCGCAGCGACTCCAGGACCGGCTGGGTCAGGAGCGGGGTCGCGGCCGGCGCCAGCGAGGCGCCGATCCCGCGCGCGGTCGCGGCGCGGACGAGCTCGTGGAGGTCGGGCCGGTTGAGCGGATCGCCGCCGGTGAACACGACGTGCGGATACGGGCGACCGAACCCGGTGATGTCATCGAGCAGGCGGTAGCCCTCCTCGGTCGTCAGCTCGAGCGGGTTCCGCTCGGCCTGCGCGGTGGCCCGGCAATGGCGGCACGCGAGCCCGCAGGCGAGCGTCGTCTCCCAGTACACGAGCATCGGTGCCCGGGCGTAGACGTAGCCGTCGGCGCGAACCGCGCCCACGCCCGTGATGCCGCCGGAGTGGCCGCCGGGGTGGCCGCCCGGGTGTCCCCTGCCGGGGTCCCCGCCGGGATGTCCGCCGGGTGCGCGGTCCTTGATCGTCGTCATCGGATGTCTCCTCCGGCCGCGGCGGCGACCGTCTCGGGGGCCAGCGCCGCGGCGGCGAGGTCGGCCAGCCCGGCGATGAAGGTGGGGTCGGTGTTCATCGAGCGCGCGCGTTCCAGCCGGATGCCCGCCTCGCGGGCGACCGCCTGCGCCTCGATGTCGATGTCGTAGAGCACCTCGAGGTGATCGGCCACGAACCCGACCGGCCGGATCACGAGGTCCGTGACGCCGTCGGCGGCCAGGCGCCGGATCTCGTCGAGGATGTCCGGCCCGAGCCAGGGCTCGCCGGTCCGGCCGGCGCTCTGGAACGCGAAGTCGTAGCGCCCGAGGCCAAGCTGCTCGGCCACGAGCCGGGCCGTTCCCGCGAGCTCGTCGGGATACGGGTCGCCGTCGGCGAGGACCCGCGCGGGCAGGCTGTGCGCGGTGAACATGACCCGCACCGCGGATCGGGTCGGCGAACCGGTCCAGCGCCTCGCGCGTCGTCGCGCGCCAGCGCCTCGATGAACCGCGGCTGGTCGTACCAGGAGTCGACGTAGACGACCGCCGGCGCGCCATCGCCGAGCGAGGCCAGCGCCGCCTCGACCGCCCGGCGATACCCGGCGGCGTTGGAGGACTTCTGCGGCGCCAGCGCGATCGCCACCAGCCGCTCGACGCCGTCCGCCGCCATGCCGCGCACGATGTCGCCGATCCGCGGCTCGATGTGGCGCATCCCCGCGTACACCGGCGTCGGCCGCCCACGCGCCGCGAGATCCGCCTCGACCGCCGCTCGCTGCTCCTCGACGATCCGCGACAGCGGCGAGCCGCCCCCGATCGCCCGGTAGCGGCCCAGCAGCTCCTCGAGCAGGTGCGCCGGCGGCGGGTTCCCGCGCCGGATGTCGGTGTAGTAGGCCTCGACCTGGTCGAGCCGGTCGGGGCTGCCATAGGCCATCAGCAGGACGGCGTCGTGGGTCATCGGGACGCTCCGTGGTCGTGGACGAGGTCGACGAGGCGGGCGAGGTCGTCCGGGTCTGTGCCCGGCAGGACGCCGTGCCCCAGGTTGAAGATGTGGCCGGGCCGGCCGTCGTTCTGGTCGAGGATCCAGCGGGCGCTCTCCTCGACGGTTTCCCACGGGCCGAGCAGCAGGGTCGGGTCCAGGTTTCCCTGGACCGCGCGATCGCCGACCAGCTCGCGTCCGTCATCGATCGCGATCCGCCAGTCGAGCCCGATCACGTCGCCGCCGGCCGCGGCCTGCTGGCGGAGGATCCCGGCCGTGCCGACGCCGAAGTGGATGGTCGGGACGTCGAGCGGGGCGATGCCGTCGAACAGGCGGCGCATCCACGGCGCCAGCCGCCGCTCGTAGTCGAGCGGGCTCAGGCCGCCGACCCAGGAGTCGAACACCTGGACGGCCTCGGCGCCCGCGGCGACCTGCGCGGACAGGTACCGGATCGTGGTCTCGACGAGCTGGTCAAGCAGCGCGGCCCACGCCTCGGGGTCCTCGTGCATCAGCCGCTTGGTGTGCAGGAAGTCGCGCGACGGGCCGCCCTCGACGAGGTAGCAGGCGAGGGTGAACGGCGCCCCCGCGAACCCGATCAGCGGGACGGGTGATTCGGCGCGGACCAGGCGGATCGCCTCGAGCAGTGCGGGGACCGCCGCCTCGGGCTGGAACGTGCGGAGCGCCCGGACGTCCGCGATCGTGCGGACGGGGTGCTCGATGACCGGGCCGACGCCCTCCCGGATGTCGAACGCGACACCCATCCCGGCGAGCGGCGTCGTGATGTCCGCGAACAGGATCGCGGCATCGACGCCCAGGCGATGCACCGGCTGGAGCGTGACCTCGGCGCACAGGGCCGGGTCGCGGGTGATCTCGAGCAGCGTTGCCCGCTCGCGGACCTTGCGGTATTCGGGGAGCGCCCGGCCCGCCTGGCGCATGAACCACACCGGCGTTGCGTCCACCGGCTCGCCGCGGGCGGCGCGCAGGAACCGGGCATCCGGGCGAGCCTCGGGGGCGCCGGCCGGCGCCGGCATCGTGTCCATGGTCATGCCGCGAGCGCCCGGCGGACGGCCTCGACGGTTGCGTCGATCTCGGCCTCCCCGTGGGCGGCCGAGATGAACCAGGCCTCGAACTGTGACGGCGGGAGCAGGACGCCTTCGTCCAGCATCGCGCCGAAGAACCGGGCATAGGCGTCGCGGTCCGAGGCCAGCGCCTCGGCCGCGTTCCGCGGCGTCCCCTCGCGGAAGAACAGCGTGAGCAGTGAGCCGACACGCGAGATCGCGATCATCCGCCCAGCGTCGGCAGCTGCGGCACGCAGCCGCGCCTCGAGGTCGGCGCCGGTCGCCTCCAACCGTCGGTAGAAGTCCGGCGTCAGCAGGTCGAGCGTCGCGACGCCGGCGGCCATCGACAGCGGGTGCCCGCTCAGCGTGCCCGCCTGGTACACCGGGCCCTCGGGGGCGATGTGGGCCATCAGGTCGGCCCGGCCGCCGTAGGCGCCGATGGGCATGCCACCGCCGATGATCTTGCCCAGCGTGGTCAGGTCGGGCGTGATCCCGAACCGTTCCTGGGCTCCGCCCCGCGCCATCCGGAACCCGGTGATCACCTCATCGAAGATGAGCAGCGCGCCGTTGGCGGTGGTCTGCTCCCGCAGGGCCTCGAGGAACCCGGGCTCGCGGCGCAAGGACGCCGACGTTGGCGCCGACCGGCTCGACGATGATCGCGGCGACCTGGTCCGGGTGGCTGCGGAACACCTCCTCGATGGCCGGGATGTCGTTGTACGGGATCACGATCGTGTCCCGCGCGGCACCCGCGGTGACCCCGGCCGAGCCGGGCATGGCGAGCGTGGCCAGCCCCGAGCCCGCCTCCACGAGCAGGCTGTCGCCGTGGCCGTGGTATCCACCGGCGAACTTGACGATCAGGTCACGTCCCGTCGCTCCGCGCGCGAGGCGGATGGCGCTCATCACGGCCTCGGTGCCGGACGAGACGAAGCGCAGCCGCTCCATCGACGGCATCGCGTCGCGGATCCGCTCGCCGAGCTGGACCTCCCGGGGGGAGGTCGCGCCGAGCGCGAAACCATCGAGCGCAGCGTCGACAACTGCCACGACGACCGAGGGCTCCGCGTGGCCCAGGATCCCGGGACCCCACGCACCGATGTAGTCGAGGTACCAGCGACCGTCCGCGTCACGGACGCGCGGCCCCTCACCGGCCTCGAGGATCAGCGGGGCCCGGCCGACCGAGCGGAACGCCCGGACAGGGCTGTTGACGCCGCCCGGAAACAGCGATTCGGCGCGAGCTCGCAGGTCGTCCTGGCGGCCGGCAGCGTCCGGGTTCGGCGGCCCGCGTGGAGGCAATCGTCGTCATCTCAGGACTCTCGGGACCAGGCCGCGAGGTCGCCGGCGGCATAGGTGATCACGAAGCCGGCACCGGCACGCAGGATGGCGGTCGTGCTCTCGGTCAGCGCGCGGCGCCGGTCGAGCCAGCCGCGCTGCGCGGCCGCTTCGATCGAGGCGTACTCCCCGCTCACCTGGTACGCCCCGATCGGGACGTCGAAGCGGCGTCGCGCCTCGGCCAGGATGTCGAGCGACGGCAGCGCCGGCTTGACCAGCAGCATGTCCGCACCCTCGGCGACGTCGATCGCCATCTCGCGCATCGATTCGCGTCCGTTGGCCGGGTCCATCTGGTAGCCGCGCCGGTCCCCGAACGACGGGGTGGACCCGGCGGCGTCGCGGAACGGGCCGTAGAACGCGGACGCCGTCTTGGCGGCATAGGCGAGGATTGCCGTGTCCTGGTGCCCGCCGGCGTCCAGCCCGCGCCGGATCGCGGCAACCTGGCCGTCCATCATGCCGCTGGGGGCGACGATGTCGGCACCCGCCTCGGCCTGCGAGGCGGCGGTCCGCGCGTACAGCTCGATCGTGGCGTCGTTGTCGACCCGTCCGTCGGCGAGCAGCGGGCCGCAGTGGCCATGATCCGTGTACTCGCACAGGCACGTGTCGGCGATCAGGACCATGTCCAGGTCCGCGTCGCGGAGCAGCCGCAGCGCCTCCTGGACGATCCCGTCCGCGACCCAGCCGCCGGTGCCCACGGCGTCCTTCCCGGCCGGGAGCCCGAACAGGATCAACCCGCCGACGCCCAACGCGGCCAGCGCGCGAGCGTCGCGCACGGCCTCGTCAGGGGTCACGCGCTCCACGCCGGGCATCGAGCCGACCGGATCGCGGCGTCCGTGCCCGGGCTGGACGAACATCGGCGCGACCAGCTGCCGCGGATGGATCCGCGTCTCGCGCACGAACGCGCGCAGGGCATCTGTTCTGCGCGTGCGACGCAGCCGGTGGGCAGGATCCGGGACGGCTGCGGCGCCATCGGCGGGCAGATCGGCGACGGCCGGCCGGTCGGCGATGAGGCTCATCGGGTTCCTCCGGGAGTGAGGCCGGTGGCGTACGCAACCGGCGGGACGAGGACAGCGGTGTGGGCGGACAGCGGTTCGTCGCTCCCCGCCACCCCGAGCGAGGCAGCGACGAACGACGCGAGGTCGGCGGCCGCGGGCGACGGGGCGACGAGGACGGTGGCGAAGCCGAGCGAGCGCGCAGCGTCCGCGGTTGGCGCGCCGATCGCGACGACCGGCGTCCGGCGCAGCTGCTCGTCTGTCTCGGGCCCCGACGGCCAGGGCGAGCAGCCCGCGCACGGTGGATCCGCTGGTGAGCACCAGGGCGTCGACCGGGCCGTCGTCGAGGGCGCCCACGAGCAGCGCTCGTGAGGCCTCGGGGCCTTCCACGGTGCGGTAGGCGATCACCTCGGTGACCGTGGCGCCACGCGCCTGAAGCGCGTCGGGGAGCGTGGGGTCGGCGATGTCGGAGCGTGGCAGCACGACGTGGTCGCCGGCTGCGATCGGCAGCTCGCGGGCCAGCACCCGCGCGCTCGCGGTCGACGGTCGGAACGCCACGCCGATCCCCGCGGCGCCGAGAACGGCGGCCGTGCCGTCGCCGATCGCACTCCATCGACGGTGGCGAGGATCGATGCCGCTCCGGATGACCGCTTCGACCGCGGCCACGGCGGCGTTGCGACTGGTGATCACGAGCCAGTCGCCCGCCCCACCGCCGGCCAGCGCCTTGTCCAGCGCGCCGTCCGGCACGGCCGGCAGGATCTCGATGGCCGGGACGTTGACCGCGGCGACGCCGGCGTTGTCGAGCGCTGCCAGCAGCGGCTGCGCCTGGCCCGCCGCCCGGGCGACCAGCACCCGCGGAGCCCGGCGCAGCGTCACGATGCGTGCCGCGAGGCGCTCCGCCAGGGCGACGTGATCGACGGCGGGCGCCTCGCCACGGACGCGGACGACCGGGGACGGGGCGATCGGCGCATCGGGCGTCGGTGTCCATTCTCGTTCGGCAGCAGCCACCAGCCGGAGCCGCCCGCGCGAGACCGTCCCGATCGCGCCGATCGGCGACCGGCATCCGCCGCCGGTCGCGTTGAGCAGCGCCCGCTCGGCCTCGACCGCCACCCGCGTCGCCGGGTCGTCGAGCCTCCCGACGGCCTCGATCGCGCGAGCGTCGTCCGAACGCACCTGGATCGCGAGCGAGCCCTGGCCAGGAGCGGACACGACATGGCTGGAGGGCAGGATCTCGTCGATACGGTCCGCGCGGCCGAGCCGTGTGAGGCCGGCGACCGCGAGCACCAGCGCGTCGCTGTCGCCACGATCCAGCTTGGCCAGCCGCGTGTCCACGTTCCCGTGCAGCGGGTGCATCTGCAGATCCGGGCGGAGCGCGTGGAGGAAGGCCGTGCGTCGCGGGCTGTCGGTGCCGACGCGCGCACCCTCGGGCAGCGTGGCCAGGGTCGTCCCGCGGATGCGGCACACCAGCGCGTCGCGCGGATCCTCGCGCGGCGGATAGGCAGCGATCACCAGGCGCGCGTGCTCGTCCGTCGGCACGTCCTTCGCGCTGTGGACGGCGATGTCCACGGAGCCGTCGAGCAGGGCGCCGACGATCGCGCCCACGAACGCGCCCTCGCCCCACGCCGTGTCGACGGGCCGGTCGTCGCCCTCGGTCCGGATGATCACGAGCTCGGCCGGCACGCCGTCCTCGGCCAGCCGGGCGGCGACCCAGCGCGCCTGGACGAGCGCGAGCGGACTGCCACGGGTGCCGATGCGAAGCGGGATGGTCATCTCGGGATCCACGGGCATCACAGCGAGAACAGGGCCCGGGCGGCGCGTTCGAGGTCGCCCGTGGCGTCGTCCCGCAGCGTGGCCAGCGGGTCGTGGAGCAGGCCCGCCACCAGCCGATGGCTCATCTGCTCGACCAGCTCCCGCTGGTGGTCGGCGAGGTCGAGCCGCCGGAACAGGCGATCCAGCTCCTCCAGCCGCCTCGTCTCGGCGCGGTCGCTGAGCGCCTGGATCGCCGGGACGCTGTTCCGCGTGGCGACCCACTGGCTAAAGCTGCTCTCGGCATCGTCGAGGACCCGCTCGAAGCGGCGGCGAAGCCGGGCTCGAAGGGCGTCCTGCGGGCTGCGGGCAATGTCGTCGACCGACGTATACCTGGCGTCGAGCAGCCGGCGCGTCTCCGGATCGATCGCCGGCGGCGACGACAGGTCCACCAGCGGCAGGCTGCCCGACAGCAGGTCGCTGCGCGCAGCGGGCGAGAGTGGCCACGTGGCGCCGATCGCGACCACCACTGCGTCAACCTCGGGCAGCGGAGCGTCCGGCCCGAAGGCTGCCGGCTCGCCGTTCACGTCGAATGCGAGGGCCGCTGCGCGATCGCTGCTCCGGTTGGACACCAGCACGTGCGCGCCCTGCCTCGCCGCCGAGAGTGCCGCGAGGCGGGCCATCCGCCCGGCGCCGACCACCAGCACGCGCCGCCCGAGCAGCGGCCCTGTGACCGGCACGAGCCGGTCCAGCGCGACGTCCGCCAGCGAGCGGGGCGGACCCTCGCGCCACGACCGCGTCTCGCGGCCGAGATGGAGCGCGATCTGGAACAGGCGCTCGAGCGTGGGGTGGAGGCCGATTGCGTTGGCGTTCGGGCTGCCGATCTGCACCGGGCAGCGCTCGGCACCCGGCACATGACGATCCGACAGGCATTCGCGCAGCTGGTGGAGGATCTGGTCCTCGCCCACCACGACCGAGTCCAGGCCGGCGGCGACCGTGAACACGTGGCGGGCGGCGGCGATGCCCTCGAGCCGGCGTCCGCCGGCGGGGAGCTCGGGTACGTCAAGCGGTCGATCGTGCGGCGTCGTCTCGCCGGCGGTCGCCCCGTCGGCGACGTACAGCTCCACGCGGTGGCATGTCCGCAGCAGGATGGCGCGCGGGTCGGACGCGATCTCACCGGCGGCGACGGCAAATGCCTCGCGGTCCTCGCTCGCAACGTGGCGCGCATGGGCGACGTACGCAAGCAGGGCGGGGGCGGCGGGAAGATCGGTCACGAGGCGCTCCCAGGGTCGGAGTCGGAGGAATGGCGCGGGCGCCGCGTCGCGCCCATGGCCGCGGCTTCCCAGCCGCGGAGGGTCGCGAGGAGCAGGTCGTCGAGCGCCGTGTTGGCATCGGTGAACAGGGTCGCGGTCGCGCCGGCATCGAAGTCGCGGCGGCGAGCGAGCGCGCCGAGCTCGGCGAGGAACGGACGGCGAAAGCGTTGGAACACGTCCGTCGTGGTGGCGATGCCGAGACCCTCGCGCCCGGCGATCCGGCCATATTCCGTGCACGCGTCCTCCGCGTCGCGAAGGAGATCACGCCGCTGGCGCGCATCCGTCGTATCGAGCGCAGCGACCAGGGAGGTCACGATCCCCCGGCCGTACTGGCGGAAGCGGTCGCGGCTGGCGTCGTCCATCTCCGTGATCCACGGGATCCGGGTCGGGGACTCATCCGCGGCTCGCCGGTAGCCACGGGCCATCCGGCCCGGCGTCTCCCCCAGTCGGGTCAACGACGGCCTCCCCGACGGGCGATCCGGGAGCAGCGCCTCGAGGCCGGACCGGGAGAAGCGGCGGTGACCGCCCGGAGTGACGAACGTCCGGACCGTCCCCGTGTCACCCCATCGACGGATCGTGGAGGGGGACACACCGAGCAGCCGGCACGCCTCCGCCAGCGTCACCCATCCCGGGTCGGCGGCAGTCACCCGTGCGCTCATCGGGACGCTGAACCTCCCAAATCCACCAAACCTCGTCGAATATCGAGGCATGGTAGGGCCGGGTCAGGGGTGTGCCGACAGGGCCGTCCGGCCCCGGACGGGGACGCCAATGGACCGGTTTGTCAGTGACCACGGCGTCGTCTTCTAGACGATGCGGGGCCGTGTCGACGCCGGCGGTCACCGGCGCAGGCGGTGCGACGGGAACCAGCGCGGCCGCCGGGTTTGCGGCGGCCGCGGATCTGGCGCCTGGCGACGGGCGACGGGCTCGCCCGACCCCCCGATGCGCTACTCGGCGGTGTTGATCGTGATGTGCTTCACGAACGTGTAGTCCTCGAGCGCGTACTTGGAACCGTCCTTGCCGTAGCCCGACTCCTTCACGCCGCCGTGGGGAGTCTCGGACGCCAGCGTGAAGTGCTCGTTGATCCAGACGGTGCCGTACTGGAGCCGCCGGGCGACGCGCATCGCCTTGCCGATGCTGCCGGTGAACAGCGACGACGCGAGGCCGAACTTGACGTCGTTGGCCCACTGGACGGCCTGCTCCTCGTCCGAGAAGCGCTGAACCGTGACGACCGGCCCGAACACCTCGTCCTGGACGATCTCGCTGCCCTGATCCGGATTGGCGATCACGGTGGGCTCGAAGTAGGCACCCGGCCGATCGGGCCGGTGGCCGCCGAGGACGAGCTCGGCCTTTGCCTCGAGCGCCCGGTTGACCATGCCCTCGACCTTGTCGGCCTGGGCCTGCGCGATGAGCGAGCCCATGTCGAGGTCGTCGGCGTCAGCGGGGTTGCCCCACTTGATCGTCTTCACCTGGTCCGATAGCGCCGCGATGAGCGGCTCGTAGACCTTCGGCCCGGCGATCACGCGGCAGGCCGCGGTGCAGTCCTGGCCGCTGTTCCAGTAGCCGGCCGACTTGAGAATCTCGGCCGCCAGGTCGACATCGGCATCGTCGAACACGATCACCGGGCGCCTTGCCGCCCAGCTCGAGATGGAGCTTCTTGACGGTGCCCGCCGCAAGCTCCGCGATGTGCTTGCCGGTCACGGTGTCGCCCGTGATCGAGACCATGCGCACCTTCGGGTGCGACACCAGGAAGTCGCCCATCGCCCCGCCGGAGCCGGCCAGGACGTTGAGCACGCCCGCCGGCAGCTGGTCGGCGATCAGCTCGGCGAACCGGAGCGCCGACAGCGGGGTCCGGGCTGATGGCTTGAGCACGACCGTGTTGCCCGTCGCGAGCGCCGGCCCGAGCTTCCAGGCCGCCATGTACAGCGGGTAGTTCCAGGGCGCGATCGAGGCCACGACCCCGATCGGGTCGCGGCGGATCATCGAGGTGTGGCCGTCGAGGTACTCCGTGACCGCGAGCCCTTCGGAAACGCGGCAGGCGCCGGCGAAGAACCGGAACAGGTCGCTCGAGGTGGCCATCTCGTCGATGGCGGCCGCGGTCGGCTTGCCCGTCTGGCTCGACTCGAGGCGGCCGAGCTCGTCGCCGTTGGCGTCGAGGATGTCCGCGATCCTGAGCAGCGCGAGGCTGCGCGTCTGGGGCGTGGTCAGCGACCAGCTCTCGAACGCGTCCGCCGCGGCGTCGACGGCGCGGTTGACGTCCTCCAGGCCCGATGCGGGCACCGTGGCGACGACCTCGCCGGAGGCGGGGTTCTCGACGTCGAGCGTCGCTCCCGAGACGGCGTCCACCCACTTGCCACCGATGAACTGCTGGTACGACTTGACGGGGTTGAGGGTCTCGGTCACTTGGAGCCTCCATCGGCACGGACGCGCGCTCGTCGCTGACGGGATGATCACCGAGGATTGTGCGCCAGCCGGCGGCGGCGTTCCACCCCGGGCCCACGTCGCGCGACGCCGGCGGCGCTGGTCGAGGCGTCGCGGCGCGACTCACGCGGCGGGTCATATCGGCGGCCCTGCCCCAGTGATCGAGCGTCCGATGGGGTTCAAGGGCGTCGGCCAGGCCGCGAGGCGGGTGCCTGACTCGTGGGGTGAGTCATCACGAGGTCCCGGATCGGGATCGCGAGCCGCGACCGTCGGGTTGCCCGATCCGGGTTGCCGGGCGGACGGGTCTCCCGGGCCCACGGGTCGCGACCGCCGGGTGTGCGGCGCCCCGCACCCCCTACCGCGAGACCGGCGCGTGCGTCGTCGCCACCCGTTCGATCAGGTCCGCGGCGCGCGCCGTCCCGGCGGTTGCCTGCATCCGGGCGGCGATCCTCGCCATGCGATCGCGCAGCGCCGCGTCGCCCAGCAGCTCGTCGATCGCCCCGGTCAGCTCCTCGTCCCGGAAGCCGTACGTGGACAGCCGTCGCCCGAACCCGGTCTCGTCGACGCGTTGTGCGTTGTCGACCTGATCCCAGAACAGTGGCAGCACGACCATCGGCTTGCCGTTGTGGAAGCACTCGACCACGGTGTTGTTGCCCCCGTGCGTGATCACGAGGTCGACCTGGGGCAGGATCGCGGGCTGGGGCAGGAAGGACTCGCCGGTCATGTTGTCGTGGAGCCGGACCTGGTCCGCCAGCGGACCCTTGGACACGATCACCCGGTGCGACGTCCGGCCCAGCACGTCGACCAGCCGCTGCATCAGCTCCACGTCCGCCGAGCCCAGCGAGCCAAGCGACAGGTAGATCAGCGCGCCGGGTCGATCCGCGAGGTGCGCGGGCAGCGTCCAATCGCCGTCCGTCGCGCGAACCGTCGAGTCCAGCTGGTGCCACGTGGCGCCGAGCGGGTTGGCGCGCCGGTAGTCCGCCTCGGCCGGGTACGAGTACAGGTTGAGGTACGGCGATTCGTGCATGAAGTCGGGGCCGAGCTCCCCGTTCGCCAGGCCTCCCGCGCCATGGTCCCGGCAGAACGCGTCGAAGTCGGACCACATCGGCTGGTGGGCGCGACCGTACTCGGCGAGGAACCCAGCCCAGCGTCGTGGATCGGCAGCCGGGTATCCGGACGAGAACGGCGCGATCAGCGGGTCCTTCACCTCGGCCGGGTTGCAGGACACGATCCGGACCCACGGCCGGCCACTGGACATGACCGCGGGGAAGGACACCACGTTGTCCTCCACGACCGCGTCAGGCTCGAGCTCGCCGATGATCTCCTCGAGCCGCGGGTTGACGTACTTCGCTCCGTCGACCAGCGCCTGCCAGGTGGGCCGGATGAACTCGCTGATCTGCTCGAGGGTGGACTTGCGGAACACCGGCGCCGTGTCGCGGATGAAGTCGATCCAGAACTGGCCGGGCACCTCGGGCTCCGCAGGGGGCGGTCCGAGCCGCATCAGCCGCTCCTCGAAGCCCTTCGTCTCGAGATTGCCGGCGAACGACTCCTCGACGATGAACACGACCCGATGGCCGCGAGCACGCAGCACGCTCCCGATGCCGACGCAGTTGTTCGTCGGCCCGTAGGCTCCCTCGGGGAAGAACACGATCGTCCGGCCGTCTGCCACCCTCGCACCTCGTGCTGCTCGCGGCAATCGCCGCGCCGCGCGGTCGATCAGGGACTCGATGATCGCACGGCGCCGCGCTTCGGTGCCGCCCGTTCCCGATCCCGCCGTCGGGACCGAACGACCCAGCACGATCCGTCCTGCCGGCCCTCCCCGATCGACCGCCATGGCACGGGTGCGAGGTGCGGGCAGACGTGACACTCTCTTGATCAGAGAGCGACGGACGCGTCGCCGCTGCACGCGTGCAACGGAGGAAGACGACCCATGGCACTGGTGATCGAGGGGCTGCGCAAGCGGTTCGGCGAGGTGCAGGCGCTCGACGGCGTCTCGCTCGAGGTCGGCCCGGGCCAGGTGTTCGGCTTCCTGGGTGCCAACGGGGCGGGCAAGACGACGACGATGCGCATCGTGCTGGGCCTGCTGCGGGCCGATGAGGGGACGGTCACCTGGAACGGGCGGCCTGCGCGCGAGTGGCCGCGAAGGACGTGGGGCTACATGCCCGAGGAGCGCGGCCTCTACCTGCGGATGCCGGTCATGGACCAGCTCCTGTACTTCGCGTCGCTGTACGGGACCAGCCGCACGAAGGCGCGCGAGGACGCGCTCGCGTGGCTCGCGAGGTTCCGGATCAGCGAGTACGCCGACCGCCGGGTGGAGACCCTGTCCAAGGGCAACCAGCAGAAGGTCCAGTACATCGCGACGATCATCCACGGCCCGGATGTGATCGTGATGGACGAGCCGTTCTCCGGCCTCGACCCGGTCAACGTTGCGCTGCTCAAGGCTGCGTTCACCGAGATGCGCGACCGCGGCAAGACCCTGATCTTCAGCACGCACCAGATGGAGCAGGCCGAGGAGCTGTGCGACTCGGTGGCGATCGTCGACCACGGCCGCATCGTGACCGCCGGTACGACGCGCGACGTCAAGCGGTCGACCGGCCACCAGGTCGTGCGCGTCGCCACGGCCGGCGACGGGACGGGCGCGTGGCTGCGGGAGCTCCCGCACGTGACGGTGACCCGCGATGGCCGGGACTACACGGAGCTCCTGGTCGATGACGGCGCCGATCCCCAGGCGGTGCTGCGGGCGGCGATCACGCACGGCGATGATGTGCTGCGGTTCGAGGTCGCCGACTCCTCGCTCGAAGAGGTGTTCGTCGAGCGGGTCGGAGCGATCGACCGTGGCGAGGAGACCCTCGCAGCGGCCACGGAGGCACGAGCATGACCGGGCTGTCGCGCACCTGGCTCAACATGGCGATCATCGCGCGCCGCGAGTTCGCTGTTCGCGTGCGCACCCGCAGCTTCCGCTTCGGCACCGCGCTGCTGGTCATCGGTGCCGTCGCGATCGCGCTGCTGCCGGTGATCGTCCAGTCGCTCGACCGCCTGGATCACACCCGCATCGCCGTGGCCGCGGACTCGCCCCAGCTCGCGACATCCGCGCAGCTCACGCTCGATCAGCTGCTCAACGCGCCAGCCGACAGCAGCACGACCACCAAGGCCGATGCATTCGAGATCGTCGTGGTCACGGATCCGGTCAAGGCGCGCGACGGGGTCGAGGCCGGCGACTACGGGGCCGCGCTCGCGATCGACCGGTTGTCGTCGGGCGAGCTCGACTTCGTCCTGTACACGAACGACTCCGCCAACGGACGGACCGCGACGCTGATCCGCCAGGGTGCAAACGCCATCGCCATCGCCGATCGCCTTGATCGTGCCGGGGTCGCGCCCGCGGACCAGGCCACGATGTTCAAGGCGGCCACGTTCAAGGTCAGCTGGCCCGACCCGACGCGGACGGATCCGCCGAAGGACTCGATCGCGGCCGTCGGGCAGGACCTGCTGGGCTTCGGGATGACGATCCTGATCTTCATGATCATCGTGATGTACGGCAACTGGATCGCGATGAGCGTGGTCGAGGAGAAGTCCTCCCGGGTCATGGAAGTGGTGCTCAACGCTGCCACGCCGTTCCAGCTCCTGGGCGGCAAGGTCCTCGGCGTGGGCGCCGTTGCGTTCACCCAGTACGCCTCGGTCGTCGTGGCAGGCCTCGCGGGTCTGGCGCTCCAGGGGCAGATTGCCGCGATCGTGCTGGGCGAGAACGCCGGCGCTGTCGCGCTGCCCGAGGGGCTGACGCCCGTGCTGCTGCTGGCGTTCGGCGTCTACGGCGTGCTCGGCTTCCTGCTCTACGCGTCCCTGTACGCGGCCGCGGGCTCGCTGGTGAGCAGGATCGAGGACGTCAACGCCGCGGTGATGCCGATGACGTTCCTGTCGCTCGGCGGCTACATGGTCGGCGTGTACGCGGCAACCGGGCTGCTCGATGTCGGATCCGGCGTGATCACCGCGATGGCCCAGATCCCGTTCTTCAGCCCGTTCATGATGCTCGGCCGGATCGCGGTCGGCGGGGCGGAGCCGTGGGAGATCGTGCTGTCACTCGCCCTGCTCGTGGTCGCGATCGTGATCGCCGTGTGGCTCGCATCGCGGATCTATGCCGCCGGCGTGCTGCTGTACGGCCAGCGACCCGGCGCACGGACCGTGTGGCGCCTGTTCCGCGAAGGGATGTAGACGGAGGGCCGGTCACCCGCGACCGGGCGCCGGCCGCTCCGATCCGCGCACGCCGGGTGCCCACGGGATGACCATCCGGCGCAGCAGCCCCACTGCCGCGTACAGCACGAGCGACATCGCCGACGTCACGACCACGGCCGCGAACACCAGGTCTGTGCGAAATGCGTTCTGCGACAGCTGCATCCAGATGCCGAGGCCCTCGCGCGCCCCGACGTACTCCCCGAACACCGCGCCGATCACCGCGTACACGACGGAGATCCGAAGCCCCGTGAACAGGTTCGGCAGCGCCGACGGCCAGCGCAGCTTGCGGAAGGCCTGGCCGTCGGTCGCACCGTAGGAGCGAAGCAGCTCGGCCGACTCCGGGGGCGCGCTGCGGAACCCGTCGAGCAACGCGACCACGATCGGGAAGAACGTGACCAGGACCACGACCAGCACCTTGGGCGCGAGGCCGAACCCGAACCACAGCAGGAACAGCGGAGCGAGCGCGACGATCGGGATCGTCTGCGACGTGACCAGGAGGGGCTCGACGGCGCGGCGCACCGCCGGCGCCCGGTCCATCGCGATCGCCGCGCCGACCGCGAGCACGACGGCGATGCCGAACCCGATCACGGTCTCGAGCAGGGTCGGAACCGCGTGACGGACCGCTTCGGCCCGGAACGCCCACAGCGCGTCGAGGATCTGCACCGGACCCGGCAGCACGACCGGGCTCACCCCGGCGAGCCGGACGTATGCCTCCCACGCGGCCAGCAGCACGACGACCAGGGCGAGGGGCGCGGCGCGCGACCTCATCGCGGGCCGCGGCTCGCGGCCCGGAGCCGGCGTCTCACGGCAGGAAGTCGTTGGTGAACAGGGCGCCGTAGTCCGGCGGGGCGACGAGGGGCGCACCGGATGCGTCGGTCAGCAGGCCCTGGTCGTAGAGGAACCCCGAGTAGCCTTCCCACTTCGCCAGGGTCTGCGTCCCGACCTTGCCCGCCTCGTCGACGAGCAGACCCTTGTCCGCCATGTACTGCGCGCTCTCCCGCGGCAGGGCGGGGTTTGCGTCGAACACGCCCGGGTTCTGGGCGATGAGCAGGTCGGCCGCCGCCGCCGGATCGTCTGCCGCGAACGCGAACCCACGGGCGGTTGCGCCGATGAATGCCTTCGCGGTCACCGGGTCGCGCGCGAGCCACTCGGCGTCGCACGCCAGGACGACCTGGTAGAAGTCGGGGAAGCCGTAATCCGCGAACTCGAAGGTGCGCAGGGCGATCCCCCGCTCCGCCGCCTCGATCCCTTCCCAGGCGCTGAACGAGATCACGAAATCGGCTCGCTTCGCGTACAGCGCCTCGTATGCGGCCGTCTCGAGCGTCACGGTGTCGAAGGTCCCCGTACCACCGTCGGCGCGGATCACCGACTGCAGCGTCGGCACCTCGTTGGGATACCCGAAGCCGGCGTAGGTCCTGCCGTCGAGGTCGCGCGGTCGGTTGATGTCGGACGATGCGAGGACCGCGATGTCCTGGGCGGTGTGCTGGAGGATCGCCATCGTGGACACGATCCGGGCTCCGGCCGCCGCCGCGAACGTCAGCGCGTCCTGGAAGCTGATCCCGCATTCGGCCTGGTGTGCGGCAAGGATCGCCTCGGGCGCGGTGCCACCGTACGGCAGCACGTCGAGCTCGACGCCCGCGTCCGCGTACCAGCCGTTCGCCTGCGCGACGTAGAAGCCAAGGTGGTTGGTGTTGGGCGTCCAGTCCAGGGCAAGCCGGACGGGCGTCGCCGGTGTGTTGGTGGCGGGCTGGCCGGTCGTGCTCGCCGCGGCGGACGGCGGCGCGGCGGTCGCCGAGCCACCAGGCGATCCAGTCGGACCGGTCGAGCCGCACCCGGCGAAGGCGAGGGCAGCCGCGAGGGCGAACGGCAGGATGCCGCTGTCACGGGTGCGATTTCTGGTCATCACGGTCGCGTCGGTGCCTCCTGGCATGAATTCACCGCCCCCGGGGACCGGGGACGGCGTCGACGCGTGCGGGCCTGCTTCCTACACCGGTACGAACCGGATCAGGTTCCGCGGGTCTGTGGCAAAGCCACACTCTCAGCGCGCTGGGCGCTCCCCGGAGGCGAATGTTCAGTTGTCGCCGCAGTCTACACCGCCGTCGCCGCGACCCCCGCAGGCGCGCCGCCCGCAGGCGCGTCACCCTCAGGCTCGTCACGCGCCGGCGCATTGGCGCGGATCCACGCGACGACCTCGGCAAGGACGTCCTCGTGCTCCGGCTCGTGGTGGCACTCGTGGCGCAGGCCATCGTGGACGCGGCGGGTGACTCCGTCGATGCCCTCGAGACCCTCGCTCGCGGCCACCGGGACGATCGGGTCCGCCGAGCCGTGGAACACGTAGGTCGGCACGGGCATCGCCCGAAGGCCTCGCACCGCTTCCTTCACCCGATCCTGCTCCGCGAACGCCTCGGCGCCGAGACGGATGGTCGACGTCGACTGGCACAGCGGATCGGCGTCGGCAACCGCCCGGACCTCCGGATCGCGCGACAGGCCGTCCTCCGCCAGGTCGTTGGCGAGGCGCATCCGGGGCACGATGTTGGTCAGCAGCGCGGCCAGCCGGCGCCGCCAGGCCGGGATGCTGGAATCGATCCCGGGCGCCGACAGCACGAGCAGGTCCGGCAGCACGCGCGGCGTGTCGCCGAGGACGTACCCCAGCGCGACCAGCCCGCCCATCGAGTGCCCGTACAGGATCAGCGGCAGCTCGGGCCGGGCATCGCGAAGTGTGCCGATCCGGGCCTCGAGATCGTCGTGGTACTGGCTCCAGCGGTCGACGTACGCGCGCGGTCCGGCCGATCCGCCGAAACCGCGATGGTCGTAGGCGTGCACCTCGATGCCGTCGGCGGTCAGCGCCCGAGCCACCGGCCCGTAGCGTCCGCCGTGCTCGCCCAGGCCGTGGACCACGAGCGCCTGCGCCCACGGCGCCTCGTCCGTCCTCCACACGAGGGTACGCAGGATCGTGCCGTCCGGCATCCGCGCGGTGGCCTCACTGGGGTCACTCGGGCTCACCGTGAGCTCAGGGATCGTCGTCATTGGTGGCTCGCACCTCCGACGTCCAGCGTAGACCGTCCCGCGCGCCGCCGCTACGATCCGCCGATGGCAGACCATTGGACGGAGATCGGCGACCGCGTGTTTGTCCGCCGCTACCGGTTCTACGACCAGAACATCGTGGCGGTCGTCGATGGCGGGGAGGCGCTGCTCGTCGATACCCGGTCGACGTACGGCCAGGCGCGAGAGATCATCGACGACCTGCGGGCGCTGGGCACGCCGCGGGTCAGCGTGGTCGTCAACACGCACGGCCACTACGACCACGTGTTCGGCAACCGGGTGTTCCGGCCGGTGCCGATCTGGGGCCACGAGCGATGCGTGACGATGATCGAACAGCTCGGTGATGCGCACCGGGCCGCGATCAGCGCCGAGATCCCGGAGATGGCCGCCGAGCTGGCCGAGGTCGAGCTCGATCCGCCTGACCGCACGTTCGTGGAGCGCGCGACGGTCGAGATCGGGCGTCGCGAGGTTCAGCTCAGCTACCTCGGTCGCGGGCACACCGACAACGACATCGTGATCCGGGTCCCGGACGCCGACGTGGTGTGCGTGGGTGACCTGCTCGAGAACGGTGCGGCACCGTACTTCGGCGACGGCTACCCGATGGAGTGGCCGGCCACCGGGGCCCGGTTGCTCGAGCTGGTCGGCGACCGGACCGTCGTCGTGCCCGGCCACGGCGGCCACGCGGGCCGTGGGTTTGTCGAGACCTCGCTGGACGCGTTCCGGAGCATCGCGGCGCTCGCCCGGCAGGTTGCCGCCGGGGAGCTGGATCTCGAGGCGGCGATCGCCGCCGCGCCGTACCCTTCGGACGCTGCGCGCGAGCCGCTCGAGCGGGCGATCGCGCAGGTTCGGGGCGAGCTCGACGCGCCCTCGGGTCGCTAGGCCGAGACGCGGACCACCCAGCGGCCGCGTGCCTGGCCGGCCACGATCGCGTCCAGCGCCGGTTCGAGCGTCTCCAGATTCACCTCGGTGATGCCGTCATCAATACCGCTCGGGCGCAGGTCGGTGGCCAGACGGCTCCAGAGCGCGCGCCGGGGCCCGATCGCCATGTTCGCCGAGTCCATCCCCAGCAGCGACACGCCGCGCAGGATGAACGGGAACACCGTGGTGGAGAGCTCTGCCCCGCTGGCGTTGCCCGATGACGCGACCGCCGCACCGATGCGGAGCGTGCGGAGCACGTAGGGCAGCGTCGCCGAGCCCACCGTGTCGACGGCCCCCGCCCACCGGGCGGACTCGAGAGGGCGTCCCGGAGCCGTCACCTCGTCGCGGGTCAGGAACCCGGCCGCGCCCAGGCTCCGCAGCCGATCGTGCTCGTCGGCCTTGCCGGTCGCGGCCCAGACCTCGTGGCCGCGCGACGCGAGGATCGCGATCGCCATCGATCCCACGCCACCCGAGGCGCCCGTCACCAGCACCGGACCGTCGCCGGCGTGGAGACCATGATCCTCGAGCGCCGCCACGCTCATCGCCGCCGTGAACCCGGCCGTGCCGATGGCCATCGCATCGCGTGCGGTCAACGCATCAGGGAGCGGCACGACCCAGCTCGACGGGATGCGGGCGAGATCCCCGTAGCCGCCGTGGCGTGCAGTCCCGATCTCGTACCCGTTGGCGAGCACGGGCATCCCCGCCGGGAATGCTGGATCGTCCGAGGCCGCGATCTCGCCCGCGAGGTCGATCCCGGGCACGAGCGGGTATGAGCGCGCCACCCGCCCGTCTTCGCGAGCGGCGAGACCGTCCTTGAAGTTGACGCTGGACCACGTCACCCGAACGGTCACCTCACCCGGCGGCAGGTCCGACGTGGACAGCTCCCGGAGACCGCGGGTGAATGACCCGCCAGCCGGCTTGTCGACGACGTAGGCGCGGAAGGATGTCTCGCTCATGGCGCCGATGATAGGCGGGCCGTGCGATGCGCCGGCTCCGGTCGCGCGGTACGCCCCGCGCCGTCGTGGTCGCGCGGTGCCCTCCGACGGCGATCCGGGGCACGTCGTCCGCTCCGGGGTCCCGGGCGCTGATGCCCCCTGGGCGTCAGAAACCCTCCGCGCCCGTCCTCGTGATGCGAATCGGGCATCACAACGCCGGAGACAAGCCCCGATCCAGACCGCTCACCGTTCAATCGATGCCTCGTGGGAGATGCTGCGACCACAACAAGCCGAAATTGATGCCCCGGAGTCGTCGGGGCGGGGGTGCACGGCCCGCGCCGCGCCCACCGCCCCTGACCGCGCCGGGCCAGCTCACTCGCCGCCGGTTCCCGGCAAACTCACAGCAACCTCTCAGTATCGTGAGGTGAACTGGCCGCATGCACGCCGCGTCCGCGCATGTGCTCGTCGTCGACGACGAGCCGGCGATCACCGACCTCCTCGCCACGGCCCTGCGCTACATGGGCTACCAGGTCACCACGGCGGCGACGGGTCTGGCAGCGCTCGAGGCCGCCGCCTCCGGGGCCCCGGACCTGGTCGTGCTCGACGTGATGCTCCCGGACATCGACGGCTTCGAGGTCTGCCGCCGGCTGCGGGCCGCGCGCGACTTCGTGCCGGTGATCTTCCTGTCCGCGCGCGACACGGAGGACGACCGGGTCACCGGGTTCGTCCGCGGTGGCGACGACTACGTGACCAAGCCATTCTCGCTCGAGGAGCTGACGCTCCGGATCGGAGCGCTCCTGCGGCGGGTGCGGGGCGGTGACGCCGAGGCCGTCCGGCTGCGCTACCGCGACCTCGAGATGGACGAAGACCGCCACCAGGTCTGGCGGGCGGGCCGTGAGGTCGCGCTCTCCCCGACCGAGTTCCGCCTGCTCCGCTACTTCCTGCTCAACCCGGAGCGGGTGCTGTCCAAGCAGCAGATCCTCGACCACGTCTGGCAGTACGACTTCAACGGCGAGGACAACGTCGTGGAGACGTACGTCAGCTACCTCCGCCGGAAGCTGGACGACCCGCAGCCGAGGCTGCTCCAGACGGTCCGCGGGTTCGGCTACGTGCTGCGCGCCGAGGCCGACCCGTCGTGACCGGCCCGTCCGCTTCGACCGCGCTTCGTCGCGACGACGGGGCCCGGCCGTGACCCTGCGCACCCGGCTGCTGGTGTCGCTGGGCCTGATGCTGGCCGTGGTGCTGGTCGCCGCCGGGGCGCTGGTCGTGGGCCTCACGCGAGCGTCGCTGGTGGACCAGGTGGACCGCGAGGTGCGGTCGGTGGGCACCGACGTCAACCGCCTCGAGCGGATCGCCGCCACCCTCGCGACCGACGACCTGACCGGACGCCGGCTGGCGCTGATGCGGCTGGACCGCCAGGGGCGAATCGTGCAATCACTTCCATCCGGGTTCGCCAGCAGCCCGGATCCGCTGCCCGCGATGCCCGTGTATCCCGCTGGAATCCCACTCACCGCCTTTGACAGGGTGATCGAGCTCCCGGCCCAGGACGGCACCGCGCGCTACCGCGTGATCATCGAGCACGGTCGTGCGAACCTCGTGTTCGCCGTCGCCGCCCCGCTCACCGGCGTCGAGGATGCGGTCCAGACGCTCGCCCGCAGCCTGGTCCTGGTGGGCGCGCTGGCCATGGTGGCGCTGCTGGCCGTCGCCTGGGTCGTCGTCCGTCGCGGCCTGCTACCGCTCGAGCGGATCTCCCGCACGGCCGGGCAGATCACCGCCGGCGACCTGTCCCATCGGGCGGGGATCCCCCACGACGATACGGAGGTGGGGCGCCTGGGAACGGCGTTCGACGCGATGCTCGACCAGATCGAAACGAGCTTCGCGGAGCAGGAGGCCGCCCTGGACGCCAAGGCCGGCTCGGAGGTCCAGCTACGTCGCTTCGTCGCCGACGCATCGCATGAGCTGCGGACGCCGTTGACGGCCATCCTCGGCTACGCGGACCTGTACCACGCCGGCGGCCTGGGCGATCCGGCGGCCCTCGGGATCGCGATGGACCGCATCGGCACCGAAGGCCGGCGGATGAGCACCCTGGTTGACGACCTGCTGCTGCTCGCGCGGCTCGACCAGGGCCGGCCGCTCCGCCGCGATCCGGTGAGCCTGACCCGGATCGTCGAGGACGCCGTCGCCGACGCGCGCGCGCTCGAACCGGAGCGCCCGATCGATGCCGCGATCGAGCCGGACGTCCTCGTCACCGGCGACGAGGACCGGCTGCGACAGGTGGTCGGCAACCTGCTCGCCAACGTGCGCGTCCACACCCCGCAGACCGCGCGCGTCGAGATCGCCGTCAAGCGCGACGTCGGGTTCGCGGAGCTCCGCGTCGCCGACCGAGGACCGGGCGTGGATCCCGTCCACGGCGCCCGCGTGTTCGACCGCTTCTACCGGGCTGATCCCGGCCGCGCCCGCGACAGCGGCGGGACCGGCCTTGGCCTCTCGATCGCGACCTCGATCGTCGCTGCGCACGGCGGCGAGCTGTGGCATGAGCCGACGCCCGCCGGCGGCGCCACCTTCGTGGTCCGCCTCCCGCTCACAGCAACATCACAGCCCGTCCCCGGCCTGGTTTCAGCGGACGCCACGACCATCTGATCAGCGCGCCGCAGCGAGATCCACGCGGCACGCCAATAGCCGGAGGCATCAACGCGTGAAGCTCAGCAAGACTCTCGTGCTCCCCGTCGCAGCGCTGCTCGTCGTGAGCGCCGCCGGCGCGGTGTTCGCTGCGACCGGCTCCCCCGCGCCGGCCGGGACCGACACCGTCATCCCGGCCGCGGACGCCACGCCGACGCCGGCCGCCTCGACCGCACCCGCGCCGGTCGCCAAGGATTCGCTCCTGTCCGAGGTGCTCGACGGGCTGGTCACCAAGGGCACGATCACGGCCGCACAGAAGGCCGCCATCCTCGATGCGCTGGCGACCGAGCGAACCGCGCGCCGGACGCTCCGGCAGCAGGAACGCCAGCAGCTCAAGGACTTCCTGTCCGACGGCGTCATTACGCAGGATGAGCTCGATCAGCTGCCCGCCGACAGCCCCATCCGGAAGCTGACCGGCATCCTGGATGACGGCAAGATCACGGTCGATGAGCTCCGTGGCCTGCGTCGCGGCCTGCTCGGCGGCCGCGGCCCCGGCCGCATTGGCGGCGGCGGGTTGTTCGGAGGCCCGAAGGCCACGCCCGCACCGAGCACCGGCACCAGCGGCTGAGCCGCTTCCGCACTCGCGACCTGATCGCCCGCCGGCACCCCGGCGGGCGATCCTCGTTCAGCCGCCGTCAGCCCGCGGCGCGCGCGCTCCAGTCACGACGCGGACGTGCGGCGCGTGGCCCCCGTGAGCGGCGTCCGTGGCGTGGATGCACGGTGATGTGGCAACGTCCGTCCGTTGCGTTTTGGTTGCGACGGCGGCCGGGGGTTGACGCGACCCCACCCGTTGTCCCATCCTCCGGAGCCTGATGAGTCACACCACCGTTTCCTGGTCGATGTGTATGCGTGGGCGGCCCCGCCGTGCGGAGGATGGGCGCCGAGCAATCCCGCGCTGAACGTCAGCGAGTGACAGCGGGATCTCGGAGCTGAGGTCCCGGGGCCGCGAACCGAAGGGTTCGTGGCTCTTTTGTTTCTCCGGCATACACGACGGGTAGCCGCCGAGCTCGACCCTTCTGGGGCCCCTCGACGCATCCCCCACCCGCCGATCGAACCGGAGAGACCCGCAATGAGCTTCGATCCCAACGCCCTTCCCAACCTGCACGCAGAGACCAAGGCGCTCCACGCCGGCCAGGTCCCGGACCCGACCACCAACTCGCGCGCCGTGCCGATCTACGCGACCACGTCGTACGTGTTCGACGATGCCGCACACGCGGCGCGCCTGTTCGGGCTCCAGGAGTTCGGGAACATCTACACCCGGATCATGAACCCCACCACCGGCGTGTTCGAGGAGCGCGTCGCCGCGCTCGAGGGCGGCGTCGGCGCCCTCGGCCTGGCATCGGGCCAGGCCGCCGAGACGCTCACGATCCTCAACGTGGCCAGCGCAGGCGACAACATCGTAAGCAGCGCCAGTCTGTATGGCGGCACGTACAACCTGTTCCACTACACGCTGCCCAAGCTGGGCATCACGGTGAAGTTCGTCGAATGCTCGAAGCCGGAGCAGTTCGCCGCGGCGATCGACGAGCGCACCAAGGCCGTCTACCTCGAGACCATCGGCAATCCGCGGCTGGATGTCGCCGACATCCGCGCCATCTCCGACCTCGCCCATGCCGGCGGCGTGCCGGTCATCGTCGACAACACGTGCGCGCCGCTGCTGGCCCGCCCATTCGACCAGGGTGCCGACATCATCGTCCACTCGGCGACAAAGTGGATCGGCGGCCACGGCACCGTCATCGGCGGCGTCGTCGTCGACTCGGGGCGCTTCGACTGGGCGGCATCGCCGAGGTTCCGCACGGACTTCGTCGATCCCGATCCGTCGTACCACGGCGTGTCGTACACCGAGGCGTTCGGGCCGCTGGCGTTCATCATCAAGCTGCGCGTCCAGGGGCTGCGCGACCTGGGCCCCGCCCTGTCGCCGTTCAACGCCTGGCAGCTCATCCAGGGGCTCGAGACGCTGCCGGTCCGGATCGAGCGTCACAGCCAGAACGCGCTGGCGGTTGCGCAGTGGCTCCAGGATCGCCCCGAGATCGAGTGGGTGGGCTACCCGGGTCTCGCGTCGCATCCCTCGCACGAGGTCGCCACGCGTGTCCTCTCGGGCGGCTTCGGCGGCCTCGTCACGTTCGGGATCAAGGGCGGCGCCGACGCCGGCCGGCGGCTGATCGACAGCGTCAAGCTGTTCAGCCTGCTGGCCAACGTGGGCGACGCGAAGAGCCTGATCATCCACCCCGCTTCGACCACCCACCAGCAGCTCACCACCGAGGAGCAGGCCGACACCGGTGTCACGCCCGACCTGATCCGCCTGTCGGTGGGCATCGAGCACATCGACGACATCCTGGCCGACCTCGACCAGGCCCTCCGTGCCGCGACCGACCCGACGGCCGACCGCGAGCTCGCCACCACGGCCTGAGCGCCATGGCACCAACCAGCACGCGATCTCCGGGGCGTCCGCGCGCTCCGGGGGCCACGCCCACGACACGGGCCGTCGCACCACCCCAGCTGGGGTCGGGGCGGCTTCGGGCGGTGGACATCGGAGCGTTCGAGCTCGAGGCCGGCGCCCGCCTGCCGTCGGTCACACTCGCCTATCGCCACGACGGGCCGGGGCCGGACGCCCCGCAGGTCCTCGTGATCCACGCACTCACCGGCTCCGCCGACGCGGCCGGCGACTGGTGGGCGCCGCTCATCGGCCCCGGCCGCGCATTCGACACGACACGGGTCGGCGTCCTGTGCGCCAACCTGCTCGGCGGTCGCTACGGATCCACCGGGCCGACGTCCATCGACCCCGCGACCGGAGCGCCATGGGGGACATCCTTTCCGGTCGTCTCCGCTCGCGACGAGGCCCGCGCCCTGTGGGCGCTGGCCGGCGAGCTCGGCATCGAGCGGTTCGCGCTCGTCACGGGCGGCTCGCTCGGCGGGATGATCGCGCTCGAGGTCGCGCTGGAGCGCCCGGACCACGTTGACCATGTCGTGCCCATCGCGGCGCCGGCGGCGACCACCGGCCTCGCGCTCGCCTGGAACCACATCCAGGTCGGGCTCGTGGACCGCTTCGGCATCGACGGCCTGAGCTTCGCGCGCCAGCTGGCGATGACGACCTATCGCTCGGAGGCCGACTTCGACCTGCGGTTCGCGCGACAGCAGGAGGAGGACGGCCGGTTCTCGATCGCGTCCTACCTCGACCACCAGGGCGCCAGGCTGGTCGACCGGTTCGATCCCGACACCTATCGCACGCTGGTCCGGATCATGGACGGGCACGACATCGGCCGCGGTCGCGGCGGAGCCGTGGCGGCGCTGCGGGCGCTGGCGAGCGCCGGGACGCTGTTGACCGGACTCGCCGTCGGCGGCGACATCCTGTACGGACCGGACCAGGTCCGGGCGCTCGTCGCTGATGCCACGACGGCCGGCGTCGACGCCCGGTATCGAGAGCTGGACTCGACCAAGGGGCACGACGCGTTCCTGGTCGAGTGGGAGCAGCTGACCGTCGTGCTCGGTGAGGCAGTCGACGCGGGAGGGCTCGACCCCGGAAGCATTCGGCGAGTGCGGTAGAATGCGCGCGGTCGCTGGCGCGTGGCCTAACGGTATGGCACCTGACTCTGGATCAGGGGGTTCCAGGTTCGAATCCTGGCGCGCCAGCCAACACACAACCTGTGGTACAGCCAACGCGGCATGACCACCAGATGTTGTGGTTTCGACCCTCCTCGGACGCCACGCCGAGGAGGCCGCTCGATGGCTAGTACGCCTGACTCCTACCCCGTTCGTTCGCCTGATTCACGTAGGAATCGGCGCGCTTCGCTTGATTCTGTTGCCCCTGATCACTTCTCAGGCGGCGATCCGCTCGCCGTTGGGCTCGGCACCGCGGTCGATCTGTTCCTCGCGGCAAAGGCCGCCGAGGGCGCGTCGCCGAACACGGTCGAGTGGTACCGGATGATCACCGGCCGCGCCGTGCGCCGGCTCGGCCCCGGCCGGCCGCTCGACGGCGTCGGGGCGCCCGAGCTGCGCGCCTGGCTGCTCGAGCTGCGCGAGACGCTCTCCCCCGAGTCGATCGCCGGCTACGTCCGCGGCCTCAAGGCGTTCGGCAACTGGTGCGCGGCCGAGGAGCTGGGCGAGGCCGCCGGCTTCCGGGCGCTCCGGCGGCCGCGCGTCCCGCGCCGGCTCATCGCCCCCTTCACCGATGCCGAGCTGCAGCGGATGCTCGCCCTCGCCGAGCCCCGCGAGCGCGCCATCGTCCTGCTCCTGCTCGACACCGGGCTGCGGCTCGCCGAGGCGCAGCAGCTCCGGGTCGGCGACCTGCGGCCCGACGGGACGGTCCGGGTCATGGGCAAGGGCTCGAGGGAGCGGATCGTGCCCGTCGGCGCCACCGCCCGCCGGGCGGTCGTACGCTACGTCGCGGGGCGCGGCGCCGCCCGCCCGGGCGACGCGCTCTTCGTCGGCGCGCGCGGGGGGCCGATCCAGAGGCGCACCCTCCAGAGGGCGATCGCGGATCTCGGGCGGCGCGCCGGGGTCGGCACCCGGTGCAGCCCCCACACCTTCCGCCACACGTTCGCCCGCAGCTTCCTCGTCAACGGCGGCGACGTCTTCAGCCTGCAGCAGATCCTGGGCCACACCACGCTCGACATGGTCCGCCGCTACGTCAGCCTGACCGAGGCCGATCTCGTCGCGAGGCACCGGGCCGCCTCGCCGGCCGACCGGCTGGCGCGGGGCCGCACGGCGTGACGGCCGAGGGTGCGCGGGGCGCAGCGCGGCGATGGTCCGGCGTCAGGCGAGCCGGCATCGGCACCCGTGCGCCGCCGCTTCTAGAGGCGGTCGACAGGCGAGACCCGCCGGTGCACGGCGCGGAGGTCATCGTCGAGCAGCCGGACATAGCGGCGCGTCACCTGCAGCGACGCCGGGCTGTGGCCGAGGATGCGCTGGAGCGAGAAGACGTCGCCCCCGTTGGTCAGGAACGCCCGCGCGAAGCTGTGGCGGAGGACGTGCGGCGAGCAGCGCCCGGAGAACCCGGACGCGCGGCCGAGGCGCCGGACGAGCAGCTGGACGGCCCGCGGCGTCAGGCGGGCCCCTCGACGCCCGACGAACAGCGGATCGTCTGCAGATAGTGGCCCGCGGGCAACGAGCGACATCCGGACGGCGCGCCGCGCCCGGCCGCCGAGCGGGACCACCCGCTCCCTCGACCCCTTGCCCATGACGCGGCAGCGCCCTTCAATGAGGTCGACGTCCCCGACCGAGAGGGACACGAGCTCGCCCAGCCGGATGCCCGTGTCGAGCAGCAGGAGCACGATCGCCCGGTCGCGGACCACGGCCTCGGAGCCGCCGTCGACCGCGGCCAGCAGCGCCCGCATCTGCGCGGCGGTGAGACTCGGGACCAGGACGTCCGGAACCCTGGGCGGCGAGAGCCCCGCGAGGGGGTCCGCGCCCAGCCCGAGCTCCCGCTGCAGCCAGTGGCCGAACGCGCGCAGCGTGCGGACGCGTCCGGCGACCGAGTTCGGCGCGAGGGGCCGGAGCCTCGCGGCCTGGGCCGCGAGCAGCCAGCGTCGAGCGGTCACGGGCGACAGGTGGCGCAGGGCTGCTGCCTCGCCGTCACGCGCCGCGAACCCTGCGAAGTCGTCGAGGTACGCGCGGTACCAGTCGATCGTGCGGCGGCTGCGGCCCGCGACTTCGAGCGCGGCCGTGTACTCCTCGATGAGTTCGCGCAGCGGGAGGTCACCGAGACCCGCGAACGACGGCGCCGCGGCCACCGGCGCCATCACTCCGCGCCCCGCGCGAGTGGGGCGGCGCGATGCCGTCGACCTGCCCAGATGGGTGCCCGAGTCCTTCCTGCTGGCGCTTCGTAGGTCATGGACCATGACAACTACCGCCGCCCCGTTAGTTCTGTT